>CAWEPD010000005.1:0-288858 GCA_963810875.1 uncultured Gaiellaceae bacterium | reverse complement strand
CAATCAGGCCGCGCCGGCCAACCCTCCCGCGGGACTCCCTCGTCACGCGCACGCAATCCACCCTACTGAACGAAAAGAGGGCGTCGACCCCGCCGGACGGATTCACAGGCGATGCACAGGGATGCACGCTGTTGCGGGCACGCATAGAAAAGCCCCGCGAGTGCAGGGCTTTTCGTTAGCAGGCCTGTAAGCCGGATTCTGTCTTGGGTGACCATCCATCTAGGCCGGAGGTTGCCCTACGGCTCGAGCGGTGTACCCGATCCCTCGGCGGGCCGCGTCGGCGGGATCTGCTTCACCTTGCACCGGACGGGGTTTGACGAGCCGCCGCGTCACCGCGGCGCTGGTGGGCTCTTACCCCACCGTTTCACCCTTACCGCCCCAGCCTCGAAGACTGCCCTCCGGAGAACGCCTGAGCGGCGGTTTGCTTTCTGTTCCACTTTCCGTCGGCTTTCGCCCCCTGGGGTTTCCCCAGCGTCCTGCCCTGTGGTGTCCGGACTTTCCTCGAGCTTCCGCCGGCTCGAAAGTCAGCGGCGGCTCGCGGTCACCCGGCCTGCGCCACGAATTCTAGCTCCGTTTGCGGCACCTCGAGGCCGTCGCAGAGGAGCGTGCCGCACTCGAGGCAGGCGCGGGCAGCCGGGCGCTGGAGCAGGAACTCGCCGCAGACGAGGCATTCGAGGCTGGCGCCGCGCGCGATCGCGGCGAGCTCCTGGTCGAGCGTGCGGTTGAGGAAGGCGAGCGGCATCAGAGGCTCCGGAAGACTCCCGTCACGCGGCCGAGGATCTCGACGTGGTTCGCGTAGATCGGTTCGAGCGCGTCGTTCTCGGGCTGGAGCCGGATGCGGCCGGCCTCGCGGTAGAAGGTCTTGACGGTCGCCTCGTCGGCGGTCTCGTCGTCGCCGGCGAGCGCGACCACGATCTCGCCGTTGCGCGCGTCCTGGGCTCGCTGGACGACCAGGATGTCGCCGTCGAGGATCCCAGCGTTCACCATCGACTCGCCCTTGACGCGGAGCAGGAAGTCGGCGTTCCTGCCGAGCGGCTCGGGGACGCCGAGCATGTCCTCGACGTTCTGATCGGCGAGCAGCGGGCCGCCGGCGGCGATCTGGCCGAGCAGCGGCAGCCGCGGGAGCGCAGCTTCGCGGGCGGGCTCGTCGGCGAGCGAGGCGCGACGATGGCCGACGAGGTCGAGGGCGCGCGGCTTCGAGGGGTCGCGCTTCAGCAGTCCGGCGCGCTCGAGGTTCGCAAGGTGGGCGTGGACGGTGGACGGGGAGGCGAGCCCGACCGCCTCGCCGATCTCGCGCACGGTCGGGGGATAGCCATGCCGGTCGACGTACTCGACCAGGAATCCCCAGATCTCCTGTTGGCGGGCGGTCAGCACTGTCGGTCTCCTCGGCTCGGGATGGTGGGTGTCGAACACATGTTCGCAGTGAAGGCTAGAGATCCTTCCGGACGACGTCAAGCGGGTGCGAGGATGAGCCGTGGCGTGGCCTCCGATCACCCTCGCCGACGTGCTCGAGGCGCGTCGGCGGATCGCCCCGCATCTGCGGCCGACGCCGCTCTACGCGTACGGCGCGCTCGACGTGCTCGTGGGAGCCATGGTGTGGGTCAAGCACGAGAACCATCAGCCGGTGGGGGCGTTCAAGGTGCGCGGCGGGGTCAACCTCGTCTCCCAGCTCGAAGGGGACGAGCGGCGGCGCGGCCTGATCGCAGCATCGACCGGGAACCACGGGCAGTCGATCGCCTTCGCGGCTCGGCTCTTCGGCGTGGACGCGCGCATCTGCGTCCCCGAGGGCGCGAACCCGGTCAAGCGCGCGGCGATGCAGGCGCTCGGAGCCGAGCTGATCGTCCACGGCAAGGACTTCGACGAAGCGCGGGAGCATTGCGAGCGGCTGGCAGCGGAGCATGGCTACCGCTACGTCAACTCCGGAAACGAGCCGCTGCTGATCGCGGGCGTCGCCACCGGAACCCTCGAGATCCTGGAGGAGCGGCCGGAGGTCGACGCGATCATCGTCCCGATCGGCGGGGGCAGCGGCGCCGCCGGAGCGTGCATCGTCGCGAAGGCGATCCGCCCGGAGATCCAGGTGATCGGCGTCCAAGCCGAGGCCGCGCCCGCCGCATTCCGCTCCTGGCAGGCGCGGGCGCTACTCGAGGATGAGTGCGCGACCCAGGCTGAGGGACTCGCGACGCGGGTCCCCTTCGAGTTGCCTCAACGGATCCTCTGGGAGCACCTGGACGACTTCGTCCTCGTCGGCGAGCAGGAGCTCGCGGATGCGACCCGGCTCCTGATCGAGCACACGCGCAACCTGGTCGAGCCTGCGGGCGCCGCCTCCCTCGCCGCCGCGCTTCAGCTGCGCGAGCGGCTACGTGGACAGCGGGTCGCGCTCGTCCTGAGCGGCGGCAATCTCAGCCCTGCGCAGCTCTCGGCGCTCTACGTCTAGAGAAACGGCTCCCTCTCAGGAGCCGTCTACCCGCATGCGCTGGAGAGGACTTGAACCTCCACGGCCCTAAGGCCACAAGGCCCTCAACCTTGCGCGTCTACCAATTCCGCCACCAGCGCGGGGCGAAGCAGTGTACCGGCGTCAGGCGAGCAGCCGGTAGAGCAGGACGGTGTCGAGGAAGAACACCACCGCCACGACGACCGTCAGCCGGGTCAGGTTCCGCTCCACGATGTGCGTCCCGCCCTGCGAGGCCGGGGTGAAGCCCATCCCGCCCATGCCCGCGTCGCGACCCGAATGCATCAGGATCAGCGTCAGCAGGGCGACGGAGACGAGGACGTGGAAGACGGCGACGACGGAGATCATCGACTCGCCAGGGTAGCAGCGCCTCCGAGCCGGCTACGCGGTCGCGGCGGCGCGGATCGCGGCGACGAGCCGGGCCGCGATCGCGTCCTTCGTGACGTAGCCGCTCGCGCCCGAGCGGCGCGCGCGGTCGATGTCCTGGGGAGCGTTCGAGCCGCTCAGCATCAGCACTGCGGGCCGCCTCGGCAGCTTCGCGATCTCGGCGGCGGCCTCGAAGCCGTCCATCACCGGCATGCTGATGTCCATCAGGACGACGTCGGGCGCGAGGCTGCGCGCGAGGGCGAGCGCCTCGCGGCCGTCCGCAGCGCGGCCGACGACCTCGAGCGATGGCTCCGTGCCGAGGATCGCCTCTAGGGCCTCGGCGAAGAGGAGATGGTCGTCCGCGATCAGGACGCGAACGGTTGCGGTGCACGTGGGCGCGGTCACCGGAGATACAACGCAATCGCTCCCGACTACGCTACGCCCATGGCCGACGAGGGCGCGCGATTCAGGATTCAGAAGCTGCTCGTCACGGGCGACAACCGGCTGAAGCAAGGCGTCGCGCCGGAGAAGGCGCGGGAGAGCTACGAGCAGGCGCTCGCCGTCGCCCGCGAGGCGGGGCTCGAGGAGGCGGTGCGGCCGCTCGTCGAGCTCAGGCTGAGCGACCTCGAGCGGCTCGCTCGAGCACAGCCTCCACCCGACGCGCCTGCGTAGAAAGGCCGTGCGCCTCTGCGGCTGCGCGGGCTGCGGGGTTCGGCGTCGGTAGCGCCGCCGCTGCTCGCAGCGCCTCGACGAGCGCGTCCTCGTCCTCGGGATCGACCAGCACGCCCGCACCTTCCGGCACGAACTCCGGCGGCCCGCCGACCCGGGTCGCCACGACCGTGCGGGCAGAGGCCAGCGCCTCGAGCGTCGCCTGGCCGAACGGCTCCACGAGCGACGGCTGGCAGAGGACGTCGGCGGCCGCGAGGTACTCCGGAATGCGGTCGTGCGCGACGCGCCCGGCGAGCCGGATGCCCGGCCGGCCCTCGAGCTCCGAGCGGAGCCCCCCGTCCCCGACGAAGGTCAGCGACCCCTCGCCGAGCCGCTCGAACGCCCGCGCGAGCCGAATCACGTTCTTGCGCTCGGAGAGTGCTCCGACGCAGAGGAAGGCCGGGTGCGGGCCCTCCGCGCGAGGCAGGGGGCGGAACCGCTCCAGGTCGACCCCGCAGTCGATCACCTCGGTCTTCCCTCGGGCCTCGGGAACGCGGGCCTCGAGGAGCCCGCGGAGGTACTCCGAGACCGCGACGACCGTGCTCGCCCGGCGGACGACGAGCGCCGTCGCCGCCCGGACTCCGGGGATCGCGCCGATGTTCGCGACGTCCTGGCCGTGCGCCGTGACGACGAGCGGGGCGCGCCCGAGCAGGGCGCCCCAGAGCCCGGTCGGGACGAGGAAGTGGGCGTAGACGACGTCGGGCCGGAACCGGCGGGCGGCGCGCGCCGTCGCCGCGGCGAGGCGCAGGTGGCGCAGCGGGCCGCCGCGGCGCGTGTCGAGGACAGCCCGCTCCACCTCGTGCCCGAAGGAGACGAGCTCGCGCTCCAGCTCGGCGACGAAGACGCCCAGATCGGGCTCGGCCGCGCTCGGATACATCTGGGAGACGAGCAGGATCCGCATGCGGCGGTTCGCCCTACGCCCGGGAGGCGTCGAACGTCCCGAACTCGGTCCGCAGGACGTCGCAGATCTCGCCGATCGTGCAGCGCGCGCGGAGGGCGTCGCGCATCGGCGGGAGCAGGTTCTCGGGGCTCGCCGCGACGCGCGCGACCTCGCCCAGAGCGGCATCGGCGGTGGCGGCATCGCGCTCGCCGCGCACTCGCTGCGTCCGCTCGATCTGCCGGCGCTCGGCCTCGGGATCGAGCCGGTGGAGCTCGACCTGCTCGCCCTCCGCCTCGGCGAAGCGGTTGACGCCGACGATCACCCGCTCGCCCGACTCGATGTCCGCGTTCCAGCGAAACGCCGCCTCCTCGATCTCGCCCTGGACGTAGCCCTGCTCGATCGCGGCGACGGCGCCGCCGAGCTCGTCGATGTGGGCGATCAGCTCGCGGCGCGCGCTCCTCGAGCTCGTCCGTCAGCGACTCGATGAAGTAGGAGCCTCCGAGCGGATCGGCCGTGTCGGTGGCGCCGCCCTCGTGCGCGAGCACCTGCTGCGTGCGGAGGGCGATCCGGGCCGAATGCTCCGTCGGGAGCGCGAGCGCCTCGTCGAAGCCGTTCGTGTGCAGGCTCTGGGCGCCGCCGCAGGCCGCCGAGAGCGCCTGGATCGCGACCCGGACGATGTTGTTCTCCGGCTGCTGCGCGGTCAGCGTCGAGCCGCCGGTCTGGGCGTGGAAGCGGAGCGCGAGCGCCTTCGGGTTCGTCGCGCCGAAGCGGTCGCGCATCAGCGTCGCCCAGAGCCGCCGGGCGGCGCGGAACTTCGCCACCTCCTGGAAGAAGTGGTTGTGGGCGTTGAAGAAGAAGGAGAGGCGCGCGCCGAACTCGTCCGGCGAGAGGCCCGCCTCGACCGCTGCGGCGCAGTAGGCGATCCCGTTCGCGAGCGTGAACGCGAGCTCCTGGACGGCCGTCGAGCCGGCCTCTCGGATGTGGTAGCCGGAGATCGAGATCGTGTTCCAGCTCGGGATCCGCTCCGCGCAGTAGGCGAAGAGATCCGTGGTCAGTCGCATCGACGGCCGCGGCGGGAAGATGTAGTTCCCGCGCGCGATGTACTCCTTGAGGATGTCGTTCTGCACGGTGCCGCGGAGCGCCGTCCCCGGCACGCCCTGCTCCTCCGCGACGAGCTCGTAGAGCAGGAGGAGGAGCGACGCGGGCGCGTTGATCGTCATCGAGGTCGAGACCTCGCCGAGCGGGATCGAGTCGAAGAGGATGCGCATGTCCTCGAGCGAGTCGATCGCGACGCCCGTGCGGCCGACCTCGCCGAGCGCGTGCGGATCGTCCGAGTCGTAGCCGAGCTGGGTCGGCAGGTCGAAGGCGACCGAGAGCCCCGTCTGGCCCCGCTCGAGCAGGTAGCGGAAGCGCCGGTTCGTCTCCTCGGCGGACGCGAAGCCGGCGTACTGGCGGATCGTCCAGGGCCGGCCCCGGTACATGTCCGGATACGGCCCGCGCGTGTAGGGGAACTCGCCGGGCTGCTCGCCGTCGCCGTAGACGGGCCGGATCTCGATCCCGGAATCGGTCTCGCGCTTGTCCGTCGCCGCCACGGGACGGATGCTAGGCGCTGCCGCTAGAGCGCGCCGCCCGCCTGCTCGAGCGCGTCGAGCGCGATCTGCCGGCCGGTCTCGATGTGGGCCCGGATCGCCGCTTGCGCCGCAGCCAGGTCTCCGGCCTCGAACGCGTCCACGATCGCCCCGTGCTCGGTCGCGAGGTACGAGCCCGCCTCGAGCCGGCCCGCCCGGATCACCTGCATCATCAGGTTGACCGAGAGCTCGCGGTAGAAGCGCGAGAGGAGGGCGTTGCCGGCGAGATCGACCTGGTGCTCGTGGAACGCCGCGTTCGCGCTGTCCCACTCCTCGTGCGAGACGGCGTCGGAGGTCGAGTGCAGCAGCTCGCGGAAGCGCTCGAGCCCCGGCGCTCCGATCCTGGGCACCGCCGCCTCGGCCGCGTGGAGCTCGAGCGCGCGGCGGACGTCGTAGCCCTCGACGAGCGCCGCCGCGGTCAGCGGGTTGACGTAGTACCCACGCCGGGACTTGACGCTCAGGAGCCCTTCCGAGACGAGCCGCGTCAGCGCGTGGTGAACCGGGCTCCGGGAGACGCCGAGGTCCGCCGCGAGCTCGTGCAGGCTGAGCTTCGCCCCAGGCCCGAGCTCGCGCCGGACGAGCCGACGCTTCAGGTCCTCGTAGACCTGCTCGTTCAGGCTCGTCCGAGTCAGCGTCGTGGCCATCTCCGCGCCGGTCCTAACATGTCAGCTCGAGCGGGGCAACCGTGCGGGGTCAACCGTGGGGGCGGGATAGGCTCAGGCGGTGAAGGTCTCCGCCCGACTCTTCGCCGGCCTGCGGGAGCGGGCAGGCACCGGGCGGCGGGAGCTCGAGCTACCCGACGGCGCGACCGTGGCGGACCTCTGGGCGGCGCTCGACCTGGGCGAGGAGCCGCCTGGGCTCCTCTACGCCGTCAACCGCGCCTACGCGCCGGCCGACGCGCAGCTCGCCGAGGGTGACGAGGTCGCGGTGATTCCGCCGGTCTCCGGCGGCGGCTTCCGGCTGAGCGCCGAGCCGCTCTCGCTCGACGCCGTGGTGGCCGAGGTCGCCCGCGACGAGGCCGGCGCGATCGCCACCTTCACGGGCACGGTGCGCAGCCACTCGCGCGGGCGGGAGGTGATCCGGCTCGAGTACGAGGCCTACGAGGAGATGGCCGAGGAGACGATGGCGGCTCTCGCGACCAAGCTGAAGGCGCGCTACACGCTCTGCGAGATCGCGATCCACCACCGCACCGGGCCTGTCGGGATCGGGGAGCCGAGCGTGCTGATCGCCGTCTCCGCGCCCCACCGGGCAGACGCTCTCGCCGCCTGCAAGGACGCGATCGACACGCTCAAGGAGACGGTGCCTCTCTGGAAGAAGGAGCTGTACGAGGGCGGCGAGGAGTGGATCGGCCAGGGTTCGTAGGAACGGGTGGCACGACGAGTACCCTGAAGCGATGAGCCAGTACGACCCCTACAGCCCTCGCGAGGTCGAGGAGCCGCAGGTCGGCTACACGCCGATCAAGCAGCCGACGACCCCGCGGGACGTCCTCCGCAAGCTCTGGGCCCCGATTGCGGCGATCGTCTTCCTCTTCTGGAAGCTGAAGTTCCTCTTCCTGGCGCTCCTCAAGTTCAAGCTCTTCACGGTCGCCGGCTCGATGCTCGTCTCGGTCGGCGCCTACTCGCTCCTCTGGGGCTGGAAGTTCGCCGTCGGCTTCGTCCTGCTCCTCTTCGTCCACGAGCTCGGGCACGTGATCGAGGCGAAGCGCCAGGGGCTGCCCGTCTCGGCGCCGCTCTTCATCCCGTTCCTCGGCGCGCTGATCACGCTGAAGCGGCTGCCCGACGACGCCTGGGCCGAGGCGAAGGTGGCGATCGCCGGCCCGATCGTGGGTGGGCTGGGCTCGGCTCTCGTCTGGTACGCCGGCGAGGCCGGCGACTCCGAGCTGCTCGTCGCGCTCGGCTTCACCGGCTTCTTCCTCAACCTCTTCAACCTGGCGCCGATCAGCCCGCTCGACGGCGGCCGGATCGTCGCCGCGATCCATCCCGGGCTCTGGTTCGTCGGGATGGCCGCGCTCGTCGTGCTCGCGTTCGTCGCGCCGAATCCGATCCTGATCCTGATCCTTGTCCTCGGCGGGCTCGAGTCCTGGCGGCGCTGGAAGACCCGGAACAACCCCGAGTCGGAGACGTACTACCGGGTCAGCCGGCAGCACCGGGTGATCGCGGGCGTCTCGTACATCGTGCTCGCCGTGCTGCTCACGCTCGGGATGAGCGCCAGCTACGTCGAGCGCGAGATCTAGAGCCCGTTCGTGCTCGACGACCGGCGAGTGCTCGAACGCACCCACGCCGATCTCGCGAACGACGTCGCGGTCATCGCGAACGAGTTCCTCGGCGGGTTCCAGAAGGTGCTCGAGATCGACCGGCCGGCGGTGACGATCTTCGGCTCGGCGCGCACGCCCGAGGGCACGGCCCCGTATGACGGCGCCCGAGAGGCGGGCCGGCTCTTCGCGCAGGCCGGCTTCGCGGTCGTGACCGGCGGTGGGCCCGGCGTGATGGAGGCGGCGAACCGCGGCTGCAAGGAGGCCGGCGGCCTCTCGGTCGGCTTCAACATCGAGCTCCCGCATGAGCAGGGGCTCAACCCGTACTGCGACCTCGAGATGACCTTCAAGCACTTCTACGCGCGCAAGACGATGTTCGTGAAGGCTGCCGAGGGCTTCGTGATCTATCCCGGCGGCTTCGGCACCCTCGACGAGCTGTTCGAGGCCCTGACGCTGATCCAGACCGGCAAGGTGCTCGACTTCCCCGTCGTCCTCGTCGGCTCGGACTACTGGCAGGAGCTGCTCGTCTGGGTCCGGGAGGAGGCGCTCGCCGACGGGATGATCTCACCCGAGGATCTCGACCTGCTCCACGTCACGGACGACCCGGCCGAGGCGGTGCGCCTCGTCGTCGCGAGCTACGACGAGCGCTCGGCGACGCCCGATGCGCCGCACGAGGGC
This sequence comes from uncultured Gaiellaceae bacterium, assembly GCA_963810875.1. Lineage (GTDB taxonomy): Bacteria > Actinomycetota > Thermoleophilia > Gaiellales > Gaiellaceae > Gaiellasilicea. The sequence continues at coordinate 279,898 of CAWEPD010000005.1, read as the reverse complement.
TCGCCGCACCAGCCCGAGAAGGCCGACGCGCAGTAGCGCTACACGCTCGGCTCGGCGGCCGGCGTGACCTCGCGGTGGCCTCGAAGGAGCAGGAAGAGGCCGGCCGCGATCAGCCAGATCGTCCAGGCGAAGAGGCCGATGAACGCGATCGTCGCGAGGGAGAGCACGCCGAGGGCGATGCTGACCCAGACGGCCCACTTCGGAGCCCAGCCCTGCTCGAGAGCAGCCAGCGAGGCGGCGACGATCATCGCTCCGATCGAGATTCCCGAGAGCCCGAGCAGCACCCAGCCGACGTCGTCGATCAGGAGGTACGCCTCGGCGCCCGCGACGTTCAGGTCGGCGTTCTCGAGCAGCGGCGCCGCCCAGATCGTGAGAGCCGTCGAGATGAACGCGACGAAGAGCGTCCCGCCGACCAGGATGAGCGCGCGCAACGCCTCGCTCGCACCCCGCGAGCGCACCCAGAGGCTTGCGACGAGCGGGGCGACGAGAAGCGGCGCGAGCAGAGCGACGATCTGCATGAGCCAGAGCGCGCCTCCCTTGTCGTCTGCATAGGCGATCAGGTCCTGGGCCGTCTCCCCGGAGTCCCCGGAGACGAAGAAGCCGGCCAGGAGGCCGACGCCGAAGATCAAAGACCCCAATGCGCCGAGCTTGTGGATCCAGCCTCCACGGCCGGATCCCGCCGCCGATGACTCCACGCTTACTCCCCTCGGTTGGTGGCGCAGGCCGCCCTGCGCTCCGCGCGAGTCTAGATGCGCGGCAGGACGAAGTACGGGCCCGGGATCGAGCGGCCCGGGCCGTAGATCTGCGTCGGGCCGACGGCGACGTAGGCGCTCGTGAACGAGTCGTTGCGGAGCAGCTTGCCGCGCTCGTAGATTTCCCGGCTTACGGTGACGTCGAAGCCGGACTGGTTCGAGCCGCTGACGGTGCGCACCGAGCCGTTCGGCGCGTAGGGATCGAGCGCGTAGGTCGTCTGCGGAGTGCGCCAGTTCAGCTGCGGGCCGGTCGCGGAGACGATCCTCCGCTGCGGGTCGCTGCCCCAGAAGCTGAAGGTGAGCGTCTCGTTCGTGTAACTCGTCGTGATCAGGATCCCGGTCTTCAGGTCGTTGCGGAAGGCGAAGTCGGGCCCGCCCCAGGAGACGGCTGCGTCGCGGCCCATCGGGTAGTGCGAGATGTAGAAGCTGTGGTTCTGGCGGGCGAGGATCGGCAGCCCGAGCTCGAAGGCGTTGTTGAAGAGCGTCGTCGCCGTCTGGCAGACGCCGCCGCCGATCGAGGGGACGAGCAGCGAGCCGATGATCATCTGGCCCTCGCGGAAGCCGCGCTCGACCGTGCGCGGCCCGACGGAGCCGTTGAACGAGAACGTCTCGCCGGGCCGGATCAGGGTGCCGTCGATGTACTCGGCCATCAGGTGGATGTTGTGGATCCGGTTCGCCGACGAGGGCCCCATCTCGGTCGTGAAGGTCGAGATCTGCTCCCGGATTCCGAGCTCGCGTGCTTCGCGCGTCGTCAGGTCGGCGCGGGTCTGCCGGAGCGCGAGCGGCGCGAGGCGGCGATCCGAGTACGCCGCGGCGGTGACGGAGGCGAGCGCCACCGCCGGGTTGACGTCCAGGCCGGGACGCGACGGCGTCAGCCGCACCGTCTCGCCCTCGACACCGAAGCGGGCGTTGGCGGCGCGCTTGCGCCAGGGCTCGAGCGCCGGCTTGACGGCGTCCGCGACCCGCTCACGGTCGAACGTGACGAGGAACCGGTTCTGCCGCGGGGCGAAGTGGATCAGGCGCGCGAGCCGCTCTGGCTCGAGCGAGCCGACGGTCTTGCCGGCGAAGGTGAGGGCGACCGGCCGCGAGGCGAGGTCGCGGGCCGTGGCGGCGGCGCTCTCCGCCTCGGCGGTCGTGAGCTTCGGCGCGAGCTCGACGAGCGGCGCGACGACCTCTCGCTTCCCGCTCAGCACCGCGGCGGCCAGGGCGGCTGAGAGCCGCTTTTCGTCGACCAGCTTGCCGGGCCGCGCCGGGATCGCGGCGAAGTCGGAGCCGCGCCGCTCGACGCGCGCCGGCCGAGGTGCGGGAAGGCCTCCGCCCAGCTTGTCGTAGGCGGCTGTGCTCGGCCGCGCGGCCAGGACCGGGTCGACCGAGATCCGCGGAGGGCGCGGCTGCGCGAGCTGGCGGACGCGGGTGAGGAACGACTGCCTGCCGGCTGCGACCTTCGCCGCTTCGGTGGCCGTCCGATCGACCACGAGCGCCTCGGCGGGGCGGACCGCGAACGTTCGGCCCTGCACGGCCACCCGGACGGGGCGGTCGAGGTCGAGCGCGCGCACCTCGACCCCGGGCAGGGGCTTCTCCGAGTAGACCGCGTCGCGGACGAGAACGACGGCCGCGAGTGCGGCGACGAGCGCCGTCGTCGCCAAGACCGTCCGGAGTACGACGCGTCTCATGCCGGACAAAATAGCCGCAACCAGGCCATTACACTCGTATTCGTGCGCCTGCGCGATCTGCCTTCCGTGGACGAGCTGCTGCGCGACGACCGACTCGCCGCCGAGCCGCGCCCGTCCGCCCTGGCTGCCGCCCGCGCCGCGCTCGACCGCGCCCGCGAGGAGATCCGCGCCGGCGTCGATGCGGGCGACCTCGTCGAGCGGACGCTCGGAGAGCTCGCCGCGCAGCGCCGGCCGCGCCTGCGCCGCGTGCTGAACGCAACCGGCGTCCTGCTGCACACGAACCTCGGCCGCGCGCCGCTCGCCCCGGCGGCGCTCGAACGCGTGCTCGAGATCGGCGGCGGCTACTCCAATCTCGAGTACGACCTGACGACGGGAACGCGAGGCTCGCGCCAGGATCACCTCGCCCCGCTCGTGCGCCGGCTGACCGGCGGGGAGGCGTCGCTCGTCGTCAACAACAACGCCGCCGCCGTCCTGCTCGCGCTTGCGGCGCTCGCGGAGGGCCGCGAGGTCCTCGTCTCCCGCGGAGAGCTGATCGAGATCGGGGACGGCTTCCGGATCCCGGACGTGCTCGCACGCTCCGGCGCGCGCCTGAGAGAGGTCGGGACGACGAACCGGACGCGGATCGAGGACTACGAGGCGGCGATCGGCCCGGAGACGGCGCTCGTGCTACGCGTCCACCAGTCGAACTTCCGCCAGGTCGGGTTCACGGAGAGCCCGCGCCTCGCCGGGCTCGCGCAGCTGGCCGAACGGGCCGGGCTGCCGCTCGTCGACGATCTCGGCTCCGGCGCGCTCGTCGAGCTCGAGGGTGAGCCGACGCCCGCCGCGAGCCTCGCCGCCGGCGCCGATCTCGTCTGCTTCTCCGGGGACAAGCTCCTCGGCGGCCCGCAGGCGGGGATCGTCGCCGGGAGCGCCGAGCTCGTGGAGAGGCTTCGGCGGCACCCGCTCCAGCGAGCCCTGCGCGCAGACAAGCTCACGCTCGCCGCGCTCGAGGGAACGCTCGCGCTGGCGCTCGAGCGCCCGGACGAGCTTCCCGTGCTGCGGATGCTGCGCGAGCCGGCCGCCGTGGTGCAAGCGCGCGCCGAGCGCCTTGCGGCTGCGGTCGGCGGCTCGGTGGAGGAGACCGTTGCTCGGGTCGGCGGCGGCGCGCTCCCTCTGGCGGAGCTCCCGAGCTACGCCTGCGCGGTCGAGGAGGAGCTGGCGGCGCTGTTGCGGACGCACGAGCCGCCGGTCCTCGCCGTCGTCCGCGACGGCCGCACGCTCCTCGACTGCCGCACGCTCACGGACGCCGAGGCAGAGGAGGTCGCGGAGGCGGTTGCTGTCGCCCGCCGACGAATGGGCATGGGGTAGTCATTGGCTCCGGCCGCTACGGCAGAAACACGTCCACCGCGCCGACCTGTCCAGTCGGTGAGCGCACGAGCGTCTTCCGGGCAGAGCGGTTGCTCAGATCGAGCGTGTAGATCGTTGCCGCTCACGGTAGGAACCGCCGGCCACGTCGACCACGGCAAGACCTGGCTCGTGCGGGCGCTGACCGGCAAGGACACCGACCGGCTCCCCGAGGAGCAGGCGCGCGGGATCTCGATCGACCTCGGCTATGCGCCGCTCGAGCTCCCCGACGGGCGGCGGCTCTCGCTGGTGGACGTCCCCGGACACGAGCGGTTCGTCCGCAACATGGTCGCCGGCGCGACCGGGATCGACCTCTTCCTGCTCGTGCTCGACGCCGGCGAGGGCGCCCGGGCGCAGACGCACGAGCATCTCGCGATCCTGGCGCTGCTCGGGATCGAGCGCGGGGTGGTCGCGGTGACGAAGGCGGACGCGGTGGACGCCGAGACGCTCGAGCTGGCGCTGGAGGAGGCGCGCGAGCTCGTGCCCGGGGCCGAGGCGGTCGCGGTGAGCGCGAAGACGGGCGCGGGCCTCGACGAGCTCCGGGCGGCGCTCGGGCGCGCGGCGCGACCTTGTGCGTGAAGAACACAAGCCCGAGCTCGCGGCGCGGCTCCACGTCGACCGAGTCTTCTCGCTCCCGGGGATCGGGACGGTGGTGACCGGGACGCTCTGGTCGGGCTCGGTCGGGGTCGGTGACTCGCTTCGCGTCGAGCCGCGCGGGCTCGAGGTGCGCGTGCGGAGCGTCCAGGTGCACGACCTCGCCGTGGAACGCGCCGAGGCGGGGCAGCGCGTGGCGCTCGCCCTCCCGGGGGTCGAGCGAAGCCGGCTCCGGCGCGGTGACGTGCTGGTCGCGCCGGGCGCGTACAGGCCGAGCTATCGCCTCGACATCGCGCTCGAGGAGGTCGAGCCGATCGACGACGGCGCCCGCCTGGTCGTCCACCACGGGACGGCGTCGATCCCCGGCCGGGTCGTGCGGGCCGGCGAGCACTTCGCGCAGCTTCGGCTGGCTGCGCCGGTCGTCGCCGCCCGAGGCGACCGCGTCGTCCTGCGCGATTCGACGACGGTCGGCGGCGGCCGGATCCTCGACCCCGCGCCGCCCCGACACGCCGATCTCGCACGGTTCGAGCGCTCGGAGCGGGGCGAGGAGACGATCCACGAGCCCGTCCTGCGCGACGGCGATTGGCTCTACTCCGAGGCCTGGCTGGGGGAGCTCGAGGCCGAGCTGGCCGCGCGGATCGACGCTGCGGATCCGCTCGACCCGGGAGTGGACGCGCCGGTCGCCCCGTGGGCGAAAGACCTGCTCCCCCGGCTTTCGCTCGAGCGGCGGGGCTCGCGCCTCTACCGCGCGGGCGCCGCCCCGAGCCTCGGCGAACGCGAGGCGGAGGCGGAGGCGCTCGAAGCGGAGCTCGCCGCGGCGGAGCCCGGAGCGGTCAAGGTCGAGGACCGCGAGCTCGCCCGCTTCCTCGAGTCTGCGGGCCGGCTCGTGCGCCTCGGCGACGGCTACGTCGTCTCGGCGGCGGCCTTCGAGCGGGCGCGGACGCTCGTCGTCACGGAATGCGAGGCAGCCGGCCGGATCGCGCTCGCGCGCTTCCGGGATCTCGCCGGCTGCGGGAGGCGCGACGCGCAGCTCCTGCTCGAGCGGCTCGACGCGGACGGGGTCACCCGGCGGGTCGGGGACGAGCGGGTGCTCCGCCGCCGCTGATCGCTGCAACACTTTCGCCGTGCGCAGCTCGCTCGTCCTCTTCCTGCTCGCGGCCACCGTCCTCGTGGCCGGGGGCGCCACGGTCGGATCTGCCGCCGAGCCGAGGTTCGGCCGGGGCACCGCGACGATCTCGACCGGCACACGGCAGATCGCGCTCCAGGTCGAGCTCGCACGGACGCCGGCGCAGCGCTCGCGCGGGCTGATGAACCGCCGCTCGCTCGCCCCGCGCGCCGGGATGGTCTTCGCGTACACGACCCCCACGACCGGCGCGTTCTGGATGAAGAACACCCTGATCCCGCTCGACATCGCCTTCTACGACGCTCGCGGCCGGATCCTGCGGATGCTCACGATGCAGCCGTGCCGCACCGCCGCCTGCCCGCTCTACGACCCGGGGGTGACCTACCGCGGCGCGCTCGAGGTCAACGCAGGCTCCTTCCGCCGCTGGGGCGTCGAGCGCGGCGACCGGATCGTCGTTCGCTAGTCCGTCCCGGACCGGCTCCGCGAGCTCGGGCTCCGGGTCCGGCTCCGCCTCGCGGTCGGCAACCGTGCGCATCGCGCCCGAGAGCACCAGCCTCGTCCAGCGCTCGCTGAAGCCTGCGAGGAACGCGACGACGACGAAGAACGGGAGCGTCAGCGCGTCCTGCTCGATCGGGACGAGCGGCGTCTGGAAGAGGAAGTAGACGACGATCCCCGAGACCGAGCCGATCAACGGCCGGTAGGCGCCGACCTGCGTCACCTCCCAGCGAGAGAGCTCGTGGTCGATCACGAAGCTGCCGCGACCGCTCATTCGCATCAGCACGCTGATCACCGCGCCGATTCCGCCCGCCGCCGCCGACGCGTAGAACTCGCGGGTGCTGGGCGACTCGAGGTTGAGCGGCCCGAACAGGGCGAGGACGCCGGCGGTCGCGACGGAGAGCGCGGCGAGGACGACGACTCCGAGACCGAGCATTCCCTCGACGTAGCGCATCCGGGCGCGCTTCTCGCCGGATCGGAACGTGTACTCCTCGATCCGTCGCAGCTCGGCTCGCTCGCTCGCTGCGAACCGCGTCACGACCTTCGGAGCGGGCGGAGCGTGCCGGTGCCGTTCGATGAACCCGAGCAGGTGCGACTCGACGAGCAGGAGCCACTGCATCACGACCGCGCGCGGCACTCCCTCGAGCCCGCTCGCCGCCTTGATCGCGAGGATGTCGCAGTCGTGGAGGAGATCCGCGATCTCGTGCGTGCCGCCGGTGACCCAGTCGGAGACGCGGTGGAGCCGGTACTCGAGCTTCCGGCGTCCGAGCAGCCGGCCGCGCCGGGCCCGCTCGCGGCGGGTGAGCGCGACTCCCGAGGGCGCCTCGCGGCACCAGTAGGCATCGACGATCTCGCCTGCTCGACGCCTCGAACGCCTCCAGCAGGCTGCGGAACCTCCGCTCGACCGCTTCCGCGGCCGCCGCGTCCACAGCGGCGTCGAACTCGTGATGCGCGCGCACGAGCTCCGAGAAGGAGACTCGGCCGCCCCCGTTGGTCGTCCCGTTCGTCGTCGCTTCTCCGTGCGCAGCTTCCGTGGCCATCACGTTCCTCGTGCCGCAGCTCGGTTGTCAGCCCAGACGGGCTCAATCCAGGGTAAAGCCACCGGCGGCGTCTGGCAAGGTCACGGTCAGCCCGAGCACGTCCGGGCGGTGGTAGTGCCCGGCGGGGTCGAACCGCTGCCGCTCCTCCGCGAGCCGGGCCGGCTCGAGGTCGGCGTAGAGGATTCCCTCCTCGTCGTAGAGCGGGCCTGCGAGGTACTCGCCGTCGGGGGCCAGGATCGCGCTGCCGCCGCGGCCGAGGATCCCGCGACCCTCGAGCTCGTCGCGCAGCGGGAAGTCGGCGGGATACGACTCGGCGCGCTGGAAGTGGCACGGTGCGATCACGAACGCTCGCGACTCGCGCGCGATGTGGACGAGGGTCGCCTGCCAGGCGTCGCCGTCGTCGGCCGTCGAGGCGATGTAGAGCTCGACGCCGGACTCGTAGAGCGCGAAGCGCGCGAGCGGCATGTAGTTCTCCCAGCAGATCAGGCCGCCGATCCGCCCGATCGGCGTCGCGAGCGCGCGCAGCCCCCGGCCGTCGCCCTGGCCCCAGACGAGGCGCTCGTGGTTCGTCGGCACGAGCTTGCGGTGGTGGAGCGCGAGCTCGCCGTCGGGCGAGTGGTAGAGGAGCGAGTTGTAGAGCGTGCCGGGCCGCGCCGGGTCGACCTCGTTGACGCCGGTGACGAGCCAGACGCCGTGCTCGCGTGCGATCTCGCCGAGCCGGTCGGCATCAGGGCCGGGCACCTCGAGCGACTCGCGGTGGAGCAGCGCGAACGCGGCCTTCGCCCGTGGATCGGCCCAGCCGGCGAGCGCCTTCGCCCAGGCCGAGGTGGGGTAGGCGGGCACGAACGTCTCCGGGAAGACGACGAGGCCCGCGCCGGCCGCCGCGGCCTCGGCCGTTCGCTCGGCGAGCAGGTCGAGCGTGGCCGCGCGGTCGAGGATGACCGGCTCGACCTGGCAGCAGGCGACCTTGAGCGGCTCTCTCATCACGGGCGCAGCCCCGTCACGCCCAGGACGGCGGCTCGTACCCGCTCGTCCTCGGCGCCGAGACGATCAGGACCGTGGTGTCGGCGTCGCTCCTGTTCACGACCGTCCGCCGCGGCTCCGGATCGAGCCGCGCGAACGTGCCGGCGGGGGCGGGATGCTCCTCCCCGTCGATCAGGAGCGTCGCGTCGCCGGAGAGCACGACGAAAACCTCCTCCTGGTCGCGCTCGACCTCGTCGTGCTCGGGAATCGTCTCTCCGGGCGGCAGCTCGACGATATTCATCCCGAACGCGGCGAGCCCGAGCCCCTTCCGCGCGAGCGCCCATTTCGGGAACGGACGCTCGAAGTCGTCGAGGTGGAGAATCGTGTAGGACGCCATTGTCTTTCCTCCTTCGCGGGTGCCGCCGACGAGCCGACGACCGGGCCGTCTGGGATCCTCGCAGAGAGCTCCGCTCGGTGGAAAGGTTTCGTAAAGCCGCTGCGCAAGCGGTTTTCCGTCCTCGTTCGGACGCGATAACCACTCGAACCGTTCGATCCCTAGAAAACAGGAGGACCAATGAGAGCTGGATCACGCAGAGCTGGATCACGCAGGCTCGGAGGGACGCTCCTCGCGCTCCTCGCCTTCGGCTTGACCGCGCTCGTCGTCGTCACGTCGGCGGTCGCGGCCGCTCCGCGCTCGACCTCGCCGCCGACTGTGGACGGCACGTTTCGTCAGGGCTCGACGCTGACGACGAGCAACGGCCTCTGGTCGAACAGCCCCACGTCGTACACCTACCGCTGGCAGCGGTGCGACTCGAACGGCGCCAACTGCGTCGTGATCCCGAACGAGACCACGCGCCGCTACCGGCTCGTCAACGCCGACGTCGGGCGCACGATCGTCTCGCTCGTGACCGCGCGGAACGCCGACGGCTCGGATACGGCGAACTCGAGGCCCACGCCCGTGATCGCCGACAACACGACCCCGCAGAACACGAAGGAGCCCACGATCTCGGGCAGCGCGACCATCGGTGAGACCCTCACCGCCGACCCGGGCACCTGGACCGGCGCTCCGAACTACCAGTACGCCTGGCTCCAGTGCGACGCAGCCGGCTCCGGCTGCACCGACACCGGGACCCGCGGTCGCAACTACGGCGTCCGTTCGGCCGACCAGGGCCGCACGCTCCGCGTTCAGGTGCGGGCGACGAACCCGCGCGGCTTCTCGACGGCGATCTCCAACCCGTCGGCCGTCGTGCGCACCACAGGTGGCGGAGGCGGCGGTGGGGCGGCGGTCAACGCGGTTCCGATCGCGAGCGTCTCGCTGCCCGACCGGCTCGTGATCAGCAACTTCTCCTCGGAGCCGTTCCGGAACCGGACGGATCCGGTCACCATGCAGATCCGCATCTCCGACACCCGCGGCAGGCTCGTCCAGGGTGCGCTCGTCTACGTGACCGCAGTGCCGTTCGGACGGGTCACGACCGCTCCGGAGGTCGCGACCAACTCGCGCGGAATCGCCACCGTGAGCGTCCGGGCGACCGACAGGCTCGCGCTGACTCCCGGAACCGCGGTGCAGTTCTTCCTGCGGACCCGGAAGGCCGGCGAGGACATCCTCGCGGGCGTCTCGAGCCGGCGGCTCGTCCAGGTCTCGATCGTCCCCGGCTAGCTCGAAGGAGCGACGCCGTTCGTCCGGGCCGGGCCGCCAGAGCAGGCGGCCCGGCCCTTCTTCAGCTTTCTGCGGGCGGGCTGAGGGCTCCGCCAGGGCCGACGCGCATGGCCCGGGGGCCGAAGTCCGCCAGCGAGAGCGAGCGCACCGCTTCGATCGCCTGCCCGCCGGGCTCTAGCCTCGGCGTGCCGTCGCCGACGAGCTGCACGGGTACGAGCCGGCCTCCGCGCCAAGCGCCGTCGGCTTCCAGCGAGACCTGGAGGATTCCACTGACGCCGGAGGCGCCGGTGAGCGCCAGGTTCCTGTACGAGGAGAAGTTGCCCAGGCTGTAGGCGACGAGGCGGCCGCGGTACCACTCGATCCCGCGCAGGACGTGAGGCCCGTGCCCGAGCACGAGATCGGCGCCCGCATCGACGACGGCGTGGGCGAACGCGCGCGAGTCGCCGCGCCGCTCGCCGTGGTGGAACTCCGCTCCCTCGGGCACGCGCGTCGCCGCATTCCCCTCGGCTCCCGCATGCATCGTCACGACGACGAGATCCGCCTCCGCGGCAGCGCGGCGCACGAGTCGCCTGGCCGCGTCGAGGTCGAGAAGATCCTGCGCCCACGGGTAGGGGGCGAAGCCGAGAACCGCGATTCGGGCTCGGCCGGCCCGCCGGTAGGCGATCTCCCCCGGGCGGCCCGTGTGCGGCAGGCGAGCCGCCGCGAGCGCCGCGACCGTCTCGGCCTGGCCCGTGGCCCCGTAGTCGAACGAATGGTTGTTGGCGAGGTTGAGCATCGTGAAGCCCGCCTGCTTCAGGGTGCGGGCGTACTCGGGGGGCGCCCGGAAGCTGAAGCAGTCCGTGCTGCCGGCCCCGCATTTGGAGGTGCCGGTGTCCGTGAGCGCCGTCTCCAGGTTTCCCAGCACGAGCTCGCCCCGCAACTCGCGCTCGACGCCCGCGAACAGCGAACCGCCGCCGTCGGGCGGAAGCTCGGGCGTGCTGCCGAGCGTGATGTCGCCCGTCGCGGCGATCTCGACGACTTCGGGCTGCGACGAAGGCTCGGGACGTGTGGGCTCGACCTGCCGGGTCGGGGCAGCCGGCGGGGCTCCGCTCCGCCCTGCGGCCGAGTCGCCGCTGCTGAGCGTGAGCGCGACGATGAGGACGGGTGCCGCGAGCCCGCACGCGGCGGCGACCCGCGCGGGACGGCTACGCGCTCGAGCGGAAGGGCTGGAGGGTCCGGGCGCCACCTCGGACTGGGCTACGACGCCGTTCGCCGCGTTCCTCCGCCTGCTCGCCTGGGAGCTAGAACCGCGTGTTGGTGGTGACGGAGCCCGTGGCGACGTTGCCCGCAGGATCGGCCGCAGTCCCGCCGGTGGTCGACCAGGTGAAGTTGGACGCTGCAACGCCGGTCCCTGTCCCCGTCGGCGTCACGAGGATGGCGAGAGTTACGACGTTCCCGGACAGAGCGAGGGACTGTGTGGACGTGCTGGTCGCGGTCAGCCACGCTTGGCTACCGAGGCAGACCTTGCCGACGCCGGGAACCGTGATCGAGTCTGCGGTGCCGGCACACGCTGCGTCGTTGTTCGTGAACGTCACGTTGACGGACCCGGTCGTGACGCTTGCCGGATTGATGTTCTCCGAGTACGTGAAGGCGAGGGTGTCGTCCTTGTTGTCGTGGTCGATCTCGCCGGGGTCGTTCTGGCTACCGCCATCGGTGGCGACGACGCTCGTGGGCGTCGGTGCGGTGGTGTCGACGGTGAAGGTGTTGGCCGTGCTGGTGCCGGTATTGGTGGCGGTATCGGTCTGGGTCGCCTGGGCCGTGTAGGTGCCCTGCGCGAGCGTCGCGGCGGTCGCCGCCCAGATTGCGCCGGTCCGGGTCGGGGTCAGCGTCTGGGCGACGGCTCCGCCGGTGCCGGTGCCGTTGTAGATCGTGACAGTGACCGTGTTCGAGTCGCCGGCCAGGTTGCCCGCAGCGCCGCTGAGAGTGGGGGTCGTGTCGTTCGTGAAGCTGTTGCTTGCAGGCGCGGTCAAGGTCACGGTCGGCGGGGTGGTGTCGATGACGATGTTCTTGTTCGCGCCCAGCGAGCCGGTAGCTCCGGGGCTCGCGAGCGTCCGAACAGCGTCGTTCAGGGCTGCATCGCGGATCGACGTTCCGGCGCTGAGCGCGGTCGTCGTCGCGTAGTCGAGGTCGGCGCTGGTGTTGCCCGCCGCGACCGTGTAGTTGAACGTCAACGTGTTCGTGCCCGAACCGCTGGTGTAGTTGACAGCGGTCGTCGCCGGCGAGCCCGTCGAGAGCGTCAGCTGCGGCGTGCCGAGTACCGTCACTACCTCGCTGAAGGTGACCGTGATGGGCACAACCTGAGCCTGCTTGTACGAGCCATCCGCCAGCGTCGAGGTCACGTTGGTCACCGTCGGCGCAGTCGTGTCGATCACGATCGCCTTGTTCGCGCCCAGCGAGGTGGCCGCGCCGGGAGCTGCGAGTGTCCGATCGGCGTCGTTGGTGGCTGCATCGCGGATCGACGTTCCGGCGCTGAGCGCGGTCGTCGTCGCGTAGTCGAGGTCGGCGCTGGTGTTGCCCGCCGCGACCGTGTAGTTGAACGTCAACGTGTTCGTGCCCGAACCGCTGGTGTAGTTGACGACGGTCGTCGCCGGCGAGCCCGTCGAAAGGGTCAGCTGCGGCGTTCCAGTCACGTTCACGACCTCGCTGAAGGTGACGGTCACCGGCACCACCTGGCCGGCCTTGTAGGAACCGTTGGCGAGGGGCGAGGTCACGTTCGTCACGGTCGGCGCGGTCGTGTCGATCACGATGGTCTTGTTCGTCGCGAGGGATCCGGCAGCGGCAAGGCCGGGCAGCGTCAGGTTCGCGCCGTTGGTTGCCGGATCGCTGATCGTGCCGCCGTTGAGGCTGAGCGAGCCGGTGCTGCCATAGTTGAGATCAGATGTCGTGTCGCCGGGCTGGACGGTGTAGTTGAAGGTCAGCGTCGCCGTGCCACTGCCGCTCGTGTATGCCACATCCTCGTCCGTGGTGCCGGTTTCCAGCGTCAACTCGGGCGTTCCAGTCACGTTCACGACCTCGCTGAAGGTCACGGTCACCGGCACCACCTGGCCGGCCTTGTAGGAACCGTTGGCGAGGGGCGAGGTCACGTTAGTCACCGTCGGCGCGGTCGTGTCGATCACGATCGCCTTGTTCGTCGCGAGGGATCCGCTCGCGGCTAGACCGGGCAGCGTCAGGGTCGCGTCGTTGGTTGCCGGATCGCTGATCGTGCCGCCGTTCAGGCTCAGCGAGTTTGTGGCGGCGTAGTTGAGGTCGGCGCTGGTGTTGCCCGCCGCGACGGTGTAGTTGAACGTCAACGTGTTCGTGCCCGAACCGCTGGTGTAGTTGACGACGGTCGTCGCCGGCGAGCCCGTCGAGAGGGTGAGCTGCGGCGTCCCGGTCACGTTCACGACCTCGCTGAAGGTCACCGTCACCGGCACGACCTGACCGGCCTTGTAGGCGCCATTCGCGAGCGTGGATGTCACATTGGTCACGGTCGGCGGGGTCGTGTCGATCACGATGTCCTTGTTCGCGCCCAGCGAGCCCGCAGCTCCGGGGCTTGCCAGCGTCCGCACGGCGTCGTTGACCGCCACGTCCCTGATCGTGCCGGCCGTCAGCGAACCGATCGCCACGTAGTCGAGATCGCTACTCGTGTCCCCCGCCTGCACCGTGTAGTTGAAGGTCAGCGTCGCCGTTCCGGAGCCGCTCGTATAGCTCGCGTTGCGATTCGTGGCGCCGGTCTCGAGCAACAGCACCGGCGTCCCGGTCACGTTCACGATCTCGCTGAAGGTCACCGTCACCGGCACGACCTGACCGGCCTTGTAGGCGCCATCCGCGAGCGTCGAGCTCACATTGGTCACGGTCGGCGGGGTCGTGTCGATCACGATCGCCTTGTTCGCGCCCAGAGAGCCCGCGGCTCCGGGGCTTGCGAGCGTCAGATCGGCGTCGTTGGTGGCTCCATCCCTGATCGTGCCGCCATTCAGGGTCAGCGAGCTCGTCGCGACGTAGTCGAGGTCGCTGCTCGTGTCGCCCGCCTGGACGGTGTAGTTGAAGGTCAAGGTCGCACTGCCGCTGCCGCTTGTGTAGCCGGCGTTGCGGTCGGTAGCGCCGGTCTCGAGCAGCAGCTGCGGCGTCCCGGTCACGTTGACGACCTTGCTGAAGGTGACCGTCACCGGCACCACCTGACCGGCCTTGTAGGAACCGTTGGCGAGGGGCGACGTCACGTTCGTCACCGTCGGCGAGGTCGTGTCGATCGTGAACGTGTTCGCGTTGCTGAGCCCGACGTTGCCGCCGGCGTCGCTCTGGGTTGCCTGAACGGTGTAGGTGCCCTCGGCGAGCGTGCTCGCATCGACGGTCCAGGTGGCGCCCGAGCGCGTCACCGGGAGCGTTTGAACGACCGTGCCGCCCGTGCCGGTGCCGCTGTAGATCCTGGCGGTGACGGTTGCCGAGTCGCCCGCTGCGTTGCCGGCGGCGCCGCTCAGGGTCGGGGTGGCGTCATTGGTCGAGCCGGCGTTCGCCGGCGTCGTGACCGTCACGATCGGCCCCGTCGTGTCGATCGTGAACGTGCCGACCGAGGAGTAGGTCGTCCCGGTCTGCTCGTTTCCGACGGTGTCCTTCGACTGAACGTGCACCGTGTAGGTCGCGTCCGCGGGCAGGCCGAAAGCCAAGCCCCAGTTGGTCGAGGTCGCAGCCGGCGTGAGCAACGACGCGACGTTGAAGATTTCGCCGAGGCTGGCGAAGCTGGTCCCATCCCAGTAGAGCCCCAACGCTCCCTGCCGGATCGAGAGGCGCACTTCCTGCACGCCGCTTGGGTCAGACGCCGTCCCGCAGATACCCGTCGGGGAGCAACCAGCGCCGAAGCCGAGCGCGCCGTAGGTCCCCCCGTCGAGCGGGAAGGTGATCGCGGTCGTCGGTGCGGTGCTGTCCGTGTTCGCGACGACCTGGACCTCGTTCGAGGCTGCGGTCCAGGAGTCGCCGGCGTAGTAGGCGATCACGCGGTATGTGTAGGTGCCGCTCTGGGTGACGAGGTCGGTGCAGGAGGGGTCTCCGTAGGCCAGCGACGCGCAATCACCGCTCGCCACGGCCGCGAAGCCGCCGCCGTCGAGGTCCCGCTCGACGGTGTAGGTGATGTTCGGGTTCTCCGAGGCGGGCAGCATCGTCGCCTGCACGTCGAGTGACACGACGTTCGAGCCGGTCGAGGTCGCCGGCGTGCTGATCGTGGCCGCGGTCAGGGTGCCGGCGTTCGCGGTGGCGCTGCCCGAGCCGGTGGTCGTCCAGTAGGCGATCGCGCCCATCGCCGAGGCGAGCGCGATCAGCAGGATGGCGACGAGCGTCAGCCGCCCCTTCGACCTGGAGACGAACTGGATCGCGGGGCTCATGAGTGAGCGCTCCCGCTGTAGGTGAGGACGAAGCTCTTGTTCTTGCAGACGTCCTGGTTGGTCGCCAGGTTCAGGAGCGTCAGCCGCGGGGCCTGCGGCGCTGTCGTGACGGTGACGCTGCCACTCGCCGGCACCGTGATCGGCGTCGTTCCCGAGGCGTTCGACTGCGTGATCGAGAAGTTGGACGCGGTGCAGCCGCCCGAGGCCGCGTTCGTGGTCAAGGTGACGCTGAGCGCGGTGACGTAGATCGGGACGTCGTTCGGGTTGCTCAGCGTCACCGCGATCGGCTTTGCGACGCCGATCTGCAGGTTGCTCACCGAGCCGCTGATCGTGAAGAGCTGGGGAGAGCCCTTGTCGACCTTCCACTTGTAGGAGGTCGAGGCGGAGGCGTTGCCGGCCGGGTCGATCGCCCGCACGGCGAACTGATGCTGGCCGTTGTTGGAGGTGTCGACGACGACCTCGAAGGTGAAGGGCGAGGTGCAGGCCGTCCAGGGCCCGTTCTCGATGCTGCACTGGAAGCTCACGCCCGACTCGCTATCCGTCCAGGCGAACTTGGAGGTGGAGGTCGAGGACGGATCCGGCGGCTTCAAGGTCAGCACCGGCGCGGGCGGCGGCGTCGTGTCGGCCGTCCAGGTGCGGAGCGCTGAGGCCGGCCCGGGGTTGCCCAGCGAATCGAGCGCCCGGGCCGAGAACGTGTGGCCGCCCTGGGCGAGCCCGGAATAGCTCTTGGGGCTCGCGCAGGCCGCGAACGCGCCCCCGTCGAGGCTGCACTGGAAGCCTGCAACCCCCGACTCGCTCGTCGAGAAGCTGAAGCTCGCGTTCGTGGAGGCGACCAGGCCGCTCGTGCCCGTGACCGTGGGCGCGTTCGCAGGGCCGGTCTTGTCGACCGTGTAGGCGGGGCCGGTGAAGCTCCCGTTCGCGCCGCTCGTCCCGGCCAGCGTGTTCGTCGCGGCGTCCTTGATCGTGTCGTTGTCGACCAGGTTCAGGCCGAGCGTCCCGTCGCCGCTGCCCGTGGGGGCGCTGACCGTGTACACCGCCGCCGGGCCGGCCGGGCTGACCGTGAGCGCCCCACCCGTCGGCGTCGCCCCCCGCACCAGCACGAAATCGGCCGGATCGACGCCCGAGACCGACTCGCTGAACGTCACCGTCCAGGAGACCGAGGCCGCGTTCGTCGGGCTCGACCCGACGCGCACGATCGAGCTCACCTTCGGCGTCGTCAGATCGATCGTCCACGGGTAGGCGACGGCCGAGCCGGTCTGGCCGCTCTTGACCGCCCGCACCTGGAACGAGTGCGAGCCCGACGCCAGGCCCGTGTAGCTCTTGGGGCTCGTGCATGTCGTGAACGCCGAGCCGTCCAACGCGCACTGATAGCCGGTGACGCCGCCGGTCGCGCTGAACGCGAAGCTCGCCGTTGTCTGGTTCGTCGGGTTCGCCGGCCCCGAGCTGATCGTCGGTGTCGCCACCGCCGGAGCTCCGAACGCCGCGAACGCTCCGATCCCCGCGACCGCGAGCACAGCGAGCAACGCCACAAGCTTCGTCAGCCTGGCGCTCCTCGTTGTCCTCTTCACGAACCGTGCTGTCATCAGATTCGCCTGTCTCCTTCGTGTCTGTGTCGGGTGGTCGTTCCGAACGCAAAGCTGGTGGAGGGGCGGCCGAAGCCACCCCTCCACCGATGCGTGCTAGGTGCTAGTTCGCGTGAAGCAGCAGGTCAACCGAGACGCTCTTGCAGTTGTCCTGGTTCGCCGCCGTGTTGTCGAGCGCGATCGAGCCGGTGTAGGTCGCGCCGTTGTGGTTGCCCGGCGAGAGATCGCCGTTCGCGATCTGTCGGCTGAACGAGCGTGAAGTCAGCCGTCGGTGCAGGCCGGCTTGCCGCGGATCAGCCTGCTCCGACCAGGCCGGGTCGATCTCGAACACGAGCGACGTCAGGTACTGGTTGAACGACGCCGTGTTCTCGACGTCGATCGAGACGGCCTGGGCCGGACCACCCGGAACGAGATCGAGCGGAGACGGCGCCGAGCTGGGTCACGACGAAGCGCGACAGTGGTGCCGGTATCGGCCGTCCCCGACCCGTCACCCGCAGGTCGTCCAGTACGCGAACGCGCCGACGGCCGAGACGACCGCGACGACCATGACTGCGAGAAGGGTGATCCCCTTCTTCGATGTGAACCGCTTCATTTACTACCCCTCCCGGGATGTCGAGATCGTGGTCGCCGCCGGCGGCGGTGACCTTGTTGCTTCGGCGCGAAGAACGTCCCCTAGACGTTCGGCTCGCCGCCCTGCTCGTGGATCGAGTGAGACTGGAGTTGCGGCCTCCGCGAAGCCCGTCGCGTTCTCCCGGCCGACTGGCCGGTCGCCGCCACGGTGCCGCACGCAGACCGCTGCTACGTCCCCTAGACCCCCGTCTTCTTGCGCGCGCCCATGGAATTCGACCTGCCGCAGCGACTGAGCGCCTGTCGCGAACACCATCGTGTTCCATCGAGGCGCGGCGGATCACCGCCATCCGGGTGGGCCTTCCTGGCTATCGGGGTAGGAGCGTCAGCCGGCGGCGCCACATTCAGCTCGCTTAGCCGTTCAGACGCGATTGGCTAGCCGATCGGGTTGAAGCGAGACCGGCTGAAGCCGCCAGACTGGAGCGATGAAATTGCGCGTAGAACCCGAGGACGCCAGGGCGAGGCTCACTGCCGAGCTCGAGGCGCACGGTGGTCGGGCGGTGGCCGTGGGGGAGACGCTCGAGCTCTCCTATCCCGTCGGGCAGCTCGCGATCCCGGGCCAGGAGCGCATGGAGCTCCTCTTCTTCGTGCGTGCCTGGGCAGCAGCGGATCCGAGCATCGAGGCCCGGGTCGTCGCCTGAGCCTAGGCCTCCTGGAGGAGCGGGTTCCTGATCAGAGCCCTTGCTCTGCGCCGTCTGCACGGCTGCCGTCCGGCTCTTGACGTCGAGCTTGCGATAGACGTTCGAGAGGTGGAACTTCACCGTCTGCGGTGAGAGCCACAGCTCCTTCGCGATCTCGCTGTTCGAGAGGCCCGCCGAGAGCAGGTTCAGGACGTCGTGCTCCTTGCCGGTCAGCCCCGCTGCCTCGGCCATCGTCGCCGCGGCGTTCGCGAAGACGCTCGTCGACTGGAAGACGCTGCCCACGATCGCCTGGCGGATCACCGCTCCGAGGTCGCGCGGATCGATGTGCTTGAGGACGAATGCGCGCGCCCCGTTGTCCATCGCCTCCTTGATGACCGTCGGCTCCTCCGAGGCGGAGAGCATGATCACGACCACGTCGGGGAAGCCGGCGCGGATCCGCTTCAGGCAGGTGATCCCGTCGAGGTGCGGCATCCGCACGTCGAGGACGACCACTTCCGGCTCGGATTCCTTGACGAGCGCGAGGATCTTCGTCGCCTCGGTCGTCGCCCCCACGATCTCGAAATCGCCGTCGCCGTCGAGCGCCACGCGCACCGCTTCGAGCATCAACGCGTGATCGTCAGCGAGCAGAACCCTCAGTTTGGCCAAGCCGCAGTCCTTCCCCATCCGCACTCGAGCGAGCGTCCGTGTTGCACCCCTCGGACGTGATTCGCTGGAACTCGCAATTCGGACGATGATCGACGCGGTTCGCGGTCGCTACACCCTTTAGGTGGATCTACTCGGCTGTACGCTGGCCGCGGAGCGGCACGGGCCCGGTGGCCCAACCGGTCTTCAAAACCGGTCCGGTCGTGCAACCCACGGCTTGGTGGGTTCGACTCCCACGCCGCTCCGTTCTGTCAGCTCCGCTCAAGACCGCTGGAATCCGCCCGAGCGGTGGCGCGACTGGCGCATGACTCACGCGCACGCTCGCAACCACGTCGATTCCCTCGACCGAGGCATTGTGGTTCATCCCTTCCGGCGATCACTGTAGGCGTCGAAGTGGCTGCCACAGACGAACCACAGGCTCCGCAGATCAAGGTCGATGTCGTAGAGGTGATCGCGGTCATGGTCGACATGCTCCGCGCGACCTGGCCCCTTTGGGTGCTCCTGGCCTCGATCGGGCTGGGCAAGCTGCTGCTCGCGATCCGTCAGCAGCGCCGGCTCGCGCGCTCGCGCATCAGTGAAATCGACCTGATGGACGGGCCAACATTCGAGCGCTACCTGCAGACGCTCTTCCAGCGAGGCGGCTATCACGTGGAGCACATCGGCTCCCCTCGAGGCGACTACGGCGGCGACTTGATGGTCCTCAAGAACGGGACGCGGACGCTCGTGCAGGCAAAGCGCTACTCGAAGAACGTCGGCGTCCCCGCAGTCCAGCAGGCCGTCACGGCCAAAGCAATGTACGACTGCACAGAAGCCATGGTCGTCACAAACAGTGGCTACACGCAGCAGGCACGGAAGCTCGCCCACGCCAACCACGTGCGGCTCATGGGTCGAGACGAGCTCGTCAGGATGATCCTCGCGACCTCCGGCGATCCGGTCATGCCGTGGGCAGCGACCGCCGCGTCATCTTCTTTCCCTTCCATGGCTGTCGCGGGCGCGGCGTGTGCGCGCTGTGGCGTCGGCGTGAGCGAGAAGGTGCGTGACTACTGCCTCGCGCACGGGGCGCGCTTCGCCGGCCTCGTCTACTGCTACGAGCATCAGCGCGGATTCAAGACGCGTCGATAGTGGGCGTGGGCGATCAGGCCTGCGGGCAGTCGATCCGCTTGCTCCCACGCCGCTCCGCCAGACCCTCCTAGCCCGTGCCGACGACGTGTACGGCGACCACGTACTCCTGGGCGCTGACGACCGACCCGTCGACCGAGCGAGCCGCGTCGGAGCGAATCCGGCTCGCGGCAATGCGACTCGCCTCGAGCGCCTCACGGCTCGACCACAGCGTCAGCGCCGTCGCCCGGTCGTCCTCACGGCAGACCACGAAGAACGCTTCATTGAAGCCGTCCATCGTCCGGATCTCCTCGAGCGCGGTGCCGAAGTTCGTGACCGCCTCGTCCATTCGGTCGTCGGCGATCTCGTACACGCTGACTCGTGCGAACATCTGACCCCCCCTTTTTTCGGAGAGCCTAGTACGACTGGGCAGACACGGTGCGGCGGCCTCGGGCGAGGCCGCCGCACCGCTCGTCGTCCTAGCCGCAGCCGGGGAGGCGGAAGTTCGCGATCCTCGTCTGCCAGCCGGCGGGCGAGCTCGCCTGCCCGGCGGCCGTGTAGTACTCGTTCACGTACCAGAACGTGCAGTCGTCGACCGGATCGACGTTGAGCGAGGTGTAGTCGCCCCAGCGGGAGTTGGTCGTCGTCTGGACGCCGCTCCCGTCGATGATCGTGCCCTCGGCGACCGTCATCTGCCCGGCCGGGTCACTCGCGAGCCGACCGGTGTAGCGGATCCCCGGGAAGACGGTCGTCCCGTTGACGACGCTGTAGCCGATCGCGATCGACCCGTTCTTGTCCATCGCGGCGGAGCCCATCCAGCGGTGGACGCCGTCGGCCGGGGCGTACGTGCCCTGCTGGTGGATCGAGTAGTCGCCCTTGCGGTCGCGGCGGATCTCGTACCAGCGGACGCCGGCGATTCCGGGCAGCGCCTCGACCGACTGGTTGGTCACGAGCGTCTCGTACTTGTTGAAGTTTCGGTAGGCGAGCCGATGCATCGGCCGCTGCCGGTACGAGAGGATGTCGAGGTACTGCGCCGGGTCGACGATCCCGGGCTGCGGGAGGCAGTCCCGTGCGGTGGGTGCACACGGGAAGATCGAGTCGAACGGCGCCGTCGGGAGCTCGATCGGCCCGGTCAGGGACGCCTTCGGCTTCGCCGCCCACTTGACTTCGAGGTCGTAGATGTTGACCGCGTCCACGATCGGCGAGGCGGCGTAACCGCCCCCGTCGTCCTGGGTGCCGACGATCGGTTGCGGATCGTGCTCCTGCGGCTTCTTGTTGCCGTCGATGTCCGCCGGCAGGAGGCCGTCGCCGATGTCCTCGAGCCTGACGCTCGGGTCCTCCGAGTCGAGGAAGAACTGGATCGCCCGGGCATCCGGCTCTCCTTGCACCATCCGCTTCTTCTCGAGCGCGTAGACGCTGATCCCGTAGCCGTCGACCGAGCCGAAGTCGCGCGTCGTCATCCCGTAGAAGTGCGACCAGACGCCGTACTTCGGATAGTCCGGGAAGTAGTAGCCGCCGTCCTCGTCGGGCTGCGTGATGAACGCGTAGCGGTAGTACGAGCCCATCGGGTCGCCGCTCGTCGAGACCGCGACGCAGTTGTAGAACGGCAGCGTCGGATCGTCGAGGCCGCGCGTCGTGAACTGGGTCAGGAGCCAGCGGTCGGTCGTCTGGTCGTAAAGGACGATCGGGTCGCCCGACGGATCGGTGCAGTCCTCGATCGGGAAGCCGGCCCAGAGCGAGCCGGTGTCGATCGGGCCGAGGAGCTTGTTCCCGGCCTTGTCCCAGATCCCGAAGACGAGGTTGACCATCTCGACGTAGTGATTCGGGCCGACGTCGCCGACGGGATCGGGAGGATTGACCCGGAAGCCGAAGATGTTGAAGTTGTCCGTGTTGCTCAGGCCCTCGAAGTTGACGAGCGGCCCGAGGGCCGGCTTCGACGCGTATCCCGAGGTCTGAAGTCCCGCGTCCCCCGCGTACCCCGCGTCGACGTCGGCCACGGGGGCGTTCACGCTCCGCGTGTTGCCGGCCGGCGCGTCGTAGACGCGAGTCGTCGGCCGAAGGATCGCGGCCGGTGGCGAGACGTCGAACGCGGCCGAGGTCGTGATCCTCGGCTGCGGTGCGGCTGCCCCGCCCGGCGCGGTGACGAGCGCCGCGCCGAGAACGATGCCGAAGACGGCGAGCAGGCGTGCAAGCCGTCGCTGTCGCTTGTTCATGCTCCCTCCTACTGACGGCCGAGGGCAGGTTCCCTCGACGCTCCGGGACCCCCTGTACGCCCGGAATGGGTCGAAGCTAAACCCTGCGGCGAGGGGAATGCAACTGCGAGTTGGTGGCAGAGGGCGCTACGCTCGGTTCGTGCGAATCCTCGTGCTGGCTCTTGCGCTCGCGCTTGCGGCTCCAGCCGCCGGCTCGACTCGGGAATCGGGACTCCGCGGAGTCGTGCTGCGCGGGCCGACGAGCCCTGTCTGCCGCGCCGACGATCCCTGCGAGGCGCCCGCCGCGAACGTCCGCCTCGCCTTCTCCCAGGCCGGCCGGATCGTCGCAAGGACGACAACCGGACCGAGGGGCGGCTACCGGGTGGAGCTCAGGCCGGGCCGGTACGTCGTCACGAGCGGGAGCGGGAGGCGCCGGATCGGAGTCGGTCTGACGCCTCGGGTCGTGGTCGTGCCGCGAGACCGGTTCGCCCGCGTCGATCTCCATCTCGACACCGGCATCCAGTAGCGCGTCCGACTCGGTGCTCGTCGAGACGCTCGCGGCCGCGCTGATCTGCCTCGACCCCGGGCACGGCACCGCACCCGAGGTCGGCCGGCAGTTCGAGCCGATCGGCCCCGGCTCGAGCGAGCTGAAGGTGAAGGACGGCGGCGGCACGGCGGGCGAGGCGCCGGTCGCGCTCGCGATCGCCCGCCGAACGCGTGCGCTGCTCGTCGAGCGCGGCTACCGCGTGGCGCTGACGCGCACGTCGGACGGCTATCGCGGCGGGAATCGCGAGCGGGCGCGCTTCTGCAACGCGCGAGGAGCGGCGCTGATGATCCGCATCCACGCCGACGGCTCCACCGATCCGACGCGGCACGGAGCATCGACCCTCGTCCCGGCTCGTCGCCGGGGCTGGACGGACGACATCTACGCGTCGAGCCTCCGTGCGGGCCGGCTCGTCCAGCGCGAGGCCGTCCGCGCGACGGGCGCTCGCGACCTCGGGCTCGTCGAGCGCTCCGACCTGACGGGCTTCAACTGGGCAGACGTGCCGGTCGTGCTCGCGGAGACGGGCTTCCTGACGAATCCGCGCGAGCGTGCTCGACTGCGCACCGCCGCCTACCGGGATCGGATCGCGCGGGGGCTGGCGGCTGCGGCGGCGGCATTCGCCGGACCGCCGTGACGTCTCTCAGCGCGGTCTGATCCGGTAGACGACGCCGCGGCCCCAGTCGCCGACGAGGAGTGCGGCTCCGCCCGGCTCGGCGGCGAGTCCGAGCGGGTGCTCGAATCCGTCCGCGAACGTCGTCGAGCGGCCGGTGCGGACGTCGACCCGGACGAGCTTGCGGCCCCAGCGCTCGCTCAGGTACTGGCCCCACTCGGCGACGAAGAGCCGGCCCCGCCAGAAGGCGAGGCTGTTCGCCGACGAATGGGGCTCGAGCAGGGCGACCGGCCTCGTCACGCCCCGACAGCTGCCCTCCAGCTTGCGCAGCCGCCAGCTCGACCAGCAGCCGGGCCAGCCGTAGTCGGCGCCCGGCTCGACGCGGACGATCGTCTCGGCCGGCTCGCTCTCGCCGAGATCGTCGCGGGCGTTGTCGGAAGCGTAGAGCCGCCGGGTCGCCGGCTCGAAGGCGAGCCCGAACGGGTTGCGCAGGCCGCGGGCGACGACGCGCAGGTCGCTCCCGTCCCGTCGCACGGAGAGGATCGCGGCGCTGCGCGCGTCCTTCTCGACGCAGGCGTCGCAGGTCGAGCCGCTGCCGAGGTAGAGCCGGCCGTCGGGCCCGAGCGCCACGGTGTCCTGCTGGTGGCGGCCGAAGGGCAGCCCGGTGAGGATCGCCCGCCGGGAGGTCACGCGCCGTCCCTCGACCTCCAGCCGGTGCAGCGATCCCTGGGCGGAGACGAAGAGCGTCGAGCCGCTCCACGCGAGCCCCAGCGGCGTCCGGAAGCCCTGGGCCAGCACGCGGGGCCGGGCTGAGCCGCGACCGACCGCGACGACCTGGCCCTGCTCCTGCGTCGCGTAGAGGAGGCCGTCCGGCCCGAAGGCGAGCGCTGTCGGCCGCCGCAGCCCGGTCGCGTACAGCTCGGCGACGTACCCGGGCGCCAGCTTCAAGGCGGAGGCCCGAGCCGGCGCCTGCACGGGAGCGCCTGCCGCCGTCGTGCTCGCGAGGACGAACGCTGCCGCGGCCAGCGCCACCGCCGGCGCGGTCGCCACTCGTCCCGTCACAGCTCCCAGGGATCGGGAGCGTCGGCCTCCGGCTCGTCCTTGTGGCCACGGCGGAACCAGCGGCGCCGCTTCGGCGCGAGTTCCGCCTCCAGCTCCGGCTCGAGCTCGGCAAGCAGGATCGGCGCCCCGGTCTCGGCCGTGTCCTCCACGTCGGCCGTCGGCTCGGGCTCCGGCTCCGGCTCGGGCTTCGGCTCCGGCTCGGTGTCCGGCTGCTGGGGCTCCGGCTCCGGCTGGGCCTCGAGCACCGGCTCGGGCTCCGCTTCCGGCTCGGGCGGCAGCTTCGTCACGACCGTGTGCGACTCGGACCGATCGGGCGCTTCGACCACGGTCGCCTCGACGACGGGGATGCTCCAGGGCCCGGTGCTGTCGCTCGCGCCGGCCGCGGGCTCGTCGAGCGGCGTCGCGACCGAGTCGAGCCGCCAGCGGGCCCGTTTCGCGGCGGCGGCCCATTCCGAGAGGACGACGAGCGCCCAGGCGACCGCCATCACGACCACGATCGCGGTCGTCGAGAGATCGGCCAGGCCGGCGAGCAGTGCGACGAGGACGAGGAAGACGGCCTCGAGCGCGAGCCGCGGAACCACGATCGGACGGGTCAGCGGCGCAGGGACCGAGGAGACCCAGCCAGCGGAGCTCCAGTCCGCCGCCGCGGCGCCGTCCGGAGCCGCACCCGCGGCGGGCCATTCCTCGCCCTCGTAGGTGGCCGGCGCGCGCTCGAAGTCGCGCCGCTGCCGGTCGGCCCTCTGCCGGTCTGCCCTGCAGCTCGCGCAGCTCGGCTCGCAGCTCGCCGGCCACCGCCTCGAGCTCGTGCACGCGGTCGGCGAACGAGGCGAACGCCTCCTCGACCTTCGCCGCGTCGTAGCCCTCGTCGGAGCGGGGAAGCTCGTCCGTCCGCGGCAGCTCGCTCATCGGTTGAAGTATGCCGCCGGGGAGCGGAGGTCACCGCTCCCGTTATGGGGCGAGCGGGGGTGTGCCGCGTCCGGCCCGCTCGCGCATGCCCGCCACCACCTCGCGCAGCGTCTCGACGGCGCTGCGGGTCTCCGCCCACCCGAGCTCGGAGCGGGCGCGCGCCGAGTCCAGCACGGGAACGCCGAGAGCGAGGTCGATCCAGTCCGGCGAGGTCGGCTGGAGGCGGGCGAGCCAGGCCGCCCGGGCGGCTCCGCGGAGGACGCCGGCCGAGAGCCGCACCGTCCGGGTCTCCAGGGCGGCCGCGATCGCGGCTGGATCGAGCACGGGCTCCGCAGCGATGTTGAACGCGCCGCGGGCGTCCGAGACGACGACCCGGCGGTACGCGTCGCCGACGTCGTCGGCGTGGACGAGCTGCAGCCGGAGGCCCGGCACATCCGGGACGAACGGGATCCACCCCGGCCGGAGGAGCGGCGTCGGGAGGAGCGGGCCGGCGAAGAGGCGCCGCTGGCCGCTCGCGGCCTCGCGTTTCGTCGTGATCGCCGGCCGCAGGCGCACCACCCGGAGCTCGGGCTGCTCGGCCTCGAGCGCGTCCAACAGGCGCTCCAGCTCGGCCTTGTGCCGCGAGTACCAGCTCGCCGGGATCCCCCGGGTCGGCCAGCTCTCGTCGACCGGCTGGGCGTCGGCCCGCGGCGAGTAGGCGCCAATCGAGGAGGCGACGACGAGGGCCGGGACTCCGGCGGCGGCGACGGCCGCGAACGTGCGGCGGGAGCCCTCGACGTTCGTCCGGCGGAGAGTCGGCTCGTCGTGCGAGGGCTGGATCAGCCAGGCGAGGTGGACGACGCAATCCGCTCCGCGGAGTAGCGGCTCGAGGTCGTCGGCGGCGACGTCTGCCGCCGCGAACTCCGTCTTCGCGAAGCTCGCGGCGGGGAGCCGGCGGGCGATCCCGAGGATCGAGGTGACGCCGTCGTCGCGGCCGAGCGCGTCGAGGACGCTCGTGCCCACGTTCCCGGTCGCGCCGGTCACGACGACCCTCATGGACGACTCATGGGCTAGGGCTCGTTCGGTCCGTCCATCTCGCCGAGCGCCTCCTGCGCCTTGGCGTGAACCGCGGCGCGCCGCTCCTCGAGCGACGGGCGTGCTTCGACCTCGTCGACGGGCGTGCCCTCCGCGGCGTCGAACTCGTCCCGGTCGTCGCCCGCGTCGCGGGCCTCCGCGAGCTTGCGCCGGAGCTCGACCGCCGGGTCGGGCTCAGCCGGGTCGGGGGCCGCCGGATCCGTCGTCGGCCAGGCCGTGGAGGCCTCGTCGACCGCCTCCCGGCCGCGCAGATGACGGATCAGCGCGGCGATTCCGACGGCTCCGGCGATCCAGACCAATGCTCGTCTCATGGTCGTGATGCTACTCTGCTTCCCGCTTCCTGCCTCACCTCGCGCGCGCTTGTTCCCGCTCGTGCCTGCCGGTGAGGCCGCCTAAGACCGAAGGAAGCCCGAAACCCGAAGGCACAGCCCGAAGGAAGGAGCCAGGGAACGTGATCGACTACGAGATTCTGCTGATGCTGGACCCCGAGCTGCCCGAAGAGCGGCAGGAGGAGATCGTCAAGCGCACCCGCGACCTCGTCGAGGGTGGCGGTGGCACGTGGGCCGGCCAGGACGCTTGGGGCCGCCGCAAGCTCGCCTACGAGATCGACAAGAAGGGCGACGGCGTCTACCACCTGCTGAGCTTCAGCGCCGAGGCCGAGACGCTCGACGAGATCTCGCGCGTGCTCAAGATCGACGACGCCGTGATGCGCCATCTGGCGACCCGTCGCTACAGGCCGGGTTCCACCCAGCCGGTAGCCGTGGGCGGCCCGACGCGCGAGGATGTCGCAGCACCCATCGACAGCTCGCCGGAGGAGGAGTAATGGCCCAGAACATCAACAGCGTCGTGCTCGTCGGCAACCTGACGCGCGATCCGGAGCTGCGCCACACGCCGTCCGGGACCGCCGTCACCACCCTGCGGATCGCGGTCAACGACCGCGTCAAGCGGGGCGAGGAGTGGCAGGACGCGGCGTACTACTTCGACGTCACCGTCTGGGGCCGCGACGCCGAGAACTGTTCCCAGTACCTCGCCAAGGGCCGCCCGGTCGGCGTCCAGGGCAAGCTGACGTGGCGCGAGTGGGACGCCCAGGACGGCTCCAAGCGCCAGTCCGTCGAGGTGACCGCCAACAACGTCCAGTTCCTCGGCGGGCGCGACGGAGGCGGCGACGGCGGTGGCGGTGGCGGCCAGTTCGTCCCGCAGGGCGCCCCCGCGAGCCAGACCGCCGACTTCCCGTCCGCAGCCGCCGACGACGACATCCCCTTCTAGGAGAGACAGATGGCACAGCCGAAAACCCAGGATCGGACGCGGAGCAAGCGTCCCGGCTCCTCCACGGCCCCCGGCCGCCGGAAGAGCTGCCTCTTCTGCAAGGACAAGGTCGAAGAGGTCGACTACAAGAACGTGAACCAGCTCCGGCGCTACATCTCGGAGAAGGGCAAGATCCGCAACCGCCGGATCAGCGGCGCGTGCCGGCGCCACCAGCGCCAGGTCGCGGTCGCCGTCAAGCGCGCGCGCGAGATGGCGCTCCTGCCCTACGTGGAGGCGAAGTAGCGATGCAGGTGATCCTCTTGAAGGACGTCGAGAAGGTCGGGCTGCGCGGCGAGGTCGTGAACGTCGCTCGCGGCTATGCCCGCAACTTCCTGCTCCCGCGGAGGCTGGCCGAGCTCGCGAGCGCCGGCCGCGTCGCCGAGCTGCAGAAGATCGACGAGCAGCGGGCGCGGCACGAGGCCCGGAGCGTCGACCAGGCCCAGGAGATCGCGGAGCTCCTCTCGAAGACGGTGCTCCGCTTCGACGTCAAGTCCGGCCCGACCGGGGCGCTCTTCGGCTCGGTCACGACGACCGACATCGCCGACGAGCTCTGGCGGACCCGCAAGGTTCGCGTCGACCGGAAGAAGATCGGCACGGACGCGCTGAAGCGGATCGGCCGCTACGCGATCCCGATCCAGGTCTTCGAGGGCGTGAGCGTCGAGGTGAAGACCCTCGTCGTCCCCGAGGGCGGCGAGCTGCCGCCCGACGAGGAGCTCGCCGCGATGGAGGCCGCCGAGGCGGCCCGCGTCGCGGAAGAGCTCGCGGCGGCGCAGGCGGCGAGCGGCCAGGCTGCCGCGCCGGCGGCCGGCGCCGAGACCGCGGAGGTCGAGTACCTCGAGGACGAGGCTCCCGCCCAGACGCCGACACAGACCCCGGCCGAGGCCGCCGAGTCCGCCGAGGTGGCGGAGCTCGAGCCTGCCGAAGCCGACCCGGAGCCCTCCGAGCCCGCACAGCAGTAGGTCTTTTCCCCGGCGTGCTCCACAGGCTTGTGGAGCACGCCGGAAACTTTCCGCTGCTTCCGGCACAAACGGACGTGTCGCCTGTGGACAGTCCCGGGAGGGACGTCCGGCCCGCTGGGGAGAATGACGGGAACATGCGTTCTTTTCCCCTGCAAACCGCCGAGCCCGGCGCCTCCGGCCGGCTGTGGATCCCCACCCGTTGACGGGCCTGCGCGGGCCAGCTTGATTGGGACGATGGCGAACGCCGCCCTCGCTGCCAACCCGTCCGGCAACGCCGCCACTCAGGCGGCCTCGACGCCGCACGTCCCGCCCCAGAACCTGGAAGCGGAGGAGTCCGTCCTCGGCGCGATGCTGATCTCGCCGGGCGCGATCGGCGCCGTCACGGAGATCCTCTCGGCCGGCGACTTCTACCGCGAGAGCCACGGCACGATCTTCCGCACCTGCCTCTCGCTCTACCAGCAGGGCGAGCCGGTCGACGCGATCACGATCGTGGACGCCCTCGAGGAGGCGGGCGAGCTCGAGGGCGTGGGCGGGAAGGCGAAGATCCACGAGCTGGCGGCGCTCGTGCCGGCGACCGCGAACGCCGCGCACTACGCGCGGATCGTCAGCGAGATGGCGACGCTGCGCGGGCTCGTGCGGGCAGGGGCCGAGATCGCCCGCCTGGGCCAGGACCGGCCGGGCGACACGACCGACCTCGTCGACCGCGCCGAGCAGATCGTCTTCGACCTCGCCCAGCAGCGCGTCACGGGCGACTTCAGCCACATCGAAGGGCTGCTGAAGGAGAGCTTCGAGCGGATCATGCACCTCTACGAGGCGGGCGCGGACGTCACCGGGATCCCCACCGGCTTCAAGGAGCTCGACAAGCTCACCTCGGGCTTCCAGCGCGGGAACCTGATCATCATCGCCGCGCGCCCCTCGATGGGGAAGTCGGCGCTCGCGCTCAACATGGCCCAGAACCTGGCGGTGCGCCACGAGGTTCCCGTCGCCCTCTTCACGCTCGAGATGTCGAGCAGCGAGGTGACCCAGCGGATGATGTGCGCCGAGGCCCGCGTCGAGTCGCAGAGCCTGCGCACCGGGAAGCTGAAGCCGGACGACTGGCCCCGCTTGACGGCCGCCTGCGACAAGCTGATGAAGGCCCCGATCTGGGTCGACGACACCGCCTCGATCACGATGATGGAGATCCGCTCGAAGGCGCGCCGGCTGAAGATCCGGGAGCCGAACCTCGGCCTGATCATCGTCGACTACCTCCAGCTGATGAGCTCGGGCGGGCAGGTGGAGAACCGCGTCCAGGAGGTCTCGCAGATCTCCCGCGCCCTGAAGATCCTCGCCCGCGACCTCGACGTCCCGATCCTCGCGCTCTCGCAGCTCTCCCGTGCGGTCGAGCAGCGCCACGACAAGCGCCCGATCCTCTCCGACCTGCGCGAGTCGGGCTCGATCGAGCAGGACGCCGACCTCGTCGGCTTCGTCTACCGCGACGAGTACTACAACGGCGACGAGTCGGAATCGCAGGGAATCGCGGAGCTGATCATCGCCAAGCACCGCAACGGGCCGACCGACATGGTCAAGCTCGCGTTCCTGAAGCGGTTCGCCAAGTTCTCGGACATGGCCGCCTGAGGCGGCCCGGGCAAAGGTCAGAGGAAAAGGGGTCAGGGGAAGGAGACAGAGGGAGGAGCGATGGTCGACCAGACGATCCGGCTCTCGCCGATGGCGACGGCCTTCACCGCGGTCTGCTCGGAGTGTGCGGAGGAGCACGGGTTCTTCGCCGCCCGCGTCGAGGGGCGGCTCGAGCTCGAGCGCTCGCACGCCTCGACGACCTGCTCGCGAGGCCACCCGATCCGGGTCGAGCGGGCGAACAACGCGCCGATCGGCGTGCTGTCCGGCTAGAACGGGCAAGATCGCCCCGTGCCCGCGAAGGTGATCGTGGGGGCGCAGTGGGGCGACGAGGGCAAGGGCAAGATCGTCGACCTGCTCGCCCAGGAGTCCGACGTCGTCTGCCGCTACCAGGGCGGGCCGAACGCGGGCCACACCGTGATCGTCGGCGGCGAGACGTTCAAGTTCCGCCAACTCCCCTCCGGGATCGTCTCCGGAAAGCAGAGCGTGCTCGGGAACGGCTGCGTCGTCGATCCGGAGGTGCTGCTCGCCGAGATGGACGACCTCGAGGAGCGCGGCCTCTCGACCGAGCCGCTGAAGGTCTCCGGGAACGCGCACCTGATCATGCCGTGGCACATCGCCCTCGACGGCGCGAGCGAGAAGCGGCTCGGCAAGCTCCAGATCGGGACGACGAGGCGCGGAATCGGGCCGGCGTACGCCGACAAGGCCGCCCGGATCGGGATCCGCGTCCAGGACCTGCTCGACGCGAAGATCCTGCGGCAGAAGATCGCGACCGCGCTCGCGGAGAAGAACTCGTGGCTGACCCGGATCTACGAGCTGGAGCCGTTCGACCTGGAGGAGGTGGCCGGCCGCTACGAGGAGCTCGCCCGGCGCCTGCGCCCGTTCGTCGCCGACACCTCGCTGCTCGTCGACCAGGCGCTCCGCGACGGCAAGCGGGTGCTCCTCGAAGGCGCGCAGGGGACGCTCCTCGACCTCGACCACGGGACGTATCCCTTCGTGACCTCGTCCAACCCGGTCGCCGGGGCCGCCTGCACGGGGATCGGGATCGGCCCGACCCGGATCGACGAGGTGCTCGGCGTCGCGAAGGCGTACGTGACCCGCGTCGGCGAGGGGCCGTTCCCGAGCGAGATGGACGAGGGGGTCGGCGGCCGGGTCCGGGAGCTCGGGCAGGAGTACGGCACCGTCACCGGGCGCTCGCGCCGGCCGGGCTGGCTCGACCTCGTCGCGCTCCGCTACGCCGTGCGCCTGAACGGGATCGGCTCGCTCGCCCTGACGAAGCTCGACGTCCTCTCCGCGTTCGACGAGCTGCGGCTGTGCGTCCGCTACCGGCTCCCCGACGGGACGGAGACGGCCGACTTCCCCGCCCATCAGAGCGACTTCCACCACTGCGAGCCCGTGTTCGAGACCGTCGCCGGGTGGGGCGAGCCGCTCGACGAGTGCGAGAGCGTCGCCGACCTCCCGCCGGCCGCGCGGGCCTACGTCGAGCGCGTCGAGCGGGAGCTCGAGGTCGGCGTCGACCTCGTCGGCACCGGCGCCGCGCGCGAGCAGGTGCTCACCCGGAGCTAGACGGCGCGGGTCGTGCGGTCGCCCGCGGACACGTCCTCAGCGGACACGGCCGGGGTCAAAGCCCGGACGTGTCTCGAACGGACACACTCAGCTTCCGATCCGGCATTTCTCTCGGCGTTCTCCCCGGGGCCGTGTCTCACCCGGACACGGTCGGGGTCTGACCCCGGACATGGCCCCTTCGGGCGGTTCGATTCGGGGCGGAAATACCAGCGGCGGCGCGTCAGGCGGGGCGGGTCGCGCGCAGGGTGTCGTAGACCGCGCGGAGATTCTCGATCGCCGCGCCGACATCTCCCGGGTCGACGGTCTCGCCGCGCTCGATCCTCGTTGCCGTCTCGCGGGCAGCGGCGTAGGCGCTGACCAGTTCGTCCGGCTCGTCGTTCCCCGACTCCGGGTCGAGCTCGGATTCGCGGAGCGCCTGAGCGACGAAATCGCACGCCTCCGGGAGGGTGGCCGCGGCGTCCTCCTCGAACAGCCGCTCCAGCTCTTGCCAGCGGGTCTCCCATTCGTGCAACTCGAGGCCTGGGTCGTTCTGGCTCACGGGTGACTGATGCGCGGCGCTCTCGGGCAGCAAACACGGTCCGGCTGCAGGAGTAGACTCCGCGCGCTTTGAGGGTTCTCCTCGTCGGGTCGGGCGGACGCGAGCACGCGCTCGCGTGGAAGCTCGCGCAGGCGGCCGAGGTGGAGGCGCTCCATGCCGCGCCCGGGAATCCCGGAATCGCGGCGCTCGGCAGCTGCCATCCGGTGCGCGCGGACGACGGGGAGAGCCTGCTCGCGCTCGCGCGGGAGCTCGACGTCGAGCTCGTGGTGATCGGCCCGGAAGGGCCGCTCGTCGCCGGGGTGGCCGACGAGCTGCGGCATGCGGGGATTGCCGTCTTCGGGCCGGGGCGCGCGGCGGCGCGGATCGAGGGCTCGAAGACGTTCGCCAAGGAGGTGCTGGCCGCCGCCTCGGTTCCCAGCGCCGCGAGCCTGGCCGTCGCTCGCCCGCCGTGCGTGGTCAAGGTGGACGGCCTCGCGGCGGGGAAGGGCGTCTACGTCTGCCGGACGGCGGCAGAGGTCGACGCGGCGCTCGCCGCCGCGGCCTCATTCGGGGGGCCGCTCCTGATCGAGGAGCTGCTCGAGGGGGAGGAGCTCTCCGTCTTCGGCCTCTCCGACGGCCGGTCGGTGATCCCGCTGCCGGCGGCGCAGGACTTCAAGCGCCTCCTGGATGGTGACAGCGGCCCCAACACCGGGGGGATGGGCTCGTTCTCGCCGGTGCCCGGTTTCGGCGAAGCCGAGGTCGCAGAGCTCGTCGAGCTCGTGCACCGGCCGGTGATCGAGCAGCTGGCGCAGCGGGGAACGCCCTTCGTCGGCGTGCTCTTCGCCGGCTTGATGCTCACCGAGGATGGCCCGAAGGTGCTCGAGTTCAACTGCCGCTTCGGCGACCCTGAGACGCAGTCGATCCTGCCACGACTGGGCGGCGAGCTCCTGTCGGCGCTCGCGGCGGCCGCGGCCGGCGACCTCTCGGGCGTCGAGCTGCCCACCCGCCCCGAGGCGGCGGTCACGGTCGTGCTGGCGGCAGGGGACTATCCCGAGCGCAACGACCACGGCTCGGAGATCACCGGCGTCGAGGAAGCGGAGCACCTCGGTGCGCTCGTCTTCCATGCGGGCACGGCCCGCCGGGGCACGACGCTGGTCACGAGCGGCGGCCGGATCCTGAACGTGACCGCCACCGGGCCGACGCTCGCGAGCGCCCGTGAGCGCGCCTACGCGGCCTGCGACCGGATCGAGTTCGCCGGCGTCCGCCTGCGACGCGACATCGCGCTCGCGGCCGCAGGAGTGGAATGCCTGGCGCAGCCGGACGGCTCCGTACACTCCGAGACGTGATCGCCCGCTACTCGCGCCCGGCCATGACCCATATCTGGTCGGACGAGACGAGGCTCGCGCGCTGGCTCGAGGTCGAGCTGGCGGCGCTCGAGGGCTGGGCCGAGCAGGGAGCGGTTCCTCGCGCCGCCGTCGACGCGATCCGCGCGACCGCGGTGGCTCCTTCGCCCGCCCGCGTCGCGGAGCTCGAGGCCGAGACCCAACACGACGTGGCGGCATTCGTCGACGCCGTCGCCGAGCAGCTCGGCGCCGAAGGTCGGTTCTTCCACTACGGGCTCACGTCCTCCGACGTCGTGGACACGGCGCTCGCCCTACAGATCGGCGAGGCGGGAGCGCTCATCCTCTCCGGCGTCGAGCACGCGCTCGAGGCCGTCGTGGTGCGGGCCGAGGAGCACCGGGAGACGCTCACGATCGGCCGGACCCACGGCGTCCATGCGGAGCCGACGACCTTCGGGCTGAAGCTCGCCGGCTGGGCCTTCGCGCTCGAACGCGACCGCGTTCGCGTCGCTCGGGCGCTCGAGGGCATGCGGGTGGGGAAGCTGTCGGGCGCCGTCGGCACGTACTCGGCGACCGACCCCGAGGTCGAGCGGATCGCCTGCGAGCGGCTCGGGCTCGAGCCGGCGCCGAGCTCGACCCAGATCCTCCAGCGCGACCGGCACGCCGAGGTCCTGGGCGCGCTGGCCCTGCTCGCGGCCTCGCTGGAGCGATTCGCGCTGGAGATCCGCCACCTGGCGCGGACGGAGGTGCGCGAGGTCGAGGAGCCGTTCGGTCGCGCTCAGAAGGGCTCCTCGGCGATGCCGCACAAGCGCAACCCGATCGTCGCCGAACGGATCTGCGGGCTCGCCCGGGTGGTTCGCGGCCACGCGCTCGTCGGGCTCGAGAACGTCGCCCTCTGGCACGAGCGGGACATCTCCCACTCCTCGGCGGAGCGGATCGTGCTCCCGGACGCCTTCCTCGCCGTCGACTACATGCTCGACCGCTTCGTCGTGGCTCGTGGAGGGTCTCGTCGTCCGGGCCGAGCGGATGCGCGAGAACCTCGACGCGAGTCACGGCCTCTACTTCAGCCAGCGGCTGCTGCTCGCGCTCGTCGAGTCGGGGCTCACCCGTGACGAGGCGTACCGGCGCGTGCAGCGACATGCCATGAGGGCGTGGGACGAGGGGCTCGACTTCCCAGGCCTCGTCCGGGCGGACTCCGAGCTCGCCGGGCGGGTCGAGCTGGAGTCGGTCTTCGACGAGGCGGCGTACACGAGACACGTGGACGTTGTCTTCGAACGCCTGCGGGCGCTCCTCGGCGAGCGGGAGCACGCACATGCCTGAAGCAGGGGTTCACGTCGGCAGCGGCAAGGTGCGCGAGCTCTACGCGCTCGACGAGGACAGGCTGCTGCTCACCGCCTCGGATCGGATCTCGACCTTCGACGTGATCCTGCCCACGGAGATCCCCGACAAGGGGCGGGTGCTCACGGGGCTCTCCGCCTTCTGGTTCGCGCGCACCGGCGAGCTCGTTTCGAACCACCTCCTCGCGCTTCGAGACGACGGCCGCTCGCTCGAGTGCCGCAGGCTCGAGATGCTCCCGATCGAGTGCGTCGTGCGCGGCTACCTCGCCGGTTCGGGGTGGAAGGACTACCGCGCCACCGGCTCAGTCTGCGGCCACACGCTGCCGCGGGGCCTCCGCGAGTCCGACCGCCTGCCCGAGCCGATCCTCACACCGGCGACGAAGGCGCAGAGCGGCCACGACGAGAACATCGACGGAGCCACCGCAGCGGCGCTCGTCGGCTCGGACCTCTACCGCGAGGTCGAGCGGGTCTCGCTCGCCCTCTACCGCTTCGCCTCTGCCCATGCGGAGGCACGCGGGATCATCCTCGCGGACACGAAGTTCGAGCTCGGGCTCGACCGCGACGGGACGCTCGTCCTCGGGGACGAGGTGCTGACTCCCGACTCCTCCCGCTTCTGGCCCGCGTCCGAGTACGCGCCCGGCCGCCCGCAGAACTCCTACGACAAGCAGTACGTGCGCGACTACTGCGAGAGCCTTGGCTGGGACAAGGCCGAGCCGGGCCCCGAGATCCCTCCGGAGGTCGTCGCCGGCACGCGCGCGCGCTATCTCGAGGCGTTCGAGCTGCTGACGGGGATCGCCTTCGCGGACTATGCCGCCGACCCGCAGGTCGTCCTCCGGTGAGAGCAACGGTCTTCGTCCGTCCTAAGGCAGGCATCCTCGACCCCGCCGGGGAAGCCGTGCGCGGTTCGCTGCAATCCCTCGGCTTCGCGGTGGGCGGGGCCCGCGTCGGCCGGCTCCTCGATCTCGAGGTGGAGGCGTCGACCCACGGGGAAGCCCGGGCCGAGGTCGAGCGGATGTGTGAGCAACTGCTCGCGAACCCCCTGATCGAGAGCTTCGAGATCGAGATCGACGGCGAGCCGGCGTGACCGTCCGTCCGAAGGTCGCCGTCCTCGTCTTTCCGGGCTCGAACGACGACCGGGACGCGGCGTGGGCGCTCGGCGCCCTGGGAGCGAGCGCCCAGCTCGTCTGGCACGCAGAGTCGGAGTTGCCACGCGGGACGGGCGCAGTCGTTCTCCCTGGCGGTTTCTCGTACGGCGACTACCTCCGGTGCGGGGCGATCGCGCGCTCGGCCGCGATCATGGGCGCGGTGCGCTCGTTCGCCGCGGACGGAGGCCCCGTCCTCGGGATCTGCAACGGCTTCCAGATCCTCTGCGAGGCGGGACTGCTTCCGGGCGTCCTGCGCCGAAACCGCGACCTCGAGTTCGTCTGCCGCGACGTGGCGATCACCGTCGAGCGGGACGACACCCTGTTCACGCGCCGCTGCGAGCCCGGCCAGACGCTGACGATCCCCGTGAAGCACGGCGAGGGGTCGTGGTACGCGGACGAGGAGCTGTACGCAGAGCTGCAGGAGACCGGCCGGATCGTGCTTCGCTACGCGGAGGACTGCAACGGCTCGGTCGGCGACGTGGCGGGCGTATGCGACGAGGCCGGCAACGTCTTCGGCCTGATGCCGCATCCGGAGCACGCGGTCGATCCGTTGCTCGGGTCGGGCGACGGGGCGCTCCTGCTCGCGGCGCTCGTCGACGCCGCCCGCGAGCGCGTGCTCGCCGGCGCGGCCTCGTAGCCCGCCCGCAGCGGCACTCACAACCGCAGGGTCTCGCGGAGTTGCGGGTGCTTCTCGAGCAGGCCGCGGAGCCGTTCGAGGTCGCGCTCGCGGAGGGTCACCGGCCCGCGCCGCGCGGTCCCCTCGGTCGCGTAGGCGAAGCGGACGAGCCGCTCGCCCTTCTTCGTCTCGAGGAGCTGGACGAGCGAGGAGAAGCGCTTGTCTCCGGCCTGCTGCGGCAGCCGAAGCTCCTCGACGACGCTCGCCGGGCCCCACGGCGTCGCCGCTGTTCCGGTTCCGGTCCTGGCGGTCGCGCTCATGGAGATGACCCTAGGACGCAACCCCGTACGGAAGTGCAACCGGATCGTGCCGAAACCGGAACAAGTGCTCCACCGTTTCCTCCACATGCCACGAGCGATCTGGTCCGGCTCGATCTCGTTCGGCCTCGTCAACGTCCCCGTGCGGATGTTCAGCGCGATCGACGAGAACGACCTCCGCTTTCACCTGATCCACGAGCCCGACAGCAGCCGGATCGGCTACCAGAAGATCTGCAAGAACGAGGAGAAGCCGGTCCCGGACGACGAGATCGTCAAGGCGTTCGAGTTCGAGAAGGACGAATACGTCGTGCTCGAGGACGAAGACTTCGAAGCGGCTCGAACCGAGGGCGTGAAGACGATCGAGATCTCGGATTTCGTCCCGTACGAGGAGATCGACCCGATCTACTTCGAGCGCACGTACTACCTCGGGCCCCAGGACGGCGGGGAGAAGGTCTACGTGCTCCTGCGCAACGCGATGGAGAAGTCGGGGCTGGCAGCGATCGCCAAGTACGTGATGCGCGACCGGCAGAACCTCGGCTGCCTCCGCGTGCGGGAGGGAACGCTCACGCTCGAGAAGATGTTCTTCCACGACGAGCTCCGCCCGGTCGAGGAGATCGCGCCCAAGGGGGTCAGGATCGCGAAGGGCGAGCTCGAGATGGCGACGGCGCTGATCGAGCAGTTCACCGGCGCGTTCAAGCCCGAGCGCTACGAGGACACCTATCGCGCGGCGCTCTGCAAGGTGATCAAGGCGAAGCGCAAGGGCGAGACGATCACGGCGCCCGAGCCCGAGGCCGACGAGCAGCCCGCCGACCTGCTCGCGGCGCTGAAGGCCTCCGTCGAAGCGGCGAAGCAGACGAAGGGCTCGAGCCGAGCCAAGCGAGCGCCCGCCCGCAAGCCGGCGGCGCGAAAGCGCAAGACCTCGAAGCGCTAGAAAACCTCGACGAGTCGAAACCGCTCGGCCACGAACTCGGTCTCGTCGGTGACGTCCCAGTCCGGGATCGCCGAGATACGCCCGGATCTCGTCCGCGTAGGAGCGCCAGTAGCGGTCGTGCGCAGCGCGCCAGTCGGCCACCGACTCGAAGCCCTCGCCCTCGTCGCGGGCGAACTGGAGGTCGCAGTCGCCGACCCGGAGGACGCGCACCTCGGTCGTCTCGATCACCGCGACGCCCACGCCGTCGTTGTCGAGCACGAGGAACCGCTCGCCGACCTCCGGCAAGGCGTCACCGTCCCGCTCGTAGTCGACGAGGAGCCCGGCGGTGGCGGTCTTCTCGCCGCGCAGGACTGCTGCCACGAGGGTCTCGCGCAGCGGCGTTCCCGCGAATCCGAACTCGGCGTTTCTCACGAGGCCTCGAACTCGCCCACGCCCCAAGTATCAGGCAACACGTACCCCTCCGGAAACGGGTCGTCCGGGTCGACGTAGTGCTGCGTCACGCCCGTGATCCACGCGCTGCCTCGGATTGCCGGCACGATCGCGGCCCGCTCGCCGACCCGGGTCTCCGAGACGATCCGCCCGGCGAACGTGGATCCGAGCACCGAGGCATGCGTCATCGCGTCGCCCACCTGCATCAGGCCGCGCGCGTGGAGGACGGCCATGCGTGCCGAGAGGCCCGTTCCCGTCGCGGAGCGGTCGAGCCGCCCCGGCGCGACCACCACCGCGTTCCGCGTCACGGCGCCGACGCCCTGCCACGGACCGGCGAGCTGAACGATGCTGACTCCGACGAGCTCGGGCTGCTCCGGATGCGCGCACGGGAGCTGCTCCCGTGCGGCGGCCCGGATCCGCTCGCCCGCGACTGAGAGATCACGAGCCTCGTGGGGCTCGAGCTCGAAGCCGAGGGCGCGCGCGTCGGCGATCGCGTACCACATGCCGCCGTAGGCGACGTCGACGCTCAGCGTGCCCATTCCCTCGACCTCGAGCGGCGCGTCCAGGCGCTCCGCGAAGCAAGGAACGTTCGTCAGCTCGACGCTCTCGCAGCGCCCGTCGCGGCAGGCGGCGCGCGCCTCGACGACGCCTCCCGGCGCCTCCAGGCGGACGACGGTCTCGGGCTCGTGCATCGCCACCATCCCGGTCTCGAGCAGCACCGTTGTCGTGCAGATCGCGTTCGAGCCGGACATCGCCGGGTACTCGGTCGGCTCCATGATGATGAAGCCGGCGTCGCAGTCCGGGCGCGTCGCCGGGACGACGAGGTTCGCGTGGCAGGCGACGCTGCCCCGCGGCTCTCGCAGCAGGAGCTTCCGCAGCCAGTCGCCGTCCCGCTGCAGCGTCTGCATCTGCTCGAAGACGGTCGCCCCGGCCGGCGGGAGGACGCCGCCGACGACGACGTTGCCGATCTCGCCGCCCGCGTGGCAGCCGACCACGGTGATCAGCCGGCGCGTCCTCATCGCAGCGACCCTATCTCCACCGTTTCGCGTGAGCGGGCGATGAGCGCCGCGTGAGCGGTCTGCGGCAACCTCACCCCGACCCCAGCGCGAGAGGAGAGAGCGATGCAGTCGATCGTGTCACGATGGAGGTTCGGTGCCCTGCTTGCATGCCTCGCGATCGGGGGTGCAGTCCCGTCGGCTCCGGGTGCAGCCGGGTCGGCAGCAGCGGAGCCGCTCGAGCTCAGCGCCCTGACCGGACCCCAGGGGGCTGATCTCTACGTGCGGGCGCCGGCGGGAGCGACCGTGTTCGAGCATCTGCACATCCGGATCTACGCCTCGGGGCAGAACGGGCACACGAACCGGACCGTAAACCTGAAAGACGTCGCCGCTCCGGCAGGAACGGCCACCGTCGACCTCGGCGACGTCGTCCGCGGCGCGGCGGTCGACGTCCAGGCCCAGGTCCGTGAGCAGAGCCCGCCCCGGAAGGCGATCCACCGCGGAAAGGCGATCGTCGAGCTGCGACCCGACCTCGTCGTTGCGGCGATCCACGCACCGCCCCAGACCCTGTCAACGCGGCCGATCGACGTCGTCGCCGAGCTGTCGGAGCTGAACGGCGACACGGGAGCGACGGCGACGGTGAAGCTGATGCTCGGCCCGACCCTCGTAGCCGAGCCTCTGACTGCGACCGTGCCTGCCGGCGGCGGCCGCTCGGTCACGTTCCAGGACGTGAAGTTGCCGACCCCGATGTCGGCCGAGCTGACGGTCGTGATCGACGCCGCAGACCCGGCCGAGACCGACTCGACGAACAACACGCGCACGACGAAGGTCGAGGTGACCGAGCACGAGCTCGTCCGCACCAGCGTGCTCGTCCCCAGCCTCGGCGGCTACGGCGGGCAGTTCAACCAGCACGTCTACGCGCCGATCACGAACGCACCACCCGCCAGCCTCCCCGACCTCGAAGCCAAGGCGAAGGCGCTCGAGCCTCAGCTCGTCCGCATCTTCTACAACGACAACTGGGAGGAGCGGCTCCCGACC
This sequence comes from uncultured Gaiellaceae bacterium, assembly GCA_963810875.1. GTDB lineage: Bacteria > Actinomycetota > Thermoleophilia > Gaiellales > Gaiellaceae > Gaiellasilicea. The sequence continues at coordinate 239,743 of CAWEPD010000005.1, read as the reverse complement.
GCGGCGCAGAACCTGGCGTCGTTCATCCGGACGGTTCAGCTCGCGCACGAGTCGGGCGCGACGATCAACATCACCTACCAGACGGCGTCGGTCGCACGCCTCGATCCTGTTCCGTCGATGACGCGCTTCGCGGCCGTCCTCGAGGATCTGGTCGAGACCCGCGGGCTCACGAATGTGCGGTGGGTGACCGTGCAGAACGAGCCGAACACCCCAGGGGCCGCGATCACGCTCGAGCAGTACAACGCGCTCTACCGGGCCCTCCATGCACAACTCGTCACCCGTGGCCTGCGCGAGCACGTGAGGTTGATGGGCGGAGACCTGATCGAGAGCTCCGGCGCTCGCTTCCACACGATCTGGTGGGAGTACATGGAGCACAACATGAACGACATCCTCGACGCGTACTCGGTGCACATCTACTGGAACTACTGGGACATCCCGCGGATGGAGTTCCGGCTCAAGGACGTCCATCGAATCGTGACCCAGGAGATCGCCCCGGCTGCCCAGAAGCCGACCTACGTGATGGAGTTCGGCGTGCGTGGTGCGAACAGCTTCGCGGGCAAGCCGACCGTCACCGCCGCCTACTGGGAGGACGGAACGGAGCTCCGAAAGACGAACGTGGCCGGCTTCCAACAGCTCTGGTTCAACATCGCCTCGGCCCAGCTCGGCTACACGGGGGCGTCGAAGTGGGACGCATTCTGGGGTGTCTACGACAACACCCTCAATAACCAGTCCTACTGGATGTTCGGCACGGCCGCCGAAGGGTGGCCGATCTTCCCGACCTACTACGCGCTGCAGCTCCTGCTCCGGTCGACCGAGCGCGGGTGGCAGGTCGTGCGGGTGGGGCCCTGGGAGGACGACGACTGGCAGGTCGGCAAGCCGGACGAGGCCGAGAAGGAGCTCGTTGCGTACGCGAGCACAAGTGGAAGCGTGACCGTGATGGGCCTCGACACGCATGCTCGCAACCTGAACACCGTCTCTGCCGAGAAGCCGCAGTACAGCATCGGCGGTCTGCCGGCGAGCACGTCGTTCAACCTGGCGTACTGGAACGCGGCCGGCAACGGCGAGAGCACGTCTGCCGGCACGGTCATGTCCGACGCCGCGGGTGTCGCCCGCTTCGAGGTGCCGTTGCACGCGGCGTTCTCGCTGACCACCGTGACCGTTTTCTGAGCCAAGAGAGGTCGCCGGGGCGCGGGGGCGCTCCGGCGACGGCTCAGAGCTTGCGGATCGCGTCGCCGCGGCGAACGGTGCCGGGCTCGACGACCTTCGCGTTCAGCCCACGCAGGCGCAGGTGCCGGTGCTGCTTCGTGTTCACGAACCGGTGCGCGTCGCCGCCGAAGCGGGCGTGGAACTTGGCGCAGCCGGTGTGCGGCTCCGCGGTCACCTCGATCACGGCCGTGCCGAGCGCGAGCCGGGTTCCCGGCGGCAGGTTCTCCTCGGAGAGGTCGAGATCGACGTAGAGCTGGTCGCCGGCGAGCGCCCAGCGCTCCCGGTCACCCGCCGCGACGAGGTCGACGGCGCGCGCGCTCATCACGTTCAGCTGCATGTCCGGGTGGGACGAGCCGTCGGGCGTCCGCTTGCTCCCGCGGACGATCCACGTGTCGCCGACGAGACCTTCGGCCAGGTCGAGCACGCCCTCTTCCAGCACCTCGCGCTCTCCCTCGGCAGGCCGCCGCGCGATCAGCTCGACGGTGCCGGCCGCCGCGGGCGCGCGCCGGATCTCGTCGAGTCCGGCCTCGAGCTCCTCGGTCGTCAGGTGTCGAACGGTTCGCGTGACCATCGGCTTCTTCTTATCACGCGGCCGGTGAGTCTCACCTCGATCCACGGTCTAACGTGCGAGCGCGACGACAAGGAGGAGGAGATGGCAACGGCTTTGCACGAACGATTCACCGCCGTCCTGGAGAAGAGCCCCGCCAAGGGCGGCTGGACGTACGTCGTGTGGCCCGAATCGGTCGCGTTCTTCGGCACGCGCGGGCTCGTGAAAGTACGAGGCTCGATCGACGGGCATCCGTTCCGAAGCGCGTTCATGGCCATGGGCGACGGCACCCACATGCTTCCGATCAAGGCGGAGATTCGGCGGGCGATCGGCAAGGAGGCCGGCGACACCGCAACGGTCGAACTCGCCGAGCGCCTCGACGGCTAGCGCCCTACGTGCTGCGCTCGATCAGCTCGACCCGGTAGCCGTCCGGGTCGCGGACGAAGGCGATGAACGAGCCGCCCTCGCGCACCTGGTACTTGGGCCGCTCGGGCTCGATTCCCTGCTCGGCAAGCTGGGCGAGCGCGCCGTCCATGTCGTCCACCGTGACGGCGATGTGCCCGTAGCCGGTGCCGACCTCGTAGGAGTCGACGCCGAAGTTGTAGGTCAGCTCGAGCCGGTCGGCGTCCCCGGGCAGGCCCATGAAGACGTTGATCGCCTCCTCGCGGATCGGCATCCGAGCCCGCTCCTCGAACCCGAGCGCCGTGTAGAAGGCGACCGAGCGGTCGATGTCGGTGATCCGGTAGCAGGTGTGGATCAGCTCCATGCTGGCAGCCTAACGCTCGTCTTCGGCATCCGAGGCCAGGTCTTCGGCGATCAGCGCGTAGCAGACGCTGTCCGCCCAGCCGTCGCCGCGGCGGTAGGCCTTGCGCTTGACGCCCTCGCGGACGAAGCCTGCGCGCTCGGCGTGCCGCTGCGCCCGCTCGTTGAAGCCGTAGATCTCGAGCTCGAGGCGGTGGAAGCCGAGCTCGAGGATCAGCCAGCGCTGGAGGAGGCGCGCGGCCTCGTCGGAGATCCTGCGCCCGCGGAAGCGGGGCTGGATCGCGAGCCCTCCGAGCCGCGCGATCCGGCTCCGCTCGTAGACGAGCTCCCAGGCGGAGACCCCGGCGCGCTCGCCGTCGACCTCGATCACCATCAGCGCGCCCGATCCGGGCTCACGGTCGAAGCGCTCGAGCTCCGCGAGCACGGCGGAGCGGTCGTAGGGGCCGGCTGCGGCCAGCCAGGGGCGCACGTCCTCCTCGGCGTAGAGCTCGGCGATGAAGTCGAGGTCGGCCACGGTGGCCCGGCGGATCGAGACGCTCACGTTCCCGCCGGAGCAGTCGAGCGGCGGGGCCGGCGGAGGGTGCCCGATGCGAGCGCGACCCCGCCGAGGATCAGCGCGCCGCCGGCGAGCATCGAGGCGGTGATCGCCTCGTCGAGGATCAGCGCCCCGTAGACGATCGCGAAGGCCGGCATCAGGTAGGTGACGAGCGCGAGGCGCGAGGAGCCGTAGAGCGCGAGCGTGCGGAAGAGGACGAGCTGCGCGAGGGCGGTGCCGACGAGCGAGAGCGCGAGCACCGAGGCCGTCGCCTCCAAGCTCGGCGCCTGCTCGGGGAGCTGGAAGAGCGCGAACGGAAGCAGGATCAGGCCGCCGACGAGCATCGAGCCGGTCGCGAGCACGGGGCCGGCGGTCTCGGAGACCGCGATCTGGCCGTAGACGCCTGCGGAGGCATAGGAGAGCGAGGAGGCGACGACCGCGAGCGCGCCGGTGACGGCCAGCCAGCCGGCATCCGGATGGATCCCGGTCACGACGCCGACTCCGACGAGCCCGATCCCGAGGCCGAGCGCCCGAGTGGCGCTCAGCCGTTCGTTCGGGAGAAAGCGGAGCACGAGCAGTGCGTTGAAGATCGGGACCGAGGCCTGGAGGACCGCCGCGAGCCCGGAGTCGATGTGCTTTTCGCCCCACGCGATCAGCCAGAACGGGAGGGCCGCGTTGAGGACGCCGAGCACGAGACAGTGGCGCCATGCCGTGCGGACGTCGGCCACGGCGCGCCCCCAGCCGATCCGCCGGCCGAGGTAGGCCGCGAGCACGGCCGCGGCGAGGAGCGTCCGCGCGGCCATCATCGGCGCGGGCTCGATCTCGTCCACCGCGACCTTGATGAAGAGATACGACGCGCCCCAGACGGCCGCGAGCAGGAGGATATTCGGCCAGTAACCCCTCATCTCACGAAGCTACCGGCGCCCGCCGGGTGCCGAGCGCGACCCCGGCGAGCACGAGCGCCAGCCCGACGAGCGCGAGCGCGGAGACCTGCTCGTCGAGCAGAACCGCCCCGTAGACGAGCGCGAGCGCGGGCACGAGGTACGTGACGAGGATCGCGCGGGAGGCTCCGGCGCCCGCGATCAGGCCGAAGTAGAGGAGGTACGCGATCGCGGTCGCCCCGACGCCGAGGAAGAGCAGCGCGGCGAGCGTCTCCCAGCCGAACGCGCTCGCGTTCGCGGCCCCGAGCGGGAGCGCGAAGAGCGTCGCGAAGCAGAGGCTGCCGAAAGCGACGAGCTCGGGACGGAGGCCGACGAACCGCCGGCCCGCGTAGAGGCCGCCCAGGGCGTAGCAGACGGTGGCCGCGACGACGGCGAGCGAGCCCCAGATCGCGCGCTCGCCGCCGTTCGGTTCGAAGCCGACGAGCGCGACGATCCCGACGAAGCCGAGGATGATCCCGACGAGCCGGAGGCCCGTGACGCGCTGGGTGCGGTCGACGGCGAGGGCGAAGACCGCGGTGAAGAGCGGGGCGGCCGCGTTCAAGATCGCGGCGAGGCCCGAGTCGATGTACTGCTGGCCCCACGTGATCAGGAAGAACGGGAACGCGGTGTTGAACGCGCCCATCAGCGCGAGCGGGAAGAGATAGGCCCGCAGGCCGTCGAAGCCGCGGCCGCGGAGCGCCACGAAGAGGCCCAACGCGAGCGCGCCGGACGCGATCCGGAAGAGAATCACGGTGGTCGGAGCGAGCTCGCGCAGCGCGATCTCGATGAAGAGGAACGAGACGCCCCAGATCGAGGCGAGCGCGAGCAGCATGATCAGGTGGCGGCGGCTCACGCTTCTTCCCAACGCGGGCGGCGCCGTCGGGCTTCCCGGCTAGGATGAACGACCTGAGCTCCGTCGCCGCAACGCCTCTTCATCGAGCCCTCGGCCTCACCGACGGAGAGCTCGCGCGAATCGTCGAGCTGCTCGAGCGCGAGCCGAATCACTTCGAGCTCGCGGTCTTCTCCCTGCTCTGGTCCGAGCACTGCGGCTACAAGCATTCGGCGCTCCTCCTGAAGCGGCTTGCCCTCCACGGGGAAACGCGTGCTCCAGGGCCCCGGTGAGAACGCGGGCGTGCTCGATCTCGGCGAGGGCGAGGCGGTCTGCTTCAAGGTCGAGAGCCATAACCACCCGTCCGCGGTCGAGCCCTTCCAGGGCGCCGCGACCGGGGTGGGCGGGATCCTGCGCGACATCATCGCGATGGGTGCGCGTCCGGTGGCGCTCCTCGACGGCCTCCGCTTCGCCGACGGGGATCCGCGGTTCGACCGCGCGGTCGCCGGGATCGGCGCCTACGGGAACTCGGTCGGCGTTCCCACGGTCGGCGGCGAGGCCGTCTTCGACGACGCGTACGCCGACAACGTGCTCGTGAACGCGATGTGCGTCGGCCTCCTGCCGGCCGACCGGATCGCGACGGCGAGCGCCAGCGGTCCCGGCAACCTCGTCGTCCTCTACGGGGCGACCACCGGGCGCGACGGGATCGGCGGCGCCTCGGTGCTCGCGAGCGCCGAGCTCGGGGAGGACGACGCCGACAAGCGGCCCACCGTCCAGGTGGGCGACCCGTTCACCGGCAAGAAGCTGATCGAGGTCTCGGTCGAGCTCGTCGAGGGCGGGCTCGTCGAGTCGCTCCAGGACTGCGGCGCGGCGGGGCTCGCCTCCTCGCTCTCCGAGATGGCGCGCGAGACCGGGATCGACCTCGAGCTCGACCGGGTGCCGCTCCGCGAGGAGGGGATGGAGCCGTGGGAGGTGATGATCTCGGAGAGCCAGGAGCGCATGGTCGCTGTCGTGCGGCCGCAGATGCTCGCCGCGGTCGAGGCGCTCTGCGAGCGCTGGGAGCTCCACCACGCCGTCGTCGGCGAGGTCACCGACACCGGGCTCCTGCGCGCGCTCTGGAACGGCGAGGTCGTCGGCGAGATCCCGGCGCGGCTCCTCACCGACGAATGCCCGCGCTACCGGATCGAGCCGCAGCCACGGAGCCCGAGTAACGGTCTGTTACTCGGCTCGCTCGACGCGCCCGCGCTGCCGGCCGCGCTCCTCGAGCTACTCGGCTCGCCGAACGTGCGCAGCCGCGCGTCGATCTACCGCCGCTACGACCACCTCGTCGGCTCGCGGACGGTGCGCCGGCCGGGGCTCGACGCGGCCGTCCTGCGCCTGCGGCCCGGCTATCGCGGGCTTGCAGTCTCGCTCGACGGGCAGGGCCGGATGACGAGCATCGACCCGCGCACCGGCGGTGCGCTGGCCGTGCTCGAGGCCGCGCGCAACGTCGCCTGCGCCGGCGGCGAGCCGCTCGGCCTCACCGACTGCCTCAACTTCGGGAACCCGGAGAAGCCCGAGGTCGCCTGGGAGCTCGCCGAGGCGATCGAGGGGATGGCGCTCGCCTGCGAGGCCCTCGGCGTCCCGATCGTCTCCGGCAACGTCTCCCTCTACAACGAGACGGACGGCCGTCCGATCCACCCGACGCCGGTCGTGGGCTGCGTCGGGCTCGTGCCGGATGTGCGGGCCGTCACCGCCGCGTGGCGAGAGGGCGACGTGATCCTGCTCGCCGGCGCCTCGCCGGTCTCGCTCGCGGGCTCCGAGTACCAGGCCCGCTACGGCGAGGTCGGCGGCAGGCTGCCGCAGCTCGAGCTCGCGGCCGAGGCGGCGCTCGTCGACTTCCTCTGCCGGGCCGCTCCCGCGTGCTCGCTCGTCCACGACGCCTCCGAGGGCGGGCTCGCGGCGTGTCTCGCGGAGGCGGCGATCGCAAGCGGGCTCGGCGCGGAGGTCGAGCTGCCCGAGGATGCGCGCGCCTGGTTCGGCGAGGGCGGCGGCCAGGCGGTGCTCGCCTGTCCGCCGGAGCAGGTCGACCGGCTCGGCGGTGTCCCGCTGCGTGAGCTCGGCGTGGTCGGCGGCGAGCGGCTGCTCGGGATCCCGGTCGCGGAGCTGAGGGAGGCCTGGGTCTAGCCGTGTGCGGCGTCTTCGGGATCCGCTCGAGCGACCGCGACGTTGCGCGGCTCACCTACTTCGGCCTCTTCGCGCTCCAGCACCGCGGCCAGGAATCGGCCGGGATCGCCGTCTCGAACGGCGGCCGGCTGACCGTGCTCCGCGAGATGGGGCTGGTCGCGCACGTGTTCGACGAGGAGAAGCTCCAGGCGCTCCCCGGCGACGTCGCGATCGGTCACGCCCGCTACTCGACGACGGGCTCGAGCCGCTGGTCGAACGCGCAGCCGCTCGTCCAGCACGGGAGCGCGCGCACGGTCGCGCTCGGCCACAACGGCAACCTGACGAACTCGAGCGAGTTGCGCGCCACGCTGCAGGAGGAGGGGCTACCGCTCGGCACCACCTCCGACACCGAGGCGATCGGCGCGCTGATAGCCCACGACTCCGCGCCGCTGCCGCAGGCCGTCGCGCGCGCGATGGCCCGGCTCGAGGGCGCGTACTCCGTGGTGCTCCTCTCCGAAGGGAAGCTCGTCGGGTTCCGCGACCCGCACGGGATCCGTCCGCTCGCGCTCGGCCGGCTCGCGAACGAGCAAGGCGGAGACGACTGGGTGCTCGCCTCGGAGACGTGCGCGCTCGACCTGATCGGCGCCCGCTTCGAGCGCGAGGTGCGGCCCGGCGAGCTCGTCGTGATCGACGAGCGCGGGCTCGAGTCGGTGCAGGCGTTGCCCGAGGGCCGGCAGGCGCTCTGCATCTTCGAGCACGTCTACTTCGCGCGGCCGGACTCGACGCTCGCGGGCTCCGAGGTGCACGGCGTTCGCATTCGGATGGGCGAGCGACTCGCCGCCGAAGCGCCCGTCGAGGCCGACCTCGTGATGCCGATCCCCGATTCCGGCACGCCCGCCGCCGTCGGCTACTCACGTGCCTCGGGGATCCCGTTCACGGAGGGGCTGATCAAGAACCGCTACGTGGGCCGCACCTTCATCGAGCCCGACCAGGGCCTGCGCGAGCAGGGGATCAAGCTCAAGTTCAACCCGCTCGCCGAGGTGAGCGGGAAGCGGCTCGTGATCATCGACGACTCGATCGTCCGCGGCTCGACGACGCGCCAGCTCGTCGCGATGCTCGTCGACGCCGGCGCGCGAGAGGTGCACGTGCGGATCTCCTCGCCCCCGATCGTGTCGCCCTGCTACTACGGGATCGACTTCGCGGACGTCGAACAGCTCGCCGCGACGCACCGCACGCCCGAGGAGCTGTGCGAGCTGATCGGCGCCACCTCGCTCCACCACCTCTCGCTCGAGGGGATGCAGGCCGCGACCCGCCTCCCGGAGCAATCCGTCTGCCGGGCCTGCTTCACGCGCTCGTACCCGACCCGCGTCCCGCTCGACGAGAACGTCGCGAAGCTCCGCTTCGAGCGCGTCTGACGACTACTGCAGCTCGAGGTCGAACCAGACGCGGTGCTCGCCGGAGCGCGTGACGCCCCAGCGGTCGGCGAGCGAGTCGAGCAGCGCGAGGCCTCGACCCGAGGTGGCTTCGACGCCGGGCATCGCGACGCCGTCGGGATCGAAGCCGTCGCCGCGGTCGCCGATCTCGACGTGGACGCAGTCGTCCCGAACCTCGAGCTCGAGCGTGATCCGGCCGCCCTCGCCGCCGTGCTCGACCCCGTTCGCGAAGAGCTCGCTGACGAGCACCCGGAGCGCGAAGCGGGCCTCCGGGAAGTCGCTCAGCGCGTCGACGCGCTCCACGGCACGCCGCGCCTCCGCGAGCGCCGTCGTCTCGGCCGGAAGCGAGAGCTCGAGCCGACGTGGATCAGGCGAGTCGGCCATACCTCCACAACCCGCGGGGCTGCGGGACGGTTACGCGCGCGTTCGCTCGGCGAGCTCGTCCGCTCGCCCGTAGCGGACGGCGCGCCGCACCGCGCGCGGGTCGAGGCCCCGCTCGAGCAGCTCCTGCCGGACCTCGCCCTCGCGCGCGAGGCGGAGGAAGAGCAGCGCCAGCGCGGCGATCGTGACGAGCGACCCCTCGAGCATCATCACCGCGCCGGCGTGGCCCTGGTCGCGCAGCGGCGAGATCCCCCAGAGCTCGTCCCCGGTCGCGTAGACGCCGTAGAAGACGGCTCCCGACCAGAGGAAGATGTTCCCGAGCAGCGTCTCCACGAGGCGGACGACCGCGATGTAGGCGAGCTTCGCGCCCGTCCCGAACCATTCCGGCGCCGGGAGCGTCTCCAGGACGGGCAGCCACATGATCAGGCCCGCGGTGAAGAACGCGACGTGCTCGAGCGCGTGCACCGAGCTGTGCCGAACCGCCGCCTCGTAGAGGAACGGCAGATGCCAGACGTACAGGTTGGTCGCCCACAGCGGCAGCGCGACGACGGGATTCGCGAGCACGCGCAGCCGCTCGACCGGACGGAGCGCCAGCAGAGGGCGAAGGATCGGCCCGGTCAGCCCGGCGAGCAGGCAGAGCGGCGCGAGGTCGCCGATGAGCACGTGCTGGAACATGTGGAAGCTGAAGAGCTCGCGCTCGCCGATCGCGGCGACGGGCGAGGCGAACGCGAGCAGGAGGAGCGCGATCCCGGTCGCGAAGACGAGGACGCGCCAGGCCGGCACCGAGGTTCCTCGGGAGTGCAACGTCCGTACCCGGCGCCCGTAGGCGAGCGCCACGAGGGCGACCGGCAGGAGCTGGAGCGGGTCGAACGTCCAGCTCGTCGCGAGCGACGGTTGCATCGCTTCACTCTAGAAGCCACCGCCGTGCGATCCTGAGCGCGTGGAGCTCTTCCACTACCACCTCGTCACGAGCCGCGTGCGTCAGGTGGAGGCCCGCTACATCGGCAAGCTCGCCTTCGAGCTCGTCGCCCGCCACGGGCGGATCGGCGAGGACTATCAGTCCGTCGAGCCGGGCGTGGCCTGGGAGGAGCTCGACCGGCTCGGCTTCCGGCTGCGCCTCTCCGAGCTCGAGCGGGGCTCGGTCAACGTCGTCGTCCAGCCCGGACAGTGGGAGTTGCCGCGCGTCGACCATCTCGGGCTCGCGCTCGACGAGGACGAGTTCGAGGACGTCGTCGTGCGCGCCACCGCGAAGGAGCTGCGGATCCAGGCCCACGGCGGGCGCCGCACGTTCGTGGCCACGAATGCGGGCTACCGGCTCGAGATCCATCCACCCCGCGACTGGCTCGACGACCTGCTCGCCGCGAGCTCGGCCTACGCCCTGACGGAGCTGCACCTGCTCGCCGAGGATCCCGGTGCCAAGGCGGAAGTGCTGGCCGAGCTGCTCGATCTCGAGCGCGACGGGACGGAGGTCCAGGTCGGAGCCACCCTCGTGCGCTTCCTCCCGGGCGGCCCGCCCGGCCGCCCCCAGCTCCACGCCGAGCTGTTCACGTAGGAGGCTTGGCGAAATACCGGCTGTGCCCGTCTCGGCACGCTGGGCACGCCGTGGCGGCGTCCTCGGTCGCGTCCATACCTACAGGTATGAACGCTCCCTGCGTCCTTGCCACAGCGCACCCATCGCACCGATCCGGACGAGCGGCATTCCGCCAAGCCTCTAGCCGACCGGCGTGCCTCGTAGACTCGCCCGGTGAGGGGCGACGGGTGAGCGAGGAGCGAACGTACGCCGGCGCAGGGGTCTCGCTCGCGACGGCGGAGAGCGTCGTCGAGCGGCTTCGGGCAGCCGTCACGAGCACCGCCACGCCCGGCGTCGCCGGCTCGTTCGGCGGCTTCGCCGGGCTCTTCGCGCTCGACGAGCACCGCCTGCTCGCCGCCTCGACCGACGGCGTCGGCTCGAAGCTCGTGCTCGCCCGGCGCGCGGGCAAGCTCCGATGGTGCGGAGCCGATCTCGCGGCGCACTGCATCAACGACGTGCTCACGACGGGCGCCACGCCGCTCTTCCTGCTCGACTACGTCGCCGCGAGCACGATCGAGCTCGAGCAGGTCGCCGAGCTGGTCGAGGGAGCCGCCGCGGTCTGTCGCGACGCCGGCTGCGCGATCATCGGCGGCGAGACCGCCGAGCTGCCCGGGATCTACCGGGAGGACGAGCTCGACTTCGCGGGCACCTGCGTCGGGATCGTCGACCGGGACGACCTGATCGACGGCTCGCGCATCGAGCCGGGCGACGTCGTCGTCGGCCTGCCCTCCGCGGGGATCCACGCGAATGGGTTCACGCTCGTCCGCCGGCTCGTCGGCGACGACGACTTCGACGCCGAGCTGCTGCTGCCCCCGACGCGGCTCTATCTGGACGAGCTGCGTGCGCTCCGCTCTCGCGCCGACGTGCGCGCGCTCGCCCATGTCACGGGCGGCGGGATCATGGGCAACCTGCCTCGCGTCCTCCCGGCCGGGCTCCGCGCCGAGCTCGACTGGGCGGCCTGGGAGCGGCCGCCGGTCTTCCACTGGCTCGCGGAGCGCGGCGTGGAGGAGGACGAGCTGCGCCGCGTCTTCAACTGCGGGATCGGGATGTGCGCGGTCGTTCCGGCCGCCGACGCCGCGACCGAGCTCGCGATCGGCAGGATCGTGGCCGGATGATCGGGGTGCTCGTCTCCGGCGAGGGCACGAACCTGCAAGCCCTCCTCGACGCGCAGCTGCCCGTCGTCGCCGTGGCTTCGAGCCGGCCGGACGCGCGGGCGCTCGGCCGTGCCGAGGAAGCGGGCGTTCCCGCGGCCGCGTTCCCGCTGCCGGAGTTCGCCGACCGCGAGCAGCGCGACCGAACCATGGCGAACTGGCTGCAGGAGCAGGGCGTGAGGCTCGTCGTCTGCGCCGGCTACATGCACCTGCTCACGTCGGCGTTCCTGGAGCGCTTTCCCGACCGGATCGTCAACGTGCACCCCTCGCTCCTTCCAGACTTCCCGGGCGCTCGGCCGATCGAGGACGCGCTCGCCGCCGGCGTCGCGATCACCGGCGTCACCGTCCACCTGGTCGACGAGGGCGTCGACACCGGGGCGATCGTGAGGCAGGTGCCGGTTCCTGTCGAGCCGCGCGATTCGCTGGTCGAGCGGATCCACGAGGTCGAGCACCGCGTGCTGCCGGAGGTGGTGAGGGAGCTGTGCGTGCGCTGATCTCGGTCTACGACAAGGCGGAGCTGGCCCCGTTCGCGAAGGGCCTCGCCGAGCTCGGCTTCGAGCTCGTCGCGAGCGGCGGGACGGCCGAGTACCTGGAGGAGCAGGGCCTCGCAGTCACCTCGGTCGAGAGCGTGACCGAGTTCCCGGCGCTCCTCGGGGGGCGCGTCAAGACGCTCCATCCGGCGATCCACGCGGCGATCCTCGCGCGCCCCGGTTCCGAGTCGGATGCCGCGGAGCTCGAGCGGGAGGGGATCGAGCCGTTCGACCTCGTCTGCGTCAACCTCTACCCCTTCGAGCGTGCGGCCGCGGCTCGAGGCGCCGCGGAGGCGGAGGTGATCGAGCAGATCGACGTCGGCGGGCCGTCGCTCCTCCGCGCCGCGGCGAAGAACCATGCAGCCGTCGCCGTGGTCGCCCGGCCCGACGACTACGAGCCCGTCCTCCGCGAGCTCCGCGCGAGCGGAGGCCGGACGTCGCTCGAGACGCGTCGCCGGCTCGCCGGAGTCGCGTTCGCCACGACCGCCGCCTACGAGGCGGCGATCGCACGCTGGTTCGGCGAGGAGCAGCAGTTCCCGCAGACGCTGATCCCGGTGTTCGAGAAGGTGCGCGACCTCGCCTACGGCGAGAACCCGCATCAGGCGGCCGCGCTCTATGCCGAGCGTGGCGTTCGCTCGCATCTGCTCTCGATGGTCGAGCAGCTGCACGGCCGGGAGCTCTCGTTCAACAACCTGAACGACCTGGACGCCGCCCGGCGACTGGCGCGCGAATTCGCGCTCCCGGCCTGCGTGATCGTCAAGCACGCGAACCCGTGCGGTGTGGCAGTCGCCGGGACGATCGAGGAGGCCTACGAGCGCGCCCTCGCGGCGGATCCGCTCTCCGCCTACGGCGGCGTCGTCGTCCTCAACCGCGCCGTGACTGCGGCGCTAGGCCCCCGCCTCGCGGAGCAGTTCGTGGAGGTGCTCTTCGCGCCCGGATTCGACGAGACCGCGCTCGAAGCGCTCGTCCACAAGCCCGCGCCGCGCATCCTCAACGACCTCGAGCGCCGCGGCGTCGAGCCGGCCGAGCGCGACTTCAAGCGCGTGCTCGGCGGTCTCCTCGTCCAGGAGCGCGACTGGGACGTCGCCGACCGGGAGGGGATGAGCGCGGTGGCCGGCGCACCCTCGGAGGCGCAGTGGGGCGACCTGCTCTTCGCCTGGCGGGTCTGCAAGCACGTCGCCTCGAACGCGATCGTGATCGTCCGGGAGCTGCAGACGATCGGGATCGGGGCCGGCCAGATGAGCCGGGTCGACGCCGTGCGGATCGCGCTCGAGAAGGCGCTCGAGCACGGGCACACGCTCGAGGGCGCCGTGCTGGCGTCGGATGCGTTCTTCCCCTTCCCCGACGGGCCGCGGCTCGCGCTCGACGCGGGGGTGACGGCGCTGATCCAGCCGGGTGGGTCGAAGCGCGACGAGGACGTGATCTCGGCCGTGGTGAGCGCCGGCGCCACCATGATCTTCACGGGGCGCCGGCACTTCTCCCACTAGCCGGCTGGTTCTACTGCGGGAAGCGGAGCACCGCCCCTCCGCCCGGACAGACGGCGCAGACCGTCACGTAAGCGGCCCGGTCCGAGCCGATCGCGACTCCGCCGGGGGCGAACAGCCCGCCGGCCACCGTCGAGCGCGCGCCCGAACGGCTGACCTTGATCACCGAGCCGTCGAGACCCGCGAGGAGCCCGATGGACGAGATCTCGACGACGTAGAGGCTGCCCTCGCGGTCGAAGGTGAGGTCGACCACGTTCGTGAAGCCGGACAGGAACGGAGTTGGCCCCGAGTCGCCGATCCGCCACACGTTCGAGCCGCCCACCGGGAACGGGAAGCCGGTCAGCTGCGAGACGTAGAGCGCGTCGTCACGTCCTTCTGCGACGGCGGTCGGGACGGCGTCCATCGGGATCAGCGTCCCCGGAGGCAGCCCGAGGAACGGCGGCGCCGGCACGAGCTGTTGCGGGAAGATCGCGACTGTCGAGATCCGGCCGTTGGAGCGGACGCGCAGCAGCGAGTTGCCGCCCGCGTCGGCCAAATAGGTCGCTCTCGGCGTGTCGAGGACCCCATAGGGATTCGTGTTGAGCTCACCGCCGTCCGGGTTCACGGACGTTTCGTAGGCGCCGATGTCCGCGATCTGCCGCCAGCCGCCCGAGCGTCCGCGAAGCTGGATCAGCGACGCGAAGCCGAGGCCGGCGAGCGGCCCGCCCGGAGCGGCCACCGCCGGGTCGGCTCCGAGGCCGATCGAGACGACGGCACTCCCGCCGAACGCGGAGACGTCGTGCGGGCCGATGGCCCCGCCACCGTCCTCCTCCGCGGCCGAGGGAAGCCCCGTGACGAGGCGGCGTTGCACGCCCCTGCGCACCTCGGTGATCGCTCCGGTCCGGCCGGCGCACGTCGCGGCGCCGTCCCCGGTCACGTAGCACGGCCCGGGCCCGCCGCGACCGGCCTCGGCGATGTAGAGCACGCCGCCCGGCCCGAAGTCGAGCCCGCGCGGATTGTCGAGCCCCGTCGCCACCGGCGTCTGGGCGCCGGCAGAGCCGGCGGCGAGCGCCAGCAGGAGCAGGAGCGCAAGCGGGAGCATGCGCCGCAGTCGTAAGCTCATTGAAACCTCCGTAATCGATGTCCGGTGCGAGCGGCCGCCCGCCCGCAGCGGATCCTACGACGCCGGGATCGGGAGATACAACTCGCGCCGGCCCGGCGCTTTGCGACGCCGAGCCGGCTCGAGCCATCGGGCGGGGCCGGTCAGGTCGTCGTGTCGTTGCGGCTGGTGTTGCCGAACGTGCGGTCGGCGAAGCCCAGTGCGTCGCTCAGGAACGCGCCCGCGAAGGCAGCGAGGCCGAGGCCGATGAAGTCCGGCCAGCGCGTGTTCGTGAAGACGGCGAGGACGAAGAAGACGACGGCGACGAGCAAGAGGATCGTGCGCAGTCCGAGATTCATGCTCACTCCTTGGCGGGGAACGCTCGCCTCCAGGGCGAGCTCGTGGGCGTATTCGCACCCGCGCGACCGCCTCCTGCGTCCGCGTCCGGCTGCTAGGCCGCCCGGCGGCGGCGGTAGGCGCGCGTCTTCGTCCGGTTGCCGCAGACGGACATCGCGCACCACGTCGAGCCTCGGTTGCGGGAGCGGTCGTAGTAGACCCAGTGACAGACGTCCCGGCGGCACGCTTTCAGCCGCGCGAGCGAGCCGTCGGCGCGTGCGGCGAGGACGATCGCCACGAGCCGTCCGAGGGCGCCGTCGACTCCGGGCGCATCGGCGACGAGCTGCGCGGAGCCGTCCGCTCCGAAGCGGGCCGCGAGGTTGGCGGCGCGGGCGGCGCGCTCGAGCGGAGCCAGCGCGGCTGCCTCCACCTCGACGCCGTTGTTGGCGAGGAGCAGCGAGCGCAGTGCCTCGCGCACCTCGAGCGCGACGCGAAGGTCGGCCTCGGTCGGCCGCACCTCGGTCGCCAGCCCAGTCCGCTCGAGAACCTCGGCCAGCGCTCGCGGATCGGCGAGCTCTTCGACTTCGTTCTCGATGTCGAGCGTGTTGACGAAGGCCTGTACCGCGCGCAGCGGCTCGGGAGCGGCTCTCGGCCGCCCGGGTCGCTGAGCACTAGATGGTTGCTGCCTGAGATCGTCCGTCTCGGGGTGTAGCTGGTAGCTCTGGGGCGCGGGGTCAGGTCGTCGCCGATGCTGGTGGCATCGGTGACGGGCTGAGCACGCGAAGCGGACGGGCTGGCTGAGCGCCGCAGGCCGAGCGGCAGACCGGGAGCGCAGACCGCCAGCTCACGTCGAGCGCGGATCGAGCAGCACCGGCGCGAACCGGATGCCGCGGGGACGCGAGCAGCCAGCCGCATTGCGCTCAATCTCCCGGCTGCCGCGCCGGAGCCGAGGTCGCCGCGCTGGAGGTCGACGTTCGCGAACACGCGCGGCTTCGCGTCGACGGGGGAGAACGTCGCCGCCGGCACCATCGAGTCGACCAGCCAGCGCCCGTCGATGCGCCGGAGTTCGGCCTTGAACGCGATCGGGCCCATGGACTCGCCGCGGCCCGGGTGGAGGAAGATCTCGACTCCAACAGTGTTGCCGTGGGCATAGTCCTTCGTCCAGGAGCGGCCATCGCCGACGCGGGCGCGGTACGGGAACACCGGCAGCTCGCCGCGTCTCCAGTCGGCGAGCGAGATCCCGGAGCGGAGCTGCGGCGTCGCCAGGCGGTAGGCGCTCGCGGGGTCGCGACGTCCGAGACCGTCCTGCACGAACCGCTCGAGCGTCCCGCCGATCGCGGTCCGCGCCGCGCGGTCGAGTTTGAGGGGTCGCTCGGGCTCGTAGAGGTCGGCCGGCCTGTTCGAGAACGTCTCGGGCGGCGGCGGCGGCGCGCCGGGGAGCAGGAGGAAGACGGCGAGGAGGGCGCCGAGGGCCGCGACCACGAGCCCTGCGCGGCCGAGGCGGCGGCGTTTCCGGGGCGAGTGCGGGAGTCGTTGCAGAACCGGTGTAAACATGACGCAAGTGTCGCCATGGTCGATCTCGCTGTCAAGACACCGATCATTAAGAAACGATGGTGTTTCGGGGGTGCGGACTGCGAGCGCCCGTCGAGGACGGATCGGCGCGGTAGGCTTCGCTCCGGATGGCGCGCGCGTTCCCCACGCTGCTCGAGCTCGTCGGCTCGACGCCGATCGTCCGCCTCGACCGGATCGGCCGCGACGTCCGGCCGCGCCTGCTTGCGAAGCTCGAGTACCTGAACCCCGGCGGCTCGAACAAGGATCGGATCGGGCTCGCGATGATCGACGCCGCCGAGCGGGAGGGGAAGCTCCGGCCCGGCGGGACGATCGTCGAGCCGACCTCGGGCAACACCGGCGTCGGCCTGGCGATCGCGGCGGCGACGCGCGGCTACCGCTGCATCTTCGTGATGCCCGACAAGATGAGCCAGGAGAAGATCTCGATGCTGCGCGCCTACGGCGCCGAGGTCGTGATCACGCCCACCGCTGTCGAGCACGACTCCCCGGAGAGCTACTACTCGGTCTCGGACCGGCTCGCCGAGGAGATCCCGGGCGGCTTCAAGCCCGACCAGTACTCGAACCTGGCCAACCCGGAGGCGCACTACGCGACGACCGGGCCCGAGATCTGGGAGCAGACCGGCGGCGAGCTCGCTGCGATCGTGATCTCCGTCGGCACCGGCGGCACGGTCTCCGGCGTCGGTCGCTACCTGAAGGAGCGGAACCCGCAGATCCAGATCGTGGGCGCCGACCCGGAGGGCTCGGTCTACACCTCCGAGGAGACGCATCCGTATCTCGTGGAGGGGATCGGTAAGGACACGTGGCCCGTGACGATGGACCGCGAGATCGTCGACCGCTGGGTGCGAGTCTCCGATCGCGATTCGTTCGTGACCGCGCGGCGGCTGGCGCGCGAGGAGGGGATCCTGAGCGGCGGCTCGGCCGGGACGACGGTGTGGGCGGCGCTCGAGGTCGCGAAGGACTTCGGGCCGGAGGCGACGATCCTGACCGTGCTCCCCGACAGCGGCCGCTCCTACCTCTCCAAGTTCTACGACGACAACTGGATGCTCCAGTACGGCTTCCTCGAGCGGAAGTCGCCGGCGCCGACGATCGAGGAGGTGCTGCGCTTCAAGCGCGGCGAGGCGCACGAGGTTCCGGATCTCGTCACGATCGAGTCGAACCAGAAGGTGGGCGCGGCGATCGACCTGATGCAGCGCTACTCGATCTCGCAGCTCCCGGTCGTCCGGAGCGACGCCGCCGACTCGCTCGCCGACGTGATCGGCTCGCTTCAGGAGCGCGGCGTCCTCGACCGCGTCTTCAAGAATCCCGACGCGATGAACGAGGACGTGGCGGTGGCGATGCAGCCGCCGCTCGCGACCGTCGACGTGACCGACTCGCTCGACCAGGTCTTCGCCGACCTCTCGGGCCCGAGCGCCGCCGTCGTCGTCGCCGCCGCGGGCCGGCCGGCGGCGATCCTCACGCGCTCCGACCTGCTGGAGTACCTCGCGCATCAGCGCTCGCAGGTGAACGGCGCCTAGAAGAGCCTATGTGACGGAGACGTCTTGCTCCTCACAACGTCCAGTTGAGCCTCCGACCAAAGCTCGGGCCTGAACACTCCAGCCCAACGTCTGGAGATCGGCCGCGCCGAGCTCGTCCGACCCCGGATTGCGCGTGCCTCGCTTCGCGCCGCTCGGATCGCTGATCGACACGATCAGCCGGCCGACTCGTCCCGACACGGAACGCGGCCTGCGCGAGCGGTGTAGTGGTCGCAAACGCCCGATCGGGAGGAGTGACCGAATGCGCCACGCCTTGGCAGCAGCCGTACTCGTCGCCGTTTCCGCCGCGTGCGTCGCCGGAGCCGCGTCGCCGACGGTCCGGCTCGTGAGCGTGCCGGCGGAGCCGACGGCGCAGCGCCCGTGGACCGCGACGCTCGTCGTGGCCGGGTCGGCCGCACGACCGACGCTCGTGGCGCGCGGCCCCGCCGTCCGCACCTTCGCGACCTCTCGGGTCCGAGACGGCCGCTGGCGCGCGCGCGTGGTGCTGCCCGCGGGTCGGTGGCAACTCGAGGCGCAGCTCGTCGGCCGGACACATCGCCTCCGCACGCTCGTCGTCAACCGCCGCGCGCCGGATCTCTTCACGCGCCCGTACGCGCTGGCCCTGCGCGGCGATGCGTTGTTCGTCGCCGACCGCGACGGAGGCCGCGTTGTGCGCGTCGACATCCGCACGCGCGCCGCTACGACCGTCGGCCGGGCGCGCGAGCCCGTCGGGGTGGCAGTCGATCCGAACGGCGGCGTGCACGCCGTCTCCGGGTGGGACATCGTGCGTTTCGAGGCCGGCACCGCGGTGCGCGTGGCCGGGAACGGGACGCGCGGGCTCTCCGGCAACGGCGGCGCAGCTACCGCCGCCCAGCTCGGCGGAGCCGGCGGGCTCGGCTTCGACGCCGCGGGGCGGCTGTACGTCGCGGAGTACGACGACGGTGTCCGCGTCGTCGAGCCCGACGGGACGATCCGGACGCTCGCTCGCGACCTCGGCGCTCCGCACGATCTCGCCGTGGCGCCCGACGGCACGGTCTCCGTCGTCGAGACCCATCGGCATCGGGTCGCGCGCGTCGCGCGAAGCGGAACGGTCTCACGGCTCGGCGACGTGCGCGCGCCGACGGCCATCGAGCTGGCGCCGGACGGGTCGGTGCTCGTCGCCGGCGGGGACGCGATCGTCCGGATCCGACCGGGGCAGCCGCCGAGGACGGTGGTTGCAGGGCTCGGCACGATCACCGGCCTGGCGCTCGCTCCGGACGGCGTGCTCTACGCGGCGGCGTTCGACCGGCGGGAAGTTCTCCGTATCGATTCAGGCGGGCGCGTCACGACGTTCGTGGGATGAAACTGGCCTCGTGGCCGCGGGCGTTCGCGGCCTCGAGCTCCTCGTGGCTGAGAGCGCCGATCCGCTCCAGCAGCTCGAGCTCGTCGCGGAGGTGGGTGTGCATCATCTCGGGCCCGTCCGTCGCGATCGTGAACGCGACGCCGTGCTCGACGAAGGCGCGGAAGGTCGCGCGGACAGCGGCCTCGTCGGGCAGCGCCTTCGTGAGCAGGTTCGAGGTGGGGCAGATCTCGAGCACGGTGCCGGCGTCGCGGAGGAGCCGCATCAACTCGGGATCGCCGGCCGCCAGGATCC
This sequence comes from uncultured Gaiellaceae bacterium, assembly GCA_963810875.1. Lineage (GTDB taxonomy): Bacteria > Actinomycetota > Thermoleophilia > Gaiellales > Gaiellaceae > Gaiellasilicea. Next base: position 220,123 of record CAWEPD010000005.1, on the reverse strand, counting down.
CGTGGCCGATCCGCTCGGGACGCAGGTGCTCGACGACCTCGCCGATCTCCTCGGCGCCGGTCTCGCCCTCCTCGCCCACGTGGATCGTGATCCCGAGCCCGGCCGCACGCGCGCTCGCGATCATCGGCTCGACCTGGCGGTAGTCGTAGCGCCCGCCGCCCGGGCGCGGGCCGGCGATGTCGATCCCGATCACCCCGCGCGAGGCCCAGCGGATCGCCTTCTCGACGACGATCTCGTTCTGGCGGGTCGTGAACGTCCGATCCATCATCAGGATCAGCCCGCAGCGCACCTGCGGATACTCGATCGAGGCGCGGTCGAGGCCGCGGATCGCCGCCAGGATCACGTGGTCGAGGTCGCGCTCGCCGCCCCGGTTCCGCTTCATCGGGTTGAACCGGAGCTCCAGCGTCGTGATCCGCTGCGAGCGGTAGGCGCCGCCGATCGCCCCATGCACCGAGCGCTCGACGGCCATCGGCGAGCTCTGGATCAGCTCCGTCCAGTGGTAGATCCGGTCGAGCGCGTCGAGGTTCTCGACTCCCCGAGGGTCGGAGACGGTCACGAGCGCGTCGAACTCCCAGAAGTCCTTGACGGGAAGCGCGATCCCCTGCTCGTGGGCGAGCGACCAGAGGATGTCCGAGGCGACCGAGCCGCCGAGGTGGGTGTGGAGCTCGGCGAGCCCGTCCTCGATCATGCGACCGCCCGCTGCACGAAGTCGCGCAGCTCCGGCAGGAAGCCGGGATCGATCGTGTGCGGGAGCGGGTACTCCCGGTAGAGGAGCAAGGCGCCGGCCGGCTCAACGAGCTCCTTCGCCTCGCGGCCGTACCCGACGCCGATCACCGGATCGAGGCTGCCGTGGCCGATCGCGACCGGGAAGCCGTCGAGCCCCGTGACGTCGAGCTCCAGCCCGTCAACCCTTGGCAGGAAGCCGGAGAGCGCGACGATTCCCGCCGGTCGCTTCGCCGCGCCCCGGCCGAGCCCGAGCGCCCAGCTCAGCACGGCGCCTTGCGAGAAGCCGCCGAGGACGGTTCGCTCGAGGGGCACCTGAAGGCCGTCGAGCCAGGCAGAGGCCGCTTCGAAGCTCGGCCAGAACGTCGCGGGCTCGGGCGTCGGGATCCCGCCGAGCGCGTACCAGTGTGCGCCGCCCGGCGGGAGCGAGAGCGGCCCGCGCGGCGTCAGCCCGAGCAGCCGCCGTCCGGGGTCGAGGGCGTCGAGGAGCGGGAAGAGGTCGTGCTCGTCCGCACCGCGGCCGTGGATGAGGACGAGCGCTCCCTCCGGCTCGCCCGCCGGCTCGCGGACGAGAGCGTCGATCAGGAGACCTTCCAAGCGGCGCGCGGGTCGGGGAGCTTCGTCAGCGCAGGCTCGATCTGCTCGCGCAGGTGCTCGAACGCGGGCGGCAGGGAGAGCCGCTCGCCGAGGTGCGCCGCGTCCTCGTCCGTTGCGAACCCGGGGCCGATCGTGGCCAGCTCGAAGAGCACGCCGTTCGGCTCGCGGAAGTAGACCGACCGGAAGTAGAAGCGGTCGATCACGGTCGTCGGCTGTGCCCCCGCCTCCGCCACGCGGCGCTGCCACGCCTCGATCTCCTCGAGCGGCGAGGCGAACGCGACATGGTGCACGGTGCCCGCGCCGCCGACCCCGCGCTCCGCGGGGGGCGGCTCGAAGCTGAACCAGCCGCCGCGCCGCTCGCCTCGCACCTCCCAGGACGTCTCGCCGGCCCGCTCGAACGCGAGCGTCTCCTCGAGCAGGCGCCGGCTCCGCTCGGGATCGACGGCGAAGGCCCGGACGCCGTCGAAGCCCTGGAGCGCGAGCTCTCCCGGGATCTCGGGATGCTCGGCGACGAGCGGCTCGTCGCCCGTCTCGACCACCGCGAGCTCGAGTCCCATGCCCTCCGGATCCTCGAACCGCAGCCGCCCGTCGAGACGCTCCAGCGCACCGGCCTCGCCCTCGAGGCGCCGTTCCCAGAAGTCGAGCGCCTCCTCGGAGGCGACGCGCCAGACGATCGTGTGCACCATGCCCGCGCCCGCGCGGCCGCGGCGCGCCCCCGGGTACTCGAAGAAGGTGATGTCGGCGCCCGGGCTCGCGGCCTCGTCGGCGTAGAACAGGTGGTAGACGGTCGGGTCGTCCTGGTTGACCGTCTTCTTGACCAGCCGCAGCCCCAGCACCCCGGTGTAGAAGTCCACGTTCCGGGGCGCGTCGCCGGTGATCAGCGTGATGTGGTGGATGCCCTCGAAGCGCATCGCGTCCTCCGTTGCCTCGCTGGTAGGGATAGAAGGACTTGTACATGCACGGTGCGGTCAACCTGAAGGTCGCCGGGATCGCGGGGAGCCTGCGCGCCGCCTCGTACAACCGCGCCCTGCTCGCGGCGTGCGTCGAGCTCGCCCCGGCGGGGATGACGATCGAGCCGTTCGACCTGCGCGAGGTGCCGCTCTACGACCGCGAGATCGAGGATCGCGGCTTCCCCGACTCGGTGGCGGCGTTGCGGAGCGCGATCGCGGGCGCCGACGCGCTCCTGATCGTGACGCCCGAGTACAACGCCGGGGTTCCCGGCCGTGACGAAGAACGCGGTCGACTGGGCCTCGCGCCGCCCCCGGCCGACGCCGCTCGACGGCAAGCCGACGCTGATCCTGGGCGCGACGCCTGGACGGCTGGGGACGACGCGAGCCCAGGCCCAGCTCCGCGGCTCGCTCGCCCATGCCGGCGCGATCGTCCTCCCGAGGCCGCAGGTCTACGTCGCCCACGCCGGCGAGAAGCTCGTCGACGGCGTGCTCGTGGACGAGGAGACGCGCGAGCGCGTGAGTGCCGCGCTCGCGGCCTTCGCCGCGTTCGTCGAGCGCCTCGGTCCTTAGACTGGCCGGGTGAAGGTCGGGATCGTGGTGCCGTTCTCGTGGTCCTTCTGGGGGGCAGTGGTCGAGCACGCGGAGCTGCAGGCAGCGGCGCTGCGCCGGCTCGGGCTCGACGTCCGCCTGATCATGGGGAACGACCCGCCCGGCCAGTTCACCCGTGTCCTCCACCCGCGGGTCGGCCGCCACGGAACCCCGCCGCCCGAGGTGATCCCGATCGGACGCTCCGTGATCGTGCCGGCGAACGGCTCGCTGCCGAACATCATCCTCAGCCCGCGCTCCATCCTCCGCATCCGCCGCGTGCTCGCCCGCGAGCGCTTCGACCTGCTCCACCTGCACGAGCCGATGACGCCGACGCCGTGCATCGCCGCGCTCGCCTTCTGGGACGGGCCGACCGTGGCGACCCACCACGCGAGCGGCGACCTCGGCTGGATGCGCCTCGCGACACCCGTCTGGGGCTTCCTCGAGGAGCGGGTCGACCGGCGGATCGCCGTCTCCGAGCAGGCCCGCGCCTCCGCGCAGCGCTGGTTGCCGGGCGAGTACGAGATCGTCCCGAACGGCGTCCTGATCCCGGAGGGCGTCGAGGCCGGCGGCCGCGAGCACCGCGTGATCTTCGCCGGCCGCCAGGAGCAGCGGAAGGGCCTGCACGTGCTGCTTCGCGCCTGGCCCGAGATCCGGCGGCGCACCGGCGCGCGGCTGCGCGTCGCCGGCGCCGATCCGCTGGCCGTGCGGCTCCTGCTGACGCGGCTGCGCGTTCCCGACGACGGCATCGACGTGCTCGGCTTCCTCAGCCAGGACGACCTGACCGCCGAGCTCTCGAGCGCGAAGGCGCTCGTCGCTCCCTCCCTCGGCGGCGAGAGCTTCGGGATGGTGCTGACCCGCGCGTTCGCCTGCGCGACGCCCGTGGTCGCCTCCGACATCACGGGCTACCGCGACGTGATGACGCCCGAGACGTCCGTCGGCGTTCCGCCCGGCGACCCGGCCGCGCTCACCGAGGCGGTCTGCGCGCTCGTCGAGGACGAGCCGCGTCGGCTCGCCCTCGGAACCGCGGCGCGCGCGCACGCGATCGCGCACTACTCGTGGGAGGACATCGCCCGTCGGCTGGCGGTGATCTACGAGGCCGTCGCGGGCATCCCGGCACGGTCGGCAGCGGCATGAGCCACCGCCACAGCCACCCAGAGAGCCTTCGCCATAATCGCCTCGTCCAGGTCGCGATCGCGGCGGCGATGCTCGCCGCGATCGGAACGCTCCTCTACTGGCGCGGCCCCGACTGGAACGTCGTCTACCACGCCTTCGACCTCGTCAACTGGGCGTGGATCGTCTTTGCGCTGGGGCTCAACCTCGCCTCGGTGCTCGCGCGCTCGCTCGCCTGGCGGATGACGATCGACCAGGCGCTCGAGCCGCCGCACCCGTCGTTCGCCCACGTCTTCTCGGCCTTCGCCGTCGGCCTCCTCGGCAACGCGGCGCTCCCGGGCCGGATCGGCGAGCTCGCCCGGGTCGCCGTCCTCCGCCGGCGCCTCCCGCACGGCTCGGGAACGACGGCGACCCTCGTCGGCACCGTCTTCGCCCATCGCCTGTTCGACGTCGTCCCGGCTCTACTGCTCGCCGGCTACGTCCTCACGACCGCGAAGATCCCGAGCTGGGCGGTGACGAGCCTCGTGATCGTCTCGGTGCTCGGGGTCGCGCTCTTCCTGCTCGGCGTCGCGAGCGCCAGACGCGGCGACCGGGCTGCGGTCGAGGGCGCGAAGTCGCTCGGGCAGCTCGTCGCGATGGCGCGACAAGGGCTGTCGGTGCTCCGCTCGCCTGTGCACGCCGCCGCGGCGATCCTCCTCCAGTGCCTCGGCTGGACGCTGCAGCTACTCGCCGTCTACGTCGCGATGCGGGCCTTCGACATCCATGCGCCGCTCCACGCGGCCGGGCTCGTCCTGCTCCTGATGAACGTGGCCACCATCTTCCCGCTCTGGCCCGGCAACATCGGCCTGCTCCAGGCGGCCGTGGCCCTGCCGCTCGTCCAGTACGGCGTCGCCTACTCGACCGGCTTCGCCTATGCGCTCGTCCTCCAGGTGATGGAGATGTCGGTCGGCGTTGGCGTCGGGCTGATCTTCCTGGCGCGCGAGGGGCTCTCGTTCGCGACTCTGCGCGACATGCCCGAGCCGATGGATCCCCCGGCCGAGCTGGCGGAGCCCGAGCCTCAGCGGGAGCGGGCGGGAGCCGTCAGCTAGGAGGGCTTGGCGTGGCGGCCGGTGCGGCCGGGTCGGTGCGCCGCGCGAGCTCCTCGATCTTCCCGTGGGCGGCGTCGAGGCGGGCGAGGCAGAGGCGGAGCAGCTCCTCGCCGCGCTCCCAGAGCGCGATCGCCTCGTCGAGGCTCGGCTGGCCCCGCTCGAGCCGCTCGACGATCCCCTCCAGCTCCCGCTGTGCCTCTTCGAACGTGGGCTCGGACGTCGGCTCGGTCGCGGCGTCGTTCATCGCCGGACGTCCTCGACGACGGCTCCGAGCCCGCCCGATGCGAGCTCGACCTCGACGCGCTCGCCCGGAGCGACCGCGTCCGAGGATCGCAGGATCTCGTCCCGGGCTCGCACGATCGCGTACCCCCGCTCCAGGGTCGCGCGGGGGGACAGCGCCGCGAGCCTCGCGCCCGTGCGCTCGATCCCCGCACGCCGGCGCTCGACGAGTAGAGCCGGCCCGCGGCGGAGCCGGTCGCGCAGGAGGGCGAGCGTGCCGTGCGTCGCGCTCGAGCGCGCGCCTCGCACCCCGCTCCAGGCTGTCGTGAGCCCGCTCGAGCACCTCGCGGTCGCGCTCGAAAGCGCGGCGGACGCAGCGCTCGAGCGACGTGCGAGAGCGGGCGAGGTCGCGCCGGAGCTCGAGGAGGTCGGGCACCACGAGCTTTCCCGCCGCGGTGGGCGTCGAGGCGCGAACGTCGGCGGCGAGGTCGCAGAGGGGCGTGTCCTGCTCGTGACCCACTGCGGAGACGATCGGAACGGGACAGGCCGCGACCGCCCGCACGACCCGCTCGTCGCTGAAGGGCAGCAGGTCGTCGAAGCTGCCGCCGCCGCGGGCGAGCACGACGACGTCGATCTCGGGCTCGCCCGCGACCGCCTTCAGCGCCTCGACGATCCCGGCGGCCGCGCGCGGGCCCTGCACGAGCGTCTCGGCGACGAGGATCCGCGCGGGCGGAAAGCGGGCGGTGATCGTCGTCAGGACGTCGCGCTTCGCCGCGGCGTCGTTGCCGGTGACGAGCCCGATCCGGCGCGGGAACCGGGGGAGCGCCCGCTTGCGCGCCTCGTCGAAGAGACCGTCGGCCGCGAGCGCCGCTTTCAGCCGCTCGATCGCGGCGAGGTGGGCGCCGAGGCCGAACCGCTCGATCGAGAGGACGCGCAGCCGGAGCTCTCCCTTCGCGGCGTAGAGCTCGGGCCGGCCGTAGACGTGCACGCGCTCGCCGTCTCTGAGCTGGAGCCCGAGCGCGTCGAACGTCCGTCGCGGCAGCGACGCGGGCACGCAGGCCCCGTCGGCCGGATCCTTGAGCGTGAAGAAGACGCTCGCCCAGCGCTCGTGGCGGCGGAGCTCGGTCACCTCGCCCTCGATCCAGAGCGTGGGCAGGCGGGCGAGCCACTCCGCGACACCGCGGTTGAAGCCTGCGACCGTGTAGACCTTGCGGTCGCCGTAGAGGAGCGGCTCGACCTTCATTCAGGGAGCCTAGAGACTCTTACAAGAGGATCTCGGCGGCCGTGCGCGGGTCGCAGCCCTTGCCGACGAGCTCGACCGCGTCGTGCAGGTCGGCATCGAGTGCCGCGGCCAGCTTCTCGGCCAGCGGGAGCGGGTAGCCGGCTTCGATCAGGACGTGCAGACGCCAGGACTCCACCTTCGCCCGCTCGCTCCCTCGGTCGATCAGCTCGGTCGTGTCAGCCATTGTGCGTCGAGTGTTCGTGCTCCCCTAGACGAACCCTCTCGCCGGAAGTTGGCCCGAGATTCGTCGAGAAGCTAGATCTGGCCGAGCCCCGTCCGGGCGTCGTCGATCTTGCGGGCGAGCTCGAGCAGCCGAGCCTCGAGCACCGAGCGTTCCGACTCCGCATCCGCCACGAGCGAGCCGAGCGTGCGCCTGAGCTCGGCATCCGCGTCCGCGATCCGGCGCGCGAGCGACTCCGTCAGCTCGTCCCGCTGGCGGTCGAACGCCGATTGCGACTGGCGCAGCCGCGCCTCGAGCCGCTGCTGGCCCGCATCGCCTGTGTGGGCGAGGCGCTCCGCGAAGACCGTGTCGGCCTGGCGGACGAACGTGTCGACGGCCCGGTCGAGCTCGCGAGCGAGCCGCCCGGCAGCCTCTTCTCGCGAGCTCTTGATCATCTGCTCGAACTGGAGCGTCGCCGCCTCGGCGTAGCGCTCTCCTTCGCGCGAGACGATCCGCTGCAGGTGCTCGACCTGCCGACGCTCGATGTCGGCGAACGACGCCTCGATCCGCCGGACCGCCTCGCTCTCGCCCCGCTCGATCTGCTCGGCGAGCGCCTGCTCGCGGAGGCGCAGGCGGTCCGCGATCTCCTCGATCACTCGGCGCCGCTCGCCCGTGTGGGCCTCGAGCTCGTCGAGCGCCTCGGCGACGGCGGCCTGCGCCGACTGCTCCAGCTCCTCGCGCAGCCGGATCACCGAGGCGCGCTGGGCCTCCGACGTCGTGAACAGGTCGGCGGCCTCGGCCTCGATCCGCGCCTCGGCCTCGCCGATCAGCTGCCGCTGGCGCTGCTCGAGACGCTCGAGCTGCGTGCCGAGGTTCTGCTGGGCCCGGTCGAGATCGTCCGACCACGCCCGCAGTCGTTCCTCGACGCGGCGCTCGACCGTGGCGAGCGCATCCGCGAGCTCGGTGGCGACGCGCTGCTCCCGCTCCACGAGCTCGCCGCGCCGCTCCTCGGCGATCCGCCGCTCCTCCTCGGCGAGCAGCGAGAGCGAGTCGGCCCGGCTCCGGGCGATCCAGCGCTGGAGGTCGGCGCCCACCTGCTCGGTCTCTTCCGCGATCATCCGGTCGATCGTCTCCCGCGCCTCGGCGAACGTTGCCTCGTCGGCGCGGACGCGACGAGTCGCCCGGGCGAGCGCCGCTGCGCCGGCCGTGGCGATCGTGGCGGCGAGCAGCCCGGCCGCGGCGACCGCGATCTCGCGCTCCGGTCGGAAGGCGAAGGCGATCCACCCGAAGATCGTGGCGGCGCCGAGGACCCCGGTCACGAGCAGCAGCTGCCTGGGCCGAACTGGAGTCAGCGCCGCCAGGCACACCGCCACCGCCGAGACGATCACCGCCACCGCAAGGAGCGCCTGGAGCACGTTCTCGAGCACCGGCGCATGGTAGGCATCCTGTTGCGATGGCGCTCGCCGACGACCTGGCGCGGATCGCCGAGGCCGCCGCCGGCCGCGCGGCGCCCGGCGAGCTCGTCGCCGCGGTGCTCCCGACCGAGCCGGGCGCCGGCGGCAGGCTCTACCTGTGCGCGTTCGAAACCCCGGCCGGCGAGCGGAGCTGGCTCGGCCTCGGCGAGGACGCGGGGGCGGTCGCGGAGCGGCAGGCGGTTCGCGACGCAGTCTCGATCGCGGCGCTCTGCGAGCTGGCCGAGGAGATCGCGGCGGGCGGCGACCTCGACGAGCTGCACGCGAAGCTCGTCGCGCTGCGCCTCACCGAGAACCCGGACGGGATCGACGAGGCAGAGGAGGCGCTGCTCGAGCTCCAGCGTGTGATCGGTGCCCCACCCGCGCTGGCGACGCCCGCGAGGCTCGACGCGATCGGCCTGGCGACCCGGCGGCTCGAGCTCGCGCTCGGCGGCGCGCTCCAGGGCTCGCCGTTCGCCGACGCGATGCGCGGCGCGGGCGACGTCGTCGACGCGCTCACGAACGACGTCGAGCGTTCCTACCGCGTCGCCCTCCGCTAACCTCGGAGCATGGAAGGCGGCATGGGCTTCCCGTTCGGCGGCGACCCGGAGGATCTGCTTCGCGGGATCCAGGAGTTCGCGGCCCAACAGGCCGAGTCGGTACAGGAGGCGCAACGCGAGCAGTTCGCGACGCTGACCCTGAACACGGCGGTCGCGCTGACCGCGGCTGCGCTCAGCCAGGTGCAGGCGTCGGGCACGATCGACGAGCAGGCGATCGCGCTCCGCGACTCGATGCGCGTGCTCTTCCCCGAGGCCGTCGCGCTCGTCTCCGCCGCCCGCCAGGGCTTCATGCGCGAACGCTAGCGACGCAACATGCTCTCGTTCCTGGCGAGTCGCTGATGCGCGCCGAGGGGGGCCTCGGCGCCGAGGCCGTGCGCTCCAGCCGCGAACTCGGGAGCCGCCGGCCAGGGCGAGAGTGTTTAGGCTGGCGCGCCGTGAGCCTGCTGGATCGCGCCATCGTCCGAGCCCTGCCGGCAGTTCCGCGGTCGGTCGTCCAGCGCGTCTCCTCCCGGTACATCGCGGGGCCGACGCTCGAGGACGCGCGAGCGGTGGTCGCGAAGCTGAACGCGCAGGGGAAGATGGCGACCGTCGACGTCCTCGGCGAGGAGATCACGCAGGCGGCCGAAGCGGACGCGATCGCCGCCGAGTACGTGGCCGCGCTGGACGCGTTCGAGCAGGACGGTCTCGACGCGAACGTCAGCGTCAAGCCGACCGGGCTCGGGCTGAAGCTCGACTACGAGCTCTGCAAGCGGAACGTCGAGCGGGTGATCGCCGCCGCCGAGCCGACGAACCGCTTCGTGCGCATCGACATGGAGGACTCGACGACGACGGACGACACGCTCCGACTCTTCCGCGAGCTGCGCGAGGCGGGTCACGGCCGCGTCGGGCCTGTCCTCCAGTCCTCGCTGAAGCGCACGGTCGCCGACGCCGAGGCGCTCGCGGGCGCGAGCGTCCGCCTCTGCAAGGGGATCTACGTCGAGCCGGAGTCGATCCAGTTCCGGGACGACGACGACGTGCGGGTCAGCTTCGTCCGCGCGCTCGAGGCGCTGCTCGACGGAGGCTGCTACGCCGCGATCGCAACGCACGACGAATGGCTCGTCGAGCGGTCGCTGCGGCTCGTGCGCGAGCGCGACCTGGCCCCGGAGCAGTACGAGTTCCAGATGCTGCTCGGGATCCGGGCCGACCTCGGCGACCGGCTCGTGGCCGAAGGTCACAGGCTCCGGATCTACGTGCCCTACGGCCGCCAGTGGTACGAGTACTCGCTCCGACGGCTCAAGGAGAACCCGAAGATCGCCGGCTACGTCGCGTCCGACACGCTCGGCCGGCTCGTGGGGCGCCGCGGCTAGGGAAGCGGGGGGCCGGGCGGCCCGGGAGCGACGTCTTCTTCCTCCACCACGGTCCGGGTGCGGGTGCCTGCCGTACGGCGGCGAACGGGTCCGCCCTCGACGTACTCGCTCCGGCGGCGGACGCCGCCCCAGCTCTGCCAGAAGATGATCGAGAGGACGAGGCCCAGGAGGCCGACGATCATCAGGATCACGCCGATCGCGCTCACGTCGAGGCCCTCGACCTCGGCGGTCACGCCCCAGGTGAGGACCGCCCCGGCGGCGATGAGCAGGATGCTGACTCCGATTCCCATGGTGCTTTCTCTCCGTTCTGACTGGACTTCGTCAGGCTCCCCGTTCCGCGCCGGTCCTACGCCTCCTGCTTGTCGGCCGCGAGCAGGACGAACCCCGGGACCCGCGGGTTGCGGCCCGGCCACTCCTCGAGCCCGCGGAGGACGAGCCCGGCGTCCGCGACCGCGCCGACGAGCGCGCCCAGCCCTACCACGCCCAGCCCAGGCCCGGCGAAGTAGTCGCCGCGCCAGCGGTCGAAGGCGTCGAGGCATGCCGCCGCGGGATGCACGTCGTGGAGCAGCAGCACACCGCCGCTCCGCAGCGCCGCGGCGACCCCGCCCGCCCAGGCGGCCGGCTCGCGAAGTCGCGCCAGCGACCCGGCCCCGAGGTAGACGAGATCCCAGCGGCCGAGCAGGATCTCCGGCGGCAGCGCGTGGACATCGGCTTGCAGCCAGGGGAGCTCCGGTGCGCGCCGCCGCGCCGCCTCGACGGCGGCCGCGTCCTCGTCGACTCCGGTCACGTGCGCGCCGAGCTCGGCCAGCTCGATCGTCTCTCGCCCCGACCCGCAGAAGAGATGGAGGACGCGGCTGCCGCCGACCCCGGCGAGGCGCTCGCGGATCGTCGCAGGCAGGCCCGGCGTCGCCAGCACGTTCTCCGACGAGCGATGCGCGTCGTCGAAGGCGCGCCTGTTGTGGTCGGTCGGCTCCACCTAGGCCAGCAGCGAGTAGCCGCCATCGACGACGACCGTCTGGCCGCGCACCATCTCGGCCTCCGGCGAGCAGAGGAACGTCACCGTCGCCGCGACGTCCTCGGGCGAGACGAGCCGTCCCGCCGGGTTGCGTGCGCCCAGCTCCAGCATCGCCTCGCGGTTCGGGAAGTGGTCGAGCGCGCCGGTCTCGACGACGCCCGCGGAGACGGCGTTGACGCGAATCCCGCGCGGCGCGAGCTCGACGGCGAGGTAGCGGACGAGCGCCTCGAGCGCGGCCTTCGAGGTGCCGACGAGCGTGTAGTTCTCGAGCACGCGCTGCGAGCCGAGGCTCGAGATGCCGACGATCGAGCTGCCGGCAGGCATCTGCGGTGCCGCCGCCCGCGTGAGGGCGAGGAGCGCGCGAGCGTTCGCGCCGAGCGTCCAGTCCCAGTGCTTGTCCTCGGTCTCGAGGGCGGGGCGGATCACTCCGGTCGCGGCGTTGTGGACGAGCACGTCGAGCGGCCCGAGCGCGGCGACCTCCTCCTGGACGCGCTCGGAGGAGACGTTGCCGCGGACGAGGATCGGCTCGGCGCCGAGCGCTTCGAGCTCCTCCGCCGTGCGAGCCGCCGCGGCGTCCGAGCGGAGGTAGCCGATCGCGACCCGCGCGGCCCCGAGCGTCGCGAAGCGGAGCGCGATCGCCTTGCCGATCCCGCGCGACCCGCCGGTCACGAGGACCGAGGCTCCGCTGAAGCTCATGCGCGCTTGGGCAGCGGTGCGTATGCGGGCGCGGAGCTCGGGATCCCGTCCCAGCCGATCCGGCCCGCCGACTCGCGCGCGCCGTCCTCGGCCTTCGAGGACGCGTGCCCGAGCCGCTCGAGCAGCTCGGCCTTCTCCTCGCCGTAGCGGCGGACCGGGTGGTCTGCCGGCAGGTCGGCGATCAGCTCCCGGATCCGGGCGCGCAGCTGGAAGGCGAAGTGGGGCGTCGCCGGCCCGACGAGGGCGTCGACGTCGCGAATCGTCGGCTCGACCATCGGCCGGAAGCCTAGCTCGCGGTCGCCGCAGCAGCCGTCACTAGGCTCGGCCGATGCGCCGCGTCCACCTGATGCTGCTCGCCACGGTCGTGCTCTGGGCGCTCAACCTCACGGTCACGCGCTACATCCTCCAGCACGGCTTCGAGCCGCTGGCCTACGCGACCGTCCGCTACGGGCTCGCGTCGGTGATCTTCGTCGCGATCGCGCTCGTCGCCGAGCGCACGCTCCGGCTGCAGCGTCGCGACCTCAAGCTCGTCTTCGTCGCCGCGCTCGCGCTGCTCCTCAACCAGCTCGCCTTCGTCTACGCGCTCGACACGACGAGCGCCTCGACGATAGCCCTGCTCCTCGGCGCCACCCCGGCGATCGCGGCGGTGGTCGGGCTCGCGCTCGGGTTCGAGCGGATGTCGAGCCGCTTCTGGATCGCGAGCCTCGTCTCGTTCGCGGGTGTCGGCCTCGTCGCCGCCGGCTCCGGGGCGAGCCTCTCGGCGGGCTGGGTGGGGATCGCGCTCGGGCTCGCGACCGCCGCAACCTGGGCGGTCTACTCGATCGCGATTGCGCCGCTGATGAGCCGCTACTCGGCCTCCCGGATCAGCGCGGTCGTGCTGCCGCTCGGCTGGGTCGGGATCCTGGTCGCGGGCGCTCCGCAGACGGCGAGCCAGGACTACGCGCTCGGCTGGGAAGTGTGGGCGCTGCTCGTCTTCGCGACCCTCGGTCCGCTCGTGCTCACGAACGTGCTCTGGTTCAAGGCGTTGTACGGGATCGGCGCCTCGCGGGCGACGCTGATCGCGAACCTGCAGCCGTTCGTCGCCGCGGTCTTCGCCGTCATCCTCCTCTCCGAGCAGATGACGCTGCTCCAGGTGGCTGGAGGCGTCCTGATCGGCGGGGGGATCCTGCTCGCGCGCCGCCGCCAGCCGAAGCCCGTGCCGGCGACGGCCGAGTAGGCGCCGGGCGGCGTCCGGGCGAGCACCTCCCACCTGGGAACGCGGTACGATCGCGCCGATGGCCGACCGCGACTTCATGCCCCTGGACGGCTGGGACCACCTCGAGCTCTGGGTCGGGAACGCGAAGCAGAGCGCCTTCTTCTACGAGCACGCGCTCGGGTTTCACGCGCGTCGCCTACGCCGGCCCGGAGACGGGGGTTCGCGACCGCGCCTCCTACCTGCTCGAGCAGGGCGAGATCCGGCTCGTGGTCACGAGCGGGCTGCGCTCGGACAGCGAGATCGTCCGCTTCGTCGCCCGCCACGGCGACGGCGCGAAGGACGTCTCGCTGCGGGTGCCGGACGCGGGGGCCGCCTATCGCGAGGCTCTCGCGCGGGGAGCGACGAGCGTCGTCGAGCCGCGCTGGGTCGAGGACGAACACGGCCGGGCGGAGCTCGCGACGATCGCGACCTACGGCGAGAACGTGCACACCTTCGTCAATCGCGCCGACTACGCCGGCCCGTTCCTCCCGGGCTTCGTCGCGATCTCGCAGAACGGCCACCGCGACTCCGGGGTCGGCCTCGTCGCGATCGACCACGTCGTCGGCAACGTCGAGCTCGGCCGGATGAACCACTGGGTCGAGTTCTACGAGCAAGTCTTCGGGATGGTCAACATCGTCCACTTCGGCGACGACCAGATCCAGACCGAGTACTCGGCGCTGATGTCGAAGGTGATGGCGGACGGGTCGGGGAAGATCAAGTTCCCGATCAACGAGCCGGCCGAGGGCAAGCGCAAGAGCCAGATCGACGAGTACCTCGAGTTCAACGAGGGGCCGGGCGTCCAGCACATCGCCCTCCAGTCGGAGGACGTCGTGCGCACGGTCGAGGCGATGCAGGGGCGGGGGATCGCCTTCCTCGACACGCCCGAGGCCTACTACGAGGAGGTGGAGGGGCGCGTCGGCGAGATCGCGGAGAGCTACGACGACCTGAAGCGCCTGCGGATCCTCGCCGACCGCGACGAGGACGGCTACCTGCTCCAGATCTTCACGAAGACCGCCCAGGATCGCCCGACCATGTTCTTCGAGGTGATCGAGCGCCACGGCGCCACGACCTTCGGGGAGGGGAACTTCAAGGCCCTCTTCGAGTCGATCGAGCGCGAGCAGGCCCTCCGCGGCAACCTCTAGTCGCTCGCGTCCCTGGCCGGCGACACCTGCGGACGGCGGAGCCGCCCTCCGGCGGCGCCTCGCGCGCCTGAGCGCACGCGGCTCTCCGGGTCTGGCCACCGGCCTATCCCCTCCGGCCGCGCACGCTCAGCCGCACGCCAGGAACGCGAGCGGCGCATCGTGTGTCTAGCCTTCCCGCGTGACGCCGCAGCGCCGAACCGCGCTCGTCTCGGTCGGGGCTGCGCTGGCGCTGCTCTCGCTCAAGCTCGGCGTCGGGCTCGCGAGCGGCAGCCTCGGCCTCATCTCGGAGGCGTTGCACTCCGGCACCGACCTCGTCGCGGCGCTGCTGACGTTCTTCGCGCTCGGCGTCGCCGTCAGGCCGGCGGACGCCGGGCACCAGTACGGTCACGGCAAGGCGGAGCACCTCGCGGCGCTGGCTGAGGCGTCCGTGCTCGCGCTCGTCAGCCTCGTCGTTGCGGCGCTCGCCCTGGCCCGGATCGGCGGGGCGCTGGAGCGGGAGGTCGAGACCGCCTGGTGGGTCTTCGCCGCCGTGGCGGTCGTGCTCGCGCTCGACATTTCGCGCACGCTCGCCTCCTACCGCGCCGCCCGGCGCTACGCGAGCGAGGCGCTGCTCTCGAACGCGCTCCATTTCGGCAGCGACCTCGTCGGCACGCTCGCCGTGCTCGCCGGGCTCGTGCTCGCCGCGAAGGGGTATCCCCAAGGCGACTCGATCGCCGCCCTCTTCGTCGCGGCGCTCGTGCTCCTCGCCGCCGGCCGGCTCATCCGCCGCAACGTCGACGTGCTGATGGACCGCGCACCCGCCGACGCGGAGGAGGCTGCCCGCCAGGCGATCGCGGGGGTCGAGCCGCCGGTCGAGCTCGTGCGGCTGCGGCTGCGCCAGGCCGGCGCCTCCACTTTCGCCGACGTCGTGCTCGCGGTCTCGCCCGCGGATGCCGTCGCCCAGGGACATGCGCTCGCCGACCGCGTCGAGGCCGCGCTCGAGCGGGTGCTTCCGGGCAGCGACGTCGTCGTCCACGTCGAGCCTCGCGACGACGACACGGCCATGCGCGAGCGCGCCCACGCCGCGGCTCTCGCGGTCCCGCGGGTCCGGGAGATCCACAACGTGAGCCTCGTCACGCTCGACGGCGCCAACGAGCTCTCCTTGCACCTGAAGCTGCCCGGCGAGCTCCCGCTCGAGGACGCGCATCAGGTGGCGGAGGAGGTAGAGCGCGCGATCTGCGCGGCCGTTCCGGAGATCACCTCGGTGCAGACGCATCTGGAGCCGCTCGCCGAGTCGAGCCCCGCTGTGGAGCTCGCGCCCGGGGAGGTCGAGCGGATCGTGCGGGAGGTCGCCGGCGGCACGCCCAGGGCGCTGCGCGTGCTCCGGACCGACGAGGGGCTCGTCGCCTTTCTCACGCTCGGGCTCGACCCCGGCTCGACGCTCGCCGACGCCCATGGGCGCGCGAGCGAGGTCGAGCACCGGCTGCGGGAGCGGCTGCCCGCGCTCGCCGACGTGATCGTGCATACGGAGCCGTAGGCTGCGCTCGTGAAGCTCTGCATGTTCCATCCGCTCGACCACGTCCTCGAGCGGGGCTGGGTCGGGCGGATCGACGGCGATCGCGTCGTCCACCTGGCGGCGCAGACGCTGCAGTCGTTCTTCACGGGCGGCTCGTCGGCGCGGGAGCACGCGGAGTACCGCCTCGACGAGGTGCAGCTCCTCGCGCCGGTGCTCCACCCGCCGGCGGTTCGCGACTTCTACGCCTTCGAGCAGCACGTCGCGACGGCCCGCGCCTCGCGCGGGCTCGAGGTGCCGCCGGAGTGGTACGAGCAGCCCGTCTTCTACTTCTCCAACCCGGCGGCGATCTTCGGGCCTGACGCCGAGATCCCGTATCCCGAGGGGACGGCGGAGCTCGACTACGAGCTCGAGGTGGCGGCCGTGATCGGCGCCGAAGGCGCGATCGCGGGGTTCACCGTGCTGAACGACTGGTCGGCACGCGACCTGCAGCGGGAGGAGATGAAGGTCGGGCTCGGTCCGGCGAAGGGGAAGGATTTCGCGACCTCGATCGGCCCGGTCGTCGTGACCGTCGACGAGTTCCCCGGCGACGAGGCCGAGATGGTCGCGCGCGTGAACGGCGAGGAGCGCTCGAGGGGCAACCTGCGCGACCTCCATTTCTCGTGGGAGCGGATCCGCGAGCAGGCGGCGCGGAACACGGTCCTGCGCCCCGGCGACCTGCTCGGCTCGGGCACGGTCGGCACGGGCTGCATCCTCGAGCTGGGCGACGGGCGCTGGCTCCGGCCGGGCGACGAAGTCGAGCTGGAAGTCGAGGGGATCGGTGTGCTGAAGAACGTCGTGGGCAGGCCTACGACCGAGGAGATGCTCGAGCGGCTCGCGCTGCTGTCGGCCGAGGATCCCACCGAAAGCTCAGCAGACGCGATCCGCGCCGAGCTCGATCGTCCTTGACGCGGCGGCGGCGGTCGATCTCGTGCTGAGGCACTCAACGCCGCTCTCGTGACGACCGACGAGAGGCTTGGACGCGCCGAGGGCCATCGCGCCACCGTCTCGGCGTTCCCCGGCTGAGTATCCTCCGCCTATGCCGTTCTACCAGCGCCTCGGCGACGTTCCGCGCAAGCGGCACATCCAGTTCCGGGACAACGGCACGCTCCTGACCGAGGAGGTCATGGGGATGGAGGGCTTCACCGGGATGGAGTCGATCCTCTACCACCTCCAGTCTCCCTGCCGCGTGATGGAGATCGGCGACTTCGAGCCGATCGAGCGCGAGGAGTGGGTGCCGGACACCCATCAGCACCGGCTCTTCGACACGAAGGACCTCGACGCCGAGGGCGACGAGATCAGCGGCCGGCGCCTGCTGATGTGGAACAACGACGTCGAGATCTCGATCTGCCGGCCGTCCGAGCGGATGGAGACGTTCTTCCGGAACGGCGAGCGCGACGAGGTGATCTTCGTCCACGAGGGCTCGGGGACGCTCGAGACCATCTTTGGCGATCTGGCCTACAAGGACGGCGACTACGTGGTCGTCCCGCGCGGCACGACCTACCGGTTCCAGGCGGACGGCGAGCAGCGCCACCTCGTCTTCGAGACGCCCGGCCTGATCGAGATCCCGAGGCGCTACCGGAACCAGTACGGCCAGATCCTCGAGGGCGCGCCGTACTACCACCGCGACATCCATCCGCCCGCGACGCTGAACACCCATCGCGACCGCGGTGAGTTCCCGGTCAAGGTGCGCGTGCGCGACGGCTACCAGACCTACGTCGTCGACTACCACCCGTTCGACGTCGTCGGCTGGGACGGCTACCTCTACCCGTGGACGTTCTCGATCCACGACTTCGAGCCGATCACCGGCCGGATCCACCAGCCGCCGCCGGCGCACCAGACCTTCCAGGGCCGGAACTTCGTGATCTGCTCGTTCTGCCCGCGGAAGCTCGACTTCGACCCGCTGGCGGTGCCGATCCCGTACCACCACTCGAATCTCCAGTCCGAGGAGATGATCTATTACGTCTCGGGCAACTTCGGCTCGCGCAAGGGCGTCGACGTCGGCTCGATCACGCTCCACCCCTCCGGCCTCCCGCACGGGCCGCAGCCGGGGCTCGCGGAGAAGGCGATCGGGCTGCACGAGACCGGCGAGCTCGCCGTCATGTGCGACACCTTCCATCCGCTCAGGCTCTCGAAGCTCTCCCGGGAGCTCGACAACGGGATCTACGCGATGTCGTGGTACGAGCCGGCGGACGGCGAGGCGACCGAGGCGGGGCTCACCTCGCACCTCTAGGCCGGCGGTTCCAGCCCTGGGTTCCGGCGCGGCATCCAGCCCGTCTCCGCTCCGGCGCTCGTAGCCTTGCTCCAGCTACAGTCGCCCCGTCGTTTCACGAGTCAGACCCATCTTTGGATCAAGCGCGAGCCAGTCCCTGGCTCCGGAGGGAGAACGAATGAACAGTCTGAGCAAGCGCACCGTCACCGCCCTGGTCACGATGGCCATGGCGCTCGTGGCGGTGCTCCTCGTCGCAGGCCCGTCGGGCGCGGCGAAGCAGGCGCCCGCCAGCACGGTCACGATCTGGACGGACGCCGACCGGAAGGCCGCCGTCGACCGGATCGCCTCCGCCTGGGGAACCGCGCGCGGCGTGAACGTCGTCGTCGTCCAGAAGGAGTTCGGGAAGATCCGCGACGACCTGAAGACCGTGCAGGCCGACACGGCGCCCGACGTGATCGTCGGCGCGCACGACTGGACGGGCGACCTGGCCGCGAGCGGCCTCGTCCTCCCGCTCAACCCGCGGCGGGCCGTGAAGGCGAAGTTCCCGCAGTACGCGCTGAACGCCTTCTCCTACGGCACCGCGGTCAAGAAGCTCTACGGCGCTCCGGTCGTGATCGAGAACATCGGCCTCGTCGTCAACACGAGGCTCGCGAAGGTCCCGACGAGCTTCGCGCAGCTGCAGGCCTCGGCCCTCGCCTTCAAGAAGAAGAAGGCCGGCAACGTCGCGATCGCCGTGCAGCAGGGCGCTGCCGGTGACGCGTACCACATGTATCCGTTCTTCTCCGGCCTGTGCGGCTACGTCTTCGGGACGAACCGGGCCGGCAACCTCGACCCGTCCGACATCGGGCTCAACAACCCGGTGTTCCTGAAGAACGCCGCCCGGATCGACAACTGGAACAAGCTGGGGCTCGTCAACGCCAAGGTCGACGACGGCGCCGCCTCGAACGCGTTCCTCACCGGCAAGGCGGCCTTCTGGGTCACCGGCCCGTGGAACGTCGACCGGATCAAGAAGGCCGGGATCAGGTTCCAGGTTGCCCAGGTGCCTGCGATCAACTGCAAGGCCGTGCCGTTCCTCGGCTCGCAGGGCTTCATGGTGACCAAGTTCTCGACCGCGCACGGGGTCGAGAGCGCGGCGAAGGACCTCGTCGGCGACTACATGATGAGCGCCAACTCGCAGCTGGCCCTCAGCGCCGCAAACGGTCGCTATCCGGCCAACACCGATGCGGCGAAGCTCGTCAAGGATCCCGTCCTGGCGCAGTTCGGCAAGGCGGGCACCGGCGGCGTGCCGATGCCGAACATCCCGCAGATGGGCAGCGTCTGGAGCGATCTCGGCGCCGCCTGGGTCAAGTCGACGAGGGGCTCCGGCGCCATCAGGGCCCGTGTCTCCTTCTCGGTCGCGGCTCGCAACATCGCGAACAAGATCGGCTAGTCAGGCTCATACGGCAGGGTGGGGCGTCCCCAGGGGCGCCCCACCGTCCCGTCGGCATCGGAGGAGCGTGGTCGTGACGACCCAGCTGAGCGCGTGAGCACGACCGCCGCACCCGTCCCCGAGGTTCCACGCCCGAGCGCCGGCGTCGCCGCGTGGTCGATGCCCTCGCGGGCGGTCGCGGCGCTCTCCGGTCCCGTCGGGCTCGCGCTCAAGCTGTTCCTCCTGGCCATGGTGAACGCGCTCGCGGTCTGGGCCGCGGTGATCCTCGCCACGGACGAGAAGTGGATCGCGCTCGGCATCCTCGTGCTGGCCACGCTGGCGATCGACCTCGTCTACCTCTCGCGCCGGCGCTACCCGCTCAAGTTCCTGATCCCGGGGATCCTCTTCCTGCTCGCGTTCCAGCTGACGCCGATCGTCTACAACGCGAACATCGCCTTCTCGAACTGGTCGACGGGGCACATCCTGTCGAAGGACGAGGCGATCCAGGGGATCCAGCGCAATTCGCTCGTCGAGTCGGCGGACGGCGGGGCCTACGCGATGGCCGCCGCCCGCGACGAGTCCGGCGACCTCGTGCTCGTCCTCGTCGACGAGGAGACGGGCAAGGCGTTCCTCGGAACCTCGGACGGGCTCGACGAGCTCGATCCGGGCGTCGTGCGGCTCGACGACGACGGACTGGTCACCGGCACGCCCGAGGGTGTGACGCTGATCCCGGGCGACCAGCTCCTCGCGCTCGACCAGCAACTCGCGGCGTTCACGGTCCCGGTCGGTGGGGAGCGGGCCATCCGGCCCGAGGGGTTCGATTCGGCCCTCGAGCTCGCGCCCTCGCTCCGCTACGACGCGGGGACCGACACCTTCACGAGCATCGAGGACGGGGTCGTCTATCGAAACAACGACCGCGGGTCGTTCGTCGCCGCCGGCGGAGCCGAGCTCGAGCCGGGCTGGCGCACGGGCGTCGGGTTCGACAACTTCGGCAGCGTGCTCAGCGACCCGCTCGTCCGCGACCCGTTCCTGCGCGTCTTCGTCTGGACGTGCGTCTTCGCGTCGCTGTGCGTGCTGCTCTCGTTCGCGCTCGGCCTCTTCCTGGCGATCGTGCTCGACAAGCCGAAGCTGCGCTTCCAGCGGACGTACCGGTCGCTCCTCGTGATCCCCTACGCCGTGCCGGGCTTCCTCTCGCTGCTCGTCTGGCAGGGGCTCCTGAACGACGACTTCGGCGTCGTCAACAACGTCCTCAACACCAGCATTCCCTGGCTCTTCGACCCCATCTGGGCCAAGGTCTCGGTGATCCTCGTCAGCGTGTGGCTGACCGCGCCCTACTTCTTCCTCGTCGCGATGGGAGCGCTCCAGTCGATCCCCGCCGAGCTGACCGAGGCGGCCCGGGTCGACGGCGGCGGGCGCTGGCAGATCTTCCGCCGCGTCACCTTGCCGCTCCTCCTGATCGCGGTCGCCCCGCTCCTGATCGCGTCGTTCGCCTTCAACTTCAACAACTTCGGGAACATCTACCTGCTCACCGGGGGCGGGCCGGCGGCGGACGACCAGTCGGTCGCGGGCGCCACCGACATCCTGATCACGTACACCTACAAGATCGCCTTCGAGTCCGGAAAGGGGAACGACTACGGGCTCGCGAGCGCCGTCTCGATCCTGATCTTCTTCATCGTGGCGACGATCTCGGCGATCACCTTCTGGCGCTCCAAGTCCCTGGAGGAGGTCAAATGAGCAGCCTCGACCAGACGGCACGCACGCTCGAGGCGGCGGCGCCGACCGTTGCGGAGAAGCGCGCGCCCCGGAGGCCCGAGCTCGGCGACATGTGGTGGCGTCACCTCGTCGCGATCGTCGCGCTCGGCTTCGCGCTCTTCCCGATCGCGTACATCGTCTCGGCGGCGTTCAGCGCGGACGGGACGCTGAGCGGTGCCTCCCTGATCCCCCGCGACCTCACCCTCGACAACTTCCGCACGATCCTCTCCGGCACGATCAACGTGGCCGGCGCGGACAACGACATCCCGTACATCCGCTGGTACGCCAACACGATGATCATCGCCACGGCGACCGCGATCTCCACGGTGCTCGTGGGCGCGCTCGCGGCCTACGCGTTCAGCCGCTTCCGCTTCGCCGGCCGCCGCTTCGGGATGCTGAGCCTGCTTCTCGTCCAGATGTTCCCGCAGCTCCTTCTCGTGGTGGCGATCTATCTGATCGTCCTCAACACGGGCGACGTGTTCCCGCTCCTCGGCCTGAACTCGCTGACCGGTCTGACCTTCGTCTACCTGGGCGGCGCGCTCGGGGTCAACGTCTGGCTGCTCAAGGGGTTCTTCGACACGATCCCCAACGAGCTCGACGAGTCCGCCCGCGTCGACGGCGCCACCCCCGTGCAGGTCTTCTGGGGCGTCGTGCTCCCGCTGGCCGTTCCCGTGCTGGCCGTGGTCGCGCTCTTCTCGTTCGTGGCCACGGTGAACGAGTTCGTGATCGCGAGCGTCCTGCTCCAGGATCGCAACTCCTTCACGCTGCCGCTCGGGATGCGCTCGTTCATCGACAAGCAGTACGCGGAGCAGTGGGGGCCGTTCGCCGCGGGCGTCCTCCTGGCCGCCCTGCCGGTGACGCTGCTCTTCGCGTTCCTGCAGAAGTTCATCGTCGGCGGGCTGACCCAGGGCTCGGTCAAGGGGTGACCGCTCTGGAGACGAGAGTTTCGGTGTCGCTGCTCGACTTGCCGCACCACGACGGCTCCGGCGCCTATCTGGTCGAGCGGCCGCTCCGGCTCGGCGACGAGGCGGTCGTGCGCCTGCGAGTCCCCAGCGGAGACGGAGGTCGACGCGGTCGCCGTCCGCTACCTCCGGGACGGGGAGCCGCGCGCGGTGCGCGCCGAGCTCGTCGAGGAGACCGAGGCCGAGGGCTGGTGGCGCGCCTCCTTCCCGGTCCACAACCCCTCGGTTCCGTACCGCTGGCTCCTCTCGGGCGGCGAGCTCGGCTACGCCTGGGTGAACGGGCTCGGGCTCGTGCTCCACGACCCACCGGATTCCGACGACTTCGTCGTCTCCCTCGATCCGGGCGGACCGGACTGGCACCTGCGCTCGGTCGTCTACGAGGTGTTTCCCGACCGGTTTGCGCGGGGCGGGAACCGGTCGCAGCCGGCACCGGAGTGGGCCGTGGCGAGGGACTGGGACGAGCTCCCCGAAGGGCGTGCGCCCCAGACGCCGCTCGAGTGGTACGGCGGCGACCTGGCGGGGATCGAGGAGCGGCTCGACCACCTCGAGTCGCTCGGGGCGACGACGCTCTATCTCACGCCGTTCTTCCCCGCGCAGAGCTCGCACCGCTACGACGCGAGCTCGTTCGAGCGCGTCGACCCGCACCTCGGCGGGGACGACGCGCTCGCGAGCCTCGTCGCGGCCGCGCACGCACGCGGGATCCGGGTGCTCGGCGATCTCACCCTGAACCACTCGGGTGACGCGCACGAGTGGTTCGTGGCGGCGCGCGGGGACGCCGAGGGGCCGGAACGGGACTACTACCTCCTCGACGACGAGCTGCCGCTCGGCTACGAGGCCTGGCTGGGAGTGCGCACGCTGCCGAAGCTCGACCACCGCTCGCCCGCGCTCCGGCGCCGGCTCGTCTCCGATCCCGACTCCGCCGTGCGGCGCTGGCTGCGGGCGCCGTTCGAGCTCGACGGCTGGAGGATCGACGTCGCGAACATGGCCGGCCGCTTCCGCGATGTCGACTCGACCGCCGAGCTCGCGCGGGACGTGCGCGCCGCGATCGCGGCGGAGCGGAAGGACGCCGTGGTGATCGCGGAGCACGCGCACGACGCCCGGAGCGACCTGCGCGGGGGCGGCTGGCACGGGACGATGGGCTACGCCGGCTTCCTCCGACCGGTCTGGGCCTGGTTGCGCGGCGACGAGCTTCCGGACGATCTGGCGACCGGTTTCCTCGGCCTGCCCGTGGGGCTGCCGCGGATCCAGGGGGAGCAGCTCGTGGCGACGATGCAGGCGTTTCGCGCCGGGGTGCCGTGGTCGTCGGTGCTCCACTCCTGGACCCTGCTCGACAGCCACGACACGGCGCGCTTTGCCACGGTGGCGGGCTCGCTCGAGCGGCACCTGGTCGGGGTTGGGCTGCAGATGACGACCCCCGGCGTGCCGATGGTCTTCGCGGGCGACGAGCTGGGGCTCGAGGGGGCCTGGGGCGAGGACGCGCGGCGCACGATTCCGTGGGATGCCCCCGAGCGGTGGGACAGCGTGCTCTTCGAGGGCTTCGCGCGGCTGATCGAGCTGCGCCGCAGCTCGGACGCGCTGGCGCGGGGCGGGATCCGCTACGCGCACGTCGGCGCAGACGCGATCGCGTATCTGCGCGAGACCGCCTCCGAGCGACTGCTCTGCCTCGCCGCGCGCGCCGAGCACGAGCCGGTTCGGCTGCCGCTCGCCGCGCTCGGGGCCCAGGAGCTGACCACGCTGCACGGCGCGGACGCGCAGCTCGCCGAGGGCGCGGCAATCCTGCCCGGCAAGGGGCCTGCATTCAACGTCTGGCAAATCACATGAGCGACCAGGGAGAGTCAATGGCGAACACGAGCTGGGCCGCGCAGCGGCCCCTTCAGGGATCTTCGCGCGAAGAGCATCCGCTGCTGCGGATGCTCTTCTTGCGCCAACGACAGACGGGAGCAGGTGTTGGCTGAGGTTGCCTTCAAGGACGTCGACAAGGTGTACGACAACGGCGTCCACGCCGTCCAGGACCTCTCGCTCGACATCGCCGACGGCGAGTTCCTCGTCCTCGTCGGCCCGTCGGGCTGCGGCAAGACGACGGCGCTCCGGATGGCCGCCGGCCTCGAGGAGATCTCCGACGGGACGCTCTCGATCGGCGGCCGGGTCGTGAACAAGCTCTCGCCGAAGGAGCGGGACATCGCGATGGTCTTCCAGAACTACGCGCTCTACCCGCACCTGAGCGTGGCCGACAACATCGCGTTCGGCCTGCGCCTGCGCAAGGAGTCGCGCCAGACGATCGAGGAGCGGGTGGCGTGGGCCGCGAAGATGCTCGACCTGACCCCGTACCTGGCGCGGCGTCCGAAGGAGCTCTCGGGCGGTCAGCGCCAGCGGGTCGCGATGGGCCGCGCGATCGTGCGCCATCCGCAGGCGTTCCTGATGGACGAGCCGCTCTCGAACCTCGACGCGAAGCTGCGTGTCCAGATGCGCGCCGACATCTCGAAGCTGCAGCGCGACCTCGGCACGACGACGATCTACGTCACGCACGACCAGGTCGAGGCGATGACGATGGGCGACCGGGTGGCGGTGATGAACAACGGCGTCCTCCAGCAGGCCGACGCGCCGCAACAGCTCTACGACAGGCCCGCGAACCTCTTCGTCGCCGGCTTCATCGGAACGCCGCCGATGAACCTGATCGAGGCGGAGGTCAGCGTCGAGAACGACGTGGTCACGCTCGCGATCGGGCGGCAGCGGCTTGCCGTTGCGGACGCCGGGCTGCGGCACTATCCGGGTCTCCGCGGCGCCGCAGGACGGCGGGTGGTGATCGGCTTCCGGGCCAGCGACCTGCACCTAGCGGGCGACCGCCCCGACCTGCCGACGGTCCTCGCGCGGCTCGAGCTCGTCGAGGCTCTGGGCTCGGAGTCGATCGCCTACTTCCGGATCGACGCGATGGCGATCCGGCCGGAGGGGGCGGACGACGAGGTCGACGACGAGCCGGGCGCCGAGGGCGTGACGTCGACTCGGCCGAACCTCGTCGTCTCCGTCCCCGCGGTGTCCTCGTTCGGGCTCAGGGTGGACACGGACGTCCCGATTGCGGTGGACACGGCCGCGCTGCACGCCTTCGACCTGGAGAGCGGTGCGCCGCTTCGTTAGCGGGGTGCTCGCGACCGGCGCTGCGGTCGCGCTGGTCGGAATCGCGTGGGCTGGAGGTTCGGCCGTGCCGGCGCCGCCGTCAGGCCCGGCGCTCGCGGCGCTCGCGCAGCCGCCGGTCCGGACATCGCTCGCCTCGCAGCGGATCTACTTCGTCATGCCCGACCGCTACGCGAACGGCAACGCGGCGAACGACCGCGGCGGCCTCTCCGGAGCGCGCGGTGTCACGGGCTACGACCCGGCGGACATCGGCTGGTTCCACGGCGGCGACTACCGCGGGCTGACCGGCGACTGCACCGGGCCGAGCGGCCTCGCCCGGATCAAGAACCTCGGCTTCACCGCGGTCTGGGTGACCCCGCCGTTCGGCCAGAGGACCGTGCAGGGCTCGAGCGCCGCCTATCACGGCTACTGGATCCGCGACTTCACCTCCGTCGACCCGCATCTCGGGAGCGAGGCCGACTTCGGCGCGTTCGTCGAGTGCGCGCACCGGCTCGGGCTGAAGGTCTACCTCGACGTGGTCGTCAACCACACCGCCGACCTGATCGTGCCGACGGGCTCGAGCTACTCGGATGTGCCCTATCGCGACTGCCGCGGCCGGATCTTCTTTCCCGTCCGCTACTCCGGTGGCTCCACCTTCCCCTGCCTCAAGGCCGAGAACATGCCGCGGGTGCCGCTGCTCGTGGGCCGCGACCGGACGGCGAAGAAGCCTGCCTGGCTGAACGACGTCACCCGCTACCACAACCGCGGCGACATCGACTTCGACTCGTGCAGCGAGATCTGCTTCGAGCAGGGCGACTTCTTCGGGCTCGACGACCTCTTCACCGAGCAGCCGCGGGTGGTCACCGGGCTGGCGGACGTCTACGCGAGCTGGATCGCGCGCTTCAAGCTCGACGGCTTCCGGATCGACACGGCGAAGCACGTCGACGCGAGGTTCTTCGGCGCCTGGGTACCGAAGATCCGGGCCGCGGCGCGGAAGGCGGGAGTGAAGGACTTCGAGCTCTTCGGCGAGGTCTTCCTGAGCGACGCCGTCGAGCTCTCGCGCTTCGTCCGGAACCGCGGCCTGCCGAACGTGCTCGACTTCCCCTTCCAGGATGCCGCCACCCGCTTCGCCGGCGGCGACGTGAGCGCGAAGGGCCTGGTCGCGCGGTTCGCCGACGACGACTACTACCTGGGGGCGAACGGGATCGCGCACACGCCGCCGACGTTCCTCGGCAACCACGACATCGGCCGGGCGGCGCGCGTGATCAAGGATCGCTCCGGCGGTACCCGCGGAACCGAGCTCCTCCGTCGCGTGCAGCTCGGGCACAGCCTCATGTACCTGCTCCGCGGCGCGCCGAGCGTCTACTACGGCGACGAGGTCGGGATCATCGGCGCCGGCGGCGACAAGCAGGCGCGCCAAGATCTCTTCCCGACGAAGGTGCGCGAGTGGCAGACCGAGGAGCGCGTGGGGTCGCCGCCGATCGGGACGGCCTCGGCGCTCGAGCTCGCGGCGCATCCCGTCGGCGATCACCTGAAGGCGCTGGCTGCGCTGCGAGAGGCCCATCCCGCGCTCTCCGTCGGGAGTACCGCGGTGAGGGTCGCCCGCGGCGGCCTGCTCGTCGTCAGCCGCTTCGACGCTGCCGCTCGCCGCGAGTACCTGGCCGCCTTCAACGCGGGCACGACCCCGCAGCGGGCCACGTTCGCGAGCGGGACCGGCTCGGGCTGGACGCCCCTGCTCGGGGCGGGCGCGCCGGTGCGGAGCTCGAGCGGCGGGAGGATCACGCTCACCGTGCCGCCGCTCACGGCGGTGCTCTACCGCGCCGACGGGCCGCCGCGCCCGAGCTCGGGGCGGCCGGCGATCGCGGCCGGCTCCGACGACCTCTCGGGGCTGCTCCGCGTCGGCGCGTCCGGCCTCTTCGGCCCGCGCAGCGTCGCGTTCGCGCTCAAGCGGGCCGGCCGGCCGTGGCAGCGACTCGGCGTCGACGACTCGCCGCCCTACCGGGTCTTCGTCGATCCGCGGCGCTACCGGCGCGGCGAGACCGTCCATCTCGTCGCGGTCGCGCGCGATCTGGAGGGCAAGGTCGCGGTCTCGCCCGTGCTGGCCGCGAAGATCCGCTAGAGGTGTCGACGGGCAGCGCGCGCCTGGGACGAGCCGCGTTACGCGTGAAGGAGCGCGATCGCCTCGTCGGTCGGCGGCAGCCCCCGTAGTTCGGCCGCGATCCGGCCGGCGGCGGCGCCGTAGGAATCGTTGCTGAGCACACGCTCGATCGCGGGCCGGATCCCGTCGATCGGCGCCACGACCCCGGCGCCGGCTCCCGCAACGCGCACGGCGTTCTGCGGTTGGTCGGCGAACAGGGGCACGAACACGGTGGGCACGCCCGCGACGAGCGCGCCGAGCGTCGTTCCGGAGCCGCCGTGACAGACGACCGCAGCGGCGTCCGCGAGCACCTGGGCCTGGGGAACCCAGCGCTCGACGTGCACGTTCGCGGGCACCTCGCCGAGCTCGAGCTCGCTTCCCACGGTCAAGAGAACGCGAACCGGCAGCCCGGCGACCGCCTCGAGCGCGCGACCGTAGACGGCGGCCGCAGGCGGGAGCTGCGCCGCGACGCTGCCGAAGCTCACGTACACGAGCGGGCGCGTGTCGCCGGGCCACCAGTCCGGGAGCGGTTGCGCCGGCTCGTCGACGGCCGGGTCGCGGAACCGCTCGACGTCGTGAACCGACGGATCGAGCGATGCCGGAAAGCACGTCAGGTACGGCGAGGCCGCGATCCGCTCGGTGAGCCCGGAGCTTCGATCCTCGAGCGCAGGTGCTGCGATGGCGAGTGCTCCCTCCTCCACGAGGGCGAGCCCGATCCCGACCCGAGCGTGCAGCACGCCGGCCTCGTCCGCCGCGATTGCCGACGCGAACTCGCTCGCCTCGCGGACGACGACATCGGGTCGCCACTCCTCGATCGTCGCTCGGAGCGTCGGCAGCATCGCCGCCACGTTGAGCTGCGCGAAGATGACGCCGACGACGACCACGTCGCCCTGCCCCGGCGGGAGCGAGGACATTCCGGCCCAGAGAGGCCCGAGCACGTCCTCCGGCGGCCGTTCGCCGATCCGGAATGGATGGCCGTGCGCGTCGAGTGTGGGTGGCCCGACGACGAGCACGTCGTGGCCCTGCCGCCCAGCAGCCTCGATGAAGGGGATCAACGGGCCGAAGTGGCCGGCTCCCTGCGTCGAGGCGAAGAGGATCCGCATCCCCGACCACCGTAACGTCTGCGCGGCGCCTAAGCTCTTCCGGGTGAACGACCTGCCGATCGTCCCGTTCGCTTCGCGGGCCGAGTGGGAGGCCTGGCTCGAGGCGCACACGGAGGAGGCAGACGGCGTCTGGGTCAAGCTCGCCAAGAAAGGCAGCGGGATCCCGACCGTCACCTACGCGGAAGCCGTCGAGGTGGCGCTCTGCTTCGGCTGGATCGACGGCCAGTCGCGCGGGCTCGACGAGCTGTTCTACCTCCAGCGTTTCACGCCGCGACGGCCGCGGAGCGTGTGGTCGAAGCTCAACCGGGTGAGGGCGGAGGCGCTGATCGCGAGCGGCGCGATGCGCCCTTCGGGTCTCCGGGAGGTCGAGCGCGCGAAGGCAGACGGGCGCTGGGACACCGCCTACGACCCTCCCTCGACGGCGATCGTCCCGGACGACCTCCGGCGGGCGCTCGACGAGAACGACGCCGCTCGCAGCTTCTTCGACACGCTCGACAGCGGGAATCGCTACGCGATCCTCCATCGCCTTCAGCTCGCGAAGAAGCCCGAGACGCGCGCGCGGAACATCGAGAAGTTCGTGGCGCTGCTCGCCGCCGGCGAGAAACTCCACCCCTGAGGTTGCTCCTCCCGCTGCCGCAGCCGTACGACTTCGCGCTCTCGACCGAGCGGTTTCGCGCCTTCGGCGTCGACCGCGCCAACCTCTGGCACGAGGGAGGGTTGCATCGCGTTGTCGCCGGGCGCGAGGTCCGGATCGAGGCGGCGCCCGGTGGGGTGGAGGTGGAGCCGTGGAGCGGCGAGATCGAGACCGAGGTGCGAACGCTGCTCGGAGCGTCGTTCGACCTCGCCGGCTTCGCCCGGTTCGCGGCCGGCGACGAGGTTCTCGCACGGCTCGCGAACGGGCTCGCCGGGTTTCGGCCGCCGCTCGCCCCCGACGCCTTCGAGGCGCTCGTCACCTCGATCACCGCGCAGCAGGTCTCGCTCCATTCCGCCTTCGCGATCCGCAGCCGGCTGATCGAGCGCTTCGGCGAGCCGGCCGAGCGGGCGATCGCCTTTCCGACGCGCGAGCGGCTCGCTGCCGCGGACGAGGCCCAGCTCGTCGCGGTCGGCTTCTCGGGCCGCAAGGCCGAGTACACGATCGCCCTGGCCCGCGACGAGCTCGACCTGGACGAGCTGGCGACGCTGTCGGACGAGGAGGCGAAGAGTCGGCTCGTGGCGCTGCGCGGGATCGGCGAGTGGACGGCGGACTGGTTCCTCGCCCGCCATCTCGGTCGTCCCCACGCCTGGCCCGCCGGCGACCTCGTCCTCCGTAAGGCCGTGCGCTCGTTCTATGGTGACGTCCCGGACGTCCGCAGCTTCGGCGCCCGGCTCCATCCCTTCGAGAATCTCGCCGCCCATTACCTCCTGACCGGTCTCCGGACCATCCCTCCGCCATGACCATTCGCCACGCCACCGCCGCCGACCACGAGCTCGTGCGCTCGCTCTGGCAGGAGTTCGTCGGCGACGTCGCCGCGCTCCCGGCGTGGGCGGACGCGAGCTGGGAGACCGCGAGCAACGAGATCGAGCGGGCACTCGACGCGAACGGCCT
This sequence comes from uncultured Gaiellaceae bacterium, assembly GCA_963810875.1. Lineage (GTDB taxonomy): Bacteria > Actinomycetota > Thermoleophilia > Gaiellales > Gaiellaceae > Gaiellasilicea. Next base: position 190,164 of record CAWEPD010000005.1, on the reverse strand, counting down.
CTTCGTGGCCGAGCGCGACGGCGAGGCCGTCGGCTTCGCGAGCGCGTGGATCGACGGTCACATCGCGTACGTGGGCGACCTCTTCGTCCGCGAGTCGGAGCGCCGGCACGGGACGGGAAAGGCGCTCGTCGAGGCCGCGGTCGAGAACATGCGGGCGCGCGGCGCCACCTACCTCAGGCTGAACGCGAGCCTCGACTCGCTCGCGTTCTACGAGCGGCTCGGCTTCCGGGAGGAGTCGCGCAACCTCGTGCTCTCGCTCGAGGTACGCGAGCACGGCAGCGGCCGCTCGTTCGGCTCGATCCACGTGCAGAGCGACGATCTCGCCTCGATCGAGCGAGCCGTCCGCCAGTTCGTCCCGCGGCTGCCCGGCAGCTCACAGGGCAGCCTGATCTCGCAGCCTCGCGGCGGCTGGATCGCCGTGTACGACGACGTCTGCGACCGCGATCCGACGATGCTCCGCCGGCTCGCGCGGGAGCTCTCCGACCGGATGGGCGCGGTCGTGCTCGCGCTCGGGATCGAGCAGGACGAGGTCGTACGGTTCGTCCTCCTCGACCGTGGCGGCGTCGTGGACGAGTACCTCTCCGTCCCCGAGCACTACGGCCCGCTGCCTCCGGGCGACGTGGTGGGGCTCGCGGCGAATCCCCGCGTCGTCAGCCGGCTCACGGGCGCCGAGCCCGCCGAGGTCCGCGCCGTCGCCCGCACCGCCGCCTCGCCTTCCGACCTGCCGCCGCCCCGCGAGCTGCTCGCCGGCCTCTCCCGCGCGATCGGCGTCGAGGGAGCCGAGCACGGCTGGAGCGACGCGCCTGACCTCCCCGGCGCGATCGCCGTCGAGCGGTGAGCCTCTCGACGGACATCGACCGCGACGAGCTCCGCCGCCGGCTCGGCGAGGACGGGCTGATCGTCCTCGACGTCCGCAGCGCCGACGAGTTCGCCGGCAGGCTCGTCGGGCCGTGCGACCCGCGCGCGGGGAGGATCGCGGGGGCTAGGCACCTCGACGTCCAGGAGCTCATGACCCTCACCGCCGAGGAGATCGGGGAGCGGCTGCCGGCGGACGCGGAGATCGTCGCCTACTGCCATTCGGGGTCGCGATCGGCGCTCGCCGTCCAGATCCTCCGGGCGGCGGGGCTCGACGCTCGCAACTACCCCGGCTCGTGGCACGAGTGGTCGCGCGACGACTCGCTGCCCTCAGAGACCGGCTAGGAACGACCCGCAGAGGCCACGGCCGAGCTCGCTCCACGCCTCGATCCGCGCCGCGGTCTCCCGCCGCAGCGTCTCCGCGTCGGCGACGTCGGCCGGATCCTCGCCAAGCCATTGCTCGACCTGGGCGCCGGTCACCTCGGCGTGGAACTGGATCCCGTAGGCGCGACCGAGCCGGAACGCCTGCGTACAGACGTCGCTCCGGGCCAGCTCGACCGCCCCGGACGGGAGCTCATAGGTGTAGTGGTGCCACTGGAAGGCGTCGAAGCGCGGCGGGAGCGAGCCGAAGACCGGGTCGTCGCCGGCCGCGGCCGCCAGGTCGACGCGGAGCCAGCCGACCTCGGGCTTCCTGCTCGGGAGCACGGCTGCCCCTGCCGCTCGCGCGACGAGCTGCGCGCCCAGGCAGACGCCGAAGAGCGGGGTCCCGCGCTCGAGCGCCTCCTCCAGGAACCGCAGCTCGCGCCGGAGCCAGGGATGGCGGTCCTCCTGGTCAGGATGCATGGCCCCGCCGAAGACGAGGAGGGCGTCGGCGTCGCCGGCCGGTGGAGCTCCGCCGTGCTGAACGGGCCAGAAGGCGAGCTCGTGGCCCGCGTCCCGGACCGCCTCGCCGAAGACGCCGGCTCCCACGCTCGGGCCGTGCGTGAGCGCCAGCACCTTCACGCGTCGATCGTAGTGGAGGCCGGGCCGGGGAAGACGACGTCGTCCCCGGCCCGGCGAGCTCTCGCTAGCGCCTCGGGACGACCAGCCGCAGCGTCGCGCTCCGAGCGGTGTACCCGGCGCGCGTGGCGCTGAGGCAGGTGACCCCGAAGGTCGCCTGGCACGCCGAGGTGCCCAGATCGGCGGCCGGCGCCGCCGCACGAGCCTGGAGGAACCAGACCTGCGCCCGGGCCGTCTGCCTGATCGCGATCCTGCCCGTGAACGTCGTGCCGGAGCGACGGAGCGTGACCGGCGAGCCGACGGTGGTCGCCGCACGCCCGCGGTAGAGGCGGACGACGGGGGTGCCGCCGGCCGGAAGCGCGAGCGTGCCGCTGATCCCGTAGGCCGCGGTGCCCCTCGCCGACCTCAGCCGCACGGGCCGCCGGAGCGTGATGGTGCGGGGGTAGGTGACGAGCGACTGCGCCTCGACGGAGCCGACCGCGTTCGGACGTCCCGTCGCGGGGGTGTACGGCGTCGCGAGCAGGCGCCAACGGGCCTCGCCGCTGCCCGAGCTCGCGAAGACGTCGTTCACGGTGAACACCGTGCTCGTCAGCTTGAAGCCGAAGGTCGCGCGGCCCGGCGTGCCGGCGGGCACGTCCGGCGGCGGCAGGCACGCCTGGATCGAGACGGTGGCGAAGCCAGAGGCGGGAGGCGTCGTGACCTGGTCCACGAAGACGGGAAGCTCGAGCGTCTGCCCGGCTGCCTGGAGGACCAGGACCCAGAAGGCCGTGTGCGTCGCCGTTCCGGTGCACGCGGTCGCGGCGGCCGCGATCGGCACCTGCGTCGTGCCTGACAGGTATGTGCCGGCGGCGGCGCGAACCTGGACCGTCCCGGTCAGCGGCAGCAGCGCGCCCCCGAGGTCGGCCGCGGTCCCGGAGGCCGTCACCGAGCCGATCGTCGTTCCCGCGCCCTGGGAGAGGGTCGACGTGTAGCCCGCGGGAACGTAGAACGTGAGCTTGGCGCTCGGGTCGTCGGCGGCGTTCTGGGTGAAGCTGATCGTGGTGGCGCCCGTGCGGTCGTCGGTCACGAGCAGGCGCGGCGACGTGTAGGCCCCGAACGCCGAGCTCGCCCCCGTGAGCGCGATCGCGCCGACGAGCGTCAGCAGCGTCAGTCGAACTCTGGTCGTCATGAAAGGTTCTCCCCGGTCGTTGTCGGTCGGCACGATAGACGACTACCCGCGGGGATCGAGCAGGCCCGTCGCCCTCACCCACTGGCGGTTGTCGTAGCGGTAGAGATAGACCGCCGAGAGCGGGAAGTAGCGCGTCTTCGAGGTGCGCACCGCGATCCCCGGGAGGAGGAACGGGTTCGCGCGCTGGTCGAGGCTCTGCGCTGCCCGGAGCAGGCCCGCCCGGGTCAGGTTGCGGCCGGCCTTGCGGAGGGTCTCGGTCATCGTCCAGGCGACCGTCATCCCGTACCAGTTGTAGACGTCGGCCGGCCGCCCCTTGGGATGGTGGCGGCGCATGATCTGCCGGTAGAGCGCCAGGGCGGGATCCTTCGCCCAGATCGGGTCGTTCGGGTTCTTGACGAACGCGATCGAGAGCGCGTTCCTCGTCAGCTCCGGCGCGTTCGCGCGGGCGATCGCCATGATCCCGGGCTCGATCGAGACCGACGCGATCACGACCCGCGGCTTCCAGGCGAGCCGGTGCGCCGCCACGAGCGCCTGGATCGTGAACTTCGGGGTCGCGAAGACCAGGAAGGTGTCGGCGCCCGAGCTCTTCAGCTGCGCGACCTGCGCGGAGACGTCGGGGTCGGTGTACTCGTAGCTCTGTTTCGCGACGACGGTCGGGCCCTTGCCGGCGATCGCGCGCTCGAGCCCGCGGGTCAGGTCGGTGCCGAGCGGCGTGTTCTCGTAGAGGACGGCGAGCCGCGCGCCCTTCGCCGTCTTCGCGAGGTGCCGCCCGTAGACCGCGCCCTCGCCGACGTAGCTCTGGAGGAAGCCCATCGTCCACGGGAAGCGGGCCGGCCGCGAGACCGCCTGGGAGCCGTCTCCGACGAAGAGCTGCGGCACCTTCAGCTGGTTCAGGTACGGCTGGATCGCGCTGTTGTTGGCGCTGCCGACCGAGTTGAAGATCGCGAACACCTTGTCCTGCTCGACGAGCTTGCGGGTGAGCTGGACGGTCTGGGCCGGGTCGTAGCCGTCGTCGTAGTAGCGGTAGAGGATCTTCCGTCCGTTGCACGCCGCCCTTCGCGTTCACGTAGTCGAAGTAGGCCTTCGCGCCCGGCCCGACCGATCCGAAGGCCGAGGCCTCGCCCGAGAGCGGGACGGTGCCGCCGAGCAGGATCGTGGTCGGCGTGAGGCCCGGCTCGGCTGCCGAGCCGGCGAGCGCCGCGGGGACGAGGGCGAGCGCCACGAGCGGCGCGAGCCACCGCGCCGGCCTGCTCATCCGGAGATCGGCGTTGCGAGCGTCGAGAGCCGGAGGGTGACCGGGCCGAGCGTGGCCGAGCCCGCGTCGGCGAAGCCGAGATAGGCGAACTGCCCGGCCGGGGAGGACGGGCCGACCGAGACGCGCAGCCGCGTTCCCTTCGGCACGTAGACGCAGTAGTTCGCGAGCTGGACGCGGTTCACGCCGGCGCGTGGCCGCAGCCCGCCCTGGGCGACCACCTTCGTCCCCGCGGTGACGGTGACGACGAGGCGCGGGTAGCGGACGAGCTTCGAGAGCGAGACCGTCGCCGTGCCGCCGCCCCAGCTCTCGAGCGCCGCGGGCAGCGGCGCCGTCTGCCGGGAGGCGACGGCAGAGCCGCGGAGGCTGGAGCGGCCGAGGAGCGCATACGTCCGCGCCGTCGTCTTCGGCAGCGCCTGGAAGGCGACCGGTGGGCGGGTGCCGCCCTCGCGGGCGACGAGCACGCCGGAGGCCACGGCCGCGGCCGGCGGCACCTTGAGGTAGCGGTCGAACCAGCGCGTTCCCTCCGAGAGGACGAACGAGATGTCCGGCCCGGGGAAGGTCGCGGGTGCGTGCCCGAAGGCACCGACGTAGAGGCGCTTCGGGCCAGCGAGCTGCGCGTAGGCGCGCGTCGCCTGGGAGATGTCGAAGACGAAGTCCGTGCGGCCCTGGAAGAGGTAGACGGGCGTCCGGATGCTCGAGGCGCGGGGGAGCGCCGACCGGTCGCGCGGTGAGGGCGCGGATCGCGGACATGTTCGTGCTCTGGACGGCGTTCTCGCGCAGGCCCGAGATCAGCGGCGAGCGCGGGGCGACCGAGGAGGCGAGGCCCGCGACGATTCCCGAGCGCGCGAGGCCCTGCGGCCAGAGCGCGTCGTAGAGCGACGTCCACGTCTCCACGACCTCGGCGGCCGCGAGCGGCACGCCGGCGGCGAGCGCGTTCCAGATCTGGCCGCCGCCGTACGAGATCCCCCAGGCGCCGATCCGGTCCGTCACCTCGGGCCGGGCCGCGAATGCGTTCCGCACCGCGCGCAGGTCGGCGACCTCGCGCGGCCCCGCCAGCGTGACGACGCCTCCCGACGCGCCGTGGCCGCGCGCGTCGTAGGCGAGCACGGCGTAGCCGGCCGCCGCGAACGCCGTCGCGACAGCCTCGACCGACTCCTTCGTCCCTGCGAGGCCGTGCAGGACGAGCACTCCCGGTCGTCCGGCGGCCGGTGCCGGCCCGTCCGGCTGGTAGAGCGAATAGGAGAGGTCGACGCCGTCATCCATACGCAGGGTCGCGGTCTCCTTCGAGAAGGCCGCGGCCGGCGACGCGCACGCAAGCGCGAGCAGCGAGACGAGGGCAAGGCGGCGGAGCACGGCGCCACGGTAGCCGACCGACGGCCTTCGGCTCCGGCCGGGCTCGTACAATCCGCCGATGGACGCGAGGCCGATCGGCGTGTTCGACTCGGGCGTGGGCGGCCTGACGGTGCTGCACGAGTGCCTCGTCACCCTCCCGCACGAAGACTTCGTCTATCTCGGCGACCACGCGCGGCTGCCCTACGGGCCCCGGCCGCTCGAGGAGCTGCGCCGCTTCGCCCGCGAGATCGGCGGCTACCTGGAGGCGCAGGACGTGAAGCTGATCGTGGTCGCGTGCAACTCCGCGACCGCGGCGGCGCTCCCCGAGCTGCAGACCGAGCTCCGGGTGCCGGTCGTCGGCGTGATCACCCCCGAGGCGCACGCCGCCGTCCAGGCGACGCGCAACCGCCGGATCGGCCTGCTCGCGACCGAGGCGACGGTGCGCGCCGGCCGCTACGAGGAGCTCGTGCGCACGCTCGACGCGGGCGCGCGCCTCACGTCGGTCGCCTGTCCGCGGCTCGTGCCGCTGATCGAGGGCGACGACGCCTTCGGCGCCGAGACGACGGCGGCCGTGCGCGAGGTCGCGGTCGAGCTGAAGGCCGCCGGAGTGGACACGGTGATCCTCGGCTGCACGCACTATCCGCTGATCCGGCCGATCCTGCAGCGCGTCTTCGGCCGCGAGGTGACGCTCGTCTTCTCCGCGGAGGAGACGGCGCGCGAGGTCGCCGAGACGCTCGTCCGCAAGCGGATCGAGCACGACCCGGGCCGCGAGGGCTCGTACCGCTTCCTGACGACCGGTGACCCGGACGCGTTTCGCCTCCTCGGCCGCCGCTTCCTGCAGCTACCGATCGAGGAGGTCGAGCACGTGGAGATCGCGACGCTGGAGGCGGCGGCATGACTGGCGTGAGGGCCGACGGCAGGCAGCGGGACGACGAGCTCCGCGTGCTCGACCTGATCCCGGACTTCGTCGAGGTCGCGAACGGCTCCGTCCTCTACTCGCAGGGCAGGACGCGGGTGCTCTGCACCGCGACGATCGAGCAGAGCGTGCCCCGCTGGCTCCAGCGCTCGGGGCGCGGCTGGATGACTGCCGAGTACTCGCTGCTCCCGGCCTCCACGGGCGAGCGTACCGCGCGCGAGGCGGCGCGCGGCAAGCAGGGCGGCCGCACGATCGAGATCCAGCGGCTGATCGGTCGGGCGCTGCGGGCGGTCTGCGACTTCGAAGCGCTCGGCGAGCGGACGCTCTGGCTCGACTGCGACGTGCTCCAGGCCGACGGAGGGACCCGCTGCGCCGCGATCTCCGGCGCCTACGTCGCCGCGGCACGCGCGCTCGACCGGATGGGGCTGTCGAAGGCGCTGACGGGCTCGGTTGCGGCCGTGTCGGTCGGCATCGTCGACGGCCGGGCGCTCCTCGACCTCGACTACGCCGAGGACTCGACGGCCGAGACGGACATGAACGTCGTCATGACCGGTGACGGCAGGCTGGTCGAGGTGCAGGCGACCGCCGAGCAGGATCCGTTCACGCGCGAGCTGCTCGACGAGCTGCTCGACCTCGCGGGCGGCGGGATCGAGACGATCGCGGACGCCCAGAGCGACGCGATCGCCGTCGAGCGTGCCTGACCTCTCCGCGACGGAGGCGCTCCTGCGGTTGCTCGTAGCCGCACTGCTCGGCGGCGCGATCGGCTTCGAGCGCGAGCTCCGGGATCACGAGGCCGGCTTCCGCACGCATCTGATCGTCTCGCTCGGCGCCTGCGTCTTCACGCTCGTCTCGGCGTACGCGTGGACGGACTGGACGTTCTCGACGGAGTCGGGGATCGTCTTCGACCCGACCCGGATCGCGGCGCAGATCGTGACCGGGATCGGCTTCCTCGGCGCCGGCGCGATCATCGTCCGCGGAATCAACGTGCGCGGCCTGACGACGGCGGCGACGCTCTGGGTGTGCGCCGCGATCGGGATGGCGGCCGGGACGGGCTACAACGTGGTCGCGGTCGGAGCGACCGCGCTCGTGCTCGTCTCGCTCGGGCCGCTCCGGATCGTGAGCAAGCGGATGGTCGCGCGAGTGCGCCCGGAAGAGGCGACGCTCGTGATCAACCTCACGCCCGAGGGGACCGCCGCGAGCGTGTTGACGAGGATCGAGGAGCTCGGCGGGATCGTCGACTCGATCGAGTTCGGCGACGAGCGCACGATCGACGTGGAACTGCGCTCGCTCCGGCGCTCCGAGTCCGCGCGGATCGCGGAGCAGGTCTCGGCGCTGGAGGATGTCGCGAGACTCCAGTGGCGGCCGTGAGGGCGCGGCTCTGCTCCCGGAACCCGCACAAGCTCGAGGAGCTGCGGGCGGCGCTGCCCGGCTGGGAGCTCGAGCTCCTGGACGCCGACGGCTACCCGCCCGAAGACGCGCTGAGCTACGTCGAGAACGCGCGGGCGAAGGCGCTCTTCGGGGTCGGGCGGGCGGAGCCGGACGTCTGGCTCGTCGGCGAGGACTCCGGGATCGAGGCGGTGGCGCTCGGCGGCCGGCCCGGCGTCCACTCGGCGCGCTGGGCGGACGACGGCGTCGCACGGCTCCTGCAGGAGCTCGACGGCGTCGCCGACCGGCGGGCGCGGTACGTCTGCGAGCTCGTCTGTCTGACGCCGGACGGCGAGCTGCGCGGCAGCGGGATCCTCGAAGGCGTGCTGGCCACGACCCGGAGCGGGGGCGAGGGGTTCGGCTACGACCCGATCTTCGTCCCGGCCGGCGAGACCCGTACGGTCGCCGAGCTCGGGAACGACTGGAAGCGACGTAACTCCCATCGCGCCCGCGCGGCGCGCGCCCTCCTCGCAGCCGCACCGTCCTAAAAAGCCGTGTCCGGGGTCAAAGCCCGGCCACGTCCCCCGCGGACAGGTGGCGGGCGAACCGCCTGCATGCGAGCTCGCGCACGGCGGAAACGGACACGTCCGGGCTCTGACCCCGGACGTGTCTCGTCCAGCCATGTCCAGGGCCAGCCCCTGGACAGGTCCGCTCAGGCCAGGCCGGCGACCTCGTCGTCACCGCGGCGGCCCTGGGCGAGCCACCAGTTGACCTCGGCGCCGAAGACGATCACGTTCGCCATCACGTAGAGCCAGACGAGGAGCAGCGCCGTCGCGCCGAGCGCCTGCACCGCGATCACCTCCCGGGAGAGCCGGACGAAGATCGGCAGCGTCTGGAAGGTCAGCTGGAGCAGGACCGCTCCGAGCGCCGCGCCGGGCCAGACCTCGCGCAGCGTCAGGCGCACGTTCGTCAGGCGCTCGTAGGCCGAGACGAGGAAGACGAAGACGGCCGCCGTCGAGAGCAGCACCGAGAGGGTGTACGCGACGACGCCGTTCGAGACGAAGCCGGGCGCGAACCGCTTCAGCACGTCGAACCCGATCGAGCCCACGACGAGCGCGAGGAAGAGGATCACGAGCGAGCCCGCCATGAACAGCGTCGCGAGCCCCTTGCCGCGCAGGAAGCCGCGGTTCGGCTTCCCGTAGACGATGTTGAAGGCCGACTCGAGCACGCTGAAGAGCGAAAGCGACGTCCAGAGCAGGAACGCGCCGCCGATCACCCCGAGTGTCGTCGCGTTCTCGGTGATCGCTCCGACGACCCGGACGATGTCCCCGATCGACTGGGAGGGGAAGAGCCGCTGCAACTCCTCGACGAGGTAGCTCGACTCCTCCGCGCGTCCGGTGAATCCGAGCAGGGCGAGGGCGAGAAAGATCAGCGAGACGGAGGAGAGCAGCCCGAAGTAGGCGATCATCGCCGCGAGGTGCGTTCCCCGGTCGGCGAAGAACTTCGCGAGCGGCTGAGCGAGCGGTCGACGCACACGCGGAGTATGAGCACTGTTAGGTTCAGGAACGTGGACACCGCCGGCGCGCTCGCCGATCTCTCCGAGATCTCGTCGCAGATCGAGCTGGCCGTGGTCTTCGACTCGGCCGGCGCGGTTCTCGGCTCGACCGGGACGGACGAGGCTCGCTCGCAGCGCCTCGCCCGGACGGCCCTCGGGCTCGTCGCAGCGGCCGGCGAGATCGGCGTCAGCAGCGGCCGGCGGCTGACCCAGATCGAGGGGTCGCTCCGCGAGGGCAGCGTCTTCGTGATCACCGGGGACGAACGCGGGATCGCGGCGGCGACGACGCCCGAGCCGACCTCGGGGCTCGTCTTCTACGACCTGAAGACCTGCCTGCGCTCGCTCGCCGCCGAGCCCGAGAAGGCCGAGAAGCCCGAGAAGCCGGCCCCGAAGCCGCGTCAAGCCAGGAAGAAGTCCGAGCCGACGAAGAAGCCCGCGACGCGGAAGAAGCCCACGACGAAGAAGAAGCCCGAGCCGCCGGATGCGTAGGCTGCTCCTCTTCGTCCTTCTCGTAGGGGGCGCGCTCCTCTACCTGAGCCGCCGTCGCGACGAGCGGCGCGAGCGCGTCAACCTCTACTACGACGACGGCTCGATGGTCACGCTCGAGCGCGGCCTGCCCGGCTCCGAGCGGTTGCTCGAGCTGGCCCGCGCCTCCCTGCGGTGACGACGGGCGTGCGTGGGTGAACCTCGCCGCCGAGCTCCGCGAGCACGCCCTGCTCGAGGGCGACTTCGTCCTCCGCTCGGGCCGCCGCTCCGCGTACTACCTCGACAAGTACCGCTTCGAGACGCGCCCCGAGCTGCTCCGACCGATCGGCGAGCGCCTCGCCGAAGCCGTTCGGGAGCACGAGCCCGACGCCGTCCGCCTCGCCGGCCCGGCGCTCGGCGCGGTCGCGCTCGCCGCCTCGGCGTCGCTCGCGGGTGGGCTGCCCTTCGTGATCGTCCGCGGCGAGGCCAAGTCGTACGGCACCGGCAATCGGATCGAGGGCGTGTTCGAGGCGGGCGAGCTCGTCTGCCTGATCGAGGACGTGGTCACCTCCGGCGGCGCGCTCGCGGAAGCCGTCGAGGCCCTGCGCGCGGAGGAGCTCGTCGTGCGGCAGGCGGTCTGCGTCGTCGACCGGGAGGAGGGCGGAGCGGACGCGCTGGCCCGGATCGGCGTCCGGCTGCGGTCGCTCTTCGTGGCAGGAGATGTCTTCCCGGCCGCAAACAGCGACTGAAACGGCCCCGACAAACCGCATGGTTGAGCCGCTTCCCGTTGAGGAGGTCCGATCAGGCTGTTAGGGTCTGCACGATTTCGACCGTCCCACCAGGCAGGAGGAGTGCAAGTGACGAAACAGGAATTCGTGGACGCAGTAGCGTCGAAGAGCAATCTCTCGCGCCGTGACGCGGGCGCGGCCGTGGATGCGTTCCTCGAGTGCGTCACCGACGCTCTCAAGTCGCGGGACACGATCACGTTCACGGGCTTCGGCAAGTTCTCGACTGCGGATCGCGCGGCGCGCGAAGGCGTCAACCCGCGGAACCCGAGCGAGAAGGTCCAGATCGCTGCGGCGACCGTGCCGAAGTTCTCGGCTGGCAGCCAGCTGAAGGCGGCCGTCAAGGGCGGCTGAGCGACCGCGCTCCTCGAACGACTCGAGAGCCGCCGACGCTCGAACGGGAGCAGGCGGCTCTCTCTTTCGGTTTGCACACGAACATATGTTCGCCTAGAGTCGAGCGATGCAACTCGCGTTCGACTCCGCCGACCGGCTCGTCGAGCTCGTCCAGGCGCGGCGCGGGCCGGTGCCGCTCGAGGACGCCGCGCGGACACTCTTCGCGCTCCGGCACGTTCCCGTCGGCCTCGCGCGCGAGCTGCTCGACGGCGTCGTCGATGGAGACGCGCGGCTCGTCTGGCGCGGAGCGGCGGTCGCCCTCGCCGACCCGCCCGGCGCGCGAACGGCGCTCGAGCACGCGACCTACGTCGTCGTCGATCTCGAGACGACCGGGCTGCGTCCGGGAAGCGCCGGGATCTGCGAGATCGGCGCGGTCCGGGTCCGCGAGCTCGAGCTGGCGGAGACCTTCGAGACGCTCGTCAACCCGCGCAGGCCGCTCCCGGCCCCGATCGCGGCCCTCACCGGGATCGAGCCGGCCTCGCTGCGCGGCGCTCCATCGGCCGAGCTCGCGGTGCGGCGCTTCCTCGAGTTCGCGGGCGACGCCGTGCTCGTCGCGCACAACGCCCGCTTCGACCTCGGCTTCCTCGACGTCGAGGTGGAGCGCCTGACAGGGCGGCGGCTCGCAGCGCCGGTGGTCGACACCGTCTGGCTCGCGCGCCGCCTGCTCGAGGGGAGGATCTCGCGGGTCGGGCTCGGCTCGCTCGCGCAGTTCTTCGGCACCTCCGTGCGCCCGTGCCATCGCGCGCTCGCCGATGCCCAGGCAACCGCCGAGATCCTGCTCGCGCTGCTCGGGCTCGCCCAGGAACGGGGCGCGGGCACCGTCGCCGAGCTCGTCGAGCTGTCGGCGCCGCGCGCCCGGCGCCTCGCCCAGAAGCGATCGCTCGTCGCCGGCGCTCCGGCGGGACCGGGCGTCTACCTCTTCCGGGACCGGAACGAGCAGGTGCTCTACGTCGGCCGGGCGCGGAGCCTGAAGCAGCGGCTCGGCTCCTATTTCCGCAGCGAGCGGCAGCGGCCCGCCGTCGAGGCGGCGCTCGGGGTGGTCGCCCGAATCGAGTGGCGGCAGCTCGGCTCGGAGCTCGAGGCGGCGCTGGAGGAGCTGCGGCTCCTGCGCGAGTTGCGGCCGCCGGCCAACGCCCGCGGGCTTCGGCCCGACCGCTACGTCTACCTGCGGCGCCGCGGCAGCGGCTTCGTCGTCTCGGAGACCCCGACCGCGCTCGGGCCGATCAAGAGCCGGCGCCTGGCGCAGCGTGCCGCTCGCGCTCTCGGCGATCACGAGGGCGACGACGTAGCCGCGGCGCTGCCCGGGTTACGAGCCCGCGTGCGCCGGCTCGCGGCCGACCTTCGCTTCGAGGATGCGGCCCGGCTGCGCGACCGGGTGACCGCGCTCGAGCAGGTCGCGGGCTCGCTCGCCGAGCTCGAGCGCCTACGCGCGCTCGAGGTCTGCCTGCTCGTTCCCGGGCGCGAGCCGGGCTTCCTCCGCGCCTTCTTCGTCTCGGGCGGCCGCGTGGTCGCCTCGCGCACGCTCCTGCCCGGCGGCGCGGGGCGCGTGGAGATCGAGGCCGGGCTCGCGGAGGCGCGCCGGAGCCGGCCCGCCCCGGGGCCGGAGGACACGGACGAGCTCCTGCTCGTGGGCTCCTTCCTGCGCCGGCCGCCGCCCGAGCTGCGCGTCGTCCCGCTCGACGCCGAGCGGATCCTCGCGGCCTGAAGGCCGCCGCTCCGAGCAGTAGCCTGTGCGCCGATGGCGCAGGATCTCGACGTAGGCCCCCTCGTCATGGTCGCCCCGTTCGCGGATCGGCTCGCAGACGCGGTGGAGCGCAAGCGGAGCCAGCTCGTCGTCGGCCTCGATCCCAGCGTCGAGCTCCTGCCGCTCGAGGTGCGGGGCGAATCGGTGCTCGGGCGGGCGGAGAGCGCTCGCGCGTGCGCCCGGTTCTGCTGCGGGATCGTCGACGCGGTCGCGCCCTACGTCGTCGCCGTCAAGCCGCAGGTCGCCTTCTTCGAGAGCCTCGGCGCGGACGGGATCTTCGCCCTCGAGCGGGTCTGCGCCCACGCGCGCAGCGTCGGCCTGCTCGTGATCGCCGACGGAAAGCGCGGGGACATCGGCTCGACGGCGCGCGCCTACGCGGCCGCGTTTCTCGAGCCGCGCGAGGACGGGACACCGCTCGCGGATGCGCTGACGGTGAACGCCTATCTCGGCCACGACTCGATCGAGCCGTTCCTCCAGGCGTGCCGGCTCCACGGCGCCGGGATCTTCTGCCTCGTCCGGACCTCGAACGCCGGCGCCTCGGACGTCCAGGAGCTGACCCTTTCCGACGGCCGCCGCGTCTGGCAGCACGTCGCCTCGCTCGTCGACGACTGGGGCGCCGAGCTCGTCGGGGAGCGCGGGCTCTCGAGCGTGGGCGCCGTCGTGGGGGCGACCGTGCCGCGAGCCGTCGGCGAGGCCCGGCGCCTGCTGCCCCGCTCCGTGCTGCTCCTTCCGGGCGTGGGCGCCCAGGGCGCGACCCCGGCCGACGTCGCGCGCGCCTTCACGAGCGGACCGGCGAGCGCCCTCGTGACCGCGTCGCGCTCGGTCATCTACGCCTACCGCGGCGGGGAGGCCGACTGGCGGGAGGCCGCGGGCGCCGAGGCCGCGCGGCTCCGCTCCGAGGTCTGGTCGGTCTCGGGCTGGTGAGGGGCGAGCGGCGCTCCACCTCGAGCCTCGTCGCCCGGTTCGCGGCTCCGGTCGCCTTCCTCGCCGCAGTCACGATCGCCGTCCTGCTCGTCCGCTCCGGGCTCTCCGGCGACGACGACGCCGGGACGCCCCCCGGAACGGCGACCGAGACGCGCGCGACGACGACCTCAGCTGCTGCGACCACCACGACGAGCACGGTTACGACGCCTCCGCCGGCGCGTCAGACCTACGAGATCCAGGCGGGCGACACGCTGGAGACGATCGCCGCGGATTTCGACACCACCGTCGAGCGGCTGCTGACGCTGAATCCGGATCTCGATCCGGTGGCGCTCCGGATCGGGCAGGAGATCCGGGTCGAGTAGAGTGGCCGCCGCCTTGAGGCCCCTCACGCGGATCGCCCCACTTCTCGCGCTCGCCCTCGCCGCCGTGCTCGTCTCCGCAGTGACTGGCTCCGCGGCGGTCGGCCCGTCGCCGCCGCCGCTCGTCGACGCCGAGGCCTACGTCGTCCAGAACGCCTCGAGCGGCGGAGGTGCTGGCGGGCCTCGACGAGCGGGAGCGGCTGCCGATCGCGTCGATCACGAAGCTGATGACCGCCCTCGTCACCCTCGACCACGCGGAGCTCGACGAGGTCGTGACCGTGTCGAAGCGCGCCGCCGCGGTCGGCGAGTCGTCGATCGACCTCGCGGTCGGAGAGCGACTCACCGTCGCGGACCTGCTCCGGGCGGCGCTGATCCAGAGCGCGAACGACGCCGCGAACGCGCTTGCCGCGCACGTCGGCGGCGGCTCGATTCCGCGCTTCGTGGAGCTGATGAACGCGAAGGCGCGCTCGCTCGGACTGACCGACACGCACTTCGCGAACCCCGACGGGCTCGACGCAGCCGGTCACCTCTCGAGCGCGCGCGACGTGACGAAGCTCGCGCGCGTCGCGATGCAGAAGCCGTTCATCCGCGAGACCGTCCGCGTCGTCGAGACGAGCGTGGCCGGCCGCAGGCTCGTCAACTGGAACGACCTCCTCTCCACGTTCCCGCGCCTGATCGGGGTGAAGACGGGCCACACAGGCCGGGCGGGCTGGTCCGAGGTCGCCGCGGCGCGGGGGCCCGGGGTGACGATCTACGCGACGCTGCTCGGCGGCGAGACGCGCGCCGGCCGGAACGAGGATCTCGCGGGGCTGCTCGCGTGGGGGCTCGCGCGGTACCGCACGGTCTGGGCGATCGACGGCGAGCGCGTGTACGCCACCGCGAGGACGGCCTACGGGCAGCCGGCGGTCCGCCTCGTGGCCGCGAAGCCCGCGCTTCGGGCCGTCCGCGTCGACCGGACGCTGCTCGAGCGGATCGTCGCGCCGGTCGAGGTCGAGCTGCCGGTCCGGGCGGGGCAACGGCTCGGCGAGCTCCAGGTCCTCGACCGGGGCAAGGTGATCGCCGCCTCGCCGCTCGTCGCCGCCGCCGCGGTCGAACGGCCGGATCGGCTGGGGCGCGTAGGCTTCTACGCGCGGCGCACGCTTCATCATCTCTGGGGGACCTGACGTGATCGTGACGGTGACACTGAACGCGGCGCTCGACCGGACGCTGACCGTGCCGAGCTTCCAGCGCGGCCACCGCCACCGGGCGAGCCAGGTGCTGACCCTCGCGGGCGGCAAGGGGGTCAACGTGGCGCGGGCGCTCAAGCGCCTCGACGTGCCCGTGGTCGCGACCGGGCTCGCGGGTGGCCGCACCGGCACGCGGATCGTGGAGGAGCTGACCGCCGAGGCGATCCTGAACGACTTCGTCCGGATCGGCGAGGAGTCGCGCGCCTCCACCGCCGTCGTCGACCCGATGGAGAACTCCTACACGGAGATCAACGAGTGGGGCCCGCTCGTCTCCGAGGTCGAGCTGGACATGCTCCGCGAGAAGCTCCACTACCTCTCGCGAGGAGCCGACTTCGTCGTCTTCGCCGGCACGCTCCCCCGCGGCGTCGCCGAGAGCTTCTACGCCGACTCGATCCGCGACCTGAACCGGCGCGGGGTCAAGGTCGTGCTCGACACCGAGGGCGAGCCGCTGCGGCTCGGGACGGAGGCCGAGCCCTACCTCGTCTCCCCGAACCAGCGCGAGGCCGAGCACGTCGTCGGGCAGGAGCTGGACGAGGAGGACGACTACCTGATGGCGCTCGACCGGATCGCCGAGCTCGGAGCGCGCAACGTCCAGATCACGCTCGAGTCGGGCTGCTTCGGCCTCTTCCGGGAGGAGCGGCAGGTCAAGCGTTATCTCGCCGCTGCACCGGCGATCGAGCCGGTCTCCGTGGTCGGCGCGGGCGACGTTCTGCTCGCGCAGTTCATCACCGCGCAGCTCGCGGGCAAGAGCGCCGAGGATGCGCTGCGTATCGCCGTCGCCGCCGGCGCGGCCTCGACGCTCGAGATCGGCGCGGGACGCTTCGATCCGCGCGAGGCAGGCCGCTTCGCCGGGAGCGTGGACGTGAAGGAGTTGCACCCGCTCGCGGCCTGAGCTGCAGGCCGCGAGCGGGCGAGCCGCGCTTAGCGGTCGTGGCTCTGCTCGACCTCGCCGCGCCAGGCGCCTGTCTCGGTCCCGCGGCGCTCGATCAGCTCCTTGAACCGCTTCAGGTCGCCCTGGACGCGGCGCCCGTCGGCGCCCACGGTCGCGCCGACAGTCTCGAGCGCTCCGTCCGGCTCCCAGTCCATCTGCACCATCACCCGGGTCGTGTCCTCCGCGATCTGGTGGAAGCTGACGACGCCGGCGTTCTCGCGGCCCTCCGTCGCCTTCCAGGCGACGCGATGGTCGGGATGCTGCTCGGTGATCTCGGCGCGCCATTCCTCCCGTTGGCCGCCGATCTCCGCCGTCCAGAGGAGATGCGTGTCGTCGAGCTGCTGCACGCTCTCGACGCCTTCCATGAACTCGGGGAACTCCTCGAACTGCGTCCACTGGTTGTAGACCGTGGAGATCGGTGCCTCGACCTCGATCGACTCCTCGATGCGTGCCATGCGGATCCTTTCGTCTGGGTTTTGTCCAATGACGGCTACCCCGCTCGCGCGGTCGGGAAACAGGGCCGTCCGGAGGCGGGTGGTAGGATCGGCCGACTCGTGATTCGCGTCCAGACCACCGTCGTCCGGCCTCGTGAGAGAGGTGCGTGAGGTGGAGGTCGAGCGCGACTTCGACGCGAAGTTCGGCAAGGAAGGGCTCACCTTCGACGACGTGCTGCTGCTGCCGGCCGAGTCGAGCGTGCTCCCGAACGACGTTCGCACCGCCACCCGGCTGACGCGGACGATCGCGCTCGAGCTCCCGATCGTCTCTGCGG
Organism: uncultured Gaiellaceae bacterium; assembly: GCA_963810875.1. Classification (GTDB taxonomy): domain Bacteria; phylum Actinomycetota; class Thermoleophilia; order Gaiellales; family Gaiellaceae; genus Gaiellasilicea. The sequence goes on along the minus strand of CAWEPD010000005.1, from coordinate 173,123 downwards.
CGATGGACACCGTCACCGAGGCCCGGCTCGCGATCGCACTCGCCCGCGAGGGCGGCCTGGGGATCGTCCACCGGAACCTCTCGATCGCAGACCAGGTCGCCGAGGTCGACAAGGTGAAGCGCTCCGAGTCCGGGATGATCGTGGAGCCCGTGACCCTGCGGCCCGACGACTCCGTCGCGGACGCGCGCGCGCTGATGGAGCGCTACCAGATCTCCGGGGTCCCGATCACGGACGCCGAGGGCCGACTCGTGGGCATCCTCACGAACCGCGACCTTCGCTTCGAGTCGAACCTGCGCCAGCCGGTCTCGGCCCTGATGACCTCGAACGGACTCGTCACCGCGCCGGTCGGGACGACGCTCGAGGAGGCCAACGAGATCCTCCGCCGGCACAAGATCGAGAAGCTGCCCGTCGTGGACGCCGCCGGGCGGCTGCGGGGCCTGATCACGGTCAAGGACATCCAGAAGCGGATCGAGTTCCCCCTCTCGACGAAGGACGAGCAGGGACGCCTGCGGGTGGGCGCGGCCGTCGGCGTCGGGCCGGACGCGTTCGAGCGAGCCGCCGCGCTCGTCGACGCGGAGATCGACGTGCTCGTCGTGGACACGGCGCACGGGCACTCGCGCTCGGTGGTCGAGATGGTGCGGCGCGTGAAGGCCGAATGGGACGTCCAGCTGATCGCGGGCAACATCGCCACTCCCGAGGCGGCCGAGGCGCTGCTCGACGCCGGCGCCGACGCGATCAAGGTCGGGATCGGGCCTGGCAGCTCGTGCACCACGCGGATCGTCGCCGGTGTCGGCGTGCCGCAGATCACGGCGATCTTCGATTGCGCGGAGGTCGCCTCGCAGTTCGGCGTCCCGGTCGTCGCGGACGGCGGGCTGACCGCGTCGGGCGACATCGCCAAGGCCGTCGCTGCGGGCGCCGACACCGTGATGACGGGCTCGATGCTCGCCGGGACCGACGAGAGCCCGGGCGAGGTCGTGCTGCTCCAGGGCGAGCGGTTCAAGGAGTACCGCGGGATGGGCTCGCTCGGGGCGATGAAAGCGCGCTCGTTCTCGAAGGACCGCTACTTCCAGGGCGACGTCGAGGACGTCGACAAGCTCGTTCCGGAGGGGATCGAGGGCCGCGTCCCGTACAAGGGGCCGGTGCAGGCGATCCTCTACCAGCTCGTCGGCGGGCTGCGGCAGGCGATGGGCTACTGCGGCGCGGCGACGATCGACGAGATGAAGGCGGCGCGATTCGTCCGGATCACCGGAGCCGGCCTGCGCGAGAGCCACCCCCACGACCTCACGATCACGAAGGAAGCGCCGAACTACCGGCGTCAGTAGTGGGTCAGGTCGTCCCACTCCCGGCGCCGGATCCAGAAGCAGGCGAGCGGCCCGTGCTCGTGCTCGACCTGGGGGGCCAGTACGCGCAGCTGATCGCGCGCCGCGTCCGCGATGCCCGCGTCTACTCGGAGCTCGTCCCGCACACGCTCGGCGCCGCCGAGGTGCGCCGGCGGAATCCGCGCGCGCTCATCCTCTCCGGGGGGCCCGCCTCGGTCTACTCGCCGGGCGCGCCGAGGATCGACGAGGCCCTGTACGAGCTCGGGATCCCCACGCTCGGGATCTGCTACGGCGCCCAGCTGATGGCCCTCGACCTCGGCGGCGAGGTCGCTCGAACCGGGGTCTCCGAGTTCGGCAAGACCGAGCTCGACGGTGGCTCCGGCGCGCTCTTCAGCGGGCTCCCGGACGCGCAGACCGTCTGGATGAGCCACCGCGACACGGTCACGGCGCCGCCCGAGGGGGCGGCCGTCACCGGTCGCTCGGCCTCGACTCCCGTGGCGGCGTTCGAGGATCCGGAGCGGGGGCTCTACGGCGTCCAGTTCCATCCCGAGGTCGTGCACACGCCGTTCGGGCAGGACGTGCTGAAGAACTTCCTCTACGGCGTCGCCGACGCGCCGCCCGCGTGGACCCCCGCGGCCGTGATCGAGGAGCAGGTGGCGCGGATCCGGGAGCAGGTCGGGTCCGAGCGCGTGATCTGCGGCCTCTCCGGGCGGCGTCGACTCGGCCGTCGCTGCGCTCCTCGTCTACAAGGCGATCGGCGACCAGCTCACGTGCGTCTTCGTCGACCACGGGTTCCTGCGCGAGAACGAGGCCGAGCAGGTGGTCGAGACCTTCGGCGGGCATTTCCGCGTCCCGCTCGTGCACGTGCAGGCGCAGGAGCGCTTCCTGGCCCGGCTCGAGGGCGTCGACGAGCCCGAGGAGAAGCGCCGCCGGATCGGCGAGGAGTTCATCCGCGTCTTCGAGGAGGAGGCCCGCCGGCTCGGCGCGGTCGAGTACCTCGTCCAGGGCACCCTCTACTCGGACGTGATCGAGTCGGGCGGCACCGACGGGGTCGCGGCGAAGATCAAGTCGCACCACAACGTCGGCGGGCTGCCCGAGCAGATGGACATGAAGCTCGTCGAGCCGCTGCGCCTGCTCTTCAAGGACGAGGTCCGGCGCGTCGGCGAGGAGCTCGGGATGCCCGAGCGGATGGTCTGGCGCCAGCCGTTCCCCGGTCCGGGGCTCGCGATCCGGATCATCGGCGAGGTGACGCGGGAGCGGCTCGAGATCCTCCGCGCGGCCGACGCCGTGCTCCAGGACGAGGTGCGCCGGGCCGGCCTCTACCGCGAGCTCTGGCAGAGCTTCGCGGTGCTGCCCGCGATCAAGTCCGTCGGCGTCCAGGGCGACGAGCGCACTTATGCCTACCCGATCGTGATCCGGGCCGTCACCTCGGAGGACGCGATGACCGCCGACTGGGCGCGGCTGCCCTACGACCTGCTGGAGTCGATCTCGAGCCGGTTGATCAACGAGATTCCGGGGATCAACCGCGTCGCGCTCGACATCTCGTCGAAGCCGCCCGCGACGATCGAGTGGGAGTAGTCAGCGGATCTCGAACCCGGTCTCCGTCTCCGGCGGCTCGCTCTCGACGTCGACCCAGTCCACCCGCGCCCCGCGCGGCCCCTCGCGGCAGAACTCGACCAGCCGCTCGACGGCGTCCTGCTCGCCCTCGAAGACGGCCTCGACCGAGCCGTCGGGGCGGTTGCGGACGTAGCCGGCGACAGCGGCCGCCAGCGCCCGGCGCCGCACGGTCTCGCGGAAGAAGACTCCCTGCACGTGACCCTGGACGACAACCCGGCGGCGCTGCACGGTGCCTACGGTAGAGCGTCCTGACGACGGACTTCGTCTAGGCTCGAACGAGGTGGCGAGCTTCCCGATCAGGCGCAACACGGTGCTGCTCGCCGCGACGCTCACGTGCCTCTCGGGGATGGTGCAGCTCGCGGTCGCCGTGGCCACGGTGACGCTCGTCCTCGTGACGGACATCGAGGGCATCCTCGGCCTCGGCCCTGCGATCTTCCTCCTGGCGGGCGCCGCCGCGGCGTTCCCGGCCGGGCGGCTGATGGATCGCTTCGGCCGGATCCCCGTCCTCGCGGGCGGCTGTCTCGCCGGAATCGCCGGCTGCGCCACGACGGCGCTCGGTTGCGAGCTCGAGTCGGCCGCGGTGGTGGTCGCCGGCTTCGCGCTCGTCGGCGTCGCGCAGGGGACGATCCTGCTCGCCCGCGCCGCTGCCGCAGACATGTATCCGCCGGAACGCCGCGCCCGCGGGATCTCCTACGTCCTGTTCGGGGCGCTCTTCGGCGCCGCGCTCGGGCCGCTCGTCTTCCGCCCGCTCTTCGCGGGAAAGGACCTCGACACGGACGCGCTCGTCGTCCCCTGGCTCGCCGCAGGCGGGATCATGGTGATCGGCCTCGTGCTCGTGCTCCTCGTCCGTCCCGGACCCGCGGACGATCGCCCAGCAGCTCCACTACGAAGCCGGAGGCGACACCGAGACGGCCGCCGCGCCGCTGCGCGAGATCGTCCGGCGGCCGGGCGTCCTCACCGCCCTCGTCGCGGCGATCGCGAGCTTCGCCACCATGGTCGCCGTGATGAACCTCACGGGCTACCTGGTGATCGACCACGGGCACCACCAGAGTGACGTCTTCACCGTGATCAGCCTGCACATCGTCGGGATGTACGCGCTCGTGCTCGTGATCGGGCGACTCATCGACAGGCTCGGCCGACGCCCGGGACAGGTCGCGGGACTTCTCCTGATGGCGCTCTCGACGCTCGGGCTCGCGTGGTTCGAGAGCGTCGCCTGGGTGTCGTTCTCGCTCTTCCTGCTCGGACTCGGCTGGAACATCTCCTACGTCGCGGCCGTGACGGAGCTCGCCGACCGTGCGCTTCCGGCCGAGCGGGGGCGGCTGATCGGCTTCACGGATCTCTGCTCGAGCTTCACCGGCGCGGTGCTCGTGCTGCTCGGCGGAGTCGCCTACAGCGAGCTCGGCGTCGAGGCGCTCGCCTTCGCCGCGACGGCCTTCGTCGTCCTGCCCGCCGCCTGGCTTCTGGTACGATCCGCCGCCGGCGCACCCGATGTGCGCCCTCTTTCTGTGAAGTGAGAAGCCTCCTGAAGTGAAGACATACAGCGCAAAGCCGGGCGAGGTCGCACGCGACTGGTACGTCGTCGACGCCGAGGGCAAGACCCTGGGGCGGCTCGCGACCCAGATCGCCGACACCCTGCGAGGCAAGGGGAAGCCGCAGTACACGCCCCACGTGGACACCGGCGACTTCGTCGTCGTCGTCAACGCCGAGAAGATCGCCGTGACGGGGCAGAAGCTCGACCAGAAGCTCTACCACCGCCATTCCGGGTATCCGGGCGGGCTGCGAACGCGGACGCTTCGCGTCCAGCTCGAGCGGCGCCCCACCGAGGTGCTGCGCAAGGCGGTCAAGGGGATGCTTCCGCGCAACCGGCTCGCCCGCCAGCAGATCACCAAGCTGAAGATCTACGCCGGCCCGTCGCACCCGCACGAGGCACAGGCACCCAAGCCCTTGAAGGAGATGTAGTGGCCGCCGATGACGTGGTAGAGCAGGATCCCGTGCAGGAAGCTCGCGAGGCAGCTCCGGTCGAGCCGGTCTCGAGCGAGGCAGCCTCGAGCGAGGCAGCCTCGACTGAGACAGCCTCGACTGAGACAGCCTCGAGCGAGGCGGCTGCGGCCGCGGAGGCCGCGCCCCGCAGTACCCGGCCCGAGAAGGCGCAGTACCTCGGCACCGGCAAGCGCAAGACCTCGGTCGCGCGCGTGATCCTCAGGCCCGGGGACGGGACGACGTGGTTCAACGGCCGGACGATCGAGAACTACTTCCCCCGGCTCACCCATCGCGCGGCCGCGCTGGCCCCGCTCAAGGTCGCAGGCCTCGAGGGCAGCTACGACATCCGCGTCCGGGTGCACGGAGGCGGGCCGACCGGCCAGGCCGGCGCAGTGCGGCACGGAATCGCCCGCGCGCTCGTCGAGGTCGACCCGAACCTGCGGATCCCGCTCAAGCGCGAAGGCTTCCTGACCCGCGACGCGCGCCAGGTCGAGCGCAAGAAGGCGGGGCTCCACAAGGCCCGCAAGGCGCCGCAGTTCTCGAAGCGCTGAGGCGCTGACCGGCGATCGCCCAGCGCCTTCCGGCTCGCCCGGTCGGCGCCGCTATTTCGGCACGGACGGCGTTCGTGGGATCGTGGGCGAGGACTTGACCGTGGACCTCGTCGAGTGCCTCGGCAAGGCCGCGACGGCCTGGTCCGGCCGCGGCCGGGTCTTCGTCGGCCGCGACACCCGAGCCTCCGGGCCGGAGCTCGAGGAGGCGTTCGCGCGCGGGGTCGCAGCCGCAGGTGGCAGCGCGGTGCTCGCGGGGGTGCTGCCGACTCCGGCCGTCGCGCTCCTCGCGCTCGACCTCGGCGTCGTGATCACGGCCTCGCACAACCCGCCCGAGTACAACGGCGTCAAGCTCTTCGACGGCGACGGGCACAAGCTGACGGACGACTCGGAGCGGGAGATCGAGGCGCTGCTGGACGCGCCCGAGCCCGGAGGCGGCACGATCGACCGAGTCGAAGTCGCCATCGACAGTTACCTCGAGCACGTCGTCGCGCGCTTCGGGTCCGACCTCTCGGGGCTCACGATCGCCGTCGACTGCGCGAACGGCGCCTACTCGGGCGTCGCGCCGGCGGCCTTCGAGCGGCTCGGCGCCGCCGTGGTCGCGATCGGGAACGAGCCCGACGGGACGAACATCAACGAGGGCTGCGGCGCGACCGACCTGGCTGCGCTCGCCCGGACGGTCGTCGAGTCGGGTTGCGACCTCGGGATCGCCTTCGACGGCGACGGCGACCGGATGCTCGCCGTCGACGGGAGCGGCCGAGGCGTCGACGGCGACCAGATCCTCGCGGTGCTCGCGCTCCACCTCGGGGTCGAGGTCGTGGCCGTGACGGTGATGACGAACCTCGGCTTTCACCGGCTGATGGAGGAGCGCGGGATCCGCGTCCTGACGACGCCCGTCGGCGACCGCTATGTCCTCGAGGCGCTCCGGCGGGAGGGTGCCGTGCTCGGCGGCGAGCAATCCGGGCACGTGATCTACCTCCGAGACCACGTGACCGGCGACGGGCTCGCGGCAGCGCTCCTCCTCTGCGCCGCCATTCGCGGCCGCACGCTCGCCGAGGCCGTCGCGGTGATGCCGCGCTACGCCCAGGCCAAGGAGAACGTGCGCGTCTCCCGCCTCGAGGTTCCCGCGGCCGCGCTCGCGGAGGCCGACCGCCTGAACGAGTCCCTCGCCGGCCGGGGCCGCGTGCTCGTTCGTCCCTCCGGAACCGAGCCCTTCGTGCGGGTGCTCGGAGAGGCCGAAACGGAGGAGGAAGCGCGGAATCTGTGTGCTAGGATCGCCACGCTTGTCCAGAGGGAGCTCGGCTAGTTCGCGACGCTGCGAGCTGGAACGCCGAGCTCTTGTTCGTTCCGGATTCACCCGGAGGTGGACGAAAGGAGCTTCAGGGTGTGCGGAATCATTGGATACGTGGGGCCGAGAGCGTGCAAGTCGTTGCTCCTCCAGGGCCTCGAGCGCCTCGAGTACCGAGGCTACGACTCGGCCGGGATCGCACTCCGTGAGGAGAGCGGGCTCGACTACGTCCGTGCGGTCGGAAACCTCCAGAACCTGAAGGTCGCGGCGGGGCCGAACGGATCGATTTCGACGCACGGCCTCGGCCACACCCGGTGGGCGACGCACGGCGGCGTCACCGAGGCGAACGCCCACCCGCTCACGGGCTGCGACGACCGCAGGCTCTCCATCGTCCTGAACGGGATCGTCGAGAACTATCGCGAGTTGACCAGCGGCCTGAAAGATGAAGGCCACGAGTTCTCCTCCGAGACCGACGCGGAGACCGTCTCGCACCTGATCGAGCGCCACTACGAGGGCGACCTCGTCGAGGCCGTTCGGAAGGCCTTCAACGAGCTCGAGGGCCACTTCTCCTTCGTCGCGATCCACCACGACCATCCCGACCTGCTCGTCGGAGCGCGCTACCAGACGCCGCTCGTCGTCGGCGTCGGGCAGGGCGAGATGTTCCTCGCCTCGAACGCCGTTGCCTTCCTCCGGGAGACGCGCCTCGTCCAGTTCCCTGACGACGGCGACGTGGTCGTGCTCTCGCCCGACGGCGCCCGGTACCTGCGCGCGGCCGACGGCACCGCGGCCGAGCACCAGCTCGTCGAGCTCGACTGGGACGACGAGGGCGCTGAGAAGGGCGGCTACGAGACGTTCATGCTCAAGGAGATCTACGAGCAGCCGGAGGCCGTCGCGGAGACGATCGGCGACCGGGTCCGGCACGGCAAGCTCGAGCTCGAGGGGCTCGGGCTCTCGGACGAGGAGGTGCGCAACCTGCGCCGGATCGTCCTGCTCGCGTGCGGGACCGCCTACCACTCGTGCGTCGTCGCCCGCTACGTGCTCGAGGAGTGGGCACGCCTGCCGGTCGAGCCCGACATCGCGTCGGAATGGATCTACCGCAATCCCGTGATCGGGCCCGACACGCTCGTGATCGGCGTCTCCCAGTCCGGCGAGACGCGCGACACGATCGAGGCGATGAAGCTCGCGAAGAAGAAGGGCGCGCACACGCTCGCGATCACGAACATGATGGGCTCGCAGATCACGCGCGAGGTCGAGTCCGTGCTCTACACGCGTTGCGGGCTCGAGGTCAGCGTCGCGGCCTCGAAGACGTTCACCTCGCAGATCGCGCTCTTCTATCTCGTGGCGCTGAAGATGGCCCAGGTGCGCGGAACGATGGATCCGGACGAGCTCGGCTTCATCCTCGACCAGGTCTACGAGCTGCCGGCGAAGATGAGCCAGTTCCTCGACGGCAACCATCCGGTCGAGGAGATCGCGCAGCGCTTCTACGACAAGCCGTTCTTCCTCTACCTGGGGCGCCACATCGGCCTGCCGGTGGCGCTCGAGGGCGCGCTCAAGCTCAAGGAGATCTCGTACATCCCGACCGAGGCCTACTCGGCCGGCGAGATGAAACACGGCCCGATCGCGCTGCTCGACTCCGACACCCCCGTCGTCGTCGTCGCGACCGACATCCACGTCTACGACAAGATCGTCTCGAACATCCAGGAGACGCGGGCGCGCGGCGCCCATGTGATCGCGATCGCGACCGACGGGAACGAGGACATCCAGCACCACGCGGACGACGTGATCTTCGTGCCGAAGACGCCGAACTTCCTCCAGGCCGCCCTGGCGGTGCTGCCGTTGCAGCTCCTGGCCTACCGGATCGCGCGCCTGCGCGGGCTGAACGTGGATCAGCCGCGCAATCTCGCGAAGACCGTCACCGTCGAGTAGCGCCCGCCGTTTCGCCGTGGCCGCGCCGCGAGCACGGCAAACTCGCCCTACCCGGATGGTGCTCGCATCCTTAACCTGCGCTTAGGCCGTTCCTGCTGAAATCCGGAGGGCCACGCTGTGCAGACCTCCCTCCGAGCAAAGGAGTCCACGTGACGTCGACCGTCGAAGAGCCCGGCAGGGAAGAGCCGAGGGAGCTGCTGGAGACGGCTCTCTTCGAGATCAAGCGGGTGATCGCGGGTCAGGACGCGATGCTCGAGCGCGTCCTCGTCTGCCTCCTCGCCGGCGGCCACCTCCTGATCGAAGGCGTTCCCGGGCTCGCGAAGACGCTGACGATCAAGACCACCGCGCAGGTGCTCGGAGGCTCCTTCCAGCGGATCCAGTTCACGCCCGATCTCGTGCCGTCGGATCTCGTCGGGACGCGCATGTACCGGCCGGGCGCCGGCACCTTCGAGACCGAGCTCGGACCGGTGTTCTGCAACTTCCTTCTGGCCGACGAGATCAACCGGGCTCCGGCGAAGGTCCAGTCGGCGCTGCTCGAGGTGATGCAGGAGCACCAGGTCACGATCGGCTCGACCACGCATCCCGTTCCGGATCCGTTCCTCGTCATGGCGACCCAGAACCCGATCGAGTCGGAGGGCACCTATCCGCTCCCCGAGGCGCAGATCGACCGCTTCATGCTGAAGATCCTCGTCGGCTACCCCGAGCACGACGAGGAGCTGACGATCGTCCAGCGCTCGCTCGGCGGGCCGCCGGAGCTGCGTCGCGTCGTCGAGCTCGAACAGCTCCGGACGCTGCAGGCGGCGGTCGCCGAGGTCTACGTCGATCCGGGGATCATCAGCTACACCGTCGACCTGGCGACCGCGACGCGCAACCCCGCCGCGCACGGGCTCGCCGACCTGGCTCCGCTCGTCGCCTACGGCGCGAGCCCTCGCGGGCCGATCAGCCTCGTCCAGTCGGCGCGTGCGCTCGCGTTCCTGCGCGGCCGCGACTACGTCGTGCTCGCGGACGTCGCCACGCTCGCGAAGGACGCGCTTCGGCACCGGCTCGTGCTCAGCTACCAGGCGCTTGCGGAGGAGGTCGACGCGGATTCGATCCTCGACCGCGTCCTCGCCGCGGTCGCGAAGCCCGAGCTCGAGCTGCGGCGGGCCGAGACGGCGGCGTGAGTCGAACCGGCCCCGTGACTGTGGCGCGCTCTCCGGAGAAGCCTGGTCCGGGGCCGCTCTCGGAGCCGCTGCTCCGCGCGCTCGACCTGACCGTGCGACGCCGGGTCGAGGGAATGCTCGCCGGCGACCATCGCTCGTCGCTCCTCGGCGCGGGGAGCGAGCTGGCGCAGGTGCGGCCGTACATCCCCGGCGACGACGTCCGCCGGATCGAGTGGAACGTGACCGCCCGGACCGGGGAGACGCACGTCCGGGTCGACCTGGCGGAGCGCGTCCTCGTCACCTGGTTGGCGCTCGACGTCTCTCCCTCGATGGCGTTCGGCACGGCCGACCGGCGCAAGGCCGACGTCGCCGAAGGCGTGGCCCTGGCTCTCGGGCACCTTGCGAGCCGGCGCGGGAACCGGCTCGGCCTGCTGGCGTTCGGAGACGGCAAGCCGCGGGTCTTCCCGCCTCGCCAGGGTCGGGCCGGGATGCTCGGCGTGCTGCTGGAGCTGCGCCGAGAGGCCGCGCTGGAGGGAGGCGGCGCCACGTCCCTCGGCGAGGCGCTCGGTCTCGTCTCGCGCCTCGCCCGGCAGCGCTCGCTCGTGATCGTGGCGTCCGACTTCCGCGGCCCCCGCGACTGGCGGCCGCCGCTGCTGCGGCTCGCGGGCGGCCATGACGTGCTCGCGATCGAGCTCCGCGACCCGCGGGAGGAGACGCTGCCGAACATCGGCGAGCTGCGGCTCGTCGATCCCGAGACGGGCCGTCAACTCCGCGTCGACACGGCCAACCGCAGGCTGCGGGAGCGGTTCGCCGCCGCGGCCGCGGCCGAGCGCGAGGAAGTCGCGCGGGAGCTGAGATCGCTCGCCGTCGCCCACGTCGTGCTCTCGACGGCCGGCGACTGGCTGCGCCCGCTGGCGGGCTACCTGCGCCTGCGTGGAGCGGCGCGATGAGCTTCGCCTTCCCCCTGGCCCTGCTGGCGCTCCTCCTCGTTCCGCTCGCGTTCGTGGGCTATCTCCTGCTCGAGCGCCGCCGCCGAGCCGAGGCCGCCGCGTTCGCGAATCCGGCGCTCGTCCCGAACCTGCTCGGCCGGAGGCCCGGGCGGCTGCGCCACCTCGCGCCCGCGCTCGCGCTCCTGGCGCTCGCGCTGATCGCGACGGGCCTCGCGCGGCCGCACGCGACCATGTCCGTGCCACGGGAGGAGGCAACGGTCGTGCTCGCGCTCGACGTCTCGCGCTCGATGGTCGCAACAGACGTCAAGCCGACCAGGCTCGCCGCCGCGCAGAAAGCGGTGCGCGCGTTCCTGGACAAGCTCCCCGACGGGTACCGCGTCTCGATCGTCTCCTTCGCCCAGGGCGCGTCCGTCGTCCTGCCGCCGACGGCCGACCGGGAGCTGGCCGAGCGTGCGCTCGCCAACCTCCGCCCCGGTGACGGGACGGCGCTCGGCGGCGGGATCGCGCGCGCCGTGCAGGTGGCCGAGCGCGCGCGCACACCGGACGGCGTGCGCCCGCCCGCCGCGATCGTGCTGCTCTCGGACGGGGCGCAGACGATTGGCGAGCAGACTCCGGTCTCGGCTGCGCGCCGGGCCAGGGCGCTGCGGATCCCGATCTCGACGGTCGCGCTCGGGACGGCGAACGGCGTCGTCGAGGTTCGAAATGCCGAGGGCTTCGTCGAGCGCGTGACGGTGCCCCCGGACCCGCGCACGCTCCGGCGAGTCGCCGCCTTGACGCGCGCCCGCTTCTACGAGGCGCCCGACGGCGCCCGGCTCGAGGCCGTCTACAAGGAGCTCGGCTCCAGAGTCGGCCGCGAGGACGAGGAGCGGGAGCTCACCGCCGTCTTCGCGGCCGCGGCCGCCCTGCTCTTCCTGGGCGCCGGCGCGGCGTCCGCCTTCCTGTTCGGGCGGCTGCCGTGAAGAGGCTCCTGCTCGGCGCGCTCGTGGCGGCCGCGATCGGCGCCGGCGGCGGTGCGCCCGTAGCGAACGCCGGAACGGAGTGCGAGGGGCTGCCCGAGTGCATCCGCGTCGTCGGGCCGTGGGTCAGCGTTCCCGCGGGGCCGACCCCGACGTACTTCAGCGTCCGCTGTCCCGGTCCGGGCCAGACGGTGGGCGGGCTCGACGCAGACCGTCCCCGCGGCCGCAACGGTGTCGAGCTCAGCTTCCTCGGCGCGCTCGGCGGCCCCGTCGGCCCCGGCATCACGACGGGGCGCGAGATCATCTTCGTCGCGCTCGCAACGGTGCCGCGCGCGGTCACCTTCAGGCCGTTGCTCGGCTGCATCCCGACGGCGGGCGGCGGCGGGCGCTCCCGGACGTCGTTCGAGCCGACGCGGACGCTCTCTGCGGTGGCGCAGGCGCGGCCGACCGTCACCCGCCGGGTGAAGTCGATCCGGCTCGCAGCGACGGCGAATCAGACCGCCTCCCACGCCTGCCGGCCGGCCGAGCGCCTGCTCGCCTTCTCCACCGCCATCGGCTTCCGCACGCGCACCGCCCCGTCCACCGCCCAGCTCGCCGCGATCCGAACGAGCGCGCGGCGGGTCGGGAAGCGCGTCGTCGTGACCGTCCAGGGACGCCCGCCGGACGGCGTGCGCGTCGAGCTCCAGATCCACGCGGTGTGCGTCCGATGAGCTTCGGCTCCCCGCTCCTGCTCCTGACGCTGCTCGCGCTGCCGCTCGTCCTGCTCGGCTATCGACTGCTCCAGCGCCGGCCGGCGCGGTACGCGGTGCGCTACACGAATCTCGACGTGCTCGCGGGCGTGGCGGCGGAGACCCGCTCGTGGCGGCGGCTCGCCGGCCTCGTGCTCTTCCTGCTCGCGCTCACGGCGCTGCTCGTCGGCTTCGCGCGGCCGTCGATGACCCGCCTCGCCGACCGGGAGGAGGCGACGATCGTGCTCGTCGTCGACGTCTCGGGCTCGATGCAGGCGAAGGACGTCAAGCCGACGCGCCTCGAGGCGGCCCAGGACGTGATGCGGCAGTTCATCCAGGATCTGCCGCCGCGCTTCCAGGTCGGGCTCGTCGCGTTCTCCGAGCAGGCCGAGGTGGTCGCGCCCGCGACCGACGACCACGACTTCGTGGTCGACTCGATCTCCTACCTCTATCCGCAGCGCGGCACGAACATCGGGGACGCGATCGCCCGCGCGGTCCAGGTCGTCCGCACCGCTCCGACGAGGCCGCTCGAGCCCGGGGCGAAGCAGGAGAAGCAACCGCCGGCCGCGATCCTGCTCCTCTCGGACGGCGCGCAGACGGTCGGCCTGCTCAGCCCGCTCCAGGGCGCGCAGCGGGCGAAGTCGTTCAAGATCCCGGTCTACACGGTCGCTCTGGGCACGCCGGAGGGCCTGATCGAGATCAACCGCTTCGGGGTCACCCGCGTGATCCCGGTGCCGCCCGACGCGGCCACGCTCCGGCAGATCGCCGCGACCACGGGCGGCAAGGCATACGAGGCGGAGAGCGTGGAAGGCCTGAACCAGGCCTACGAGCGGCTCGGCTCGCTCGTCAGCAAGGTCGAGCGCGAGCAGGAGGTGACGGTCGCGTTCCTCGCGGCGGGCCTCGTCCTGCTGCTGGCCGCGGCGGCGGTGGGCGCGCTGACCTTCCCGAGACTTCCGTGAGGCTCGTCCTGCCGGCCGTTGTGGTGGCGCTCGTCCTCGGGGGCTGCAGCGGAGACGACTCCTCGTCGGAGAGCGCGACCACCGTGACCGTGCAGGCCACCAACGACGAGCGAGGCCGGCGGCGAGGCGCCTCCCGCCTCGACCGTCGGCTCGATCGCCGATGCGGTCGCCGACGTGCTGCCGTCGGTCGTCTACGTCCGGACGACCGGGGTCGGCGGCGGCGACGGCGAGGGATCGGGTGTCGTCGTCGATCGGGCCGGGATCATCGTCACGAACAACCACGTGGTCGAGGGCGCAAACGAGATCGAGATCACGTTCAACGACGGCCGACACCGGCGCCCACTGGTGGGAACCGTGATCGGAACCGCTGCCGAGCGGGATCTGGCCGTGGTTCGCGTCTCCGCCCGCGATCTCGTTCCGATCCGAATCGCGCGCTCGTCCTCGCTGCGGCTCGGTGACGACGTGATCGCGGTCGGCTACCCGCTCGGGCTGGGCGGGCCGACGGTCACGAGCGGGATCGTCTCCGGGCTGAACCGGACGGTCGAGCCGGGCAACGGCCCGCGGCTGGAGGGATTGCTCCAAACGGACGCGGCGATCAACCCCGGCAACTCGGGCGGTGCGCTCGTCGACCGGGCCGGCAGGCTCGTCGGGATCAACACCGCAGCGGGGCGGGGCGATGCGGCGGAGAACATCGGCTTCGCGATCGAGATCGACGCGGCGCTGCCGATCATCAAGGAGATCCGAAGCGAGCCCGAGGCGACGCGAGCCTGGCTCGGGATCTCGACCTCCTCGGTCGAGTCGGATGCGGCGGCCGTGGCGCTGGGGCTCGATCCCTCGACGCGGGGCGTCCGCGTCACCGAGGTCTCCCAGGGCGGGCCTGCCGCGCGCGCCGGGGTCGTGGCGGGTGATGTGATCGTGGCGCTGGACGGCGCTCCGATCGACTCGGCGCAGGCTCTGACGGCGGCGGTGGCGAAGCTCGACCCCGGCGCCCGCATCGAGCTCGAGCTGATCGACACGGCGGGGCCGCGGCTCGTCGAGTTGACCGTGACACGACGTCCCCGCTAGTGGACGCGCCTCCGCTCGCGACGAGCCGCGTCCGGGTGGTGCGGGGGTCGGGGATCGAGGAGTCGGACGTCGTCGCCGTCGAGGAGCCGCTCGAGATCCGGATCGAGGGGCGGCCGGTCGCCGTGACGATGCGCACGCCCGGCCACGACGAGGAGCTCGCGCTCGGCTTCTGCCTCTCCGAGGGGCTGCGGCCGGCGGGGGCGAGGCTGCCCGAGGACCTCGCGGCGAACACGGTCGAGGTGGACGCTCCCGGGTTCGATCCCGGACGGCTGGCGCGCAGCTTCTACACGAGCTCCTCCTGTGGGGTCTGCGGCAAAGGAGCGCTCGAGGCCGTCGCGGTCGAGGCGCCGCGCGTCGAGAGCGACCTTCGCGTTCCCGCGGCGCTCGTGCGCACGCTGCCCGAGCGGCTGCGAGAGGCCCAGGCCGCGTTCGAGGCGACCGGCGGCCTCCACGCCACGGGGCTCTTCACCCGCGCCGGCGAGCTCCTCTGCGTCCGCGAGGACGTGGGCCGCCACAACGCGCTCGACAAGGTCGTCGGCTGGGCGTTCCGAGCCGAGCTGCTCCCGCTCGAGGACTCGATCCTCTGCGTCAGCGGCCGCCTGTCCTTCGAGCTGGTGCAGAAGGCGGCGGTCGCCGGGTGCCCGCTGCTCGTCGCCGTGGGGGCTCCCTCGTCGCTCGCCGTGGAGCTGGCCGCCGACCGGGGCGTGACGCTCTGCGGCTTCGTGCGCGGCGGCTCGCTCAACATCTACACGCACGCCGAGCGCGTCGTCCTGTGACTGCGGGCTCTCGGGCGTGCTGCTCGTCGGCGGCGCGTCGACGCGGTTCGGCTCGCCGAAGGCGCTCGCCCGGTTTCGGGGCGAGACGCTCGCCGAGCGGGCGTGGCGGGTGCTCGGCGAGGCGTGCGACGAGCGGCTCGCGGTCGGGAAGGGCGAGCTCGAGCTTCCGTTCCCGACCCTCGACGAAGGCTCGGGGCTGCGGGCGCCGATCGTCGGCGTGCTCGCCGGGTTGCGCGCGGCCGCCCACGAGACGGTCGTCTTCCTGCCGGTCGACTGCCCGCTCGTCACGCCCGGGCTCCTGCGGGCGCTGGGGGAGGCGAGGGCCGTGCCGCAGACGGGGCCGCTGCCCGGCGCCTACGCGAAGGCGGATCTCCCGGAGCTCGAGCGCCGGCTCGCCGCCGGCGAGCTCTCGCTGCGCGGCGTCAACCCGAACGTGCTCGCAGCTGGACGAACGCCTGCTCGCGAACGCGAACACGCCCGCCGCGTTGTCAGCGCTCGAAGAGCACCTCGCCGCTCTCGACGAGGAGCGGGCCGGCCTCGCCCTCGACGCGTAGCCGCCCGTCGCGCTCGATCCGGGCCGCGACGCCGGCGACCCCGTCCACCGTCACCCGCCTGCCGTGGAGGAAGTTGCGCGCGCCGAGGTCGTCGTAGAGCGCGTCGAGCCCGCCCGCGCGCCAGGCCGCGTAGCTGCGGTCGAGGTGGCCGAGCAGCATCTCCAGCACCTCCTCGCGATCCCGGATCCGGCCGTCGACCGTGCGCAGCGACCCCGGCGCGACCTTCGCGTCGAGCGGGAGCTGCTCGCGGCTCTGGTTCACGTTCAGCCCGATCCCGAGCACGACGACGCCGTCCCGCCGCTCCGCCAGGATCCCCGCGACCTTGCGCCGGGCGAGCAGGACGTCGTTCGGCCACTTGATCTGCGCCGCGAGCCCGGTCGCATCCTCGACCGCGAGCGCCACCGCGAGCGCGGCGACGAGCGAGAGCTCCTGCGCGCGGCGCTCCGGCGGCGGCCGCAGCAGGACCGAAACCAGGACGGCGGTTCCCGGCGCCTCGACCCAGCTCCGCCCGAGCCGTCCGCGCCCGGCCGTCTGGTGGTCGGTCGTCGCGATCGTGCCCTCGGGGTCGTCGGCCGAGAGGAGCGCCTGCGTCGACTCGCACTCGGCCTCGTGCCGCCGCGGGGAGCCGATCAAACGACCTCCAGCCGCACCGCGGACACCTTGTACTCGGGCGTGCCGATCAGCGGGTCGCCGACGTCGTGGGTGAGCCAGTTCACCTTCGCCTCCGCGAAGTGGAGGGCCATCCAGACGAGCCCGGGGAACACGCGCGCCGAGACTTGCGCGCGGGCCTGGAGGTCGCCCCGCCGCGAGACGAGCCGCACCCAGTCGCCGTCGAGGACGCCGAGCGCCGAGGCGTCCTCGGCCGAGATCTCGAAGAAGGGATCCCGCTGCTTGTCGGTGATCCCGTCCTCGCGCATCGTCATCGCGCCCGAGTTGTAGTGGTAGAGCGTCCGCCCGGTCGAGAGCACGAACGGGTAGTCGGCGTCGGGCTCCTCGATCGGCGGCTGGTACTCGACCGGATGGAACTTGCCGCGACCGGAGGGCCGTGCCGTCGTCTTCTCGTGCAGGAACCGCGAGCCCGCGTCCTCGAGCGAGGCGACGGGCCACTGGAGCCCCTCGTCCTCGAGCCGGAAGTAGCGGATCCCGAACCAGTTGGGGCACAGGTCGGCGAGCTCGTTCCAGACCGACTCGGCGTCGGGGTACTCCGGCCAGTCGCAGCCGAGCTCCCTCGCCAGATCGAGCACGATCTGCCGGTCGCCGCGCGCGTTCCCCGGCAGCGGCACCGCCGCGCGGACGCGGTTCACGCGCCGCTCCGTGTTCGTGAACGTCCCGTCCTTCTCCGCGAAGCTCGAGGCGGGGAGGACGACGTCCGCGTACTTCTCCGCTGTGTCGCTCAGGAAGATGTCCTGCGAGACGAGGAACTCGAGCTGCGAGAGACCCTCGGCGACGTGGTGCGCGTTCGGCTCGGTGTGGCCGGGGTTCTCGCCGATCAGGTAGAGCGCCTTGATCCGGCCGTCGTGGAGCCCGGACATCATCTGGTCGAGCCGGAAGCCGGCGCGCTCGGGCACCTCGGCGCCCCAGGCCTCCGAGAACTTCGCGCGCACGACCGGGTCGTCGACGGGCTGGTAGCCGGGCAGGTAGGTGGGGTTCGCGCCCGAGTCGTTCAGCCCCTGGACGTTGTTCTGGCCGCGGAGCGCGTTCAGCCCGGTCGACTCGTAGCCGAGATGGCCGGTCAGGAGGACGAGGTTCGCGAGCGACCAGATGTTGTCGACGCCGCACGCGTGCTCGGTGATCCCGAGCGTGTAGAAGATCGCCGCGTGCCGCTCGGACGCGTACTCGCGCGCGGTCGCGCGGATCGCCGCCGCTGGAACCCCGGTCCAGCGTTCTGCTTCTTCTGGCGAGTAGCGGGCGACGACCTCGCGCACGGCCTCGAAGTCCTCGGTGAGGTCGCGCACGTACGCCTCGTCGTGCAGCCCCTCCTCGAGGATCGTGTGCATGATCGCGTTCAGGAGCCAGACGTCCGAGCCGGGCCGCAGTTGCAGGTGACGCTTTGCGATCTTCGTCAGCCAGATCGCCCGCGGGTCGGCCACGACGAGCGTCGCGCCCTTCCGCACCGCCTTCTTGATCCGGAGCGCCAGCACCGGATGCGCCTCGGTCGTATTCGAGCCGATCACGAGTAGGAAGCGGGCGTTCTCGATCTCGGGGATCGAGTTGGTGGAGGCGCCTCTGCCGAACGACCTGACCAGGCCGTAGAGAGTCGGAGCGTGTCAGGTGGCCTCGCAGGAGTGGACGGAGTTCGTCCCGAGGCCGATCCGGGCGAGCTTCTGGATCAGGTAGTTCTCCTCGTTCGTCAGGCGGGCGGAGGCGAGGACGCCGATCGCCTGGGCCGAGTGGCGGCGGATCACCCCCTTGAGGCCGTCTGCTGCGGCGCGGAGCGCGTCCTCCCAGGTTGCGGGATGGAGCTTTCCGTCCTCGCCGCGGATCAGCGGCTCGGTCAGGCGGTCGGGATGGTGGACGAAGTTGAACGAGAAGCGCCCCTTGACGCAGAGGTCGCCCTCGTTCGAGACGTACTCGGGCTTCGACGTGACCTTGACGATCCGCTTCGTCTCGGGATCGACGTTCAGGTCGATCTGGCAGCCGACCCCGCAGAACGTGCAGGTCGTCTTCGTCTGCTCGAGCTTGCGCTCCTCGACGCCCGCTCCCTCGAGGAACTTCTCGTAGATCGCGCCGGTCGGGCACGTCGAGAGGCAGCCGCCGCAGAGCTCGCATTCGGTGTCGAGCCAGGACCGCTCCCACGTCGGCACGATCCGCGCCTCAGGCCCGCGACCCTCGAGCGAGAGCGCGGAGCACTGCATCACCTCCTGCGTGTAGCGGACGCAGCGGTTGCAGAGGATGCACGTGTCGGGCTCGTAGCCCATGAGCCGATTCCGGTCGGCGTACGGCTTCCGCTTCGCGTCGGGGAGGACGAGCGGCGCCTCCGCGCCGAGCTCGCGGGCGAGGTCCGCGAGCTCGTTCGGGCGGCCGCCCGGGTTCGCGTCCAGGTGCTCGGAGAGGAGCATCTCGGTCAGCGTCTTCTGCAGCTGTGGCACGTTCGAGTTGGTGGAGACGACCATGCCTTCGGCGACGCGGGTCGCACAGGCGGGAAGCGGCCGCGACGAGCCCTCGACGCCGACGACGCACATCCGGCAGCCGCCGTACGGGTCGAGCTTGTCGTCGTGGCAGAGCGTCGGGACGAAGACGCCGTTGCGCGCCGCCGCGTGGAGGAGCAGCTCGCCTTCCCGGGCGCTCGCGGGCCGGCCGTCGAGGGTGAACTCGATCACGCGGTCGCCGGCTCTCGTGCGGGTGGCGGCCCGAGTGGGGCGAAGAGCTCCGGCCAGCGCTCGAACGCGTTCCGCACCGGGTACGGCGCCGCCTGGCCGAGCCCGCAGATCGAGGTCAGCGTCATCGCGTCGAGCCATTCTTCCACCTGCTCGCGCGACATCGCCGCGCGCCCGTGCTCGAGCTCCTCGCAGAGGTGGTGGAGCGCCCGGTTGCCGATCCGGCAGGGTGTGCACTTCTGGCACGACTCCTCGGCGAAGAAGCGCATGGTCTCGGCGAGGAGGCGCAGCGGCGAGTACGAGCTCGGGAAGACCTGCACCGCCGCCGAGCCGACCCCGCAGCCCCACTCGGTGAGCGCCTCGCGGGTGAGCGGGACGTCGAGCGCGGCGGGCGGCAGGATCCCGCTCGCGGCGCCTCCGGGGACGATCGCGCCCGGTTCCTCCGAGAAACCGCCGGCGTAGTCCTCGACGAGCCGCCGCGTCGTGATCCCGAGCGGCGCCTCGTAGCAGCCGGGTTTGCCGACGGCGCCCGAGACGGACCAGAGCCGCGTCGGCTGCCACTCGCTGCGGAGGATGCGGGCGACATGGGCCAGCGTCTCGACGTTGTTGATCAGCGTGGGCCGACCGAGGTAGCCGGACTGCGCGGGGAAGGGCGGCCGCAACCGGGGCATGCCGCGCCGGCCCTCCATGGACTCGAGCATCGCGGTCTCCTCGCCGCAGATGTACGCGCCCGCGCCGATCACGAGCTCGACCGCTAGCCCGCGCGCGGCGATCGCCTCACGGAGGCGGGCTCGGGCCGTGGCGTACTCCTCGCGCAGGTAGATGTAGGCCTCGTCGGTCTCGCAGAAGCGCATCGCCGCCTCGAGCCCCTCGAGCAGGAGCTGCGGGCGGAGCTCCATGACGTAGCGGTCCTTGATCGTCCCGGGCTCGCCCTCGTCGGCGTTCACGATCACGACACGCGGCCCGGGCTCGCGGCGGACCGCGTCCCACTTGCGCCAGGTCGGGAAGCCGGCGCCGCCCATCCCGGTCAGACCCGAGGCCTCGAGCCGCGCGAGCACCTCGTCCTGGGCCAGCTCGGGGGACCTGCGGACTTCGTCGGCCTCGAGCAGGAACCCGTTCGTGGTGTGAGTGACGCCGCCGACCACCTCGTCACCGTGCAGCACGACCGGTGCGAGCTCGCAGTGGCCGAGGCACGGGACCTCGATCGCGTCACCCACGAGCAGCTCACGGGCGCTGCGCGAGTCGCAGACGGGGCCGGTGCACACACGCACCGCCTCGACCGGCACCTGGAGGAACGAGTAGAACGACGTCACCTCGTGCACGTCGCCGTGCCGCAGGTTCATGTGATCCGCGAGCGCGTCCGAGAGCTCGGGCGTGATCGGCCCGACCTCGCGCCGCAGCCGGCCGAGGTTGTCGAGCAGGCGGGTGCGCTCCGTCGGCAGCGTCTCGAGCAGGCTCGCGAGCCGGAGCACGTCCACGTTTCGAGTCTAGTGCTCGACTAGTCCGGCGGGCGCCGCAGCTTCTTCGTCGCGGCGCGGCGCTTCTTCGAGTCGAGCCGCCGCTCCTTCGCTGCCTTCGACGGCCGCGTCGGCACCCGCTTCCGCTCCACCTTCAGGGCCGCGCGAAGCTGCTCGACGAGCCGCTCGGTCGCGAGCTCGCGGTTGCGGAGCTGGCTTCGCTCGTCCTGCGCCACCGCCCGCAGCGTCGGTCCCGCTTTCGAGAGCACCCGCCGCTTCTGGACGTCGGTGAGGGCCGAGGACGACTCCACGTCGAACACCGCCTCGACCCTCGTCTCCGAGGTGTTCGCGTGCTGGCCGCCCGGCCCGCTGGAGCGCGAGAAGCGCAGCTCGATCTCGGCCCGGGGAATCGCGACCGATCTGGTGACCCGAATAGACTCACGCTCCATGGCGGCCATTCTGCTCGACGTGGACGGCGTGCTCCACGTCTCCGGCGAGCCGATCCCCGGGGCCGTCGAGGCCGTCGCCCACCTGCGGCGGGTCGGCCACCGGCTCCGCTTCGTCACCAACAACTCGACGCGTGCGCGGGCCACGCTCGCCGAGGAGCTGCGCGCGATGGGCTTCGAGCTCGAGGACGAGGAGCTGCAGACGACCCCGATCGCGGCGGCACGGGAGCTGGAGGGTCGGCGCGTCTTCGCGCTCGTGATGGCCGCGATCGTGCCGGACCTGAAGGGGATCGAGCTCGTCGGCGACACCGCCGACGCGGTCCTGCTCGGCGGCTGCGACGAGACGCTCGAGCCGAACCAGGTCTTCAGCTACATGAACCTCGCGCGCGCCTTCACCGAGGTCCGCGCCGGCGCCGAGCTCTACTGCCTGCACAAGAACAAGTGGTGGCAGACCGCGCGCGGGCCGATGCTCGACGCGGGCGCGTTCGTGGCGGGGCTCGAGTACGTGACGGGCACCGAGGCGACGGTCGTCGGCAAGCCGAGCGCCGCCTGCTTCTCGGCCGCGCTCGCGGCGCTCGACGCCGAGCCCGAGCTGACGTGGATGGTCACCGACGACCTGGAGCAGGACGTCGCCGGGGCGCAGCTCTTCGGGATGAAGACGGTGCTGCTGCGCACGGGCAAGTTCCGGCCGGAGGCGCTCGAGCAGTCGAGCACGATTCCCGATGCGGTGCTCAGCTCGATCGCGCACGTCCCCGACTGGATCGACCGCGGCCGCTGATGGCCAGCGGTGCCGCCGGCGGGGTCAGTGTCGGAATCGACCTGATCGAGATCGCCCGGATCCGCCGGGCGCTCGAGCGCTATCCGGGCTTCAAGGACCGCTGCTTCACCCCGGCCGAGCAGGCCTACTGCGACTCCCGGCGGAACCCGGCCGAGAGCTATGCGGGCCGGTTCGCCGGCAAGGAGGCCGTCGGCAAGGCGCTCGGGTTCGGGGTGGCGAGGGCGTTCGCCTGGCGTGAGATCGAGATTGCAGGCCGGCCCAAGCCTTCAGTGCGGCTCGAGGGACGGCTGGCGCAGTGGGCCGAGCGTCGCGGCGCGGGCGCGATCGACCTCTCGATGACGCACTCGCGCGAGCTCGCCTCGGCGGTCGCGGTCGTCGGCGAGGCCTGAGCGAGGCCATGTTCGAGCCGCTGTACACCGCGGCCGAGATGCGCGCCGCGGAGGAGCGCTACCCCGGCTTCCCGGAGACTTCGGGAGAGCTGATGGAGCGCGCCGGAGCCGCGGTGGCGCGCGAGGCGCTGAATGCGTTTCCCGACGCTCGCCGGTTCGCGGTCGTCTGCGGGGACGGGGCGAACGGCGGCGACGGCAGGATCGCCGCCCGGCTCCTGCGGGAGGCCGGCCGGGACGCCGTCGAGACCGCGGCCGTCGAGCAGGCGGACGTGATCGTCGACGCCCTGTTCGGGACGGGCTTCCACGGCGCGCCGCGTCCCGAGGCGGCGACGCTCATCGACCGGATCAACTCCGCCGGCGGTGCCGTCGTCGCCGTCGATCTTCCCTCCGGGATCGACGCCTCGACCGGCGAGACGGCCGGTGCGGCCGTGCGCGCGGACCTGACGGTGACCTTTCACGCCTGCAAGCTCGGGCTGGCGGTGGCGCCGGGCCGGTTCCGGTCCGGCGAGGTCGTGATCGTGGACATCGGGCTCGACGAGGCCGAGACCGGCGCGGCCCTCGTCACCCCGGCGATCCTCGAGCTGATCCCGCCCAAGCGGGCCGAGGACAACAAGTACACGGCAGGCTCCGTCCTGATCGTCGGGGGAGCGCCGGGACTGACCGGTGCCGTCTGCCTGGCCGCCGAGGCGGCCCTTCGCGCGGATGCGGGCTACGTGGCGGTCGCCGTCCCCGAGCAGTCGCTCGGGATCGTGGAGACGAAGCTGCTCGAGCCCGTCAAGCTCACCTGGGCCGGGGTCTTCGAGGCGGCCGCGAAGGCGGGGGCGGTGGCGGTGGGTCCCGGTCTCGGCCGGAGCACGGAGGCGAAGGCGCTCGTCCGGAGGATCCTCGCCGAGCTCGAGCAACCGGTCGTCCTCGACGCTGACGCGCTCCACGATCTCGATTCCCCGGGGCTGGAGCCCGGCGAATGGCGGCCGCCGGTCGTCCTGACCCCACACGCGGGCGAGCTCGGACGGCTGCTCGACGAGAGCTCGGACTGGGTGAGCGCCCACCGGCTCGAAGCCGCCCGGCGCGCGGCCGACCGGTTCGGCTGCGTCTGCCTCCTCAAGGGGGCCGACACGATCGTCGCGGCGCCCGGCGCCCGAACGCTCGTCTGCCCGATCGATGCCCCCGCACTGGCGACCGCCGGCACCGGCGACGTGCTCACCGGCGTGCTCGCCGCGTACCTCGCGAAGGGGCTCGAGCCGCGGCTCGCAGCCGCCGCCGCCGCGACCGCCACGGGCGAGGCTGCGAGGCGCGTCCCGCAGCCCGCGGGCCTCGTCGCCGGCGACGTCGTCATGGCGTTGCCGCACATCCGGGCCTGAGCAGTCCCCCACACAGGGGGAGGCGGGTGCTCGCCCTGGGTAACCGGATCCCCTTTTCGGGTGGCTGCGGGGCGACCGGAGCGTCCGATACCGGCTCTGCGGCCACTGCGGACGCACTGCCTCGGTCGCACACACGACGAGAAGGAGCGGATTGCGATGAAGAGAACGCTGATCGCGCTTGGTGCAGGCCTGACCGTCTTCGCGGGTGTCTTCGCCATGGCTGCGAGCCTCGGCGGCGTCACGAGTACGAGCGTCGGAGCGGACAACACGACGGTCGCCTCGTGCGACACGGACGGCGTCACGACGGCGTACGCGACCGCGTGGGATCCGACCGACAAGCGCTACGAGGTGACCTCGGTCACGGTCGGCAGCGTCAACGACGCGTGCGACGGAAGGACGCCTCGGAGTCACGCTCACCGACGGGTCAGGCGCCCAGATCGGCACGGGCTCGGTCGCGATCCCCACGAGTGCCGCGGTCTCCCACACCGTCTCGTTGTCGACCGCATCCTCGGCCAAGCTGACCGAGGGCGTGCACGTCCTGATCAGCTAGCTCGTCCGGTGGTCGGGCGGCGGTCCCCGTGCAGGGGCGCGCCGCCCGCCGCCGAAGCCCGCGGAGGCGGCATCTGATGAAGAGGCTCATCCCATGGACTGCGGCAGTCGTCACGGCCGCGTCGGCGTCGGTTGCGCTCGCGGCGAGCGTCGGGCTCTCCACGCCGACGCTCGGCACCGGCCAGATCGCCGTCGTCGCGTGCGAGACGAACGGCTTCACCCTCGGCTACACCACCTCGCGGGGGAACGTGACCGCGCTCACGGTGGGCGCGATCGCGGATCCCGCGTGTGAAGGCGGCACCATCTCCGTCACGGTGACCGACGCCGCGGGAGCGAGCATCGCGACCGCGGGGCCCCAGCTGCTCGCGACCGACGCCGGCACGGTCGACAACACGATTGTGCTCCCCACGAGCCCGCAGCCCGCCGCAGCCCTCGTCGCCGGCTACCACGTCTCGATCACGGGGCCGTAGGTGGGCGCGGCCGCCCAGATGCCCGGCCTGCCAACATCGGGCCAGCCGGCGCACCGTTCCCCGTTTCGGGTGGTGCTCGTCGCCGGTGGGCTGGTGGGGCTGCTCGCGACCGGCGTCGCGCTCGCCGCCCAGCTTGCGGTCTCCTCCACCAAGCTGACGACGAGCACCGGCGCCTCGACGATCTCCCCGACGAGTTGCACGCTGAACGCGGCCGTCGCCGACAGCTACGTCGACGAGGCGGTCGCAGGGACGAACTACGGCGTCGCCACGACCCTCCAGGTGCAGTCTCGATCGGCAAACCGCAACCGGCGGGCGTTCGTCCGCTTCGACCTGAGCTCATGCGCGATCCCGGCCAACGCGCTGATCGTCACGGCCAACCTCAAGCTCCGCTTGAACGCGGCGCCGACAGCGAGCAGGACGTACGAGGCGCGTAGCGTGACCGCCGCGTGGGTGGAGACGGGGATCACCTGGACGAATCAGCCCGCGGTCGCCGGGGCGAGCTCCTCCACCGTCGCCACGGGCACGACCGCCGGCGTCACGCTCACCTGGCCGCTGACGACGGACGTGCAGGCGTTCGTCGACGGAACGGCGAACCACGGCTGGCGGATCGCCGACCAGACCGAGAGCTCGACCACCGTCCGTACCGGCCAGTTCCGATCCGCCGAGTTCGGCACCGTCGCGCAGCGGCCCATCCTCGAGCTGACGTACTACCCATGACCATCGAGGCCGTGACCGTGGAGGCTGCAGCGACGACAGCGGGAGCGCGGACCGTTCGGAGGATCGGACGTCGTCGTCTCGTCCGCGCGGCCTCGACGCTGCTCGCGCTTCTGCTCGTCGTCGGCTGGTTCGCCTTCCTGCGCCCGACCTCGCTCGGCGGCCCGGCCTCGTACGTGATCGTCTCCGGCACGAGCATGCTGCCGGCGCTCGAGTCGGGCGACCTCGTGCTGGCTGTTTCGCAGCGCTCCTATGCCGTCGGCGACGTCGTCGTCTTCCGCGTGCCGGCCGGCGAGCCGGGAGCGGGGACGTTGGTCGTCCACCGAATCGTGGGCGGCGATGGCCGCACCGGCTACATGCTGCGCGGGGACAACCGCACCGGGCAGGATTCCTGGCAACCGTTGGCGAGTGACATCGTGGGGCGGCTGCGAGCGGACGTCCCCGCCGTGGGCAGCGGCTTCGTCCTGCTCCGGCAACCGCTCGGGATCGCGCTCCTCGCGGCGCTGACCACCTTCCTCGTTGCGCTGGGTGCGGCGGTCGTGCCCGCCCGGAAAGAGGGCTAGAGCCGAGCGGGCGTCGATCCCGGACAATGGCGCCGATGAAGGTCGAGATCCTCGGCTCGGGTGGGGCGAGCGCGACGCCACGGCCCGGTTGCGCCTGCCGCGTCTGCGTGGAGGCGCGCGAGCGCGGCGTGCCCTACTCGCGCATGGGCCCGAGCCTCTTCGTCCATGGCCCGAACGTCCTCTTCGACACGCCCGAGGAGTCGCGGCTCCAGCTCGACCGCTCGACGGTGACGAAGATCGCCGCGTGCTTCTACTCGCACTGGCACCCGGATCACACGATGGGCCGGCGCGTCTGGGAGGACGTCGGAGGCAGGACTTTCCGGGACTGGCCGACCGAGGCTCTGAACCGGACGGAGATCTATCTCCCGGAGCAGGTCGTCGTCGACTTCGCCGGGATCCGCGGGATCCGCGATCACTTCGACTTCCTCGAGGAGCGTGGCTTCGTCCGCGTCCACGAGCTCAGAGACGGCGAGACCGTCCGGCTCGGCGAGATCGAGATCCGGCCCTTCCGGCTGCACGAGGACTACGTCTACGCCTTCGAGCTGCGCGGCGGCGGCAAGCGGCTGCTCGTGGCGATGGACGAGCTCCACGACTGGGTCCCGCCACCGGAGGTGCGCGGCGTCGATCTCGCCGTGCTCCCGATGGGCCTCAACGAGGTCGACCCGTTCACCGGCGAGCGAAGGATCCACGCCGATCATCCGGTGCTCCGCTTCGAGGCCACCTTCGAGCAGACGCTCGCGATCGTCGACGCGCTCGGGGCGAAGCGCGTGCTGTTGAGCCACGTCGAGGAGGTGGACGGGCTCGGGCACGACGATCTGACCCGGCTCGCCGCGCAGGTCGGCCGCAACGTGACCTTCGCCTACGACACGATGCTCGTGGACGTGTAGCCGTGCGCTCGGTCGTGACGATCGACCTCGGCGCGATCCGCCGCAACGCCGCCACGCTGCTCCGCGCGCTCGCCGGCGCCGAGCTCTGGGCCGTCGTCAAGGCGGACGGGTACGGGCACGGCGCCGCCGACGTCGGGGCCGCGGCGCTCGAGGCCGGCGCGACGGCGCTCTGCGTCGCGACGGTCCCGGAGGGGCTCGCACTTCGCGCCGCGCTCGGGCCTGCTCGGGTCATCGTGCTCGGGCCGACGGCCGGCCGGGAGCTCCCGAACGCGCGCGAGGCGGCGCTCGAGCTCGTGGTCGCCGGCGGCGAGATCCCCACCGGGGTTCCCGTGCACCTGAAGCTCGACACGGGGATGGGACGCTGGGGCCTCTCCGAGCTCCCGGCGCCGACTCGGACCGTGGTCGGCCTGATGAGTCACCTCGCCTCCGCCGACTGCGACCCGGCCTTCACGGAGGCACAGATCGAGCGCTTCCGGCTCGCCACCGCCGGCCACGCGCACCTCACCCGCCACCTCGCGAACAGCGCGGGCGCGCTCCGGTATCCGGACGCCGCCTTCGACGCCGGGCGCTGCGGGATCGCGCTCTACGGGGTCTCCCCGTTCGGGGGCTCGCCGGCGGCGGACGGGCTCGAGCCCGCGCTCCGCTGGGAGTCCGAGCTGGCGCAGGTGAGATTGCTGCAGCCCGGCGAGTCGACGGGCTACGGTCGCCGCTTCGTCGCGCAGCGCCCCACCTGGATCGGGATCGTCCCGGTCGGGTACGCGGACGGCTTCCGGCGCGACCTCACGGGGACGGAGGTGCTCGTCGGGGGCGAGCCGCGCCGCGTCGTCGGAACCGTCTCGATGGACGCGTTCGCCGTCCAGCTCGAACGGGAGCTCCCGCTCGCGACGCCGGTGACGCTGATCGGCGCCGGAGTCGAGGCCGAGGCGCACGCGCGGGTCGCGGGCACGATCGCGTACGAGCTCCTGACCGGCCTGAACCGGTCGCCGGAGCGAGCTCGGCGCGTCGTCGTCCGCCTAGCGCGTCTTCGCGAACCGCTGCACGGCCTCGAGGAGCTCACGGCTCTTCTCGGCGGCCTGCTCGGGATCGCCCGAGGCGAGCGCGCCCGAGACGCAGTGCCGGACATGCTCCTCGAGCACCTTGACCGCGACCGCCTCGAGCGCCGTGTCGACCGCCCCGAGCTGCGTCAGGATGTCGATGCAGTAGCGGTCGTCCTCGATCATCTTCGAGATCCCCCGCACCTGCCCCTCGATGCGCGCCAGGCGCTTCAGGAGCATGTCCTTCTCTGGTGCGTAGCCGTGCGTCGTCGCCTCGGTGGTTGCCATGGCGAGATGCTAGCGTACGGCCGTGGATACCCCCACTCGGTATAGGCAGGCACAGCGACTGCAGCTCCCGATCGAGGGGATGACCTGCGCCGCGTGTGCGAGCAGGGTCGAGCGGAGGCTGAACGAGCTGGAGGGCGTCAGCGCAAGCGTCAACTACGCGACCGAGGCCGCGGCCGTGACCTTCGATCCCCGGCTGGCGGACCCGCAGCAGCTCGTCGCGGCGGTCGAGGAGGCGGGCTACCGCGCCACGCTGCCGGGCGTGGATCGCGGCGCGAGGGCCGACCCGACGGTGTCGCCGCGGCGCCGGCTGATCGTCTCCGGCGTCCTCTCGCTGCCCGTGCTCCTCCTCGCGATGCTCGAGCCGCTGCAGGTCGACAACTGGGAGTGGCTCTCGCTCGCGCTCGCGACGCCGGTCGTGCTCTGGGCCGGTTGGCCGTTCCACCGCGCCGCGTGGCTGAACCTCCGGCACGGCGCGGCGACGATGGACACGCTGATCTCGGTCGGGACGCTGGCCGCGTGGGGGTGGTCGCTCGTGGCGCTCGTGTTCCTCGGTGCGGGTGGGGGCGAGAGCGAGGCTGAGATCTATCTCGAGGTCGCGGCCGTCGTGACGACGTTCATCCTGGCCGGCCGCTACTTCGAGGCGCGGGCGAAGCGGCGGGCCGGCGCTGCGCTCGAGGCGCTCCTCGAGCTCGGGGCGAAGGAGGCGAGCGTGCTCGACGGCGCGGGGCGCGAGCGGCGCGTTCCTGCGGGCGAGCTGCAGGTCGGGGACCGGTACGTCGTCCGCCCCGGCGAGAAGCTGGCGGCCGACGGCGTCGTCGAGGCGGGCCACTCGGCGCTCGACAAGTCGCTCTTGACGGGAGAGAGCGTCCCGGTCGAGGTGGAGCCGGGGGACGCCGTGACCGGCGGAACGGTGAATGTCGGCGGTCGGCTCGTCGTGCGCGCGACCAGGGTCGGAGCGGACACCACGCTCGCGCAGATCGGACGTCTCGTCACCGAGGCGCAATCGGGGAAGGCCGCGGTGCAACGGCTTGCCGACCGCATCTCGGGGGTCTTCGTGCCCATCGTGCTCGCGATCGCCGTGGCCACGCTGGTGTTCTGGCTCGCGACCGGCAGCAACCCCTCGTTCGCATTTGCCGCGGCGGTCAGCGTGCTGATCATCGCGTGTCCGTGCGCGCTCGGGCTCGCGACGCCGACCGCGTTGCTCGTCGGAACCGGCCGCGGCGCGCAGCTCGGCGTCCTGATCAAGGGGCCCGAGGTGCTCGAGTCGACGCGGCGCGTGGACACGGTCGTGCTCGACAAGACCGGCACGGTGACGACCGGGAAGCCCGTGCTCGTCGAGCTGGTGGTGGCGGAGGGAGTCGACCGCGCCGAGGCCCTGCGGTTGGTCGGGTCGCTCGAGCACGCCTCCGAGCACCCGGTCGGGCGGGCGATCGCCGCCGCGGCGCTGGCGGAGCAGGCGCGGCTGGTCGTTCCGGAGGGTTTCCGGAACCGGCCGGGGCTCGGCGTGGAGGGCGTCGTCGCAGGGCGCGCCGTGGTGGCGGGCCGGCCGGCCCTCCTCGAGGAACGCGGCTTCGGGCTGCCTCCGGAGCTCCTCGGCGCTCGGGCCGCCGCCGAGTCGAAGGGGCAGACCGCGATTGCCGCCGCCTGGGACGGCGCCGCGCGCGCGCTCTTCGTGGTGGCGGACGAGGTCAAGCCGACGAGCCGGCAGGCGGTCGCGGAGCTGCGGGCGCTCGGCCTCGAGCCGATCCTGCTCACAGGCGACAACGAGCCGACGGCGCGTGCCGTCGCGGCGGAGGTCGGGATCGAGGAGACGATCGCCGAGGTGCTGCCCGGTGAGAAGGCGGACGCGGTGCGTCGGCTGCAGGCCGCCGGGCGGGGCGTCGCGATGGTTGGCGACGGGGTCAACGACGCGCCCGCGCTCGCGCAGGCCGACCTCGGCCTCGCGCTCGGAACCGGAGCCGACGTCGCGATCGAGGCCAGCGATCTCACGCTCGATGAGCGGTGACCTGCGCGCCGCGGCCGTGGCGATCCGGCTCGCGCGGCGGACGCTGGCGACGATCAAGGCGAACCTGTTCTGGGCGTTCGCGTACAACGTGGCGGCGCTGCCGCTGGCCGCCGCGGGGCTGCTGAATCCGCTGGTCGCAGGAGCTGCGATGGCGCTCTCGAGCGTGTTCGTCGTCTCGAACTCGTTGCGCCTGCGCCGGTTCCGCTGAGGTTCGGTCGGCCAGGACGGCCTGCCGACGCCGCTCCACGGCCAGTCGCTTCGGCGCCTGCAGAGCCGAGCCCGCACCGGGTTCTCCCAGACGTAGTCGCAGGCTGCGGCGAGGTACGTCTCGTCGGCAATCGCCCGCGACTCGAAGCGGCGCTGGAAGAGGTGTCCGGCCCGGTCGTAGCGATGGTTGAAGGAGCTGGCGTAGAGGCCGTTCAGCCGCTCCATCCCGTCGGAGAGCGCCGGCTGGCCGCATTCGATCACGAGATGGAAGTGGTTCCCCATCAGGCAGTAAGCGTGGCTCCGCCAGCCGAACCGCTCGATCACGCGGCCGAGCAGGGCGAGGAAGAGCACGCGGTCGTCGTCGTCCAGGAAGATCGGGCGACCGTCGACGCCGCGCGAGGTGATGTGCCAGATCCCGTAGCCGAACGTCGAACGAAGCGGCCGTGCCACGCCACGACCGTACGCGACCGACCTGCCCGCGACCAGTGTCTCCGCCCGACAGGTCTGCGCGAGCCACGTCCAGGGCCAGCCCCTGGACGTGTCGGCCGACGCCATGTCTGTTCGAGCCACGTCTGGGGCCAGCCCCTGGACGTGGCTCGGAGGGACTCGTCGGAAGCGGACCTGCTCGGTCAGCGCGTCCGCGCGGCGAGGCGTGCGACGACGGACGGGGCGAGGGCCTGCGCCAGCGCGAAGATGCGGTACCAGCGAGGGACGAAGATCTCCCGGCGGCCGCGCTCGCTCGCCTCGACGATGCGCGCGGCGACGAGTTCCGGGCCGACGACGGCACGGTACGGGAGCCCGCGCAGCCGCCCGCGTTGCGGGAAGCCCTCAGTCTCGACGAAGCCCGGAAGCACCGTGAGGACGGCGATCCCTCTCGGCGCGAGCGCGGCCGTGAGGGAGCGCGAGAACGCGAGTTGAGCGTGCTTCGAAGCCGCGTACGGCCCTGCCGGCCCCAGAGCGACCGTGCCCGCGACCGAGACGACGTTGACGATCCGCGAGCCCGACCCGAGCCCGGAGAGGAACGCCCTCGCGCACCAGACGCCGCCGAGGTAGTTCGTCGCGAGCACCGCCTCGATCCGCTCAGGCTCGAGCGAGAGGAAGTCGCCGCGGCCGGGGATGCCGGCGTTGTTGACGAGCAGATCGATGCGAGGGTGCCGCGCCAGCACGGCCGCGGCCATCCGTTCCACCTGCTCCCGGTCGGAGACGTCGCAGACCTCGACCTCGGTCTCCCCCCGAGCTCGCCCGCCAGCACCGCCAGCCGCTCACGCCGGCGCGCCACCAGCACGCAGAGCCAGCCGCGCCTCGCGAGCTCCCGCGCCACCGCCTCGCCGATCCCGCTCGAGGCGCCGGTCACGACTGCGACCCGCACGCCCCCCGTCCTCGCCGCCAGGCTCAGCGGCAGACGCGGACGAGCAGCCGCGCCTCGGCCTTGCGGCCGCCGGCGTCCGTCACGATCGCGCGCAGCGTGTGCCTGCCCTTCGCCGCCCCGGCTCGACGCCACGTGCCGGTGTAGAGGCCGGAGCCGCCGCCGCGCCCGGCGGCGATCGCCTTCTGCCCGTCGAAGAAGCGCACCGAGCGGACCCTGGCGTTCGAGCCGGCGAGGACCGCGAGCGGCGTGCGAGCCGCCGCGCACTCCCGTGCTTCCGGTGCGAGCCAGGTCACCGTCGGGCCGGCGACGACGCGGATCGGCCCACGGGCGAACGCGGTGTTCGGCAACAGCTCCTCGCCGACCGAGTCGACGTTCTTCGCCTCCTGGAAGTCGGCCGCCTGGGCGGAGAGCGTCCGCCTGCCGGCCTTCAGCACCGGAGCCTGGCCCGTGAGGGGGAAGAGCGCGATCCCGGAGCTCGGGTCGTAGGCGGCGGCGCCGATCAGCGTCTGCCCGTAGGAGATCGCGAGCGAGTACGGATCGACTCCCGCGCCCTCGTCGAAGACGCGCAGCGCGATCGTCGGCCGGCCGGCCGAGACGCGCGCCGTCACCAGGCCGAGCAACGGCGGCTCCACGTCGTTCAGCCACGCCCGGAGGACGTACTGGCCGCCGAGCGAGCGTCCCGTGTAGGGATCGCGCCCCGAGTCGACGGACACGTAGTAGCTCTTCGTGCGCGGGAAGATCGTCCCGGCCGCGCTGATGTCGAGCGGATAGTCGAGCGTCAGGTTGTTCACGTTCACCGGCGTTCCCGCGTAGCCCTGGACGTCGTTCTCGTCCGGCGAGCCGAGCACCCACGGATGGATCAGCGACCCGGGCGAGGAGCTGACCACGGCGGCTCCGAGGTTGACGGCCGGCTCGTCGACGCGGATCCGGTAGAGGATCTCGCCGCCGTCCTCGTCCACGGGCTGGCCGGTGTAGCTCGCGGCGGGGCCGAACGCGGCGGCCGGATACTTGTAGACCGCCGCCCGCGAGGCGCCCTTGCGTGTGTCGCCGGTCTGGAGGAACTGGAGCGGCACGACCCGCGCGGACGCGAGCCCCGGACGCGTGACGAGCAGGGCGTATGGGACCTTGCGCACGTCTGCGCCGCGCCGCAGGAGCAGGAAGCCGTACGCCTCGCCCGCCCCCGCCGCAGCAGCCGCGCGCGCCGTCACCGGGAGCAGCAGCTCCCCGCCGGGCGCCACCGCCGCGCTCCCGGCGACCTCGATCGAGACGCCGCTCGGCTGCGCCTGCGGCATGAGCTCGACCGACCAGCTGCCGGCGCCGCCGCCCGCGTCCGCGAGTGAGAGCAGCAGCGAGCGCGAGGCGCCGCCGCGGGTGACGTTCAGGTCACCGAAGGAGAGCGAGACCGGATCGGTGAAGAGCTTCGGATCGTTCGCCGCGGCCACGTCGGCGAGGCCGCCGCCGGAGAGGAGCACCGGCGCCTCGACGGTGCGGGCCGTGTCGACCCAGGCGGTGTCGGCCGTCGAGACGAGCGCCGACTTGACCTGGCGAGGCGACCACCCGGGATGGCGCTGGAGCAGGAGCGCCGCGGCTCCCGCGACGTGGGGCGCAGCCATGCTCGTCCCGTCGAAGACGGCGAAGGGCCCGCCGGCGATCGGGAGCGTGGACGAGAGGATCGCGCCGCCGGGGGCGCCGACGTCGGGCTTCAGCTGGTGCCCGAAGGCCGTCAGCCCGCCGGACGAGAAGCTCGTGACGACGCCGCTGCGACCGGTCGCGAGCTCCTCGGCGTCGGTGCCGATCCGGATGGGCGCCCGGCCGCCGCGCGTGGCGAGATACGCCCGGAGCTGGGCGCCGTCGAGGTCGGAGATCATTCCGGACGGAAGGGCGAGCTCGATCGGGATCCCGTTTGCCTCGCCCGGTCGGTTGTCGACGAGCACGATCCCGATCGCTCCGGCGGCCTTCGCGCGGGCGGCCTTGAGCACGAAGACGCAGTCGCCGCGCGAGACGAGCGCGATCGCGCCGGTCAGGGAGCGGGCCGGGAGCGGCGAGGGGCCTGCGTTCAGGTTGCCGGCCGGGCCGCAGAGGTTGCGCGGGGTCGGGGTTCCGGAGACGGAGACGATCGAGCCGACGTCCACGAGCGGCTGGTCGCCGGACGCCCAGGCCGCCGGCGCCTGGCCGCTGAAGGGGATGTGCGTCATCGCCGCCGGTGCTCCGGACGCCGCCACCGAGAGAGACGGCGCGAACACGTGCGTGTTGGAGAGCGCGGCGACGGAGATCGCCTCCGGTGCGGTTCCGGGCGAGCCGGTCGAGCCGAGCCCGTAGTCGTCGCGGTCGTTGCCGGCCGAGATCACCGGGACGACGCCCGCGGCGGCGACGTTGCGCACGGCCTCGACCAGCGCGTCGCTCGCCGGGTCGGTCTGCGGGCCGCCGCCGGAGAAGTTGATCACGTCCATCCCGTCGCTCACCGCCGACTCGAAGGCGGCGACGATCTCCGGGGTGTTGCCGACGTGACCCGCGAACGTGGGCACGTTGAAGACGCGGTAGTTGCCGATCTGGGCGAGCGGGGCGACGCCGGAGAGCCCGTGCACCTCGGGGTGCTGGCGGCTGGCCGGTGCGGTCGTGCCGGCGTTGCCCGCGGCGATCCCCGCGACGTGCGTCCCGTGGAAGGACGACTTCGGGTCGAGAGCGAGGCGGCTCGCATCGTCGGCTCCGACGCCGACGAAGGAGCGCGCGACGATCACCTTGGGGGTCGTCCAGCGGGTGCCGCCCTTTGGGAAGCCCTCGGGGTAGGCGAAGCCGGCGGGGGCGAAGAAGCGGTTTCGCGGATCGACCCCGTCGTCGACGACGGCGATCTTGATCCCCTCGCCGCTGCCGCCGCCGGCCGCGGCGAGCGCGTCCGCGCCGATCACACCCGGCCCTCGGTTCAGCGCGAGCGTGTAGCGGAGGCTGGGATAGAGCTTGCGGACGAAGGGGAGCCCGGCCGCGGCGGGAAGCTGCTTCGCCGGGAGCTCGACCGCCATCCCGTTCAGGAGCAGCGTGTAGTGGCGGCCGACGGTGGCCGTCGGGATGGCTCGCCGCAGCGACGCCTCGGCGCGCCTCTGCGCCGCGAGCAGCGTCGCGACGTACGCCTTCGACGAGGCGGCGGCCACGTTCAGCCGTCTCGACGCCGTACGGCCCGCGAGCGAGCGCGACCAGGCTGCGAGCGGCGGCTGCTCGAGCGTCAGGAGCACGGTCACGCGGCCCTTCCGGTGCGCCGCTGGAACCTGAATCGTCCCGGCGCGCACCCGCGGCAGCTCGAGCTCCCCGTGGGCTCGTCGAATCGGCTGGAAGGCGGCGCTCGCGGTGCTTGCGACGACGAGCGCCGCACCGAGCAGGAGCAGAACAGCGAGCCGGCGCACCATCGCACAGTAGCCACGCTGCCGTAGACTCGCCGCGTGTCTCGCTTCGCCGGCAAGCGCGCCCTCGTCCTCGGCGTCGCGAACAAGCGCTCGATTGCCTGGGCGATCGCGAAGCGGCTCGCCGACGAGGGTGCGGAGCTCGCGTTCACGTTCCAGGGAGAGCGGATCGAGAGCAACGTCCGCGACCTCGCAGGCACGGTCGACGCGCAGCTCGTGACGCCGTGCGACGTGCGCTCTGACGACGACATCGCGCGCGTTTTCGGCGAGGTCGGCGAGCTCTGGGACGGCGGCCTCGACCTGCTCGTCCACTCCGTCGCGTTCGCCGCCGCGGAGGATCTCGAGGGCCGCTTCACCGACACGCCGCGCGACCGATTCTGGATGGCCGTCGACATCAGCGCCTATTCGCTCGTCGCCACCGCGCGCGCGGCCGAGCCGCTGATGGCCGAGCGCGGCGGGGGCGCGATCGTGACGATGACGTACCTCGGCGGCGAGCGGGCGGTGCCGCACTACAACGTGATGGGCGTCGCCAAGGCCACCCTCGATGCGTCCGTGAAGTACCTCGCCTGGGATCTCGGGGAGCGCTCGATCCGGGTCAACGCGGTCTCCGCCGGGCCGGTTCGGACGCTGGCCGCCCGCTCGATCGCCGGTTTCCCCGAGATGGAGCGGATGTTCGAGGAGCGCGCGCCGCTGCGCCGTCACATCGACGCGGGCGACGTGGCCACGGCCTCGGCCTACCTCCTTTCCGACGACGCGAAGAACGTGACCGGGACGACGCTCTACGTCGATGCCGGCTATCACGCCATGGGGATGTAGACGGCGCCCTCAGGGGCAGCCGTCGGCGAGCAGCACGGAGCCGTCGCCGAAGGCGATCCGGGTCACGCGATCCCGGGGCGAAAGGTCGAATCGGAGCCGCCAGTGCGGGGCGCGGGTGCGCCGGACGAAGACGCTGCGCGCTCCCGGCACGGCGGGATCGGGCCTGACCTCGAGCCGCCGGTAAGCGCGCCGGAGAGCCGGCAGCGTCGAGCCGATCCCGATCCCGCGACCGGCGAGCACGCCCCGGTCGAACCAGAGCGAGCCGAGCCGACCGCGGACGAAGATCGCATGGCCGCGCACGGGTCCGGAGCTGAACGGCGCCCTCGTGCAGCCGGGTCCGAGCGCGGCGGGGCGGAGACCGACCCCGAACCGCCGCTCGACCTGCGCGAGCGTCTGGCCCGGCCACACGTCGCCCACGCCGTCGAGGGTCACGATCGAGGGCACGAACCGCGCCGCCGACTCCGCGGCAGGGATCGGCGCGAGACAGCCGAGGCCGAAGCAGAGGAGGGCGAAGCAGAGCAGGAGCGCGGGACGCATGGTCGGCTCAGCGTAGTTGGCGTGCCGCACGATCCTCGTTCGTGCGAGGGGTCCCGTAGGGTGGCACGAGGTGGCGGACGAGTCCAAGAAGGAGCAGCTCGAGCGGGAGCACGGCGAGCTCCTGGAAGAGCTGCGCTCGCTGATTCCGGGCGCAGAGGTGCTGTTCGGCTTCCTGCTCGCGATCCGCTTCACCGAGAAGTTCGACAAGCTGACGCTCGTCCAGGAGCGCGTCTACTACGCGACGCTGCTCTCCACCGCGTTCGCGCTCGTGATGCTGCTCGCGCCGGCGGCGTTCCACCGGATCCGCTTCCGTGACGACGACAAGGAGGGGATGCTGCGGAAGGGGAACCGCGAGGCGATCGCCGGGACGGCAGGGATCGCGCTCGCCTTCACCGGCGTCCTCTTCCTGATCACCGATCTGATGTTCAGCATTCCGTGGGCCATCGTCGTCTCCGCGAGCTTCTTCCTGCTCGCCGCCTGGCGCTGGTGGCTGATCGCGCTCTTCCGGAAGGCCGAGGACGACTAGCCGGCTGTCCTAGGGGGCCGGGCATAGACGCTGACCGCGCCGTCACGCCCGAGCAGCCGCCAGCCCGCCCGGCGGAGCGCCGACTCCGCCTTGCCCGCGCAGCCGGGCCCGAAGTAGCCGCTCTGCTCGTAGAGCCCACGGTGGACCGCGACGAACGCGACCGCCTGCGGGACTGCGCCGCGCCCGCAGGAGAGCGGTCGCAGCCTCCGGGCGACGATGTCCGCCTCGGTCGGGCCGACCGTCGAATAGCCCTGCGGCCGCTCGCGCGGCGACTGCATCGCATACGAGAGGTAGACGCTGCCGTAGTGGGTGTCGGGCCGGAAGACCGGCAGCTCGAAGAGCCGGCCGTCGCTTCGCAGCGCCGCATACGCTCGGTTCTCCTCGTCGGCCTCGACGGCCGCGAAGACGGGCACCCGGAGATCGAGCGCGAGCACGACGAGCAGGACGGCGACCAGTGGAGCGGCGCGGATGCGGGCCACGGCGAAGGCGGCGAGCGCGGCGAGTGCGAGGCAGGCCACCGGCATCAGCCGCTCCGGGACGCGGGGGTAGTGGAGCGGCGGGAAGACGCGCCAGAGCGGCTCGTAGAGCGGGGTCGTCGTCCCGAGCGCGAGCACGATCGGGATCACGGCGGCGAGACCGAGGAGGACGGCGAGGGGCCGGCGGCTGCGCCAGAGCACGACGAGCCCGGCCGCGGCGAGGAGCGGCAGGAGCCAGCCGAGGAAGACGAACCGCTCGACGCCCGCGTCGAGCGTCCGGTCGACCAGGTCGCTCCAGGAGGCGGAGTAGCGCTCGACCGACGCGAGCGACCGCCCGCCGCCGGCAATCGAGCCCTCGATCACGAGCTGTTGCACCGCGAGACCGCCGAGCACCGCAGGGAGCGCGAGCAGCCCGGTGCGCCGCAGCCCAAGTAACAGACTGCTGCTTGGCTCCCTGATCCACGCGTACGCGACGACGAGCGGAATCGCGCCGAGAGCGAGATGCGTCTGGCCCGAGAGCGGGATCGCTGCGAGCACGAGCGCCGCCGCGACCAGGCGTCGCCGCTCGACGAGCAGCAGGCTGAGCGGAAGGAGGATCGAGATCGGCCCGAGCAGGTGGCCGGTGCTCTGCGCCACCCGGTAGGGCGCGAGCGCGAACGCGAGCCCGCCGACGAGCGCGGCGCCGCGCGGCAGCCCGAGCTCGCGGAGCCACCACGTCGTCAGGGCCCCGGCCGCCACGAAGGTGAGCAGGAGGAAGACGTTGTACGCGCCCACCGCGCCGAGGAGCGCGTGGAGCGGCCAGTACGCGGCGGCGAAGAGCCAGCCCTGCAGGTTGAGCGTCGGGTCGGCCTCGGGCTGGAACGAGTACGGGTCGAGCCATGGCGCGCCGCCGCTCGCCAGCTGATGGCCAGGAAGCCAGAGCGCCCAGCCGAGCTGGAGATGGTCGCCCGCCGCGGTCTCGCCGAAGCCCGCGCTCGGCCGCGCCAGATACCCGTCGTCGAGATCCCGGACGGCCGGCCACGTCGCGAGCAGCCCTGCCGCGAGGCCGACCGCCAGGGTGAGGGCTACATAGCCCGGACGGCCTGAAGCAACGTGTCGAAGTCGGGCACCTCGGAGTCCGCGTACCGCCACGTCTCGCGCACCGTACCGTCCTCGCCGACGAGGATCGCCGCCCGCTCAGGGACGTCTTCGTGGCCGCGCCACTCGCGGGCGACCCCGAAGCGGCGGGTCAGCTCGCCGTTCCAGTCCGAGAGGAGCGGCGTCTCGATCCCGAGCGCCTCCTTCCAGGCGCGATGCGAGTAGGACGAGTCGCGCGAGACGCCGACGACGCGCACTCCGGCCGCCTCGAACTCACCCGCCCTGTCACGCAGGAGCCGAAACTCCTGCGTTCAGGTGCGCGACCAGTCGAAGAGGTAGAAGAACAGGAGCAGCGGGCCTCCGGCCGCGAGCTCCTCCAGCTCGACGGGCTCGCCGTTCTCGCGCCAGACCACGAGCCGAGCCTACAGACGGGTCGGTCCCGCTCCGCCACCGTCCGCAACGGACACGTCTGGGGCCAGGCCCTGGACAGGTCCGAACGCGCCAACGCCCCAACGGACACGTCCGGGGCCAGGCCCTGGACGTGTCTCGAAGCGGCCTGTCCGATCGGGACGTACTTTCGTTCAGGAAGCCGGCGGCGCCGTGGCGGGAACCGCCTCGGTCGCCTTCGCGATCTCCTCGACGACCTCGACGATGTCCCGGTTCGCGTTGAAGACGCGGAGCTGGCGGTCGGAGCCGTTGCCGCGGCCGAGGATCTCGCCGATCCCCTCGAGCTCGCGGTCGGAGCCGAGCTCGCGCGCATGCGGCTCGATCTCCTTCAGCGTCCGCCGGATGATCTGCGCGACCGGAACGCGGTTGCGCAGGCCGGCCCCGAGATCCATCACCGGCGCCTCGAGGCCGTACCGGGCGGCGAGCCACTTGTTCTCGGTGGTCAGGATCCGGTGGTACGAGGGAATCGGGTCGCCGCGATCGAACTGCTCGCAGAGCGACTTGACGAGCGCCTGGCAGTACGCGGCGAGCGCCGTCGCGTCCTCGACGCGCGTGACGGCGTCGCAGATCCGGATCTCGACCGTTCCGAGACGCGGATGGAGCCGGATGTCCCACCAGATGTGCGTGTAGTCGGCGATGCAGCCGGTGCGCTCGAGCTGCCCGACGACCTCCGCGTAGTCGGCGTAGTCCTTGAAGCGCGGCGGCGGGCCCGAGCGCGGGAACGCCGCGAACACCATCTGCCGGCTCGAGGAGAGCCCGGTCGGCTCGCCGCGCCAGAACGGCGAGCTGGCCGAGAGGGCGAGCAGCGGGCCGAGCTGGGGGAGGAGCCCGTTCACGACCTGGATCGCCTTCTCGGGATCGTCGATCGCCACGTGGACGTGCATGCCGAAGATCAACTCGCGCCGTGCGATGTACTGGAGCTGGTCGACGAGGTTCCGGTAGCGGTCGCGCGCGGTGATCCGCTGGCGCTCGAAGAGCGAGAACGGGTGCGTCCCTGCCGAGCCGACGCGCATACCCTTCTCGCGCCCGACCTCCACGACGTAGGCCCGGAGCTTCACGAGTTCGGCCTGGACGTCGCCGGCGGTACGGCACACGGGCGTCGCGATCTCGAGCACGGACTGCATCAGCTCCGCGTTGATCCGCGGCTCCAGCTCGTGCCCGCTGATCGCCTGCAGCACCGTGTCGATGTGCTGGACGAGGTCGAAGGTCTCGCCGTCGAGGAGCATGTACTCCTCCTCGACCCCCAGCGTGTACGGATCGGACGCGCCGAACTTGTGGTCGAGGACGCTGCCGCCCTGGACGGCGCCCTTGCCCGTGATCGAGTTGGGATAGATCTGCTTCATCCTCTGCTCAGCTCTCCGGGAGAACGGCCTCGGCTTCGATCTCGACACGCCAGCGCGCATCGAGCAACCCCTTGACGACGACCGCGGTCGCGGCGGGCCGGATCGCCGCGAAGATCTCGCCGTGGGCGCGTGCGACCTCCTCGTAGTCGCCGGCGTCGGTGAGGTAGATCCGCGTGCGGACGACGTCGTCGAACCGTGAGCCCGCCTCGCCGAGCGCGCCGCCGATCAGCTCGAGGCAGAGCCGCGCCTGCCCGTAGGCGTCCTCCGGCGGCTCGCCGCTGCGCGGGATCGGCGCCGTCCCGGCGACGCAGACGCGACTGCCCGCGACGACGGCTCGGGAGAAGCCCACCGCCGCCTCGTACGGCGAGTGCCCGGAGATGAGGCGGCGCTCCATCGATCTAGTATCGCGCCGGATGGATGCCCTGCGCCAGATCGACGGTTGGCAGGCGGCGCGGGCGGCCGCTGCGGTGGTCACCGTGGACGGCGTCGTCGCAGCGCACGGCCCCCTCGACCACGTCTTCCGCTGGGCCTCGGTGACGAAGCCCGCGAGCGCGCTCGCGACCCTCGTCGCCGCCGAGGAGGGGGCGATCGACCTCGACGAGCCCGCGGGGCCGCCCGGCTCGACCGTCCGGCACCTGCTCGCCCACACGAGCGGACTGCCCTTCGAGGGCGGGCCACCGCTCGGGCGGCCCGGCGAGCGCCGCATCTACTCGAACCACGGCTTCGAGGTGCTGGCCGAGCACGTCGCGGCGCGGGCGGAGATCCCGTTTCCCCGGTACCTGCGCGAGGCCGTCTTCGATCCGCTCGGGATGAGCGCGGAGCTGCGCGGCTCCGCCGGCTCGCACGTCTACGGCTCGCTCGACGATCTCGTGCGGCTGGCCGGCGAGCTGCTTCGCCCGACGCTCGTCGCCCCCGAGACGCTCGCCGAGGCGACCGCAGTCGCCTTCCCCGGGCTCGCCGGCGTCCTGCCGGGGTTCGGGCGGTTCGACCCGCTCGACTGGGGCCTCGGCTTCGAGCTGAAGGACGGCAAGCCGCGGCACTGGAGCGGCTCGCTCACCTCGGCCCGGACGTTCGGGCACTTCGGCGGCTCCGGGACGTTTCTCTGGGTCGATCCCGAGCGGGAGGTCGCGCTCGCCTGTCTCACCGACAGGGAGTTCGACGACTGGGCGAAATCAGCCTGGCCTGCTCTGTCAGACGCCGTCCTCGAGGAACTCGAGTAGGAGCCGGTTCAGCTCCTCCGG
The DNA here is from genome assembly GCA_963810875.1 of uncultured Gaiellaceae bacterium. GTDB lineage: Bacteria > Actinomycetota > Thermoleophilia > Gaiellales > Gaiellaceae > Gaiellasilicea. Next base: position 131,626 of record CAWEPD010000005.1, on the reverse strand, counting down.
GCGCTCGAGGCTCGGCAGATGGCCGGCCCCGTCGATCGTCTCGAGCCTCGCGTCGGGAATCTCGGCCGCGAGCTTGTCCGCGATCGTCTTCATGTCCTCGACGTCCTCGGATCCGACGACGACGAGCGTCGGTGCACGCACCTCTGAGAGTCGCTCGACGACCGGCGGATCGGGCCAGAGGGCGTCGACCTCGTCCTCGACCGGAAGCTGGAGCTCGTAGGAGCGGAGCGTCATCGCCTCCGTGAGCGAACGCACTTCCTCGTCGGCGTCCGCGGCGAGCCACATCCGCGCCTGCGCGGCGGCCGCCGCCGCGAGGTCGCCCCGCTCGAGCGCCTCCTCTTCCTCCGCGAACCCGGTCTTGGCCGCCTCCGACCACTCCCAGCTGCCGAGACCAGCGCCGACGAGCACTAGCCGCTCGACGAGCTCCGGCCGGGCGAGCGCGAGCTCGAGCGAGATCCGCCCGCCGAAGGAGCAGCCGACGACCGCGGCCGGGCCGTCGAGCTGCGCAGCCGCCTGCGCCACGTAGTCGATCGTCCCCGGCTCGAGCGGCGCCTCGCCGAAGCCCGGGAGGTCGGGCGCGAGCACGCGGTGGCCCGCCGCCTCCAGGACGTCGACCTGCGGCGCCCACATCCGGCGATCGGCGATCCCGGCGTGCAGGAGCAGGACGTCACTCATCGTCGGCGGCGAAGAGCGGTCGGAGCAGCTCGTCGAATGTCTCCTGATCGCAGCTCGCGACCACGGCCGGGGTGACCGCCCGCACCGACGCCGTGCGCGGCACGCCCATCGCGAGCGCGACCTCGCCGAAGTGGTCGCCCGGGCGGAGGATGCGCCGGTCGCCGATCGGGTCCTGCGTGACGTTCAGCATCCCGGAGAGCACGACGTAGAAGCGGTCGCCCTCCTCGCCCTGGCGCACGACCGCCGCCCCCGCCGGAACCTCCTCGCGCATCATCCGGCCGGCGAGCCGGTTGAGCTGCTCGCCCGGAAGGCTCGAGAGCAGGCCGATCCGGCTCAACTCGTGAATGGTCGCAGGGACATGCCTCACTCGTCGTCGCCGTCCTTGCTGTCGGTGGCGTCGGGAAGCTCGGGGTCGGCCGCGTTCGGCCCTCGCATCTCCTCTTCGTCCTCGATGCGACTCGGGGCTGCTCCAGCTCTTCTTCGGTGGGCTCGGGGCTCTCGGTCATGACGCTCCTCTCAGTATGGTGGCTGGCCGGTACGAGCACCCGCAGGGCCTCGGGCTCGATTCGGAACTCGATCGGGGAGACGAGCCGGACCGGCTCGCCGTCGATCGCGGCGCGGATCGAGTTGCTCGGAGTCTCGATCGTGATCTCGGTGCACGTCCGCTCCTCCCACGTGACGCGGCGGAAGCCGTGCGGCACGTAGAGGTGGAGACGGCCGTCGTTCATCGATTCGCGCGCGCCGATCGAGAGGAGCTCGAAGCTGTAGGAGTTGGCGGCGACGACCACCACGCGCGCTGCCACGAGCTCGCCGTCGATCACGAACTGATCCTTGCCCCGATGCTCCCGCGCCGCGAGGACGAGCGCCCGGAACCGCGCCAGCATCTGCCGGCGGCGTCGGTGCCGCTCCCGCCGGTGGACGAGCAGTGCGTAGAGCCCGAGCGAGACGTTGTTCAGGAAGAGCCGCTCCCCCACGTGGCCGACATCGATCCGGCGCTCCTCACCCTCGAAGCACGCAAGTGCGCCCAAGGGGTCGTCGCGATCGAGCCCGAGGTCTCGGGCGAAGTGGTTGCGCGTTCCGAAGGGAATGCAGACGAACGGCAGGTCGCGCTCGATCGCCACCTCGGCGACCGCGGCGAGCGAGCCGTCGCCGCCCGCCATCCCGAGCACGTCGGCATCGGCGCTCCTGGCGACCTCCCGCAGATCCTCGCCCCGCTCGAGGAAGTGGACGTCCATCCCGCGGGCGCTCGCAGCGTCGCCAAGCTCGTCGGCGCTCGGAGCGGCCGAGCCGGAGCGCGGATTCACGATCAGGAGTGGCTTCATGTGAGAAAGGCGCCGCGAGAGAAAGGCCCAGGCGAACCGCAAGATGGGCCGTTCGGCCCATGTACCCGTCCGGCCGAATCCCGATCATTCCGTCATGGATCGCGGTCTTCACACCATCGCGGACGATCTCTCGGAGACGTGGATCGAGGACTGGGCCGGCGTCGGGTTGCGCGAGCTCGAGTCGCTGCTCGCCAAGCACGCGGCCTTCCTCGGCTACCTCGACGAGACGACGACCGAGCTCGAGCCGAGCTAGCCGCCTTCGCGTTTGCGGCCACGGCGGCCGCGGAACCTTGCCCCCAATTCTGACGGGAGGCGAGATGAAGCTCGACTATCTGCTCCGCGGCACCCCGGGTCACCCGGTGCACCCGCCGTTCACCGACGCGACGATCGGCGCGTACACGTTCGCCACGATCGCGGCGGTGCTCTCGAAGCTCGGGATCGCGGAGGAGAGCGCGGCGAAGGGCTGGGCGCTCGCGCTCGTCGTCGGCCTCGTCATCTCCGCGCCGACTGCGATCACCGGCGTGATCGACTGGCTCAAGATCTCACCCGGCACGCCGCTCAAGCGCACCGCCACCTCGCACCTGATCGCGATGGTCGCCGCAACCGTCTTCTTCCTGATCACGGCGCTCGGCGGCTACAGCGACGGGATGGACGGGATCGTCGGCTCCGGCTCCCTGATCCTGAACCTGATCGCCTTCGGGCTCCTGACTCTGGGCGGCTGGCTCGGCGGCGCGGTCGTCTTCAACTACGGAATGCGTGTGCTCAACCTGGTCGAGGAGCCGGCGCACCGGGCGGTGTCGCCGGTTCCCCACCCGGAGGAAGTGAAAGCCGAGAAGTAGCGGCCGCTCGCTAGGCTCGCCCGCTAGTCGGAGGAAAGGCCGAGGGAGCGCTCTAGCATGCTCTTCGGCTGGGCGCCGACCGCGACCTGCGCGGGCTGCCCGTCCTTGAAGAGGATCATCGTCGGGATCGAGGAGACGCCGTAGCGCTGCGCCAGGCCCTGCTCCTCGTCGATGTTCACCTTGACGAGCTTGATCCCGTCGCCGCGCTCCTCGGCGATCTTGTCGAGCACGGGTGCGACGGCGTGGCACGGGCCGCACCACTCGGCCCAGAAATCGACGATCACGGGGGTCTCGCTCTTCGTGACCTCCTGCTCGAAGGTCTGCTCGGTGACTGCTGTGGACATGGTCGAAAGGTCCTTTCGCTGGTTCGGCGGGACGTACCCGCACTCGTCTCTTGAAAACGACAGGCCGCGCCCGGGTGTTCCCTACAATCGCTCGACCGTGTTCGGAACCCTGCCAGACAAGCCGGATCACCCCGCTCTCGAGCTGGAGATCCTCGAGCTCTGGGAGCGCGAGCGGACGTTCGAGCAGGTGCGCGAGGCCAACCACGGCGGCCCGGCCTGGAGCTTCTTCGACGGTCCGGTCACGGCGAACAAGAAGCTCGCGGTCCACACCGCGTGGGGGCGGACGCTGAAGGACGTCTTCCAGCGCTACAAGGCGCTCCGCGGCTTCGACCAGCGCTACCAGAACGGCTTCGACTGCCAGGGCCTCTGGATCGAGGTCGGCGTCGAGCGCTCTCTCGGCCTCAACTCGAAGCGCGAGATCGAGGAGTACGGCCTCGCCGAGTTCGCGCGCCGCTGCCGCGAGGTCGTCGCGTCCTACTCCGAGGAGCTGACGCGCGGCTCGAAGCGGCTCGGGCAGTGGATGGACTGGGGCAACGACTACTTCACCTTCAGCGACACGAACATCGAGTACATCTGGCGCTTCCTGAAGGTCGTCCACGAACGTGGCTGGCTCGGCCTCGGCCACCGCTCGACGGAATGGTGTCCGCGCTGCGGCACCTCGCTCTCCCAGCACGAGCTCTCCCAGGCGGGCGTCTACCAGGATCGCCACGACCCCTCCCTCTTCGTCCGCTTCCCGCTGACGGCGCGGGCCGGCGAGTCGCTCGTGATCTGGACGACGACGCCCTGGACGCTGCCCGCGAACGTCGCGGCCGCGGTGCGCCCCGATGCGGAGTACGGCCGGCGCGAGAACGGGGAGTGGGTCGCGGTCGCGCGCTCGCCCGACGAGCCCTTCGTCGAGCGCAAGCGGGGCGAGGAGCTCGTCGGCTGGCCCTACGCGGGCCCGTTCGACGAGCTCGGCCCGGGGGCGGAGGTCGAGCATCGCGTGATCCCGTGGGAGGAGGTCTCGCTCGAGGACGGCACCGGGATCGTCCACATCGCGACCGGGGCGGGCCAGGAGGACTTCGAGCTCGGGAAGATCCACGGCCTCCCCGTCCTGATGCCGGTCGACGAGGCCGGCCGCTTCTACGACGACTACGGCTGGCTGCACGGGCTCTCGACGACGGAGGCGGCCGACCAGATCGTCGGCTGGCTCGCCGAGCACGGCTTCCTCGTCCACGCCGGACAGCACGAGCACCGCTATCCGCACTGCTGGCGCTGCGACACGCCGCTGATCTGGCGGGTCACCGACGACTGGCTGATCTCGGTGGACGAGATCCGGCAGCCGCTCCTCGAGGCGAACGCGACCGTCGAGTGGACGCCCGCCTACATGGGCAAGCGGATGGACGACTGGCTGCGGAACATGGGCGACTGGAACATCTCGCGCCGCCGCTACTACGGCCTGCCGCTGCCCTTCTACCCCTGCTCCTGCGGGCATCTGACCGTGATCGGCTCGCGCGCGGAGCTCGAGGAGCGCGCGCTCGGCGGCCTCGAGCAGCTCGAGGAGCTCCGCCGGCCGTGGATCGACGAGGTGCCGGTCCGCTGCGAGGCCTGCGACGAGCCCGTGCGCCGCGTCGCGGAGGTCGGCGACGTCTGGCTCGACGCCGGGATCATCCCCTTCTCGACGCTCGGCTGGCAGAACCCGGAGTTCGTCGAGGCCGGCTACGCGACCGGCGCCGCGCGGGGCCTGACGAGCGCCGATCTCCCCGACCATGCCTACTGGGAGAAGTGGTTTCCGGCCGATTGGGTCTCGGAGATGCGCGAGCAGATCCGCCTCTGGTTCTACTCGCAGCTCTTCATGTCGGTGACCCTGACGGGCCGGGCTCCGTTCAGGCGCGTGCTCGGGTACGAGAAGATGCTCGACGAGACCGGCCGCGAGATGCACGGCTCCTGGGGCAACATGATCGACGCCGAGGACGCCTTCGCGCGGATGGGCGCCGACGTGATGCGCTGGCAGTACTGCGCCCAGCCGCCGACCCAGAACCTGCTCTTCGGCTACGGGCCGGGCCACGAGATCAAGCGGAAGCTGCTCACGCTCTGGAACTCCGCGGCCGGCTTCTTCGTCCCCTACGCGAACATCGCCGATTTCACGCCCGTCTACGCCGATCTGGCGACGGGGCCGGACTGCGACCTCCGACCGCTCGACCGCTGGCTCCTCGCCCGGACTGCGCAGCTCGTCGAGGAGGCGACCGCCGGCTACGAGGCGTTCCTGACGGTCGACGTGATCCGCGCCTTCGAGGCGTATCTGGAGGACCTCTCGAACTGGTACATCCGCCGCTCGCGGCGCCGCTTCTGGGACGGCGACGAGGTCGCGCTCCGGACGCTCTGGTTCGGGCTCGTCCAGTCGCTCCGCGTGCTTGCGCCCGTCCTGCCGTTCCTGGCGGAGCACCTGTGGCAGAGCCTCGTACGTGAGACGGCCCAGGGTGCGCCGGAGTCGATCTTCCTCGCCGGCTGGCCCGAGCCCGTGGCGGCCGACGCGGCTCTCGTAGCCGAGACCGTCGAGCTGCGGCGCGTCGTCGCGCTCGGCCACCAGGCGCGCTCGAGCTCGGGGCTCAAGCTGCGCCAGCCGCTGCGCCGGCTGGTCGTCGAGGGCGCCCGGCTCGCCGCTGGCCAGGGCGAGGAGCTGCGCGAGGAGCTACGGGTCAAGGAGGTCGAGTTCGGCGTCGTCGAGGCCACGGAGCTGCACGTGAAGCCGCACCTGCCCGCGCTCGGGCCGAGGCTCGGCAAGGAGCTCGGCGCCGTCCGCACCGCGCTCGCCGCGGGCGCGTTCGAGCAGCTTCCCGACGGCGGGTTCCGGGCCGCCGGGCACGACCTGGCAGCCGACGAGGTGCTCGTGGAGCGCTCGGGGCGCGAGGGCTGGACGGTTGTCGCCGAAGGCGGGATCACGGTCGCGCTGGAGACGACGCTCGATCCCGAGCTCGAGCTCGAGGGCCGAGTCCTCGACCTGATCCACACGCTGAACGGGATGCGCAAGGAACAGGGCCTCGAGCTGACCGACCGGATCGCCGTGACGTTGCCGCAGACCCACGCCGAGCTTCTCGCGCGGCACGCCGACTGGATCAAGGCCGAGGTGCTGGCCGTCTCGATCGACACCGACGGCGTCGCCGCCCCGCAGATCGCCAGGGTCGAGCTCTGAGCCCGGCTCTCTCGTTTCGTCGTCCTCACGGATTCCTTCGCTGCGATCGCCGACGTCGTCGAGCGCCTGGCTGCGCAGGAGGACGCCGCCTCGATCGAGCTCGTGATCGCGTGCCCCGACGAGAGCGCGCTGATGCTTCCCACCGAGCCGGTCGCGGCGCTCGCCGAAGTCACGGTCGTCGAGGCGCCGCTCCTGCCGATGGCGCCGGCTCGGGCGGCTGCGGTGCGCGCTGCGCGCGCTCCGATCGTCGTGCTCGGGGAGACGCACGTGTTCGCCGAGCCGGAGTGGGCAGGACGGCTGCTGCGCGCACACGAGGGGCCGTGGGTCGCGGTGGTGCCGGGAATCGGGAACGCCAATCCGGCGAGCGGCCTGAGCTGGGTCGGGCTCCTGATGGACTACGGCCGCTTCCCGCAGCGCGGGAGCAGTCGGCAGATCCCGGATGCATCGAGCTACAACGCGGCGTACGAGCGGGCCGCGCTGCTCGACCTGGGGGACGAGCTCGAATCGCTGCTCGAGCCCGGGAGCGGGCTGCACGCAGCGCTCCGCGCCAGGGGCGGCCGGTTCCTGCACGAGCCGGCAGCCCGGATCGACCACCTGAACGTCTCGCGGCTCTGGCCCTGGCTCGTCGAGCGCTATCTCGGAGGCCGTCTCTTCGGCGCCGCCCGACGACGGCCCTGGCCTCGCCGGCGCGCGCTGGTGTACGCCGCAGGCTCGCCCCTCGTCGCGCCGCTCCGGCTCGTGCGGACGCTGAGGCTCGCCCGCTCGGTCGAGGGCCTCCCGCGGAGCTTCGTGCCCGCGCTCGCGCTTGCGTGCGTGGTCTCGGCCGTCGGCGAGGGCATCGGCTATCTGCGCGGCGCGAGCGCGAGCGACGAGCGACGAATGCTGGAGTACGAGCAGCACAAGGCGCGGTACACGTGACGGGCGAGCAGAGCGGCCCGCGGATCTCGTTCGTCGTCGCGACCGACACGTTCGCCACCGTCTCCGAGGTGATCGCGGCCGTGTGGGCACAGCCGAGCCCCGAAGGGATCGAGCTCGTGCTCGCCTGCCCCTCGGAGGCCGCGCTCGGCCCGCCGCCCGAGCCGCCGGTTGGCCGACTCCGGATCGTCGAGGTCGGCGAGCTCGCGCCCATCGAGGACGCGTTCGCGGCCGGGGTGCGCGCGGCGTCCGCGCCGGTCGTGTTGCTCGGAGAGACACACGCGTTCCCCGATCCGGGCTCGCTCGAGCCGCTGATCCGGGCGATCGTGGAGGACGGTCACGCGGCGGCCGCCCCCGAGCTTCGGAACGGGAATCCGGAGACGGGAGCGTCGTGGGCGAGCCTCATGGTCACCTACGGGCGGGCTCTCGGCGGCGGGCGGCGCGAGGTCGATTCGCTCTCCACACACAACACCGCCTACCGCAGGGACCTGCTTCTCGCGTTCGGCGAAGAGCTTCCCGCGTTGCTCCGGCTCGGTGGCGGAGTCGACGCCCGGCTGCGAGCGGAGGGCCAGACGCTCCTGATCGAGCCCGCGGCCGTGTTCGCGCACCTCAACGTCGTCCAGCTTCGCTCCTGCGCCGCCGACCGGTTTCATGCCGCGCGCTGCTATGCGTCGGCGCGTTCCGGCTCGTGGTCGCCGGTGCGGCGTGCGCTCTACGCCGCGGCTGCGCCGCTGATCCCGTTCGTCGTGGCCGCGCGGGTCGTGCGCTCGTCCGGTTGGGCGGCGCATCGGGCCGCGTTCCCTCGCAGAGTCTTTCAGCCCCTCGCCCTCAGCCTCGCCGCCCTCGGAGCGGGAGAGCTCGCCGCGTACGTGGCAGGCGCGGGGAGCTCGCCGAACCGGATCATCGAGTACGAGATCCACCGAGCGCGGCATCTCTAGAGGTGCAGGCCGTTCGCGTCGGCGTGATCGGATGCGGCTCGATCGCACGGGCCGTGCACCTGCCCGTGCTGAGACGGGCTGCCGGGGTCGAGGTCGTCGCCGTCGCGGACGTCGATCGCGCATCGCTCGACGCGGCCGGGCGCGCGGCTCCGGGCGCCACGCTCTGCCGCGACGCGACCGAGTTGCTCGCGCTCGACGCTCTCGACGCAGTCGTCGTCACCGCGCCGAGCGGCCACCATGCCGACCTGGGGGTGGCCGTCGCCGAGGCCGGCCTCCACCTGTACCTGGAGAAGCCGCTCGCGACGAGCCTCGAGGACGGGAAGCGCGTCCTCGAGGCAGTGAGGACGGCCGGAATCATCGCGACGATCGGGTTCAACCGGCGCTTCCATCCTGCGATCCTGCGGGCGAGGGAGGTCGTGCGGGACGGCGGAATCGGCCCGGTCACCCACGTCCGGTCGACGTTCACCGAGCCGGCGCACGCAGCTGCCGGCGTGGAAGCTCTCCAGGGCAGACGGCGGCGGCGCGTTGCTCGATCTCGCGTCCCACCACGTCGACCTCGTCCGCTTCCTGCTCGACGTGGAGGTGGAGGACGTGACGGCGTCGGTGAGCTCGACCCGTGGCGAGGGCGACGGAGCGAGCGTGCGGCTGAGGCTCGTGGGTGGGGCCGATGCTCAGCTCGAGGTCGGCATGCGAGCTCCGCAGGTCGACGTGATCGAGCTCACCGGCGGCCTCGGCACGCTCCGCATCGACCGGCACGCGGGCCGCGTGACCCGGCGGCCCGACCGTCTCGCCCCGACGAGAGCGCTCGCCCTGCTCCGGCTCCAGCTCCTCGTCCGGTCGGGCCTGGATCCCTCGTATGCGTCGGCCCTCCGTGCGTTCGTCGCCCGCGTCCGCGGCGCCGACGTGGAGTTGCCGACGATGGAAGACGGACTCGCGAGCCTCTCGGTCGTGCTCGCCGCCGAAGAGGCGGCGAGGCATTGATGCGAATCCTGCTGATCACCGACTGGACGGCGGAGGAGGGCGGGGTCGAGACGTATCTGGAGCTCCTCGCGGCCGGGCTGCGTGCGGCAGGGGACGAGGTCGCGCTGCTGACGAGCAGCGCCGGGCCGGCCGACCACGCCGACTACCGCGCCTTCGGCACCGAGCGCCGCGCCGCGCAGGCCTTCCTCCAGATCGCCAACCCTCTCGCCGCCCGCGACGTCCGGCGCGCCGTTGCGGACTTCCGACCCGATGCCGTCTACGTGAGCATGTTCGAGATCCTCCTCTCGCCGGCGATCTTCGCGCCGCTGCGCGGGGTTCGAACCGTGCTGAACCTCGCGTACTACAAGCCCGTCTGCCCGACCGGGCACAAGCTGCTTCCGGACGGATCGCGCTGCCAGGTGCGTGCGGGAGTCGCCTGTCTGCGCAACCGCTGCCTCTCGCCGCCCCGCTGGCTGCGGGAGCAACCGCGCTACGCGCTGATCCGGGCCGCGATCGAGAGCGCCGGCGCCGTCGTCACCTGCAGTCGCTTCATGCGCTCCGAGCTTGCGCGGGCAGGGGTGGCGGCGGGCTGGCTCCCCTGGCCGATCGAGCCGCCGAGCCGTGACTTCGCGCGGGCTCCGGCCGCGGAGCCGCTCTTCCTCTACACAGGCCGTCTCAGCCCTGAGAAAGGCGTCGACGTCCTGCTTCGGGCGCTCGGCCGCCTGCGCGACCGCGGAACGACCGCGAGCCTCAGGATCGTCGGCGACGGCCCCGAGCGGCCACGGCTCGAAGCCCTGGCGGGCTCGCTCGGCCTGGATCGCGCGGTGGAGTTCGTCGGCCGAGTTCCGAGCAGCGAGGTCGAGCAGGAGCTGGCGCCGGCCTGGGCGCTCGTCGCGCCGTCGACGTGGGCCGAGCCGCTCGGCCTGACCGCGCTCGAAGCGGTCGTTCGCGGCGTGCCGGTCGTCGCGAGCGCCACCGGAGGACTCGCCGAGACGGTGCGGCCGGGCGTGAACGGCCTGCTCTTCGCGAACGGCGACGTGGAGGGGCTCGCCGAGCGACTGGCGGAGGTGGCGAGCGGCAGCGCCTTTCCTGGCCACGAGGTGCCTCCCGATAGTGCTGCGGCCACACTGGCGGAGCACGATCTCGATCTCCATGCCTCGCGGTTGCGCGAGCTGATGCGGAGCGCCGGTTGAGCGGCGGCCCGGGTTGATCGGCGGCCCAGGTTTGATCGGTCGCTCAGCCTGATGCGGGCCGCCGTGCTGATCAGCGTGGTGGGGAAGGCGCTCGAAGCCATGACGCTCGTCCTCCTGATCACGCTCGTGCCGCGGCAGCTTGGCCCGGCCGACTACGGGACCTTCGCAGTCGCGCTCTCGATCGTCACGCTCGGCTCGGCGGCGTCGGCTCTCGGTGGGCCGACCTGGTTGTCGCGCTTCGTGCCGACGGTCGCCGCGGCGGACCGGCCCGGCCTCGCCCGTGCGCTCGCAGTTCGCTCGGCCCGCTGGCGGATCGGCGTGTGTGTCGCCGCCGCTGCCCTCGCCACGGCGTTGGCAGTCGTCCGGCCTGACCGCTTCAGCGCGACCGCGTGCTTCCTCGTCGTGCTCGCGCTGGTGTTCGACGTCGCTGCGACGCTCGTCTACCAGGTCGGCCTCGCGCTGGGCAGAGTGGCCCTCTGGAGCCTCCGCTACCCGGTTCAGAATGCCGTCCTCGTGTCGGCCGTTCTCGCCCTCCACGCCGGTTTCGGCACTGAGGGAGCACTCGCCGGAATCGCCCTCTCGTCCGGCTGCGCGCTCGCGCTCGGGCTGGTCGTGGTCGTCCCCCTGCTGCGTGGGGCCGCGCGAACAGCGACGATTCCGGCGGACGCAGCCAGGTTCGCGCTCGTCTACGGGGCGAGCGGGCTCTTCGTGCAGCTTCTGCACCGCGGCGGGGTGGTGGTCGTCGCCTTGCTGGCCGGCTCGCAGGTGGAGGCGGGGTTCGCCGCACTGTCGATCGGAGTCGCACTAGCCTTGACCTATGTCGTCTGGCAGGCGTTCGCGGTCGATCTGCCTCGGCTTTCCGCGGGAGGCGTCACGAGCGCGCCCGCGGACGCGTCCATCCGCCGGCTCGCGTGGCTCGCGCTGACGGTCGCCGTGCCCGTCGCCGCCATCGCTGCGATCACGCTCGACCGGATCGTTCCCGCGCTGGCCGGAGAACGCTATCGAGGGGTGGAGCCCTCGCTGGGACCGGCGCTGGCGATCGTGCCGCTGGCGGCGCTCACGAGCGCGACGACCCAGGTCTCGGCGCTTCGGCTGCGGCCGCTGCCGCGCCTCCTGGCAGCGGCGGTCGGCGCGCTGGTCTTCGTCGCGGCGGCGGTTGCATTCGTCCCGGGAGCACGGTGCGGCCGGCGCCGCGACGGCGCTTCTGCTCGGGACGGCGGCGATGGCTGCCGTCGGCGCAGCTGCCTTCCGCGATCTCCTCGGGTGGAGATTCGTGACCGCCTCGTTCGCAGCCGGCGCCTTCGTGCTCGGAATCGCGGCCTGGACGTGACGCCGTCGGAGCCGCCCATCCCCGAGGTGACGGTGATCGTGCCCACGCGCGACCGGCCTGAGGCGCTTGCGCGATGCCTCGACGCGCTCGGCTCGCTGCAAGGGCGCCCGTACGAGATCATCGTCGCCGACGACGGGAGTCGAGAAAGCGGGCGGATCGCCGAGCTCGTGGCGGCCGAGCGACGCGCCCGGCTCCTGCGGCGAGAGGGCAACGGGCCCGGGGCCGCCCGCAACGCTGCGGTCAGAGACGCGCGCGGAGCGTACGTGTGCTTCACCGACGACGACTGCGAGCCCGCGCCGGACTGGGCCGAGTCGCTGGCTCGCAGGCTCGAATCGGGATCGACGATCGTCGGCGGCATGACGGCGAACGGGCGTCCCGAGAGCTCCTACGTCACCGCGGCGGAGTGGATCCGGCGCCATCTCGAGGAGTTCACCCGTGCGCGACACCCGGGGCACGGCTTCCTCGCGACGAACAATCTCGCCTGCCGGAGGGAGCTCGCTCTCGAGCTTCCGTTCGACGAGGCCTACGGCGCCGGTGGGGAAGACCGCGACTGGTGTGCGCGCGCCGTGGCCGCCGGGCACGAGCTCGGCTTCGAGCCGGCGGCGGTCGTTCGCCATTTCCCGTCGCTCGATCTGCGCTCGTTCTGGCGCCAGCACGTGCGGTACGGCCGCGGCGCCTACCGCTTCCATCACGAGCGTCCGCCCGGCGACCACGAGCATCGCCAGCCGGCGTCGTTCTACGTCCTGCTCGTCCGGGGCGGTTTTCGGGCGGGATTCCACCCCGGGTTGCTCGTCGTCCTGGCCCAGGTCGCGACCACGGTCGGGTTCGTCCGCGAGGCCTGGTCGGCCCGCGCCTCCTAGCTTCGAGCTCTACTCCTGGAGCTGGGCGAGCGCGAGCTCGCGGCGGAGCTCGACCGGAAGCCGGAAGGTGACGTCCTCGTTCACCATCCGGAACGGCTCGATCCGCTCGACGCCACGGGCGCGGAACCACTCGCAGACGCCGTCGACGAGATGCTCCGGGGCCGACGCCCCGGAGGTGACGCCGACGGTGCGAACGCCCTTCATCCACCGCGAGTCGATCTCGGTCGCGTCGTCGATCAGGTACGACGCGACGCCGCCCGCGCGGGCGACGTCCACGAGCCGGTTCGAGTTCGACGAGTTCCGCGAGCCGATCACGAGCAGGAGATCGACCTCTTCGAGCATCTCCTTCACCGCCCACTGCCGGTTGGAGGTCGCGTAGCAGATGTCTTCCTTCTTCGGGGCGTGGATGGTCGGAAAGCGCCGGCGGAGAACGCCGATGATCTCCGAGGTCTCGTCGACCGAGAGCGTCGTCTGCGTGATGTACGCAAGCCGCGCGTCGGCCGGCAGGTCGAGCGCCTCCGCCTCGGCGACGTCCTGGACGAGCACGGTGGCCTCGGGCGCCTCGCCCATCGTCCCGACGACCTCCTCGTGGCCCTCGTGACCGATCAGGAGCACCGTGTAGCCGGCCGCGGCGTAGCGCCGCGCCTGCACGTGCACCTTCGTCACGAGCGGGCAGGTCGCGTCGATCACGTTGTGCGCCAGCGCCTGGGAGGCCCTGTTGACCGCCGGGGCGACGCCGTGGGCGGAATAGACGATCGTCGCTCCCTCGGGCGCCTCGGTCTCGGCGTCGACGAAAATAGCCCCGCGCGCTTCGAGATCCCGCACGACGTGGATGTTGTGAACGATCTGCTTGCGCACGTAGACCGGAGGCCCGTAGTGCTCGAGGGCGAGCTCGACGGTCTCGACGGCGCGCTCGACTCCCGCGCAGTAGCCGCGAGGCGAGGCGAGGAGGACGCGCTCGATCACCGTTCCATCGTAGCCGTGGGTGTCGCGACGACCCGGGCGAGGTAGGAGAAGGGAGCGGCTCCGACGCTTCGGGGGGTCGAGGCACCGGAGCCGCTCCAAGCGCGCTGCGCGGTCGAGACAGACGAGCTCCCGAACCGCAGGTGCAACGCCCAGTGCGGGCCACCGTAGTCCAATTGGAGAACGCGCTCAATGGGCCGGACGGCCCATCTTTCAAAGGGAGAACGCTGGCTATCATCGGGGCAGCCCGTGGACGCTCACACCCAGGCGATCCTTTTCAACGCAGTTCCGTTGCTCCTCCTGGCGGCGCTGTACGTCGGGATCGGGCTCGCCCTCGCCCCGCTCCTCTGGCGCGACCACGCGCGCGAGGCCGGCTACGCGATCTCCCTGCTCTTTCCCTGCATCGGAGTCGCGCTCGGGATCATCGGGGTCGAGGTACTGATCGAGGGGGAGCCGCTCGGAGAGCACCTCTGGCTCTCCCTGCCGGCGATCCTCCTCGCGGCCGTGCCCGTTGTCGTCCTGCTCGCGAACTGGGGCGACCGCGTGCTGCTCGTCTCGGCCGCTCAGCGGGCGCGCGAGGCCGAGCGGCGCGCGACGCGGCAGGACCGAGAGCTCGAGGCCATGCGGCGCCTGTCCCGCGCCCTCCTCGACACGGACGACGAGCGAGCCGTCGCCCGGCATGTCCTGGACGAGCTGACGAATCTGTTCGAGCTCGATCTGGCGAATCTCGTCCTGGTCGAGGAGGACGGTGCTCACGCCCGGATCATCAGTGCCCGCGAGCGCGGTCACGACTTCGAGCCGCTCGTCGACGAGGTGATCGAGCTCGACGGCGAGGCCTCCGGAATCGGCACGGCCGTACGCGATGCGGGGGCATTCGCCGTCTTCGACGTCCACTCGTCGCCGATCGTCAGCCGGCGCCTGAACGCCGTCGCGAAGATCGCGAGCTGCGCCTTCGTGCCGGTGGTCGCCGCCGACGCCGTGGTCGGCGTCATCTTCGTCGGCGTTCGGCAGCCACGCCTCTTCGGGGAGGAGGAGCTCGCGCTCATGCAGTCGTTCGCCTTCGAGGCGGGGCTGGCGCTGGCGAGGATCCAGTCCGCGAAGGAGCTCGCGCAGGTGTTGGAGCGCGAGCGGCTCGTCTCGCGGATCGGCCTCGACGTGCGCTCCCGGCACGAGCTCGAGGATCTGCTCGGCGCCGCGGTGGAGGGGGCCGGACGCGCGCTGGACGCGACGCGGTGCTTCATCCGCCTCGGAGAGCCGGGCGAGGCGAAGGCGATCCTGGCCGAGTGGGCCGAGCCGGGCCAGGACGCACTCGGCGACGCGAGCCGCCTCCCGGACGTCAACCTCGCGGTCCGAGAGGGGCGGACGATCGAGGTCGCGGACATCGCCGAGGACGGACGGCTCGGGGGTGCGGAGCTCGGTGGGCTCGAGCAGCTCACGAACCGCAACATCCGGTCGGTGCTCGCCACCCCGATCGTCGCCTCCGACCGCGTGATCGGGGTGCTCGGGGTGCAACGCGAGGAGCCGGGCCGCTGGGCGCGGGGTGAGATCCTGCTCGCCGAGGCGGTCGCCCGCGAGGCTGCGGGCGCGATCCACACGAGCCGCCTGCTCCGCGACAGCGAGCGCAGGATCGCCGAGCAGGGGGCGCTCCTGAAGGCCGGCGAGGCGCTGACCAGCGACCTCAGGTTCGACTCGGTGATCAGCCGGCTCGTCGAGGAGCTCCTGACGCTCGTCGCCGCGGATGCGGCCGACTGCTGGACGATCGCCCCCGACGGCGGCGCGCTGGTCTGCCGGGCCGTGCTCGGGCTCCCGGAGAGCGAGATCGGCCGGAGGATCCCGGTCGAGGGGACGTTCGGGGAGGCGATCCAGACCCGGAAGGCCGTGTTGAGGCGCGACTTCGCGCGCACCGAGCAGCCGCAGCCGACGGGCAACTACGCCGTCTTCGCCGAGGTGATGGTGGCGCCGATCTTCTCCTTCGGCGACATCCGCGGCGTCCTCGGCGTCTGCTCGCTCGAGCACGGCCGCTTCGACGAGGCCGACCTGCCGCTGATCGAGGCGTTCGCCAGCCTCGCCTCGATCGCGCTCCGCAACGCCGAGGCATACGAGGAGAGCACGCGGCAGGCGCAGATCGAGCGCGGCTTCTACCGAATCGCCGCCGTGCTCGGTGAGCCGCTCTCGGCGGCTGCGACGCTGGACGCGGTCGCGCAGGCGGCCACCGAGTCGCTCGGCGGCGACTACGCCGCGGTGCTCCGGGAGCGGGGCGGAGAGCTCGTCCTCGCAGCGGACTACGAGCTCCCGCCGTCGCTCTCGGCGTTCTTCGGCTCCGGCTCCGAGGCCACGAGCGACCTGCTGGAGGCGTCGAGCTCCGGCAAGGTGCTCGCAGCCCGCGTCCTCCGGACCGAGACCCGCTTCGGCTCGGGTCTCCCCGCGGCCGCCGAGGCTGCGGGCTCGCACTCGCTCCTCGCCGTCCCGCTCGCGCAGGCTCGCGCCGAGGGAGACGGCCTCGTGCTCGTCTTCTTCGAGCAGGAGCACGCGTTCACCGACGAGCAGCTGGAGCTCGCCGGCCACATCGCCGGCGCCGCGCGAGGGGCGCTCGAGCGCAGCGAGCTGTACGAGCTCGAACGTCGCTCCCGCTCGCTGGCGGAGCGGCTGGCCGGCTCCAGCCGCGAGCTCGCGAGCGAGCTCGATCCGGACAAGGTGCTCGAGCAGGTCGTGAGCCGCGCCTCCCAGATCCTCGACGCCTCAGGCGCCTCGGCCCGCGTGTTCGACGGCGACGAGCTCGTCGTGCGAGCGGCATGCGGGGACGGCGGGGCGGCGGCGCTCGAGAGTCGCTCGGCCTCGACGGCGTGGCTCGTCGGCGACATCGTCCAGTCCCGCGAGTCGAAGGTGATTCCGAACGCGGCCGAGGATCCGCGCACGATGGCGGCCGATCCGATGCTGACGGCCGGCCGGGCGGCCTATCTCGGCGTGCCGATGATCGGGCCCGATGGCGTCGTCCAGGGGGTCCTCGCGGTGTACGACCGGGAGCCGCGCGTCTGGCGCGAGGAGGAGTGCGAGACGCTCGCGCTGCTCGCCGGCAGTGCCGCGGCGGCGCGCACGAACGCCGAGCTCTACCACGGCGTTCGGCACGAGCAGCAGCGGAGCGAGGCGATCCTCGCCAACGTCGCCGACGGAATCGTGGCCGTCGACCGGGAGGGCAAGGTCGTGCTCTGGAACCCGGCGGCCGAGCAGATCACCGGGGTTCGCGCGATCGACGCCCTCGGGCAGCTCCCGGCCAGGGCGCTCGGGCGCTCGCTCGAAGCTCCCGCCGACGGGCCTCAGGCCGACCGGGGTGCGGGGAGCCGGCTCGTCTCGGTCCGCCGCGGCGGCGAGGAGGCGTGGCTGTCGGTGAGCGAGGCGGTCATGACCGACCCGGCAGGGGCCGTCGCCGGCCGCATCTTCGCCTTCCGCGACATCTCCGCGGAGCGCGCCGTCGAGCAGATGAAGTCGGACTTCGTCTCCACGGTCTCGCACGAGCTGCGGACACCGCTGACCTCGATCTACGGCTTCGCGGAGACGCTGCTGCGCCAGGACGTCCTCTTCGACGAGCGCGAGCGGGAGACATTCCTGCGCTACATCGCCTCCGAGTCCGAGCGCCTGACCTCGATCGTCGACCGGCTGCTCTCGGTCGCCAGGCTCGACACCGGTGCGATGAGCGTCGAGCTCGGCACGACCGACGTCGCGCGGGTCGTCGAGCAGGCCGTCAGCTCGGCCGAGTCGTCACTCGGCCAGAACGGCCACACCTTCGTCGCGGCGATCGGGGACGAGTCGCTCTCGGCCGAGGCCGACGGCGACCGGGTGGCGAGGTGCTCGGTCACCTGATCGACAACGCGGTCCGCTACTCGCCCGCGGGCGGCACCGTGAGAGTCGTGGCGCGCCGGACGAACGGCGCGGTCGAGGTGCGGGTCGAGGACGAAGGAGTGGGCATCCCGCGGAGCGAGCAGGAGCTGATCTTCCGCAAGTTCTACCGCGGCGAGACCGCCGCCCAGACGGTCGGAGCGGGCGCGACGGGGCTCGGCCTCTTCCTCGCGGAGGGGCTCGTGACGGCGATGGGCGGCCGCCTCTGGGTCGATTCACCGGAGGGAGGCGGGGCCACGTTCGCGTTCGAGCTCCCCGCCGCCACGCGTGAGAACTGAGCGCCGGGGAAGGGGCCAGGCGATGACCCGTGTGCTCGTGATCGACGACGAGGCCCCGATTCGCCTGCTCTGCCGGGTCAATCTCGAAGCCGAGGGGATGGGCGTGCTCGAGGCGAGCGACGGGCCGAGCGGGCTCGCGAAGGCCCGCGAGGAGCTGCCGGACGTCGTCCTCCTCGACGTGATGATGCCCGGGCTCGACGGCTGGGGCGTCGCCGAGGCGCTGCTCGAGGACGACGAGACCTCGTCGATCCCGATCATCTTCCTGACCGCGCGGGCCGAGTTCCGCGACCGGGCCCGCGGGCTCGACATCGGCGGCGTCGACTACATCACGAAGCCGTTCAACCCGGTCGAGCTCGCGCCGCTCGTGCGGAACCTGCTCGAGCGGCTGGAGGTCGGCGACCTCGACGAGCTCCGGCGCGAGAAGCTGAACGAGCTTCGCGCCTTGATGTCCGAGGCGCGCTAGCTAGGTTCCTGCGAAGGTGGCGGTCACGACCGTCGCCCCCGCATGGCCGGCGAAGAAACCTGTCCGGGCGCCGATCCCGATCCGCTCGAATCCCGCCCGGAGCAGGTTCGCGCGGTGACCCGGGCTCGCGAGCCAGGCGCGGACGAGCGCGTGAGCCCGTCCAAGGGCGCCGGTTCCCCAGGCGAGGTTCTCGCCGAACCGCGGCCCCCGCGCTCCGAAGGAGCCGATCCGCTCGCCGAACGCACCGTGGGTGAGCCCGTCGAGCCGAAACAGTGTCTTCGTGTGGGAGCGGGCGGCGCGAACGAGCGTGAAGTCAACCTCCAGCGGGGCCAGGCCGTTCGCGGCCCGGGTCTCGTTGACCGCCTGGACGAGTGCGGTCTCGGTGGTGGTGAGGGAGGCCGCGAAAGCGGTGCTTCCGAGCGCAAGCGCGCAGAAAACGGCGCCAGAAGCAACGACAACTTGCTTCCTCATGGCCACGAACCTACCACTGTGCAGGCGTTTTATGCGAGTGGTCCCATCGTGCTCCTCTTCTTATCCGGCAACACGGTTCGCCAACCACGATCCGGTACGCTCGCTGTCGACCGCCGACGGGGTGTAGCTCAGCCTGGTAGAGCGCCGCGTTTGGGACGCGGAAGTCGCTGGTTCGAGTCCGGCCACCCCGATCGCCTCACACCGCGGGCCGCTCCAGATCGCGGGCTCGGGCGTCGAGCTCCGCGAGGCCCTCGGCCCGAGTGCGCACCGGCTCGTAGCCGAGCTCGCGCCGGGCCTTTCCGATCTCGATCGTGCGCTCGAGGCCCGTCAGCCACGTCACGGTGCGGGTGAGCGGCGGCCGGCCCGGCCTCCGCAGCAGGCGCCACGTCGTCTCGATTCCGGCGGCGAGCGGACGCGCCAGCCCGAGCGGCAGCGAGCGATCCGGCGGAGACACTCCCGCGGTGGCGAGCAGCGCGGTCAGGAAGTCGCGGAACCTGATCGGCTCGCCGTCGGAGATCGAGTAGGCCTCTCCCGAGCGGCCCCGCTCGGCGCCGAGCACGATCCCGTGCACGGCATTGTCGACGTGCGTCGTCGAGGTGAGCTGCCGGCCGCCGTCGATCCAGGTGAACCGCCCGGCCCGCACGGCGGCGGCGAACCCCGGCAGGATCGTGCGGTCGCCCGGCCCCCAGACGAGCACCGGTCGCACGATCACGGTCTCGAGGCTCCGCGCTTCGCGGACCGCGAGCTCCGCCCGCGCCTTGGAGGCGGCGTAGAGCGCCCGCGAGCGTGGCTGGAGCGGCCAGGTCTCGTCGGCGTCGCGGAGCGGGTGGCCCGAGAGGATGGCCGATTCCGAGGAGACGTGGACGAGTCGGGAGACGCCCGCGGCCTCGCTCGCGTGAACGACGTTTCGCGTCCCCTCGACGTTGACGCGCTCGAAGTCTCTCCGCGGAGCCCAGTCCGAGACGAGGGCCGCGGCGTGGTAGACGAGCTCGCAGCCGTCCAGGCCGCGCCGGAGGGCTGCGCCGTCGTGCAGGTCGCCGCGCACCGGCTCGGCGCCCGCCTCGGCGAGCTCTCGCCGCCGCCTCGTCCGAGCGGGCGAGCGCTCGCACGGCGTGGCCGTCCGCGACGAGCCGGCGGACGAGGGCTCCTCCGACGAAGCCGGAGCCGCCGGTGACGAAGACGCGCGCCATCACGCGGACCCTACGCTCCCTTCATGCAGGTTCAGATCCGCTCGCTCACGCTCGACGACGCTCCGGCCGTCGCCGCGCTGATCGCCGCCCGCGACGCGGCCGATCTCGACCAGCACGATCCGGACTTCACACCGGGGGAGCTGCGCGACTGGTGGGCGTCCGGACCTGGAGGGCTGCACGACGGCTCCTGGATCGCTCTCGACGGAGACCGAGCGGTCGGGTTCGCGAAGCTGCACGTCGAGGGCGACTGCGCCGAGCTCGAGGACGACTCGTGCGTCCACCCCGACTGGCGCGGGCGCGGGATCGGGACGCGCCTGATCGAGCGGCTCGAGGAGTGGGCCGCCCGGAACGGGCACGCGCGTGTTCGGGCCGGCGTGCTCACCACCGAGGGCCGCGCGCTGCTGGAAGGACGCGGCTACGAGCTCGTCCGCCATTTCTGGCGGATGGAGATCGAGCAGACCTCGGAGCCCGCGCAGCCGCCGCGCGTCGAGGGGGTCGCGTTGCGCCCCTATCGCCCGGGCGTCGACGACCGCGCTCTCCACGCGGCTCTCGAGGAGGCGTTCGAGGATCACTGGGATCATGCGCCGCAGCCGTTCGAGAAGTGGCTTCGCGGCCGGACGACGCGCAGCGACCACGATCCTGCGCTCTGGCTCCTGGCCGAGGCAGAGGCGGAGGGCGAGCTCGCCGGTGCGGCCCTTGCCTTCGGCGCGCGCAACTTCGGCTGGATCCTCGACCTCGGCGTGCGCCGCCCCTGGCGCGGCCGCGGTCTCGGCCACGCGCTCCTGCTCGGCGTCTTCGGCGAGCTCTACCGGCGCGGCTTCACGCGCGTCGGGCTCGAGGTCGACGCCGCGAGCGAGACGGGTGCGACCCGGCTCTACGAGCGGGCCGGGATGCGCGTGACGCGCCGGTACGACTGGTACGAGCGCAGCCTCTAGGACTCGGCGAGCGCGTCCTGCTCCTGGAAGAACCGGGCGACGAAGAGCGCGAACACGGCGAAGAAGACGGCGGCCTGCTCGAGTGCCATCGTCACGCCGGCGACCTGCTGGTCGGAGAGGGCGGAGAGCCCCCAGAGCCGTTCCGGCGCGTCGACGTAGAAGTCGTAGACCGCCTCGGGGATCAGCGCGAGGAGCAGCCCGATCGGGCTCGCCAGGGCAAACGCGGCGAACAGGTAGCCCGCCTTGAAGCCCGCGCGAGTGCGCGCCGTGGACGACCGGCCACCAGAGCAGGACGCCGGTCGCGAAGTAGAGCGCGTGCTCGAGATGGAGCAGCGTGTGGGGGTTCCGCAGCGCGGTGTCGTAGAGCCACGGCAGGTGCCAGAAGGCGTAGTTGCCGATCCAGAGCAGAAGCGCGGGTATGGGCGGCACGCGCGGCGCGAGCGCGGCCAGCGCCGGCGGGATCCCGAGCACGGCGAGGGCGGGCGCCCACTCGGCGAGGACGACGTTCTGGATCAGGTGCACGGTGAGGAGGTAGTTCAGCCCGATCGTCTCGACGGGCGTGATCGTGACCGCGAGGAGGAGGACCATCGCCCCCGCGAAGGAGGCGATCCGCCAGGCAGGGCGCGGGAAAGCGCCGCATCGCGAGCACGTAGGCGATCGAGAGGGCCGGGATCACGAGCAGCGCCTCGGGGTTCCACGACCACGAGTAGGGATCCGGCGCCACTGAGGCGCTAACCTAGCGTCGCCGCGCGCCCGTGGTGTAGTGGTAACACAAGAGCCTTCCAAGCTCTGATCACCGGTTCGAGCCCGGTCGGGCGCTCTCTCTCGGACTTGGCGCTCAGCCCTCGATCTGTGCGCGCCGATGCCGGACGAGCGTGAGCACGACCTCGTCGGGCAGCGGATGCTCCGGCTGGAAGCGGATCGTTCCCTTGTCGATGCTCGTCCCCTCGATGCCGGCCGCCTCCACCTGCGCGGCAACGGCCGAGACGGCCTCCGGGCTGAACGGGTAGACCCCGATGTGCTTCTTCGCCCTCAGCACCGACAGCAGCGGCTTGCCTCGATAGAGGAGCGCCGGCATCCCGTAGCCCTTGCCCTGCTCGGCATCCGGCACCACCGCGCGCGCCAGCGCGTACAACCGGCCGACGGCGTCGCGGTCGGCCGGATCGAGCTCGGAGAGGTAGTCGTCGACAGTGCCGATCTGGGCATCTTCGCACCGTCACGGAAGAACGAGGACGACTCGTCGAGAGTCCCTCTCGGACACCGCGTAGGCTGACACCCGTGCGCCGGCTCGTGCTCCTCGCCCTCCTCGCCGCGCTGGCTCTGCCGGCCGGAGCGGCCGGTCAGCAGAACCCGTTCCCGCTCGGGGTCGCGGCCGGCGAGGTGACGTCGAGCTCGGCCATCCTCTGGACGCGGGCGGCGAGCACGGCGCCGATCCGCCTCGACGTCCGGAGCGCCCGGACGGCGATGCCCGTGGTGCGGGTGACCCTGCGGCCGACGCGGCCCGCGACCTGACCGTGCAGCAGCGCGTGCTCGGCCTGCGCCCGGCGACTCGCTACTTCTACTCCTTCTCGGTCCCGTTCCGCGAGAGCCGGATCGTCGGCTCCGGCGAGTTCCGAACGGCTCCCGCGGCGGTGACGCCGGCCACGGTCCGCTTCGCGTTCACCGGCGACGCCGACGGCGCCCTCGACCCGAAGACGGGCAAGCCGGCGTACAACCTCTTCCAGGTCTACGGCCGGATGGCCGCCGAGCGCAACGACTTCAACATCAACCTCGGCGACACGATCTACTCGGACAGCGAGATCAGCGGCCTGCCGCCGGCCCTCTCGGTCCCCGCCAAGTGGGCGAAGTACAGGCGCAACCTCGGTTTCGCCCACCTCCGCAACCTGCGCCGCTCGGCCGGCCTCTACAGCCACTGGGACGACCACGAGTTCATCAACGACTTCTCCCTGGCCGAGCACGGGCGGCCGATCTACACCGCCGGCGTGACGGCGTTTCGCGACTACGCGCCGGTCAGGTACAGCTCGCGCGACGGCCTCTACAGGACGGTGCGTTGGGGCCGGCACCTCGAGCTCTTCTTCCTCGACGAGCGCTCGTTCCGGAGCGCCAAGGCGAGCGCGGGCGGGCTCTGCGTGAACGGCGCCGGCAACGACCTCGCCCCGACGGCACCCCAGTCGATCCGCAACGTCTTCGCCGTGCTCTCGCCGGGGCTCGCGCAACCGACCCCCGCCGCGTGTCTCGCGCGGATCGCGGATCCCTCGCGGACGATGCTGGGCGCGCGCCAGTACGCCCGCTTCACCGCTGCGATCAAGGCCTCCACGGCGACCTGGAAGGTGGTCGTGAACGAGGTTCCGATTCAGCAGTTCTACGCCCTTCCCTACGACCGCTGGGAGGGCTACGCGGCCGAGCGCGACCGGCTGCTGCGGTTCCTGCAGCAGAACGTGCGCAACGTCGTGTTCCTCACCACCGACACGCACGCGAACTTCGTCAACGAGGTGCGCCTGCGGACGCTGGAGGAGGGCGGTCCGGTCGGGACCGGGATCTTCGAGGTCGTGACCGGGCCGGTCGCGACGAACACGCAGAACGTCGAGGTCGACGAGACCCTCGGCCGCGCCGGATACGGCTCGGCGATCGTCAACCTCTTCTACAAGCCCGCCCCGCCGCGGGGTATCGGGATGCTCTGCGCAGCGGCGAACGTCTACAGCTACGCCGAGGTCCGCGTCACCGGTGCGACGCTGACCGTGACGCCGAAGGACCTGAACGGCAGGCTCGTGCGCGAGGAGACCGGCACGCCGTGCGGTCCCTTCGTCTTCCGCGCCCGCTAGGTCGACGAGGCTCGGGCCCGACCGAAACCATCCGACGCCGGGCGTATCGTCGCCCCGATGGAGGAGCGCCTCGTCCGCTTCCGCCCGCGCGCGATCGTGAGCGTGCTCGGGATCATCCTGGCCGCGGTCGTGCTGATCCAGATCATCCAGGTCGCGCGCGGCGTCCTGATCTGGATCCTCGTCGCGGTCTTCCTCGCGGTCGCGCTCAACCCGGCCGTCGAGTGGCTGCAGGCGCACGGCGTGCGCCGGCGCGGCCCCGCGGTGGTGATCACCTATCTCGGCGCGCTCGCGGCGATCGCTGCGCTCGGAGCCACCTTCGTCCCGATCATGATCGACCAGGTGAACAACTTCGTCGACGCGGTCCCCGGTTACGTCGAGGATCTGACGAGCGGCCGCGGCCGGCTCGGGTTCCTCGAACGCGAGTACCAGATCACCCAGCGGGTGCGGGATGCGGTCGAGGAAGGCGGAGCCGCGGGGGCGCTCGGGATCTCCGGGACGGCGCTCGCGGTGACGAAGAGCGTGATCAGCGCCATCCTCGCGATCGTGACGATCGCCTTCCTGACCCTGTTCATGCTCCTCGAGGGGCGCGCCTGGGTCGAGCGCTTCTACGGGCTCCTGCCCGAGGAGTCGCAGCCGCGCTGGCGTGCCGTCGGGCACGACATCTACCTGACGATCGGCGGCTACGTGACCGGCAACCTCGCGATCAGCTTCATCGCGGGCGTCGTCTCGACCATCGTCTTGCTCGTCGTCGGCGTCCCCTTCGCGTTCGCGCTCGGCCTGCTCGTCGCGATTCTCGACCTGATCCCGCTCGCCGGCGCCACGATCGCCGCGATCCTCGTCTCGACTGTCGCTTTCCTCGACTCGACGACCGCCGGCATCGTGGTCCTGATCTTCTTCATCGTCTACCAGCAGCTGGAGAACCACGTGCTCCAGCCCGTCGTCTACGGCCGGACGGTGCAGCTCTCGCCGCTCGCGGTCCTGATCGCCGTCCTGATCGGCGCCGCGCTCGCCGGTGTGGTCGGAGCGCTGGCGGCGATCCCGGTCGCCGGCACGATTCAGGTTCTCCTCGTCGACTACCTGAAGCAGCGGCGGGGCCGGCTCGTCGAGCGGCCGCCCGGAGTGGCCCCCGCCGAGCCGTAGCTCGATCGAGGTAGCTCGTTCGAAGGATTACGGCCCGCAGGCGGGCTGCCGATTCCCGGAACGTGGGAAGAAGGCTTTCAGCAGGGCTCGCACTGCTCGCCTCGGTGGCGGCGCTGAGCGTCGCCGCACTGGGCGCCGGCACGTCGAGCGCCGTGGCGGCACCCGCGGGCGCCGGCACGATCGCCGCGGCCAACACCCTCGAGAGCCAGGTGCTCGCCGAGCTGAACGCGATTCGGCGTCAGCACGGGCTCGTGCCGCTCCGGCTCGCGGCCTCGCTCGGGGCGGCGGCCGACCATCACTCCCGGAGCATGGGCTCGCACGGATTCTTCGGCCACGACTCGCGGGACGGCAGCGTCTTCTCGAAGCGGGTCGCGCGCTTCTACGGCTCGAAGGGCTACGGCACCTGGTCGGTGGGCGAGAACCTGCTCTGGGCCTCGCCCACGATCGACGCGCCGGAGGCGCTCCGCCTCTGGATGAAGAGCCCCGGCCACCGGCAGAACATCCTCACGGCGCGCTGGCGTGAGATCGGGATCTCGATCGTCACCGTCCAGCAGGCGCCCGGTGTCTACGGGAACCGCACGGCGACCATCATGACCACCGACTTCGGCACCCGCTCCTAGCCCCTCCTGGCCACCGGCC
Source organism: uncultured Gaiellaceae bacterium (assembly GCA_963810875.1). GTDB lineage: Bacteria > Actinomycetota > Thermoleophilia > Gaiellales > Gaiellaceae > Gaiellasilicea. The sequence continues at coordinate 106,283 of CAWEPD010000005.1, read as the reverse complement.
GGCGTCGCCTCCCGGGCGGCGGAGCCGCCCTCCGGCGTCGCCTCGCGCGCCTGAGCGCACGCGGCTCTCCGGGTCTGTGCTTTCGCACTATCCCTTCCGGCCGCGCACGCTCAGCCACGCGCCGGAGGCCAGGAGCCACCCCAAGAGTTGTTAGCTCTGCCCGGCTACGCTTGCGCCGGTAAGCGCCCGTAGCTCAGCGGACAGAGCGACGGCCTTCTAAGCCGTGGGTCGGAGGTTCGAATCCTCCCGGGCGCGCTGATGGCCGAGCTCACGATCGGGATCGTCAGCCCCGGGGCGATGGGGAGCGCCGTCGGGCGGGCCTACGCCGCCGGCGGCGCTCGCGTCGTCGCGACGGTGGCCGGGCGGAGCGCCCGGACGCGCGGGCTCGCGCACGGGCTCGAGCTCCTGCCCGACCTCGACGAGGTCGTTCGGCTCTCCGACCTCGTGCTCTCGATCGTCCCGCCCGACCAGGCCGCCGCCGTGGCGACGGAGCTCGCGGCCGTCGCGCGCAGGGTCGACGCCGATCCGCTCGTCGCCGACCTGAACGCGATCGCGCCGGCGACCGTCAGGGCGATCGGGACGCAGCTCGCGGGCAGCGGGCTCGAGCTCGTCGACGGCTCGATCTCGGGTGGGCCGCCGCGACCGGACAGCTCGACCAGGATCTATCTCAGCGGCGCTCGCGCCGCGGAGATCGGCGCGCTTCCGGGTCCCGGGATAGACGCCCGCGTCGTGGGCCCGGAGGTCGGCACGGCGTCCGCGGTGAAGATGTCGACCGCCTCCGTCTACAAGGGAAGGGCCGCGCTGCTCGCGCACGCCCTGCTCGCCGCGCACGCCAACGGCGTCCTCCCGCATGTGCTGGACGACCTGGGCGTATCGGATCCGGCACTGGCCGAGCGAGCCGCGAGCTCGATCGCCCGGGCCGCGACGAAGGCCGAGCGCTACGTGGGCGAGATGCGGGAGATCGCGGCGACGCAGGCTGCAGCAGGGCTGCCCCGCGAGCTCTTCGACGGCGTCGCCGAGGCCTATGCAGCCCTTTCCCGGAGCGAGCTCGCCAAGGCGGCGCCGGAGTCGATCGAGCCCGACGTCGAGCTCGAGGACGTGCTCGCGGCCCTTCGCCCCGAAAGCTGAGCCGACGTTTGTCCCGGCCGAGGTCGGGAAGCGGAAGGACAGAGACCCGGACAAGGCACCGGACACAAGGGAGGCCAATGATGAAGGTCGCATTCCTCGCCACCGAGGGAGTCGAGCAGGTCGAGCTCACGGAGCCCTGGCGGGCGGTCGAGGCCGAGGGCTGGACGCCGGAGCTCGTCTCGCTCGAGGAGGGCACGATCCAGGCGTTCGACCACTTCGAGAAGGCGGATACCTTCGACGTCGACCGGACGGTCGAGGAGGCCGCCGCCGACGACTACGCCGCGCTCGTGCTCCCAGGCGGCGTCGGCAACCCCGATCAGCTCCGTGCCGACGAGAACGCCGTCTCGTTCGTCCGCTCGTTCTTCGAGCAGGAGAAGCCGGTCGCGGTGATCTGCCATGGCCCCTGGACGCTCGTCGAAGCGGATGTGCTGCAGGGCCGCACCCTCACTTCCTGGCCGAGCCTCCAGACCGACATCCGGAACGCAGGCGGGACCTGGGTGGACGAGGAGGTGCACGTCGACCAGGGGCTGGTCTCGAGCCGCAAGCCCGACGATCTCCCGGCCTTCTGCCGCACACTCGTCGAGGAGCTCAAGGAGAGGGAGCACGCAGGGCCGCGAGCCCGCGAGACGGCCGGCACCTGATAACTGACGGAATCTGCTTCCGCGGAGCCCGCGTAAGACGGAGCAGGTGGCGGACGGGGCTCGAACCCGCGACCACCGGGACCACAACCCGGAGCTCTACCAACTGAGCTACCGCCACCGCGCCGCTCCAGTGTAGCCCGAGGAACCCCAGTGCTATCGACAACAAGGAGGGCCGTCGTGAAACGACTTCTACTGCTCCTCGTCGCGCTCGCCGTGGTTGCCGCAACCGGCACACAGGCCGCGGCGCAGAAGAGCTTTCCCGAGACGATCCGGCTTCCGGGCGGCTTCCAGCCGGAGGGGATCGCGATCGCAGGTACGACCTTCTACGTCGGCTCGATCCCGACCGGCGCGATCTATCGAGGGAACCTGCGAACGGGTGCAGGCTCCGTGCTCGTGCCCGGCGGGACGGGCCGGGCCGCGATCGGGGTCGACGTCGACCACGGCCGGCTCTTCGTCGCCGGCGGCGCGACCGGCAAGGCCTTCGTGTACTCGGCGAGGACCGGCGAGGAGCTCGCGAGCTACCAGCTGACGACGAGCGCGACGTTCGTCAACGACGTGGTGGTGACCCGGCAGGCGGCCTGGTTCACCGACTCCGTGAACCCCGTCCTCTATCGCGTCCCGCTCGGGCCGGGAGGTCGCCCGAAGCCGAACGTGTCCGTCCAGACGGTGCCGTACAGCGGTGACATCGCCTACGTCCCGGGCTTCAACGTGAACGGGATCGACGCCACCCCGGACGGCCGGCGGCTCGTGATCGTCCAGAGCAACACCGGCAAGCTGTTCACGGTCACGCCCACCGGACTGACGGACGAGATCGACCTCGGCGGCGGCAGCGTGCCGAGAGGCGACGGGATCCTGCTCGACGGCCGGACGCTCTTCGTCGTCCAGAACCGCGACAACAAGATCGCGCGGATCGCGCTCTCGGGGAGGCTCGAGTCGGGCCGGATCGCCGGCTACCTGACCGATCCGGACTTCGACGTGCCGACGACGATCGACGAGCACGGCAGCCGCCTCTACGCCGTGAACGCGCGCTTCGGGACGACACCGACGCCGACGACGCGCTACGACGTCGTCCAGGTGAGGAAGCGCTAGCGGCGCCCTGACGAGCGCACGGGGCCGGGCGAAACGTCGGGCATACTTGAACGGCGAGCCCGGCCCCGTAGCTCAGTGGATAGAGCGGCAGACTTCGAATCTGCGCGCGGTGGTTCGACTCCACCCGGGGCCATTGTCCTTGGCCCCTATTCTTGATCGGCGCGGGCGTGGCGGAACTGGCAGACGCGCCGGGTTTAGGTCCCGGTGGGCTTCGGCCCTTGGAGGTTCGATTCCTCTCGCCCGCACTCCCGCCACCGGGCGGCGACGCCTACGGTCGGCGGAGCCGCCCTCCGGCGGCGCCTCGGGCGCCTGAGCGCACCCGGCTCTCCGGGTCTGTGCTTTCGCACTATCCCCTCCGGCCGGGCACGCTCAGCCACCCGCCGGAGGCGGGAGCCCGCACCCACCACACGCCTGGCGCTCCGACGCGTGCGCGGTCACGTTCCGGCGAGCTCGCGAATTTTCGTCACGGCCCGGCGTAGCCCGGCGTCGTCGAAGAGGTGCGGGATGCAGTTGCCGAGCTGGTGGGCCGGGCCGTCGAGCTCGCCCGAGCCGGCCGCCGCGTTGAGCGCGTAGCGCACGGGGATCTCGTGGCAGACGACGAGGACGCGCTCCTCGTCCCGCTCGAGCAGGCGCTCGAACGCCTCCGCGTAGCGCCTGGCTGCGTCGTCCAGACTCTCGCCGGCCGGGAAGGGATCGGAGCGGTGATGCTCCGACTTCCAGGCCCGGTAGTCGGAGATCGTCCTGCCTTCGAGGTCGCCGACGTCGATGTCGTCGAGGAGCGGCTCGACGGCGAGCGGCACTCGTCTGTCCGGCCAGCGCGAGCTCGGCCGTCTGCAGCGTGCGACCGAAACGCGTGTGCACGCAGAGCTCGAGCTCGACGTTAGCGACCTGCATCCCGAGCGCGCGCGCCTCCTCCTCGCCCTGGGCGGAGAGGTGCACCGGAACGTCCGGGTCGCCGTTGATCCGCTGGGTGACGTTGAGCTCCGACTGGCCGTGGCGGACGAGGACGTAGAGGCGCACGCGGGCTAGCCTACGCCGGTGCGCGTCCTCTTCCTTTGCGTCGGGAACCAGGGCCGTTCCCAGATGGCGCAGGCGTTCCTCGAGCGGCTGGGCGGACACGAGGTCCGCTCGGCCGGCAGCCGCGCCGGCCGCGAGCTGCACCCGGAGGTCGTCGAGGCGATGCACGAGCTCGGCTTCGACCTCTCCGGTCGCCGCCCGCGGCAGCTCGACGCCGACGCGGACGCGAGTCTGGGCGGACGTGGTCGTGACGATGGGCTGCGGCGACGTCTGCCCGGTGCTTCCGGGGACGAGCTACCTCGATTGGGCGGTCGAGGACCCGTTCTGCGAGCCGCTCGAGCGGGTGCGCGAGATCCGCGACGAGGTCGGACGGCGCGTGTCGGAGCTCGCCGGAGCCCTCGACCCGGCCGAAACCCCCTCTGCTTGAATGACCCCGTGGCGACCACCGTCGAGAAGCTCGAGAACGACACCGTCCGGCTGACGGTCGACGTTCCGGCGCACGACGTGCACCACGCCGTCGAGCACGCCACCAACGACCTCGCAGCCTCCGTCAAGATTCCCGGCTTTCGCCCCGGCAAGGTGCCGGCGCCGATCCTGGTCCAGCGCCTCGGCAAGGAGCGGATCTACGCCGAGGCCGTCGACAGCCACATCTCCGGCTGGTTCTGGAACGCCGCCGCCCGCGCCCGCGTCCGCCCGATCGCGCAGCCGCAGTTCGACTACGAGCTCCCGACGGAGGACTCGCAGGACTGGCAGTTCCGGGCGACCGTGCCCGTGCAGCCGAAGGTCGAGGTCGCCGACTGGACGACGCTCGAAGTGGGACGGCCCGAGGCCGAGGTGCCACAGGAGCGGATCGACCAGGAGCTCGAGGCGCTGCGCGAGACCGTGGCCGAGCTCGTCCCCGCGGGCGACCGGCCGGCTCGGAACGGCGACACGCTCGTCGTCGATCTGATCTCGCCGAACGGCGACGAGCAGCGCGACACGGTCGTCGAGCTCGGCGCCGGCCGGCTCGTCGACGAGGTCGAGGCCGCTCTCCGCGGGAGCTCGGCGGGGGAGACGAAGAGCGTCACCTACGAGCTCGCGGACGAGTCGAGCGCCTCGGTCGAGCTCCACGTCAAGGAGATCAAGGAGAAGGTCCTGCCCGAGCTCGACGACGAGCTCGCGCGCTCGGCGAGCGAGTTCGACACGCTCGGGGAGCTCCGGGCCGACATCGAGAGCCGCCTGGGCGAGCAGCTCGCGGAGGAGATCGACAACGCCTTCCGGGCGAACGCCGTCGACACGCTCGTGCGCGCCTCCAAGGTGAATCCGTCGGGGCCGCTCGTCGAGTCCCGGGCCCGTGAGCTGCTGAACGGCTTCGTCCGCTCCCTCGAGCGCCGCGGGATCGCCGCCGAGACCTATCTCGAGCTCACCGGGCGCACGCCCGAGCAGCTCGTCGAGGCGATGACCGCCGAGGCGGCTCTCTCGGTCGCGCGCGAGCTCGCGCTGGAGGCCGTCGCCGACAAGCTCGAGATCGCGGTCTCCGACGACGAGGTGCGCGCGCTCGTCCGCGAGCAGGCCGAGGAGGCCGGCGAGGACGTCGACACCGTGCTCGAGGAGCTCTGGGAATCGGGCCGCCACGAGGACGTGCGGGAGGACATCCGGCTGCGCGCGGCCCTCGACCGCGTCGTGGCCGAGGTCAAGCCGATTCCGATGGACGTCGCCGAGGCGCGCGAGGCGATCTGGACGCCCGACAAGGAAAAGCCCGATACCGAAACGAAGTTGTGGACCCCCGGAAGCGATCCGCCTGGAATCAAGGAGCCTGCATGAGCCCGCTTATCCCGATGGTGATCGAGCAGACCTCGCGTGGCGAGCGCTCGTTCGACATCTACTCCCGCTTGCTGAACGAGCGGATCATCTTCCTCGGCACACCCGTCGACGACCAGATCGCGAACCTGATCGTGGCGCAGCTCCTGCACCTCGAGTCGGAGGATCCGGACAAGGACATCTCGATCTACATCAACTCGCCGGGCGGTGTGGTCTACGCCGGGCTTGCGATCTACGACACGATGCAGTTCGTGAAGCCGGACATCCAGACGATCTGCGTCGGGATGGCGATGTCGATGGGCTCCGTGATCCTGATGGGCGGGGCGAAAGGGAAGCGGATGTCGCTCCCGAACTCGAAGGTCCTCATCCACCAGGGCTCGGCCGGCTTCCACGGCCAGCCGACCGACATCGAGATCCAGGCGAAGGAAGTCATCGGGCTGAAGCGACTGCTCGAGGAGATCACCGCCAAGCACACCGGCCAGCCGCTCGACCGCGTCGCGAAGGACATGGATCGCGACTACTACATGACCGCGGAAGAGGCGGTCGAATACGGGATCATCGACCGCGTGATCGAGCACCGCTAGCCGCACCCGCCCTAGCCGTTTCCCCGAATCCGAGGTACAACGAGACAATGGCCCGAGCATCCGACAGCAACGAGCAGCTCCTCTGCAGCTTCTGCGGCAAGAGCCAGCGCCAGGTCAAGAAGCTGATCGCGGGCCCCGGTGTCTACATCTGCGACGAGTGCATCGATCTCTGCAACGAGATCATCGACGAGGAGCTGACGACCCCGACCCAGCTCGACCTCGACAACCTCCCGCGCCCGCTCGACATCTACTCGGTGCTGAACGACTACGTCGTCTCGCAGGAGGAAGCGAAGCGGACGCTGGCGGTGGCGGTCTACAACCACTACAAGCGCGTCCGCATGGGGCAGGACGAGGGCGACGTCGAGCTGCAGAAGTCGAACATCCTCCTGCTCGGCCCGACCGGCTGCGGGAAGACGCTGCTCGCGCAGACGCTCGCGCGGATCCTCAACGTCCCGTTCGCGATCGCCGACGCGACCGCGCTGACCGAGGCGGGCTACGTCGGCGAGGACGTCGAGAACATCCTCCTGAAGCTGATCCAGGCCGCCGACTTCGACATCAAGAAGGCCGAGACCGGGATCATCTACATCGACGAGGTCGACAAGATCGCCCGCAAGGCCGACAACCCGTCGATCACGCGCGACGTCTCGGGCGAAGGCGTCCAGCAGGCGCTCCTGAAGATCCTCGAGGGCACGGTCGCCTCGGTGCCGCCGCAGGGCGGGCGCAAGCACCCGCACCAGGAGTTCCTCTCGATCGACACGACGAACATCCTGTTCATCTGCGGCGGTGCCTTCGCCGGCCTCGACAAGATCATCGGTCGCCGCGTCGGGCACAACTCGGTCGGCTTCGGCGCCGACGTGCGTTCGTCCAAGTCCGAGGAGAGCGCCGAGATGCTGACGAAGGTGATGCCCGAAGACCTGCTCAACTTCGGCCTGATCCCCGAGTTCATCGGCCGCCTGCCCGTGATCTCCGCCGTGCACCAGCTGCGCCGCGAGGATCTCGTCCAGATCCTGACCGAGCCGAAGAACGCCCTCACGCGCCAGTATCAGCGCTTCTTCGGCTACGACTCGATCGAGCTCGAGTTTCGCGACGACGCGCTCTGGGAGATCGCCGACAAGGCACTCGCGCGCGAGACCGGCGCCCGCGGCCTCCGCTCGATCATCGAGAACGCGCTGCTCGACGTGATGTTCGAGCTGCCGAGCCGCAAGGACGTCTCCAAGTGCGTGATCACGAAGGAGACGATCTCGAAGGGGCTGAAGCCCACGCTCGTGACGAGCGCCGACGGGATCGCCGAGGACCTCAGCGACCTCGCCGAAGAGTCAGCCTAGCGCCTAGCTGTCGCGGCGCCAGTCGACCGAGACGACCTCGACCGGCTCCGAGATCCCCTTCAGCTGCTCGTTCCTCGGCGCGCTCGTGCGGACGCCGCTGAGCGCGGCGACCGTCTCGCGGCTGGCGACGATCTCCTCGCCACCGCCGAGCCCGCTGATCCGGGCGGCGACGTGCACACCCTTGCCGCGGTAGTTCTCGGCGAGACTCGTCGCCTCCGCGGTGTGGAGACCGATGCGGAGCTCGAACGGCAGGTCGCCGGCCGCCTCGCGCTGGATCGCGACGGCTGCAGCGACGGCGCGGTCGGGAGTCGGGAAGGCGAGGAAGAAGCCGTCGCCCGTGTGATCGACGACCCTGCCGCCTTCGCCGGTCGTGATGCGGCGGACGAGGTCGTCGTGGCGGCGGAGCAGCTTCTGCCAGTTGGCGTCGCCGTGGTGCTCGAGATGGCGGGTCGAGTCGACGATGTCGGTGAAGACGAAGGTCATCGTCACGCGCGTGCCGGCGTCGCGGCCCAGGAGGGCGTCGACCTTGGCGGCGTCGATGCGCGCCCCGAGCTGGTCGAAGACCGAGGCCGCCTGCGCCAGCTCGTGCATCGCGCCGTCGGCGTCGCCGGTGGCGGCGTACGCGCGCGCGAGCAGGACGCGCGTGCGCCCGGCCTCGTAGCGCGCGTTCGTTTCCTGCCAGAGCCGCAGCGCCCGGCGTAGCGGCCGCACCGCGCCCTGCGCGTCACCGCGGACAAGCGCGACCGCGCCCGCGGCGGTCGCGGCGGCCGCGTGCAGCGACGGCGCGTCGTAGCGCTCCGCCGTCTCTGCGAGCTCGTCGGCCGCCGCCGCTGCGTCGTCGATCGCGTCCGCTCCGGTTGCGATCTCGACGAAGGCGGGGAGCAGCCGCGCCCGTCGCAACGGAGGCAGGTCGTCGCCGAGGGCGCGCCGGATCGACGCGAGTGCGGCGGCGGGCTTCTCGCGGGCGAGGAGGAGGAGCGAGCGGCCGGGCTCGGGATCGTGGCCGAGCTCGTCGGCCTGGTCGAACGCCTCCTCGGCCGTAGCGAGATCGCCGAGCCGCAGCCGGACCTCGCCGACCTCCGCATAGCCGGCGGCAGCGATACGAGGCGCCCACGTCGCGAGCAGCTCCGACGCCTCGGAGGCGGTCTTCTCCGCGGCCTCGAGCTTGCCCTCGTAGCGCATCACCTCGGCCCGGTTGATCCGGCAGACACCCGGGAACGCCGCGATTGCGTTCTCGTCGCAGAAGAGCTCCGCGCGCTCGGTCCACTGCAGCGCCTCGTCGAACGCCGCCACTTCGCGGCACGTGCCGATCGCGTTGCAGTAGAGGACGACGGTGTCGTAGGGCTTGAGCGTGCTGCCGTACGCGGCCGCATTCACCTCGTTCAGGAGGAGCCGCCCCTCGTCGATCTCGCCGAGGTGGATGAGCGCGACCGCGCGCCGCTGCCTGCCGCGCAGCTCGAGCCCCAGGTCGCCGTGTTCGTGGCCGATCCGCTCTGCAGTCCCGCCGAGCTCCCGTGCGGCCTCGTAGTCGTTTGCCTTCACCGCATCGAGACCCTGCTCGAGCGCGAGATAGCCGTGTGCGATCCCCTCGGGCTCGTCCGCCAGTAGGCGTTTGGCCCGTGCGAGCCAGCCGCTCCCGACCGCCCTCTGGAGCCGAATGCTGCCGTACTCATGCGCGAGCTGCACCGCGACGGCTGCGGCGCGCTCCTTGTTCCCCGCGGCCACGTAACCCGCGTAAGCGCGCTCGAGGATCGCGACGACCTGGACGACCTCATCGGTGAGGTACGCACTCCAGGCGAGCAGCTCGAGATCCTCGGGCGGGAGCTCACCGCTCATGGCGGCTGCTGCAAGCAGGTCGTACCCCTCGCGCCAGCGCCGTGCGCTGATCGCCGATCGCCCTGCGGCGACACGATCGAGGACGTCGGACACGTGCCGATTCTCTCACGCTAGAGTCGGCCTCGTGAGCGCCCGCCCGGTGGATCCTCGCGAGGTCGCAGAAGAGGGCCGTCGCCTCTCGGGGATGGAGTACGTCCAGGCGATCGCCGCGGGCGAGCTGCCCGCGCCGCCGATCTCCACGTTGATCGGCTTCCGCCTCGTCCTCGTCGAGCCCGGGCGCGCCGTCTTCGAGATGGAGCCCGGCCCGCAGCACTACAACCCGATCGGCTCGGTGCACGGCGGGATCGCGCTGACGCTGCTCGACTCGGCGATGGGCTGCGCCGTGCACACGCTGCTCGAGCAGGGCGTCGGCTACACGACGCTCGAGGTGAAGACGAACTTCGTCCGCCCGATCACGGCCGACACGGGCCTCATTCGCTGCGAGGGGGTCGTGATCCACGACGGATCGCGGGTCGCGACGGCCGAGGGCAAGCTCACCGACACGAACGGCAAGCTGCTCGCGCACGGCACCACGACGTGCCTGATCTTCCGGTGAGCTTCACCGGCCAGAGCTAGGCCGACTCGCGCAGCGCCGCGTCGGTGCGCACCGCATGCATGTCCCGCGCCTCGACGTGCTCACCGCACTCGGGGCAGGCGAGGTGCGGCATCACGGCCGCGCCGCAGCTCTTGTGTGTCAGCGTCATCGCCTGCCCGTCCAGGTGCTGCGCGCCCCAGTCCATGATCGAGAGCAGGACGGGATAGAGGTCGAGACCGCGCTCGGTCAGGCGGTACTCGTAGCGCTGCGGCCGCTCCTGATAGAGCTCGCGGCGCAGGATCCCGTGCTCGACGAGCGTGTTCAGCCGGTCGCTGAGGATGTTGCGGGCGATACCCGTGTGCCGCTGCAGCTGCTCGAAGCGGCGGACGCCGAGGAAGGCCTCGCGGAGGACGAGCAGCGTCCACCGCTCGCCGATCACCGCCAGGGTTTCGCCGACGGCGCAGTTGGCGCGGCTCCAGTCCTCGTTCGTCACTTCGACATAGTTGCATTTTGCAACGCACTCGTCTAGAGTCGGTAGCGAATCGCAACCGACTGGAGAGGCCATGTCCCGCACGCGCACGATCAGCTGGCACGACCCCGTCGACGCCGCCCGCCAGGCGCAGGGCCTCACCGGGCTCGAGGCGCTGCACCGGATCGGCAGCGGCCTGTTGCCGCCGCCGCCCGTCGCCGACCTCGTCGGCTTCCACCCGATCTTCGTCACGCCCGGTCACGTCGTCTTCGCGTACGAGCCGCGCGAGGAGCACTACAACACGCTCGGTGCCGTCCACGGCGGCATCGTCACGACCGTGCTCGACACGGTGATGGGCTGCGCTGTCCACTCGAAGCTCGAAGCCGGGATCGCGCCGGTGACGATTGAGCTGAAGACGAGCTTCGTCCGCCCGGTCACGCTCGCGTCCGGTCTCCTTCGCGCCGAGGGCAGCATCGTCCATCCCGGCTCGCGCGTCGCGACGGCCGAGGCGAAGCTGCTCGACGACGACGGCACGCTCTTCGCGCACGCGTCCTCGAGCTGGCTGATCTACGAGGCTTCCCATAAGGAGCAGAAGCAGCCGATCGCCGCCTGACCCGCTCCTACAATGGCTCGATGGAGCCGCTCTACAAGCCCGAAGGCGTCGAGGAGCGCTGGCAGCGCATCTGGGAGGAAGAGGGCCTCTACGCGGCCGGTGCGGGCGCCCGGCGCGACGAGACCTTCGTCATCTGCGTGCCCCCGCCGAACGTGACCGGCGCCCTGCACATGGGCCACGCGCTGAACGGGTCGATCCAGGATCTGCTGATCCGCTGGCACCGGCTGCGCGGGTTCGACACGCTCTGGCAGCCGGGCTACGACCATGCGGGGATCGCGACCCAGAACGTGGTCGAGAAGCAGCTCGCGCGCGAGGGAACGTCGCGCAAGGAGCTCGGCCGGGAGGCGTTCGTCGAGCGCGTCTGGACGCACCTCGACGAAACCGGGCGCACGATCATGGGCCAGTTCCGCCGCCTCGGGGCGTCGATGGACTACAGCCGCGAGCGCTTCACGATGGACGAGGACTACATCGAGGCGGTGATGCGCTTCTTCGTCCACCTCTGGGAGCGCGGGTGGCTCTATCGCGCGAACCGGCTCGTCAACTGGTGCCCCTTCCACGAGACCTCGATCTCCGACCTCGAGGTGCAGCACGTGGAGGTCGACGACGCGCTGACGTACGCCCGCTACCCCTTCGCGGACGGCTCCGGCGGACTCACGATCGCGACGGTGCGGCCCGCGACGATGCTCGCCGACGTCGCGGTGGCCGTGAACCCGGAGGACGAGCGCTACCGGGACGCGATCGGCAAGGAGGTGATCGTGCCGCTCGTCGGGCGCCGCGTGCCCGTGATCGCCGACGAGCGCGTCGAGCTCGGGTTCGGCTCGGGCGCGCTCAAGGTCACGCCCGGGCACGACGCGCTCGACTTCGCAATCGGCGCCGACCACGGGCTGCCGACGCTCACCGTGATCGGCCCGGACGGCCGGATGAACGAGGCGGCCGGCGAGCTCGCCGGCCTGACCCAGGCCGAGGCCGACGAGCGCGTCGTCGCCTGGCTGAAGGAGCACGACCAGCTCGAGCGGCGGGAGAGCTACCGGCACTCGGTCGGCACGTGCGAGCGCTGTCACACCCGGATCGAGCCGCTGCTCTCGCTCCAGTGGTGGTGCGCGATGGAGGAGGCGGCGCGGCCGGCGCTCGAGGCGCTGCGCGAGCGGCGCGTCCGCTACCACCCCGAGAGCCAGCACCAGTTCGCGATCCGCTCCTTCGAGGAGATCCCCGACTGGAACGTCTCGCGCCAGCTCTGGTGGGGACATCAGCTGCCGCTCTGGTATTGCCCGGACGGCCACGTCACCTGCACCTGGCCGCCGCCCAAGGCCTGCGCCGAGTGCGGGAGCGCCGACCTCGAGCGCGACCCCGACGTCCTCGACACGTGGTTCTCGTCCGCGCTCTGGCCGTACGCGACGCTCGGCTGGCCGGAGCGGACGCCGGAGCTCGAGCGCTACTACCCGGGCGACGTCAACTCGACGGCCCGCGAGATCATCCGCCTCTGGGAGAACCGGATGATCTGGACGGGGCTCGAGGTGCTCGGGGAGATCCCCTTCACCGACGTGATCATCCACTCGACGATCCTGGCGGCCGACGGCCGGCGGATGTCGAAGAGCCTCGGCACGGGCCTCGACCCGCTCGACGTGATCGTGAAGCACGGAGCCGACGCCACGCGGTACGGGCTCCTGAAGATGTCCTCGACGCAGGACGTGCGCTTCGCCGAGGGGGCGATCGAGGAGGGGCGCAAGCTCGCGAACAAGCTCTGGAACGTCTCGCGGCTCCTCCTCTCGGAACGCGTCGACCCCGACCCGCGCCCGGAGGCGCTCGAGGAGCGCTGGATCTACGCGCGGATCGACGCCACGCGCGCCGAGCTCGAGGATGCGTGGACGCGCTTCGACTTCTCGCCTTCCGTCCAGGCTCTCTACCGCCTCACCTTCGACGACTTCTGCGACTGGTACGCGGAGGCGATCAAGCCGCGGCTCGGCGAGCGCGAGGTGCGGGCGACGGCGCTCGCGGCGCTGGAGCGGCTGCTGACGCTGCTCCATCCGGTCCTGCCGCACGTGACCGAGGAGATCTGGGCGCAGTTCCACGCTGATTCACCTACGGGGCGCCTGATCGTGTCGGCCTGGCCGGAGCCGAGCGACGACGCACGAGGCCGATCTGCATGCGCTCGACCGCGTCCACGAAGCGGCGGCGATCTTCCGGCGCAGTGGCGTGGCGGTCGAGCTCGAGGGCGACGAGCTGCGCATCTTCGCCGCGGTCGTCCGGCCGGAGCGCGCGAAGGCGAACGGGAACGCCGAGGCCGAGCTGGCGCGGTTGCGCGGCGAGATCGAGCGCGGCGAGCGAATGCTCGCGAACGAGAAGTTCGTCGCGAACGCGAAGCCCGACGTCGTCGAGGCCGAGCGCGCGAAGCTCGCCCGGTACCGTCGCGAGCTCGATGCCCTCTCTGGCTGAGCACACCGACTGGCTCGCCGCTCTCTCGCCCTGGCCGGAGGAGTTCGGCCTCGATCGGATGCGGGCGCTGCTCGCGAGCCTCGGCGACCCGCAGCTCGCCTATCCCGCGATCCATGTCGTCGGCACGAACGGCAAGTCGACCGCGACCCGGACGATCGAGGCGCTCCTGCTCGCCGAGGGCCTCTCCGTCGGCGCGACCGTCTCGCCACATGTGCGCACATGGGCCGAGCGGATCACGGTCGACGGCGAGGAGGCGGACTTCGAGCGGGCGATCGCCCGCGTTCGCACCGAAGCCGAGCAGCAGGGCGCGACCCAGTTCGAGACGATCTGCGCCGCCGCGTTTGCCGAGTTCGCGGCGCACGGCGTCGATGTCGCCGTCGTCGAGGCCGGCCTCGGCGGGCGCCTCGACGCGACGAACGTGCTGCGCAGCCACGTCGTCCTGCTCACGAACGTCGGGCTCGAGCACACCGACGTCCTCGGCGAGACGCGTGAGCTCATCGCGGCCGAGAAGCTCGCGGTCGTCCAGGAGGGGACGCTCGCGGTGCTGCCGGACGCCGAGTTCGCCGGTCTCGCCGGGTCGAGGGTCGTGCTCGGTGGGCCGCGCGAGGCGGCGAGCGCGTTCGTCGGCCGCCCGCTCAGGCGAGAGGTCGAGGTGTCGCTCCCCGGCCGGCTGGAGCGGCGCGGCGACGACGAGCTCTGGGACGGCGCCCATAACGCCGACGGTGCGGCGTGGCTCGTCGAGCGGCTCGCGCCCGCGGACTACGTCGTCTGCCTCTCCGTGCTCCGGGACAAGGACGTGGATTCGATGCTCGCCAAGCTCGCCGAGATCTCTCACCGCCTCGTCGCCACCGCCTCGTCGAACCCGCGCGCGCTCCCGGCCGAGGAGCTGGGCCGGCTCGCCGCCGCGCACTTCGCCCACGTCGAGACGATTCCCGAGCCGGCGGCGGCGCTGGCCCGCGCCCGAGAGCTCGGGCCCGTGCTCGTCACCGGCTCGCTCTACCTGCTCGCCGACCTCACCGGCGCGGAGAGCTGAGATGGGAAGAGCGCGGGAGCGGGCAACGGTTCTCGTCTTCGCGGCCACCATGCTCGCGCTGATCGTGGGCTCGGCGTTCGCCGTTGGCTATATCGTGGGCAAGCTCCTCCTGTGATCAGCGCGGCCACCACAACGGGAAACGACGAGCTCTTCGGGGGCGTCAACGACTTCTTCGACTCCGGAGCCTGGCTCGTCGTCAGGAACCTCTCGGTCTTCTTCGTCGTCGTCTTCTGGCTCGCCACCGCCTACTGGGTCTACAAGGACGCGCGGCGGCGGGTCGAGGACCCGTGGCTCGTCGCGATGGCGACCGTGCTGGGACTGATCCCGCCCTTCGTGGGGCCGATCATCTACATGTTCTTCCGGCCCCCGGAGTACCTCGAGGACGTGCGCGAGCGCGAGCTCGAGATCCAGGCGATGGAGGAGCAGCTCGCGTCGCGGGAGCTCCATTGCCCGGTCTGCCGCGCGCAGGTCGAGGCGTCCTTCCTGGTCTGCCCGGTCTGCACGACCAAGCTGAAGCAGGCGTGCGTGAAGTGCGCGAGCCCGCTCGAGGCGCTCTGGCAGATCTGCCCGTACTGCGCGACGCCGGTCGCGAGCACCGGACTGCCCGGAGTGGACGAGACGCTGACGGACTCGTGGACTGCACCACGAAGACGCGCCGCCGGACCCGAATAGACTGGCCGGCATGGCCGTCGAGACCACACTCGTGCTCGTGAAGCCGGACGGCATCCGCCGCGGGCTCGCCGGCGAGATCGTCGCCCGGCTCGAGCGTCGAGGCTTCGAGCTCAGAGGAGCCCGGTTGCTGAAGATCCCGCGCTCCCTCGCGCAGCAGCACTACGCCGAGCACAAGGGCAAGCCGTTCTTCGGCGACCTCGTCTCGTTCATCAGCTCGGGGCCGGTGCTCGCGCTCGCCGTCCGCGGCGAGTCGGCGATCGCCACCGTGCGGACGATGATGGGGGCCACGAACCCGCTCGACTCGGCACCCGGCACGATCCGCGGCGACTTCGCGCTCGAGCTCTCGGAGAACATCGTCCACGGCTCGGACTCGAAGGCGAGCGCGAAGCGTGAGCTCGGCCTGTTCTTCCCCGACGGCCTTGTCTGACGCCCTCGGCCGGTATCGGCTCCCGCCCGGCAGAGCCGGGCTCTGCCGACACCTCGCGTCGCTGAGCCCGCTCTGGTCGGAGGCCCGTGCAGAGCACTGTGCCACCTCCCGACGCGACCTCAGCAACGCGCCGAGAACGCCAGACCATGTCTGACGAGCTCACCGACCACGCAGCCCGAAACCGCGCGTTCTGGGATCGACAGAGCGACGACTACCAGGAGCGGAACGCCGAATTCATCGCGGCCGGGATGGCATGGGGGCTCTGGCAGCTCCCCGAGAGCGAGCTGAACGTCCTCGGCGAGGTGGCCGGCAAGGACGTGCTCGAGCTCGGTTGCGGCGCCGCCGAGTGGTCGCGCGCGCTCCTCGCCGCCGGCGCCCGGCCCGTCGGGATCGACAACTCGGAGAAGCGGCTCGAGTGGGCGAGGAAGGCGAACGAGGAGGCCGGCGTCGACTTTCCGCTCGTCCACGGCTCGGCCGAGAGCACGCCGTTCCAGGACGAGAGCTTCGACGTCGTCATGTGCGACTGGGGCGCGATGACCTTCGCCGACCCCTACCTGACCGTCCCCGAGGCGGCGCGCATCCTGCGCCCGGGAGGCCTGCTCGCGTGGAGCGGCGGCACACCCTGGGCCTGGGTCGCCTACGACGAGGCGACCGACGAGGAGGCGGAGGCGCTCCGCGCCGACTACTTCGGGATGCATCGCTGGGACGATCCCGAAGGCGCGGTCGAGTTCATGCTCCCCTACGGCGAGTGGATCCGGCTCTTCGGCGCGAACGGTCTCGTCGTCGAGGACCTGCTCGAGGTACAGCCCACCGAGGGCGCCCCCTCGACCTACCGCTCGAAGGCGCAGACCGCGTGGGCGCGGCGCTGGCCGATGGAGCAGATCTGGAAGGTTCGCAAGCCCTAGCTGTCCCGTTCGCGCCGGCGAATCTGCTCGAGCGTCTCGCGCAGCAAGGGGAGTTGGGCGTGATCCTTCTCGCGTCCTGCGGCTGCCTTTGAGCGAACGACGTCGGCAAGGGCTGCGACCGCGACCGTGAGGCCTTCCTCGATCTCGATCCGCGTAGCCGCTCGCTCCAGGTCTTCGAACCCGCGGGTTCCCTGCGGGAGCAGGACGAGATCGAGTTGGCCGAACGGCGTGTCCAGCGAAAGATTCGCGAATCCGGCAATCATCGCTCCGTCGAGGGGAATCTCCACATCGATGGGTGCGTCCGGGATCCTCGGCGTCGCGCCGAGATCGGTCAGTGCCGCCGCGAGGCGATTCAGGTTTTCCGGCTCCCTGCTCGGCGAGATGTCGAGGTCACCGGTGACGAACGGCGCCCCGCGAAGAACCGCCGCAATGCCTCCGATCACGATGTAGAGGACCTCGTGCCGCTCGAGCGCGGCAAGGATCGGCCAAGGCTGGAACTTGACTCGGGCCGTCATCGGCGCGCCGCAGCGGCCACTCCGTAGAGCGCGTTGCCGGTGTCCACAGTCCATCGCAAGCGCTCGGCCGGAGAGCTCGCGAGCGACTCACGGACGAGCCCGGCATCGTGGTCGTCGTACTTGTAGAGCCCGTAGCCGAGCTCGAGCCCGCAGGCGCGCACCAGCTCGCGCAGCGTCTCGAAGCTCGGAAGCACCTCGCCGCGCTCCCAGCGCCCGATCGCCGAGCGCGCCTTGCCCGCCCGTCGCGCCAGCTCGGCCTGCGAGAGGCCGGCGCGCAGGCGGGCCTCCCGGAGGAGATCGCCGCTGACCACGGATCGAGTGTAGCCACAGATCTGTGGCCGAGTCGGTAGATTCAGCCCGTGAGCACGACCCCGCCGCCGCTCCTCCTCGCCTCCACGAGCCCACAGCGTCGCGCGATCCTCGAGCAGCTCGGATTGCCGTTCGACGTCGTCGCGCCGGACTACGAGGAGCACGACCTGCCGGGCGCCGACGCTGCCGACCTCGTGCGCGAGCACGCGCTCGGCAAGGCGCGGTCGGTGGCCGGGCAGGCGGGCGAGCGGCTTGTGCGTCGCCGTCGACACCGCCGTTTCGCTCGGAGGCGCGATCTTCGGCAAGCCCGCCGACGCGACCGACGCCGAGCGGATGCTCGAGGCCCTCGCCGGCCGAACGCACGTCGTCGTCTCCGGCCTCTGTCTGCTCACCCCCGGCTGGGAGCTCGTCCAGCACGACGAGACGCGCGTCACCTTTCGGCAGCTCGCCCCGCGCGACCTCGCCACGAGCCTCGCCCAGCGGGAGTGGGAGGGCCGCGCCGGCGGCTACGCGATCCAGGGCCGCGGCGCCGCGCTCGTCGAGCGGATCGAGGGCGACTACCTGAACGTGGTCGGGCTCCCGGCGGCCCTCCTCGTCCGGCTCCTCGCCGAGCGCTTTCCGGGTCTCTACGGCTTCGGCTGAGGATACGCGCGGGCGACCGCCGCGTCCCAGAGCCGGTCGGGCAGCAGCCGCCGCAGCGTCAGGAAGAGCCGCGCGGAGCCCGTGACGCGGTAGCGCGTGTGCGGCTGCCGCGCCGAGATCGCCCGCTCGATCGCGCCCGCGACGGTCTCCGGACCGCCGCCCAGCGTCCGACCGATCGCGTTCCGGTACGCGCCGGAGGTGACGGCCGCAACCGCCTGGTTGAAGCCGTCGTACGGCCCTTCTGCATCCTCTGAGCGGTCGGCGATCGTCGCGACCGCCGTGTCTGCGAAGTCGGTCCGGATCAGCCCCGGCTGGATCACGATCACGTCGACACCGAAGCCCTCGACCTCGAAGCGGAGCGCGTCCGAGAGCGCCTCGACCGCGTGTTTCGACGCGTGGTAGAAGCCGCCGCCCGGGAAGGTGAGCCTTCCGCCCATCGAGCTCACGTTCACGATCCGGCCGAAGCGCTGCCGCCGCATCCCGGGCAGGACGAGCTGGCAGAGGCGCGCGAGCCCGAACACGTTCGTCTCGAACTGGCGGCGCACCTCGTCGAGCGGGACGCTCTCGATCGCCCCGCTCAGGCTGTAGCCGGCGTTGTTCACGAGCACGCCGACGGCGCCCTCGGCCTGCTCGACGCTCGCGACCGCGGCGGCCATCGACTGCTCGTCGGTCACGTCCAGCTCGAGCAGCCGGCAGCCCGACCGGCCCAGATCGGCGATCGCGTCGAGGCTCCGCGCGGTCGCGTACACCGTCCAGCCGGAGCGCGCCAGCCGCTCGGCCGTCGCCCGTCCGATCCCCGACGAGCACCCCGTGACGAGCACGGCTCTGCGAGACGTCCACCGGGCCAGTCTTCCAGACCGCGAACGGCACCTAGCTAGACTCGCTGCCTAGTCATGGGCTTCTTTCGATCGATGAGCGGCTTCGGCGGCCGCGACATGGCGGTGGATCTCGGCACCGCCAACACCCTCGTCTACGTGCGGGGGCGCGGGATCGTGCTCTCGGAGCCGTCGGTCGTCGCGATCGACCAGCGGAACGGCGAGGTGCACGCCGTCGGGGTCGAGGCGAAGCGGATGCTCGGCCGGACGCCCGGGCACGATCTCGGCGATCCGCCCGCTCAAGGACGGCGTGATCGCCGACTTCGACGTCACCGAGCAGATGCTCCGCCACTTCATCCAGAAGGTGCACCAGGGCCGCTTCTCGCATCCGCGCGTCGTCGTCTGCGTCCCCTCCGGGGTGACCGGGGTCGAGAAGCGCGCCGTCGAGGAGGCGACGCTCTCGGCCGGCGCCCGCAAGGCCTACCTGATCGAGGAGCCGATGGCGGCCGCGATCGGCGCGGGGCTGCCGGTCGCCGAGCCGACGGGGAACATGATCGTCGACATCGGCGGCGGCACGACCGAGGTCGCGGTGATCTCGCTCGGCGGGATCGTCGTCTCGCAGAGCCTCCGCGTCGGCGGCGACGAGATGGACGACGCGATCGTCACGCACATCAAGAAGGAGTACAAGCTCCTCGTCGGGCAGCAGACCGCGGAGGAGATCAAGCTCGAGGTCGGCTCGGCCTACCGGATGCGCGAGGAGGTGCAGGCGGAGGTGCGCGGCCGCGACATGCTGACCGGCCTGCCGAAGACCGTCGTCCTGAGCTCCGAGGAGATCCGCCACGCGCTCGACGAGCCCGTGGCGCAGATCATCGACGCGATCCGCTCGACGCTCGACAAGACGCCGCCCGAGCTCGCCGCGGACATCATGGACCGCGGAATCGTGCTCGCAGGCGGCGGCGCCCTCCTGCACGGGCTCGACGAGCGCCTGCGCCACGAGACGCAGATGCCGGTGCACCTCGCCGAGAGCCCGCTCACCTGCGTCGCCGTCGGTTCCGGGCGCAGCCTCGAGGAGTTCGACACGTACGACCGCGCCGCCCGAGCCCGTCCCCGGCGGAACGGAAAGCGCCGCTACTAGGCCGCTTCCCGCGGGCGCCGGCATGAGCGGGCGCCGGGAGACTCGCTAGAGTAGACCGCTCGTGCCACGCAACCGCACCGCAAAATCGGCGGTGCTGGGCTTCCCCGTCCGGCGTCCCGTCCCGCGTCCATTCACCTCTCGCACCAGCAGCGCGCTTCGGCGCCGGATCGTGCTGGGCGGGCTGGTGCTTGCCGCGCTCGTCCTGATCACGATCTCGTTCCGCGAGTCGGAGGACGGGCCGCTGCACACCGTCCAGGCGACGCTGGCGAGCGTCCTCCAGCCGCTCGAGGTCGCGATCAACCGCGTCGCGCGGCCCTTCGAGGACGCCTACGACTGGACGGCGGGGCTCTTCGGAGCGCGTGACGAAGCGGCACGGCTGCGGAAGGAGAACGCGCTCCTCCAGCAGCAGGTGATCCAGAACGAATCCGCGCTCCAGGAGAACGTCGACCTGCGGCGCCTGCTCGACTACCGCAACGCGCCGGCGTTCCCGGCCGACTTCGAGCCGCTCGCGGCCGAGGTGATCGCGCGCCCCACGAGCGCCTTCGAGCAGGAGATCGTCGTCTCGGTCGGCTCCGCCGACGGGGTCAAGCCCTACGCACCGGTCGTGACGCGCGAGGGCCTCGTCGGCCAGGTCACGCGGCTCACCGACCACGCGGCGCGCGTACGCCTCCTGACCGACGAGCAGAGCGCGGTCTCCGCCGTGGCGCTGCGCGGCGGTGCGGGCGGGATCGTCCGCCACGGCCAGGCCGGCGACTCGCTGATCCTCGACCGCGTGCGCAAGGACGCCGTCGTCAAGGTCGACGACGCGATCGTCACCGCCGGCTGGCGCTCCGGGCCGCTCGCCTCCCTCTATCCGCGCGGGATCCCGATCGGCCGCGTCACGTATGTGGGCCAGCTCGACACCGACCTCTACCAGCAGGTCCAGATCCGCTCCGACGTCGACTTCTCGTCGCTCGACTCGGTGCTCGTCCTCGTCGGTCGCAGGCCGACGCCGGTGCTCCCTTAGCCGTGGCGGACTCAGCGATCGTCGCCGGGATCGTCTTCGTCGCCGTGCTCCTGCAGGCGACGATCTTCGCGTCGCTCGACGTGCTCGGCGGCACGCCCGACGTCCTCCTGCTCGCCCTGCTCGGGATCGCGCTCCTGCGCGGCGCGGTCACCGGCGCGGTCGCGGGCTTCTGCGGCGGGCTCCTGCTCGACATCGTCACCCTCGACACGCTCGGCGTGACCGCGCTCGTCCTGGCGCTCGCCGGCTACTGGACGGGCCGCTACGGCGAGACGACCGGACGCGGCCGGGCGCATGCGCCGATTCTCGCGGTGATCGTGCTCACGATCCTCGTCGCGCTGTTCGGCTTCTTCCTCCACTTCCTCCTCGGCGAGGAGGTCTCGATGCGGCGCGCGCTCGTCGAGGCGCTGCTCGCCGGGCTCGGGCTGAACCTGATCTTCGGCGGGCTCGTCTTCGCGGCCTGCCGGGCCCTGCTGGAGCGCGGCGGCGCAACGCGCCCGGCCGAGGTGCGGCTCCTTGGCTAAGCGGAACCCCTCCGGGCGCTTCCTGCCGCCCGATCCGCGCGTCACCGAGCCGTACCGCTTCACCCCGCAGCTCGCGCTGCGCGTCGGGATGCTCGGCGCGGTCGCGCTGGCCATTTTCGCCGTGCTCTTCCTCCGGCTCTGGGCGCTCCAGGTGCTCTCCGGCGACCGCTACCTGAACGCGGCGCAGGAGAACCAGGTACGGACCGTCCGGGTCGAGGCTCCGCGCGGCTCGATCCTCGACCGCAACGGCAACGTGCTCGTCTCGAACGTGCCGGGGACGGCCGTCCGGATCTGGAAGAGCGACCTCCCGAAGGAGGGGCGCTACGCGATGTTCAAGCGGCTCTCCAAGGTCCTGCGGGTTCCGCTGCCGCGTCTCACGCGGGCGCTCGAGGACTCGAAGGACGACCCGCTCAGCCCGATCACGATCAAGACGGCCGTGCACGAGGACCAGGTGATGTACCTGACCGAGCGCGTCGCGGAGTTCCCGGGCGTGCAGATCGTCGGCACCTACCTGCGGGACTACGAGCACCGCGCGCTGGCCGCGCAGATCCTCGGCTACGTGGGCGAGATCTCGCCGAAGGAGCTCGCCGCCCGCAAGCGCGAGGGCTACCGGGCCGGCGACAAGCTCGGCAAGGCCGGCGTCGAGCGCGCCTTCGACCAGTACCTCCGCGGGACGCCGGGGGCGGCCCAGGTGCGCGTCGACTCGGTCGGGCGGCCGCAGAGCGAGTACGAGACGAAGGAATACCCGACCTATGGGCGCAGCGTCCGGCTGACGATCGACGTCGGTCTCCAGCAGGCGGCCGAGCGCGCGCTCGCCTACGGGATCCAGACGGCGCGCAACAACGAGTCGTACAACGCGAACGGCGGCGCGATCGTGGCGCTCGACCCCAGGGACGGCGCGATCCTCGCGATGGCGTCGAACCCGACCTACAAGCCGTCCGTCTACGTCGGCCGCGTCGACCCGAAGAAGCTCGAGCCGCTCGTCGACGCCGAGGTCGCGAAGGAGCGCAACTACCCGGGCCTGAACCGGGCGCTCGCCGGCCAGTATCCGCCCGGCTCGGTGTTCAAGCCGGTGACCGCGCTCGCTGCGATCTCCGACGGCCTCCTCTCGCCGTACCAGTCGATCCAGTGCACGCCGTCCGCGCGCTACGGGCTCGACGAGTTCGAGTTCCGGAACTGGAACCCGTATACGAACATGCCGATGACGCTGCCGACCGCGCTCGCACAGTCCTGCGACACCTACTTCTACGACGTCGGCAACCGCTACTACGAGCGGGGCGAGACCGAGCGCGCCTACTGGACGCGGATGCAGGACTGGGCCCGGAAGCTGGGTCTCGGCCGGATCTCCAACCTCGACATCGGCGGCGAGACGCCGGGGCTCGTGCCGACGCCCGCCTGGCGCAAGCGGACCTACGAGGGGATCGACCGGGCCTGGAATCCGGGCGACCTGATCCAGCTCGCGATCGGGCAGAAGGACGTCACCGTCTCGCCGCTCCAGATGGCGCGGTTCTACGCGCTGCTCGCGAACGGCGGCAAGCTCGTGAAGCCCTATCTCGTCTCTGCGGTGGAGCAACCGGGCAACGACGGCTCGCCGCCGATCACCGAGGTGACGTTCCGGCCCGAACGGCCCGAGCCCGTGGACGTCGACCCCGAGGGCCTTTCGGTCGTGCGGGACGGTCTCTACCTCGCCACCCACGACGCCTACGGCACCTCGTCGGGCGTCTTCGGCAGCTTCCCGGTTCCGGTCGCCGGCAAGACCGGCACCGCCGAGAAGGTCGTCGACCTGCCCGGCTACGGCGCCGGTCACCTCGAGGACCAGTCGTGGTGGTGCGGCTGGGGGCCGTTCGACCTCTCCTCGTACGGCCGCAAGGGCCCGATCGTCGTGTGCGCGGTGATCGAGAACGGCGGCCACGGCGGCACCGCCGCGGCTCCGGCGGCGCTGAAGGTGTTCGAGCGCTGGTTCGGCGTCAAGGCCGGGGTGCAGGGCGTCGTGGCGAGCGACTGATGCTGGACGTCTCCACCACCCGCTCGGCTCCTCGCCAGGGCATCGACGTGCTCGCCTACGTCCGGCGGCTCGACTGGCTGCTCGTCGCGGCGGTCGGCGCGCTCGTCGCCTACGGCCTCTGGGCGGTCTCCGGGATCACCCGCTACGACGTCGAGGGCAACGAGAGCTACTACGTCGTCCGCCAGGCGATCGCCGTCGGCCTCGGCCTGGTCGCGCTGGTCGTCGCGCTGGCCGTCGATCCCGACCGTTATCGACGGGCTCAGCGCGTGATCTACGGGAGCACGATCGTCCTGATGATCCTGGTCTTCCTGCTGGCGCAGGAGACGCGCGGCTCGAAGCGCTGGATCGACATCGGCCCGTTCCAGCTCCAGCCCTCCGAGTTCGGCAAGCTCCTCTTCGTCCTCGCGCTGGCGGGCTTCCTCGCCGACCGTGCCCGACGGCTCGACGCCGCCGTCGTCCTCCAGGCGGTGGGTCTGGCGTCGATCCCGATCCTGCTCGTCTTCAAGCAGCCCGACCTCGGCACGTCGCTCGTCTACACGGCCGCGCTCGCCGCCTGCCTCTTCGTCGCCGGCGCGCGCTGGACGCACATGCTCGCGCTGGCCGCGACCGGGCTCACCGTGATCGTGAGCGTCGTCTGGTTCCTCCCGACCGTCGGCGTCGAGGTGCTCGAGCCGTACCAGAAGGAGCGGCTCACCGGCTTCGCGAATCCGGACCGCGACCCGGGCGGCACCACGTACAACGTCACGCAGTCGATCACCGCGGTCGGCTCGGGCGGGCTCGACGGCCGGGGCGTCGCCGGCGCGACCCAGACGCGGCTCGACTACCTCCCGGAGCACGCGACCGACTTCGTCTTCGCCTCCTTTGCGGAGCAGCGCGGCTTCTTCGGCGCCGCGCTCCTGCTCGGGCTCTACCTGCTCGTCGTCTGGCGCGGGCTCCGGATCATCACCGTCAGCCGCGACGCCTACGGCGCGATCGTCGCGGGCGGGATCGTGATGGCCTTCCTCTTCCAGATCTTCGTCAACGTCGGGATGACGATGGGAATCGCGCCGGTGACGGGGATTCCGCTGCCCTTCGTGACCGTGGGCGGCTCGTCCATGGTCGCGAACCTGGCCGCGATCGGCGTCCTCCTCTCGATTCACGCGCGCGGCAACCTGGGCCGCCGGCGCACGTAATGGCCCGGACGATCGATCCGGCGGCCGTCTGGGGGCTCGCGAAGGAGACGCGGAAGATGCTCGCGGACGACCGGCCGCTGCTCGTCGGCGGCGCCCTCGCCGCGACGCTCGAGCAGGAGCTCGCGCGCGGCGGCTCCTCGGGAGCAGTGACCTCCGGGGGCTCGATCGATCACGCCTGCGCGCTCGTGCACGTGCTGGCGGGTGCGCCGACCGAGGACGACGAGCGGGCTCTGCGCGCGGCGAGGCGCGCGGGCGTCCCGGTGGTCGCGGTGCAGACGGACGGGGTTGCGGGCCAGCTCGACGTGCCCTACGTGCTCGCGACCGATGTCGTCCACAGCGCGCCCGGTTCCGGCTTCCCCGTCGAGGAGATCGCGCGCGTCCTGGCGCAGCGGCTCGACGAGCGCGCGACGCCGCTCGCCGCTCGCCTGCCCGTCCTGCGCGACGCCGTCTGCGACAGGCTGATCGAGTCGTTCTCGCGCAAGAACGCCATCCTGGGCGTGGCGATCTTCATCCCGGGCGCGGACTTCCCTGTGCTGACGCTGAACCAGATCCGGCTCGTCCTCCGGCTCGCCGCCGCGCACGGGCTCGAGGTCGACCAGCAGCGGCTCCCAGAGGTGTTCGCCACCGTGGCGGCCGGGTTCGGCTTCCGCGCCGTCGCCCGGCAGCTGCTCGGCGGCGTCCCGGTCGCCGGGTGGGCGGTCAAGGGCGCGATCGCCTACGGGGGCACCCGGGCGATCGGCGAGGCCGGGCGTCGCTACTTCGCCGACGCCGCGACCTGAGGCGGTCCGTCCGGTCCCGGTCCTAAAGTCGGACCAACGACCTGGAGGGAGGGCACGTGGGACGCAACTACCCGGAAGCCGGCGAACACGCAGAAGAACTGCTGCAGATCGAAGAAGCCGACGCCTGGTTCGAGTACCTCGAGTCGACCCGGGGGCAGAGCGAGAAGCGCTACGCCGAGGTCGAGCCGTGGGCGTTCGCGCGACTCTCGCAGCGGCTCCGTGCCGTGCGAGCGCGTCGCGCGCGGCTGCGCCCGGCGGCTGCCTAGCTTCTCCACGCTCCGACCGTTGGCAGATCCCGACAGGTCGGGCTGCTAGCCTGTCCGCAGGCCATGCCTACGTTTTTCATCACTCGCAGCGCGCGACCGGCCGCATCCGCGGCCGTGTCTTTGCGCGCGCCCACCCTAGGAGAAGCATTTGTCACCCTGGTTTCGACGGAAGCGCAAGCAGGACGAGCAGCGGGCAGCGGAAGCCGCGTCTGCTCCGGTACAGGAGGCACCGCCTGAGGCGGTAGCCGTCGATTCGGCCCCGGCCGCCGCCAACGGCGACGCCGGAAGCGAGACAGGAAGTAGCGAGCCGGGAAGTAGCGAAACGGCACCGAAGCGCCGCCGCGGCAACCGCGGCGGGCGCGGCCGGAGAAAGCCCGGCTCGGCGCCGCTCGGCGAGCAGTCCGGCCAGGAGCGGCCGGAGCAGGCCGAGCAAGCGCCGCGCGAGCGCAAGCCACAGGCCGACCGCGGCCAGCGGAGCCAGTCCGGCGAGCGCAGCCAGCGCCAGGAGCGCCGGGCCAACCAGCAGGGGAACCGCCGCCGGGTGCCGCAGAAGCGGGCGCCGCTGCCGAAGGCGAAGCGCGAGCTCCTGATCTCGGTCGACGTCGGCGAGCAGCGGGTCGCGATCCTCGAGGACGACCGCGTCGCCGAGGTCTATCTCGAGCGTCCGGACAAGCGCTCGATCGCCGGCAACATCTACCTCGGCACCGTCGACAACGTGCTGCCCGGGATGGAGGCCGCGTTCGTCGAGATCGGGCTCGAGAAGAACGGCTTCCTCTACGTCGACGAGATCGTCGTCCCCGAGCTCGAGGGGAAGCGCCACGGCAAGAAGATCACCGACCTGATCGCACGCGGCCAGGAGATTCTCGTCCAGTCCGTCAAGGATCCGATGAAGACCAAGGGCGCCCGGCTCACGACCGAGATCTCGCTCCCCGGTCGCTTCCTCGTCTTCGTGCCACAGGGCGAGGGCCTCGGGGTCTCGCGCAGGCTCGACGACGCCGAGCGTGCACGGCTGAAGGAGATCATCAAGGGCCTCGAGGTCAAGGAGGGCGGGATCATCGTCCGCACCGCCGCCGAGGGCGCCTCCGCCGAGGACATCGAGCGCGACCTCGTCTTCCTGCAGCGGCTCTGGAAGACGATCCAGGCCAAGGCGAAGACCGCCAAGGCGCCGGCGCTCGTCTACCAGGAGGCCGAGCTCCCGTTGCGCATCGTCCGCGATCTCTTCGCGGGCGACTTCGAGAGCGCCCAGATCGACCACGATCGCACCTTCAAGCGCATCGTCGGCTACCTGAAGAAGACCTCGCCGCACATGCTCGAGCGCGTGCACCGGTACAAGGAGAAGACCCCGCTCTTCGAGGGCACCGGCGTCGACGCGGAGATCCGCTCGACGCTCTCGCGCCGCGTCGACCTCCCTTCCGGCGGCTACCTGATCTTCGACTACGCCGAGGCGTTCACCGTCGTCGACGTCAACACGGGCCGCTTCGTCGGCTCGCGCTCCAAGAGCTCCGGCGCGCGGCTCGAGGACACGATCACGAAGAACAATCTCGAGGCGGTCAAGGAGGTCGTCCGCCAGCTCCGGCTGCGCGACATCGGCGGGATCATCGTGATCGACTTCATCGACATGGCGAACCCGAAGAACCGGGCCCAGGTCGAGGAGGCGCTCCGGAACGAGCTCGAGCGGGACCGGACGAAGACGTACGTGGTCGAGATCTCGCCGCTCGGCCTCGTCGAGATGACGCGGCAGAA
Organism: uncultured Gaiellaceae bacterium; assembly: GCA_963810875.1. Classification (GTDB taxonomy): domain Bacteria; phylum Actinomycetota; class Thermoleophilia; order Gaiellales; family Gaiellaceae; genus Gaiellasilicea. Next base: position 78,829 of record CAWEPD010000005.1, on the reverse strand, counting down.
CGTCACCGACGGCCCGCGGGAGATCCTGACCAAGAAGTGCCCGACCTGCGAAGGCGACGGCATCGTCGTCTCGGAGGCCACGGCCGCGATGGACGTCGAGCGGCGCCTGCGGGGGCTCGCCGCCGGCTCGCGGGCCCAGGCATTCCGCGTCGAGGTGAATGCGCGCACGGCCGCGCTCCTGATCGGCTCGGGGGCCAATCGGCTCACCGAGATCGAGGCCGCGTCGAAGAAGCGCTTCTTCTTCGTCCCGAAGGACGGCGTGCACTCCGACCACCTCGCCGTGCTCGCGGAGGGCAAGCTCGTCGACCTCCAGCCCGAGACCTCGCTCGCGGAGAGCTCGGAGGTCGACGTCAAGCTCGTCGAGCTGGGCCTGCACGACGCCTCGACCGCCGTCGGGAAGCTCGACGGGGTCGACGTGATCGTCGGCGGCGCCGCGAAGCTCGTCGGCAAGAAGGCCAAGGTTCGGATCGAGCGCGGTGCTCGACGGCTCGGCCTACGCGACGTTGCTCGCCGGCGGTGCGGCCGCGGCGCCCGATGCGATCACCTTCGAGAGCGAGGCCGAGAAGCCGACCCGCGCGCCCAGTCGCGCGAAGAAGGTCGCCGAGGAGACGACGGAGACCGAGCTCGAGGCCGGCGCGGTCGAGCTCGAGGTCGTGGAGGCAGATCAGGAGGTTCCCCCCGAGGCCGAGGAGCAGGAGATCGCGGCCGAGGTTGCGGAGGACGGCGAGGCTCCCGCGAAGAAGAAGACGCGCCGTGGCTCACGAGGCGGCCGCAACCGCAAGAAGCCGGCGGTCGCCGCCGCGGACGGCTCGGGCGACGGCACGGTCGAAGCGGCCACGCTCGAGGTCGACGAGCCGGTGGAGGCCGAGTCGGAGGACGAGCCGGCGAGCGCGCAGAAGTCCCGTCCGCGCATCCACGTGCCCAGCGTCGAGCTGGACGGCGACGCCCCCGCGAAGCCGAAGCCGCGCGCTCGGACGAAGCCGGCGGTTGCCGCCGTCGAAGAGGAGTTGGCCGACGAGGCCGTCGAAGCCGTGGCCGAGACCGATGCCGTGAGCGCCGACGGGGAGGCGCCGGCGAAGAAGAAGACGCGCCGCGGCTCGCGTGGCGGACGCAACCGGAAGAAGAAGCCGGTCGTCGCCGGCGAGAACGGCGACGCCCAGCTCGCCGAAGAGGCGGAAGCTCCAGCGCAGGTGGTGGCGGAAGAGGCTCCGAAGCCCGCAACGGTCGCCGCGACCCCGGCGCCCCTCGCAACCGAAGCTGTCTCCGACGAGTACGTGCCGATGTCCGAGTGGGACGACGAGATCTAGCGTGTTCGCTACAATCCCCCGGCGCGCGGGCACCTAGCCCGCGCTTCGCACGCCCGAAGCAGACCCTCACATGAGCTCCTACGCGATCATCAGTCTCGGCGGCAAGCAGTACCGCGTTCGCGAGGGCGAGCGGCTGCTCGTCGACCGCCTCCCGCACGGAGAGGGCAAGACCTTCCAGCCGACCGTGCTGCTCACGGGCGGCGGCGACGCCGGCCCCGACCTCTCGCCCAGCGCGACGGTCACGGCGCGCGTGGTCGCGGACGTGAAGGGCGAGAAGATCCGGATCGGCAAGTACCGCCCGAAGAACGGCTACAAGAAGCACACCGGCTTCCGCGCGAGCCTCTCGCAGATCCAGATCGAGTCGATCGGCGCTGCGTCGAAGAAGCCCGCGGCGGCGAAGAAGAGCGAGCCGGCCGCGAAGGCCGAGGCCGCGCCCGCCGAGGAGCACGTCAAGGGCATGCCGTCGGGCTACGAGGCGCTGACGGTGGCCGAGATCAAGGAGCAGTCGACCGGCTGGAACCGGCCGATGCTCGAGGCTGCGCTCGAGTACGAGCAGGCGGGCGCCGCACGCAAGGGCGCGATCGCCGCGCTCGAGTCCGCACTGGCCGCAAAGGACGAGGAGAGCTAGCGATGGCACACAAGAAGGGTCTCGGTTCCTCCAGGAACGGGCGCGACTCGAACGCCCAGCGTCTCGGCGTCAAGGTCTTCGGCGGCCAGGAGATCAAGGCCGGCGGGATCATCGTGCGCCAGCGCGGCACGCGCTTCCGGCCCGGCCCGGGAACCGGTCTCGGCCGCGACCACACGATCTTCGCGACGAGGCCCGGGACCGTCGAGTTCCGCACGAGCGGCGAGAAGCGCTTCATCTCGGTCGCCTCGACCGACCCGAGCTAGACACCGTGTTCCACGACCGCGCCCGCATCGAGGTGCTGGCGGGTCGCGGCGGTGACGGCGGCCTCAGCTTCCGGCGCGAGAAGCACGTGCCCCGCGGCGGCCCCGACGGCGGTGACGGAGGCCGCGGCGGCGACGTGATCCTCGTGGCGAACAAGGATCTCCGCGACCTCTCCGCCTTCCGCCGGAAGACGCGGTTCAAGGCCGGCCGCGGCGAGCCCGGTCGCGGGGCGCGCAAGCACGGCGCGGACGGCTCCACGATCGTGCTCGAGGTGCCGGTCGGGACCCAGGCCACCTCCGAGGGCAACCTGATCTCCGACCTCAAGACGCCCGGTGCGCGCGTCGTGCTCGCCCGCGGCGGCAACGGCGGCCGAGGCAACGCGCGCTTTGCGACGCCGACCCGCCAGACACCCCGCTTCGCCGAGGTCGGCGACGCCCCGGAGCAGGCCGAGGTCGAGCTGCACCTGAAGCTGCTGGCGGACGCCGCGCTCGCGGGGCTCCCGAACGCCGGCAAGTCCTCGCTCCTGCGGCGCCTCTCGAACGCGAAGCCGAAGGTGGCGGAGTACCCCTTTACGACGCTCGCACCGGTGCTCGGCACCGTCGAGTCGCCCGACGGCGCCCAGCTCACGGTCGCGGACGTGCCGGGCCTGATCGAAGGAGCGAGCGAAGGGGTCGGCCTCGGCCACGAGTTCCTCGCCCATCTGGAGCGGGCGCGGCTGCTCCTGCACGTGATCGACGCCTCCGAGGACGACGTGGAGGAGCGGTTCCGGACGATCGACCGCGAGCTCGCGCTCTACGGGGCCGGGCTCGACGAGCGGCCGCAGGCGATCGTTCTCAACAAAATCGACCTGCTGACCGAGCCGCCGCGGTTTCCCGTCGAGGACGAACGCGTCGTCGCCGTCTTCCGGGTCTCGGCGGCGACCGGAGAGGGAATCGAGGAGCTGAAGCGGACGCTCTTCACGCTCGTTTCGCCGGCGCCGTCCGTGGACGCCGAGGAGGAGCCGGAGCTCCCCGAGTTCCTCGAGTATCGACCCCAGCCGCCAGCGCGGCGCGCCTTCCGGATCTACCGCACCGATCGCGGCTTCCGCGTGGTCGGCGAGGTACCACAGGGCGAGGAGCTCGAGGCCGCGCTCGAGGCGGCCGGAGTCCGTGAGGGGCAGGACGTCGAGCTCGGCGACGAGACGCTCGAGTGGCAATAGTCGGGATCCTCGGCGGACGCTTCGACCCACCGCATCTCGGCCACCTCGCGCTCGCGCGCGCGGCGGTCGAGCACTTCGCGCTCGACGAGCTGCACGTGACGGTGGTCGCGGCTGCGGGGCACAAGCCGTCCGAGGCTCCGCCTGCCGACCGGCTCGAGCTGGCGCGGCTGACCTTCGCCGAGCTGGACGCGGAAGTCGAGCTGGAACGGCACGCGTACACGGTCGACGCGCTCGAGGCCTACGGCTACGACGACCCGATCTTCCTGATCGGCGCCGACGAGCTCGCGGCTTTCCCGACGTGGAAGGAGCCCGAGCGCGTGCTCGAGCTCGCGCGGCTCGGCGTCGCCGCGCGCCCCGGCTACGAGCTCTCGTCGGGGTCGCCGCGCGTCGAGCCCTTCGAGCTGGAGCCACATCCGATCTCCTCGTCGGAGCTCCGCCGGCGGGTTCGCGATGGGGCTTCACTCGACGGCTTGGTGGTGCCCGCGGTGGCCGACTACATCGCGGCGCATGGGCTCTACCTCCGGGGATCGCCGGTACACTGATCGCTCTGAGCTCTCTGGAACAAGCACGCCGGATCGCCGCCGTGGCGGCGGAGAAGCTGGCCGAAGACGTCGTCATCCTCGACATGCGCCCCGTGTGCGTCTACACGGATTTCTTCGTGCTCGCGACCGGCCGGAGCTCGCGCCAGACGAAGTCGATCTACGACGAGGTCTACGCCCAGCTCAAGGCCGAGGCGAAGCTGACCCCGCGTGCGACCGACGGCACGCGCGAGGCCGAGTGGATCGTCGCCGACTACCTCGACGTCGTCCTGCACGTCTTCACGCCCGAGACCCGTGCGTTCTACCGCCTCGAGGATCTCTGGGGCGACGTCCCGGCGGTCGAGCTCGAAGCGGCGAGCGCCTGAGCTAGCCGGCGCGCACAGTCGCGAAGATCGCCTGACGGTAGCGGCCGCCGACCGGAGCGGTCGCGAGCGAGAACACCGGCACCGGCCGGCCGCCGACCCACGAGGTCGAGACGTAGTCCCCGAGCATCCGCCCGATACCGGTGTTCGCGAGCCAGCCGATCCGCATCCGCTCCACGCTCAGGGTCTGCGCCCGGCCCCAGGTTCGCCCGCCGTCCGACGATCGAATCAGGCGGACGTCGACGCCCGGGCAGTCACCGAGCGCACAGCCCTCCGGCTCGGGCAGCGTGTGGAGCACGACCGCGAGACGTGCGGTCGCGCCTGAGGACGCCGGGTCGACCGCGAGTCCCGGCAGGAAATGGTCGACGTCGCTTATGACGTCGCCGACGGCGACCCGCACCGGAGCGCTCCAGCTCACGCCGTCGGCGGAACGCGCGAGCACGATGTCGGTGCCCGTGCAGTCGTCCCGGAACCGGCAGTCGCTCCACGCGACGTAGACGCGCCCGCGTGCGTCGACGTCGCCGGTGACGAGCGGGGGCGAGCGCACGCCCGTGAAGACGTCCTCGGGAAAGCCGCCGAGCCGGACGGGGCCGGTGAACGTCAGTCCGCCGTCTCCAGAGCGAACCACTCCGATCTCGTTCATGTCCGTCGCCGCGAAGAGGGACGAGATCGTGAACGCGAGGACGAGCGAGCCGTCCGGGCGGATGATCGGGTAGGCGCCGTTGACCGAGTTCCCGAGCGTCCCGTCCGCCGGTGTCCCGACGGCCGCCGACCAGGTTCGACCTCCGTCGGTCGAGCGCCGAACGGCGATCCTGTTCGCCTCGACGTCGTAGTAGGCGAGGTAACAGCGACCACGGAAGCGGCTGGTGCGCCCGTTGTCGCACGTGAGCCACTGCTTGTCGTAGGCCTCGGCGGGATCTGCTGCGGCGATCAAAGGGCGCTCCCACGCGCGGCCGTCGGTCGAGCGGTTGATCGTCAGCTGCAGGTCGTTTCCCGCCACCCCGAGCGAGGAGGCGAGCCACACGCGGTGCACCGTGTCGTAGGCGACCACCGGGTCGCTGACCGCGTCGAAGGGGCCGCGAACCGTCGTCTCGGAGACGAGACCGGGCAGCAGCCCCGACCGCCAGGTGGCGCCGGCGTCGGTCGAGGTCGCCCAGCCGTGCGCCGCGGCGCCGCCGCCCTCGTTCCGACCCGTCTGGAAGAGCGTGACGATCGTGGAGCCGAACGCGAAGCTGTCGGGCTCGACCTGCGTCTCGTGCTGGCTCTGAGCATCGACCGTCGTATCGCGCGAGAGCTGGAGGCTCAGCACCTCGCAATCGGCCGCCACGCGGTCGGAGCGGTCGGCGACGACGACGTCGCGGCCGGTCCCGCAGCGCACGACGTCGCGGGCTCCGTCCAGGTGGACGCCGATCCGGTCCGCGCCCGCGCCGCCGTCGATCGTGTCGAGCCCGTCGCCGCCCTCGAGGAAGTCTGGCCCCGCCCGTCCCGGCGAGCCGGTCGTCCCCGCCGTTGCCGCGGATCGCGTCGGCGCTCGCCGTGCCGTTGAGCGTGTCGGCCCGAGCCGAGCCTGTGATCGTCGCGCCCAGCGCGGGTTGGACGGCGACGAGGCCGGCGCAGGCGAAACCGAGAGCAAGGCGCGTCCGGCGCATCGGAACTCGACTCTACTTCGCGACGCGTCGTCGCCCGCGTCGCCGAGTTGTCCGAAACGGACATGGCCCAGCCGACGTGCGAACTAGCGTTCGTGACATGCTGTCATCGAATCAGAAAGGGGCGATCGCAGAGGCTTCGATCACTGCCGCCGCGATCAAGCTCGGGATCGGAGTTCTCCGCCCGCTTTCGGATGGACTGCGGCACGACGTGGTCTTCGATGCCGGTGGTTCGCTGCTTCGCGTTCAGTGCAAGTGGGCGGCTCGGTCCGCCGATGTCGTGGTCGTCAACTGCCGGACTGCGAGGCGCGGCCCGAGCGGTTACATCCGTAGCGTCTACGGACGCGATGAGATCGACTTGATCGTCGCTTACTGTGCCGAACTCGATCGTTGCTACGCGCTTCCTCCGGAGATCTTCGACGGCCACGCCGAAGTCAACCTGCGGTGTGCACCGACCCGCAACAGCCAGTCTGTCGGCGTCAAGTGGGCACGCGACTACGAGCTCGGGCGGCTAGACTTCTTCCGCTCGGGGCCATAGCTCAGCTGGGAGAGCGCCACGCTGGCAGCGTGGAGGTCGCCGGTTCGAGCCCGGCTGGCTCCATCATTCAGGCGTGACGTCCGCCGCTTCCGGCGCGTCGTCGTGCCGATCCGTGTGCAGCGCGATCCCCGCGATCACGAGCGCGATTCCCGCCGCGTCGGCCCGCGACGGAAATTGGGCGAGCACGAGCGCGCCGATGATCGTCGCGGTCGCCGGGAGGAGCGAGACGAGCAGCGCATAGGTCGAACGCGCCAGCCGGGCCATCGCGAGCTGGTCGCAGACATACGGGATCACTGACGAGGCGACGCCGACACCGATGCCCGCGGCGAGCACGACCGGGTCGACGAGCGCGGGCACCGCGTTCCAGCCGCCGAGCGGCACCGCCACGACGGCCGCGACGAGCATCGCGGCGCCGAGACCGTCGATCCCCCCGAAGCCGCTCCGCTGCGCCACGCGATGGCCGAGCACGATGTAGGCGGCGAAGAGGACGGCGTTCGCGAAGGCGAGCGCGAGCCCGAGCCGCTCGTCGACGAGGGCCACGCTCGTCAGCAGGTACACGCCGACGACGGCGAGAGCGACCGCGAGCGCATTCCGGCCCGAGCGAACGCCGAGCGCGGCGAGGACGATCACCGGCAGGAACTCGATCGCCGCGACCGTCCCGAGCGGCAGCCGGTCGATCGCGAGATAGAAGCAGACGTTCATCAACGCGAGCACCGCGCCCATAGCGACGACGGGCCGGCGCGCCTCGCGTTCGAGCTTCGCGAACGCGCGCCACGGCTTCCGCCACGCCGCGAAGACGGCCGCCGCGCTCGCGATCCGCAGCCAGGCGACGCCGGTCGGCTCGAGGCGAGCGAAGAGGAGCACGGCGAAGGCCGGGCCGAGGTAGTGGAAGACCGCGCTGCCGACGAAGTAACTCGCCGGCGGAAGACGTCTCGGCGACACCTCCAAGATGATCGTCGGGGCGCTATGGTCTCGGAAGGGACGATCGAAGGTAGATTCTCCAGTGCCCCTACGAAGCAGAGGACTCCTGTCGAGATGGCCGTTCAACCAGCCAAGATCGATCCGATCGACCGCAGAATCCTCGGCGAGCTCCAGGAGGACGCCAGGCTCAGCATGGCGGAGCTAGGCCGGAGGATCAGCCTCTCGCCTCCCGCCGTGGCCGAGCGCGTCCAGCGGCTCGAGCGCACCGGCGTGATCACCGGCTACCGGGCCGAGGTCGAGCCGAAGGCGCTCGGCTTCCCGCTCGCGGCCGTCGTCCGGGTCCGGCCGGCGAGCCGCCAGCTCCACAAGATCCCCGAGGTCGCTCGGGCGACCCCCGAGGTGGTGGAGTGCTACCGGATCACGGGCGAGGACTGCTTCTTCCTCAAGCTGCACCTGCGCTCGATCGACGAGCTCGAGGACATCCTCGACCGCTTCGTGGTCTACGGTCAGACGACCACGTCGATCATCCACTCCTCACCCGTGGCGCCCCGGGCGCTCCCGCTCGACGATCCCGCGGGAAGCTGAAGCCGTGACCAATCGCCAGATCACCCTCGCCGCCCGTCCCGTCGGCTTTCCGAAGGAATCCGACTTCGCGCTCCTCGAGTCGCCCGTTCCCGAGCCGCGGCAGGGCGAGGTGCTCGTCCGCTCGCAGTGGCTCTCGCTCGATCCGTACATGCGCGGGCGGATGAGCGAGGCACGCTCGTACGCGAAACCGACGGCGATCGGCGAGGTCATGCCCGGTCAGGTCGTGGGCGAGGTGGTCGAGAGCGCCGACAGCCGATATGCGCCTGGCGATCTCGTCGTCGGTCAGCTCGGCTGGCAGGAGCATGCCGTCGCCCGCGCCGGTGCGCTGCGGAAGCTCGACCCGGGTCTAGCACCGCCGTCCACCTACCTGCACGCCCTGGGAGTCACCGGCCTGACGGCTTACTTCGGGCTCTTCGACGTCGGTCGCCCGAAGGTGGGCGACACGGTCGTCGTCTCGGCCGCCGCGGGGGCGGTCGGCCAGATCGTCGGCCAGCTCGCGAAGGCCGCCGGCTGCCGCACGGTCGGGATCGCCGGCGGGCCGGAGAAGGTCGCGGAGCTGACCGAGCTCTACGGCTACGACGTCGGGATCGACTACAAGGCCGACGACGTCAACGCCGCGCTGAAGGATGCCTGCCCGGCCGGAGTCGACATCTACTTCGACAACGTCGGCGGCGCGCTCTCGGAGACCGTCTTCCGCCGCCTCGCGCTCGGAGCGCGCGTCGTCATCTGCGGCCAGATCTCGCAGTACAACCTCGCCGAGCCGGAGCTCGCGGCGCGCAACCTCGGCTTCCTGATCGTCTTCCGCGCCCGGCTCGAGGGCTTCCTCGTGAGCGACTACGCCCACCGCTTCGGGGAGGGGCTGACCCGCCTCGGCAGCCTGCTCCGCGAGGGGCGGCTCCAGTACCGGGAGGACGTCACCGAGGGCCTGGAGCACGCACCGCGCGCCTTCATCGGGCTGCTGAACGGCGAGAACCGCGGCAAGGCGCTCGTCAAGCTTTCCTAGGCCACCGCCACGCCGGCGTCGGCGAGGATCTGGCGTAGCATCAGCGCGTTCGCAGGCGCCTGCGCGACGAAGCCCTTCTGCGGGTCGCCTGCGACCTCGTGCGGATCGAGGCCGGCGAGCCCGCCGAAGGACGGCATCGTCGAGCGACCGTTGTTGTTGAACATCGCGTAGACGTCCTCTGCACCCGCCGCCAGCTCCCGGAGCGGCTCGACCCACTCCTCGAGCTCGGAGCCCGAATAGAGGTAGTCGAAGCGCTCCGCCGCGCTGCCCGTGCGCTTGTTCCAGGTCGCCGCGTTGCGGCCGTGGAAGCGGACGTAGGCGGTCGAGCTCGTGCGCGCGACGACGGTCTGGACGAGATTCTTGGCCTCCGTCTTCGGGGCGTCGACGACCACGTAGCTCAGGCCACGACTCTCGAGGAACGAGAGCGTCTCCGCTCGGTGCTCCTCGTCGAGCCAGCTTCGATGGCGAAACTCGAGCAGCAGCTCGTCACCCGGGAGCTGCTCCTGCGCCCACTCGATGTACTCGAGCGAGGCCGGCTTGTGGACGACGTAGGACGGAAACTGGAGCAGGATCCCGCCGAGCTTGCCGGTCTGGCGGAGCGGCTCGAGGGCGCTCGCGAAGCGACGGAAGACCTCGGCCCGCAGGTCCCGCGGCGGCCGGTCGACCCGGCCGCGGGCGTCCACCGGCAACGCGCCCTGCAGGTCCTCGGGGAGCGCCTCGAGCTTGACCGGGTGCCGCGTCATCAGCCCGAAGGCCTTGACGTGCATCGTGAAGCCCGGCGGGGTGCGCTCCGCCCAGTTGCCGACGAGGGCCGCGTCGGGGAGCCGGTAGTAGGTCGAGTTCGCCTCGACGACCCCGAAGCGAGCGGCATAGTGGCGCAGCCGCGCCTCGCCCGAGCGGACGCCCGGCGGGTACCAGATCTTCGTCAGCGTCTCGTCCGCCCACGAGCAGACCCCGACTCGAACGGTCGCGCTCACCCCGCGATCCTAGGCCGAGGCAGAACCGGGCGCGCCCTCGCAGCGAGGGCGCGCCCGGCTGGACTCGGAGCTAGACGCCGTTGACGGTGAGCAATCGCTTCAACTCGACGCCGCCGCCGCTGAAGATGTTCGCCGTCACCTCGACGGTGTACCTGCGGCCCTTCACCGGCCGGAAGCCGAGCAGCCGCACCTTGGCCGTCGCGTCACGGGCCAGCGGCGCGCTGGGCTGCGCGTCGGCCACGAGCTTGCCCCTCTCGTAGACCTTGACGTTGAAGCCCACCCGCTCGCCCGGCTTGGAGCCGGCCGCGTACTGGCGCAGCGCGACCGTCACCGTCGGATCGGCGACGCCGCCCCGCAGGTTGAAGATCGCGTTCCGGGCGTCGATCGCCTTCGCGAAGGACGTGTACCGCGCGAGCGATGGCTTCGGCGCTCCGGTCCTCGTGCGGAGGCCGCTCTGCCACTCGCTCGTGGCGTGGTCGCGGAAGACGAACCAGATGAACATGTCCGTCCGCGGATCCTGGCGGGCCAGCGCGAGCGCCTGGGCCGCGTACGCGGCCTGGGTAGCGCGCGAGACGCCTCTCGGCTCGCCGTCCTCCCGGACCTCGTGTCCGTACTCGGTGATCCAGATCCGCACGTTCGGGCGCTTGAACCAGCGGTCGAGATCCCGCTCGAACCGGGCGAACGACTTCAGCGTCACATTCGGGTAGCGCACGAGCTGGGTCGGCTTCAGGTTGACGGGCACCGGATACGGGTGCTGCGCCCACGCATCGAACTTGAGCCGCGGGTTGGCAGCTGCGACGAGCCGGGCGAAGCGAGCCGGCGAATGCGTCTGCGACTTGCCCGGCAACACCTTGTCGCGTCCTGCCGACGACGTGCTGCCGATGGCGATCTTCGCCTGCGGACTTGCGGCCTTGATCCCTGCATAGGCCGCCGCCGCGAGCTTCGCGTAGTTGCGCGGGCCAACGGATCTGCCCTGCGCGTCGAACTGGGGCGCCAGGAAGAGCTGGAGGTTCGACTCGTTCCAGATCGAGTAGAAGCGGACGAACGGATAGCCGGCGAAGCGGCCGGAGTAGCGGGAGGCGAGCGCCCTCGAGAACGCCGTCAGGTCGCTCAGCCGCGTGGGCATGAAGTTCGGCGTCTTGTTGCCGTTCGCCCACTTCGGCGTCCCCCAGATCGTGAGCAGCATCTCCATGTCCCTGGCCTGCGTATTGCGCACGAGCTCGTCGAGGTCGTTGAAGCGGTAGGCAGGGTCGAACGGGTTCGACGCGTTCCGTGGACGCGTCGGGGCGACGTTCGCCCAGGTGACGAGGGTGCGTACGATCGTCGTGTTGGCGGCGCGCGCCTGGTCGAGCATCTCCGCCCGACGCTCCTCGTACCGGAAGTTCGGATCGTCGTGAAAGCCGAGGTACATCCGCGGCGCCGCGCCGGCGACCGACGGGGCGAGCAGCAGCAGCGCGAACGCGGCGAGCAGGAACCGGATAGATCGTTTCACGGGCAAACTCCTTTGGCTGGGACGGGTGGGGCCTGGGGCTCCCGGACCTGGGCCTCCCGGGACCGTGCGCCACGCTACCGAGCGCGTATGAGGACGGTGTTAGGTCTAGATCGAGGGTCGGACGACGCCGGTTTAGGCGGCCCGCTCAGGCACCCCAATCAGGCGGCTCAAATCAGGCAGCGTCGCGCAGAGCCTCGATCTCGCGCGAGAGTGCGAGCCGCTCGAGCGCCTGGCCCTCGATCTGGCGCACGCGCTCCCGCGTCAGGTCGAGGCGCCGGCCGATCTCCTCCAGCGAGCGCGGCTCTTCGCCGGCGAGGCCGTAGCGGAGCCGCAAGACCTCACGGTCCCGCTCCGGAAGCTCCTGGAGCGCCCGGTTCAGCGTGTCCTGAGTCAGGCTGACCTCGACCTCCAACTCGACCGCGCCCTCTTCCGAGCCGACGAGGTCTCCGAGCGAGGCGTCGCCGTTGTCGCCGAGGGGCTTGTCGAGGCTCGTGACGGCCCGAGCGGCCTGCCGTACCTCCTGGAGGTGCTTGAGGGAGATCTTCGCCGCGGCCGCGATCTCGTCGTCGGTCGGGGGGCGTCCGAGCTTGGCGCCGAGCTCCCGCTCGGCTCGGCCGACCCGGGTCTCGCGCTCGGCGATGTGGACGGGGATGCGGATCGTGCGGGACTTGTTCGCGACGCCGCGCTGCACGGCCTGGCGAATCCACCACGTCGCATAGGTGGAGAACTTGAAGCCGCGGCGCCAGTCGAACTTCTCCGCGGCCCGGATCAGCCCGATCACGCCCTCCTGGATCAGATCGAGGAGCGAGAGGCCGTGCCCCTGGTAGCGCTTCGCGATCGAGACCACGAGCCGGAGGTTCGAGTTGATCATCGTGTCCTTGGCCCGCTTGTCCCCGCGCTCGATCAGCTTCGCGAGCTCCACCTCCTCGGCTGCGGTCAGCAGCGGATAACGCCCGGCCTCGTTGAGGAAGAGTTGGAGCGAGTCGGTGGTCGCGCTCGCGAGGTCGCCGTTCACATAGGTGGCGTCCTGCTTCCCGGTCCGCCCGCAGTCGTCGGAGAGGACGATGTTCCGCTCCTCGAGCTCGGTGTAGAGCGCCTCGAGCTCGTCGTCGTCCAACTCCACCTCCTGGAGCATGGCGCTGAACTCCGAGAGGTTGAGGCACCCGGCCTCCTCCCCGGCTTCGAGCAGAGGCCCGAGATGTTCGCGACTCATGACGGGGATGATGCCACGCAGCGCCCGGACGTAACCTGGTCTGCGTCGGCGCTTACGAATCGCCCACACGTTCGCGTAGACTCGGACCGTGGTCTGGGAGCTCGTCTTCATGCTCGTGATCCTGAAGATCCCGGTCGTCTACCTGTGCGCCGTCGTGTGGTGGGCGATCAAGGCGGAGCCGCGCCCGCTCGAGGGCGCCGGCCGGTTGGCGTCGCTCGAGCCCCTCGAGCCTCGGCCGCGCTGCGCCTGGCGGCCCCGTGGCGCGCGTCGCGGGCCTCGCCGGCCGCTCCCGCGCGGAGGCCGTTCGCTCGCCACGCGACGGATGGCGCAGGCGCGGTGAGCGCGGTCCCCGAACATGGCGAGGGCCGCGGTGAGAGCCGCGCTGAGAACGCGCGCGAGGCCGTCGCCGGGCTGATGGCCACGGCGGCGATCTTTACGGCCATCCTCGGCGTCGCCTACCGGCCGGTCAGGATGATCCCGGTCGCCGTGCTCTTGGCTCTCGTCGCCGCGAGGATGACGACGCGCTACTCGCGGCTCGCGGGTTGGGCGATCGCGATCGTCTGCATCTGCTGGGTGCTCGGGATGGCGGTGGCCGTGATCACCGAGCGGCCGCTGTACTAGACGGTGGTCCCAGGGTGAGCGGCCACGACGTGGACGGGCTGAACAGCGGGTACGCGAGCCTGCTGCTCGAGGACTACCTCGAGGATCCGGCCTCCGTTCCCGCCGAGTGGCGCACGCTCTTCGAGAGCGGAGAGAGCAGCGTCGTCGCGGCGCTGCCCGGCCTGCAGCGGCTGCTGGCCGCGACGCACGGAAACGGGCACGCAGTTCCGGCCGCCGCCGCCTCTGCCGCTCCTGCCGAGACCGAGACCGAGACGGCCGACGAGACCCTGCTCGGCGGGGTCGCCGCGGCGATGGCGCTCGTGAAGGCGCACCGGATGCACGGCCACCTCGCGGCCCGGCTCGACCCGCTCGGCTCGGAGCCGACGGGCGACCCGGCCCTCGACGAGCAGAGGCTGCTCCCGCCGCTCACCCCCGAGCTGCAGGCGCGGATCTCGAGCTCCCTCCTGCGCGTCCACGTTCCGGGCCCGACCCTCCTGGAGGCGCTGCCTGCGCTGAAGGAGGTCTACTGCGGCACGATCGCCTACGAGATCGAGCACCTCTCCGACCACGCGGAGCGCGTCTGGCTGCGCCAGGCGATCGAGTCCGGCCGCTACCGTCAGCCGCTCGAGCCGGACGAGCGCAAGGAGCTGCTCGCCTCGCTCACCCGCGCCGAGGGCTTCGAGCAGTTCCTCCGCAAGCGGTTCCTCGGCCAGAAGCAGTTCTCGCTCGAGGGTCTCGACTCGATGATGCCGATGCTGGACGAGGCGATCGAGCTGGCGGCCTCGATGGGCGCCCACGAGGTCGTGATCGGCATGGCCCACCGCGGCCGGCTGAACGTGCTCGTCCACACGACCGGCCATCCCTACGGCTCGGTCCTGCGCGAGTTCGAGGGCGAGCGGACGATCGACGCGGTCGTGATGGACGAGGAGGGCGGCACCGGGGACGTCAAGTACCACCTGCCGGCGACCGGCACTCGGACGACCCGGAACGGCGAGGTCACGGTGTCGCTCGCTCCGAACCCCAGCCACCTCGAGGCGGTCGACCCCGTGATCGAGGGCTGGACGCGCGCCGAGCAGACCGACCGCTCGACGGGAGGCGGGATTCACGACCCCTCCGTCGCCCTCCCGATCCTGATCCACGGCGACGCCTCGTTCGCCGGCCAGGGAATCGTCGCGGAGACGCTCAATCTCTCGAACCTGGACGGCTACACGACGGGCGGCACGCTCCACATCATCTCGAACAACCAGGTCGGCTTCACGACCGATCCTCAGGAGGGCCGCTCGACGCGCTACTCGAGCGACCTCGCGAAGGGCTTCGACATCCCGATCGTGCATGTGAACGCGGATGACCCCGAGGCGGCCGTGTCCGCCGTTCGGCTCGCGCTCGCCTACCGGCAGGAGTTCGGCCACGACGTCGTCGTCGACCTCGTCGGCTACCGGCGCTTCGGGCACCAGGAGCAGGACGAGGCGGCCTACACCCAGCCGCTCATGGTCGCGCAGATCGAGGGGCATCCGACCGCGCGGGAGCAGTACGTCGAGCGGCTCGTGGGGGAGGGCGTGCTCACCCAGGCCGAGGCCGACGCCGTCTTCGAGCAGACGCAAGCGGAGCTGCGGGCCGCTCACGAGGAGCTGCAGGCGTCGATCGCCCAGCCTCGGCCCGTCAAGGACGGCTCCATCCCGGCCGACACGGGCGAGGTCGTCGAGACCGCCGTCCCCGCCGAGCGCCTGGAGACGCTCAACGAGCAGCTGCTCGAGATGCCAAAGGACTTCGAGGTGCACCCGAAGCTGCTCAAGCAGCTCGAGCGGCGGCGCACCGCTCTCGAGACGGGGACGATCGACTGGGGCCACGCCGAGTCGCTCGCTTTCGCCAGCCTGCTCGTGGACGGGATCTCGATCCGGCTCTCCGGTCAGGACACCGAGCGCGGGACGTTCGCGCACCGTCACGCCGTCCTCCACGATCCGCGCAGCGGCGAGCTGCACGTGCCTCTACAGCATCTCCCCGAGGCCGGGGCAGCGTTCGAGGTCTACAACTCTCCGCTCTCCGAGTACGCCTGCCTGGGCTTCGAGTACGGCTACTCGGTCGCCGCGCCGGAGTCGCTCGTGCTCTGGGAGGCCCAGTACGGGGATTTCGTCAACGGCGCCCAGATCGTGATCGACCAGTTCCTCGTCGCCGGCCTCTCGAAATGGCAGCAGAGCTCGCGGCTGACGCTGCTCCTCCCGCACGGGTACGAGGGCAACGGCCCCGAGCACTCCTCCGCGAAGCTCGAGCGCTTCCTGCAGCTCGCCGCCCAGGAGAACATCCGTGTCGCGAACTGCACGAGCGCGGCCCAGTACTTCCATCTGCTCCGGCGCCAGGCCCTCGACGCGACGCCGCGCCCGCTCGTCGTGATGACGCCGAAGGGCCTCCTGCGGCTGCGGCAGGCCTCCTCGACGCTCGGCGAGCTCGCGGACGGCGGCTTCGAGCCGGTCCTCGACGATCCTTCGATCCGGGATCGCGCCGAGGTGCGTCGGCTGGTGCTCTGCTCCGGGAAGGTCTATTACGACCTCGTCGGCCACGAGCAGCACGAGCGGGCCACGGGGGTCGCGGTCGCCCGGATCGAGCAGCTCTATCCGTTCCCGGCCGAGGCGGCGTCGGCGCTGACGGCCTCGTATCCGGGCCTGGAGGAGCTCGTCTGGGCACAGGAGGAGCCGCAGAACATGGGTGCGTGGCGATCGATCCGCCACCGGCTCGAGGCGGCGGCGCCGACCGGCGTGCCGCTCCGGTTCGTCGGCCGCCCGTGGCGCGCGAGCCCGAGCGAGGGGTACCCGACGGCGCACCTGCTCGAGCAGGACCGGATCGCCCGCGAGTCGCTCTCCCGCTAGAGGTCTGCGCTGAGATCCGGGCTAGAGCCGGTCGCCCTTGCCGTTCAGCTTGCGCTTGGCAAGGAGCGCGGCGGCGAGCTTCGGCCCGTGGGTGCGTGTGGCCTCCAGCACCTGGCGGCGCTGCTTGGGCGGCAGGCGGCGCCAGAGCTCGAACGCCGTCATGGCGACGCCGAGCGGACTGGTCGGACGGAGACGAGGCATCGCGCTCATCGTAGCCGTCCTCTCAGCGCCGGGCCTCGGACTTGTCCCGCTTCTCGTCCTTCCGCTCGTCTTTCCGCTCGTCCTTGGCGTCCTTCCGCTCCTCCTTCGCGTCACGCTCCTCGTCGGGGCAGGGCGCGGGAGCCGGGTCCGGTGCGGGCTGCGGCGTGGGCGGGGGCTGGGGAGAGGGGGCAGGGGAGGGCGGAGGTGCCGGCACGGGTGCCGGCGCAGGGGCCGGCACGGGTGCAGGCGGCGGGCTCGGAGGAGCGTGGTTCGCGGGTGCCCGCGTCGGAGTCGTCGGCTCGGGGGGCGCCGGAGCGGGGTCGGGCTTGGGGGCCGGCTCGGGTGCGGGCTGGGCGGGGGCCGGGGTCGGAGCGGGATCCGGATCCCGCACCGGCCGGGGAATCGGCGCCGGCCGCGGCCTCGGCGCCGCGGGGTGCTTCGGCCTGCCCGCCGAAGCGGCTGGTGTCGCTCGATCCGAGACTGGTGAATTCGACACTCGTGGATTCGAGGCTGCCGGTGAATTCGAGGCCGGTGCTTCGAGGCTGGGAGGAGCAAGCGTCCTCGCCTCGGGAGCGGGAGCCGAAACGGCGATGAGCGACGCGGCCGATGCGTGCGCCGGCTCCGCTTTGGCCGGGCTGCTCGTGCCCGAACTGCTCGAGTCCGCCGCGGAGACCTGGGGCGGGCCGAAACTCGGCAGCCGGATGACCGGCGCCGCACCGGCAGCGGGTGCCGAGACGGCGACCCGTCGATCCGTCTCGGTCGCGCCCACGAACAGCCGCGGAGCGGTTGCCGCTCCGAAGGTGCTCGCAACTGCCAGCAGAGCGGCCAGCGCTCGCGCCGAGTTCGGGCTCATGCTCCGTCTCCCCATTGCCGAATACTGTTTTCAACAGAGTTATCGGCGGCGGAAGGGAAATCTGTAGTCCTCGATGGGAAGCTTCAAGCTCAAGCTCGTCCTGGCGCTCATCACGTTGGCGCTGCTGCCGCTCGCCGCGGCGTACTGGAGCTTCGGCGAGATCGTCAACCGCAGCGTCACGAGCGCGGTGGATGCCCGGCTCGAAGCGGGGCTCCGCGCGTCAATCGTCGCCTTCGAGGACGAGCGGCGCGCAGTCGAGGTCGCGGCCGAGACACTCGCCCGTGACCCGGGTTTCCAGACGGCGCTCGCGGCTCGTGAGCGCGCGGTGCTGGCGCGCTACCTCGAGCGGGAGCCCGCACTCCGGATCGAGGCGTCCGGTCTCCGGCTCGGAGTAGTCCCGCCGCTCGCGGCCGAGACGTCGGTCGCGCTCGTCGGAGACGCGAATCGGTCGGCCACGATCATCGCCTCGGTCCCGATCGACCGCGCCCTCGCCAGGCGCCTGGCCGCACGATCCGGACTGGACAAGCCCGACGAGCTCGTCACCGTCGTCCGCGGTCGCATCGACGCATCGTCGAACGGCGACGTCGCGGGCGGCCTGCCAGTCCGGGCGGGCGACGTCGAGACGGTTTCGCTCGGAGGATCGGACTACCGGGTCGTCGGCGTGGAGCTCGTGCCGCGACCGCCGATCTTCCTCGCGGCGATCACCCCGAGCTCCGCGATCGCCGCGGAGCAGCAGTCCGAGCGAACGAGGCTGGTCGCGGGCCTGCTCGCCTCGTTGCTCCTGATCGGGTTGGTGGCCTACATCGCGGGGCGATCGATCGTCGGCTCCCTCGGCGAGCTTGCCGCCGCCGCGAACTCGATCGCCGCCGGACGCCTCCACGAGCGGGTCCAGGTTCGCGGCCGCGACGAGTTCGCGGCGGTGGGGAGCGCCTTCAACCAGATGGCGGCGCAGCTCGAGGAGCGCCTGGCCGACCTCGAGGACGAGCGGCAGCGCCTGCGCGACGCGAACGCCCGGTTCGGCGACGCGCTCGCCGCGACGCTCGATCCCGAGCAGCTTCGGCTCGTGATCGTCAGGACCGCCGTCGAGGCGACGGGCGCCGGCGGCGGGCTTCTTCGTGCGGGGGACGGCTCGGTCGTTCGGATCGGCGACATGGAGGCGGGGCCGAGCAGGCTGGAGCTCGAGCTGACGACGGGCCGCCGCAGCTTCGGCACCCTCGTGCTGCTCGGGACGGAGTTCGACACGGAAGCGACCATCACCGCCTCCTCGCTCGCCGGGCAGGCCGTGATCGCGCTCGACAACGCGCGTCTCCATCGCATCGTCGAGCGGCAGGCGCTCGTCGACGAGCTCACCGGGCTCGCCAACCGCCGGCAGGGCGACGAGGCGCTCACCGCCGAGCTCGCGCGTGTGGACCGGCTCGGGGGCCCCGTCGGGCTGATCCTCACCGACCTCGACGACTTCAAGGCCGTCAACGACGCGCACGGACATCCCACCGGCGACGTGGTCCTGCGGGTCTTCGCCGATGTCCTGCGCGAAACCGTGCGCGAGATCGACGTGGCGGTCCGCTGGGGCGGCGAGGAGTTCGCCTTGATCCTGCCGGGAACCGAGGTGGAGGGTGCCTGCGAGGTCGCCGAGCGCGTCCGCAGCGCCTTGGCTGCCCGGTCGATCTTCTCGCTCGACGGCGTCCCGATCCGAATCACGGCGAGCTTCGGGGTCGCGGCGTCGGTCCCCGGAACGACCGCCGACACCCTCGTCGATGCCGCCGACGACGCCCTCTACCGGGCAAAGCGCGCGGGAAAGGATCGCGTCGATTCGGAGCCGCCACCGGACGCACCGACGTGATCCCGGGCCTCGAATCCGCCGCGAGCAGGCGGAATCCTGCCGGACCTGCGTTACACTCCCGCCTTTGCACGCCTCCGACGTCCCCTACCACGGAGATCCCTATGCCCGTCGAGACACCTTCGGTTTTCGCCCGCGTGATCCAGGACCACCTCGAGCTGAAGCGCCGCAACGCCGAGCTCGAGCAGAACATGCCGATCGACCGCTACGCGGCCGACGACCCCTTCGACAACCATCCCCTCTTCAAGACGGAGGAGCAGGCGCGCCTCGAGGAGACCATGGACGGGGCCCCCGCCGTGGCGATCGACTCGATTCCGCTCGTCTGGCCGGGCGAGGAATCGTCCGAGCACGCCGCCTCGACCGTCGAAGCGGACTCGTCCGAGGACACCGGCCTGTGGACGAAGACGCGCGACTTCGACTGGGGCGACTAGCCCTTCGTCGCCCCCTTCGCTGCTAGCCCGACCGGGCCTTGCAGCGCGTCCGCGACCACGCGTAGGTCCGCGACGAAGAGCTCGAGCTCGCGGCGCCTCGCCTCCTCGTCGGATGCGCGCAGGATCGACGACGGATGCACGGTCGCGAGGGTGAGCGGTGCAAGCTCGGACTCGAGCAGCCGCCCGCGCTCGCGCGTGACCCGGAACTGGCGACCGAGCAGCGTCTGAGCCGCGGTCGCGCCGAGGCAGACGAGTGCGGTGGGCCGGACGACGGCGAGCTCCGCGTCGAGCCACGGTCGGCACGCGCCGATCTCGCTCCAGTTCGGCTTCTGGTGGATCCGCCGCTTCCCGCGGGGCTCGAACTTGAAGTGCTTGACCACGTTCGTCACGTAGGCCGCCTCGCGGTCGATCCCCGCCTCGAGGAGCGCCTCGTCCAGGAGCCGCCCGGCCGGCCCGACGAACGGGCGGCCCTCGAGATCCTCTCGATCGCCGGGCTGCTCGCCGACGAGCATCACCGCCGCCCGGCTCGAGCCCTCGCCGAAGACCGCCTGCGTTGCCGCGAGGTAGAGCGGGCAGGCGGTACAGCCCTGGACGGCCTCGCGAAGGGCCGGCAGCGTCAGCCGGTCGGGCAGGAAGGCGGCGGCGGAGTCGAGGCTCTGCACGCCCTGCCCTTACCCGGCAGGGCGACGATCAAGCCGCCGAGGTCAGACCGTCCGCGTGCAGCGTCTCGGCCAGCCGCCTGAAGGCGCCCTCCTGGGCGAGCAGCTCGAGCTCCGTCCCGCGCTGGACGATCCGGCCGTGCTCGACGACGAGGATCTCGTCCGCCCGCCGGACGGTTGCGAGCCGGTGCGCGATGATCACCGAGGTCCGGCCGGTCAGCAGGCGATCGAACGCGCGCTCGATCAGGATCTCGCTCGGCCGGTCGATGTTCGAGGTCGCCTCGTCGAGGATCAGGATCCGCGGGTCGGCGAGGAGCGCGCGGGCGATCGAGATCAGCTGCCGCTCGCCCGCCGAGAGGCCGGCGCCGCCCTCGCGGACGACGTGGTCGAGCCCGTCCTCGAAGCGCGCGGCGACGCGGTCGACGCCGATCGCCGCGGCCGCGTCGTAGACCTCCTGATCCGACGCGTCGGGCTTGGCGAAGCGGATGTTGTCCGCGATCGTGCCGCTGAAGAGGAAGGGATCCTGGAGCACGACTCCGAGCTGGCGCCGATAGCTCCGGAGCTCGACGTCGCGGAGATCGGTCCCGTCGACGCGCACGGCGCCCGAGAGCGGGTCGTAGAAGCGGGCGATCAGCTTCGCCATGGTCGACTTCCCGCCGCCGGACTCGCCGACGAGGGCGATGCAGCCGCCGGCCGGGACGGCGATCTCGATCCCGTGCAGCACGAGCTCCTCCCCGTAGGCGAACGTGATCCGGTCGAGCTCGAGCCGGCCGTCGATCCGGCCGAGCGGGCGCGCTCCCGGTGCGTCCTCGATGTCGATCTCCGCGTCGAGCACCGAGCTGATCTTGTCCATGGCGGCGCTCGCCGCCTGCAGCTGCCCGTAGAGCTCGGAGAGCTCCTGCAGGGGCTGGAAGACGAGCGCGAGCAGGCCGACCGCCGCGACGACCGTGCCGATCTCCATCGACCCGGCGTCGATGAAATGGGCGCCGGCCCAGAGCACGGCGCCCGTCGCGAAGACGCCGAGGAGCTCGATTGCCGGGAAGAAGACCGACGAGAGCTTCTGGGCGACGACGTTCGCCTTTCGGTTCGCCTCGTTCATCCCGTCGAACTCGGCCTGGAAGGCCCGCTCCCGGTTGAAGGCCTGGATCACGGCCATACCCGAGACAGACTCGGCGAGCTGTGCCGTCACAGTCGCGATCTTCGTCCGGACGTCGGTGAAGGCGACGTGCGAGCGTCGCTGGAACCAGCGCGTGACGACGATCCCCGGCGGCAGGACGCAGAGGGCGACGAGGCCGAGCCGCCAGTCGAGCAGGAAGAGGCCGGCGATTGCGGCCAGCAGGGTCAGCGTGTTCACGACGAGCGTCGTCAGCCCCTGGTTCAGGACGTCGGAGAGCGCATCGACGTCGCTCGTCAGCCGGGCGATGATCCAGCCCGCCTTCTGCTGGGAGAAGTAGCGCAGGGAGAGGGACGTCAGGTGCTCGAACAGGTCGCGGCGCAGCTCGAGCACGATCCGCTGGCCGACGGCCGCGAGGTTGAGCCACGTCGCCGTGCCGAGGATCCACGCTGCCGCATTGACGGCGATGTACCCGAGCACGTAGAGGAGCAGCCGCCGCTCGTCGTCGGCGCGGATGCCCTGGTCGATCGCGTCGCCGACGAGGTGCCAGCCGATCACGGGCATCGCCGCCGAGAGCGCCGCGAGCACGCCGATCAGCGCCAACCGGGCGCGCTTGTCGCCCGCGTACGGGAAGAGCCGCGAGAGGCCGGTGTGTCGCTTACGCGGCAAGGGCCTCGTCTCCGAAGAGCGCGCTGAAGGGGCCGCCGGCGGAGATCAGCGCCCGGGGGGCTCCCTCCTCGACGATCCTGCCGTCGGCGAGCACCACGGCGCGGTCGGCGACGCCGATCGTCGAGAGCCGCTGGGTGGCGACGAGCACCGTGCGGCCCGCCACGGCCGGGCGCAGGTTCTCGACGAGCAGCCGCTCGGTCTGGGTGTCGACCGCCGACATCGGATCGTCGAGGACGAGCACCCGCGCGCCGGCGAGGAGCGCGCGTGCGAGCGCGACCCGCTGGCGCTGGCCACCCGAGAGGTTGACGCCGCGCTCGCCGATCAGCGTGTCGTAGCCGTGCGGGAGGTCGTCGACGAACGCGGCGACTCCGGCCGCGTCGCAGGCGGCCAGTACCTCGCTCCAGTCGGCGTCAGGACGGGCCGAGAGGAGGTTCTCGCGCAGGAGCACGGAGAAGAGCACGGGCTTCTGAGTGACGATCGCGACGGCGCGGCGCAGCTCGGCGAGGTCGACCTCGCGGGTGTCGACTCCGCCGACGAGCAGGCGCCCGCCCGTGGGGTCGTAGAAGCGAGGCAACAGGTTGAGGAGGGTCGTCTTGCCGGCCCCCGTCGCGCCGCAGACCGCGACGATCTCGCCCGGCTCGACGGCGAGGTCGACCCCGCGCAGTACCTCCGAGCCGGTTCCGTACGAGAAGCGGACGTCCTCGAAGCGCACCGGCAGCGGCCCGCCGGGCAGCGGTCGGGGATCGGCGGCCTCCGGCAGCGGCTCGATCGCGTCGAGCCAGGCGAAGCTGCGCCCCGCGGAGGCGACCGCGCGCTGGGCCAGGTTGATGATCCAGCCGAGCGCCTCGAGCGGCCAGACGAGCTGGAGCAGGAGCGTGATGAAGAGGCTGAGCTCGCCGATCGTCAGGTCGCCGGCGATCACGTCCTTGCCGCCGAGGTAGAGCACGGCGGCGATCCCGAGCGTGGGCAGCGCGAGCAGGCCCGGCAGGAACTTCGCCTCGATCGTCGCCATCCGCATCGTCTCGTGTCGGACCGCCTCCGCCCGGCCGAGGAAGCGCGTGCGGATGTCGTCCTCCCGGCCGAAGGCCTGAACCATCTCGATCCCGATCACCGCCTCGTCCGAGGCCTCGGTCAGGTGGCCCTTCTTGGCCTGGACGAGCCGCGAGATCGGGAAGAGGCGGTGCGCGAAGTACCACGTGAGCACGCCCACGGCCGGCATCGCCACCGCCGAGACGAGCGCCAGCCGCGCGTTCACGATCAGCAGCACGATCGCGGACGCCGTGATCATCATCGCGCTCTGGATCCCCTGGACGACCCCCCAGCCGATGAAGTAGCGAACGGGGTAGATGTCGTTCGTCGCCCGCGAGATCACCTCGCCGGTCGCGTGCCGGTCGAAGAAGGCGCGCGGATATCGGAGGTACGCGTGGTAGAGGAGGCCGCGCAGGCGCGCCTCGACGGCGATCCCGACCCGCGCGGTCGCGAAGCGGCGCGTGAAGTTGACGAAGAAGCGGACGACTGCGAGCACCACGATCAGCGCGAGGAGCGGCAGCAGCAGATCGCCGTCCGGGCCGTCGATCGCATCGTCGATCACGAACTTGATCAGGATGGGGATCGAGATCGAGAGCCCGGTGGTGGCGAGCGCGCAGGCGAGGCCGAGCCCGACGAGGCGGCGCTGCTCCCACCAGAGCGGGAAGAGCCGCCGCAGGGTGGGGCGGACGGCGAGATCGGGTGGATCGACGGTGCTCAAGGGTCGTGCTCGCTCCTGGGCGCGCCGGGGCACGCGGTGGCGGGTGGACGTTGGCGGGTTCCGCTGCGAGAAGGCAGCTACCGCAACCGGACGCCGAGGGACGCGTCGGGCGCGCCGAACGGGTGCAACGTGCGCATGACGATCCTCCTCTCGGCGTCGCGGGACAGCGGCTGGAGCCTACCAGCGTGCCGTTGATGTCGCACTTGACTTGACATGACATCACAATGATGTCATAGTGCCGCCATGCAGATGGCACACCACCTCCACGCGATTCAGGAAGACCTCGCCGCGGCCGCCGCGCTCGCCGCGGACGAGCCCACCGCCGAGGCGGCCCGTCGGCTGAGCCAGGCGCTCGGATCCTCGCTCCACCTGCGCCTGCTCGACATCGTCTCGGAGGCGGCCGCCGATCTGTCCTCCGTCGTCCCCGGCCGGATCGAGGTCCGCCTCGCCGGCCGCGATCCCGAGCTCGTCTACGTCGAGGACGAGGCCGAGGGCACCTCGGCAGCACCCGGCCCCGACGACGCGCTCACGGCGCGGATCACCCTGCGCCTGCCCGATTCGCTCAAGGTCCAGATCGACGTCGCAGCCACCCGCGAGGGCGTCTCGACCAACTCCTGGATCGTCCGCGCGCTCGCGCGTGGACTCGAATCCCGTCCTGTCCGCAGCGGCCGGCGTCTGACCGGCTTCGCCGAAGGTTGAAAGGAGCTCCGATGATCACGTTCCATCCAGCACCGTACGGCCACGTCGTCCTGCCCGAGCCCGACTTCGGGCGTCCCGACCTCGACCAGTCCAGCCCCGACCAGCGCGTCGTCCGGCCGTCCCGGAGAAAGGGAGGGCGTCGTGGACGCTAGAGAGCAAAGCCGCTTCGAGACCGTCGAGGCGCCGCGGCTGCGGATTCGCACTCCGTCCGGCCGCGTCTCGATCGAGACGGCGGACAGCGCCGAGACGACCGTCGAGCTCGAGGCGCTGCGCCCGGACGAGGTCACTCGGACCGCGATCGCGCAGGCGACGGTGGAGCAGCGTGGCTCGGAGATCGTCGTCGAGCTCGCGAAGCAGGGCTGGGGCTTCCTCGGCCGCTCGCCCGAGGTCGGCATCCGCATCCGCTGCCCCTACGGCTCCGCGCTCGACTGCATCACCGCCTCGGCCGACGTCGAGGCGACCGGCCGGCTCGGCGAGACGACCGTCAAGACGGCATCCGGAGACATCGCGCTGCCGCACGTCGCCGGTTCCGGACGCGTCGACACCGCGAGCGGCGACGTCCGGGTCGACGCGCTCGACGGCGACGCACAGCTGAAGACGGTTTCCGGCGACGTCTGGATCGGCGCCGCGCGTGGCGATCTCTCGGTCATCCTCGTCTCGGGCGACCTCCACGTCGACGAGGCTCACGCCGGCCTCCTGGCGAACACGGTCTCGGGCGACCAGCAGATTCGCTCGATCCGCCAGGGTGAGATCAAGCTGCAGTCGGTCTCGGGCGACATCCAGGTCGGCGTCGCGCCCGGCACGCGGGTCTTCATCGACGCGAGCGCGACGAGCGGCGACGTGAGCTCGGCGCTCGACGTGACCGAGGCGCCGCAGTCGACCGGAGCCGGGAGGGAGGCAAAGCTCCGTCTGAAGAGCGTCAGCGGCGACATCGCGATCGTGCGCGGCCCGCAGCCGGTCGAGGCTGCCTAGTCCTCGACGTCGTCGTCCCCGGCCAAGTGCTCGGCGAGTATCGCCCACGCGTAGACGAGCCAGGCGAGCTCGGGATCGGCCTGGAGGAGGCGCGCCGCCTCGCTCACCGCGGGCAGGCCGTGCGCCTCCTCTGCGAGCTCGCCAAGGCGGCCCGCCAGTTCGGCCCGGCGAGCCGGGGCGGCGAGATCGAGGGCGACCGTCTCGACGGCGCGGTCGGACAGCTCGACCGGGCGACGAGGGTCACCGCCCGTGGCGAGAAGCAGCTCGGCACGCCGGAAGGCCGCGTGTCGCTCGTCCGCGTCGACCTCGAGCTCGATACCGGCCAGGTAGGCGAGCGGCGCCCAGAGGCTCGCTGCCGGATCCTCGGATCCCTCTGCGGAGCTCTCGAGCTGCTCCAGCGCAGACCGCATCGCCCGAGCCTACGAGAACCGCGAGGCGCCGGGTCGCCGGCGGCCGTAGTCTGGCCGGATGCTTGCGATCACGCCTGTTGCCACCGACGCAGACCTCGACCGCTGGCTCGAGCTGCGCAACCGGCTGATCCCGGACTGGCTGATGGTCGCCGAGCAGCTGCGGGCTTCCCGCGAGCATGAGCCGCTGCGACTCGATTTTCTCGCGGAGGACGACGAGGAGCTCGTCGGAGGCGGTGTCGGCACTCGAGGCGCAACCTCCGGGCCGGGGCGCGGATACGTGGCGGTGTGGGTCGTCCCGGAGCGGCGTCGCAGCGGCGTCGGCTCGAAGTTGCTCGCCCACGCGTTCGCCCACTGCGAGTCGCACGGCATCGTGCGGACGACGGTCCTCGTCCGCGAGACGAACGAGGCCGCACTCGCGTTCGCCGCGCGCCACGGCTTCCGCGTGACCGGGCGCAACGTCCAGCTCGAGCTCGATCTGGCGAGCGCCGTCCTGCCGGAGCTCGAACCGCCCGAGGGAATCGAGGTCGGTCCGCATTCGGCCGCGGAGCTACGGGCGCTCTGGGCGATCGAATGCGAGGCGCTTCCGGACGTCCCCGGCTTCGACGCGGAGGTTGCGGAGCCGTTCGGGCGCTGGCGCGATCGCGCGCTCACGCTGCCGGGCTATCGCCCGGAGACGTTCATGGTCGCTCGCAGCGGCGGTGTCCCGATCGGGTTCGCGCAACTCCGCTTCGACGGCGTCGAAGAGGGAACGGCCGAACACGATTTCACGGGCGTGCTGCGCGCCTGGCGAGGCCGGGGAGTGGCAGCAGCGCTCAAGCGCGCGCAGGTGGCGTGGGCGAAGGAGGCGGGTCTGCGCAAGCTCTTGACGGAGAACGAGGATCGGAACGAGCCGATCCGGCGCGTCAACGCGGTGCTCGGCTACGCGCCGACGCCGGCGTGGCTGCTGCTCGAGGTCGACCGCTCGAACCAGTCCGAGTAGCCGCCTTCGTAGGCCCGCGCCTCGCCGCCCTCGACCTCGACGATCCGGCCGACGATCCGGTCGAGGAAGTAGCGGTCGTGCGAGATCACGGCAACCGTCCCGTCGAATTCCTCGAGCGCCGCCTCGAGCGCCTCCACCGACTCGATGTCGAGATGGTTCGTCGGCTCGTCGAGGACGAGCAGGTTCGGGCCGGCGACCATCAGGAGCAGCAACTGCAGCCGCGTGCGCTCGCCGCCGGAGAGCAGCTTGTTCGCGCGGCGCACCTGCTCGTAGGGGAAGAGGAACTTCATCAGGAGCGCGACCGCTTCGCCCTCCGAGCAGCGGTGGGAGAGGCGCACCGTCTCGAGCGGCGTCGACTCGGGGTCGAGCGTCTCCTGATCCTGCGCGAGGTAGCCGATCTTGATCGACGGGCCCACCCAGACCTCGCCCTCGGTGGGCTCCAGCTCGCCGACGACGGCCTTCAGGAGCACGCTCTTGCCGGCGCCGTTCGGGCCCACGAAGCCGACCCGCTCGCCGTGCATCACCGTCAGCTCGAGCTCGCGGAGGACGACGTCGTCGCCGAACCGGACTCCGACCCGGCGGAGCTCGAACACGCGTTGCCCGCCCCGCTTCAGCGGATGGAGCCTGAGCGCGATCTTGCGGCGCTCGAGCACGGGCCGCTCGACTTTCTCCATGCTGTCGATCTGCCGCTGCTTGTTGCGCGCCTGCTTGATGTGCCGCTGATCCGGGACCCAGCTCGCCCAGAGCTTGAACCGGCGGATCGCCTCCTCGAGCCGCTCGATCTCCTTCTGCTGGGTCACGAACTGCTGCTGCTGGCGCTGCAGCTCGAGCTCGCGGGCCAGGGTGTACGCGGAGTAGTTGCCGGGCCACATCCGGATCCGCCCGCCGTCGAGCGACGCGATCTGGGAGACCGTCTCGTCGAGCAGGTAGCGATCGTGGGAGACGACGACGGCGGCACCGCGGAAGCCGGCGAGCAGGCGCTCGAGCAGCGAGCGGCCGACCGCGTCGAGATGCGCCTCCGGCTCGTCGAGCAGGAGGATGTCCGGATCCTGGGCGAGGCAGGCGGCGAGCGCGATCAGCTTCCGCTGGCCGCCGGAGAGGGCGCTCGTCGGCAGCAGGAGATCCGCCTCCTCGATCCCCACGTCGAGCAGCGTCGCCCGCGCCCTGCCCTCGATGCTCGGGCCGCCGAGGGTTTCCCAGCGCTCGAGCAGCTCCTCCTGCCGGCGGAGGACTCGCGTCATCCGATCCAGGTCGAGCGCCAGTTCCGGCGTCCCGAGCTGGTCCGAGACCCGGTTGAGCTCGCCCTCGAGCTCGGCCAGGTCGGGCCGGCCCTCGAGTACCGTCTCGATCGGGGTGCGCTCGTCGCCGAGCGGATGCTGAGGGAGGTAGGAGACGGTGATCCCCCGCCGGCGGACGGCGGTTCCCGCGTCCGGCTCATCGAGCCCTGCGAGCAGGCGCATGAGCGTCGACTTGCCCGAGCCGTTCGCACCGACGATCCCCACCCGTGCCCCCGGCTCGATCGCGAAGTCGAGCCCGTCGAGCACGGTGCGCGTCCCGAACGAGCGGCGAACGCCGTTCAGCGACAGGAGCGCCACGGCCTAGGCCGCGGTGCGAACGACGCCGAGCACGTAGTCGTCGCGACCCTCGCGCAAGGCGTCGACGAGGCGATCGGATCCGGCTCCGGCCAGGCCGGCGCGGCTCGCGAGGACCTCGTACAGGCGCTCGTCGCTCAGGCCCGCGCCACGGCCGGCCGCGACGAGCCGCGAGACGACCGAGAGCGGCTTGCCGTCGGGCGCGAACTGCCAGGCGGGGTAGAGGTAGTCCTGCCCGCCGGGCCGGCGGACGCCGAGCAGCTCGCCCGCGCGACGCATCGCATCGAGCCGCTGCGTCCCGACCCCGAGCCGCGTCGAGAGCCAGGAGCCGGAGAGCGATTCCTCGGTCAGTTGCCGGGCCACACTAGGAATCATGCCGGGACGAGGCGGCCGCGGCGCCGGCGCCGGCCGGAAACGGTCCAGCCCGTCCAGCGGAGGCCTTGCACGGTCCAGCCCGCGAGCGCGAGCACGAGCAGCCCGAAGCCGAGGAGGATCAGGAAAAGAGTTCGCTTCATGACGTGCACGCTACGCCTCGAGTGCGACGGCATTCGTCGGCCGCGCCGCCGATCCGGCCTCATCCTCGAGAGTGATCTTCGGGTCGGTCAGCCGGACGAGGTCTCGAGCTGCTCGAGCATGGCCTCCCAGGCCGCCTCGTCTCCGCCGCCGTCGAAGGTCGCCACGATCCGCCCGCGCTCGTCGAGCAGGGCGACGAAGGGCTGATAGGTCGCACCGAGCCTGCGCGCGAGCTCGCGGTTCGGATCCTTGACCTGCGGCCACGCCCAACCCTTCTCCGCGAGGAAGGCCTTGGCCGTCTCAGGAGTGTCTGCGACGTTCAGGCCGAGGTAGCCGTACTCCGGATGCTTCCTCACGAACGCTGCGTAGGCGACCGCCTCGCTCTGGCACGTTCGTCACCAGGACGACCAGACGTTGACGAAGACGGGCTTGCCCCGGAAGTCCGCGAGGCTCAGCGCCTCGCCATTGAGGCCGGCTCCGGAGATATCCGGCGCGCTCTTCGCCGAGGGTGCGGGGGTCTGGACGTCGGCGTCGCTCGAGCCGCAGCCGGCGAGGAGGAGCGCGGCGAGCAGCACGAGGATCGGCCGGAGAGTCACGGCGCTCAGCCTACCCTCGCCCGTCGCGCCGCCCGTTTCCGGTTCGCGAGCTCCGGGCACCCGTCTCTCGTCGTGGGCGTCGGCCCTGGCACCAGCCAAACGGAGGCAGCGAAATGGACACCACCGTGATCGTGATCATCGTCGTCGTCGCGCTGCTCGTTCTCGGCGCGCTCCTGCTCGCGGCCCGGCGGCGGCAGGCGCAGCAGCTCGAGGAGAAGCGGGTCGAGGCGCAGAGCACCCGCGAGGAGGCCCAGTCCAGCGCCCGAAGGGCCGAGCAGGCCCGGCTCGCCTCGGAGGAGCAGGCCGAGGTGGCCCGTCGCGAGCGGGAGACCGCGGAGGAGCTCGAGCGGCACGCGGCCAAGGTCGATCCCGATCTGCCCGACCCGGACGACGACGTCGTCGACCCGGACGCCGATCGCGACGTCACGACGACGTCGCGCGACCGTGACTCGACCCTCTAGGCGCCGTCTCGTCGCAGGGGAGGCCGTACCGGAAGCGAAGGGTTCTGCGTTGAGCCATCAACCGAACGAAGGAGCTAGATGAGCCTCTTGACCATCGTCATCATCGTCGTGCTGGTGCTGCTCGTCCTCGGCTTCGTCGGCCGCGGCCGCTTCTAGACCACCGGCTTTTTCGCGTGACGCCGCCCGGCACTTGCCGGGCGGCCGCGTTTCCGGCACCGTGTAGTGGGATGGCGGCCGATCCTCGCGAGGTGCTTGCGCAAGCTGACCGTCGCGGCGGCTTGCCGAAGCTCGGAGGAATGGCGCGTCCCGATGGCGTCGTCATCGTCAGCGAGCGCTTCTGGGCGTTCGCGACCGCCGAGGGTGGCCTGCACGAGGGAGCGATGCCGGCGAGACGCTCTTCGATCGGCCGGATCCCCCTCCTGCGCGGGCTGCTCCAGCTCGCCTCGTCCATGGCACCGCTCGTGCGTGGGCGCGGAGTGGCGCGCGGCCGCGAGCGCCTGCTTTTGCTCGCCGCGTTCGCCGCCTCGTTCGCCCTACTTGCGCTGCCGGCGCGCATCGAACTGCCCGCCGGGCTGCTCCTCACGACCCTGTTCCTGCGCTGGCTCTTCCGGGGCCGGACACTTCGCCTGCACGGCGCCGAGCACCGCGCGATCGCAGCCGCCGAAGAGGGCCGGCTCGAGGCGTGCTGGAGCGGCGACGCTCGGCCGACCCGCTTCTCCCCGCGCTGCGGCACGAACTTCGCTGCGCTCGCTCTGCCGATCACCGTGCTCGCGGAGCGGCTCTCGCCGGTCGCCGGCGCCTCGCTGGCGGCGAGCCTCCTCGTCGCGGTGCTCGCATTGGGGGTCACGATGGAGCTCTGGAAGGCGGTGCAACACCCCTCCGGGCTGCTCCGAGGGCTGCTCCTGCCGGGCCTCGCGCTGCAGCGGCTGACGACCCGCGAGCCCGCGCTCGACGACACTCGCGTCGCGCTCCTCGCGGTTGCGTCGGTTCTGCGCCGCGAGCTCGACTAGACCAGACCGCGGACGGCCCAGGCTCGGGCCGTGACGACGAACGGCGCGGCCGGGAGCATGCTGCGGCTGCGTTCGCGCAGCGCGGCCCGGCGTTCCTCGTCCAGACCGGTCACGTAGGCGCCCGCAGGCCCGACCCCGAGGGTGAACGGCTCCCACCAGTCCTCGAAGCTCGGGTGCTCGAGGTCGGCGACCAGGCTGGTTTCCTCCAGCTCGCGCAGGCCCGCGGCCTCGAAGAGCTCGGCCAGATGCCCCTCGCGTGCCCCCGCGAGCCGCGATTCGTCCTCGACGTC
Source organism: uncultured Gaiellaceae bacterium (assembly GCA_963810875.1). Lineage (GTDB taxonomy): Bacteria > Actinomycetota > Thermoleophilia > Gaiellales > Gaiellaceae > Gaiellasilicea. The sequence continues at coordinate 47,665 of CAWEPD010000005.1, read as the reverse complement.
GGGGTCGAGCTCGTGGGCGGCGCGCCAGAGCGGGCTGAGCGGCCCCTGCCCGCCGCCGTGATCCCAGACGCAGGCTGCGACGACGCCGTCTCCCCGGGTGACGCGCGCGAGCTCGGTCAGCCCGGCGACCGGATTCGGCATGAAATGGACGACGAGCTGCGCCAGGGCCGCATCGAACGCGGCGTCCTCGAACGGGAGCTCCTCCGCCGTCGCGCGGCGGACGTCGACCCCGGGGTTGCGCTCCCGGGCGGCGGCGACGAACGGCTCCGAGGGATCCACGGCCGCGACCGACTCGGCGCCCACTCGCGCCGCCAGCTCGGAGGTGAGCGCTCCGGGGCCGCAGCCGACGTCGAGCACGCGCTGGCCGCTGCGTACGCCGGCGAGGTCGGCGAGCTGCGGCGAGAGCAGGACCGAGTACCGGCCCATGAAGCGGTCGTAGAGCTCCCCCGCGATCGAGAAGTTCAAGTGGAGCGTGCCGGGATCGAACCGGCGACCTCCGCCTTGCAAAGGCGGCGCTCTCCCAGCTGAGCTAACGCCCCGAGGCCGGGATTGTAGAGGAGGCTAGCGGTGAGGCTCCTTGCGCTCCTCGACCGGAGCCCGCAGGCCGCGATCCTGCAGCGCGCGGAGCCCTGCGCTGAACGTCTGGGTCGGTTCCCCGCGCTTGCGCCCACCCTGCTCGAGCCGCCGGATCCGTGCCTCGAGCGCCTCGAGCTCGGGCGTCTGCTGCGGCTCGCGGTCGGCGAGCGCCCGCTCGCGCGCGGTCAGCTGCGACTCCCGTTCGGCGAGGGTGTCGCTGCGTTCGGCGAGCTCGGCGCGGGTCTTGACGAACGCCATCTCGGCCAGGCGCAGCTCCTCGAGCCTCGCCTCGGTGCGGGCAGTCGTCGTCTTCGTGGGCGCTGCCCTCTTCTGCCGCTGCGAGCGCCTCCTCGCGCTGAGTGAGCTCGCTCTCGCGCTGGACGAGCTGCTCCTGGAGCGCCGCCAGCTCCTCGGCCCTGCGGTCGAGCTCCTCGGTCCTGCGGTCGAGCTCGGCAGAGGTCTCCGCGAGCGCGGCTTCACGTGCGTCGAGCGCCTCGCTCGCCTCAGGTGCGTCGACCGCCTCGTCGCCTGCGGCCGCGACGGACGGCGTCTCGCGATCGGCCAGCTCGGCTCTCGCGGCGGCGAGCTCGCGCTCGCGGGTGGAGAGTGCTGCCCTGAGCGTCTGGAGCTCCAGGCCGAGGCTCTCGACCTCCGACTTGGCCTTGGCGTCGCTCTTGGCGATCCGGGCTTCGGCCAGCCGAGACCGAACGGCCACGAGCCGGCCCGCGCGGCCCTCGAGTGCCTGCTCGCGACTGGCCACGCGGGCAAGCGACTCCTCCAGCTCGCGCTCGCGCACCTGCACGTGCGCGACGCGCTCCGAGAGGGACTGCTTCAGAGCCTCGAGCTCCGCGGCGGCCTCCACCCGCTGCCGTCGCAGAGCCTCGCGCTCGGATTCCACGTCGGAGTCCTTGTCCTGTCGGTCGAACGCGCCCCGGAACCGGCTCACGGGGCGGATCGTACTAGGCGAGCTTGACGAAATACCGGCTTTGCCCGTCTCGGCACGCTGGGCACACCGTGGCGGCGTCCTCGGTCGCGTCCATACCTACAGGTATGAACGCTCCCTGCGTCCTTGCCACAGCGCACCCATCGCGCCGATCCGGACGAGCAGCATTTCGCCAAGCCCGCTCAGGCGGCGCGGTCGAGCCTGTCTTCGGCTCGGGCCCGGCGGACGATGTCGTCCCGCTCGCCGAACCGGATCCGCGCACGCTCGGCGCGGTGCTCGTCCCAGAGTGCCTGGAGGCGCTCGTCGAGCTCCTTGATCTCCTGGCGCACGGCCTCGCTGCGTCCCCGCGAGAGCTCGGTGTACAGGTCGGTGCGCTGCTCGCTCAGCTGCTCGATCTCTGCCTGGATCTCCGGAATCGTCTTCATGCTCGTGACAACGCGGGGGGATCGAACGTCATTCCCTCAGCGGTCGCGGCTGAACAGGAACACAACAATCACCGCCACTCCGACGATCCCGGCCGCGATCGCCAGCAGCTCCAGAGCCCTCACCAACGAGAGCCGCCCGTCACTCGTAGCCCAGCTCGGCGATCCGGTTCTCGTCGAAGCCGAAGTAGTGCGCAAGCTCGTGGAGCACCGTGATCCGGATCTCCTCCCGCAGCTCGGCCGGGTCGCTGAACTCCTCCTCGAGCGGCCGGCGGTAGATCGCGATCCGGTCGGGCAGCTGCCCGAAGTCGTCGCTCCCGCGCTCGGTCAACGGGATCCCCTCGTACAGGCCGAAGAGATCGGGATCGTCCGGGTGGGCGTCCTCGACCACCACCGCGATGTTGACGAGCGCCCGCGCCAGCTCGGGAGGGAGCGAGTCGAGCGCTGCCCGCACCTCGTCCTCGAAGGCCATCAGCGAGGCGGCCGGATCTGGATGCGCTCGGGCACGGCGCGATGCTATCCGCGGGGTAAGCTCGACCAATGGCGCGGCTGACGCAGGCCCTCAACGAGCAGATCGGACACGAGTACGGCGCCTCGCAGCAGTACGTCGCGATTGCGGTGCACTACGACGCCCTGACGCTGCCGCGGCTAGCCGCCCATTTCTATCGCCAGGCGGTGGAGGAGCGGAACCACGCGATGATGCTCGTTCAGTACCTGCTCGACGCCGACGAGAGCGTCGTCGTGCCGGGGGTAGAGGCGCCGCGGAGCGAGTTCGCCGACGTGGTCGAGCCCGTCCAGCTGGCGCTCGAGCAGGAGAAACGGGTGACGGGGCAGATCTCGGCGCTCGTGCAGCTCGCCCGGGAGGAGGCGGAGCTCGTCGCCGAGCAGTTCCTGCACTGGTTCCTGCAGGAGCAGCGCGAGGAGGTGGCGTCGATGTCGGCGCTCCTGGCGGTGTGCGAGCGCTCGCGCGAGAACGTGATGCTGATCGAGGAGTACCTGGCGCGAGAGGCGGGCGGCGAGAACGCGCTCGAGGCGGGTGCCCCGCCTGCGGCCGGCGGCGCGCTCTAGCGGCTCCTAGGCGAACGAGGGCAGCTCGGCCCGGATCTTGTCCGCGACCGCGTCGAGCTCGAGCGGCGCGCCCGTCACGTCCTTCAGCAGCTCGTCGGCCGTCGGCTGCTGGCCGAGCTCCCACAGCTCCTTCAGCAGCGAGCCCGCCTCGCGCCGCGCGAACCACTCGTTCCCGAACTCCTCGCGCAGGAAGGTCGAGAGCTGCGCCTCGAACGCCCACGAGCGCAGGTACGAGGTGCAGTAGTAGCCGGAGTCGATGTCCGAGAGGTAGTCCGTGTCGCTCGGCTCGACCTTGAGCGCGTCGGCGAGGAGCTCGACGTAGCGGCTGCGCATGGCGGTCGGATCGGCGGCCGCGTGGAACTCGAGCTCGTAGAGGAGCTTCGCCGAGTAGCGGCGGACGAAGAAGAGGAGCACGATCGCCGCCTCGGCCGCGAACTCGCGCGGCTTCGGGAAGCTCAGCATCCGGGTGAGCCAGGCGGTGTCGCCGACGAGGTGCTCGAGCAGCATCGCCCAGCCCTCGGTGACCGCGTTGTCGCCGAGCCGCTTCTCCTCCATCTTCAGGGCCGCGGAGGTGAAGGCGAAGTGCTCGGTGTGCCCCGCCTCGTGGAAGAGCGCCCGCCAGTCGTCCGGGCCGCCGATCGGCTGGATCACGAGCATCACCTTGCCGGGGACCTCGATCGGGGCGCAGAACGCCCGCGGCGACTTCGTCGGGCGCGCCTCGACGTCGAGATGGACGTTCGATTGCGCGTCCAGGTCGATCCCGAGGTCGGCGAGGGTGCCGCGCAAGGCCGGCAGCATCCGGTCGGCCGGGAAGGCCGCATCCCAGCCCGAGCCGCGGAAGAAGCGGCGCACGTCCCAACGCTCCGCCTCGGCGAGCCCGATCCCGACCTGCTCGCGCAGCGCCCGGTCCATCGCGTCCTCGTAGAGGCTCTCGGTCGAGTCGAGGAACGAGCGGCACTGCGCGGCGAGCCCCTCCAGCTCGAACGAGAGCCGGTCGCGGTAGAGAAGGAAGTAGTTGGGCGCCCCGAGCTCGGGCACGGCGCGCTGCGTCGCCGCGACCGCGTCGAGGTAGAGCGGATTCAGGTGCTCCTCCGTCAGCGCGTTGCGCGCGGACTCGAGCCTCGCGCGCGTCGCCCGGTCGGGCTCGTTCGCGATGGTCGGCGGCAGCATCCGGTAGCCGATCGTCTCCCCGTCGTGCGCGACCTCGAGCGTCGTCTCCTGGGCGGCGATCTTCTCCGCGTGCTCCCGCGTCAGCTCGCCGAGATAGCCCTCGCAGCCGAAGCGGAAGAGCTCGAGGTTCTCGCGGCCTCGAACGGCCGAGCCGACGCGCTTGACGGTCTCGAGGTCGGTCAGGTCGGCGTGCCGCTCGTAGATCGGGCGCAGCTCGAAGTCGGGCTTGTGGCCCGCGTAGTGCAGGTAGTACTCCTCGTCGAGCTCGGCGAGGAAGCGGTCGGCGCCGCTTCGGTACTCGTCGAGGTCGCGCTCGCTGAACGTCCCCTCCGCCACGCGCCCTAGGATACGCGCCGTGCGCGAGTTCACCGTCACGACGGAGCGGCGCAGCCAGCTCGTGGACATCACCGACCGCGTCAGGGCCGCCGCCGGCTCGCTCGACGGTGCCGCCGCAGCGCTCGTCTACGTGCCGCACACGACCGCCGGGCTCACGATCAACGAGCACGCCGATCCGGCGGTCGCGCGCGACTTCGAGAGCGCGCTCGCGCGGCTCGTCTCCGAGGACTGGCCCTGGGAGCACGTGGAGGAGGGGGAGGAGAACGCCCCCACCCACATCCGGGCCGCCTTCATGGGCTCGGACGTGATGGTGCCGGTGCGGGACGGGAAGCTGGCGCTCGGCACCTGGCAGGGCATCTTCTTCTGCGAGTTCGACGGTCCCCGGGAGCGCTCCGTCTACGTGACGACGCTGCGTTGAGCGGGGCCCCGGCTTGATCGAGGTCGCGGGGCTCAGCAAGCGCTTCGGCACGACCCAGGCGGTCCGGGAGCTCAGCTTCCGGGTCGAGCCCGGGACGATCACCGGCTTCCTCGGCCCGAACGGCGCCGGCAAGTCGACGACGTTGCGATCGGTGCTCGGGCTCGTGCACCCCGACGCGGGCAGCGCGACCGTCCTCGGCGTTCCCTACCGGGAGCTCGACCGGCCGCTCCACCGGGTCGGCGCCGTGCTCGAGGCGAGCGAGGTGCATCCGGGACGCTCGGGCCGGAACCACCTGCGCGTGCTCGCGGCGGCGGCCGGCCTGCCTCGGCTCCCGGGTCGAGGAGGTGCTCGCCCTCGTCGAGTTGACCGCGGCGGCGAAGCGGCGCGTCAAGGGCTACTCCCTGGGGATGCGCCAGCGCCTGGGCCTCGCGACGGCGCTCCTCGGCGATCCGGAGGTGCTCGTCCTCGACGAGCCGGCGAACGGGCTCGATCCCGCAGGCGTGCGGTGGCTGCGCGACCTCCTGCGCTCGCTTGCCGCCGAGGGTCGCACGATCCTGGTCTCGAGCCACGTGCTCGCCGAGGTCGCTCAGACCGTCGACCGCGTCGTGATCATCCATCGCGGCACGCTCGTCCAGCAGGCGTCGATCGCGGAGGTGCTCGCGAGCGCGCAGGGCGCGACGCGGGTGCGAAGCCCCGAGGCGGGACGGCTGCGCGAGCTCCTCGCCGCGGAGGGCGCCGTCATCACCGCAATCGACGAGCGAACGCTCGCGTCCGAGCTTCCGCCCGAGCGCGTCGGAGAGATTGCCGCGGCGAGCGGGATCGTCCTCCACGAGCTCACCGTCGAGCGCGCGACGCTCGAGGAGGTCTTCCTCGAGCTGACCGGCGGAGAGACGACCCAAGTGAGCGAGACGACCCGATGAGCGAGGCAGACCCGGTGAGCGCGCTCGTCCGCTCCGAGCTGCTGAAGGTCCGCACGATCCGCTCGTGGTGGGCCTATCTGATCGTGCTCGTCGCGTTCACGGCGATCGCGGTGGCCGCCCAGATCGGATCCGCCGACAGACGGCCTCCGGAGCACCGTCGACTTCCAGTCCGACCTCGTCGAGACGGCCGGGATCGCGCTCCTGCTCGCGATCATCCTCGGGATCACGATCGTGACCACCGAGTTCCGCTTCGGCACCGTGACCCCGACGTTCCTCGTCGCGCCGCAACGCGAGCTCGTGCTCGCGGCGAAGGCGATCTCGGCGGTCGTGCTCGCGATCGGCTTCGCGCTCCTCTCGCTCGTCGTCGTGGCGCTCATCGCCCTGCCGTGGCTCGCGAGTGCGGGCGATGAGACGCACCTCTTCGAGGGAGAGCTCGTCACGAGCGCGGGCCACCAGATCCTCTCGGCCGTGCTCTGGGCGTTGCTGGGAGTCGCGATCGGAACGCTCGTGCAGAGCCAGGTGGCGGCGCTCGTCGGAACGCTCGTCTGGATCTTCCTCGGCGAGACGCTGCTGCTCGGCCTCTTCGGCGTGCTCGACGTCGATGGCCTCTCCGCGTACCTGCCCTTCCGGGCGCTGGACGCGGCCGACGGGTCGGGCGGTGACGACCTGCTCTCCTACTGGCCCGGGGTTGCGGTCTCGCTCGCCTGGATCGGGGCGCTCGGCGCCGCCGGAGTGGAGCGCACGCGCCGCCGCGACATCACCTGAGCGCTACCCTCGGGCGATGGCCGCGCCGGTGAAGCTGCACGAGGAGATCGAGCTCTCGGTCGACTCCCTCGCGTACGGCGGCAACGGGGTCGCGCGCCTGAACGGCTTCGTCGTCTTCGTCCGCCGCGGCCTTCCCGGCGACAAGGTGCGCGCCCGGGTGACGAAGGTGAAGCGCGGCTTCGCGGAGGCGCTCGCGACCGAGGTGCTGGAGCCGTCGGCCCAGCGGGTGGAGGCGCCGTGCGCGCACTACCCCGCCTGCGGCGGCTGCCGCTTCCAGGATCTCGACTACGCCGTCCAGGTCGCGGCCAAGGAGGCGCAGGTCCGCGACGCCCTCGTGCGGATCGGCGGGATCGCGAGCCCGCCGCTCGAGCCGATCCTCCCCGCCGCCTCGCCCTTCTTCTACCGCAACAAGCTCGAGTACTCCTTCACCCAGACGCCGTCGGGGCCGGCGCTCGGGTTCCACAAGGCCGGCCGCTGGGACGAGGTCCTGGAGATCGAGCGCTGCTGGCTGACGACCGACCTCGGGAACGCGATCCGGAACGCCGTCCGCGACTGGGCGCGGGAGGAAGGGCTCGTCGCCTACGACCAGGTCGAGCACACGGGCTACCTCCGCCATCTCGTCCTCCGCGAGGGCCGCAACACCGGCCAGGTGCTCGCGATGCTCGTCACCCACAAGGGCGAGAAGTTCGAGCGGGACTACCTCGTCGAGGTGCTGCGCCGCTTCCCCGAGGTGCGCTCGATCCACTGGGCGATCAACGACGGCCAGGCCGAGGTGACGAACCTGCCCTCGACGCTCCTCTGGGGCGAGGACGCGATCGAGGAGGAGCTGCTCGGGCTCCGGTTCCGCGTCCGGCCGAACGCGTTCCTGCAGACGAACACCGAGATGGCCGAGCAGCTCTACGCGCTCGCGATCGAGTACGCGGGCCTGACCGGGAGCGAGACGGTCTTCGACCTCTACTGCGGCACGGGCACGATCGGGCTCGCGATGGCCAAGGACGCGCTCAGCGTGTGGGGCGTCGAGATCTCCGAGGAGTCGGTCGCCTGCGCGCTCGAGAACGCCGACCTGAACGGGATCACGAACGCGGCCTTCTTCGCCGGCAACGTCGGCCAGTCGATCGAGGAGCTCGTGGAGCGGGCGGGCGCTCCCGACCTCGTCGTCGTCGACCCGCCGCGGGCGGGGCTCGCCGGCAAGGCGCTGAAGCGGACGGGCGCGCTCGGCGCCGCGCGGATCGTCTATGTCTCCTGCAACCCGACGACGCTCGCCTCCGACGCGAAGATCCTGCGACAGGAGCACGGCTACGAGCTCGTCCGAGCCCGTGCGGTCGACATGTTCCCGCACACACCGCACGTCGAGACCGTCGCGTTGCTCGAACGCAGCTAGGAGGGCTTGGCGGAATGCTGCTCGTCCGGATCGGTGCGATGGGTGCGCTGTGGCAAGGACGCAGGGAGCGTCCATACCCCTGAGGTATGGACGCGACCGAGGACGCCGCCACAGTGCGTCCAGCGTGCCGAGACGGGCACAGCCGGTACTTCGCCAAGCCCTCCTAAGACCGTTCGCGCACGAGCCGCTCGACCGTCGCGTCGTCGGCGGCCAGCTGCTCGGGATGGACGTCGTAGACGAGCGTCGGGCTCTCGTCGTAGGGAACGACGACGAGGCCGTTCGGCAGGTCGTGGACGCGGACGGGCAGCGGCTCGGCGTCGCCCAGCGTCAGTCGTCCGCGCTCGGCCTCGAACGTGACGGTGGCGTTCCGCGGCGGCCGCTCGCGCGTGAGCAGGACGATGCGATCGGCCTTGCGCTCGAGCACGTCCGCGTCGAGGTCGTAGAGCTCCGTCTCGGTCCGGCCGTAGATGCGCACGGGCGCGCGGCCGCGGCGGCGGAGCGCGCGCCAGAGCAGGTCGGCGTTCGGGATCAGGAAGCCGAAGCAGATCGCGGGGAGGGCGGGCAGGCCGGCGACGTCGGTCGTCGCGGTGAGCACGAGTGTGGCGCAGAGGAGCCCGGTCATCGCGATCCAGGTCCAGGCGACCCGCAGCCCGAAGCGGTCCGCGGCCGCGAGGAAGAGCGCGAAGAAGAGGATGTCCGGCGGGCCGAGGTTCGCGCTCGCGCTCGACGGCTCGCCGGGCACGCGGAACGCGATCGACACCTCCTCGAAGATGCCCGGCTGCTCGGAGACGACGTAATCGGTCGGCCCGCGCCAAACCGAGATCGCGTCGACCCAGGGGATGATCGCGGCGATCAGCACTGCCCAGGCGACCGTCTCGAAATAGGAGAGGAACCAGAAGCCGAGCGCCGTGAGCGCGTAGAGCTTGGCGAGGTTGAAGAGGACGTCGAGCTCCGCGAGCCGGAAGAGCACCGCGAGGACGGCGAGCGAGAGCCCGACGAGGAAGACGCCGCGGGCCGTCGCGAGCGGGAGGACGAGCCAGATCACGGCCGTCGTCGCCGGGAAGAGGACGAGCACGAGGAAGCCGACATCGGCTGTCAGGCCGCCCTGCCAGAGCAGGCCGGCGCCCGCTCCGTACGCCGCCAGCGCGAGCGTCACGCCCGCGAGAGCGAGCCCCCTCGTCCGGCTCAGCACGGGGCGAGGCTCAGCACGAGGCCCGACTCAGTAGGGCGGCAGCTCGGAGAACCAGGGCCCGACCGCCTTGAAGGCGTTCCAGAAGGCGGTCTTGGCGGGGGCCTCGTCGAGGCTCGCGTCGATGTCGGGGACGACGAGCGCCTCGGTCGTGCCCGTGAAGCGCTGCAGGCCCTCGACGCTCGCGTCGAGCGGATCGGCGAGCGGGAAGTCGAGCTCGTTGACGAAGCCGAGCGCCTGCTCCCCCATCACGACGACGAGCTTCGGCTGGACGATCTGCAGCTCGCGGAGCAGCCACGGACGCGCCTCTACGGGATCCTGGCCGGCGAACTTCAGGCAGTTCGTCCCGTAGACCGCCAGAGGGTCGACCCGCAATCGTTGGAGTGACTTCAAAATCGCTTGCCCCGCCCGGCCGAAGAAGGCGACGCCCTCCAGGACCTCGGAGGGCCGGGGCTCGTACTTGAGCAGGAAGACGTCCGCGAGAGGGTGGCCCGAGCCCAGCACGGGCACGTGCAGCTCGTCGCCGCCCCGGCCGATCTCGTCGCCGAGCTCGTTGATCTCGGAGATCGCCTTCTGGAGGTAACGCTCGTAGATCTCGTCGGTGGGCACGGCAGACACGGGGACGCTCCTGGGTTCTCTCCTAGCGCACCTTTTCCTTGACCTGGGCCACCCACTTGAGGCTCTGGAGGTAGGCAAGCGACTTCGGACGGCGCAGCACCTCGGCCCCGCGCAGGGAGAGCAGGAACTCCTCCGGGCCCTCGAAGGCGCGCAGCCGGAGCGCTCCCGTGCCGACGCCCTGGAGCACGTGCGCGTCCGAGCCGGCCCCGGCGATCAGGTTGTACTTGCGCGCGAAGCGGACGGCCTCGTCGTTGTAGGTCTCGAAGAGCAGGCGCGCGTTGTAGACCTCGAAGACGTCGATCGCGCCCAGGTGGCGATGGAGCGTCGTCGGATCCGCGATCGCGTGCATCCGGTCGAAGGGATGGGGGAGGTAGACGAGCCCGCCCTGTCCGCGGATCGCCTCGATCGTGTCCGCGAACGGGAGCCCGCCGGGGATCTCCTCGCGCAGGAAGAGCCCGATCACCTCGCCCTGGACGTCCGTCTTCACCTCCTCGCCGGGGATCACGATCAGCTTGCGCCCGCGCGCGGCCTCGACTGCTTCGAGCGCGCCGCCGAACGCGTTGTGGTCGGTCACCGCGATCGCGCCGAGCCCCTCGGCCTCGGCGTGGTCGAGCAGCTCCTCGACGCCGATCGAGCAGTCGTGCGACCACGAGGTGTGCATGTGCAGGTCGCAGACGATCCACGGCCGATCGGCAAGCGGGTCGGCATCGCGGCGCGCGGTTCGGTCGCCGCCGACGCGACGGCGTACGGCGAGCCCGCGGTAGAGCTCGTCCAGCTCGCGCGCGACCTCGCCGAAGCTCTGTCCGGCGACGGCACGGCCGGCTGCTGCCTTCCGCTCGCGAACCTCGTCGTCGCCGGCGAGCCGCGCAACCGCGGCCGCCGCCAGCTCGGGCTGCTCGAGCGCGCCCGGAGGCGCGGCCACCGCCGCTCCAGCCGCTGCCGCCTCGAGCAGGAGGCGCGGTGAGCCGGTGGGCGCGGCGGCGACGATCGCCGCTTCGGCGAGGATCGAGGCGCGCGCCTGCGGCGTCCGGCCCGAGCGGACGTGGACGCGCCCGCGGAGGGCGCTCGAGATCGCCGGCCGCGTCGAGAGCGGCTTCGTCCGCAGGAGGACGGCCTCCCAGTCCGGAAGCTCGCGCAGGGCGCGAAGCGCGGCGCGGGCCACGGGCAAGGAGCCGGAGTGGAGCTCGATCACGATCAGCCTCCGCTTCGGCGCCGGCGCGAAGAGCTCGAGGTCGACCCCGGGCGAGAGCACGCGGTAGTCGCCGGGGAAGCGCTCGGCGGCGGCCGCGGCGACCTCGCCGGAGGTGGCCAGCAAGGCGTCGATCCGTCCGAGCAGCTTCTCGCGGAGCGCGCGTCGCGGGGGATAGGCGAGTCGCTCGGACGAGAGGAACGTCGCGACGGCCAGCGTCTGGGCGTCGCGGAGCGCGAGGTAGGAGATGCTCGGCAGGCCCGGCTCGAAGCCGTGGACGACGTCGAAGCGGCCCTGGCGCAGGGCGAGCGCGACGTTCGTGCGGACGCCGACCGGAACGCCGAGGCTCGAGCGCCGGGAGACGGGGATCGCCGGCCCGACCGCGATCACCTCCGCAGCCTCGCCGCGGTTCAAGGCGCGGCGGCCGGCGAGCAGGTCGGTCGCGCGGCTCGATGGAGCGAGCACGGTGACCGTGTGCCCGAGCGCCCGCAGCTCCCGCGCGATCCCGGCCACGTGCTCGTTGACCTCGTGCGGTTGCGACCACGCGAACGGCGTCACGAGGCACAGGCGGAGACTCACCCTTCGAGTGTAGCCCCCTGCGTGCCGCTGCCTGACGAGCCGACGACCGTCGTGGGCCAGGCACGCTCGGATCTCGATTCGAGCGCACCTGGCCCACGCTGGTGCAGCGGGGACAGCCAGGCCGCCGCCGAGTCGCGCCTTCGCGCGCGACCCAGCAGCGGCCTACCGTCTGTTGGTCGTCGTGCCGCTGTTGCGGTCCTTCCGTCGTTCTGCGACCTCGTAGCGAGGGATCGCGCCGCGTCGCCTGTCCCGGCCAGGCCGGCGACGCGATCCCATCTCAGTGGTCATGTCGGTTCCTTCTTCGCCTCCCCGACGGCTCGGACAGCCGTCACCGACCCGGCCGGTAAGCGGCCGGTCGGTGGCGGTCTGCGGGTCGAGCCGTCGGGTCAGCGATGTCTCCATCTGTCCTACAGCAGCCCGAGGAGCCGGAAGTTGATCCGGACCCGGAGCCGATTGGTCTGATCAGCCGTCTGCGTCTGCCAGTTCGACTGACCGACGTGCGCGGTGTTGGACATACCAGCCGAGCTCGTCGCCGAGCCGCCGGTCGCAACGCCGTCTCCGCCACTGGCGTTGCCGCCACTGGCGTTGCCGCCGCTTGCGTCCGCGTCGCCCGTGCCGTCTGCGGTCGCGCTGGCGTCGGCACCTGCGGAACCACCCTCGTTCAGGTTGTTCCCGCCGTGGCCGCCGGCCGACAGCGCCTCGTTCGCGCCGCCGATCGTGTCTGCGGCACCGCCGTTGCCACCGGTGGACAGGGCTGCCGACGAGGCGTCGCCGCCTGCGCCGCCGGCCCCGGTGTCGCCGCCCGCGATGCCGACGCTTGCGCCGCCACCCGTCGCGGTTCCACCCGTCGCGCTGCCGGTCGAGCCACTGTTCGCAGCGGTCGCCTGACCGCTGGTCCCGCCTGCTCCACCGTTGCTGCCGGCCGTCGACCAGGCGTCGCCGCCGTAGCCGTCGCCTGCATCAGCGTTCGCCTTGGAGTCGGCCGAGCCGCCGTCTCCGCGGTTGTCGTTCCGGTTGTTCCCGCTCTCGGCGAGACCGTCGGCCGTACCGGAGGTGCCGTCGCCGCCGGCCCCAAGGGCACCCGCGCCGCCGGCGGCGGACGAGGTGTTGGTGTCGGTCGCGTCACCGGTCGTCGGGCCGTCCTGGTCAGCTTCGGCGTCGCCACCTGCGGCTCCGCTCAGCGCACCGGCGTCACCGCCGGGGCCATAGCCACCGTCGGCGTCCGAGTTCGCCCTCGAGTCGCCACCGTTGGCGTTGCCGGAGTCGCCGTCGTTGTCGACGTCGATGTCACCGGAGTCGGCGTCGGCGGACGCGTTGCCGCCCTCGGCGCAGCTGAGGCAGCCTGCGTTCGAGCCGTCCCCGCCGCGGCCGCCGTCGGCGCTTCCGCCACTCGAGCTGGCGCTCGAGTTGGAGGCACCGCCGGTGTTGCCGGACGAGCTGGTGTCGCCGCTGGAGTTCGCAGAGGAGCTGCCACCGTCGGCCGACGCATCCTGCGTCGCGCCGCCGCCGGTCGCACCTGCTGCGCCTCCGACTGCGCCGGAGTTGGCCGAGCCACCGGCGGAGATGCCGCCGTCAGCCGAGCCACCGTCGCCGCCATAGCCCTTCGCGTCCGCGCTCGACGAGCTGATCACGACTCCGCCCTGATGGACGGACGCGATCTGTGTGCTCACCTGTGCGGCCACGTTGGCCTGGATGGCAGCCGGATCGGGCATCTGCGCCATTGCCGTCGCCGGGAAGGCGAGGGCTGCTGCGCTAGTACCTGCGATCAGGAACTTCCTAAGCACTGTCACTCCCTTCGGTTCTTTGTCGGAACAAACACACGCCTGGATGCCGGGGCACCCCGCGTGAACCGAGTTAGTCCTGAAGAGAGCTAGCCGGGGCGGGTATCGAGAAGCATGAACACCGCAGACCGCTTACCGATCTGCGAGAACAGCCGCGGTCCGAGACCGGGCGCCACCAGGAGAAGCAGGGCGGCGAGCGCGGCGAGCGCTCCGCCCGAGGTGACGCCGGCCGCGCCGGCGGATGCCCCGAATGGTGCCGGGGCCGAAGTCGGGCGGCGCGAGCCGCTTGCGACTTCTTCGTCGTCCTCTGCCATGCTCGAGGCCTCGGTCGGCGGCGGCACGTACCCGAAGGCACGACCGGCGCCGGCGAGGGACGACGAAACGTGAGTGGAGACGCTCGCGAGCGTCTCGGCCAGGGCGCCGCGGACCGGGGCAGTCACGGTGCGAGCGTCGGTGGCCTGGGAGGAGTTGGTGGAAGTGGAGACATGGGCAGACGCGGCCGCCACCGCTCCGCGCCGCGGACGGGCGTTCCCATGCAGGAGCTCGTCCGCATCGACCGAGGTCACGGCCGCACGCGTGGCCACGACTGCGGCCGCAAGAAGGGCCGGTGCCGGCCCGTCGGCCGCGTGTGCGGGCGGCGGCGTGGCGTAGCGCTGCACGATCGGCCCGGCGCTCAGGGCGGCTGCTGCCGACCCGGACTGCGCGATCTCCGAGAGCTGGTAGGCCTCCTGCGTCTGGATCGCATGGTCGCCGCTCTGCGCCTGGAAGACGTCCTGCGTGGTGGTGCTCGTCGAGGATCCGCGAGCGGTCGACCGGGCTCCGATCAGCTGCGAGGACCGGTCGCCCGTGGCCGTGCTCTCGTTGAACGTGTCCCTCAGGATCGCGACGCCGACGAGCCCGACGCTCTGGGCGACGGTCGCCCACTGGCCCGAGACCTGCAGCTGCTGCGAGTCGGCACCCGCCTGATGCTGCTCGGCGACCTGCGTCGTCGTGCTCGTGGCGACAGAGGTCGTGGTGCCGAGCACGTCGGTGGCCTGGACGACTGCCGCCTTGCGCGCGATCGCCGAGTTGAGCGCGCCGTGGAGGGCGGCCGCGGCGGTCGTGGCGAAGGTCTGGCTCACGGTCGCCGACTGGATCGCGAGCTGGAGCTGCTGCGCCTCGTCGGTGCCCTGCTGGATCTGTCCGGCGGCCTGCGTGACGACCGAGCCGGTCGTGGCCGACGCCACCGCCGCGGAGGTGTTCGCCTGGACGACGGTGCCGCCCAGGGAGATGCTCTGGTTGAGGGCGCCGAGGAGCTGTGCGATCGCCCGCGACAGCGTGTCCTGCTCGACGACCGCAGCCTGGACGACGTTCTGGAGCTGCGTCGCGACGCCCTCCTGCTCCTGCACGATCACCTGGACGATGCTGCTCGTGTTGGCGGCCGTGGCCTCCGCGGAGACCGCGTTCGTCTGGGTGACCGCCGGCGGCTCGTCCGAAGTGGCCGGCGTCGAGGACGACTCGGCCGCGGGAGCGGAAGTCGGCTCGACCGGCTCGAGCGAGCGCCAGTTGAAGACGAAGACATAGGTGCACGTCGGGCAGGTCAGGATCGGCAGGACGTCCTCGCGATTCCAGACCCAGCCGGGAAGGTCGTTCCGCTCCCAGTTCCAGGTCCACGAGATCGTCCCGGCCTCGCCGGCGGGAGTCGTGCCCGCGGTCGTCGCCAGCTCATCGTCGGGATCGCAGTCGAACGTCCAGGCGACCTGTCCGGCGGCGGCGGCTGAGCCGATCGAGCAGTCCGGCTCGCGACCGGGCCCGAAGACGAGATCCCACGTCCATACGAACGAGTCGCCCTCGGTCGGGCGATGCAGGCCGGCGGAGTCGACGTCGATCCGGACGTCGGTGTTCGCACCGTTCGTCGTGAGCTGGATCGCGACCGGGTTCTCGGTGTCGGTGGTCGCCCAGGTCGTGCTCTCGTCGTCCTCGTCAGAAGTTGAGGTGACCCCATTATCGTCGGATTCGGTCTGTACGGCCTGGTTTGCCTGCCCGACGCTGCCGGTCGCGCCGTCGGAGTTGACGCGGATCCCGACGAAGGTGTTCTGCGGGTTCGTAACCGCGGCGTTCGCGCTCGCGGCTGCGGTTCCCGACGGTGTTCCGCTCGCGCCGGCGTTCGCGGAGCTCGCCGCGGCGGTCGCCGTGTTGCTCTGGCTTCCGCCGGCCGAGGTGCCGTCGCTGTTGAGCCGGACGTCGATCGCGACGTTGCTCGGCGAGTCGAGGCTCGAGGTTGCCGTCGCCTGGCCGGACTGGCCGACGGCCGGAGTCGATCCCGATGCGGTGGCGCCGGCTGCGTTTCCGGTCACTTGGGTTCCGGGGGCGGCGGTGTTGGCGGTCGTCGCGGCGGCGTTCGCCGAGTTCGCCTGGTCGAAGCTCCCGTTGTCGCCGGGTGCGTCGACACGAACGACCACGACCGTGTTCTGCGGGTCGGTTGCCGTCGCGCTCGCGGCGGCCGTCGCGGTTTGCTGGCCGGTCGCCGTCGGAGCGGTCGTCCCGGTCGTGGAACCGCCCGCCTGACCGGTCGACTGACCGTTCGTGGCGGTCGCCGTGGCGCCGGTGGTGTTGGCCTGTCCGATCCCGCCCTGAGGGCCGCTGCCGGCGGGACCGACGTGCGTTCCGGCAGCGTTGTTCCCGAGCCCGTTCGACGTCGCGCCCGCGACGCCGCCGGCCGTCTGCGCCGTCGAGGCCTGCTGAGAGCTCGTCGAGCCGTTGCCCTGTCCCTGGCCTTGACCCTGCCCCTGGCCTTGACCCTGACCCTGAGCTTGACCCTGGCCCTGGCCCTGGCCTTGCCCTTGACCCTGGCCGTTCCCGGCGCCGTTCGCGGCCCCAGGGCTCTCGGCGCCTTCCTGCTCCTGCTCAGACGACTGGTCGACGGTGCCGTCGTTGTCGAGCGTGGAATCCGACGACGAGTCGGTCTCCTGCTCGGGCTCGTCGCTCGGAGGCACGCCGTCGGTTCCGGATGGGCTGATCGGGGTCACGCCCGGGCCTGGCGTGCCGGTCGGCGTCGCCTCTCCGCCGGTCGCCTGGCCGTGCTCGTCTGGCCGTTGCCCGTCTGCCCGCTGCTCGTCTGGCCGCCGCTCGCCTGGTCGCTGCCCGTCTGGCCGGACGAAGCCGGGGACGACGACGCGGGTGTCTGCGAGGTTCCCTCCGCCTGGGCGGCGTCCGGCGGCTTCGTGACCGTCGCCGGCCCGTCCACGGGCGGTGCGGCGTTCGCCGGCGCCGGCTCGGAGCTCGAGGCCGGGCTCGCTCCGGCGGCCGGGCTCGTCCCGCCTGTGGGTGTCGCAGCGGTCGCGGCAGGGGTCGTCGTCGACGCCGCTTCGGCCGCGTTCGGCGGCTTGGCGACTGTCGACGGCTCGTTCTGCGCCGGTGCGGCGCTCGGTGTCGCCGCTCCTTGCGCGCCGCCTGCGTCGCCCTCGGCTCGTGCAAGCCCCGCGCTCGCGCCCGTGAAGGCTGCGACCGCGAGGATCGCCAGAGCAAATCGCGTGACCCGCATTTCCCCCCGGAAACTCATTTCGTGGCGAACCCGCTCACCACGTCGTCGAAGATCACCCGTCTAACCCCCGTCGGACGAATCCTCGGTGCCGCGCTCGAACATAGACGACTGCTGCGCGAAGGTCAAGCGATCGGCTCAGATCACTTCAGCGCGTAGCCTCCGAAGCCGTTCTCCAGCCGCGCGAAGGCTCGCGTGACCTGCGCTTCCGCCTCGGCGGCGAGCGACGGGCCGCGGCGATTATCGAGCGCTTGCGCCCGGATCTGAGCGAGCAGCGAGCGCTGGACTCCCATCAGCGCGTTGGCCACGGTCCACGGCTCGATGTCGTACGCGCGGGCTCCGGTCTCGCCGGCGATCAGCGCTGCCAGCGCATTCGTGTAGCGGGCGAAGAGCTCGCGCTCGCGGCGCTGCAGCGCGGGGCTGGCGCCGATCACGCGGGCGGCGCTTGCGACGACGTCGGCCACCTCCTCGGCGGCGAGCCGGCTCGTGCTCTCGAGCACGAAACGGCGGAACGCGACGAGCACCGACTCGCCGGCGGGTCGCCGCCGCACCGCGTCGAGGAACACCGTCTCGAAGGCCTCCATGTCCCCGTAGAAGAGATCCTCTTTCGCCGGGAAATAGTTGAAGACCGTCCCCTCCGAGACGCCTGCGGCGCGTGCGACCTCGGCGACCCTGACCCGCTCGAAGCCGCGCTCGGCGAAGAGCCGGCGGGCGGTGTCCGCGATCAGCTGTCGCCGCTCGTCCTTCTTGCGCTCCCGGCTCACGAGCGGAGCATAGCGACTCTGTGGTCGCCTCAAAATACCTGGTAAAGGACGCGTTCTAGCGGAACGATGCGGCAGCCGCGTACGCGCCTGCGGCGACGAGGACGACGCCGATTCCGAGGTAGGCGAAGGGCGCGACGCCGTGCCCCTCGGCGCGGGCCTGGGCACCGAGGCGCTCGCGCAGGAGCACGAGCGTCGTCCCGAGCGCGACTGAGGCTGCGGCGAAGACGAGCTGAAGCAAATCCATTGGACGACCCTACGCTCGCCCCGACCTGCGTGCTGTCGGGAGAATGCCCGGGTGACCGCCGACGCTTCATCTCAATCGCGACGGCTGAGCGCCGTGCTCCGCGAGGAGGAACGCGTCCTCCCGCTCGAGCTCTTCTTCGATCTCGTCTTCGTGCTCGCCTTCACGCAGTGCACCGCGCTGATGGCGGCCGACCCGACCTGGGAGGGGCTCGCGCGGGGCCTCCTCGTGCTCAGCCTGCTCTGGTGGGCCTGGGTCGGCTACGCGTGGCTGACGAGCGTGATCGACCCGGAGGAAGGAGTCGTGCGGCTCGCGATCTTCGTCTCGATGGCGGCGCTGCTGGTCGTCGCGCTCTGCGTCCCCGAGGCGTTCGACGACTCGGCCCTGCTCTTCGCGGCTGCCTACGCGATCGTCCGGTTCATGCAGCTGGCGCTTTTCGTGCTCGCGAGCCGAGACACGCCGAGCCTCCGGCATTCGGTCAACGGTCTCGCTGTGAGCACGGCGCTCGCCGTCGCGATCATCTTCGCGGCCGGCCTGACCGACGGAGCGCTCCAGGGGACGCTCTGGGTCCTGGCGCTCCTGCTCGACTTTGGCGGGCCTTATCTCTTCGGGGCGGAAGGGTGGATGCTCGTCCCGGGACACTTCGCCGAGCGGCACGCACTCATCTTCATCATCGCGCTCGGCGAGTCGATCGTCGCGCTCGGGGTCGGCGCGGAGCTCGGTGTCGATGCCGGGATCGTCGCCACCGCCGTCGTCGGGACGGCAGTGGCGGCAGCGCTCTGGTGGCTCTACTTCGACGTCGTCGCAATCGTTGCAGGGAGGAGGCTCGTCGCCGCCGCCGAGGGTCGGGAGCGGAACGAGCTCGCCCGCGACTCCTTTTCCTTCCTGCACCTACCGATGGTCGCCGGCGTGATCCTGGTCGCGGTCGGGATGAAGAAGACGCTCGGGAACGTGGACGACCCCTTGAAGCTCGTCCCGGCAGTCGCGCTCCTCGGCGGCGCCGCGTTGTACCTGGTCGCCCACGTCGCGTTCCGACTGCGCAATATCGGCAGCCTGAACAGGCAGAGGCTGCTCTGCGCGGGACTTCTGCTAGCGCTCCTGCCCGTGGCAGTTGAGATTCCAGCCCTCGCCACCGTGACGCTGCTGGCCGCGATCCTCGCGGCCCTGATCGCCTACGAGGCGGTCCACTTCGCGGAGGCCCGCGACCGGATCCGCCACGAGCTCGCCCAGAGCCCGGCGCCGGACTAGAAGTCGAGAGTCAGCTCGTGCTGCCTCGCCTCGACGGCGCCGCCGAGAGCCTCGAGCGCCGCCGCGGCAGGATCGCCCGTCGGGAGG
Organism: uncultured Gaiellaceae bacterium; assembly: GCA_963810875.1. Taxonomy (GTDB): domain Bacteria; phylum Actinomycetota; class Thermoleophilia; order Gaiellales; family Gaiellaceae; genus Gaiellasilicea. The sequence continues at coordinate 28,450 of CAWEPD010000005.1, read as the reverse complement.
TTCAGGACGTGCACGGAGTCACCGAGCGCCCGGGCACTTTCGAGCAGCGATCGCATCGCTTCGTCGCCGTCGGCGGCGAGTTGGATGACGGCGACCCGACCGTCGTTCACGCGGATCACTGCACCACCGCCCTCGACGGCGATCCCCTGCGGAGCCGGCTCGTGCTCGAGTAGGTGCGCGAGCGTCTCGTCGGCGCGCTGCCAGGGCTCGCGCTCCCGCCGATGCTCGACGAGACGCGCATGGGCATCCTCGGCCGGGGCATCGCGAACAGGCCCGACGGCGCCGGGGAGCGACCACACCTCGAGGTCGCGTACGTGCTTGAAGCCGAGCTTCTCGTAGAGCCGGATAGCGGGCTCGTTCTGGACGAGCACCTCGAGCGTGACGCGGGCGAGGCCGGCCGCGCGAGCCTCGTCGAGCACGGCGCGCATCAGCAGCCCGCCGATCCCGGACCGGCGGGCGGTGGAGGCGACGCCGAGTCCACCGATCCAGCCGTCCTTCGCGCGAACGCCGAGGACGCAGATCCCGATCGGGCCGTGTTCGCCGACCGCGACGCGCGAGCGCTGGAGCTCGAGGTCCCAGGCCTCGGCCATGAAGCGGAACGCCGCCTCGTCGATCGCGAGCGGTACGTAGTAGTCCTCGTACCCCGCGGTGAAGATCTCGGCGAGCTCGGCCGGTGAGAAGGCCGAGGCGGCCTCGAGGGTGATCTCCTCCATCGCGCCCGAGCCTAGCCCCTTGCCGCGCGGGTCTGGTAGACCTGCGGTGTGAGCAAGTTCGCTCTTGCCGCAGGGATCGTCGCCGTGCTTGCTGTTGTCGCCCCCTCGCCGGGGGCGCCCCTCACGGAGGCCGCCCGCTGTGCGCCGACGAGCGACGACGGCGCCGGGCCGTTCGGGCGCGGGGAGCCGCCGCTGCGCGCCAGGATCGGAACAGGCCACGTCCTCACCGGCACCGTGCTCTCCGTCGACTGCCTCCCCGTCGCGGGCGCTCGCATCCACCTCTGGCAGACGAACCGGCGCGGCGAGTACACCCGGGCGAGCAGTGCGACGGTCGTCGCCAACCGCGCGGGGCGGTTCCGCTTCGAAGGCCCGCGGCCCACCTCCTACTCGGGCCGCTCCCCGCACATCCACCTGCGGGTCGTAGCTCGCGACCACGAGGTGCTGCTGACGCGCTTCGAGCCGCGCCCGGGGGCGAAGACCGGCTCGATCCGGATCGTCCTCACTCCTGCGCGTCTCTGATCCAGGCGAGTTCCCGCGATTCTTGCGGTGACTTCAAAGTGGCGGAGCGGGGCGTGGCGGACGGCGCCGACGCGCGTCACGCGCCGTCCGCTCTGAACCCTCGCTGCCTTACGCGGGAGCCGAAGCCTTCGTGGCGGCCGGCTGCTTGCGCGCGTTCTGGGCGATGAACTTCTCCGTCGCCGCGTGGGCCTCGTCGTCGACGATCTGCACCGGCGGCGACTTCATCAGGTAGCTCGACGGGCCTTCGAGGGCGCCGGCGATCCCGTTGTTGAGCGCGAGCTTCGCGAGCCGGACGGCGTCGATCACGATGCCGGCCGAGTTCGGCGAGTCCCAGACCTCGAGCTTCAGCTCCATGTTCAGCGGCACGTCGCCGAACGAGCTGCCCTCCATCCGGATGTACGCCCACTTGCGGTCGGTCAGCCACGGCACATGGTCGGACGGCCCGACGTGGACGTTGCCCTCGCCCAGGTCGTAGTCGAGCATCGAGGTGACGGCGTTCGTCTTCGAGATCTTCTTCGACTCGAGCCGGCTGCGCTCGAGCATGTTGAGGAAGTCCGAGTTGCCGCCGACGTTCAGCTGCATCGTCCGGTCGAGGTGGACCCCGCGCTCGCGGAAGAGGCTCGTGAGCACGCGATGGGTGATCGTCGCGCCGACCTGCGACTTGATGTCGTCGCCGATCACCGGCAGGCCCTTCTCCTCGAAGCGCTTCTGCCAGTAGCTCTCGCGCGCGATGAAGACGGGCATGCAGTTGACGAGCGCGACCCCGGCCTCGAGGCACTGCTCGGCGTACCACTTCGCGGCGGCCTCGGAGCCGACCGGGAGGTAGCTGACGACGACGTCGGTCTGCGTCTCCTGGAGGATCCCGACGATGTCCGCGGTCTCGCCCGGCGCCTTCGTCACGACCTCGGAGATGTACTTGCCGAGCCCGTCGTGGGTCATCCCGCGGTCGACCGTGATTCCGGTCTTCTTGACGTCGGCGAACTTGATCGTGTCGTTCGGGTGCGCCCAGATCGCGTCGGCGAGGTCCTTGCCGACCTTGTCCGTCGTGACGTCGAAGGCAGCCGTGAACTCGATGTCGCGGACGTGGTAGCCGCCGAGGTTCACGTGCATCAGGCCGGGGACGAACTTCTCGTCGTCAGCGTCCTTGTAGTACTCGACGCCCTGGAGCAGCGAGTTCGCGCAGTTGCCGACGCCGACGATCGCGACGCGGACCTTGTCCTGCGAGCGGGCCTTGCCGTTCGTGGAGCCGTTGGAGGAGCCGTTCGTGGAAGCCATGGGGTCCTTTCGGGAGTTGGAGGCGAAGGGGATCTCGAGCGCCTCGGAGAGGGTGAGGAGGACGAGGTCGTTGACGTTGAGCCGGCGGCGCGCGGCCGCCTCCTTCAATTCGCGCCGAAGCTCGGGCGGCATCCGCAGCAGCACCGCGCCCGCGGCGCCGGGGATCGCCTTGCGGCGGCGGCCGCTCGGCGTGAAGGAGATGCCGAACCGCTCGGCGAGCAGGGCGACGGCGACGTCGTTCAGGTTCGAGTCGCGGCGCGCGACCTCGCGGACGAGCGCCCGCTTGAGCGAGCCGGGCATCCGGATGAGGACACCGGTGCGAGAAGTGCTAGCAGCCAAAGTGCTAGCACCATAGCAAGCTTAGATGCGAGGAGCGTCGGTTTCGGCCAGGCGAAGCTCGCGGCGAACGTGGAGGATCCGCTGCAGCACCGTGATCCACGCCGTCGCGGCGAGCGCGCCGATCGCCCAGGGCAGCACGCCCCAGGGCGCGAGTGCCAGGCCGATCGCGATCACTGTTACCCGCTCGGCCCGCGAGCCGATGCCGACGTCGGCCTTGATGCCGAGGCCCTCGGCCTTCGCGCGGGCGTACGGGACGAGGAAGGAGCCGCCGATCGCAGCCACGGCGAGCGCGAGCGCGAGCTCCTTGCCGTCGCGCATGAAGACGAGCGCGATCGCGCCGAGCATCAGCCCTTCGCCGACCCGGTCGAGCGTCGAATCGAGAAACCCGCCGAACGGCGTCTGCTTGCCGCCGGCGCGGGCGAGCGCGCCGTCGAGGATGTCGGCGATCGAGCCGACCACGAAGGCAAGCCCGCCGAAGAAGTAGAACCAGTGGCTGCGGTACTCGAAGTAGACGAGCACGGCTCCGACTGCACAGAGCGTCACGCCCGCGGCCGTGAGCATGTTCGGCGTCACGCGCGTGCGTGCGAGCCCGCTCATCGAGCGAGAGGCGATTCCTCTCGCGCCGTCCGTGTACGCGGCCTTGAGGCTCACGCCGGGCGGAGCCTCCGCCACGGGCGGTAGACGATTGCCGCCGCGATCCCGGCGACCGCGATCCCCGCCGCGATGTCGAGCCAGAAGTGGTTGCCGGTGGCCATGACGCTGAACCAGACCCAGGCGGGCCACGCGAGCCAGAGCGCCTTCGCCCACCGCGAGCGGACGACGAGCGCCATCATCACCCCGACGATCAGCGCGTCGCAGGAGTGGAGGCTCGGCATCGCCGCATAGGGGTTCGAGGAGAACTGGATCAGGCTCGAATCGTGCGTCAGCGCCGCGTGCTGGGCGAGGGTGTCGTGGAAGCCCGCCTCCGGGAACATTCGCGGCGGCGCGGTCGGGACGGTCACGTAGCCGACGAGCCCGATCAGGTTCGCGACGATCAGCGTGTTCCGGAAGCGGACGAAGCGCTCGTGCGCCCGGAAGTAGACGTAGAGCAGCGCGATCCCGACGACGGCGAACTGCGAGAGCCAGTAGGTGTAGGACGTCGCCTGGATCAGGAGCGAGGAGCTCTCGACGAGGTGCTGCAGCGGCAGCTCGACCATCGCGTGGAGGTCGCGCTGGCGCTCGATGATCCACTCGCCGTTCGCGAACGCTCGGCTGACGCTCTGGTCTGCCGCGCCGCGCGCGACCTGGTAGACGACGTAGAAGCCGATCCAGATCGCGAACTGGAGGAGCAGGTGCGCCCAGCCGCGCGGGAGTCGGCGTGTTGACGTTTCGGAGTACGCCGACATGGCCGACGATTCTACCCAGGGGGCGGGAGGAGACTCAGCCGCCGATGGCGCTCATCTCGACCTTGGGCAGGTCGAGCGTGCGCTCGGAGCGGATCTCGGAGTAGCGGTCGCCGCGAACCGCCCAGACGCCACCGATCGCCTCCGCGAGCTCCTCGTCGGTGGCACCGCCGCGCACGAGCGCCCGCAGGTCGTGGCCGCGGAGCCCGAACAGGCAGGTGAAGAAGCGGCCGTCGGCGGTGATCCGGGCGCGGGTGCAGTCACCACAAAAAGGCTGCGTGACGGATGCGATCACGCCGATCTCGCCGGAGCCGTCGCGGTAGCGCCAGCGCCGCGCGACCTCGCCGCGGTAGGCCGGGTCGACCGGCTCGAGCGGGTAGACCTCGTCGATCGTGCGCACGATCTCGGCCGCGGCGACGACGTCGTCGAGCCGCCAGCCGTTCGTGTGGCCGACGTCCATGTACTCGATGAAGCGCAGGGTGTGCGGGGTCTCCTTGAAGTGGCCGGCCAGCTCGAGGATCGAGTCCTCGTTGACGCCTCGCTTGATCACCGCGTTGACCTTCACCGGCAGCCCGGCGGCGGCGGCCGCGTCGATCCCCTCGAGGACGCGTTGGACCGGGAAGTCGACGTCGTTCAGCGCCCGGAAGGCCTCGTCGTCGAGTGAGTCGAGGCTGACCGTCACTCGGCGCAGCCCGGCATCGGCGAGGGCACGGGCCTTCTGCGGCAGCAGGGTGCCGTTCGTCGTCAGCGTGAGGTCGACGTCGAGCGCCGCGAGCGACTCGAGCAACCGCTCGAGCTCGCGCCGGAGCAGCGGCTCTCCGCCCGTGATCCGGATCTTCTCGACGCCGCGCGCGACAAAGATCCGCGCCAGGCGCTCGAGCTCCTCGAAGGTGAGCAGCTCCTTGCGCTCGAGGAAGCGGTAGTCCCGTCCGAAGACCTCCTTCGGCATGCAGTAGACGCAGCGGAAGTTGCAGCGGTCGGTGACGGAGATCCGCAGGTCCCGGAGCGGCCGGCCGAGCGTGTCCAGTCCGTGCATGGGATTGAGAGTACCCCGCAGGGGGCAGGATCCTCCCGTCGCTGAGAATCAGGGACACGAGGAAAGGGGACTCCATGGATTCCGACCGCGTCGAGGGCAACCTCAAGGAAGCGGAAGGCAAGCTGACCGGCGACGAGAGCCGGGAGAAGGAGGGCCAGGCCCAGGACGCGTGGGGCAAGGCCAAGGACAGCGTCAAGGATGCCGCGACCGACGTGAAGGACGCCGTCGACAAGCGCATCTAGCGCTGCCGATCGACCCATTCGAGGGCGCCCACCTGGGCGCCCTCGTCACGAGAGGAGACCGGAATGGACGAGCAGGAGCGGATCGAGAAGCAGCTCACGGACTTCGACGACCCCGAGCGGGGCGACGACGACCCGCGGCTCGAGAGCGGCGAGGAAGCGATCGACGCGGCGGGGCGAAATCCGACGCAGCAGCGGATCGACGAGGACGAGAACCCCTTCGACGGGGTCTCGGGCTCCGACGCGGCCTAGCGCGAGCGCCGGCGCGACCTCGGCGCCGAGGAGGCGCACCATCTCGAGGTCGTCGTGCACGAGGTGCTGGAGGAAGATCCGCTCGACACCGGCCGCCTCGAGCGCTCGACACCGCTCGACCACCTCGTCGACCGTTCCGAGGATCATCACGTCGCCGCGCTCGCGGACGAACTCGTCCGGATCGCCCCCGACGCGCATCCGCTCCATCAGCCGTCGGACGCGGTCTCGTAGCTCGGGGCGGTCGGCGGCGACGACGCAGCCCGTCATCAGCGAGAAGACGAGCGGGTCGCGGCCGACCTCGGCGCAGGCCGCGTCGACCCGGGCCCGCCGCTCGCGACACTGCTCCAGCGTCGCGAAGTTCGTGTTGTACTCGTCCGCGTAGCGGGCGGCGAGCCTGGCCGTGCGCGGTTTGGCGGCGCCGCCGACGATCACCGGCGGCCTCGGCCGCTGTACCGGCTTCGGCAATGCGTCGAGCGAGCGCAGCCGATAGTGGCGACCGTCATGGCTCACGTCGCTCTCCGTCCACTGGCGGACGACGAGCTCGAGTTGCTCCTCGAGCAGCTCCAGGCGCTCGGGCAACTCGGGGAACGGGAAGCCGTACGCCTCGTGCTCGCGGACGTTCCAGCCGGCGCCGATCCCGAGCTCGACCCGGCCGCCGGAGACGTGGTCGGCGGTCGCGACCGCCTTGGCGAGCAACGCGGGATGGCGGAACGTGATCGGCGAGACGAGCGTGCCTAGGCGGATCCGGCTCGTCAGCGCACCGAGCGCGGCGATCTGAGTCCAGGCATCGAGCGAGCCGCGCGTCTCGTCGCCCATCAGCCCGGCGTAGTGATCCGAGCGGAAGAGCCCTTCGAGCCCGCTGTCCTCGACTTCCCGCCCGAGCGTGTGCCACTGCTCCCAGGTGACGCCCTCCTGGCCCTCGATCATCAGGCAGACGCGCATGCGGCGAGTATCGCAACCGTCCGTCCGGGACGTGTCCCAGGGACAGACCCTCGGACACGTCGGTTTCGGACAGGGGAGATAGCCTCGCGCGGTGCGAGATCGCTCCCACTCGGCGCTGCTCGCGCTCGTCGCCGTCACGGCCGTCTGGGGGCTGACCTTCGTCCAGGTCAAGGACGCGGTCGCGCTCTACCCGCTCTTCGCCTTCCTGGCCGTTCGCTTCGCGATCGCGAGCCTCGTGCTCGCCGTCCCGGCGGCGCCCCGGCTGCGCTCGCTCGGCCGCAGCGGCGCCGTCGCCGGTGTCGCGCTCGGCCTTCTTCTCGCCGCGGGCTACGCGCTCCAGACTGCCGGGCTCGAGCGGACGACCGTGTCGAGCGCAGGCTTCATCACCGGGCTCTACGTCGTCTTCACGCCGCTCCTCGCGCTGCTCCTCTTCCGGACGAGGATCGCGGGGGTCGTCTGGCTCGGCGTCGGCCTCTCCCTTGTCGGGCTGGCGCTGCTCTCGGGGATCACCGCCGGCGACCGGCTCGGGAACCTACTCGTCCTCGCGGGCTCGGCCGCCTACTCGCTCCAGATCGTGCTGCTGGAGCGCTACGCGCCGCGCTACGACGCGATCGCGTTCACGCAGGCCGAGATGCTCGCCGCGTTCGCCGGCTTCGCGGTCGTCGCCGTTGCACTGGGCCAGGTCGAGCTGCCGAGCGGCCGGACGGTCTGGGCGGCGCTCCTCGTCACCGGGATCTTCGCGAGTGCCCTCGGCTTCCTCGTCCAGACCTGGGCGCAGCGGCGGACGACCGCGACGCAGACGGCGCTCGCCTTCGCGATGGAGCCCGTCTTCGCCGGGATCTTCGGCTTCTGGCTCGCCGGCGACCGGCTGGGCGCGGCCGGCTGGGCGGGCTGCGCGGTGATCATGGCCGGGATCGTCGTCGCGGAGCCCGAGGCGGGGCGGACGCTGCGGCGACTCGTCGCTAGATGAGCCAGCGCCCGTCGCGCTGGACGAGCTCGCCGTCGCACCAGAGCTGGCCGCCGGTGCGGAGATCCTTGACGAGGTCCCAGTGGATCGCGCTCTTGTTCGACGCACCGGTGAACGTGTAGCTCGCGCCGACGGCGAGGTGGATCGTCCCGTCGATCTTCTCGTCGAAGAGCGTGTTCCGCATGTGCCTCGTGATCCCGGGGTTGCAGCCGATCCCGAGCTCGCCGAGCCGGCGAGCGCCCTCGTCCGTGTCGAGAACCGCGAGCAGATGGTCCTCGCCTTCGGTCGCGCTCGCCTCGACGATGACGCCCTCCTTGAAGACGAGTCGCGCGCCCGCGACGTCGCGACCCTGGTAGATCGAGGGGAACTCGGCGAAGGTGATGACGCCCTCGGCCGAGTCCTCCACCGGCCCGAAGAAGAACTCGCCCGCGGGCACGTTGCGCAGGCCGTGGTCGATCGACGCCTCCCGACCCTCGATCGAGAGCGTCAGATCCGTCTCCGGGCCGACGATCCGCACCTCGCTCGCGCGGTCGAAGCGCTCGGCGTAGCGCCGCATCCGCTCGTGCTCGGCGTCCCAGTCGAGCAGGCAGGCGCCGTACACGTAGTCCTCGAACTCCGCCGGCGTCATGCCCGCCTCCTCGGCGGACGCCTCGGTGGGGAACTGCGTCACCGCCCAACGGACGTCGAGGGTGCGGCCCCGCTCGGCCGCGCGCTCCTGCGAGCGCTGAATCAGCCGCCGCCGCTCCGGCTCCAAGTCGGCGCCCGCATGCAGATCCTCCGGCGCGATGATCGTCAGGCGAGCATCCTCCTGCTCGACGGAGTAGGCCTCTATATCCGGCAACGTCGCGAGCAGCTCGAGCGGCGCGTCGCGCGCCCAGTCGAGGTCGACGCGAAAGCGCTCGTTCCAGGTCATCCGCACGAGCGCGTAGGCCTCGCGTCGCCCGATCGCCTTCACGACCTCGGCGAGGAGCGGCCGGGCGAGCGGCGTCGTCCGGACGACCACCTGCCAGCCCGGCTGGACGTCGAGGCTGCGATTGACGAGCAGCTCGGCCAGCTCGCGGATGCGGGGATCGGCCACGGCGGCGGATCGTACTGGCTGTAGTTTCGACCGGTGGACGCGGTCGTGCTCGCTCTCGTCTCGGCCGCGCTCTTCGGCGCGATGACGGTGGCTTTGCGCTTCGCGCTCGCGCGGGCGCCGGACGCGGAGGCCGGTGCGCTGCTGACCGTGATCCCCGCGCTCGCGGTGACGCTCCCGTTCGTCGCGTTCCAGTCGCACGATGTCGCCGCGGTCTGGCCCTTCGTCCTCGCCGGCCTCCTCGGACCGGGGCTGTCGCAGCTCCTCTTCACGCTCGCCGTCCGCGACGCCGGGCCTTCGCGCACCTCGGTGGTCGTCGGGACCGCGCCGCTCTTTTCGGTCGCGATCGCGCTCGTCTTCCTCGACGAGCCGCTGCACGCGGGCCTGCTCATGGGGGCGCTCCTGATCGTGGGCGGCGGGTTCCTGCTCGTCGGCGAGCGCGACCGCCCGACCCACGTGAAGCGGATCGGGCTCGGACTGGCGCTCGTCGCGGCGCTCGTCTTCGCGGTTCGCGACAACCTCGTCCGGCACCTCTCGATCGACACCGACGTCGGTCCGGCTCTGGCCGCGGCTGCCACGCTCGGCGCCGGCGGGGCGGTGATCGCCGCCTACCTGCTCGCGACGCGCCGGCGCCTGCCGAGCAGCGGCCTGGGCACGTTCGTCCCCGCAGGCATCTGCTTCGGCCTCTCCTACATCTGCCTCTTCGAGGCGTACTACCGGGGCCGCGTCACCGTCGTCTCGCCGCTCGTCGCGACGGAGTCGCTCTGGGGGGTCGGGCTTTCGGCCCTCCTGCTCCGCCAGGAGCTCGTCGGGCGCCGCCTCGTCGGCGGAGCGGCGCTCGTCGTCGCCGGCGGAGCGCTGATCGGGATCTCCCGTTAGCCATCTGCTAATCTGGCACTCAGATTTTCTGAGTAGAGACGAACAAGTAGCGACGAACAAAGGAGCATAAAGCATGGCGAAGACGATCGGAATCGACCTCGGAACCACGAACAGCTGCATGGCGGTGCTCGAGGGCGGCGAGCCGACCGTGATCCCGAACGCGGAGGGCGGGCGGACGACCCCGTCGGTCGTCGCGTTCACGAAGGACGGTCAGCGGCTCGTCGGGGCGCCGGCGAAGCGCCAGCAGGTGACGAACCCGCAGAACACGATCTTCTCGATCAAGCGCTTCATGGGCCGCAAGTGGGACGAGGTCTCCGAGGAGATGACGATCGTCCCGTACGCGGTCGCGAAGGGCGAGAACGGCGACGCGCGGGTCGAGGCGGAGGGCACGGAGTACGCGCCGCCGGAGCTCAGCGCGATGATCCTCCAGAAGCTGAAGACGGATGCGGAGGCCTACCTCGGCGAGCCGGTCACGGACGCCGTGATCACCGTGCCCGCCTACTTCAACAACGCCCAGCGCGAGGCGACGAAGGACGCCGGCAAGATCGCCGGGCTCAACGTCCTCCGGATCGTCAACGAGCCGACCGCGGCCGCGCTCGCCTACGGGCTCGACAAGGAGGGCGGCGATCAGACGATCCTCGTCTTCGACCTCGGCGGCGGCACGTTCGACGTGTCGGTGCTCGAGCTCGGCGACGGCGTCTTCGAGGTCAAGTCGACGAACGGGGACAACCACCTCGGCGGCGACAACTTCGACAAGGCGATCGTCGACTGGATGGTCGCCGAGTTCAAGAAGGATCAGGGGATCGACCTCGCCGCCGACAAGATGGCGCTCCAGCGGCTCTACGAGGCCGCCGAGAAGGCGAAGATCGAGCTCTCCTCGACGATGACGACGCAGATCAACCTGCCGTTCGTGACCGCGACCCAGGAGGGGCCGAAGCACCTCGACCTGCAGCTCACCCGCGCGAAGCTCGGCGAGATCACCGCCGACCTCGTCGAGCGGACGGTCAGCCCGACCAAGGCCGCCCTCGCCGATGCCGGTCTCGATCCCTCGAAGATCGAGCACGTCGTACTCGTCGGCGGGATGACCCGGATGCCCGCGGTGCAAGACAAGGTCAAGGAGATCCTCGGCAAGGAGCCGCACAAGGGCGTCAACCCGGACGAGGTCGTCGCCGTCGGCGCCGCGATCCAGGCGGGCGTGCTCAAGGGCGAGGTCAAGGACGTGCTCCTGCTCGACGTCACCCCGCTCTCGCTCGGGATCGAGACCAAGGGCGGCGTGATGACCAAGCTGATCGAGCGGAACACGACCATCCCGACACGCAAGTCGGAGACGTTCACCACGGCCGAGGACAACCAGCCGTCGGTCGAGATCCACGTCCTCCAGGGCGAGTCGGAGATGGCGACCTACAACAAGACGCTCGGCAAGTTCCAGCTCGTCGGGATCCCGCCGGCGATGCGCGGCATGCCGCAGATCGAGGTCTCGTTCGACATCGACGCGAACGGGATCATCCACGTCACCGCCAAGGACCACGGCACCGGGAACGAGCAGCAGATCAAGATCGAGGGCGGCTCGGGCCTCTCCGAGGACGAGGTGCAGCGGATGGTCAAGGACGCCGAGTCGCACGCCGACGAGGCACACCGGCTGCGCGAGCTTGCGGACACCCGCAACGTCGCCGAGAACCTCGCCTACCAGACCGAGCGGAGCCTCAAGGAGCACCGCGAGAAGCTGGAGGAGTCGGACGCGGCCACGATCGAGGGGCGGATCATGGAGCTCCGCTCGGCGCTCGAGGCGACCGACGTGGCCGAGATCCAGGCGAAGACCGAGGCGCTGAACGAGGCCGCGCGGCCGCTCGCGGACGCGCTCTACTCGCAGGCCTCAGCTCAGCAGCAGGCATCTGCCTCCGGTGACGGAACCGGGGCGGCCGCCGGGGACGCGGACGAGGTGATCGAGGACGCGGACTACGAGGTCGTCGAAGAGGAAGAGGCCAAGACCACGTGAGCGACGAGGCGCGGCAGATCGGCGAAGAGCTCGTCGAGGAGGACGAGCTCGTCGAGGTGGACGAGCTCGTCGAGGAGGAGCCGCCGGCCGAGGAGCCGGCGGCCGAGGCGCAAGCGCCCGACGACTCGTACCTTCGGCTCGCGGCCGACTTCGACAACTACAAGAAGCGGGTCGCCCGGGAGTACCTCGAGGTCACCGCACGGGCGAACGAGCGGCTCCTGAACGAGCTCCTGCCCGTCCTCGACGACCTCGAGCGCGCGCTCGAGGCGGCGGCGTTGCACGAGGAGGCGAAGCTCGAGGAGGGCGTCCAGCTCGTCCATCGCTCGCTCGCGAGCCTCCTGGAGCGGAACGGGCTGGAGGAGATCAAGGCCGAGGGCGTCTTCGATCCGCACGTGCACGAGGCCCTCCTCGCGCAGCCCGGCAAGGGTGCCGAGCCCGGGACCGTGCTCCAGGTGCTGCAGAAGGGCTACCGGCTCGGCGACCGCGTCCTCCGCCCGACCCGGGTGATCGTGAGCGAATGAGTAATCCGTACGACACTCTCCGGGTTCCCAAGAACGCGTCGGCCGACGAGATCAAGAAGGCCTATCGCAAGCTCGCGCGGGAGAACCACCCCGACGCGAGCGGCGGTGACGAGTCGCGGTTCAAGGAGATCCAGGGGGCCTACGACGTGCTCTCGGATCCCGAGAAGCGTAAGGCCTACGACACGTTCGGCTCGACGAACGGGCGTGGGGGTGGTCCGGCTGGCGCGCAGTTCCAGGACTTCGACCTCTCCGACCTGCTGGGGGGTCTCTTCGGCGGCGGTCGCGGCGGCGGTGCGCGACGCGGGCCGCAGGCCGAGCGCGGTGCAGACCTCCAGACCGAGGTGCACATCTCCTTCGAGGACGCGCTCGCGGGGGTCCAGGTGCCGGTGCGGGCGAACGTCGAGACGGCCTGCCACACCTGCGGCGGCTCCGGGGCCGAGCCGGGTACGGCGCCGGTCGTCTGTCCGGAGTGCTCGGGGCGCGGGATCACCTCCGACTCGCACGGGCTCTTCGCGCTCTCGCAGCCGTGCCCTCGCTGCCGTGGCAACGGGACGATCGTCGAGCACCCGTGCAAGACCTGCCGCGGCTCGGGCCGGGAGCGGGTGCAGAAGACCTACCAGGTGAAGATCCCGGCCGGCGCGAAGGACGGGACGCGGATCAGGCTGAAGGGACGCGGCGAGCTCGGGCGCGGCGGCGGCCCGGCCGGCGATCTCTACGTCGTCGCCCGCGTGGCCGCGTCGCCGCTCTACGAGCGCCGCGGCGACGATCTCGTCGTCGACGTGCCGGTGAGCTACGCCGATGCGGCACTCGGGGCGAAGATCGACGTGGCGACGCCCGAGGGGCCGATCTCGCTCAAGGTGCCGGCCGGCTCCCAGCCCGGGAAGCTGCTCAAGGTGAAGGGGCGGGGCGCGCCGCGACTGAAGGGCGGCGGCAAGGGCGACCTGCTCGCGCGGCTGCGGCTCGAGGTGCCGCAAAAGGTCTCGAAGCAGGAGCGCAAGCTGCTCGAGGAGCTGCGGAAGGCGGGCTCGTGATCGACAACCATCCTCGCTACATGATCAGCGTCGCCGCCGAGCTCGTCGGGATGCACCAGCAGACGCTCCGTCTCTACGAGTCGAAGGGGCTCGTGAGGCCGCAGCGGACGGCCGGGAACACGCGGCTCTACTCCGAGGCCGACCTCGAGCGGCTGCGTGTGATCCAGCGGCTGACGACCGAGCTCGGTCTCAACCTCGCGGGCGTCGAGCACGTGCTCCGCCTCGAGGACGAGCTGCGGAAGGCGCAGGCGCGCGCGGCCCGGCTCGAGCGGGAGCTGCGCGACGAGATTCGCACCGTCCACCGCTCCTACCGGCGCGAGGTCGTCCTCTACCGGCCCGACCAGCCCGCGAGGCGTAGCTGATGGACTTCACGAAGCTCACCGTGAAGAGCCAGGAGGCCGTCGCCGCCGCGCAGGAGCTGGCGCGCCGCCACTCCCATCCCGAGCTCTACCCGGAGCACTTGCTGCTCTCGCTGCTCGACCAGGAGCTGCCCGCGCAGCTCGTTCCGGACGCACCCGCGCTTCAGCGCGAGACGAACGAGCGGCTCGCTGCGAAGCCCACCGCCCACGGCGGCTCGGGGCAGCCCGCGGCCGGCGCCGCCTTGACGCGCGTGCTCGACCGCGCTTTCGAGGAGATGCGCACGCTCGAGGACGAGTTCGTCTCGACCGAGCACCTCCTGCTCGCGCTCGACGCCGTTCCGCGCGACGAGCTGCTCGCGCGGATCAAGGAGGTGCGCGGCGGCCAGCGCGTCACGAGCCAGGATCCCGAGGGCACCTACCAGGCGCTCACCAAGTTCGGACGCGACCTCACCGAGGCCGCGGAGAGCGGGAAGCTCGATCCCGTGATCGGCCGCGACGAGGAGATCCGGCGCGTGATCCAGGTGCTGTCGCGGCGGACGAAGAACAACCCGGTCCTGATCGGCGAGCCCGGCGTCGGCAAGACGGCGATCGCCGAGGGGCTCGCGCAGCGGATCGTCGCCGGCGACGTGCCCGAGAGCCTGAAGGGCAAGCGCGTCTGGGCGCTCGACGTCGGCGCGCTCCTCGCCGGGGCGAAGTACCGCGGCGAGTTCGAGGAGCGGCTGAAGGCGGTGCTCGCCGAGATCGCGAACGCCGAGGGCCGGATCGTCCTCTTCATCGACGAGCTGCACACGATCGTCGGTGCCGGCGCGGCCGAGGGCGCCGTCGACGCCGCGAACCTGTTGAAGCCGATGCTCGCGCGCGGCGAGCTCCGCTGCGTCGGCGCCACGACGCTCGACGAGTACCGCAAGCACATCGAGAAGGACGCGGCGCTCGAGCGGCGTTTTCAGCCGGTCTTCGTCGGCGAGCCCTCGGTGGCGGACACGATCGCGATCCTGCGCGGACTGAAGGAGAAGTACGAGTCGCACCACCGCGTCCGGATTCGTGACGCCGCCCTCGTCGCCGCAGCCGTTCTTTCGGACCGCTACATCGCCGACCGCCAGCTTCCCGACAAGGCGATCGACCTGATCGACGAGGCCGCCTCACGGCTGAAGATGGAAATCGAGAGCTCGCCTCTCGAGCTCGACCAGGCCGACCGCGCGGTACGCCAGGTCGAGATCGAGCTGGCCGCGATGGGCGAGGAGTCCTCTGGCGTGCGCGAGCCTGTGGAGCGCGCTCTCGCCGACGCGAAGGAGCGCCGCGACGGGCTTGCCGCCCGCTGGGCCGAGGAAAAGGGCGCCCTCGACCGGATCGGCGAGATCACGAGCCGGATCGACGAGCTGCGGATGGAGGCCGAGCGCGCCGAGCGCGCCGGCGACCTCCAGCGAGTCGCCGAGATCCGCTACGGCGAGCTGCCCGCGCTCGAGAAGGAGCTCGCCGAGCGCGATACGCCGGCCGACCCGATGGTCAAGGAGGAGGTCGACGAGGACGACATCGCAGCCGTCGTCGGCTCCTGGACCGGGATTCCCGTCTCGCGCCTCCTCGAAGGAGAGACCGAGAAGCTGATTCACATGGAGGAGCGGCTGCACCGGCGGGTCATCGGCCAGCATGCCGCCGTCGAGGCGGTCTCGAACGCGCTCCGCCGCGCGCGCTCCGGCCTGCAGGATCCCGACCGCCCGATCGGCTCGTTCGTCTTCCTCGGCCCGACCGGCGTCGGCAAGACCGAGCTCGCCCGTGCGCTCGCCGAGTTCATGTTCGACGACGAGCGCGCGATGGTCCGGATCGACATGTCCGAGTACCAGGAGCGGCACACCGTCTCCCGCCTCGTCGGCGCGCCGCCCGGCTACGTCGGCTACGACGAGGGCGGCCAGCTCACCGAGGCCGTCCGCCGCCGGCCCTACTCGGTCGTCCTCCTCGACGAGATCGAGAAGGCGCACGCGGAGGTGTTCGACGTCCTCCTCCAAGTGCTCGACGACGGCCGGCTGACCGACGGCCAAGGCCGCACGGTCGACTTCCGGAACACGGTCCTGATCATGACCTCGAACATCCGCTCCTCCGGGCAGATGAGCGAGCACTTCCGGCCGGAGTTCCTGAACCGGATCGACGAGATCGTCCAGTTCGAGGCACTCGGGAAGGATCAGCTCGGCGAGATCGCGGAGCTCCAGCTCGGCCGACTGCGCGAGCGGCTCGCCGAGCGCAACCTCGGGCTCGAGCTGACCGACGCGGCGAAGGAGCTCCTGGCCGAGGTCGGCTGGGATCCGGCCTACGGCGCGCGGCCGCTCAAGCGCGCGATCCAGCGGCTCGTCGAGAACCCGCTCGCGCTGCGGCTGCTCGAGGGCGAGTTCGGCGACGGCGACCTCGTTCGTGTCGATGCGGAGGACGGCGAGCTCGTCTTCGAGCGGACTGAAGAGGTCGAGCCGGCAACTGCGTAGGCCTGAAGAGCCACCTTGCGGCCCGGTCTGCGAGCCAGGACGATTGCTTCATGTGGCGAAGATCGGAGCCGTCTCTCGATCGCGAGCTTGCCTATGGCATCATCAGGAAGCTGATGGCGATCGACGCCAAGCTGGATCGGATCGTCGAAAGGTTGGATATCGCCGATGAAGAGGAAGAGGATGACGCCTGAGGAGCGGCGGGCGTACGAGCAGCAGAAGGCGGAGTGGGCGCAGGAAGCCGCCGACTTCCGGGCGATGGTCGCGCGCCGTGAGGCGCGTTGGCGCGAGTGGGACGAGTACGTCGCGCGGCGCCGGGCGAGGCTGCGCCGGCTGACGTTCGGCTTGCTCGGCCGCTGAGCGCTCAGTCGGCGACGGGCTCGTCGACTCGAAATCGCACCTGCTGCCTGTCAGCATAGGCCCGGGTGGCAGTGGAGATCGTCGGCAGGGAGGACGAGGTCGCAGCGTTGCACGCCTTCCTCGACGGGGCGGACGGCGGCGCGCGAGCGCTCGTCCTCGAAGGCGAGGCCGGGATCGGCAAGTCGACGCTCTGGGCGGCCGGCGTCGAGGCCGCCCAGGAGCGGTCGTTCCGTGTGCTCAGCGCCCGACCCGCGGAGGCCGAGCAGGGGCTCGCCCATGCGGCGCTCGGCGACCTCCTCGCGGATTGCGCGGCGGAGGTGCTGCCCGAGCTCTCGGCGCCGCGGCGGCGGGCGCTTCAGGCCGCGCTGCTGCTCGACGAGGACGGCGGTTCGCTTGCAGACCCGCGCGCGCTCGCCGTCGCGGTGCACAGCGCGCTGCTCGTGCTGGCAGAACGCGGCCCGACCGTGATCGCAGTCGACGACGTCCAGTGGCTCGACTCGTCGTCTGCCGATGCTCTCTCGTTCGCGCTGCGGCGGCTAGACGGCGTGCCGATCAGCGTTCTCCTCGCTCGTCGCGGCGCGCAGGCCGCCCCGCTCGAGCATGCGCTTCCCGGAGACGTCGAGCGCCGCTCCGTCGGACCGCTCAGCCTGGGCGCGACTCAGGGCCTCGTCCGCGACCGGCTCGGTCGCTCGTTTCCGCGACCGACCATGGTCCGGCTGCATGAGGTCTCGGGTGGAAACCCGTTCTACGCCCTGGAGCTGGCTCGCGCCCTTGACACGGTGTCCGCCCCGCTCGACCCGGCCGCGCCCCTACCCGTGCCGGACTCGCTCGAGCACCTCGTCGGCGATCGGCTTCGCAGCCTGCCCGACGAGACGAGGGCGGCGCTGCTCGTCGTCGCGGTCGTCGGGGCACCGGCTCTGGAGCTGATCGAGGCTGCCGGGATCAGCGAGCAGACGCTGGCGCCCGCCGTCGCCGAGCAGGTGCTCGAGTACACCGGGCTCACCATGGCTGGTCCGGTAGAGATGCCGGGCGACGAGGCGGCCCTCGTCGCGCTGAACGAGGTCACGGTCCACGCCTGGGACCTGGCCGTGGCGACCGGCCAGCCCTACGATCCCGACCCGGCAGCTGTTGAGTCGTGCCAGAGCTTCGTGGCCGCCTTCGACGCGCCCACCGACGGCAGCCTGTTCGCGCCCCGTCGACGTACCCGACTCCTCCGCCGCCGCTTCCTCCAGGCTGCTGTATGCCGATCTGCTGGACGCCGTCGCTAGCCCGGCTCCGTCCTGGACGATGATGTTGATGACCTCGATCTGGTCGAACGCCTGGCGCTGGATCGCGCCGACCTGCTGGAGGCGACCCAGAAGCCAGCAGCCACGGCGAGGTGTCCTTCTCGCTGAGAAAGCAGTTCCTCGGCGATGATGTGACCACCACCACCACCGCCGACCATCTGGCGTTCTGGTGCGCGGCGCCTCCCGGTGCCCAGGAACAGCGGCATCGGCAGCGACCCCACCGTGACTTCCGGCCGCCGTACGTCGGCCACCGCGGGTGGGTCGGCATACGGATCGACGACCCCCCCGACTGGGGCGAGGTCGCGGAGGTGGGCGACGACGCCTACCCACAGGTCGCGCCGAAGCCGACCGCCCGACAGCTCGGTGGACCTCAAGCCCAGGCCCAAGCTGGACGAGCAGGGTGTCGCGGTGGTTCCGACTCGCACCATGACGCGCGCCTACGCCTTCGACGTGGGCAGGACGATCCGGCAATACCCGGGAGCAGCTTGAAGGCAGCACGTTCCTCGATCTAATACCTCATGCCCCTGCCCGCCATCCTGGTCGCCACTACCTCAGGCGCTAGCTGGCCTGCTGACTCACGTCCGGGTTCATGCGTCTTGGCGTCAGGCTCGTCCCTTGGTGCCCAGGTCCAGCGAGCCCTCGGCCAGCAGGGCCCGCGCGGCCTCGCGGCCGGCGAGCACCATCCGGTCGATCTGGTGGAACTCCAGGAGGCCGACGCCCAGCGTGGCCGGCCAGGACGACCACGGCACCTCGTCGATGCGCCGCGTCGACTGCCCCTCCGGCGCCGATCATCATCGTGCGCAGCAAGGTCTTGCCCAGGGTGGTACGTGGTACGGCCGATGGCGCGGGCGGCCACGCGCATGCCGAAGCCGCCGCCCATCGAGATGTTCACCGCCACCACCGGACCCTCGTCACGCTGAGCAGCAGGTCCACCGGCAGGTTGTCCAGCACGCCGCCGTCCGTCAGCCGGCCGTCGCCGGTCGGGACGGAGATGCACTGAGGAGGCCGAGGCTGGCGTCGAGTAGCGGGCCGCGCCGCAGATGCGGTCGGTGCGCCGACGATGCTGGCGTGACCAGCGCCAGCTGGCGCGGGCATGCCCTCGATCACCGTGTCGCCACGACGCCGGCCATGGACGCGCACGCGGACACCACGGGTCAGCGCGTGGGTGGAACGTCCAGTCGTCTAGGGGGTTGCGCCGGACGGAACTCGGCGAAACAGCGCTCCTCGAGCCTCTCGCCGTCGAGCACGATGCCGGTAGGTCGCCGGCCACCGCGGACCCGATGCTCGCTCCAGCCAGCCGGTCTACGGCAAGCGCCTCCTCGAGCTCGCGCAGGACGCCGATGTGGGCGAACGCGTGGGCCCCGCTGCGGCGAGCACCAGGCGCAGGCGCGGCCAGCGGACCTGGAAGGCCCAGCGACCGCGAGCCGCACGTCGCCCTCGGCGGCGACGCGCCGCGACCGTTCGCGGCGACCCAGGCCGCCTCCGGCGGCGGTGTACAGCGTCGATCACCACCAGGTCGCTGGCAAGACCAGGTCGCACCTCGTCGGCACGCCGCTCCCGGCTCGCGCCACCAGGACGACGGCGTCCGACTGCCGCAGGCAGAAGTCCCGCCAGGAGTGGTCGGAGCCGGCCGCGACACCGTCTGCCACGAGCAGGACTCGATCGCCCTCCTCCTCGGCCCGGGCGAGCCCCTCGGCGTCCACGGTTCCCGGGTCGACCACCGAGAGGGCGCGCGGCCAGGCGCGCCTTCAGGTGGCGGGCGATCCCGGCTGCCGCTCCCCGCGTGCAGGCCGACCACCGCGATCACGTGCGGCTGCACCGCACGCTGCGTCGGCTGGCAGGTCAGCGGTGACATGCCCGGCCACCGGGCGACCAGCACGGCCGGGTTGCTCGCTGGTCGCGGTCGATACAGGGGCCCGTTGAACGCCAGCGCCGGCACCTCGACGAGCGTGACCGTTCCGCGCCGGCACCGGCGGACTGTGGCTCGCCGGTGAGGAAGAACTCGCCCACGACGGCACCTGGTGTTAGGGTCCGCAGACAAGGCGATTCTGCAGACCACTCCAGCCGCCGATGAAGAGGTACGCCGACCCGGGCGTCGCCCGAAATGACGCCGGCATCCAGGCGTTCGGCGGCCTGCTGCGCAAGGTCACGCTGGCGGGCAGGGCGGCGACCAGGATGGTCGGTCAGGCCGACCAGGTAGCCGCCAGAAGGCTGCTGGCGGTAGGCGCTGGAAACCGGTAGAGCAGGTAGGGGCTCGCCGCGCTCGACTCCTCCGCCTCCGGCCGCGTGCCCACCTTGCCGATGGCGTGGCCACCACCGGCGACCAGGACGCCACCACCCACAGGAAGCCGTCGCGCAGGCCCCACCGACACCCGGGTGCCGGGTTGCGGGTCACCAGCGACCAGGATCGAGATGCCGAGTACTCCTCCGAGCTGGCGGAGCTGGAGACCAGGGCGACGTGGCCGCGCACTGACCGCCCGGGGACGGTGGCGCATGCGGTGCTGCCGAGCAGTGGGAGCATGTGCTGACCCATCTGGACAACACCTGGCCGGCATCCAGCTCGGCCCAGAAGGCCGGCGGCTCAGCGACCTGGCTGCGGCAACGAGGGCGCCGGCCCACACCAGCGCCTCCTGGGACGCCACTGGGTAGCCACGTGGTCCGCGAAGCGGCCCTGAGCCTGGCTGCGACGACCGCGAACCAGCGCCCCCGGCACGAGGGCGAGTCCGGCCTGGAGCACGTCTCGACCCCGAGACGAACTGGAGCCAGAGGACGTTCGTCAAGCAGGTAGGCGATGGAGTGGCGCGATACGCGGCGACTCGCGCACCCGAACGATGGTAGTAGCACGAGCGCCTGGTCGATGACGGTGCGCGGTGGCGGACAACCTCGGCATGAACACCGCGCCCAGGGCGGCGGCCAGCGCGAGGATCGGCGCGACCAGGCGTGGACGCTCGACAACCCCAGTCGTTGCCCTCGAGCCCCATGCCGAGGTTGAGCATGCGCCAGCGCGCCGCCAGGTACAGCGCACCGGCATGTTCGGGAATCGGGCGCCGGGCGCGCGGCTCTCCACGCACCGTGCGGCGGGTGGCCACCAGAGCCAGTACGCCGAACGGCAGGTTGACCAGGAACGCCGATGGCGACCTGCCCCAGCTCAGGACGAGCGCACCGCCCAGCGGCGGGCCGAGACCTACGCGACGGCCGCGGTCGCCCCCCACAGGCCGATGGCGAGGAAGCCGCCGGTCGCCGCCGAACGCCTCCACCATCGCCAGGGCCAGCAGGCACGAGCAGGGCCTGCTGAGGGCCTGCAGCACCCGGCCCGCGACGAGGGTCTCGAGGTTCCCAGCCATCGCGCACCACGCTCGACGCCGAGCGCTACAGGGCGATCCCGCCGGCGAACGGCACCACGCCGGCCGATCAGGTCGGTCAGCCGGCCGAACACCGACGAAAGGCCGCCGCGCAAGAGGATGACGTCGAGGTGTTCGAGCACCGATGACAGATCGTTGATCGACGCCTCGGGGGAAGGACTCGCGGATCAGGGGAACGGCGAACGTCGCACCGCGGGCGTCGAGGAAGGCGAGGAAGGCCCCAGCAGGACCAGCAGCACCTTGGTCGGCGCCACGCGTCCTTGCGGGCGCGCGGGCACGTGTTCTCCGCGTTCCGAGACTGGCAGTCCGGCCACTGTCTCGTGGTCGGTGTCTCGGCACAAGGGAGGGCTGGACCCGTGGGCGGTCACCGGACCGCGTGTCGATGTACTCCGCCCCATGCCCGGACAGCGCCACCCGCCGGGACTGAGATCGCGCGCAGACGCTCCTCGCTCGCCGACAGTCACGGGGTGGCAGCTGGGAGAAATACAGCCAGCTCGCGCACCTGGCCGGGGAAGTTCGCCGGCACATCGCGCCGCGTCCGACCCCGACGCGCAGGCCGCTCGCGCACTCCGCCAGGCCCTGCAGGACCAGGCGCTCCACCGGCCAGGTCGAGCGCACCGACATCCCTGGTCGAGGCGCCACCACGTCCGGTATGAGCTCCAGCCCGCCGGCGCCGACCGGCCCTGGCGACCGCCGCCCTCACCCCGCCCTCCTGGGCAGCCGCCGGGTGAGCATCGAGGACCTGGTCACCGAGCCGTCGACGCCCCCATGGCCGGCGGCCGGCTGTTCGAGGCGCGGGCCGTGCTGATGGGCGCCCGAGTTGGCGACTGCCGAGGGCCGCGCCCAGCCTCGAGATGCTCGCCGACCGGCTGATGGTGGACGCGCACCCTCTCGCTCCAGCCAGCCCTCGTAGTCCGCCAGATCGACCGCGTGGCGGTCAGCGCGAAGCTCACGGCGATCCTCCGGCGCACGCTGCTCGCCGTCCTCGGCATCCAGGTGGCGCTCGCCGGAGCGATGACCCTCGTCGACTCCTACCGTCGCCGCGGCAAGAAGCCCAAGCCGTTCCCGGTCACGAGCCGCCGCGAGGTCGAGGTCGGGGAGGGCCGGGTGACGACGTACACCTACGGTCGCGACCTCTACGACGCGATGCTCGAGGCGATCCGCGGCGCCCGGCGGCAGATCCTCTTCGAGACCTACATCTGGAAGGGCGACGAGGTCGGCGAGCAGTTCAAGCAGGCGCTGGTCGACGCGGCCCGCCGCGGGCGTCGACGTCTACGTCATCTTCGACGGCTTCGCCAACCTCGTCGTCTCGCCGGCGTTCAAGCGCTTCCCGCCCGAGGTGAAGGTGCTGCGCTACCCGGTGTACGCCGCCGGGCTGCGCTTCTGGGACCTGCGCCGCTACGGCCGCGACCACCGCAAGATCCTGGTGGTCGACGAGGAGGTCGGCTTCGTCGGCGGCTACAACCTCGGGTCGGCCGTACGCCACCGAGTGGCGCGACACCCACGTGCGCTCACCGGCCCGGCGTGTGGGACCTCCAGCGGGCCTTCGCCGACTTCTGGAACCTGCACCGCCGCCGGCGGCATCGGCCGCAGCGAGCGGCCGCTGCTGCTGGAGACGGCGTCCCAGTGGGAGCCGCGGATCCGGTTCCACCGCAACATCCCGCGGCTGTGGATGTTCCCGATCCGGTCGATGTACCTCGAGGCGATCAACCGCGCCACCCGCAACATCTGGATGACCCACGCCTACTTCATCCCCGACCAGGACTTCGTCGACGCGCTCGTCAAGGCCGCCCGGCGCGGCGTCGACGTCCGGCTGCTGCTGCCGCTCAAGTCCAACCACATCGTGGCCGACTGGATCTCGCGCGGCTACTTCTCCCAGCTGCTCAACGCCGGCGTGCGGATCTTCCGGTTCCGCGACGCGATGGTGCACGCGAAGACCTCGACCATCGACGGCAGCTGGTCGACGGTCGGCACCGCCAACGTCGACCGGCTCTCGCTCCAGGGCAACTACGAGATCAACGTCGAGGTCATCGACCCGGACCTGGCGCGGTGATGGAGGACATCTTCCGCGTCGACGAGTCCAACTGCCTCGAGCTCACCCTCGGCGAGTGGGAGGCGCGCGACCTGCACCGCAAGTTCACCGAGACTGTTCCTCGGCCCGCTGCGGCCGCTGCTCTGACCCGACGAACTGGGCCCGCCTCAGCCGCCGGCAGGTGCGTCGCGCGGCGCCATCCGCGGACCGCGTCGGGGGCGGCCGAGCCGGGCCAGGCCGAGCAGGGCCGGCACCCGCCCGCGGTGCGGGCGCCACGGCTCGAGGAACTCCTGCCAGCTGGTCGTCGTCGAACGGCGTCCCGGTCAGCGCCCAGCCGACGTCCTTCGCGACGTGGTAGTCGCCGAAGCTGACCGCGTCGGCGTCACCCAGCGCCCGCTGGCGCACCTCGGCCGACGTCCACACGCCGACGCCCGGCAACGTCCGCAGCCGCCGGTCGGCCTCGTCGGGCGGCAGCCCGGCGCAGCGCTCGATCGCGTCCGCGACCCGCGCCGCCTGCACGATCGGCCGCGACCGGGCGGGGTCGATGTGGAGCCGCAGCCACTCCCACGACGGAACCGCGCGCAGCGTGTCGGGGCTCGGCTGCACGAAGAGCCGGTGGTCGACGCCGGGTCCGGGCGCGGGCTCGCCGTAGCGCTGCACCAGCCGCGGAAGCCGCGAACGCCTCCTGCCCGGTCACCTTCTGCTCGATGATCGACGGCACGAGCGCGTCCATCACCAGCCCGCTGCCGCCCGAGCCGCCAGTGCGGGTGGTGGCGGTACGCCTCGACCAGCACCGGGTGCCGCGGCTCGAAGCCGCTCGGGTCGTCGTCGGCGCCGAGCAGCCCGGGCACCGACTCGAGCGCCCAGTCGGCCCCGGCCCCCACGCCTCCGCGTGCACCTCGCCGTCCGTCGGGACGCGCCTCGACCAGCAGCGTCGCCGGGCCCTCCGGCGTACGCAGCCCCCGCCAGTGCCGCGCACTGGCCGCGCCGGCGCCCTCCACCCGGTACGTCGGGTCGCCGGCGCCGCGTCGGTGCTGGAGCAGGATCGAGCCCACCGGGCACGGCCAGTCGGGTCGCCACACCCGCTTCACACCCAGCGCCGTCACCGGGGCTGCCGCGACGCAGCGGAGGTCGCGCCGCGCTCACGCAGCCAGGCGACCAGGTCGGTGGCGCCCTCGCGCTCGGCGGCGTCGAGCGGCGTGAGCGGCTCCCACGGCGGGACGACGTCGAGGTCGGCACCCTGGTCGAGCAGGAACCGGGCGCAGTCGAGCCGACCTCCGTGGCAGGCGCCCCAGAAGGCGCGGTCGACGTCGTCACGAGCCGGACGCCGTCGCCGGCGAACCTCCCCTCCACCCGATCGAGCAGCCCGAGGGTCGCCTCGTCGTGCAGCGTGGTGCTCGCCCCCCGCTCGACGAGCCGCTGCGCCGCCGCCCACTGCTTGAACGCGCGGGCATCGGCCAGGGGCGTGCCGCCCCCGATCACCCCGCCCCCGGCGTCGATGTCGGCCCCCGCGTCGATCAGCGCGTCGAGCGCGGCGACGTCGTCGCTGCTCGCCGCCCAGTGGAGCGGCGTCTCCTCGTGCGGCCCCCGGAACCGCGCCCCGACGTCGGCGCCCGCCGCCACCAGGAGCGCGATCGTCGTCGCCACGTCGGGAAAGTGCCCCGGCCAGTCGGTCGCCACGTGCAGGAGCCGAGCGCGACATGCCGCTGCGTCGTCGTCGTCGCCGAGGCGCGCCGTCGCCAGCCAGTCGTGCTCGGCGAGCAGCTGACCGACGGCGTCGACGTCGCCGGTGCGGATCGCGGCCACGACGGCCACCGCCACGGGGTCGTCGGTGCTGACGGTGACCACTCGCCCTCCTTCCACGGATCGGCCCTCGGGCTGCTACGGCTCGGGCGCCGACCAGCATGGCACGACGCCGACAGCAGCGGGGAGATAAGTTCGGCCGCATGGACGAGCAGGTGCCGCAGACCTCCGGCCGTCGGGCCCTCGAGCCCGGCATCCAGAGGGACTTCTCCCGGTCGATGTCGTACGGCGACTACCTGCGCCTCGACCTCCTGCTCGCGGCCCAGCAGCCGCTGAGCGATCCGCCGCAGCACGACGAGCTGCTGTTCATCGTCCAGCACCAGACGTCCGAGCTGTGGCTCAAGCTGCTGGTCCACGAGCTGCGCTCGGCACGCGACCTGCTCGGCGCGGGCGAGCTCGCCCCGGCCCTCAAGCGGATGGCGCGGGTCAAGCACATCCAGCGGGTGCTCACCGACCAGTGGTCCGTGCTCGCGACGCTCACCCCGAGCGAGTACGCCGAGATCCGGCCTTTCCTGGCGACGTCCTCGGGCTTCCAGTCGGCGCAGTACCGCGAGGTCGAGTTCCTCCTCGGCAACAAGGACGCCGACATGATCAAGGTCTTCGGCCACGACCCCGGCGCGCAGGACGCGCTGCGCACCCTGCTCGGCGAGCCGTCGCTCTACGACGAGTTCCTGCGCTACCTCGCCCGGCAGGGGTACGCCGTCCCCGCCTCCCTCCTCGAGCGCGACTGGTCGGTGCCGCACACCCTCTCCCCCGAGCTGGTCGACACGATCGCCGGCGTCTACGCCGCACCCGCCGAGCACTGGGGCGTCTACGAGACCTGCGAGGAGCTCGTCGACATCGAGGACAACTTCCAGCAGTGGCGCTTCCGGCACCTGCAGGTCGTGCAGCGCACCATCGGCCACAAGTCCGGGACCGGCGGCTCGTCCGGCGTCGACTTCCTGCGCCGCGCGCTCGACATCACGTTCTTCCCCGAGCTGTTCGCCGTGCGCTCCCGGGTGGGCGACTAGTCCCCCAGCGCCTGCATCTGCCGGGCGACCGGCTCGCCGGGCGTGCCGGTGAGTCCGGCGATCACGCCGGCGACGTCCTCGGCGGACCGGTTCTGGCTGAGCTTGGCCTTGCCCTCGACCGACTCGACGGTCAGCGAGACGCCGACGATGGCGCGGAGCTGGCCGGTGACGTACTTCTCCGGCGCGTCCGTCACCGCCCACGGCGTCTCCCGCGTCGCCTCGAAGTGGTCGGTCAGCGCCGTCACGACGCCCCGCAGCCACTCCGGGTCGTCGTGGACGTGCACGACGCCGCGCAGGTGCACCGCGGAGTAGTTCCAGGTCGGCACGACCCGGCCGTGCTCGGCCTTGGTGGCGTAGAAGGACGGGCTGACGTAGGCGTCCGGGCCGGTGACGACCGCCAGGGCCGGCGACCCGTCGACGATCCGCTTCCAGTGCGGGTTCGCCCGGGCGACGTGGCCGATCAGGACGCCGTCGCGCATCAGCACGGGCAGGAACGTGGCGTCGGGGGTGCCGTCCTGCGCCACGGTCACCAGCTGCGCCGTGGCGACGGCCGCGACGAGCCGCAGCGCCTCGTCGTCGTCGACGGCGTTGAAGCGCGGGACGTAGAGCCGGTCGGTCACCGGACCAGTCGCGCAAACGCCGTGTCGGCGGCGCGACCAGAATGGCCGCGTGCTGCTCCACGAGGTCGTCGACACGTCCGCCGCCGTCGGGGCCACCCGCTCGCGCAAGGCCAAGGTGCAGGCGCTGGCCGCGCCCTGCGCCGGGCCGCCCCCGAGGAGCTCGAGACGGTGACGGCCTACCTCGGCGGCGCCCTGCGGCAGCGGCGCACCGGCGTCGGCTGGCGCGGCGCCGCCGCCAGCGTCGAGCCGGCGAACGAGCCGAGCCTGACGGTCACCGAGGTGCACGAGGCGTTCGACACCATCGCCGCGCTGGCCGGCAGCGGCTCGCAGGCGACCCGCACGCAGGCGCTCGCCGGGCTCCTCGGCCGCGCGACCGCCACCGAGCAGGCGTGGCTGCGCGGGGCCCTCACCGGCAACGTCCGCCAGGGTGCGCTCGACAGCCTGGTCCAGGAGGCGGTCGCGGCGGCCGCGGAGCGTGCCGCTCACCGCCGTACGCCGCGCGGCGATGCTCGCCGGCGGCACCGTCCCGATCGTCCGCGCCGCGTTCGACGGGCGGCGAGGAGGCGCTGGCCACGGTCGGGCTGGAGGTCGGTCGGCCGGTGCTGCCGATGCTCGCCTCCAGCGCCCCCGACCTCGCCGCCGCGATGGCCAAGGCGGGGCGGCGGCGGTCAGCCGTCGCCGTCGACGTGAAGCTCGACGGCATCCGGATCCAGGTGCACCGGACCGGCGACGACGTCGCTGATCGCCACCCGCAGCCTCGACGACATCACCGAGCGGCTGCCCGAGGTGGTCGAGGTCGTCCGTGCGCTGCCCGCCCGAGCGGTTCGTGCTCGACGGCGAGGCCCTCGCGCTGGACGACGCCGGCCGGCCCCGACCGTTCCAGGAGACCGCGTCGCGCACCGCCCAGGCGTCCGGGGTCGTCGTGACGCCGTACTTCTTCGACCTCCTCCACCTCGACGGCGACGACCTGCTCGACGCGCCCGGCGCCGAGCGCTCGCCCGGCTCGCGGCCCTCGTCCCCGACGAGCACGTCGTGCCCCGGCTGGTCACCGACGACCCGCCGCCGCCGAGGAGTTCGCCCAGCAGGTGCTCGCCGACGGCCACGAGGGCGTCGTGGTGAAGAACCTCGCGGCGCCGTACGACGCCGGCCGCCGCGGCGTCCGCCTGGGTCAAGGTCAAGCCGGTGCACACCCTCGACCTGGTCGTGCTGGCCGTCGAGTGGGGCAGCGGCCGCCGCCAGGGCTGGCTCTCCAACATCCACCTCGGCGCCCGCGACCCCGAGCCGGCGGCTTCGTGATGCTCGGCAAGACGTTCAAGGGGATGACCGACGAGATGCTCGCCTGGCAGACCGAGCGCTTCACCGAGCTGGCCGTCGACCCCGCGACGATCGGACGGCTACGTCGTGCCGGTGCGGCCGGAGCAGGTCGTCGAGATCGCCTTCGACGGCGTCCAGCGGTCGAGCCGCTACCCCGGTGGCGTCGCCCTACGCTTCGCGCGGGTGCGTCCGCTACCGCGACGACAAGTCCGCCGACGAGGCCGACACGATCGCCACCGTCCAGGAGATGTTCGGGGCTGAACACATCGTGACGCGCGTTCACGACTAGCGTCAGCGCATGGCTCACGCTCTCTGGTCCACGCCATCCGGCACACCGTCGCGTGCACGGCGCTGCACGCACGACTGTCGCCAGGGAGCGCCGGCAGGGTCGAGGTCGACGACGGCCTCGACGCTACGCAGGTGAGCAATCGCCGCCATCCCAACCCGGCCACGGGCGACCTCATCGAGGATGCTGGCCGAGAGTCAGAGCCAAGAACCCTACGAGCGTCTGTTACCGTGGCAGGTCTACAACCGTGGAGTTCGTACGACCCGAGAGGCAGACGACGCGTACGACGCCCACCCCGCACGCCCGCACGTGACCACCGAGGGTGGAGAGACGCCGACTTACACCAGGTCGAGCTTCGCCGACGCGCCCTGAGCACGAGCGCAGCAC
>CAWEPD010000004.1:0-27742 GCA_963810875.1 uncultured Gaiellaceae bacterium | reverse complement strand
GTTCGGCTGTTCCGCTGCTGATCCAGGAGTCGCAGATGTCCTTCTCGGTCGGCTGCGCGGCCTGCGGGCTCGAGTACTCCGGCCGGCGCCCCTTCGCCCAACGCCGGAACTCCTCGCCAGCCCCCGCTTCGGAGCGCTTCTCTGGGAGATCGGACGCTGGCTCCGCACCGCGCGACGCTCGCTGGAGGAGGCCGACTACGAGCGAGTCACGCTCGCGGCCTATCTCGACGAGCACGGATACTCGTCGCGCTTCCGGCGCCACTTCCTCGTCCCGCTCACCTCCGGCGCTCTGGTCGAACAGCTCCGGGCCGGGCGCTCGAGTTCCCGGCCGCCCACGCGATCCGCTTCTTCGACAACCACGGGATGCTGGGCCTCCGCCGATTCGCGTGGCGAACCGTCAGCGGCGGCGCCTGCGCAGCTACGTCGTGCGCTCTCGGACCGGCTCGGCCCGCGCCTGCACCTCGGCCTCGGAGCCCGCTCGCTGCGACGCGACCAGGACGGCGTGACGACCGACGACGGCGAGCGGCGACGGTTCGACAAGGTGGTGGTCGCGACGCACGCGGATCAGGCGCTGGCGCTCCTCGAGGATCCGAGCGACGCCGAGCGACGCGTGCTCGGCGCGTTCGCCTACACCTGCAACGACGCCGTGCTCCACACCGACGCGCGCAACCGCTCCGGCGCAGCTCGTCCCGCACGCGCCGCGTGGAGCTACCGGCTCGGCGACGACGGCCGGCCGACCGTGACCTACTCGCTGAACCGGCTCCAGGCGATCGCCGGGGAAACGGAGTACTGCGTCTCGCTGAACCAGGCCGTCGACGACGAGCACGTGATCCGACGCTTGACCTACGAGCATCCGCTCTTCACCGTCGAGGCGCTCGCGGCCCAGCGCGAGCGGCTTCCTCTCCGGCCGGCGCCACGTCCACTTCGCGGGCGCCCATCACGGCAACGGCTTCCACGAGGACGGCTTCGCCTCGGGCGTACGCGCCGCGGTCGCGCTCGGAGCGAGCTGGTGAGGTCGGCGCTCTATCTCGGCTCGCTGACCCACTCCCGCCGAGCCCCTGCGACGAACGTCTTCCGGTATCCGATCTCGACGCGGCCGCTCGACCTGGACGAGCTGCCCGAGCTCGAGCGCCGCCTGAAGCTGCTCTCGGTGAACGGGCCGAACGTCGTCTCCCTTCCACGACCGCGACCACTTCGACGGGGACAAAGCCGCTGAAGCAGGGCGGTGCTCGCAACCCTCGGCGGGCAAGCGATCCCGAGATCGAGCGGGTGCTCGTGCTGACCCAGCTGCGCGTGCTCGGCTTCGTCTTCAACCCGGTGAGCTTCTGGTACTGCGCACCGCCGCGACGGCTCGCTGGCGGCCGTGGTGGCCGAGGTCAACAACACGTTCGGCGAGCGTCACTGCTACTTGCTGAGCGGGCCGGCGCTGCGCTGGGGCGCCCCGCTGGCGGCGTGCAAGGTGTTCCACGTCTCGCCGTTCTGCGGCGTCGACGGGGCGCTACCGCTTCCGCTTTCTGATGAGCGGCGCACGAGGCGGCACCGCCGCGTTACGCGTCCGCCGGCATCGACCACGACGATGACGACGGCCCGTTGCTGCAGACCCGCATCGGCGGCGCGCTGCAGCCGTTGACGGCGGCCGCACGCCGGCGCGCTTTCTTCGGCATGCCGTTGATGACGTTCGGCGTCGTGGCCCGCATCCACTGGCAGGCCTGCGGCCTGGCCCTCAAGCGCGTGCCGTTCCATCGTCAACCGCCCACCCCCGATCACTTCGTCACGCGATGAACTCCACCAGCATCGAATTCACCGACCGCGCTGCGCCTGCGGCAACCGCCGCAGCGCGCAGCGTGCTCGGCCTGTTGTCGCGCATCGAGGTCGGGGCGCTCGAGCTGCAGCTGCCCGGCGGGGCGAGCGCCCGTTTCGGCCAGGGCACGCCCGGCGCATCGGTACGGGTCAGCGACTGGAACGTCTTCGCGCGCGCGCTGCGATCGGGCGACATCGGCTTCGCCGAGGGCTTCATCGCCGGCGACTGGGACTCGCCCGACCTCACCGCGCTGCTGACGTTGCTGATCGCCAATCGCGACAGGCTCGAACGCGTGGTCTACGGTCGCTGGTGGGGATCGCTGCTGCACCGCGCCAAGCACCTGCTGAACCGCAACTCGCGCCGCGGCAGCGCCAAGAACATCCACGCCCACTACGACCTCGGCAACGCGTTCTACCGGCTGTGGCTGGACCCGACGATGAACTACTCGAGTGCCTGGTTCGACGGCGACTTCGCGCAGCCGCTGGCCCAGGCGCAGCACGCCAAGCTGCGCCGCGCGCTGCGAGCAATCCGGCGTGTCGAGCGGCTCGCGCCTGCTCGAGATCGGCTGCGGCTGGGGCGGCCTGGCCGAGATCGCCGCGCGCGAGTTCGGTGCGCACGTCACCGGCGTCACGCTGTCCGCGAGCAGCTGGCTCTCGCCCGCGAGCAGCGAACGCGCGGCCTCGACGGGCGCATCCTCGAGCAGGACTACCGCGGCACGAAGGGAGCTACACCGTCGTCTCGATCGAGATGTTCGAGGCGGTCGGCGCGCGAGTACGGGCACCTACTTCGACCGATGACCGGCTCCTGAAGCCGGGCGGCGTCGCCTGCATCCAGACGATCACGATCCGCGACGACCTCTGCGAGCGCTACCTGCGCTCGACCGACTTCATCCAGCATACATCTTCCCCGGCTGCCTCATCCCCTCGCTCACGGCGCCCGACGGCGGCGATGACCGGAGCTCGCGGCTGATGGTGCACGAGGTGCGCGAGATCGGCCCGCACTACGCCGAGACGCTGAGGCGCTGGCGCGCGAGCTTCCACGCGCACATCGAGGAGGTGCGCGCGCTCGGCTACGACCGCCGCTTCGAGCGCACCTGGGACTTCTACCTCGCCTTCTGCGAGGCGGCGTTCCGGACGCGAGCGCTGCGCGACGTGCAGCTGACCCTGACGCGACCCTTCAACGAGACGATTGCGTGATGCTCTACCGGCTGCTCGAGCGGGCGAACTTCCGTGGGATCGCGCACCGGCTCTACGGGGTCCGGATCACCGGTTCGGAGCGGATTCCCGCTGCCGGCCGCGGTGATCCTCGTGGCCAACCACGAGTCGATGTTCGATCCCTGGCTGCTCGCGCTCGCTACCCCCCGACCGGTGCGCTACATGGCGAAGGCCGAGCTCTGGCGGGTCGCGCTCGTCGGGCGGACCCTGGACGCCTTCGGCGCCTTCCCGGTCGAGCGAGGCACCGGCGACGGCGCAGCGATGTCGCGCGCCGCTTCGCTCCTGCGGGACGCTCAGGTGCTCGGGATCTTCCCGCAGGGCACGTCGAAGCAGCTCCCCGACCGCGGCTTCCATCGCGGCGCGGCACGGCTCGCGCTGACGACCGGCGCCCCGATCGTGCCCGTGCGCCTCGTCGGGACGCGCGGGTTTCCGCGCCCCGGCCGGCGGCGGACCCAGGTTCACGTCTGCGAGCCGATCGTCGTCGAGCCGGCGAAGCCCACCGTGGCCGCGGCGCGCGAGCTGACGAGCCGCGTCGCCCAGGCGCTCGGGGCGAGCGCATGAGCATCGACCACCGCTGGCAGCTCTGGCTCCTCGGCTGGGCGGCCGCGGCGCTCCTCCTCGGCGTCCTCTACCTGATCCAGCGCCGCACGCGGGACGCGACCGCCGTCGACGCGGGCTGGGCCGGAAGCCTCGTCCTGATCGCCGCCCTGTGTGCGGTCTTCGGGCCGGGCGAGCTCGAGCACCGGCTGCTGATCCTGGTGCTCGCCGGGCTCGAGAACCTGCGGATCGCCTCGCTCGTCCGCGGCCGGCTCGGCAAGGGCGAGGACACCCGCTACCAGGAGCTGCGACGGCGCTGGCGCGAGAAGGGCCGCGAGCAGCTCACCTTCGCGATCTTCTACCAGGCGCAGGCCCTCGTCGCGGCCGTGCTCGCGATCCCCTTCGTCCTCGTCGCGTTCAACCGCGACGACGGGCTCGCGCCGCTCGAATGGGCGGGCTCCGCGCTCTGGCTCGTCGCCGCGCCGCTCGAGGCGCTCTCCGACCGGCAGCTCCGCGCGTTCAAGGCCGACGAGGCGAACAAGGGCAAGACGATGCGCGAGGGCCTCTGGCGCTACTCGCGCCACCCCAACTACTTCTTCCAGTGGCTCACCTGGGTCGCGTACGCGCTGATCGCGCTCGCGGCTCCGTGGGGATGGATCGGGCTCGTCGCCCCGGCGCTGATCCTCTACCTGATCCTCTTCGTGACCGGGGTCAAGCCGGCCGAGGAGCAGGCGCTGCGCAGCCGCGGCGACGACTTCCGGCGCTACCAGCGCGAGACCAGCGTCTTCATCCCATGGTTCCCCCGCTCGTCGACCGCCTGATCGAGTCCGGGCGCGTCCCGGACCCGCTGCTCCGACTCGGGATCAGGGCGAACCTCGTCACCCGGCTCGCCCGCGAGCGCCGCAAGGGATCCGAAGCGGGCCGGGAGTTCGTCGAGCGGCTGCGCGCGGCTCCGATCGCGGAGCAGGTGGAGCGGGCGAACGAGCAGCACTACGAGCTTCCCGCCGAGTTCTTCCAGCTCGTGCTCGGGCCGCGGCTGAAGTACAGCTCGTGCCTCTGGGAGCCCGGGACGGAGACGCTGGCGGCGGCGGAGGAGGCGATGCTCGCGCTCACCTGCGAGCGCGCCCGGCTGGAGGACGGGATGACGATGCTCGACCTCGGCTGCGGCTGGGGCTCGCTCAGCCTCTGGCTCGCCGAGCGCTACCCGGCCTCGCGGATCGTCGCCGTCTCGAACTCGGCCGTCCAGCGCGCGTTCCTGGAGCCGCGGGCGCCGGCCAACCTCGAGCTCGTCACCGCCGACGTCAACGAGTGGGAGCCAAGGGAGCGCTTCGACCGGATCCTCTCGGTCGAGATGCTCGAGCACGTGCGCAACTACGAGCGGCTCTTCGGCCGGATCGCCTCCTGGCTCGAGCCCGACGGCCGCTTCTTCGTCCACGTCTTCAGCCATCGCCGCTACGCCTACGCCTACGACGAAGGCTGGATGGCGCGGACGTTCTTCACCGCCGGGAACATGCCCTCGGACGACCTGCTCCTCCGCTTCCAGCGCGACCTCTCGGCGATCGAGCACTGGCGCGTGAGCGGCACGCACTACGCGCGCACGGCCGAGGCCTGGCTGGAGCGGCTCGACGCCAACCGCGCGCAGGCGCTGGCCGTCCTCGCCGAGGCGTACGGCCCGGCCCGCGCCGCCGCGTGGCTCGAGAACTGGCGCGTCTTCTTCCTCGCCTGCGCCGAGCTCTGGGGATTCCGGGGCGGCCGTGAGTGGCTCGTCTCGCACTATCTCTTCGCGCCGCGACCGCGCGCGGTAGGCCGGAGTATCGTCTCGCGCCATGACGCTCGACCCTGAGACCGAGGAGCGGATCGCCGAGCCCGTCTCCGAGGAGGCGCTCCGCGAGACCCGGCTGACGCCGGCGCAGGCCGTCGAGAAGATGCACATCAACCTGCCGGTGCGCGGCAACCGCAAGCTGCGCCGGCTGATGGAGCGGGTCGAGGCCGACCGCCAGCTGAAGGCCTGGTGGCACGTCTCGAACGTGAACGCGGTCGTGCGGATGGAGATCAACGACCACTCCTGGGTGCACATCCAGATCGTCGCGAACATCGCGCTGAAGATCCTCCGCCAGCTCTTCAAGCACGGCGTCGAGCCGTCCGTCGTCCGCGACTACGGGCTCGAGCGCGAGGACGCCGAGGTCGTCGTCACCCTCTCGGCCCTCCTCCACTGCATCGGGATGTCCGTCCACCGGCACGGGCACGAGGACTTCTCGCTCTTCCTCGCGGAGCCGAAGCTGCGCGAGCTGCTCGACGGCATCTACGAAGAGCCGGAGCTGACGGTGATCATCTCCGAGGTGCTGCAGGCGATCACGAGCCACCGCGCCGACGGGCAGCCGCTCGCGCTCGAGGCCGGGATCCTGCGCGTCGCGGACGCGCTCGACATGGCGGAGGGCCGCTCCCGGATCCCCTTCGAGCGCGGCCGGGTCTCGATGCACTCGCTCTCCGCCGCGGCGATCGACGACGTCTCGATCAAGGACGGGGTCAAGAAGCCGGTGATGATCGAGATCGTGATGAACAACTCCTCGGGGCTCTTCCAGGTGGACGGGCTCCTGAAGGCGAAGCTGCGCGGAAGCGGCCTCGAGCCCTACGTCGAGGTGCTCGCGCACATCGACACCGACGCGGAAAAGCGATTGGTGCAGGTGTACAACCTCGAGACGTAACTCGAGACTCCTGGCCGGTCGGCTCCCGGCGGGCGGAGCCCGCCTCCGCCGACCTCGCGCCAGAAGCCTCGAGCCGCTAAAATGCCGAGCCGTTGCGGGATCGTCTAACGGTAGGACTCTGGCTTCTGGCGCCAGCTATCTAGGTTCGAATCCTAGTCCCGCAGCTCCAAAGACCCTCGCGAGAGGGTCTTTCTCGTTGCGTTTTCTGACGGCTCCAGGTATACATCGTACCGAAGTCCAAAGAGTATTTGGATCTTCGTCGGGGCGGTTGTTCCGGCGAGGAGCGCATCCGTTCTCTCCCTAGGAACGGTTGCCCACCCAAAGGGAGCGGCGGGGCCTTCGGGCTCCGTTGCTCTTTTTGTCGGCGGGCGCCGGGCGTGATACCAGTACGCAATGCGCCTCTCGATGCGCCTCCCCGGCCGACGCGCCGCGCTTCCCGCTCTAGACGAGGCAGCCGCCTACGAGCGCTGTCACGGCGGTCGCGGGCAGGACGTGAAGATCGTCAAGCTCCCGCCGCGCCGGCCGCGGTTCGACGTGCTCGCAGACGGCGAGAAGCTCCGGCGGCATTTCGAGGAGCTCCTCGACCGGCGCGACGACGAGACCTCGTAGCGGCTACAGCCCGGGATCCGGGACGCGCTCGGCGAGCTCCCGCATGATCTTGAGCTGGATCTCCGGGGAGCCGAGGAGGAGCCGCGTGAAGGCGCGGTCGGTGATCACGAGCGCGCGAACCGTCCCCTTCGTCGTCACTGTCGCATTGCGGGGCCGGCCCGTGATCAGCGCCATCTCGCCGACGAAGTCGCCGCTCCCGAGCGTTGCGACCTGCTTCGCCTGACGGCGCACCTCGAGCTCCCCGTCGACGACGACGAAGAACTCCCGGCCGCGCTCGCCCTCGCGCGTGAGGTCGCGGCCGTCGGCGAGCTGGAGCTCGTCCGCCACACCGGCGATCTCGTCGAGCTCCTTCCGCGAGCACTGCGCGAAGAGCGGCACCCGGCGCAGCATCTCGACCTTCGCGTTCTTCCGGAGCTGCATCGTGCGAATCTACGCGAATCAGCCGAGGGCAGCGCGCAACGCGTCGGCTCCCCCCGCTTCGAGCGTCTCCTCGGCCGCATGCCGGCCGGCCTCGACCGCGGCGGCGAGCGCCGACCACTCCCGGAGCGCGATTCCCTGAACCTCCGGGGTGACGAGGACGAGCGCGAGCGCGCGGTTGCGCTCCGCTCGCTCGACCGACCCGAGGACCGTCGCCCGAGCGAGCGTCTCCGTGATCGACGGCAACGGCTGCTCGGACTCGCCCGCATCGACGCGGCGCACGACGTCGACCGCGACGATCGGGCCCTCGTTCGACTCGGCCATGTGATCGACCGGCAGGTTGTTGAGCACGCCACCGTCGACGAGGAGCCGGCCGTTCCGGCGGAGTGGCGGTACGAGGCCCGGGAGATTCATGCTCGCGCCGACCGCCTCGAAGATCGGGCCGCGCCGGTGCACGACGACGAGGCTCGAGATGAGGTCGGCGCTGACGGTGTAGAGCGGCCGCTCCAGCGACTCCATCCGGGCCGAGCCGAAGACGCGGTCGAGCATCACGCCTGCCTTGCGCGCCCGGATCAGGGAAACGCGCGGGAGCGTGTAGTCGTTGAACGGCGAGCGGCGCACGAGTTCCCGGGAGCAGGTCGCCTCGATCTCGTCCGCGTCGTGGCCGAGGGCGGCCATCGCCGCGATGAACGAGCCCATGCTGCAACCGCCGATCCGGTCGAGGACGAAACCGGCGTCCGCGAGAGCCGCCAGGGCGCCGATGTGCGCGAGCCCGCGCGCTCCCCCGCCCGACAGGACGAGCCCGAGCGACCGGCCGGTGAGCCGCCTCGCGGCGCGCTCGATCCCCGCTCTGAAGCCGGCTCCCGACGTGATCACGTGATGGGTGCGCGGCGCCGCCTCGTCGAGCCACCGCTCGATCGTCTCGTCCGAGGCCCCGACGAACAGGAGCTCGCACTCCTCGGGCCGGCGGCGCCACTCCGGCCCCGGCGGCTCGTCCTCGACGGCGACGAGCAGGCGATCGCACTGGCGGCGGCAGAACGTGCTCCACTCCTGACCTCCCGCACCCTCCACGAGCAGGACGTAGTCGACGCTGAGCTCGGCCTGGTCGAGCGCGTGCGCGAAATCGTCGGCCGCAAGCAACTCCCCGTCCAGCGTCGCCACCGAGCCGAAGCGTCCGAGCGCGACCTCGAGCTCGCCGACGAGCTCGCCGACCGGCGCCCGGCCGGCCGCGACGAGCGCGAAGACCGAGGGACGGACCTCCGGGACGTCGAGGCC
The DNA here is from genome assembly GCA_963810875.1 of uncultured Gaiellaceae bacterium. Classification (GTDB taxonomy): domain Bacteria; phylum Actinomycetota; class Thermoleophilia; order Gaiellales; family Gaiellaceae; genus Gaiellasilicea. The sequence continues at coordinate 19,184 of CAWEPD010000004.1, read as the reverse complement.
GCCGCTCGCCTGGAGCTGCCGCGCGAGCTCTCGCGCGATCGAGACGGCGAGACCGCCGTCCTCCTCGACGAGCCGGCCGAAGCGCTCGGCGTCGATCTCGAGCAGGCGGCAGTCGCGAACCGCCCGCACCGAGGCCGAGCGTGCCGATCCGGTGAGCAGCCCGAGCTCGCCGAGCGCTGCCCCTGCGCCGAGCTCACGCAGGATGCGCCCCTCGTCGTCCACCGCCTGGAGCCGGCCGGAGAGGACGACGAAGAGTCTGTCGGAGGGCTCACCCGCGCGGAAGAGCCATTCGTGCGCCGCCAGCCGCCGCTCGGACCCCGATTCGCGAAGCTGCTCGACCGCGTGCGCCGAGGCGCCGCGTAGGAGCGGCGCCTCTCCGAGCGCGTCAGGCCTCGCGACCGGAGCCTCTGTCACGCGCCTTCGGTCACTCGGCGGTTCGGAGCGTCTACCAGTCGGGGAAGCCGTCGACGGCGGGATGGATCACGAGCGGCAGCTGGTTGGTCCCGTTCGCGGCCATCGTGAAGAGGTTGAAGTTCGCCCCGCCTCCGGGCGGCCTCGTGCTCGCGAAGACGAGCCGCTGACCGTCGCTCGACCAGGCGGGGCTGACGTCATGGCCCGTCTGGTTCGTGCGGCGCGTCTGCAAGGCGCCGGCGGACGTCATCGTGTAGATCTCGAAGTTCGAGCTTCCGTCTCGGTTCGTCGAGAACGCGATCGTCGAGCCGAACCAGGCGGGCTCGGTGTCGACCGCGGAGGAGCTCGTCCGCTTCGTCTGCGCCGTGCCGGTCGAGCTCATCGTGTAGATGTCGCCTCCGCCGGAGCGGGTGCTCATGAACGCGAGCTGGGTTCCGTCGGGCGACCAGGTCGGCAGGAGATCCTGCTTCGAGTCGGTCGTCAACCGCTGGACGTTCGTGCCGGCGACGTCCATCACGTAGATGTCCCAGTTGCCTCCCGAGCCGCGGTTGCTCGCGAAGGCGAGCTTCTGCCCGTTCGGCGACCAGGTGGGTGAGGTGTCGATCGCGGAGTTCGTCGTCACCCGCGTCACGTTGGAGCCGTCCCGGTTCATCACGTAGAGCTCGACGTTCCCGTTGCGGGTGCTCGAGAAGGCGATCCTGTCACCCGAGGGCGACCACTCCGGCTCGGCGTCGATCGCCGAGCCGCTCGTGAGCTGCACCGGAGTGCCGCCGGCCGGGTCGACGAGGTAGATGTCGCCGTTGCCGGTGCGGGAGCTCGCGAACACGATCGAGCGGCTCACGGCCAGCGAGCCGGCACCCGAGGAGCTGGCGTCGTAGATCGGATCCTCCGCCACGACGAAGCCGAGAGCCGCGTTCGGACCGAAGTAGGCGCGCACGGTGTACGTACCCGGCCCGAGCGGCGCCCCGCCGGGAAGCGTCACGATGCCGAGCCGCGCCTTGCCGCCCGCGCCGGTGACCCGCGTGACGGCGATGGGTGCCCCGCTCGCCGGGGTCAGCACGAAGGTGACGCTGTGATCGGTGATCCCCGTGCCTCCCGCCGTGGAGAGCGTCGCGACGACGCCGGTCTCGCCGCCGGGCGTGGAGGTCGCCGAGGTCGGCGCGAGCACCAGGCTGGTGCCGACCTTCGTGACGGTGAACGGCTGGGACGCCGCGGAGGAGGCGTAGGTCGCCGTCCCGTCGAACGCCGCCGTCACGTCGGCGCTCCCGGGAACCGTCAGGACGGGCAGAGCCACGGTCGCAACGCCGCTCGCGTTCGTGACCGCGACGAGCTCCGAGCCTTGGATCGAGAACTTCACTTCCTGGCCGGCGAGCGGTGTCGAACCCGCTGTCAACGTGGCGCTCAGCGCGGTCGTGGCGCCGTGGTTCCCGGACGAGGGTGCGCCAAGGCTCAGAGAGGTCGCCGTGAGCGAGCCCGGCTGCTGGAGTGCCGGCGCGATCTGCCCGGGCGTGTAGTAGGCGCCATGGTTGTCGTCGAGCGTGACGAGACCGACGCCGTTCACGGCCTGGACGACGAACCTGATCTGGCCGGGGCTGACGCCGGACAGCGTTCCGGTCCAGAGCGTCGAGTCCGTCGTGTCCTGCGTGAGATCGAGCGACTGCCACTGACCCGGGGTCGCTCCCGAATAGGTGATCCAGACCTGCTGCATGCCTGCCGCCGGCTCGCCGACCGACTGCACCCGGAACCCGACGTCGTTGCCCGAAACGCCGGCCTCGACGCGAGTGATCGTCGGTGCGGACGCGAGAGCCGCGGAGTTCGACCCGAACGAGGTGGTGTAGGCGCTGTAGAAGAGCCGGAGGCCGAGGCTCGAGTAGCGCCGCTCGACGTTCGTCAGCGAGCCGGGCGCGTCGGTCCGGTACTGCACCGGGGTGAGGAACAGCTTGGTGCTCGCACCGGGAGCGTCGTCGAGGCCGCCGAAGTAGTTGACCGTCCACGGCCGCGCCGGGTAGAAGCCCTCCGACCGGAACGCCGAGTGGACGCCGTTGAGCTCGGTCACCGGCGCGCCGGTGAGCGGCGTGATCCCGCTCTGGTCGGTGAAGGTCCCGCTCCGGAAGCCCACGCCCCGCAGCACCTTCCCGGTCACGCTGACGTCGTTCAGCTCCAGCGGCAGCGCGGGCGCGGCGGGGTTCGTGACGACCCCGTTCGGGCCCGAGAACCAGGACGCCGTCACGATCGGGGCGCCATTCGCGTCCAGGAGCTGGCGGGTGTCGGCGATCAGGGTGGGCGTGCGGGTGATGTCGGCGAAGGTCAGCCCGAGGGTGCTGCCCGGGTTCGTCGCCACGGGATGTGTGATCGAGACGATCGGCGGCCCGGCGGGCGGCGAGAAGTTCCGCCCTGCGGGCAGGTTCACGCCCCGCATCGGCAGGCCGTAGAGCGTCGCCTCGAGCAGCGCCTTGTGGTGGATCCCGCCGAGCGAGGGCGTGTCGTTCAGATACCGCTGCTTCGCCGAGACGAGCGCGTTGCCGACGCTGACCGAACCGGTGCCGGCGCGGAAAGCCTCGGCGAAGTTCGCGTAGAGCCGCTCGCTGTACTCGAGGAAGTCGGTGTCGCCGTACTGGTAGCCGGTGCCGGCGATCAGCGTCGCCCGCTTCTGCGCGAACGCCTGGATCCAGTCGAGCGTCTGGGTCACGTTCGGCACGGCGTGGCCGTCGACGATGTTGTAGCCCGAGTGGCAGCCCGCGCTGAAGACGACGGAGTTCACGAGGTTCACGTTCGAGGCGACGAGCTCGGTCGCGTCCATCGTCGTCGCGTAGTCGGCCGCGAGCGCGTTGTTCGCGCTGAAGTGACCGGAGAGGTAGATGAGGTCGTGCCTGCTCCCGAGCAGCGCCGTCCGCAGGTGGTTGGCTGTCCAGGACTTGGTCGGTGGGTTCCCGGTATCCGAGGGATCGACGTCCTGGTTCGAGATCAGCGAATCGGCACCCGAGCCGCCGAGTCCGGCGCTGAGCGTGCTCTGGACCTGCCGGAGCTGTCCGCGAGGAAGTCGTAGCCGGTCACGAGCGACGTGGTCGGCTCGAGCACCGTGTCGGCCAGATAGGCGTCGATCAGGCCGCCGATCTCCGCCGGGGTCTCGACGAGCCGTCCCACGGGTAGGTCGGGCACGGGGACCTGAACGCCCTTCAAATTCACCTCGACGTCCGCGCCGTACGCGTCCTGGGAGAGGAAGTAGTTGAGCCGGAGGCTGGCCTGCGACGCGGTCGTGTCGAGCACCGGCGGCACATAGCCCGACTCGGGGCCGAGACCCGCGGCATCTGGATAGCGGAAGAACGGAACGTGCTGATCCGAGCCGACGATCACGATGTAGGCGAGGTTCGGATTCGCCTCGCGGTGCTCGAGCACGACCTCGCGGATCGCCTCGGCGACGAGGTTCTTCGCGTACGGGCAGCCCTTGTTCGCGTCGGCCTGGGCGTTCAGTTCGGCCACCCGCGGGCTGACGGCGCCGAGGTCGAGAGGCGTGCCGGCGCCGACAGCGCCGGAGAGCGTCGCGAGCTTGCCCTGCATCGTCGTCAGGCTCCCGGTCATGCGCGCGTAGTCGGCCAGGATCAGCGTCTGCAACCCTGTCTGCGCCGGGCCCGAAAGGAGCGGCGCGGCGCTCGGGATCACGCCAGTGCACGAGCTCCCCGCGACTTGGACGTCGAGGTCGAACGACGCGCCGGGGCTGTAGCTCCCGTTCCGGCCGGCGACGCGGACGTAGAAGTCGCCCGTGTTGTTCCACGTGTCGACCGAGAGGTGCTCGCCCGCGGTGCCGTCGTTCGCCGAGACGGCGAGCAGGCTCCGCACCTGGGCGCCCTCGTAGGCCTGCCCGTCGAGGAAGACCGACGGGTTGAAGTCCGCGGGCAGGAAGACCGACGGGCAGGAACACCGACGGCAGGAAGACCGAGGGGAGGAAGACAGACGGGCTGTAGGCCGAGGGCAGGAACACCGACGGGCTGACCGAGGGCAGGAAGACCGAAGGCGAGTAGACCGACGGCAGGAACACGGACGGGAGGAAGACCGAGGGCAGGAAGACCGACGGGGCGAACGCGTCCCCGGCGAACTCCGCGCTCAGGCGCTGCAGGTCGGCCGGCGAGGTGATCGTGTTGAACGCCTGCGCGATGTCGGTGAAGAGCGTGACGTCGTAGTTCGCCGGCAGGTCCGTCAGGTCGACGCTCGCGCGGGTTCCGGGCTGGATCGGGAAGCGGTACCAGCGCGCCTGACCGGAGGCGTCGATCGATCCCGTCGCGGAGCCGCTGGAGCCGTCGAGGGTAATCGGCTGTGCCCGCGTCCAGGCGTCGTTGCCTGGCGCAATCGGCACCTCGGGGATCTCGAGCCTTCCCCGGAGCCTGCTGTTGCTGTCGCCGTTGCTGCCGCGGATCCTGAATCCGTACGTGTCGCCTGCGCTCACGTCGAGCGTCGTCGTGCCCGAGTAGGTGAACCCACCCGAGGGCGGAGTGCAGCAGTTGATTGGGCCGTCGTCCACGAGCACCTCGGTCGTCGGCGAGCCTGCGCCGGCGGGCGTGACGAATGCCTCTAGCGTGACTCTGACCTGGAAGAAGGCGTGGAATCCGCTGTACTTCCATGGGAGCTCGACCGGCCCGGTGGCCGCCGCCTCGGTCGAGAACGTCCACTCTTGCTGCGGCACCCCGGGTCCGGGATCGCCGAGGAAGTAGTCGTACGTGAAGACGGCCGGATTCGCCGGCGTCCCGGCGCCCGTCCCGTTGATGATGCCGGGACCGCTACCTGTCCAGACCCCGACCGCCGCCGACGTGGGCGATGCGGCGCCTGCCGCGAGGAGGAGCGCGCTCAGGACTCCGAGGACGAACCCGGCGACCAGATGAAAACGCGAGCCGCTGGCCCGCCGAAGCCGCTTCGACACTGCCTGAGTCATTCGATCCTCTCCCGTTCGCTGTCCGCAATGGGCGCAGCCCCGAGGCTCGGCCCCGAGTTGCTGCCGCTGGGCCGACCCGGAGCTTAGACGCTTTCTGCGCCACGGACAAGCTCAGAGTGATTGAGCGAGGGGTCGAGCGCGGCCGTCTCGCAAAAGGCGAGCGCCCGCTCGATCGCCTCGTCGGCTGCTAGACCCCGCCCGCGGTTGCGGGCGAGTTCCTGCCGGTCCGGCTCAAGGACGCTGTGCACCGGCTCCAGCTGCCTCTCCAGCTCCTCCTCGAGCGCCGGCGAGCGCGGCGTTCCGATCACGTCCCGGAGGCCGAGCCCGGCGGCGACGAGCTCCAGGGCGAGCTCGAGCTCGCCCACCTTCGCGGCGAGAACACCGATGTCCTCGAGCAGGAACGCCACCGCCCAGCGGTCGTCGTAGTCGCGGTAGGCGCGGAGGCTCGCGGCGTACTCCGCCCGGGCGGCGTCGTAGTCGCCGAGCCCGCGGCTCGCGTTGCCGAGGTTGTTGCGCCCGATCGCCTGCATCCAGGCGTCCCCGACCTCGCGGTTCAGCCGCATCGACTCCTCGAAGCGCCTGCGCGCCTCCTCGTACTCCTGCTGGAAGAGGGCGATCATCCCGAGGTTGTTCTGGGAGGCGCCGATCGCCCAGCGGTCCCCGAGCTCGGTCAGGATCGCGATCGCGCGCTCGTGGAAGCTGCGGGACGCCTCGTAGTCGCCGTCGTACTCCGCGACCACCCCCATGTTGCTGAGCAGGCCGCCCATGCTCGCGCGGTCGCCGAGCCGCTCGCGGATCTCCAGGCTGGCCCCGTACCGCTCACGGGCCTGCTCGTAGTCGCCGCGCTGGGCCGCGACCGTGCCCGCGAGGTGAAGCACCTTGCCGACGCCCTCGTCGTTCTCGAGCTCTTCGAACCGCTCCGCCGCCCGGTCGAGCATCCGCGTGGCGTCGTCGTAGCGCCCCTGCTTGCGCGCGATCTCGGCGAGGGCCGTCTCGCACCAGGCGCGGGACTCCGGATCGCCGAGCCGCTCCGCGAGGTCGAGCGCCTCGCGCTCGACCGACTCCGCGTGCTGCCAGTTCCCGACGAGCTCGAGCACCTTGCCGAGCTTCCGCAGCACCCGAACCCGCTCGCCGTCCTCGACGAGGGGGCCGAGGCGCTCGAAGTAGTCGATCGCAGCGGCATTCGCGTATTCCTCCTGAGCGGCCTCGCCGGCGCGCAGCAGGTACTCCTGCTTCTTCGGGAGGTTCTCGCTCAGCCAGTAGTGGTGCGCGAGCAGGTCGAGCTGCTGCTCGAGGGCATCGGACTCGGTGTCCTCGATGTACGCGCCCACGCGCTCGTGGAGCTCCGAGCGGATGGCGAACGGCATGCTCTCGTAGGTCACCTCCTGCGTGACCACGTGCTTGAAGAGGTAGACCTGCTCGGCCTCCTGGTCGAGGGTGACGAGGTCGAGGCCCCTGAGGGCGTCGAGGCAGTCCCGGACCTCGTCGATCGTCCCGAGCTCCGGGTATGCGCCCGGAAGCGTGGGCGCGCGGAAGAGGCGGCCGACGATGCTCGCCACCTTGAGCGTGCGCCGGGGCGACTCGGAGAGCGTGTCGACGCGGCTCAGGATCAGGCTGTGCAGGCTCTCCGGCAGCTGCAGGCTCGCGAGCGCCGCCTCGTCGCTCGGGTCGACCGCCTGCCCTTCGAGGTAGTTGAGGAGCTCCTCGATGTAGAAGGGGTTGCCCTCCGAGCGCGAGCTGACGAGCTCCACGAGCGCGGGCGAGACCTCCGCGCCTGCGCCGAAGAGCCGGTCGAGCTTGGCCCGGATCAGCAGCTCCGCCTCGGGGGCGCCGAGCTCGCCGAGCGGGATCTCCTCGAAGTGGCCGAAGCGCTCCGACCCCGAGCCCTCCGCCGACTGCGCCGCTCGGCCGGTAGGCCAGCACGAGCAGGACGGGCAGCGTCGCGACCACTCGGCCGAGCGCCTCGAGCAGGTCGCGCGAGAGCGGGTCGATCCAGTGGCAGTCCTCGAGCACGAGGACGAGCGGCTCCTCGCTCGCCCGAGCCCGCAGGCACGTCGACGAGCAGGTCCTCCAGCGAGGTCTTGCGCAGCTTCGCGTCGAACGAGGCCGTGAGCTCGGTGTCGGGGATGGACAGCCCGAGCACGGTGTCGACGAGCGGCGCGCGAGGGACGAGCGAGGGGTCGATCGCGGCGAGCTGCGCCTCGAGAGCACGGATCTCCTCGTCGTCGTCGCGGCTCTCGTCGACCCTGAGGAGCGTGCGCCAGATCTCGCGCCAGACGAAGTAGCTCGTGTTCGTGCGGAACGACTGGCACTCGCCGAAGGCGACGGTGATCCCTCGGCTGCGCGCCGAGCGGACGAGCTCGGCCACGAGGCGGGACTTCCCGAGCCCCGCCTCCGCGGAGAGCCCCACCACTCCGCCTGCCCCGGCCAGCGCGGTGTCGAGCCTGGCGGTCAGGGCGGCGAGCTCGGCGTCTCGCCCGAAGATGTCGAGCTCGTAGCGAACCTCGCGTTGCGGCGCGTGCGTCTTCGCGCCGACGAGGGCGAAGACCGGGACGGGCTCGGCCTTTCCCTTCAGCGTCAACGGCGGCAGCCCCTCCCACGCGAACGCGTCGCCCGCCGCGGCCCGGATGGGCTCCGAGACGAGCACCTGTCCCGGCTCGGCCTTGGACATCAGCCTGGCGGAGAGATTGACCGCGTCGCCGAGGCAGCAGAACGTCCGCCGCATCGCATGGCCGTAGGTGCCGCTGCGCAGCCGTCCGTGGGTGATCCCGATCTGGATCTCCTGCGCAGCGGTGACGCCTTCGAGCTCGCGGAGCTGCAGCGCGGCCGCGGCGGCGCGCGCGGCGTCGTCCTCGTGCGCCCGCGGGGAGCCGAAGACCGCGTAGAGGTAGGCGCCCTTGTCGCCGAGCGTGAGCTGGAGCGCGTTGCCGCCGAAGTCGTCGAGGATGCGCTGCGAGCGGCGGACGAACTCGTCGAGCTTGCCGATCGCCTTGTCGTCGCCGTCGTAGTCGATCCCGCCGAAGCGCACGAAGACGGGAATCGCCGGGCGCAGCTCCGCCAGGAACTCGCCTCGGCCCGTGCTGAGCCGCTCGTAGACGGCGGGCAGCATCCACGGGCGAACGAGCTCGAGCGGCAGCGGGCGTGCTCGCCGCCGGCGGCGATTCGTCGACCTCGGACGTGAGCCGCCGGACGACGCCGAACTCCCTCCCGGTCTCCTCGTCCGACCGCCGCTCCGAGAGCTCGACCCGGCTCCCGAGGACGGCGAGCGCCGACTGGTCGAGCACGACCTCCTCCTTCTCGGCGAACTGCTCCGCGTGCGCCAGCTCGTCGATCGAGCCGGCCCGCGAGCACCTCGATCAGCTGGATCTCGGGGTCGCCGACGACGAAGCGCCGGGCCGGGCCGACGGCGACTGCGACCTTCAGGGCCAGGCGAACCGCCTCGCCGGAGGGGGTCACGACCCGTCCGACCTGCTCGATCACCTCCTGCATCGCGAGCCCGCACGCCGTCGCGCGCGCGCCGTCGTCCCCGTCGAGCCAGCACGTGATCGCGTCGCCGCTGAAGTAGATGACGTCGCCGCCGTACCGGTCGAGCTCCGCGATCACGGCGTGGAAGACCCGGTTCAGGTTGGCGGTGAGCTCCTCAGCCCCGCGCTGGGGGCCGAGCTCCTTCGCGAGGGCCTCGGTCAGCGCCGTGAAGCCGGAGATGTCGGCGAAGAGCGCCGCTCCGTGGACGCGGTCGGGCATCGTCCTGCCCGCGGCGAGCGCCCGCCGGAGATCGCCGGAGAGGTACGCCTCGGGGTTCTCGAAGGCGTGCTGCGCCGGAGGCTCCGTCGCCGTCGGCGATCGGAGCGAACCCTTGGCCATGCGTGCTCCCTTGCTCGTCGAGCGGCGGCAGCCGCCCTGAGCAGACATTCTGCCCGTGCCGACACGCGCCGCACAAACCCTTTCGCACTCTGTCGGACCCGGGGCGCTATGCGGGCGAAGGGCCGATCGCACCCAGCCGGCCCGCGATGAGCGCGTCGGCGGCGCCCGTGCTCAGAGGATCCTGGGTCACCGCTCCGAGGAAGTCGGAGCGCTCGAGCGCGAGCAGGCGGACGGGCGTACGGGCCGTCACGGTCGCGGTCCGCGGGACGTCCCGGAGCAGCGCGATCTCGCCGAAGCCGTCGCCCGCCTCGAGCACGACCGGCCCGTGACCCGCGTCTGCCTCGAGCTCGCCCTCCTCGATCAGGTAGAAACGCGTTCCCTCCTCGCCGGTCCGGATGATCACGTCACCCGTGGCAGCGGTCTCGGCAACGAGGCGACCGGCCAGGTGCTCGAGAGTAGAAGGCGGAAGCGGTGCGAAGATCGGATGCCGGGCCAGCAGCGCCAGGCGTCGCGGGTCCACCCGCGAACCCACGGAGACTCCCGCCAGCCTTCCCGACGCGAGCAGCACGAGGATGGGGAGGAAAAGCCCGGTTGCGATCAGCGCGCCCCGGACACCGAGCGTCGCGATCAGGAGCGGAGCGACGAGCGCCCCCGCCCCCATCGACGCGAGCAGGATGCTCTCCAGCACCCCGAACACGCGGGCGAGGACGTCGTCCGGAACCACGCGCTGCATGAGCGTGAGCGCGCTGATGTCCGTGAGGGTGTTGCCAATGCCGCAGAAGAAGAGCAGCAACAGCGCGAAACCCGGCTCGGTCCACAACGCCACGAGCGCGAGTGGCCCGCCGTAGAGGGCGACGCCGAGCCCGAAGTCGAGCGCGAGCCGGCCGCGCGCGGCGAGCGTCAATGCAACGAATGCGCCGACGAGGCCGCCCACCCCGACGGCGGAGTTGAGGAACCCGACCCAGGCCTCGCCGACCTCGAGGAGCTCGAGCGCGCTGACGACGATGAGAACGCCGAAGGCGCCCGCGACCAGTGTCTGAGCGGCGTACAGCCCGACGACGAGGCGAAGGCCTCGGTCCGAGGCCAGGACACGGAAACCGGCGGAGAGCTCCTGTCTGAACGGAGGTCGAGGTGGGCGATCCGCCACCGCGGCCGGCGTCTCCGTGCGGATCCTCGACACCATCGCGGCCGACCAGAGGAAGCTCAGCCCGTTCACAGCGAACACGGCCTCGACGCTCGTCGCCGCGAGTAGGAGCCCGCCGAGCGCAGGGCCTAGGAAGCTCCCGACGCTCTCGACGGTCGACGAGGCGACGTTCGCCGCGCTCAGCTCCTCCGGACTCCGCGCAAGCGAGGGAAGCAAGGCCGCCTGAGCGGGCCGGAAGGCGGTGCCGACCACGGTCGCAATCCCCGCAGCGACGTAGACGAGTGGTGCCGGCCCGTCCCAGAGGATCGTCAGGGCCGCGATTCCCATCAACGGCGCCTGGATCAAGTCCGACGCGATCATCACCCGGTCGCGCCGGAAACGATCGGCTGCGACGGCGACGATCGGGGCCGCGAGCGCCGAGGGCAGGAGCCGGATCAGGACGACGAGGCCGACGGCGCCCGCCCCGCCTTGCCCGTACGCGTAGACGGCGAGCGCGACCGAGTACGACCAGTTTCCGATCACGGAGCCCATCCAGGCGAGCTGGATCCGCCGCAGGTTCGGGTTGCGGAAGGAGGCGGCGAGCGACTCGTAGCTTTGACCGAGGCGTGTCAGCAGCGCGCGCACGAGCGTCACAATCTCACGTTGTTGCGATTCGGAAGAGGCTCATGGAAGATAGGGGCTCAGATCCGCGTCTAGTGGTCGAGCGCTGACCAGAGGCGCACGACTACCAGGGACGAAGGGAGTTCGAGATGTCGGAGAAGGAGCGGGACACGGCTCGTAACGTCGGTCAGACCGAGGAGCCGGTTCAGAACCCCACGGACGACGACTTCGAGGCCCACCGCGACGTGGCTCGCAACGTGGCTCGCGACGACGACGGCGACGGCGACGACTTCGAAGCCCACCGGCACTTCGATCGCGACGCCAACGCGACTGACGAGGCCGACGGCGAGCGCCACCGTCACAGCTAACGGCTGATCGACCACCGCACAGCTGAGCCGGGGCAGGCGGACGCCTGTCCCGGCTTCGTGCTGCTTGGGAGCTCCTTCCGTCTAGATCCGGCCGAGCACCTCGACGAGGGAGCGCAGCAGCCTCAGCCCCGCCTCCCGCTGCTCCTCGTCGGCGGACTCGAGTGCGGCGGCGAGCTCCGCCACGACTGCGACGTCCACCGAGCCGCCCTCGACGACGGCCTTCGCCCTGCGCGCGCCCCGCAGCAGATCGAGCGCGATCGCGGCCTGACTTGCGAAGAGGCCGAGCAGATCCATGTCCGCGAGCGTGGTTCGCGCACCCTCCTCCCGGTCGAGCACCTGGAGCACGCCGAGCGCCCGCTCGTCGTGGAGCAGCGGCACCGCCATCAGCGCGCGCGGGACGTAACCGGTCTTCTCGGCGACGTCTCGCGCAAACCGCGGGTCGTTGCCGAGATCCTCGAGCACGAGGGGCTGGCGGGTCACGAGGACCCAGCCGGCGATCCCGGTGCTCGACGGAATCCGCGTCCCGATGAGCGCACCGGCGCTCTCACCGGCGACCGCCTCGAAGACGAGCTCGTCGGTGTCCTCGTCGTGCAGGAAGATCGACGCCGCCTGGGCACGGAAGATCGCCTGCGCGGCCGTGACGATCGAGTCGAGCAGCGCGCGGTGCTGCTCCTCGCTCGGCAGGATCCCGGCGGCGACGACTGCATGGAACGGATCGCTCACGGCATGCCTCCCACGTTGGCCGAGGTCAGGTAGAGGACGCTTTTCACCTGGAGGGGCGTCAGCTGCGGATGCTTCGCCAGGATCAGCGCGCACATGGCCGAGACGTGCGGCGTCGCAAAGCTGTTCCCGGTGCAGCGCAGCGTGCCGCCGCCCGGCCAGGCCACCTCGACGTCGACCCCGCGCGCGAAGAACTCGACGGGCGGGGACGGGTTGGCGTAGAGGAGGCGCGGATCGTCCTGGTCGTGGCTCCCCACCGAGATCACGGACGAGAACCGCCACGGATAGCTCTCGACCGGCATGTTGTGGGCCGAGGCGACGAGCACGGTTCGCCCGAAGTACGCGGAATCGGCGAGCTCGTGGAGCACGGTGGCGAACTTGCTCTTCGTCGTCGAGAGACTCATGTTGATCACCTCGAAGCCCTGCTCGACGGCCCAGCGCAGGCCCGTGAGGAGCACGTCGCCGCTCCCCGTGTAGCCCGTGCCGAGCACGCGCACGCTGTGCAAGCTGCAGTCGGGGGCGAGCGCACGGATCACCCCGGCACAGGCAGTTCCGTGTCCGCACGGGTCGCCCTCCGAGTCGTCGGCGAGGACGTGGCCCTCTCCCTCGGGAACGACGGTGACCGACTGCTGCACCTCGCCGACGAGCGGATGCTCGCGCTCGATCCCGCTGTCGAGCACGCAGACGCGGACGCCCGCGCCGGTCGAGCCGCCGAACGCCCACTCCGCATCGACCCGATCGGGCCATTCCAGGTCGATCGCGATTCGCTCGCGCTCGGCGGCCGGCAGGCTCCAGGCGGGAAGGCTCAACCCTCGCTCCTCGACCGGTGCAGCGCAGCGCTCGCCTCCTCAACCGCGCGCCGGGCGCGCTCGAGGTGGGGATCGTGGCTCGCGGCGGCGAGGTTGATCTCGACGAGCCGCGCCCCCGCCCGCGCAGCGGCCTCGGCGAGCGCGACCGCGACGAGCGCCTCGCCGCGCACCGCCGCCTCGCAGCGGCTGGACGCATACGCGGCGAGCGTCGCCGTGTCCGCGGCGGCCTCGACGATCGCGAGGGGCAGCTCGCTCGCGCGCCTGAGCGCGGAGGCGAGGTCGGAGCGCTCGTCCTCGGACGCGAGCGCGGTCAGGACGTCGGCGTATGCCTCCGAGTCGGCCAGGGCGAGCGGGGTCACTCGAGCCCGCAGAGCCTGCGCTTGCGCCGCCACGCCCGCACCGTCCTCCCAGTCGGGCGAGGAGCGCGCGGCCATCGCGACGAGGCCGGCCGCCATGGCGACGCCGACCGCGACCGCCGCCCCGGCAGCCGGAACGGGCCCCTCTGCCGCGAGCTCGTCGAGGAACTCGTCGAGCCGGAGGGCGAGCAGGCGCTCGGCCGGCGCGGACTCGGTTACAGGGCGAGCCGCCGCCGCAGCTCCACGACCCGTCGCCGGTCGGCGGTGAAGCCGGCGGAGCGGAGGGCCGTCTCGAGATCCTCGATCAGGGCGCGGCGAAACTCGACGTCCGCGGTGGCGAGCTCGACGATCCGGTCGAGCTCGGCGCGGGCGCGCGGGAGCTCGGCGGCCGCCTCGACCCAGCCGGCCGGGGCCGGGGGAAGGGCCCGCAGGAGCTCGGCCACACGCTCGTCGGAGTAGGTCGTGATCGGCATCTCGTTACTCAAGACCGGAGAACCATCGTCTTTCTTCCCTCGAGCTCCTCACGGAGGCCGCCGAGGCAGCGCGAGATCCGGCTCGCGATCGTCCCCGAGGGCAGCTGGAGCGCGTCGCCGATCGTGCGGTAGCTCTCGTCCTGCGTGAAGAACCGGTCGAGGATCTCGCGGCAGTCGCCCGAGAGCCGGCCGAGCGCGTCGCGCACCATGAGGGCCTCGTCGAGGCGTGCGAGCTCGTCGCTCGGGTCTTCAACATCGACCTCCGGGTCCTCGCCCGCGTCGCGCCGCCTCCGGCAGGCGTCGATGCAGAGGCGCCGCGTCAGCTGCGCGAGCCACGGCCGAAAGGCGTCGTCGTCCTTGAGCGCACCGAGGCGCTCGAAGGCCCGGAGGAACGCATCCTGGAAGACATCCTCCGCCTCCGGCTCGGGCAGGCGGAATCCCTGAACCGCGATCGCGAAGACGTAGCGGGAGTAGCGCTCCACGAGCGCCGTCCACGCCTGCTCGTCGCCCGCACGGCAGAGCAGCACCAGCTCGCCGTCGCTCGCCTCCACGCTCATGCAGGTAGTGAAGCCTATTCCGGGGCGGCGCGTCTAGCTTCGCGGCAGCGCGTCCACCCGGTGGATCCAGGCTTCGAGGCGCGGGAACGCCCCGTCGAGCCGGAGGTGGTCGCGCAGGATCTCGTGGAAGCGGTACGGGTCGCCCTCTTCCCAGATCACGGCGTACTTGAGGAAGGGGAAGGCGGTCACGTCCGCAAGCGAGAGCTCGCCGAAGAGGAAGTCGCGGCCGGAGAGCAGACCCTCGAAGAGCGGGAGCGACGACGTGATCCTGCCTCCGAGCTCCTCCAGCCTCTTTGGATCGGGATCGGCCTTCTCCCCCTCGGCGAAGTGGAGGTTCGGCGCGCGCTTCCAGACCCGGTTGAACCAGTCGCAGAAGATGCGGATCTCGGCGCGGCCGGCGGGGTCCGCGGGCAGGAGCGGCGGCTCCGGGAAGCGCTCCTCGAGGTACTCGAGGATCACCGGGGAGTTCGCGAGGACGAGCCCGTCGTGCTCGAGCACCGGCACGAGCTCCTGGCCGCTCACCCGGACGATCTCGCTGCGGTCGTTGTCGGGGACGTCGACGTAGTCGAGCGCGAGCCCCTTGTGCGCCGCCGCCAGGGCGATCCGCTCGACGTTCGTCGAGAACGGGATCCGGTAGAGCCGCATCACGCCCACACCATCACAGGAGCACCATGATCTCCTCGATCGGTTTGCGGACGAGGTCGGGGACAGTCGCTCCGGCCGCCGGAAAGCCGACCGGGATGACGCAGAACGGCCGCTCGTTCGCCGGCCGGTCGAGCAGCTCCCGGATGAAGCGCATCGGGCTCGGCGTATGGGTGAGCGCGACGAGGCCGGCCTCGTGGAGGCTCGCAAGGAGGAGCCCGACGGCGATCCCCACCGACTCCCGGGCGTAGTAGTGCTTCACCTTCCCGCCGCCCTTCCCCAGCCCGTACACCTGCTCGAGCACGACGATCACGTAGGGCGCATCCTCGAGGTGCGCCTTGACGGAATCGGTGCCGAGCGGGGCCAGGGCCTGGAGCCATTCCTCCGACATGCGCCCGTCGTAGTTCCGCCGCTCCTCCTCCTCGGCCGCCGCCCGCAGCCGCCGCTTCAGCTCGCGATCGGCGACGACGACGAACGTCCACGGCTGCTGATGGGCACCCGACGGCGCCGTCCCGGCGGCGGCGATCGCGTTCGCGATCAGCTCGAGCGGAACCGGCTCCCGGGAGAACGTCCGCACCGTTCGTCGCCGCCGGAGCCGGGCCAGGAACGCGCGCGACGCGGCAAGCTGAGCCTCCGGATCCGGGCGCTCGTACGGCAGCGGCACGAACGGGTGCTCCACTCCCCGATCCTAGTCGTCGTCCCCGCCACGCCCGCGACCACGGCCTCGGCCCGATCCGCTCGAGCCCGAGCCCGAGTTGTCCTCGCCGGTCGTGCGTGTCGAATCCGAGCCGGAGTTGTCCTCGCCGGTCGTTCCCGCCGAAGCCTCGGGCGTCGTCCTGATGGTCGTCCTGGTCGTGGTCTGCGTCGTCGTCGCGGTCGTGGTCTGCGTCGTCGCCGCGGTGGACACGTCTACCCGCGCCGCCGGCGGAGCCAGCGAGGCGCCCTGCTCCAGCTTGACGACGGGCAGCGCGATCGTCGCCCGGGTGACCGCGTGGATCCCGAAGCCCACGGCAACCGCGACCGCGAGCCCGAGCAGCCCGAGCGCGACGAGCCGGGTCACGCGGACACCCGCGTCCGCTGCTCGACGTGCCGGCCCGACCGCTGTCCAGCGGCAGCACGACCTCGGCGCGGGCGCCGCCGCCCTCGCGGTTTCCGATCGCTGCCTTCCCGCCCCACCGCTCCGCGAGCAGCTCGACGATGGCCAGCCCGAGCCCGGTTCCCGGGCGGTCGGAGCGGCCGCGGTGGAAGCGCTCGAACAGGCGCCGCTCCTCGCCCGGGACGATGCCCGGCCCCTCGTCCAGCACGACGAGGTGCCCGAGCTCGCTCCAGGTGAGGGTCACGCGCGTTCCGGCGGGCGCGTAGAGGAGCGCGTTCTCGATCAGGTTGTCGAGGATGATCGCGAGATCGTCGTCGAGCGCACGCACGCGCGTCGGCGGGCCTGGATGCAGATCGAGCTCGTGCCCGGTCTCCTCCACTCGCGGCAGCCAGCGCTCGCGGGCCGCCTCGCACACTTCGCCGAGCGACGCCGGCTGGCGAAGCCGAGGGCGGTCGCCCTGTCGGGCCAGCACGAGCAGCCCGTTCAGGAGCGCCGTCAGGCGCTCGACCTCTCGCTCCGCCGCCCGCAGCTCGCGCTCCAGGTCGGGGTCGTCGGCCTTGAGGCCGGCCGCCTCAAGCCTCAGCCGCAAGCCGGTGAGCGGCGTCCGGAGCTGATGCGACGCGTTCGCCACGAAGTCACGCTGCGAGGCCAGCGCCTGGGCCAGGCGCTCGGTCATGTCGTTGAACGCGACCGCGACCTCGCGCTGCTCGCTCGCGCCGACGGGCTCGGCGCGGGCGTCGAGCTCGCCGCGCTCGATCCGGCGCGCGGTGTGCGCCAGCGCCCGCAGCGGTCGCGAGAGCGAGCCGGCCAGGATCCACGCCAGCGCCAGCCCGAGGGCGAGTGCGACGACGCCGACGCCGACGAGCACGAGGACGTTCCGGCGCACCCGATTGCCGACCGCCTCGACGCTCTGCGTCACCCGGACGGCGCCGACGCGCCGCCCGTCGTCGATCACGGGCACCGCCGTGAACAGGAGCTCCTCGCCGAGCGTCTGACTGCGGCGCTCGCCCTGGGCGGGCCGGCCCGCCAGCGCCTCGCGAATCTCCGGCCGGTCGCGATACGACGTCAGGCGGAGCCCCTCGCCCGCGGAATCCGCGAGCAGCCGGCCTCGAAGGTCGACGACGATCACTCGCGCGCCGAGGTCACGGCCGGCGTCCCGGACGAGCCGCTCGAGGCGCGTCTGCTCGTCTGCGCTTCCGGCGGCCGCCGCCGCGACGAGCTGGGCCTGGGCCGAGGCCTGCGCGCGCACCTCCGCATCGACCCGGCTGGAGAGGCTGAGCGCGAGCGGGATCTCCAGCGCGACCAGCACGAGCACCAGCACGTAGGCGAACGCCGCGAGCAGGCGCACGCGGAGGCTCATCAGAGCTCGTCCGGCCCGGCGAAGCGGAAGCCGACGCCGCGAACGGTGTGCACGTAGCGGGGCTCCGTCGAATCGTCGCCGAGCTTCTTGCGGAGCGCGCTCACGTGCACGTCGAGGGTCTTCGTCGACCCGAACCAGTTGACGTCCCACACCTCGTCGAGCAGGCGCTCTCGCTGGACGACCGACCCCGCCTCGCGCATCAGCAGCGCGAGCAGGTCGAACTCCTTGCGGCTCAGCTCGAGCGGCCGACCGTCGAGCGACGCGCTACGCCTCGCCGGGTCGAGCCGGACCGGGCCGGCCACGAGCGGGCCACCGTTCTCCCCGGCGGCAGAGCCGGCGCGGCGGAGGACGGCGCGGATCCGGGCGATCACCTCGCGGGCGCTGAACGGCTTGACGACGTAGTCGTCTGCACCGAGCTCGAGACCGACGACGCGATCGGTCTCCTCGCCGCGCGCCGAGAGGATGATGATCGGCACGGTCGATTCCGCTCGGAGCTCGCGGCAGACGTCGAAGCCCGAGCCGTCCGGGAGCATCAGGTCGAGCAGCACGAGATCGGGCTTCGTCCGGCGACCGAGCTCGATCGCCTCGGCGGCCGTGCGGGCGATCTCGGTCGTGAATCCCTCGCGCTCGAGCGACTCGGCGAGCGGCGTCGTGATCGACTCCTCGTCCTCGACGAGCAAGATCGTGCGTTTTCCGGCCATCGCGCCGTTATACCCAGGCCCAAGATTCGGGAAAGCAGCGGAGGCGCCCCCAGGGAGAGGAGGGGACGCCTCCGGCACCGCCGCCGCCCTCAGCGGGCGACGAAGCCGCCCGACATCCCGTCCTCGCGATGGTCGCTGATCGAGCACCAGAACGCGTAGCGGACGCCCTTCTTCAGCGTGGCGGTCAGGCTCACGGCCTGACTGCGGACGAGGACGCGGGTCCTCCAGGTCTTGCCGCCGCCCCTGATCCAGAAGTCGTGAGCGTCGTCCGAGGCGTTGCGGACCTGGAACTTCACGACCCCCGCCTTCGGCTTCGCCGAGAAGCGAATCGCGTTGCTCACCTCGGTCACGCGCACCGTCTGGGCGGTGGCCGCGCTCTGCGCCACCGCTGCGAGCGTGACGGCGCTCGCGAGCAGGACGAGCAGGGTCATCAGGCCGAGCTTGATGCGGGTCATCGATTCGGTCTCCTCAATCGTCGTTGCCGTGGCCGCTGTTGTCGTCGTCGCCCCCGCCGCTGCCATCATCCGAGCCCGAGTTCGAGCCGGAGCGGTCGTCGTCGTTGTCGTCCTCGTCGTCCTCGCCGGAGCCTCGGCCCGACTGGTCGTCGTCATCCTCGGCTCGCGTGACGCCGGTGCAGCGCGGGTCGGTCGCATGCTCGGCCTCGTCGCATGGCCCGGAGACGTCGAGGCCGTTCGTCGTCGTGGCGGCCGGAGCAGCTCCGCCGACGACGATGTCGTCCGGAGTCGCCGCGGTCGTCGTGCCTGTGCTCGTCGTCGTGCCAGTGCTTGTCGTCGTGCCCGTGCTCGTCGCGGCGGTAGAGGTCGTGCCGGCGGGAATGGATACCGACCGAACGGGCTGAGCCTCGCCGAAGCCGTCGACGGCCGCGACGAGCCCTCCGACCCCGACGAGCGCGAGGCTGAGCGCGCCGATCAGGAGCTTCGTCATCGTTCTCCTCCTTCGTTTTCGGACATGGAAGGAGGGTGCCCGGCGCCCGCCCAAGGGCGGGCCAAGCGAGAGACAAGCCTTGGTAAAGCCTCGCTCAGGAGTTGGAGCGGGAGGTCGGAAGGCCGTTCGCTACACTGACGCCCGCCACGGCCCATTCGTCTAGTGGCCTAGGACACCGCCCTCTCACGGCGGCGGCACGGGTTCGAATCCCGTA
>CAWEPD010000003.1:0-731581 GCA_963810875.1 uncultured Gaiellaceae bacterium | reverse complement strand
CGCTCGCGGCTGTCGCCGTGGCCGCTGTCGGGGCGGGCGTGATCGTGCTCGCGACCCGAGACTCGCCGCGGCCGCTCGATCGGGCAGAGGCGGGGACGATCGCCTCGGGCGTCGTCGGCGAGGCGCTGAAGGATCTCCGGGCCGAGCCTGCGACCTCGGTGGCCGTGTACCAGCACATCCTGCCGTCGATCGTCGCGATCGAGACGGAGAGCGCCACGCCGAACGGGGACGGCGGCGGTCTGGGCACCGGCGTGATCGTCAACGCGAACGGCACCATCATGACGGCGTTCCACGTGGTCGAGGGCGCGGCGGGGATCCGCGTCACCTTCGCGGACGGCACCAGAGGCACGGCCGAGGTTGCTCAGGCCGATCCGGACAACGACACCGCAGTGCTGCGTGCCGACGCGCCTCCCGGAGGTCGTCGTGCCGGCGGTGCTCGGCGGAGGCGTCCAGGTCGGTGACGAGACGTACGCCGTCGGACATCCACTCGGGTACGCCGACTCGATTTCCGCCGGCGTCATCTCCGGGCTCGACCGCTCGGTGAGGGAAGGCGGCAAGACCCTGCGCGGTCTCATTCAGTTCGACGCGGCGGTCAACCCCGGCAACTCCGGCGGGCCGCTGCTGAACCGCGGCGGGCAGGTGGTCGGGATCGTCACCGCGCTCGCCAACCCCGGCCGCGACGACGCCTTCGTCGGCCTCGGCTTCGCGGTGCCGATCGGCGGCGCGGGCGGTGGTCTGGGCCCATCAAAATGACACGAGGTGACATGAATCAGCAATCCACACTTGATGCGTCGCTCGAGCAGGTGTTCTACGAGGTCAAGCGGGTGATCGTGGGTCAGGACGCCCTGCTCGAACGGATGGTCGTCGCGCTGCTTGCCCGCGGCCACCTCCTCGTCGAGGGGCCTCCCGGGCTCGCCAAGACGATGGCGGTGAAGACGCTCGCCCAGGCGATCGGCGGCGAGTTCCAGCGCGTCCAGTTCACGCCGGATCTGGTTCCGGCCGACATCGTCGGCACGCGTGTCTTCAACCAGAAGCTCGGGGAGTTCCAGGTCTCGCTCGGGCCGGTGTTCGCGAACTTCGTCCTCGCCGACGAGATCAACCGTGCACCGGCGAAGGTGCAGAGCGCGCTGCTCGAGGCGATGCAGGAGCGACAGGTCACGATCGGCCGCGAGACGCATCGCCTTCCCGATCCGTTCCTCGTCATGGCGACGCAGAACCCGATCGAGTCGGAGGGCACCTACCCGCTGCCGGAGGCGCAGATCGACCGGTTCATGCTCAAGGTGCTGATCGAGTATCCGACTCCCACGGAGGAGTTCGTGATCGTCGAGCGCATGACGGGCGGGCACGAGGCCGCGGGGCGCGCGCTCGTCGCGGACCAGCTGGTCGAGCTGCAGCGGGCGGCCGACGCGGTGTTCGTCGATCCCGCGCTGAAGGAGTACGCGGTGAAGCTCGCCAACTCCACTCGCAACATCTCCTCGGTCGGTCTTGACGAGCTCGCGCCCTACATCACCTACGGCGCGAGCCCGCGCGCGTCGATCAACATGATTCTCACCGGCCGCGCCCTCGCACTCGTGCGGGGTCGCGAATACGCGCTGCCGCAGGACATCCAGGAGATCGCCCCCGACGTCATGCGCCACCGACTCGTGCTCTCGTACCAGGCTCTGGCCGACGGCGTCGACGCCGACCAGATCATCGCCCGCATCCTCGAGACGGTGCCGGTTCCCGAGCTCGCGCTGAGAGAGCGCATGACCCGCTAGGCGCATGGAAGCCTCGCGCACCGTTGGCGTCGAGACCCCCGAGCGGCTGCTCAACCGGCTCGAGTGGGAGGTGATCCGGCGGCTCGACGGCCAGCTTCAGGGGAGCTACCGCACGGCGTTTCGCGGGGTCGGCCTCGACTTCCTCGACCTGCGCGAGTACGAGCCCGGCGACGACGTCCGCCACATCGACTGGAACGTGACGGCGCGGATGGACACGCCGTTCGTTCGGCAGTACTCCGAGGATCGCGAGCTGACCGCCTGGCTTCTGCTCGACCGGTCGCCCTCGATGGGGTTCGGCCCGATCGACCGGCCGAAGGAGCTCGTCCTGACCGAGCTCGCGACGACCTTCGCCCGGATGCTCACACGCCGCGGCAACCGCGTGGGGGCGATCCTCTTCGACAACGAGATCGAGGAGACGCTCCCGCCGCGTGCGAGCCGCAACCACGTGCTCGCCCTCGCCGGCAGCCTGATGCGGCCGCCGAGAGCGAACGGAGCCGTCACCGACCTCACCGGGCTGCTCGAGTTCGCGCTCGGCGTAATCCGGCGACGCTCGCTCGTCGTCCTCGTCTCCGACTTCATCACCGGGCCGGGATGGGAGCGGCCCCTGCTCCAACTGACCGAGCGTCACGAGGTCGTCGCGATCCGTCTGCTCGACCCGCGTGAGTACGAGCTGCCCGATGCCGGCGTGATCGTCGTCGAGGACGCAGAGACCCGCGAGCAGCTCGTGGTGGATTCGAGCGACGACGAGTTCCGCCGCCGCCTGCGCGAGGCCGGCAAGCACCGCGAGGAGGAGTTGCGTGCGATGACGCTCCGCGCCGGTGTGCACATCCACGAGGTGTCGACCGCGGACGACCTCGTCCAGGCACTCGTCCGGATCATCGAGTCGCGCAAGCTGCGGCGGCGGCGGCGCTGATGTCGCTCGGGTCGCCGTGGATGCTGTTGTGGCTCGCGTGCGTCCCGGCCCTCGTGCTCGCCTACCGGTGGGCGCTCCGGCGGCGCGCCGAGCGCGTCGGCCGACTCGCGACCGAAGGGCTCGTGCAGACGACGTCGAGTCGCCGCGTCCGCCGGCGACGCCACATCCCCTTCGCGATCTTCGTGCTGGCGCTTGCGTTGGTCTGCTTCTCGCTGGCCCGCCCGACCGTGAGCGTCGCGTTGCCGGAACGCGAGGGCACGGTGATCCTCGCCTTCGACGTCTCGAACAGCATGCGTGCCGACGACCTCGAGCCGAGTCGGATCGAAGCGGCGAAGAAGGCGGCCACCGCGTTCGTCGAGCGCCAGCCGAGAACGATCAAGATCGGCGTCGTGGCGTTCGGCGACGGCGCTGTCACCACGCTTCCGCCGAGCAACGTGAAGAAGGACGTGCTCGCGGCGATCAAGCGCCTCTCGGTGGGCGGGGAACCTCGCTCGGCCAGGGCCTCCACACGTCGCTCGGCGCGATCGCCGGGAAGCCGCTCACGATCGACGAGGCGGCGCTGGAGCGCGACGACGGCACCGTGGACATCGGCTTCTTCGGCTCGTCCGCGATCGTGCTGCTCTCCGACGGCGAGAACACGTCGGAGCTCGACCCGCTGAGGCTCGCCGAGGTCGCCTCGACGGCCGGCGTCCGCATTCACGCAATCGGAGTCGGGACCGCAGAAGGGGCGGTCGTCGAGATCGACGGGTTCAGCATCGCGACGGCGCTCGACGAGGGCCTGCTCCAGGAGATCGCCGAGGTCTCGGACGGCACCTACGAGCAGGCGGCCGACGCCGAGTCGCTGACCGGGATCTACGAGTCGATCGATCTCGAGTTCAAGCGCGCCGAGGGCCCCCGTGAGGTGACCGCGCTCTTCGCCGCCGCAGGGGGGCTCCTCCTCGCAGTCGGTTCGGTGCTCTCGATCGCGTGGTTCGGACGGGTGATCTGAGTGTCGTTCGCCTGGCCGCTCGCGCTGCTCTCGCTGCTCGTTGTCCCCGCCCTCCTCGGTGCGTACTGGTGGCTGCTGCGCCGGCGGCGGAAGCAGGCCGTTCGCTACTCGAGCGTCGCCTTGCTGCGCTCGGTGCTGCCGCGACGCAACCGGTGGCAGCGGCATCTTCCCGTCGCCCTGCTGCTGGCGAGCCTCGTCGCTCTCGGGTTCGCCGCCGGTCGCCCACACGTGGAACGCAGCGTCCCGTACGCGCGTACGTCGGTCATCCTCGCGATGGACGTCTCCGGGTCGATGTGCGCGACCGACGTCAAGCCGAACCGGCTCTCCGTCGCGCAGGCTGCCGCTCGCGAGTTCGTCGAGGACCAGCCGAAGGACGTACGGATGGCCCTCGTCGTCTTCTCCGGCTTCGCGGAGCTGGGCGTTCCGCCGACGACCGACCGCAAGGCGCTCGTCGACGCGATCGAGTCCCTCACGACCGGGCGCGGCACCGCCATCGGCGCGGCGATGCTGAAGGGGATCGACGCCATCGCCGAGGCGAACCCGAGTGTCCCGCCGGTCGGTGACGCTCCGGAAGACGGGCCCCCGCCGGCGGCGGTGGCTCCCGGCGCCGGCGGCTACGTGCCGGACATCGTCGTGCTGCTGACCGACGGGGCGAGCAACCGGGGGATCGAGCCGCTCGACGCCGTGCCCTACGCGGTCGAGCGGGGCGTTCGCGTGTTCACGATCGGCTTCGGGACGGAAAACCCCGCCGACCGTTCCTGCACCCGAGAGCAACTCGGCGGTCGCGTCTTCGGCGGCGGCGGAGGCGGGTTCGGCGGCGGATTCGGGGGCGGATTCGGCGGCGGCGGGTTCCGGGGCCGCGCAGACCTCCCGACCCTCCAGGCAGTCGCCAAGCAGACCGGAGGCACCTTCCACAACGCCGAGGACGCCGATCAGCTCCGGGAAGTCTTCGCCGATCTCCCCAAGGACGTCGCGACCCAGAAGCAGCTCACCGAGATCACCTGGCTCCTCGCAGCACTCGGCGCCCTCTTCGCCGCCGCAGCAATCGCCGCCTCGATGCGCTGGAGCCCGTACCCGTAGTCCTTCTTCTGCCGGCGCGCGCTAGCCGCGCACGAAGTCCAGGATCTCGGAGAGGTGGCCGTGGGCCAGGCAGACGACGGTGTCGGCGCCGCCGTAGTAGATCGTGAGCCGGTCGGTCTCGCGCTCGACGAGCGCGGCGCACGGGAAGACCACGTTCGGCACGTCGCCGACCTGCTCGTAGGGCACCTGCGGGGACAGGAGGTAGTCGGGCCCGCGCGCGACGACGCGCCAGGGCTCGTCGAGGTCGAGGAGCGCAGCGCCCATCGAGTAGACGAAGCCGTTGCAGGAGGTGAGCACGCCGTGGTAGACGAGCAGCCACCCTTCCTCCGTCTCGATCGGCGTGGGCCCGGCGCCGACCTTCGTCGACTCCCACGTCCACGGCGCGGTCGCCAGCACATGGCGGTGCCGTCCCCAGTGGGTCAGGTCGGGGCTCTCCGAGTAGAAGACGTCGCCGAACGGGGTGTGCCCGTTGTCGCTCGGACGGCTGAGCATCGCGTAGCTCGCCCCGATCCGGCGCGGGAAGAGGACGCCGTTGCGGTTGAAGGGGAGGAACGCGTTGTCGAGCTGGTGGAAGCTCTCGAAGTCGTGGGTGTAGGCGACGCCGATCGTCGGGCCGTGGTACCCGTTGCACCACGTCACGTAGTAGCGGTCCTCCAGCCAGGTGACGCGCGGGTCGTACGCATGGGTGAAGTCCTGCTGGACGTCGCGGACGCGGGCGTCCGCCGGCGCGAACGAGATCGGCTGCTCGTCGATCTCCCAGGTGACGCCGTCCGGGCTGCGGCCCGCGTGCACGTTCATCGTCCGGCGGCGGTCGTCGACGCGGAAGACGCCGGCGTATCCGTCGCGGAACGGCACCACCGCGGAGTTGAAGATGCTGTTCGAGCGGGGCAGGTGGTCGCGGGCGATGATCGGGTTGCGGCTCGAGCGCCAGAGCGGCCCGGCTTCCCCTTCCGGCCGCTCCTCCCACGGGATCGGGGCCGGCGCGGCGGCGTCCACGGCGACGCGCTCGCTGCTCACGAAGCCTCCGAGGCGACGAAATGGCCGGGCGAGACCTCGACGAGGGGGCCGATCGCGGCCCCGTCGAGCCCGCGGTCGGCGGGCGCGTGGCCGTTCGACCACTTCGCGTTCAGCTGCGGGACCGAGTCGAGCAGCATCTTCGTGTACGCGTGCCTCGGGTCGGAGAAGACCGTTCGAGTCGCGCCGAGCTCGACCACGCGGCCGTGGCGGAGGATCACCGTGCGGTCGCTGATGTAATGGCCGAGCGAGAGGTCGTGGGTGATGAAGAGGACGCCGAGGCCGCGCGACGCGAGCTCGCCCAGGATGTTGAGGACGTCGATGCGGGTCGAGGCGTCGAGCATGCTGATGATCTCGTCCGCGACCAGCAGCTTGAGGTCGAGCATCAGCGCCCGGGCGATCAGCAGGCGTTGCAGCTGGCCGCCGCTCAGCTGGTGCGGGTACTTGCCGAGCACGGCGGCGGGCTCGAGGCCGACGGCCTGAAGCGAGGTCCGGAGGCGATCCTTCCACTCGTCGTCGCCGAGGCCGGGCAGGAACGGGCGGCGGATCAGGTCGAACACCCTGTCCGCCTTGAAGACCGGGTTGTAGGAGCTGAACGGATCCTGGAAGACGCCCTGGACGCTCGCGTAGTAGCCGCGGAGGCTCCGGCCGTCGAGCGCGGTGACGTCGCGGTCGCCGAAGAGGATGGAGCCGTCCGTGACGTCCGCGAGCCGCAGGACGAGCCGGCCGATCGTCGTCTTGCCGCTGCCGCTCTCGCCGATCAGCGAGACGACCTCTCCGGGGCGGATCTCGAACGAGACGTCGGAGACCGCGGTGATGTGCTTGCCGCCGAACGTGCCGGTCTTGAACTCCTTGGTGACGCCTTCGAGACGGAGCATCAGGCGGCCACCTTCCAGCACGCGGCGTGGCGGCCGGGCTCGAACTCCACGAACGGCGGCTGGTCGACGCACTTCGCGAACGCAAGCGGGCAGCGCTCCCGGAACCGGCAGCCCGCCGGTGGGTCGAGCAGCGACGGCGGCCGGCCGGCGATGCCCTTGAGCCGGGTCTCGTCGAAGCGCGCGCCGGCCTCGGGCAGCGAGCCGAGCAGCATGCGCGTGTAGGGGTGGCGAGGATCGTCGACGATCGTGGCGGCCGGCCCCTGCTCGACCAGCTTGCCCGCGTACATGACGATGATCGTGTCGGCGATCTGGTAGAGGATCGCGAGGTCGTGCGTGATCACGATCGTGCTCTTCACGAAGCCGCGGTCCCTGAACTCGACGAGCATCTCCGCGACGGCCTTCTGGGTGGACACGTCGAGCGCGGAGGTCAGCTCGTCGGCGATCAGGAGCGACGGATCGAGGAGGGTCGAGAGCACCATCACGACGCGCTGCTTCATCCCGCCGGAGAGCTCGATCGGGAAGCGGTCGAGGACGTCCGCCGACAGCCCGACGAGGGCCAGCCGCCGCTTCAGCTCGGGCAGCTTCTCGTCGTAGGCGACACCGCGCGACCGGAGGAGCTCGGACGTGAGCCGGCCGATCTTCCGGGTCGGGTTGAGCGCGCTCAGCGCGTACTGCGGGATCAGCGAGACCTCGCGGAAGCGGAAGCGGTTCATCGCCGCGTCGTTCGCGATCGGCAGCTCGGTGCCGTCGAGCACGACGCGGCCGGTGATGTGGCGCATCCGCCCGTCGAGGCGGATCAGGCTCTTCGCGAGCGTCGTCTTCCCGCAGCCCGACTCGCCCGCCAGCCCCGCGATCTCGCCGTCCGCGATCGCGAACGTGATCCCGTCGACCGCATTCACGTCGCCGTCGAGCGTCCGGTAGCAGATCTGCAGGTTCTCGACCGAGAGGCTCACGTCCGGCGCAGCCTCGGGTTGAAGATCTCGTCGAGACCCACGTTCGTCACGTAGAGGCCGCCGACGATCGCCGTGATCGCGAGCCCCGGTGGGATGAACCACCACCACATGCCGAGCGGGAGAGCGCCGCCCACGGTCGCGTTGTTCATCATCACGCCGAGCGACATCGCGTTCGTCGGGCCGAGGCCGAGGAAGTCGAGCGTCGCGGCGGCGAGCACCGAGCCGCCGAAGAGCAGGATGAAGACGAGGAACAGGTACGAGCTCATGTTCGGCGCGATCTCGCGCGTGATCACGTGCGTCCCGCGCGCCCCCGACAGGCGGGCGAGGCCGACGAAGTCGCGCGAGGCGAGCGAGAAGGTCTGGGCGCGGATCGCCCTGGCCGCCCACGGCCAGGCGGTGGCGCCGATCAGGATCGCCTCGACCGCGAGCCCACGGACGCTCAGGTAGGTGGCGACGATGATCAGGACGGCGAGGGTCGGGATCACGAGCACGACGTTCGTGAGCATGCTGAGGATCTCGTCGACGACACCGCCGCGGTAACCGGCGACGAATCCGATCGTCATCCCGATCACAGACGCGATCGCAGCGGCGAACGCGCCGACGAGGAAGCTCGAGCGGAGCCCGTAGACGAACTGCGCGAAGACGTCCTGGCCCGCGGCGGTGGTGCCGAACCAGTGCTCCCGCGACGGCGATTCGGCGACGCCGTAGCCGAACTCGAACGGATCGGCGTCGGTGAGCCACGGCCCGACGATCGCCCAGACGAGCATGATCAGCACGACCGAGAGGCCGATCACGAGCTTGCGGTTCCGGAGCGCGAAGTAGAGCGTCTCGCTTCGCCTGCGGCGCAGCGGCGGCACGCCGACCGGCGGCGCGACCGCATCGAGCTGCTCCGCTGTGGGCTCGATGACCGTCATCTACGAGCCCTGGATCCCGACGCGCGTGCGCGGATCGACGATCACGTATGCGATGTCGACGATGAAGTTCGCGATCAGGACGCCGACGATGATGAAGAGGAAGGTGCCTTGCAGGAGGAAGTAGTCGCGGCTCTGCACCGCCGTCAGGATGAGCGAGCCGACGCCCGGGTAGCCGAACACGATCTCGGTGACGAGCGCGCCGCCGACCACCGCCCCGAGGGCGAGCGCGAGCCCCGACATCTGGGGCAGGATCGCGTTCCGATACGCGTAGCGCCGGACGAGCCCCTGCGGCGCGCCGAGCGACTGGAGGTAGTTCGCGTAGTCGGCCTCGAGCTCGTAGATGATCAGGTTCCGCATCCCGATCGCCCAGCCGCCGAAGGAGACGAGGAAGAGGGAGAGGAACGGGAGGAACCAGTGGCTCGCGAAGCTCCGGACGAACTCCCAGCTCCACTCGGGCTGGAGCGAGAAGTCGTACGCGCCGGAGACCGGGAAGATCTGCAGCCGGAAGGCGAACACGTAGGCGAGCACGAGCGCGAGCCACATGTACGGCGTCGCCGTGAGGATGTACGAGACCGGCAGCACCGAGTTGTCGAGCGACTTGCGCCGCGCCGCCAGGGCTCCCATGCGGTTGCCCGCGATGTAGCTCAGCACGATCGCGGGAATGAGGAGCGCCAGCGTGTACGGGATCGCGTTCAGGATCAGCTCGCTGACGGATGAGCCGACGTAGGCGATGCTCGGGCCGAGGTCGCCGTGCAGGAGCCCGCGCCAGAAGTCGAGGTACTGCCGCCAGAGGGGCTGATCGAGCCCGAACGACTCGGTGAAGTAGCCGTGGAGCTCCCTCGCGGCGGTGTCGTCCGTCCTGAGCCTCGCGATCAGGCCGTTGATCGGGTCGCCCGGCATCAGTCGCGGGATCGCCCAGTCGACGCTGATCGCGACGTACAGCGTGATCAGGTAGAGGAGGGTCTTGCGGGCGAGATAGCGGCTCACGAGGCCTCCGTCCGGCGTCGAGCTCGGGCGTGCGCGGGCCACAGGCCCCGGGTGGTGTGTCTCGTTCCCACCCGGGACCCGTCGGCCTGCTTGGGGGTCGCTACTTGCGCAGCCTCAACGCGGCCAGCCCGTCGATGCCGGTCATGTTGAGGTAGCCGTTCCACGTGGTGGGCGTGTACTGCGGCCCACCGGTCCTGGGGAAGTTCGTCCACACCGAGGTGTTGTACTGGGCCCACATGCCGTTGTACCACAGGGCAATTGCAGGGAGATCGTCGAGAATGATCTTCTGCAGCTGCTTGTGGATCGGCTTGGCCTTCGCGGTGTCGGTGCTCTTCACCTTGTTCAACGCCGTCGTCAGCGCCCACGCCTTCGCGTTCGAATAGCGGGAGAAGTTGACCACGGTCTGCTGCGACTGGATCGGCAGCCGGAACAGATAGTCGTAGTACGTGTACGGCGTGTTCCCGATCTGCCGCTCGTTGTTGATCACCAGGTCGAACTTGCCCGAGTTGCGCTCGTCGACGAGGCTGTCGAAGTCGGGGTACGCCGGCGTGATCTTGATCCCGGCGTCCTTGGCGCTGTCGGCGATCATCTGAATCGCCGTCATCCAGTCCGACCAGCCGTTCGGCACGATCAGGCGCAGGTTGATCGTCGCGCCGTCCTTGCCCTCGACGAAGCCGTCACCGTTGCGGTCGCGGTACCCGTTGGCGGCGAGGAGCGCCTTCGACCTCGCGACGTTGTAGGTGAAGCCGAGGCTCTTGACCTGGGCCTGGTCGACCCACTTGTTCCAGTTCGGCAGAAGCCCGGTCGGGCTCGCCTTGGAGACGATGTTGCCGTAGTCGTCCTGGACGATCCGGCCGACGTTGATCGAGTACGCGAGCGCCTTGCGGAACGCGCGGTCGTTCAGCGGTTGCTTCGTAACGTTCGGAACGAGCCACGCGGTGTTCGCCGCGAGCATGTACGGCGCCTTCGGGTAGTACGTCTGCACGTTCCCCTTGACGAGCTTGTTGATCCCGGGGAAGAAGTTGTTGCTGAGGTCGATCTTGCTCTGCAGGAAGTTCTGCAGCGAGGCGGTGTTCGAGGTGTTGTGGATGTCGACGATGTACTTCATCTTCATCGTCTTGCCGAGGGCCTTCGTCGCCCACCAGCCGTCACGCCGGTTCCACTGGAGCGTCTGGGAGCTTCCCTTGCCGGCCCCGTACTTGAACGGCCCAGTGCCGACCATCTTCCGCGTGTCGTCGGTGTTGCCGCTCACGATGTCCTTCGCGCTGTAGCCCGACCAGATGTGCCGTGGGACGATGGGAATCGAGTACATCTGCGAGTCCCACTCCTGGTAGTTCGGGGTGCCACGGAAGACGAAGCGGACCGTGTTGCCGGCGGCGACGACGCGCTGAAGCCCCGTCTTCCACATGGTCGAGTACTGGGATCCCGCGAGCTTGCCGGTCTCGAACGTGAACTTGACGTCGGCCGCGGTCAGCGGCTTGCCGTCGTTCCAGGTGACGCCGTTGCGGAGCGTGACGACGTGCGTGTTCCCCTGCCAGGCGCGCTTCGTGGCGAGCCAGGGAACGAACGTGTCCTTCAGCGGGTCGTACCGGAACATGGTCTCGTAGAGCAGCCCGAGGACACCCGTCGCATAGCCGCCCCTGAGGGGATTGAAGTTCGTGTACGGCCCCCACGCGGTGCCGGAGACGTAGAGCGTCTGCGTGCGCGGTAGGGCGAGTGAGTTTGTCGGGGCGGCGCCGGCTCCCCCTGCGGCGAGCGATGCAAGCAGTGTCGCGACGGCGGCGACCCCGAGCCAGACGGCAATCGTGTTGCGTCTAGACATGATCGTCGGTCCTCTCCTTCCCTTGCGGATTTCCTGTCGGAGTGCCGGAGAGAGGCACGGCTCGCGCAGGCCGCGAGCCGGTGGGACACCGGCAATGGATAGCTCATCACTTATCCGGTTCAGTGTCAAGGTCAATCGGTTAAGTGAATCCCTCACCTCCCCTCAACGCGGGCGGGCGGCTCGCGGCGGCGCGGTGCTGCCGCGAGGGGTCAGTTCCGCACGGGCGACCTCGACGTCCCCCGTCGCCGTCCCGGCCACCACGTGCGCGAGATGCCGTGCGGTCGTCACGCCGTAGCCCACGATATCGCGCGAGATCGCCGTCAGTGGGGGATGCACGACCTGGCTGATCAGCGAGTCGTCCCAGCCCACGATCGAAAGGTCGCCCGGCACCGTCAGGCCCATCTGCTGCGCGACGCCGAGCCCGGTGACGGCGAGCAGGTCGCTGTCGAAGACGATCGCGGTCGGTGGCTCGGGCGCGGTCAGGAGCCGACGCGTCTCGCGCGCTCCGATCTTCGGCGTGTAGTCGGTCCAGACGACCTCGATCCCGATCTTCGCCTCGCGCCCGGCGGCGTGAAACGCCGCGACCCGCTTCTCGCTGTGGATGAACTCGGCGACGCCGGCCATGTAGGCGATCCGGCGGTGCCCGAGCGCGACCAGGTAGCGCACCGCCTCCTCGACGACCGGTGCCTCCTCGTGCCACACGGACGGCAGCGGCGTGTCGCAGGTGACCGCCGATCACGACCGTCGGCAGGCCGAGCTCCTGAAGGGCCGCGAACCGGGGATCGTCGTGCCGCGGGTCGAAGAGGAAGACGCCGTCGACCCGATGCTCGCCGTACCAGCGCCGGTAGATCGCGAGCTCGTCCTCCACCGTCGGCGCCAGCTGGATCGTGAGGCCGATCGACCGCTCCGAGAGCTCCCGCTCGACGCCGGCGAGGAACTGCATGAAGAAGGGCTCGAGCGCGATCGTCGTCGCCGGGCGGGCCAGGACGAGGCCGAACGCGTCGGCACGGGCCGCGGAGAGCGCCCGGGCGGCGCGGTTCGGGTACCAGCCGAGCTCGCGGGCGATCGTGACGATCCGCTCCCTGGTCTCGTCCGAGACCCCGGGGCGGTCGTTGAGCGCGTACGAGACGGCGCCCTTCGACACGCCCGCGCGCGATGCGATGTCCCTGATCGTGACCCTGCGCGTTCGGTTGTACGTGTCGCTCACGGAGCGCTCCCAGCCATTTTGCGCCTACTGAACCGGCTCAGCAAGTCTACAGAATCCTGTTCTGCCACACCTAGTTGCGCGACCTGCTTCCGTCTGCTTTGCTTTATCGGTTAAGTGATGGCGATCACGACCGACAGACCAACGTCGCCGGCGTTTCCGGCGACCTTCCTCTGGGGGGCGGCGACATCCGCCTACCAGATCGAGGGCGCGGCCGACGTCGACGGGCGCGGCCTCAGCATCTGGGACCGGTTCTGTGCGAAGCCGGGCAACGTGCGCAACGGCGAGAGCGGCGATCTGGCCTGCGACTTCTACCACCGCTACCCCGAGGACATCGCGCTGGCCCGCGAGCTGGGCGTCAACGCGCTTCGGCTCTCGATCTCGTGGCCGCGCGTCCTCCCGGAGGGTCGCGGGCGCGTGAACGACGCCGGGCTCGACTTCTACGACCGCGTCGTCGACGAGCTGCTCGCGAACGGGATCGAGCCGCTCGTGACGCTGTACCACTGGGATCTGCCGGCCGCGCTCGAGGACGCCGGCGGCTGGCCCGAGCGTGCCACCGCCGAAGCCTTCGGCGAGTACGCGCAGATCGTCGGCGCCCGCCTCGGCGACCGGGTGCGCCGCTGGATCACGCTCAACGAGCCCTGGGTGATCGCCTGGCTCGGCTACGGCTACGGCGTCCATGCACCCGGGCGGACGTCCGCGACCGACGCGGTCGCGGCGGCCCACCACGTCCTCCTCGCCCACGGCCTCGCCACGGAGGCCCTCCGACGAGAGTCGGCCACTGCGCTGATCGGCGTCTCGGTCGACCTCGAGACCGCGCAGGCCGCGAGCGAGAACCCCGAAGACGTCGCGGCCGCGCGGGCCTTCGACGGCCACCGGAACCGCTGGTTCCTCGACCCGCTCTTCCGGGGCACGTACCCGGCGGACGTCCTGGAGCCGCTGGGCGCGAACGGGCCGCCAGTCCGGGAAGGCGACCTGGAGCGGATCTCGGTCCCGATCGACTTCCTCGGCGTCAACTACTACCAGCGCCGCGTGGTCGCGGCGGCCAACGGCGCCGGCTGGCAGTTCGTGCGCCAGGACGACGCCACGCACACCGACATCGGCTGGGAGGTCTCGCCGGACGGGCTCTTCGAGCTGATGGTGCGCCTGCGCGACGAGTACGCGCCGCCGGCGATCCTGATCACCGAGAACGGGGCCGCGTTCACCGACGTCCGAGGCCACGACGCAGCCGTCCGCGACCCGGAGCGGGCCGACTACATCGCCGCCCACGTCGAGGTGCTCGAGCGCGCGGTCGCCGCCGGCGTGCCGATCGCCGGTTACTTCGTCTGGACGCTGCTGGACAACTTCGAGTGGTCACTCGGATACGGCACCCGCTTCGGCCTCGTCTACGTCGACTTCGCCACGCTCGAGCGGGTGCCGAAGTCGAGCTTCCACTGGTACCGGGAGTTCCTCTCCGACGTCCGCAACGGCCAGTCCCGCTAGCGCGGTCAGCCGCACGCGACGCGGATCTCTGAGTCCCGTATGGGCGTGCACGTCGTCGACGTCGCGCGCGGCATCCTCAACGCAGCGGCGGAGGGTCGGATCGAGTCGCGCGCGCCGAGGCCGGAGGCGTCGCCGGTGGAGACGATCGCGTAGGCCCGTCGCGGGCGACCGAACCGGCGAAATGGCATTCCGCGCGATGGGGCCTGCCCTCCGAGCCGGCGCGTGGGTCCTCCTCGATGCAGATCCGCCGGCTCGGGTCCGCTGCCGGCCCGATCGGGCAGCGGGGATGGAAGTGGCAGCCCGGCGGCGGGTCGTGCGGATCGGGCGGCTCTCCGGCGGCGAGCAGCGAATCGGCATCGTCCGCCAGCTCGGCGCCGAGCCGCGGCACCGCCTCGAGCAGCGTCCGGGTGTACGGATGCTGCGGCTCCGAGACGACGGCGTCGGTCGGCCCCACCTCGACGATCCGTCCGAGATACATGACGGCGAGCACGTCGCTGACGTAGCGGACGGTCGCCAGGTTGTGGGAGACGAAGACGACCGAGATGCCGAGCCGGCGCTGCAGCTCGCGCGTCAGGTTGAGCACGGCGCTCTGCACCGACACGTCGAGCGCGGAGGTGATCTCGTCGGCGATCAAGACCTTCGGCCGGGCGGCGAGCGCCCGCGCGATCGCGACGCGCTGCCGTTGCCCACCCGAGAGGAGGCGCGGCGGCTGCGCGGCCAGGGTGGGATCGAGGTGGACGAGCTCGAGGTACTCGCGCACCTGCGCCGCAGCGCTGCGCACGAGGGCTCCCCCCGCGCACTCCCACCGCCTCGGTGATCGCGGCACCGACCGTCATGCGTGGATTGAGCGACCCGAAGGGGTCCTGGAAGATCATCTGGACGCGACGGTGCGGATCGGTGACGCGGCCGTTGCGCCTGACCGGGACGCGTTCGCCCGCCGAGCACGATCTCCCCCGCCGTAATCGGCACCAGCCCGACGAGGGCGCGTGCGA
Source organism: uncultured Gaiellaceae bacterium (assembly GCA_963810875.1). Lineage (GTDB taxonomy): Bacteria > Actinomycetota > Thermoleophilia > Gaiellales > Gaiellaceae > Gaiellasilicea. The sequence continues at coordinate 716,597 of CAWEPD010000003.1, read as the reverse complement.
CCGTCGACTTCCCGGAGCCCGACTCGCCGACGAGACCCACCGTGGTTCCCTCGGGCACGACCAGGTCGACGTGGTCGACAGCCGTCAGCCGCCGCCCTCCGCGCCCGTAGTGCACGGTCAGGCCGCTGACCTCGAGCGCCGTCACGCCGAGATCGCGTCCTGGGCGCGCACGAGCGGATGCCAGCACGCGACGCGGTGCCCCGCGCGGCCAACGGGTCGAGCGGCGGCATCTCGTCGCGGCAGCGCTGCGTCACGCGAGGACAGCGCGTGGCGAACGGGCAGCCCGGCGAACGGTCTTCCGGTCCAGGCGCCCGGCCGGGGATGGTGGCGAGCGGTCGGGATCGATCCGATTCCATCGTGGGCACCGACGCGACCAGCGCGGCGGTGTACGGATGGGCGGGACCGGAGGCGAGCGTGGCCGAGGCCAGCTCCTCGACGACGCGTCCTGCATACATGACGACCACACGCGTGCAGATCTGCGAGACCACGGCGACGTCGTGCGAGATGAAGATCGCGGCCGAGCCGCTCGAGGCGCTGACGTCGCGGAGCAGCCGCAGGATCTGCTGCTGGACGGTGACGTCGAGCGCAGTCGTCGGCTCGTCGGCGACGATCAGCTTCGGCTCGATCATCAGCCCCATGGCGATCACGGCTCGCTGCCGCATGCCGCCCGAGAACTCGTGCGGGTACTGGCGCACCCGCGCCTCGGGGCTGCCGATCCGGACCGAGCGCAGGCGGTCGATGCTCCGCTTGGCCGCCTCCTTCCGCGAGAGCCCGTAGTGCACCTCTGCCACCTCGCCGAGCTGGCCGCCGACCCGCAACGCGGGGTTGAGCGACGACATCGGGTCCTGGTAGACGATCGCGAGCGACCGCCCGAGCAGCTTGCGCCGCTCCGCCTCGCTCAGCCGGCGCGGGTCGCGCCCGAAGAGCTCCAGGCGCCCTGCCGTCATGCGCGCGGTGGCCGGCAGCAGGTCGCGCGATCGCCATCGCCGTCAGGGTCTTCCCGGAGCCCGACTCGCCGACGATCCCGACGATCTCGCCGGGCCGGACGTCGATCGAGACCGAGCGCACCGGGACGGAGCCTCCCGGGAAGGAGACCGTCAGGCTCTCGACGGCGAGCACCTCGGCCTCGCCCGTCGCGCGGCTTGCGGCGGCCGTCGGCTCGGCGGGTGCGGGCACCTCGTCGGTTCCGGCCTTCCAGCCGGCGGCTGTCTGTCCGGCCGCGATCTTCGACAACGTCTCGCCGAGCAGCGTGAAGACCAGCGCGCCGAGCACGATCGCCACGGCAGGCCCGATCGCCACGATCGGCGTCACGTAGATGCGACCGAGGCCCTCGTTCAGCATGCGGCCCCAGTCGTAGTCGGGCGGCTGGATCGCGAGGCCCAGGAAGCTGAGGCCGGCGAGCGCTAGCAGCGCCTCGCCCACGGCGAGCGTGGTCGTGATGAGGAGCGGCTCCGCCACGTTGGGAAGGATGTGGCGGCGAAGCAGGCGGGTCGGCCCGACGCCGAGGATCCGCGCGGCGGCGACGTAGTCGGATCCGATCACCGACGAGGACAACGTGTGGGTGAGCCGCGCGAAGTACGGAGCCACGGCGACCGCGATCCCGAGCACGGCTCCACGGGCCCCGAGGCCCGCGATCGCGGCCACGAAGATCGCGACGAGCAGGCCCGGCAAGGCGAGCGTGAGGTTGATGAACCCGGTCACGAGGCGGCCCAGGCGCGCTCCGACGAGCCCGGGCAGAGCTCCCAGCACGATTCCGAGCGCCGCCCCGACGAGCGTCGCGAGCAGGGCAAGCGTCACGGACAGCCGCGTCGCCACGAGAACGCGCTTGAAGATGTCGCGACCGAGAGCATCCGTCCCGAGCAGATGGTCGGCGCTGGCGCCCTGCGACGCAGCGGGGAGATCGAACCGGGCCGCGTCGGCCGACCAGAGGGGTGGGGCGACGATCGCGAGCACGACGATCACACCGACGCCGAGCAGGGTCAGCGCGCCGAGCGGCGTGCGGAACGCCCTGCCCCACCGACGGAGGGCGGGAGAGCTCACGTGTCGAGGATCGTCGAGCGCGGGTCGATGGCACCGAGCGCCACGTCGACGGCGAAGTTGATCACGAGCACGAACGTGCCGAACACGACGGCCAGCGCCTGGACGGTCGCGAAGTCCTTCGCCACCACGGATTGGACGAGCGTCGTGCCGAGGCCCGGCCAGGCGAAGACGTTCTCCACGAGCACCGTGCCGGCGATGAGGCCGCCGAGCAACAGTCCGGCCAGGGTCATCGTGGCGGTCAGCGTGTTGGGCAGCGCATGCCGGACGTAGATGTGTCGCCGCGGGAGGCGCTTGCCCCTGGCCGTGCGGATGTAGTCCTCGTCGAGCACGCGGAGCCCCTCGACCCTGACGATGCGAGACAGCACGGCGATGGGAGCGATCGCCAGGGCCGCGACCGGGAGGATGTAGGACGACAGACCCGCGCGGCCGGCCACCGGGAGCAGCTCCAGGCTGACGGCGAAGACGTAGACGAGCCCCACGGCCAGCAGGAACGCGGGGATGGACGCGAGCACCCCGCTCGTGGTCGTGAACCCCAGCTCGACGGATCGCCGTCGCCCGTCACGCGTGAGCGCCGCCATGACGACTCCGAGCGGCACCGCGATCAGGATCGCGACCAGGAACGCCGCACCGGCGAGCTTGAGCGTCGACGGCAGCCGCGACCGGATGACCGCGGTGACGTCCTCGCCGCTCGTCAGCGACGTCCCGAAGTCACCGTGTGCGAGCTGGCGGAGGTAGTTCACGTACTGCGTCGGGAGCGGATCGTCCAGGCCGAGGTCGGCCCGGCGCTGCTCCACGAGCTCGGGGGGTGCGGTCAGGCCGAGCGCCGCCCGCACAGGATCGCCGGGAACCAGGTGGATCATGAAGAACGTCGCGGTCAGCAGGAGCAAGACCGACACGACGAGCCGGACCGAGCGCCGGACGGCGTAGGCGGACCGCTCGTGGCCCGCCCACCACCGTCTCGACGCCCGCGACGAAGCGGGTGCGCCCGTCACCTCACCCGGTCAGCCTCAGGCTGGTCGGCACGACGCCGCCCGCGTTCGTGGTGAACGTGGCCTTGTTCCCGTAGATGCCGACGCTGAGCGCGCTCGTGGGCGCGAGGTTCGCCGCGCGGAACAGCGCTCTTTCGCCTTCGAGCCAGAACCGACAGCCCGCCCGGCCGACCCGCCGGACCGCCCGTGCGGTCGCCGTCCGATAGGTCGAGTTGTCGATCGCCGAGAAGTTCAGCACGGGCGAAGGCCCGGAGAAGAACGGCCTGAGCTGGGCGGGGGTGGAGACCCCGATGCTGAGGACGGCGACGTCCCAATCGCCCGTCCCGAACAGCGCGCCCTGGAGTGCGACCGACGTCGTGCCCGAGAGCGTGACCCGCGCCCCTGCGGTCAGCCACTGCTGCTGCGCGAGCTCCATGGCCGGGGAGAGAGCGGAGACGCCGGCGTCGGTCGGGAAGATGACCTTGAGGCTCGGCGCGGTGCTCGAGAGCACGGCGCGCGCGGCGGCGGGATTGTAGGCCGGCACGGTCCCAGTGACACTGTCGCCGGGACAGGGCGTGTACTGCACATTCGGGAGCGTGGTGGCACGGATGCCGCGACCCGAGGTCGCGACCGACCCGACCTGCTGCAGGTTCACCGCCTGGACGAGCGCGCGCCGGACTCGGGCGTCGGCGGCCGGCCGTCCCGCCTTCTGGTTGAAGAAGAACATCACCGGCGAGCTGGCCAGAACCCGCCTGAAGAGCCCTGCGCGGTTCAGCCGTGCGCGCTCGTCGCCGACGATCTGGGCGACGTTGACCCCTCCGGTGAGCACCAGGTTCGCGGCAGTCGTCTCGTTCGAGACGACCCGCAGGACGACCCTCGCCGGAAGCCTGGGAGCAGCGGTGGTCGCACCGCCGGGGCCCCATCTGTAGCCAGTCCGCGCGGCGACGGTGTAGTGGTCGCCCGAGACGGCCTCGACCAGCCTGAAGGGACCGCTGCCGATCGCGCCGCGCGTCAGCTTGGTGCGGTCGTCGAGCCCGGCGGCGCAGACGATGTCCACGAGGGCGAGCCCCTGGAGCATGAACGGATTGGGCACCTTCGAGGTGACCACGATCTGGCCGGTGCCGTTGTTGGCACTCACCGTCGCGCCCGCAGGGACCCCGACGCCGATCAGCGGCGAGCGGTTCGCCGGATTGGCGATGAACTCGATGTTGCGCTTCACGACCGACGCGGTCAGCCGCGATCCGTCCGAGCACGTGACGCCGCTGCGCAGAGTGAAGTCGACCCGCTTGCTGGACACGACCTTCCACGTGCGGGCCAGCCCCGAGCTGACCGTGCCCGGCCCCGAGACGTAGACGAGCGCGTCGTACAGGAAGTTGTTGACAGCGATGGCGGGCGCGATGATCGACAGGTGCGGGTCGAGATTGCCCGGGTCCCCGCCGACCGTCATCGTGAGCGTGCCCGACGCGGCAGGCGCCCCGACTGTCTTCGGCGCGGCGCGACTCCCGGATGTCCAACCTGCCAGGAGCGCCGCGGCGACTGCGACGGCAACGAGTGATCCTAGGAATCTCGGCATCTCAACCCCTCCGTGTCGAGCCTCGGGAGCTCGTCACCGGCTGCCCGCATCTCCGGCTCCGAGCGGAATGATCGTGGTGATTCTCACGGCGCACATCCCCGGCAGCATCGTGCACCGGGACAACAAGCCCCGCCGACGTTCGTCTCGCGCGACCAGGCCGATCGTTGAGACGGCCTCCTCTCGCAATGGTTAGCCCGTCTTCGGCGTCGCCCGCGCCCCGAAGTGCATGTACGACTCGCCGCTCGGCAACGAGTAGAACGTCACGGGAATCCACGTCTTCGTCTCCGGCGCTCGCACGGCGAAGAGGTCTTGCTCGACGGCGACCATCGGGTACTCGTGAACCGGCTCGGGCACCAGCTCGGCGATCGGGCCGGTGACCGTCGTCCGCAGCGCCGGTCCGTCGGCTCCGTCGAGCACGTCGATCCGGACGCTCGCGCGCTCGTAGACCCCGAGAAACGGCGTGATGTCCACCGCCGGCGGATCGGCCGGGGGCTCCAGGGGCGTCGGCATCGCGACGTCCGCGATCTCGGCAAAGACCTCCCGGTAGAGCTCCTCGTACAGGTCGTGGGTGTTGCCACCGTTCGTGAGGAGCGTCACCGCCAGTCCGGCGTCCGGGAGCAACCGGAGGAAGGCGGCCTGGCCGATCGTGTTGCCGTCGTGCCCGATGAGCCGTCGGCCACCCCAGTCGAAGCGGATCCAGCCGAGACCCCACGAGTCGCCGAGGATGAACTTGTCCGGCACGTCGGCCTGCCACTCGGTCATCGCCGCGGCGCTCGCCTCGCTGAGCAGCCGGGTGCCGTCTGGAGCGAGCCCGCCCGTCAGGTGCAGCCGCGCGAAGGACAGCACGTCGGCCACGGTCGAGTGGATCAGGCCCGCGGGGCCGGCCGAGCGCGGGAGGCCCCAGGCGGTCGGCGCCCTCGTGAGCTCCTCCCCTGGCTCGCCGATGTGGCCGACGGCCGTGCGGTGGAGGAGCGCCTCCTCCGGCAGCGTCCCGGTGTGCTCCAGGCCGAGCGGAACGAAGATCCGCTCCCGCAGCGCCGCGTCCCACGTGCCCCCGGTGACCTGCTCGATCACCCGACCGGCCATCGACAGGCCGGAGTTGCAGTACGACCAGGTCGCCCCGAGGGGGTGGTTCTGCGCGGCCTCGCCGAGCTGCGCCACGTACTTCTCGAGGCAGTCGTCCCCGCGCCCGGTGTCCGTGAAGACGTCGCCGTCGATGCCGCTCGTGTGAGAGAGCAGGTGGCGCATCGTCACCTGCTTCGTCACCTCGTCGTCAGCCAGACGCAGGTCCGGGAGCACGTCGACGATCGGGGCGTCCAGCTCGAGCAGGCCCTCGTCCACGAGCTGCATCACCACGGTTGCCGTGTAGACCTTGGTCGTCGACCCGATCTGGAACACCGAGTCGGTGGTCGTCTCGACGCCCGTCACCTTGTTCAGGACACCGTGGGCCGCCTCGACCACCTCGTCCTTCCCCTCCGGAGCAACGCGAAGGATCCCCAGGGTCGCGCCGGGCACGCGGTGGCGGCTTGCAAGCTCTTCGAGACGGCCTTGCCACTGTGTTTGGTCGAGCACGGGGAATACCTCCAGTCGGGTCGGCAGCGTACTGCGCGGCCCCTTCGACGACACGAGAAGTCGGCTCGATGGAAAGCCTCGCGCTCCAGCTTCGCCGATGCCTCGTCCGTCACGCCCAAACCAGGTGGCGAAAGTCGTGCCTCGCCACAATCAGGAGGTCAGCCGCGGAGGTCCGCGACGAGGGCGGCGACCAGCGCCGCGCGTTCGGCCAGCGCCGCGATCTCCACGAACTCCCCCTCGGCGTGTGCATGGTCGCCGACCGCGCCGAGCCCGTCGAGCGTCCGGACTCCGAGGCTTGCGATGAGGCAACCGTCGGAGCCACCGCCCACCGCCGCTTCCGTCAGCGCGGGCAGGCCCAGCTCCGCGGCGAGATCCTGCGCGCGGTGGAAGAGCTCGGCCGACGCGCGGCGCTCGAGCGGAGGCACGCTGATCCCGCGGTCGATGCGAACGGACGTCCCGGGAGTGACGGGTCGGAGCGCAGCCAGCGCCGACTCGACGCGCTCCACCTCCGCTTGCGTCCGCGTTCTGACGTCGACGTCCGCACGCGCCTCTGCAGGCACCGTGTTGACCGCCGTCCCCGCGGTCACGACGCTCGGCGTCACCGTCGTTCCCCGCTCGGGCCGGGCGAGGGCGGCGATCGCGAGCAGCTGGTGCGCCAGCTCGACGACCGCGTTCGCGCCCTTCTCGGGATCGAGCCCCGCGTGCGCCGCGCGTCCGGTCACGTCCACGCGGTAGACGGCGACGCCCTTCCGCTCCGTCTTCAGCGCGCCGTGGGCGCTCGGCTCGAGGACGAGCGCCGCGTCGATGCCCGCAGCCGTCTCCCGGATGAGGGCGCTCGACGACGGCGCTCCGATCTCCTCGTCGGAGGTGAGCAGTACGGCGACGCCGTCGAGCGAGTCGAGAGCGGCCAACGCGAAGAGGAGTTGGACGACGCCGGCCTTCATGTCGAAGATCCCCGGGCCGGTGGCGATCTCGCCGCGCAGCTCGAACGGCCACCGGGCGAGCGTCCCGAGTGGCCAGACCGTGTCGAGGTGACCGACGAGGAGGACGCGCGGCTCGCCGCCGAGCCGCCAGCGCAGGTGGACTCGTCCGTCGACCTCGACCCGCTCCGCGCGTATACCCAGCAACTCGGACGCGAGCTGGTCGGCGACCTCCGCGCACGCCAGGCACGCCCGGGGCTCGTTCGAGGGCGACTCGGCCTCCACGAGCGCGCGGAGCGCCTCGAGCATGTCCGGCGTGCGCTCGCGCAGGCCCTGGAGCAGCCGGCCGGAGCGTGCCGGCCCGCCCGTGTCGGCCGGCGCTGGAGGATCTCGTCTGCTGGGCATCCGCGCGCTCATTCTCGACGCTCCCCCTCCCGGCCGTTCGGCGGGCAAGCCAAAGTCCCGGCCCGGAGCTTGTGTCGCCCGACCATGCCACGACGGGGCATCCGTGGAACGATCGCTTGCATGGCTCGGACGCAGCTCGACGCCCCGTACCCGCCGTCGGACGTCCGCAGGAAGGCCTCCGAAGCGGCTCGCCGCGCCGCCGAGCGTGCAGGCGTTCTCGTCCGGCCGCTCGACACGCTCGCCGAGCTCGACGCGGGCTCGCAGCTCGTCGCGCGGATCTGGAACGACGGTGACCCCAAGGCTCCGACGAGCCTGTTGCGAGCGCTCTCGCACGCGGGGAACTTCGTGGCGGGCGCGTTCAGAGAGGGGAAACTCGTCGGCATCTCGCTCGGCTTCTTCGGCTTCGAGGAGTCGAGGCTGCACCTTCATTCGCACATCACCGGGATCGATCCGGACTTCCAGGGCAGGTCGCTCGGATTCGCGCTGAAGCAGTTCCAGCGCAGCTGGGCGCTCGAGCACGGCGCGCAGACGATCCTGTGGACGGCGGATCCGCTCGTCCGGGGCAACACGTTCTTCAATCTCATGAAGCTGGGAGCGACGATGGTCGGCTACCACGAGAACTTCTACGGCGTCCTCGAGGACGGGCTGAACGCCGGCGGGGAGAGCGATCGCGTCGTCGTGCGCTGGGATCTGACGTCCGACCGCTCCGTTCAGGCGGCGACGGGGGCCCATGACGAGCCGAGCCTGGCGGAGGGTCGCGTCATCCTGCATGCCGAAGCCGACGGGGAGCCCGCGCTCGGCAGCCTCGACGGGGACACACGGCTCGCCTGGATTCCCGAGAACATCGTTCGGCTTCGCGACGAGGATCCGGACAGCGCACGTGCCTGGCGGAGCGCGTTGCGCGAGACGGTCGGACGCTCGTTGTCGGAGGGCTGCTCCGCCCAGGCGATCACGCGGGACGGCTGGCTCGTGCTCACCCGATGAAGCTCGAGGCCGTCGAGCTCCGCCGCATCCGCATCCCCCTGGTTGCGCCCTTCAGGACGTCGCTCGGCACCGAGCACGAACGAGATGTGCTCCTCGTTCGCGTCGTCGGCCCGGGCGGCGAGGGCTGGGGCGAGTGTGCGGCGTTCGGCGAGCCGTTCTACTCGTCCGAATACGTGGACGGAGCCCACGACGTCATCCGTAGGCATCTGCTGCCGCGCCTGTTCGCGCACGACGAGGTCTCGGCGGGCGACGTCGCCGCGATCCTGAGCCCGGTGCGCGGCCACCCGATGGCGAAGGCGGCCGTCGAGATGGCCGTCCTCGACGCGGAGCTCCGTGCGTCAAATACGTCGTTCGGCGAGTTCCTGGGCGCGACGCGTGCGGAAGTCGACTGCGGCGTGTCGGTGGGAATCCACCAGGACGTCTCCGACCTCCTGCGCACGGTCGAGCGCCACCTCGCCGAGGGGTACAGGCGCATCAAGCTGAAGATCGAGCCCGGGCAGGACGTCGAGCCGGTACGCGCCGTGCGAGCGCACTTCGGCGACATCCTGCTTCAGGTCGACGCGAACGCGGCGTACTCGATCCGCGATGCGCATCACCTCGCCCAGCTCGACGCGTTCGATCTCCTGCTGGTGGAGCAACCGCTGCCGGAAGAGGACATACGCGGGCACGCCGAGCTGGCGGCGATCGTCCGCACCCCGATCTGCCTCGACGAGTCGATCACCTCGGCACGGGCCGCCGAGGACGCGATCGCGATGGGCGCCTGCAGCATCGTCAACGTCAAGGCCGGACGCGTCGGAGGCTATCTCGAGGCGCGCAAGGTGCACGACGTCTGCGCCGCGAACGACGTTCCGGTGTGGTGCGGCGGGATGCTCGAGACCGGCCTCGGCCGAGCCGCCAACGTCGCGCTGGCCGCGCTCCCGAACTTCACGCTGCCGGGCGACACCTCCGCGTCCGGGCGCTACTACGCACAGGACATCACGGAGCCGTTCGTCCTCCGTGACGGACGGCTCTCCGTCCCGACAGGCCCGGGCCTGGGCGTCACACCGATCCCCGATGTGCTCGCGAGCGTCACGACGTCCGTCGAGTCGCATCGTCCGACAGCGGCGTGACCGAAGACGGCAGGGGCGTCGTGCCGTCGGGGGCGATCAGGCGCAATTGCAGCTCGATCACGAGCCGCTCGTCCGGATTCGTGAGGTCGAGCTGGAACAGCTCCACCAGGCGGCGCATCCGGTAGCGAAACGTGTTCGGGTGGACGGAGATGCGCGCGGAGGCTTCCGCGACGTCTCCGAAAGTGTCCAGATACGCGCGCAAGGTCGACGCCCAGGCGCTTCCGTGCTCGGCGTCGTGGGCGAGGACGCGCTCGAGCTTTCCGCGGGCGAGGCTCGGGCGGTCGGCGCTCAGCTCTCGGAGCTCGAGGAGCACGACCTCGCTCCGCACGTCGTCGATCGAGGCGACCGTTCTTCCGTGCGAGCCTGCTCGCAGGACGCCGAGGACGCGCTCCGCCTCCCGGCGCGCGCGCGGCACGTCTCGCACGCTCCCCACGGTCGAGCCGACCGCCGCCAGGAGCGCGGTGCCGAGACGCGACGCCGCGTGCGTCTGAACCTGTTCGGCCACTCGAACGAGTCGCAGCGGCTCCAGCTCGCCCTGCAGCAGCGCATAGACCGTGTGCCCGAGGGCGACGGCAGCGGTCTGTCTGGAGGAAGCGTCGCAGTAGACGACGACGAGATCGACGAGCCGTTCGCGCAGCAGCTCGTCGATCGGGAGCTCGTTGCCGACGAGCTCGAACGCGATCACGGACAGCGACGTGGCCGAGCCGAAACCGAGCCGCGTCACCGCCTCCTCAGCTGAACCGCGGCCTTCGAGCACCGTGAGCAGCATCTCCGCTCGCATTCGTCGCTCGACGTCGCGGTTGGCGCGCGCCTGGATCACGTGCGGCGCGGCGATTCGGGCGGCTTCGACGAGCGCGCTCTCGGACTCCTCGTCCAGTCGCGCTTCGTCGTGGACGACCCAGATCGAGCCGATCGCCTGCGTGCCCGCCCGGATGGCGACGGCGGAGCGAGGCTTCAAGTCGTGGAGGTCGGGTGGCCCGGTCTTGAGGAACCTCTTCAGCGTCGGCATGTCCCCGGTCAGCACGCCCGACGTGGCGAGGACGCGGCGGTAGAGCTCGCGCATGCCCGGTGAGTCCGGCACCTGCCGGCCGAGGATCGAGGCTCGCCGAGCTGCGTCGATCGGCTGGTCGCCGAGGGTCGAATAGGCGAGGACACGCCGGGCTGGATCCTCGATCGTCACCGCGCCGCCGACCACGTCCGCGATCGCGTTCGCGAGGGCGAAGAGGTCGCCCAGCGGTACCCCGGCGATGCCTCCCGCGGACGTCCCTCCGTCGGAGACACGGCTCGCGTTCAGCAAGAAGGCGTGCAGCTGCGTCCACGTCATCTCCTCGGGCACGGACAGGATCGCGACGCCGGATGTCGCCGAGTCCCGGGACAGCCCGGCTAGCTCCCCGGCTCCCTTGAAGACGACCGCGGCGGCGCCCGCCTGACTCGCCGCCTCGACCGTCTTCTCGCTTGCAGCGGTGCCGAGCCGGATCCCGACGGCCAACACGATCGCTCCCGCCGCGATCGCGGAGCGCTCGCCGGCGTCGTAGATGAGGGGGTCGCCGACGGGCACGTCCAGTCCCGGCGGATAGGCGATCACCTCGATCACGTCCTGACCGAGACTCTCGAGGAGCCCCTTCAGGCTCGGCTGCCCCTCGTCCGCGGAACCGGCTCCGTGCTCACGCTGCTCGAGCTCGCCCACCGGCGAGACGCTAGCGCGGGCGAACGCGGCGCGCACTCACGCGAGCTCGGACTGGAGGATCTCGGCGATCGGGCGGCGGGTGCTGAGCCGCGCCGGGATGGCGGTGAGCCCCACCACCACGAGCACCGTGACCGGCACGACGACGAGCAACTGCCAGAGCGGCGGGATCGGGGTGGTCGGATCGGCGTCGACTGCCGCGATCAGGCCGATGCCACCAGGAATGCCCAGCATGGCGCCGACGAGGGCCGGAAGCACCTGCGCCGCCGAGAGTCCCGCGCTGACCTGCCGCGGGGTCGCGCCGAGTGCGCGCGTCAACGCCGAGGAGTGCCTGGCGTCGAGCGCCGTCGCCCAGGTGATGAAGATCGTGTTGACGGCCGCTAGCGCGACGAGCGTCAGCGTGATCACCAGCAGCACCTGGTTCAACCGGTCGGCCCGAGACGGGTCTAGCGCGGACAACCTGCTGTCGTCGAGGTCGCTGTGGGCTGCCAGCGCGGCGACGATCCCGCTGACCGTGATCGCGATGCCGACCGCGGCGAGCACGACGCGGCGCGGCCGTCGGGCGGCGATCCGCAACCCGAGCAGCAGCGGGACGGGCAGTCGTGCCGAGATCGCGATCAACCACGCCGTGCGTCGAGGCGCGCGGGCCGAGTCGGCGAGCGCGAGGACGGTGCTGGTGCGGGCGGCGCGGACGGCGGGAACGACCGTCGCCGCGACCGCCACCCCGAGCGCGACGGCCGTGACCAGGCCGACGGTGGACACGGTGAGCGGCGGCGCACCCGCGCGGCCGAGAAGGCCGGCACTGGGATCGGTGAGGAGGGGAGCGGACAGCCGTCCGACCGCCAGCCCGGCCGCCGCTGCGAGCAGGGCCACGACGACGTACTCCGCGAGGAGCACGGCAGCGACCAGGGTGGGTGTGCCGCCGACCGCCTTGAGCAGCCCGACGCGTCGGATCTGCTGGGACATCCGGCCTCCGACGAGCACCGCGACGCTGGCCACGGCGAGCAGGCCGAGCAGCCAGCCGCCGGTCAGAAGCGCTCGCCGTTGGTTTCTCACCAGGTTGGCGCTCGCTTCGCTGATCTGCTGCCAGGAGCTCCCCACCGGGGCGGGTGGGCGGTTGAGGTGCGCCTCGACGAACGCCGGGGCTGCGGCCGGATCGGCCAGCTTCAGGTTCAAGGTGTAGTTGAGAGGGGTCTCCCTGCAGGTCGAGGCTCCGGGCATCCGCCCGGGTGAGCCAGACCAGGCCGGCGGGGATGCAGATGCCGCCGATGCACTGCACCTCCGGGAACGGTGGCGTCGGCGGCGGTGACCGCGACCCCGACGACCCGGAACGACCGGCCGTTCACGGCGACCGGATCACGGAGGCCGCCTTCGGGCTCGTCCCCGAAGGCAGCGCCGACCGCGCCGCCCATCGTGATCGCATCACCGGCACCGACGCCGAGAGCGTCGGCGAAGGCGGCTTCGACGACCACGCCGCCGTCGCGTACCCAGCTGCCCTGGGTCAGCTTGGGCTGGTCGATCGACACCGGTGCGCTGTCGCGACCCTCCGCAAACGCCGCGACGGTGCGACCGTTGGCCTTCAAGGCCGCTCTGGCGACCGGGTACGGACCACTGTGACCGACGACGCCGGGAGCGTTCGTCAGGTCCTTCAGGCCGGCGAGAGCGAAGGGCTCGCCGCCGCTCGCCGCAACCACGTCGGGACCGGCCGTCGCCTCCCGAGTGCTCTGATAGGGCTTGTCGGTGACCCCGCGCAGGACGAGCCCTAAGGTCAGCGTGGTCGTCGCCCCCATGATCGCGAGCAGCAGGAGCGCCGCCTCGGCCGGGCGTCGGCGCAGGTCGCGCGAGGCGAGGCGACAGACCAGCAGAACGCGGCCCATCGGCTCAGACCTCGAGCCCGGCAAGCTCGCTGAGCCGCCCGCCGACGCCGCGCGTCAGCCTCGTCTCCTCGACGAAGCTGCCGTCGCGCATCGAGATCAGCCGGTCGGCGGTGGCAGCGATCCGGGAGTCGTGGGTGACGATGAGCAGTGTCTGCCCGGTCGAACGGAGGCTGTCGAGGAGCCGGAGCACGTCCAGAGTTGCCGCGCTGTCGAGGTTGCCGGTTGGTTCGTCGGCGAGGACGACCAGCGGCTCGTTGCTGAGCGCGCGAGCGATCGCGACCCGCTGGCGTTGACCGCCCGAGAGCGCCGAGGGCAGATGCCCGGCTCGGTCTGCGAGCCCGACCTGCTCCAGCAGCTCCTCGGCCCGGCGTCGCGCCGGGCGCGGCGAGCGGCCGGCCAGGAGCGCGGGCAGCTCGACGTTCTCCACCGCGGTGAGCTCGTCCATCAGGTGGAAGGCCTGGAAGACGAAGCCGATCGCGTGGCGGCGCAGCCGAGCCAGCGCCCGCTCGCTCAGCTTGTCGATGCGGCGCCCCGCCAGCCACACCTCCCCGGCCGATGGGCGTTCCAGGCCACCCAGCAGGTGCAGCAGGGTCGACTTTCCGCAGCCGCTCGGACCCATCACGGCCAGGGTCTCGCCGGAGGCGACCTCCAGGTCGACCGCGTCGAGCGCGCGCACGAGCCCCGCTCCCTGGCCGTATCCCTTCTCCACGCCGCGGGCGCGCAGTACCGGCCCGACGTGCGACAGCGTCTCGTTCGCGTTCATGATCGTCCCTCCGTTGCGTTCCAGTAGCGCGCGCAGGCCTCCAGCCAGCGGAGGTCCGCCTGCAGCCTCAGCACCACGCCCTCGAGCAGCAGCCCCGCGATCGAGCCGTCCGGCTCCGCCAGCGCGGCCCGCTGCGCTGCGCCCAGCCCGGCCAACAGCGCATGCCGCTGCACGTCCACGAGCCGAACGGGGTCGCCCAATCCCGCCGCCGCGGCCGCAACCAGCTTCAGATGGAACTCCGCCGGCGCGGGCTTCGGCCAGCTCGTGTCCTCCAGCCACTCCGTGACCCGCGCGTGACCGGCCGCGGTCAGCTCGTACACCTTGCGGTCGGGTCGATCGGTCTGGCCGACCCGCTTCGAGGTCACCTGGCCGGCCTTCTCGAGCCGATTCAAGGTCACGTACACCTGCCCCGCGTTCAGCGCATCCGCCAGTGGGCCGAGCGCAAGCTGAAGCCGGGCGCGGACCTGGTAGCCGTGCGAGGCCTCCTTGGCCAGCAGCGCGAGCAGGACCTCCTGCACGACCCCTAGCTGATAGCCCTGAGCCGGTTCCCTCGTCGAAACGGCAACGACTGGCGGCATTCTCACAGTCCTCTCTAACGGTTAGCATCAAGAAGATAACCGTTAACTATCAATGGTGTCAAGTCCGGAGCCGCGTGCAGGCGCGTCGATTGAAAACAAGCGCTTCCGATGCGAACATGTGTTCGTGTCAACCGGCGCGACGATCCTGCACGCAGACCTGGATGCGTTCTTCGCGTCGGTCGAGCAGCGCGACGATCCTCGCCTCCGCGGCCGGCCCGTGATCGTCGGCGGCGGGGTCGTGCTGGCCGCGAGCTACGAGGCGAAGGCCTTCGGCGTGCGCACCGCGATGACCGGCTCGCGCGCCCGCGGCCTCTGCCCCCACGTGCTCGTCGTGCCGCCGCGGATGACGGCCTACTCGGAGGCGAGCAAGGCCGTCTTCGCGGTCTTCGCGAACGCGAGCCCGCTCGTCGAGGGGATCTCGATCGACGAGGCGTTTCTCGACGTCCGCGGGCTCGAACGGATCGCGGGCTCGCCGAGCGAGATCGCAGTGCGCCTGCGCCGTGACGTCCTCGAGCGAGTCGGCCTCCCGATCACGGTGGGCGTCGCGAGGACGAAGTTCCTCGCGAAGGTCGCAAGCGCCGTCGCCAAGCCGGACGGCCTGCTCGTCGTCCCACCGGAAGGCGAGCTCGACTTTCTCCACCCGCTCCCCGTGAGGCGCCTCTGGGGTGTGGGCCCGAAGACGGCCGAGAAGCTCGCGAGCCGCGGAATCACGACCGTGGGCCAGGTTGCCGGGCTTCCTGCGCCGGCGCTCGTCGCGATGCTCGGCCGCGCGTCGGGCAGCCACCTCCACGCGCTCGCGCACGCTCGCGATCCTCGGCCGGTGCGGCCGGGCCGGCGTCGCGGCTCGATCGGCTCGCAGCGCGCGCTCGGCCGCCGGCGGCGATCGCTCGAGGCCGTCGAGATCACCCTGATCTCGCTGGTCGACCGCGTCACGCGCCGGCTGCGGGCGGCCCGCCGTGTCGCCCGCACCGTCGTCCTGCGGCTGCGCTTCGACGACTTCTCGCGCGCGACCCGGTCGCACACGCTGCCGCAGGCGACGGCCGAGACCGCGACGATCCTCGCCGTGGCGCGAGGGTTGCTGGCGGCTGCGCTGCCGCTGATCGAGCGTCGCGGCCTCACGCTCGTCGGATTCGCGGTCGCGAACCTCGACGACGACACGGCGGTCCAGCTCGCGCTCCCGCTCGCGGGCCACGACGCCGGCGAGCTCGACGCCGCCCTCGACGAGGTGCGCCGCCGCTTCGGGGTCGAGGCGGTCACGCGGGCGGTGCTGCTCGGCCGCGACCAGGGCTTCTCGATGCCGCTGCTCCCGGACTGAGCGTCAGCCGCGATCGGGCGCTCAGGCCCGCGTGCGGTCCAGGTGCTGCAGCAGCTCGTGGGCGGCGAGCTCGATCTCCTTGTGGCGCCATTCGGCCGCCCGGTACTGGCACGCGACGAGGCCCATCCGGTGGACGCGGCGGAAGTCACCGTAGACGAACCCGTAGCGCGCCTTCGTCTCCTCGGTGGCGCCCTTCGTGAGCCCGAGATGCCAGGCCGCGTAGTCGTCCCAGGAGTGCGACTCCAGATACGCGTTCTCGTCGTCGGCGCTCGGCTGGACGTCGCCCCAGACGCTCTCGAGCACGTACTGGTGCGCGTCGATCAGCTCGCGGGCGCGGGCGACGGCCTTCTCGTTGAGGGAGTACGAGGCCAGGCGCCCATACTTGCGGAAACGGCGCCGGTGTTGACAGCGAGCGCTCGCCGGCGCGAACGTCTCGGGATGAGGCTCCTGGCTCTCTCCATCGGCGTCGCGCTCGCGCTCGCCGCGCCCGCGGCCGCGGTCGACGAGCCCGGCGCCACCGCGGTGGCCCAGCGCGGAAGCCTGAAGGTTGTCGCCGGAGTGCTCCTGAGCGAGCGCGGCGGGGAGATGAAGGGCGTCTGGCTCGACGGTCAGCGCGGCTGTCTCGACCGGCGCACGCTCCGCGTCGCGATCCAGATCGACCTGGTCTCGCCGGCCGGGAAGACGACGCGCGTCAGGCGTTCTCGGACGGGCTTCGTCGACAACTGCGCGGAGGGCGGCCCCAACTTCGGCTTCGACCTCTCGCCGCGCGCGCTCGGAATGGGCTGCGCGAGCGGACGCTGGCGGCCGGGGCGCTACTCGATGACGACGAAGGTGACGCACGTCGCGTCCGGCCTGATCGCGCAGGCGAGCCTGTACCGGCAGGTCACGCGCCGCTGCTGATCGCTACGCCCGGAGGGTGACCTCGACCGCGGTGCCGACTCCGCGCCGCGAGCGCAGCGTCAACCCGCCGTCGATCGTCTCCGCGCGCCGGCGCATGTTCTTCAGTCCCTGGCCCGCAGCGACGTCCTCCCCGTCGAAGCCGACGCCGTCGTCGCGGATGTGCACGACCCGGCGGCCACCGTGCTCGCCGATCCAGACCTCCGCCCGCGTCGCCTCCGCGTGCTTGCGCACGTTTGCGAGCCCCTCCTGGACGATCCGGAAGATCTCGATCTGCTCGTCCGGGGCGAGCAGCAGCTCACGCTCGATCTCCAGGTCGACCTCGAGGAGCCCGTCGGCGGTCAGGAACTCGATGTAGCGCCGGAGCGCAGCGTCGAACGGTGCCGTCCCGCTCGCGGAGGAGAGCGCCAGGACCGCGAAGTAGGCCTCTTGCTGCGCGGCCTCGGCCGCCTGCTTCAGCTTCGGCAGCGTCGTCTCGAGCGAGGCGCCCGACTCGAGCATCGTCGCATGGGTCGAGATCGCGAAGAGGTACTGGGCGAGCCCGTCGTGGATCTCGCGCGCGACCCTGGCCCGCTCCTCCGCCACGGCTCGGCCGAGCTCGGCGGAGCGAATCGCGCGCCAGACGCCCACGAGGAGGATTCCGTAGGCGACCACGCGGAGGAAGTCGCCCTGCGAGACGACGTCGCTGGAGAGTCTCGGGGTCAGCACGTAGTGCAGCTCCGCGAACAGCGTCAACGCCGCCGCGAGCGCGAGCCAGCTGTCCAGGTCCTCCCCGTGCCGGCGGTAGCGGGCAGCGAATCCCAGCCCGGCTGCGAGCGCGAGGAGCGCGAGCAAGGCGAGGGTCACCGTCACCGCCTGCGCGCGGTCCCCGGACTGCGGATCGAGCGCGGGCAACGACGAGCCGAGACCCCGCAACGAGAGCCAGAGCACGAGGAGCCCGAGCGCGAGCAGGGGGATCCCCGCGAGGAGCTTCCGTCCCCGGAGCGCGATCCTGCTTCCCGGGACGAGCGGAGCGAGCACGATCAGGACGGCCGCGAGCAGGCGCGAGCCGAGCGCGGCCCAGGCCTCCGCGGGCCCCTGCGGCTCGCCGCCGAGAACCGGCGCGACCGAGAAGGCGAGCGTGCCGATCCCGGCGACGCAGAAGCCGGCGGCGAGCAGCAGGTCGAGGAGGCGGCCCTCGACCTGGAAGCGGACGGCGGCCAGGATCGCGACGACGGTCGCCGCGAGGACCACGGCAGTGTCGAGCACGAGCCGCCCCTCGGGCAGCTCGTAGGTGCTCCTGAGCGACGGGTGCGTCAGGAAGAGCGCCGTCGCCGAGCCGAGCAGCCCGACGAAGAGCAGCGCCCCGACGACCCACGCCTCGAACGGCTCTCTGGCATCCCGGTTCACGTAACCCTCATCGGCAGGCCGCCTGCTGCCGATGAGGGGGAACGATGGGCGAACGCGTTCTCGTGGTCGACGACCATCCCCTCACCCGGGATGCACTCACCTCCCTGCTCGCGCAGGGAGGCTTCGACGTGGTCGGCGAGGCGGCCGACGGAGCCGAGGCTCTCGAGCTCGCGGAGCGCCACCAGCCCGATCTCGTCCTGCTCGATCTCTCGATGCCCGGCGTGGACGGCCTTGCGGCTCTCCCTCAGATCCGAACGGCCGCTCCGACCTGCGAGGTGGTCGTGCTCACCGCCTCCGGCACCGAGGAGAACCTGCTCGCGGCCGTGCGAGGCGGCGCCGCCGGCTACCTCCTGAAGAGCGAGCCGCCCGATCGCATCGTCGCGTTCCTCCGCGGGGTCGCGAACGGCGAGGCCGCGCTCTCGGGCCAGGTCGCGAGACGGCTGCTCGATCAGGTCCGGACCGGCGCCCACCTCGACGGAGGCGTTCCCGACCAGATCGCGGAAGCGCTCTCGGCCCGCGAGCTCGAGGTGCTGCTCCTGCTCGACGACCACCTCGCGACGGACGAGATCGCGACGCGCCTCTTCATCTCCGAGCACACCGTCCGCTCGCACGTCAAGAGCATCCTCCGCAAGCTGGGGGTCTCCTCCCGGCGCGAGGCGCTCGAGCGGCTCTCGCTCGCGCGCGCCTGACCTCGTTCAGGCCGAGAACCCCTCCGCCGCGGTAGCGACGAGGCGCGGCAGGGTGGTCAGGTTGTAGCCGCCCTCGAGCACCGCGGCGACGCGCGGCCCCAGCCTCGCGCACCGGACGCCGAGCTCGCGGAACGTCGCGTCGCTCAGCCCGAGCCCGCCGAGCGGATCCTCCACGTGCGCGTCGAACCCGGCCGAGACCAGGACGAGGTCGGGCGCGAACGCGCGCACCGCGGGGACGACCCGCTCCTCGAAGACGGCGAGGTAGCCGGCGTCGCCGATCGCGGCGGCGAGCGGCAGGTTCAGGGTCGTCTCGTCGCTCGTCCCCGGCCCGCCGGTTCCGGGATAGAACGGCCACTGGTGCAGCGAGACGAAGAGCACGGAGTCGTCGCCGCGGAAGATCGCCTCCGTGCCGTTCCCGTGGTGGACGTCGAAGTCGACGATCGCGATCCGCGCGAGCCCGAGCTCGGCCTGCGCATAGCGGGCCGCGACGGCGACGTTGTTGAGCAGGCAGAACCCCATCGCCCGCTCGGCCAGAGCGTGGTGCCCGGGCGGCCGGACGAGCGCGAAGCCGCCCCGGTCGACCGCCTCGAGCGCGATCCCCGCGGCGAGCCGCGCCGCACGCCAGGACGTCTCCGTCGCGATCGTGTCGGGATCGAGCGCCGTCGGCTCGCGGATCCGGCGCAGCCGCTCGAGGTGCTCGGCCGTGTGCACCCGCAGGAGCTGCTCCTCGCTCGCCTCCCGCTCGACCGCGTCGCCGGCGAGGACGGCCAAGCGCTCCTGCCGCTCGGGATGCTCGCCGGTCGGGTGGAGGCGCGCGAGCTCGGGGTTCGTCAGGAGCTCGACGCGGCCTCCAGGGCGGCGAGGCGCTCCGAGAGCCGGCCGAGACCCCATTCGCGCGTGAGCTCGGCGGCGCGGCCCCACGTCGGGGTCTGATCCTCGACCGGCCGGAGCGGAGCGTCGGCGTCCATCGTCGCGATCCGCAGGTACAGCCGCAGCGCCTCCGCCTCGGTGGCGAAGCGGCCGTCGGCGAGCGCGGCCTCGAGGCCGTCGTAGCGCTGCAGCAGGTCGGCGGCGGTCTTCGCTCCCACGCCACGCGCGCCCGGGATCTTGTCCGAGGGATCGCCGCGCAGCGCGATGAAGTCGGGCACCTGCTTCGGCTCGACCCCGTAGCGCTCGCGCACCTCCGCAGGCCCGATCCGCGCGAGCGCGCCGCCGCCGCGCTGCGGCTGCAGGATCGTCGTGCGCTCGCTCGCGAGCTGGAACATGTCGCGGTCGCCGCTCGCGACGAGCGTCCGGCCGCCTCGCGCCTCCTCCTGGCCGACCGCGGCCGCGAGGAAGTCGTCGGCCTCGTAGCCGGCGGCCTTGCCGTTCGCGAGCCCCATCGCGTCCACGAGCTGCGGCGCGAGGTCGAGCTGCTCGAGCAGCTCCGCGTCGAACACACGTCCCTCCTGGTAGCTCTCGAGCTCGAGATGGCGATATGTCGGAACCGTGAGCGTGTCCCAGGCGACGAGCGTCGCGCGCGGCGACTCCTCCTCCCAGAGCCGCACGAGCAGGTTGCCGATCCCGGTGAGGAGGCCCGCCGGCCCGCCGTCGGCCCGGCGGATCGACTTGGGGAGCGCGTGGTAGGACCGGTGCGCGAACGAGTCTCCGTCGACGGCGAGCAGCGGCTTCATGCCGATGCCTCGAGCTCGGCGATCGCAGCCATCAGCCGCTCGGTCGCGACCTCGGGGGCGTCCTCGCGGCCCGCGAGATCCTCCAGCGGAATCGGCCGGCCGTAGGCCACGCCGAGCCTGGCCAGCCGCCCGAGCCGGTCGGTCCCCGCGATTCCCGCCGGGACGAGCGGCACGCCGGCCTCGAGGGCGATCCTCGCCGCACCCGTGTGAGCCCGCGCCTCGTAGCGCTTGCGCAGCCCCTTCTTCCGCCGCGTCCCCTCCGGGAACATGACGACGACGTGCCCCTGGCGACAGAGCTCGACCGCCGTCTCCAGCGCGAGCGTGTCCCGCTCGCCACGCCGGACCGGGAAGCCGCCACCGCCGAGGATGATCTGCTTCAGGCCGGGCCAGAAGAGCTCGGACTTGGCCATGAAGCGGAGGAAGCGCCTGGGATAGAGCGGAATCCCGAGCGGCCAGGGGTCGAAGTTCGAGTTGTGGTTCGCGGCCAGGACGAACGCGCCGGCCGGGAGGTTCTCCCGCCCCTGGATCCGGAGCCGAAAGAGCCCCCGCACGATCGGCCAGGTGACCCCGGCGATCACGAGATAGACGACGCTCGGACGGGGTTCCTTCACAGCCGCCGACTGTACGGGATCGCCGCTTGCAAGCCCGTCCTCAGCACCGGGCGCGGCAACAGAGCCCGTCTGCGCCGTCGCTATGGTGTCCCGCATGGCCGCCCAGACCAAGAGCGACGGAACGCGGCGGCTCGTGATCGTCGAGTCGCCCGCGAAGGCGAGGACGATCGCGGGCTACCTCGGCGGCGGCTATGTCGTCGAGTCGAGCATCGGCCACATCCGCGACCTCCCGAACCGCGCGTCCGACGTCCCGAAGGAGATGCGTGCGAAGTACGGGACGATGGGCGTCGCGATCGAGTCCGACTTCGAGCCGCTCTACGTCGTCGACGAGGACAAGAAGAAGCGCGTCGCCGACCTGAAGCGCAAGCTGAAGGACGCCGACGAGCTCTACCTCGCGACGGACGAGGACCGCGAGGGCGAGGCGATCGCCTGGCACCTGCTCGAGGTGCTCAAGCCGAAGATCCCGGTTCGTCGGATGGTCTTCCACGAGATCACGAACGACGCGATCACGCGCGCCCTAGGCGAGACGCGCGAGGTCGACAAGCGGCTCGTCGACGCCCAGGAGACGCGGCGGATCCTCGACCGGCTCTACGGCTACGAGGTCTCGCCCGTGCTCTGGAAGAAGGTGATGCCGAGGCTCTCGGCAGGCCGCGTCCAGTCGGTCGCGGTCCGCCTCGTGGTCGAGCGCGAGCGCGAGCGGCGCGCCTTCGTCTCGGCCGGCTACTGGGACCTCCAGGGCCTCTTCGAGCCGGGGCGCTTCAACGCGAGACTCGTCGCGGTCGACGGCAAGCGAGTCGCGCAGGGACGCGACTTCGCGCAGGACGGGACGCTGAAGCCGAAGGACGCGGTGATCGTCGACGAGGCGGCTGCGCGCGGCCTCGCCGAGCGCTTCGCCGCCTCCACCTTCGCAATCCGCTCGGCCGAGGAGAAGCCGTACACGCGGCGTCCCGCGGCGCCGTTCATGACCTCGACCCTGCAGCAGGAGGCGAGCCGCAAGCTCCGCTTCTCGGCGCAGACGACGATGCGCGTGGCCCAAGGCCTCTACGACAACGGCTACATCACCTATATGCGCACCGACTCGACGACGCTCTCGGAGTCGGCGCTCGCCGCAGCGCGCCGCCAGGCGACCGAGCTGTACGGCGCCGAGTACGTCCCGGCCGCCCCGCGCCGGTACGAGCGCAAGGTCAAGAACGCGCAGGAGGCGCACGAGGCGATCCGCCCCGCCGGGGACAGCTTCCGCACGCCGAGGCAGCTCGCCCGCGAGCTGAACCGCGACGAGCTCGCCCTCTACGAGCTCGTCTGGCGGCGCACGGTCGCCTCGCAGATGAACGACGCCCGCGGGGTGACGCTCACCCTGCGGCTCGGAGCAGTCGAGGGCGGAACCGACGTCGAGTTCGGCGCCGCCGGCACCGCGATCACCTTCCGCGGCTTCCTCGCCGCCTACGAGGAGTCGACGGACGACGACAAGGCGGCCGAGCAGGATCGCGAGCAGGACGAGGAGCGCCGGCTCCCCCACCTCGCCGTCGGCGACAAGCTCCGCGCGCTCGAGCTCGAGCCGGAAGGTCACGCGACGACGCCGCCCGCCCGCTTCACGGAGGCGAGCCTCGTCCAGGCGCTCGAGGAGCGGGGGATCGGCCGGCCCTCGACCTACGCCTCGATCATGGGCACGATCCTCGACCGCGGCTACGTCTTCAAGCGCGGCACCGCGCTCGTCCCGTCCTTCCTCGCCTTCGCCGTCGTCTCGCTGCTCGAGCAGCACTTCGGCCAGCTCGTGGACTACCAGTTCACCGCGCGGATGGAGGACGATCTCGATCGGATCGCCGCCGGCGACGAGGCGCGGGTCGACTGGCTCCGCGCCTTCTATTTCGGCGCTGCCGGCGAGCTCGGCCTGAAGGCACTCGTCTCCGACATCGACGAGATCGACGCCCGCGCGGTCAACACGCTCCAGATCGGCGAGGGGATCGCCCTGCGGGTCGGCCGCTACGGGCCGTACGTCGAGCGGGGCGAGGAGCGCGCGAGCGTCCCCGACGATCTCGCACCCGACGAGCTGACGGTCGCGAAAGCCGAGGAGCTCCTGTCGGCGCCGAGCGGCGACCGCTCGCTCGGGGTGCATCCCGAGTGGAACCGCGAGCTCGTCGCCAAGAACGGGCGGTACGGGCCGTACGTGACGGAGGTGCTCGAGGAGGGAGCGACCGAGAAGCCGCGCACGTCGTCGCTCTTCAAGACCATGTCCCCGGAGACCGTCACCCTGGAGGACGCGGTCCGCCTGCTCACCCTCCCGCGCGTGCTCGGAGCCGACCCCGCCGGCGAGGAGGTCACCGCCCAGAACGGCAAGTACGGCCCCTACGTGAAGAAGGGCGCCGAGTCGCGCTCGCTCGAGTCCGAGGAGCAGCTCCTGACGATCTCCCTCGACGAGGCGCTCGCCGTGCTCGCCCAGCCGAAGCCGCGTCGCGGCCGGGGAACGGCGAAGCCGCCGCTGAAGGAGCTCGGCCCCGATCCCGCCTCCGGCAAGCCGATGGTCGTCAAGGAGGGCCGGTTCGGCCCGTACGTCAC
This sequence comes from uncultured Gaiellaceae bacterium, assembly GCA_963810875.1. Classification (GTDB taxonomy): domain Bacteria; phylum Actinomycetota; class Thermoleophilia; order Gaiellales; family Gaiellaceae; genus Gaiellasilicea. Next base: position 692,997 of record CAWEPD010000003.1, on the reverse strand, counting down.
CGACGGCGAGACGAACGCGACCGTGCCGCGCGGCGAGAACCCGCAGTCGCTCACGATCGAGCGTGGGTCCGAGCTGCTGGCCGACCGGCGCTCGCGCGGGCCTGCGCCGAAGAAGAAGCCCCGCGCCCGCCGCTCTGCCGCGTGACGGCGAAGAAAACGCAAACTTTCCGTGTCAACCGACGTCTCGAAGGTATGGGCGCCGCCGCGGGCGCTAGTCTCGATTGCGCCGGAAAACCGATTTGCGCCTGCTGATGGAATACCTCGAACGACGACCACGTTGGAGCTTGTGACACCCGCCTCGGCCCGCCTGCCCTGGCAAAAGCAGGGATCAGACCATATGGTGAGGAAGTTTGTTGCTATCCCGCGAACGAGTTTCCGAAGGGACTGACGTTTCGATTTGACGCAGAGCCAGCTGAACGAATTGATCGAATCCGACCAGGTCAAGGCGCTCGTCGAGCGGTCCGAGGAACGCGGCTTCATCGAGCCGACCGAGCTCGAGGCGTTCGTCCTGGAGCACGATCTGAGCGACGAGGAGACCGAGCAGATCACCCGGGAGCTCGAGACGCTCGGCCTCGAGCTAGGGAGCCAGGCCGGCGGGTCGAAGGCCGCCGCCAAGGACGACAAGGAAGAGAAGGAGGAGAAGGCTCCCGTCGCGGAGGCCACGGTCGCGACCGGCGCCGCCGACAGCCTGCAGCTCTTCCTTGCCGACGTCGGCCGCCACAAGCTTCTGACCGCGCACGACGAGGTCGTGCTCGCGAAGGCGATCGAGCGCGGCGATCCCGTCGCCAAGCGGCGGATGATCGAGTCGAACCTCCGGCTCGTCGTCTCCATCGCGAAGGGCTACCGCGGGCTCGGCGTTCCGTTCCTGGACCTGATCCAGGAGGGCACGCTCGGCTTGAACCGCGCGGTGGAGAAGTTCGACTGGAGGCGCGGCTTCAAGTTCTCGACGTACGCCACGTGGTGGATCCGCCAGTCGGTGCAGCGCGCCGTCGCGAACCACGCGCGGACGATTCGCGTCCCCGTCCACGTCGTCGAGCGCCAGCAGAAGCTGTCGCGGGCCGCTCGCCGGCTCGAGGTCGAGCTCGGCCGCGAGGCGACGAAGCTCGAGCTCGCGGAGGCGACCGGCCTGCCGATCCAGCACGTCGAGGAGGCGCTCGGCGCGGCTCACGCGTCCGTCTCGCTGAACCAGACGGTCGGCGCCGACGACGAGGGCGAGCTCGGCGACCTGTTCGCCGACCGCGAGGCCGCGGATCCGTTCGAGGAGGCCGAGGAGTCGCTGCGCAAGCAGGGCGTGCGCCGGGCGCTCGACGCGCTGCCGGAGCGGGAGCGCCGGATTCTCGAGCTCCGGTTCGGCTTCGAGGGCGAGCCGTGGACGCTCGAAGCGATCGGGCACGAGCTCGATCTGACGCGGGAGCGCGTCCGCCAGCTCGAGGGCCAGGCGCTCTCGCGGCTCGCGGCGCTGCGCGACCTCGCCAGCCTGGCTGCTTAGCCAGAAAAACAGCCTTGCTGCGTAGGCAGCGGCGACAACTGAACCGAGCGAGGGGCGGCCAGCGAGCCGCCCCTCGTCGTTGACGCAAGTTGCGCGGCGTCATGCGACTCCTGGATACTTTCGCTGAACCCCCTGAGCTGGACCGAAAGGAGAACCATTTTGACGATCAAGTGGCACAGGCTGCTGATGCTGCTCGTCGTGGCGATGCTCGCATTCGCTGCGGTGGGCTGCGGCGGCGACGACGAGGACGAGGCCGGCGGCACGACCGCCGGAGAGACCTCCGAGGGAGCTGAAGGAGGAACGCTCGTCTTCGCCGGCTCGGCCGACCCGGTGGTGCTCGACGGTGCACTCGTCTCGGACGGCGAGTCGATCCGAGCGATCACTCAGATCTTCGAGACTCTCGTGTTCCTCAAGCCCGGCACCACCGAGCCCGAGCCCGGTCTCGCCGAGAGCTGGGAGGCCAACGAGGACGGCACTATCTGGACGTTCAAGATCCGCGAGGGCGTCACCTTCCACGACGGCGAGACGCTCGATGCGGAGGCGGTCTGCTTCAACTTCGACCGTTGGTACAACTTCAAGGGCGCGCTTGCGAACCCCGCCGCAAGCTACTACTGGCAGGTCGTGTTCGGCGGCTTCGCGACGTACGACAAGGACAGCGGAGCGCCGGAGGAGAGCCTGTACAAGAGCTGCGAGGCGACCGACGCCTCGACCGCGGTGCTGACGCTGACGAAGCCGTCGGCGACCTTCATCCCCGCGCTCTCCCAACAGGCCTTCTCGATCGCCAGCCCGAAGGCCCTTCAGGAGTTCAACGCCGACCGGGGCACCCTGGACGCCGAGGGCGTGTTCACCGCCACGGGCACGTTCGGGACCGAGCATCCGATCGGCACCGGACCGTTCACGTTCGAGTCCTGGAACCGGAACGACCGGCTCGTGCTCGTTCGGAACGAGGACTACTGGGGCGACAAGGCGAAGCTCGACGAGCTGATCATCCGCCCCATCTCCGACAACGCCGCGCGCCTGCAGGCGCTTCAGACCGGCGAGATCCAGGGCTACGACCTCGTCGAGCCGCAGGACGTCGCCACGATCGAGGCCGACGAGAACCTCCAGATCGTCGACCGGCCGGCGTTCAACGTCGCCTACGTCGGCTTCAACATCTCGAAGAAGCCGACCGATGATCTGCAGGTGCGCAGGGCGATCGCGTACGGCCTCGACCGGCAGTCGGTCGTGGACAACTTCTACTCGGGCCGCGGGGTCGTGGCGACACAGTTCATGCCTCCGGAGGTCGTCGGCTATGCGGACGACGTCCCGACCTACGAGTTCGACCCGGAGCAGGCGAAGAAGATCCTGACCGACGCCGGCTACACGCTGCCGGTTCCGCTCGAGTTCTGGTATCCGACGGACGTCTCCCGTCCGTACATGCCCGATCCGAAGCGGAACTTCGAGGCGTTCGCCGCCGGGCTGAACAAGTCGGGCTTCAAGGTCACGCCGAAGAGCGCGCCCTGGAATCCGGACTACCTCGGCCGAGCCGACGCAGGGACGGCGGGCAACCTCCGCCTCCTCGGCTGGACGGGCGACTACGGGGACGCGGACAACTTCATCGGCACGTTCTTCCAGAGCCCGCAGAAGGCCTGGGGAACGACGACGAACCCGCTGACCGCGATCCAGAAGCTCCTGAACGACGCCGAGATCGAGACCGACGAGGCGACGCGGGAGTCGCTCTACAAGGACGCAAACCGGGCGATCATGACCCAGCTGCCCGGCGTCCCGTACGCGCACTCCGAGCCGGCCCTCGCCTTCACGGCGAAGGTCAAGGGCTACCAGTCGAGCCCGACGTCGAACGAGTCGTTCGCGCCGGTTTCGATCGAGGAGTAGGAGAGAGCTAGAGTCCGGCGGACGACATGCTGCGCTTCGTCGTCCGCCGGCTCCTGCTTCTGATTCCGATCCTCATCGGGCTCTCGATCCTCGTGTTCTTCTGGATCAGGGCCCTGCCGGGGAGCCCGGCGACGACGCTGCTCGGGGAGCGGGCAACCGCCGAGGCGATTGCCGCGATCAACGAGCAGTACGGGCTGAACAAGCCGCTGCACGTCCAGTACTTCGCCTATCTCGAGAACGTGATCCGGCTCGACTTCGGCGACTCGGTCACCTCGCGCCGGCCCGTCGTGGACGAGTTCTCGGAGCGCTTCCCGGCCACGATCGAGCTCGCGTTGGCGGCCATGTTCTTCGCGATCCTGGTCGGGCTGCCGCTCGGTTTCTTCGCGGCGAAACGCTACGGCAGCGCGCTCGACCACGCGAGCCTCGTGGCGTCGCTGCTCGGAATCTCGATTCCGATCTTCGTGCTCGCGATCCTCCTCAAGTACGTCTTCGCGGTCCGGCTCGGGCTCCTGCCGACCGTGGGTCGGATCAGCGTCCTGATCGACCTCGAGCACCCGACGAACTTCTATCTCCTGGACGCGCTCCTCGCCGGTGACGCCGAGGCCTTCTGGGACGTGAGCAAACACTTGATCCTGCCCGCGATCGCGCTCGGGTCGATCCCGCTCGCGATCATCGCGCGGATCACCCGGGCGTCGGTGCTCGACGTCCAGAACGAGGACTACGTGCGCACCGCGCGGGCGAAGGGGATGTCGCCGCGGAACGTGGACACGCACCACGTGCTCCGCAATGCGATGCTGCCGATCGTGACGATCATCGGGCTCCAGGCCGGGCTCCTGCTCTCGGGCGCCGTCCTGACGGAGACCGTCTTCGCCTTCCCCGGGATCGGCACCTGGCTCGTCGACGCGATCAAGGCGCGGAACTACCCCGTGCTCCAGGGCGGGATCCTCTTCATCGCGCTCGTGTTCGTGCTCGTCAACCTCCTCGTCGACCTCTCCTACGCCCTGCTGAACCCGAAGATCAGGCTCAGCTGATGTCGCTCGCCGAGATCGAGGCCAGGGAGATCGAGCTCGAGCCCGCCGCGGGAGGGCTCTGGAGCGAGGCGCTGCAGCGGCTGAGGCGGAATCCCGGGGCCCTGGTCGGATTCGCGATCGTCGGCCTGTTCGTCGTCGTCGCCCTCTTCGCGCCGCTGATCGCGCCCGAGGATCCGCGCGTCGGCGACCTCTCGCGCCTCGAAGGAAGCTGCTGTCCCGGCCCCTCGGCCGAGCACTGGTTCGGAATCGACCAGCAGGGTCGGGACGAGCTCTCGCGGATCGTCTACGGCGCCCGCTTCTCGCTCCTGATCGGCGTGATCTCGGTCGCCGTCGGGCTCTCGGTCGGGCTCGTGCTCGGCGCGACCGCCGGCTACGTGGGCGGCTGGGTGGATGGGACGATCATGCGCCTCACGGACATCATGCTCGCGATTCCCGGGCTCCTGCTCGCGATCGGGATCGTGGCGATGCTAGGCCCCGGTCTGTTCCAGATCATGATCGCGGTGGGGGTCACGCAGGTCCCGATCTTCACCCGGCTGATGCGCGGCTCGGTCCTCGGCCAGCGCGAGAACGACTTCGTGCTCGCCGCGCGCTCGATCGGCGTCCCGAAGCGGTCGATTCTCGGCTCGCACATCCTCCCGAACGCGATCTCGCCCGTGATCGTGCAGGCCACCCTCGCGCTGGCGACCGCGATCATCGACGTCGCCGCGCTCGGCTTCCTCGGCCTCGGCCCCCAGGATCCCTCGACGCCCGAGTGGGGGACGATGCTGACCGACACGACGCGCTACCTCCAGACGGCCCCCCATCTGGCGGTCATTCCCGGCGTCGCGATCATCATCTCCGTGCTCGGCTTCAACCTGATCGGCGACGGCCTGCGCGAGGCGCTCGACCCGAAGTTGCGAGGCCGTGGCTAAGGAGCCGCTGCTCAGCGTCGAGGACCTGCACGTCCGCTTCGGCACCGAGCGCGGGCTCGTGTACGCGGTCAACGGGATCTCCTTCGAGATCGCGCCGGGCGAGACGCTGGGGATCGTCGGCGAGTCCGGGTGCGGCAAGAGCGTGACCTCGCTCGCGCTGCTCGGCATCCTCAGCCGGAACGCGCGGGTCACGAGCGGTCGCGCCGTCTTCCAGGGACAGGATCTCCTGGCGCTCTCCGACGAGCAGATGCGCGCGGTCCGCGGCCGGGAGATCGCGATGATCTTCCAGGATCCGATGACCTCGCTCAATCCGGTGCTCACGATCGGCAGGCAGATCCGGGAGGGCCTCCAGAAGCACTTCGGCCTCGACCGGGCGCAGGCCGACAAGCGCGCGACCGAGCTACTCGACAAGGTCGGGATCCCGAGCCCGAAGCTGCGGCTGAAGGACTACCCGCACCAGTTCTCCGGCGGGATGAGGCAGCGGGCGATGATCGCGATGGCGCTCGCCTGCGAGCCGAAGCTCCTGATCGCGGACGAGCCGACGACCGCCCTGGACGTGACGATCCAGGCGCAGATCCTCGAGTTGCTGAGGAGCGTCGTCGCCGAGCTCGACACGGCGCTGATCCTGATCACGCACGACCTCGGCGTCGTCGCCGGGATGTGCGAGCGCGTCAACGTGATGTACGCCGGCATGTTCGTGGAGACGGGCAGCGCCGAGCGGATCTTCGCGCAGCCCCGACACCCGTACACGCTCGGACTGCTCCAGAGCGTGCCGCGGCTCGATGCGGGCCGCCGCCAGCGGCTGCAGCCGATTCCCGGTGCTCCCCGGAACATGCTGAGCGAGCCGGCCGAGTGCCCCTTCGCGCCGCGCTGCCGCTACGAGGTGGAGGAGTCGCGCCAGGAGGTACCGCCGCTCGAGGCGGTCGAAGCGGGCCACTCCGTCCGCTGCTTCAATCCCGTCCCGGCCGACGAGTGGCAGCGCACGCGGCTCGGGGGCGCCGCATGAGCGCGGCCGGAATGAGCGCGAACGGCAACGCGCTCGTCGAGGTCGACGACCTCCGCGTCTGGTTCCCGATCCGCAGCGGCATCCTCTTCGACAAGCACATCGGCGATGTCAAGGCCGTCGACGGTGTCTCGCTCCAGATCAGGCGCGGCGAGACGCTCGGGCTGGTCGGCGAGTCGGGCTGTGGCAAGTCGACGGTCGGCCGGGCGATCCTCCGCCTCTACGAGCCGACGGGCGGCACGATCGTCTTCGACGGGACCGACATCACGCACCTCGACGAGGGCGCGCTGCGGCCGCTGCGGCGGCGGATGCAGATGATCTTCCAGGACCCGTACGCGTCGCTGAACCCGCGGCACTCCGTGGGCCGGATGGTCGGAGAGCCCCTGCGGGTGCACGGCCGCGGCGGCAAGGGGCTGGATCAGAGCGTGCGCGAGATCCTCGCGAAGGTGGGGCTGCCCGCCGACGCGGCCACGCGTTACCCGCACGAGTTCTCCGGCGGCCAGCGGCAGCGCGTCGGGCTCGCGCGCGCGCTCGCCCTCAACCCGGACTTCATCGTCTGCGACGAGCCCGTCTCCGCGCTGGACGTCTCGATTCAGGCGCAGATCGTCAACCTGCTCGAGCTGCTCCAGGCGGAGTTCGAGCTCACCTATCTCTTCATCGCCCACGACCTCGCCGTCGTCAGGCACATCTCCGACCGGATCGCGGTCATGTACCTCGGCCAGATCATGGAGCTCTCGCCGGGCGACGATCTCTACGACAACCCGCTGCACCCGTACACGATCTCGCTGCTCTCGGCGATTCCGATCCCCGATCCGGAGGTCGAGCGCCGGCGCACGTCGATCCTGCTCCAGGGCGACCTGCCGAGCCCGGCCAACCCGCCCCAGGGCTGCCGCTTCCACACGCGCTGCCCGTACGTGCAGCCCACGCGCTGCCGCGACGACGAGCCCGAGCTTCGTCCGGTCGACACGCATCTCGTCAAGTGCCACTTCGCAGAGGAGATCAAGGCCGGGAAGCTCCAGCCGCAGGTTCGCGAGGTCGTCTTCGAGCCGGGCAGGCAGGCCGCGGCGTACGAGCCACCGCCGGTCTAGCCCTGGCGACCCGCGTCGACATCCGCTGGAACGACCTGGACGCCTACGGGCACGTCAACCAGGCGATCTATCTGACCTACGGCGAGGAGGCGCTCGACGCCTGGTTCCGGGAGCGGCTCGGGCTCGACGAGAACCGCGTCTGGGACTACGTCGCCGCGAAGACGACGATCGAGTACCGCTCCGAGCTGCGACTCGTCGACAGCCCCGCTGTGACGGCTGTCGAGCTCGTCCGGCTGGGCACGAAGAGCGTGACCACTCGCACGACGATCGCGGCCTCCGGCGGTCGGGTTGCAGCCGAGCTCGAGAACGTCGTCGTCGTGCTCGACGGCAAGGGTGGTGCGAGCCGCGAGCTCACAGCCGCCGAGCGGACGGCACTCGCGGGTGGCTGAGACCTTTTCCTGCGGCCTCGACGTGGCGCCGATCCACGCCGAGCCGGATCCGCGCTCGGAGCGGGTCACGGAGGCGCTACGCGGCGAGCCCCTCCTCGTCGGGGAGCGCAGGGACGGCTGGGCGCGGGTGACCACGGCCTACGACTATCCCGGCTGGATCGAGCAGGAAGCGCTCTCACCGGCGGCGCCGGCAGGCTGGCTGCCCGAGCCGCACGACGGCGATCCGGTGGCCGAGGCGCGCGCGTACCTCGGCACCCCGTACCTCTGGGGCGGGATGAGCGAGCACGGGATCGACTGCTCGGGGCTCGTCCACATGGCCTACAGGCGCCTCGGTCGGCTCGTTCCTCGCGATGCCGACCAGCAGGAGGACGCAGCGCAGCCCGTCCTCGAGCCGCGGCCGGGCGACCTCGTCACCTACGGCGCCCCGCACGCGACCCATATCGCTTTCTGGCTCGGCGACGGCCGAATCCTGCACGCGCCCGGCGGCAGGACGGTGGTCGAGGAGCCCGAGCCCGAGAAGCTCCGGCGCCGCCGCCGGCGGTTCGTGCGGCTTCGCACCCGGCTGACTCGACCGCTCCGGATACCTCGATTGGGCTAAAGGGCCGCGTGCGGCCGACCGATATCGGGGCAGTGGACGCTGCCGAGCGCAAGGAGATCCTGAGCCGTTACATGGACCACAGCCGTCGTTTCGAGGCCGCCGCGCAGCGGCGCTCGAACGGCACGGCCGAGGTGATTCCGTTCACGGCGCCCGCCCGCGAGCTCGAGCAGGAGCCCACCCAGCGCGAGATCCAGGTCCTGCAGCTCGTCGCCGACGGTCTCGTCAACCGTGAGATCGGCCAGCGCCTCTTCCTCTCGGAGGAGACGGTCAAGAGCCACGTGCGCCACCTGCTCGCCAAGCTTCAGGCGCGTTCGCGCGCCCACGCCGTTTCCGTCGGCTTCCGCCGCGGCCTGATCGGCTAGACGCCGGCTCGTTCCGGCCCCAGAACGAAAAAGCGCATCGGAGCCGCGCCGGCGATTGACTCGCCGCGCGGCTCCGATGCGCGAGAACGTGTGTCTCAGAGCCTCGATTCTCCACCATTCCCACAGTCTGTGGACAACCCCCCGAAGGAGGGATGCCGTTTTACTGAGAGAACAGCAGTATTCGAGGGCTTCTACCAGCCTCGAGCGCCACCGGCGACGACGGCACGACACACAAGACGACTGAATGAACGACGCATGACTTCTCCTACTGTGGGGGACTGACGGCGAGACGAAGTATACCCCTTTTGGGGTAGATTGCAAGAGGTTTCTTCAGATTTGAGCGAAATACCCGCAAATACGGATATCGACCCTCGAATTCTGCCGTCCCCGATCAGGGTTCAGGTCTACGCCGTGCTCCTCGGACTCGGCGCCGCCGCTTCCGCACTCGTACTGGTCTTCGTGGGTGTTGATCTAGGCCCTCCGTACGTCGTTGCGGCCCTTGCCCTGGCCGCCGCCCTCTCCGAACGAGGCACAGTTCGACTGAGCAAGACCATCGAAGAGTCGGTTTCTGCTCTACCCATGCTCTTTGCGGCCGTTCTCTTCGGCCCACTCGCTGCACTGGTGGTTGCCGCGGCCTCCATGCTGGGCGACTTCACGCGTCCGTATCTTCGATGGGGGATCTACACGTCAAGTCGCATGATCACCGCCGCAGTCGTGGGCGCGCTCGCGGTGTCAACCTCGGGAGCAATCGAGAACCCGGCACTGGGTCTAGCGGCTGGCACGCTCGTCGCTGCCGTCGTCGCCCAGGTTCTGGATGCTGCGTTCGCCGCGCTGACCGTTCACCTACGTCGCCGAGGTGGTGCTAAGGAAACCTTCCGCCTACTCGTGCCCGTCGCCGGCGCTGCCATTCCGCTCTATGCACCGCTGATCGCCGTCCTCGCCATCGCCTACGACCAACTGTCGCCATGGGCGGCGCTCCTATTCTTCATCCCGGCTCTCGCGGCTCAGAAGCTGTACACGCTCTATCAAGCTCAGCGGACGCTGTCTGAGAGTCTCACTAGTGCCAATGAGCGACTCGAGAATGCAAATCTCTCTTTCGCCGCTGGGCTGGTGGCTGCGCTAGACGCGCGTGACCGCTACACAGCTGGTCACTCGGCGTCTGTGGCGATCTATTCGCGGGACATTGCGCGCCGTATGGGCCTGCCAGACGAAGAGGTTCAGAAGGTCTACCTCTGCGGTCTCGTCCACGACATTGGAAAAATCGGGCTCCCTGCAGGCCTTCTGGAGAAGCCAGGCGCTCTAACGTTGGATGAGCGGCGACACATGCAGGAGCACTCGGAGATCGGGGAGCGCATCCTCGCAAAGGTTGAGGACTATAACGAGATCGCCACAATCGTGAGACACCATCACGAACGAGTTGACGGTCAAGGATATCCAGACGGGCTCGATGACGATTCGATGCCTCTGCTCTCGCGTATCATCGCTGTTGCGGATGCCTACGATGCTATGACTTCAGATCGGCCCTACCGCGAAGCAATGCCCAGCCGTGTCGCCCGATTGCGTCTTGCACAGGCAGTAGGGTCTCAGTTTGATACGTCTGTCGTAGCAGCGTTCGAAGCAATATTGGCGACTGCGGCGGAAGAGTACCGTCAGGGGTCCCGGTCAGACCGCTTTCCTATACCCACGCTCTATGCCACCGAGTCAGTGGTCTCAGGGGCTGCGTAGTCCCGGCTGAGCTGTGTAGCGCGTAGGGCCGCGGCCGTCCGCGACCTCACGCCCAACTTCTCAAAGATGTGTCGCACGTGCACCTTGACTGTGGGTGGACTAATGAAGAGCTTCTTTCCGATCTGAGCGTTGGTGAGACCGTAACCCAGAAGCGCCAGAACCTCCTTCTCGCGTGGCGAAAGAGCTAGCACAGACTGTGGAGTTTGCGTTTTCATAATTGGCTCGTCACCACTGAGAGCGAGTATGTGACCCACGGCGTTTTGTGTCCTCTTGTCTTGAAGGAGACACACCAGCAGCTCGGGACACCCTCGGTATGCGGCAACAAACGATTCGATCATGCCAGTTGACAAGGCAATCTCGAGCGCCTCAGTTGCGTGATGCCCTGCTACATCGGTATCACCGATGCGCGATGCGACAATTGCACGTGCCGCGGGGACACATATTCTAGTTTCGGTAGCTCCAGAGATTCGCTCGGCCTCGGACGCCAACTCAAGCGCCAACGCGGTTTCGCCGGCACCCGCCCGCGCCACAGCATGACTAGCAAGTAGCTCCGAGGTTAGCGATTTTGTCAGACCGTGTGTCTGCGTAGGCTGGGCGACGGCAAGATGGAAGGCACCCTGCGCAATGAATAGGCGCACCTGAAGACACCGAGAGATTGCGAATGCCGTTCGATCTCCGGCACGAAGCGAAAGGAGGCAGGCCTTCCCGAGGAGTTCCTCCGGCGGCCGTGAAGTATCGAGCTCCAACATGACTGAGAGCCTGAACACAGTAGGCGTACGGCAAAGCGAAGTCGAGGCGACATGTCTCAACATCCCTTAGCTGATCGTCCGTCAGAGCGAGCGCCTCCTGATACTGGCCGCACGCCGCGAGGGTGTAGCCAAAGACGTTGCGGAACGAGCACCTAGCCACGGGATCGTCAACGAGGTGAAGTAGCTGCCGCGCGGCCCGGCCGGCGTCTAGATCGACTGGGAGTGCATAGCACGCCTGAAGATTCAGCACACGCCCGGCAAGCACAACACGCTCCTGAGGACGAAGATCGTCACAGTCGGTCAGAATCTGCGCTAGATCTAACGCCTCTGGAAGTTCGAGTTCGATGGCGGCAAACGAGTTCACCCATGGCGGCAACGCGTTCGAGTTCCGGCTCGGTCTCGATCGACTTTGCACGCTTGTACAGCGACAACGCCTCTCGCTCTCGCGCAAGCTGCATGTGCCGCCCGGCCGGCGGCGATCAAGGCACGCAGTTCAATATCCGGATCCTTCGTTCGCGCCGAATCTGCCGCGGCCTTAGCAAGAATCTCCGAAGCGTAGTAGTGACCTTCGCGGAACGCGAGTTCTGCGGAAGCCAATCCAACAGCGAACTCCGCAGCTGCGGGACCGCTCCGGGCTACCCACCTCTTTAGAGTTTCGGTACGACCTTGAGACAGTAGGTCTTGCAGCGCTTCTCTTATCAAGTCAGAAATCAGATGGAACCATTCAAATCGATGAACTAGATCGAATGCCTTGTCCCACAGCCTGCGCTTCATGAGGTATTCGAATGCTGCGGTTAGAAGTGGTTCAGCCAAATGAGGTTGTTCCTGTCGAAGTTTGTCTTCAAGAAAATCCCTCAATAGCGGATGAACTTCGACTACATCTCGCCCAGCCGTAGTCAAGAACCCCTGCTGATGACCCACTGCGAGTGTGACTGCCGCACTCTGCACATCCAGCATCAGCGTTAGCGCGTCAGCGCGCTCGGGTGCGACAAGCGAGATAGCCCACCATCCACGACGCGTCGAGTCGTCAAGACTCTGATAAGAGTCCTCAGCAAAGAATCGGTGCAGGTCGCTTGCGATAGTCACGCCATGCGATCGGGGCGACGAGATGGCCGCTAGGGCTATCGCTGCCGGCCAACCTCTGCTGGCTTCGAATAGCACAGCAGATCCGTCTTCATCTCGTATCAGCAGCTGTCGTGTCTCGTCATCATTCATCGCCAGCGCGTCACGATCCAATTCCGCAATCTCGCCATACAGGATTCGTCGAGCGGAGGCCCAGGACGGTCGCTCGCGCGTAAGAAGCAGAAGGCTAATCGGGCAGGTGTGCAAGAGCTTCTCGATAAACCGCTCGGGAGCGCCTGCACCTGTGATCTCTTGGTAGTCGTCGATCACGAGCCAATGTTCTCCGGGCCACTGCCGGAGGTCCCCGGCAAATACCTCCGCCAAGATCTCTGCGTCCACTTGGGGATCCGCTGTGACTTTCAGGCGATCAAGCGAAGCGCGGCCGAGCTCGAATCCGGCGTTGGACATCGCCCGATGGAGTCCCAGAGCGAAGGCTGCAACGTCAACGGATGACGCTGTGGCGGAGAACCATGAGGTCGACTGCGGCGAGGCGGCGAGCCATTGCCGCGCAAGAGTCGTCTTGCCATAGCCGGCGGGCGCGACGAGCATCTTGATCCGCGCCGGTGACTCGTCGAGCAGGCGGATCAGGCGCGGGCGCTCGATGATGCGGCTTTGGCCGAGCTGCGGCTTTTCGACAGTGCCCTCCGTCATTGCTCGCCGGCTCCGACCAGCGTCCAGTTCCTACCTAACCCCCCACAACCTTCCCGGATAGCCGTGCCCGCGACCCCGCTGGAGTCGCGGGCACGTTTGCCGTCAGCTCCCCGACCGGGAGGGGTCGAGGCTTTGTGCGAGAGGGTCGTCACCTGTCTGTATCCGATACGCAACCGGGATCTGCCGACGCCGCGGCACACCCAGCTTCTGGCGAAGGACATCGCAATGCGCCTTCACCGTCCTCGGCGAGATGCCGAGCCGCTGGCTGACCTCGTCGTTCGAACAGCCGGCCGCGATCAGCGCGATCACCTCGCGTTGACGCTCGGTGATCGGCGGGTGCCTCTCGACCATCGTGTTCGCCACCATTCGCAAAAGCTATGGCTCCGCGTCGAAAGAACCTATTCACCGGAGGGTGTATTCGCAGACGTAGCGTTGGGCCGAACACCCGAACCGGGAGCGACCCAGCCATGCCAGATCGCGCCCCGAGCGCGCGAGAGGACCGCCGCAGCACGGGCGGCAGCATAGGTGGAGGAATCGCGCCGCGCACGAGCCGTCCGGCCCATCTGCGCAGCGCGCAAGTCCTAGAGCGCCAGAACCCTCTTGCGCGACCGGAGGTTCGTTCTGCGGGCAGCTGGTCGGCCTCGTCCGGAACGAGGAGTCGGGCGCCTGCCCAGCCGGCCAGCACGACCGCGCCGCCGGCGACGGCGTCGAGCAGGAAGTGGTTTCCGGTCGCGACGATGATGAAGAGCATCACCGCGGGATAGGCGGCGCCCGCCAGCCGGATCGCGCGGTTCCGCGCGAGCCACGCGACCGCGCCGCCGACGAGCAGGGCGTAGCCGAAGTGCAGGCTCGGCACGGCGGCGATCGGGTTGTAGAAGCTGCCGAGCAGATCCGAGCTCAGGTCGAGGTGCGCCCGCTCGCTGACCGTGTCGGCGAACCCGAGCCGGGCCAGCCGCGGCGGCGCTGCCGGGTAGACGACGTAGCCGACGAGCGCGAGCGCCGTCGAGACGACGAGCGTCGTCCGGACGACCGCGAAGCGCTCGCGATGACTGCGGTAGACCCAGACGAGGACGCCGGGCGTGAGCACGAGGTGGAGGGCGAGATAGGCGAAGCCGAGCACGCCGGGAAGGGCGGGCACGCCGAGCGCCCAGTCCTGGACGCCGCGCTCGACGAAGATCTGGAACCGCTGCTCCAGGTCGACGATCGCGGCCGTGTTGCGCTGGGCGGCCGCGAAGTCGAGCTCGCCGAAGCCGCGGATGAGCTGGTAGAGGCCGTAGAGCCCGAGCAGTGCCGCGACCTCCACCGCGCCGCGGTGAGGTGAGGCGAGCGCGTCCCGGAGGGGAAGGGTCAGGCGCCCGCGGTGGAGGTCGCGCAGATGGAGGTCGCGCTGCATGACCCGGAAGCTACGCCGCCTCCGGGGTCATGTCGGTACGGCTAGCCCGACCTTTCCTGTGCGGCGGGCGCGAGCCGCCGGCGGTCGCCGTTCAGCCGGCGGTTGCGCCGGGCTGGACGAGGCCGCTCTCGTAGGCGTAGACGACCGCCTGGACGCGATCCCGCAGGCCGAGCTTCATCAGGATCCGCGCGACGTGCGTCTTCACCGTCGTCTCGCTGACGAACAGGTCCTTGGCGATCTCGGCGTTCGAGAGCCCGCGCGCCATGAAGCCGAGCACCTCGAGCTCGCGGGCGGTGAGGTCGCCGAGGGCCGCCGGCAACACGGTCTCGATCGTGCTCGGGGGCCGCCGGATGAACTCCTCGATCACCCGCTTCGTGATCGTCGGCGAAAGGAGCGCGTCACCAGAGGCGATCACCTGGATCGCGGCCACGAGCTGCTCCGGCGGGGTGTCCTTGAGCAGGAAGCCGCTGGCGCCCGCGCGCAGCGCCTCGTAGACGTACTCGTCGAGATCGAACGTGGTCAGCATCAGCACGCGCAGGCGGTCGTTCCCGCTCCCGACGAGCCGCCGCGTCGCCTCGAGGCCGTCGAGGTTCGGCATCCGGATGTCCATCAGGACGACGTCCGGCTCGTGCTCGCGCGCGGCCTCGAGCGCCTCCAGCCCGTCGCACGCCTCCCCGACGATCTCGATCCCCGGCTCCGACTCGAGGATCATCCGGAAGCCGGCGCGCACGAGGGCCTGGTCGTCGACGATCAGCACGCGAATGCTCATGCGGCGGATCCTGCCACGGGCAGCCGCGCCGAGATCCTGAAGCCGCCGCCGTCGCGCGGCCCCGCCGTCAGGTCGCCGCCGCAGAGCGCCACCCGCTCGCGCATCCCGACGAGGCCGTAGCCCGCCCCGCTCACGTTCGGGGCCCCGTCGTTTGCGACCTCGACCTCGACCTGGTCCGGGCCGTAGCGAACGATGACCCACGCGTGAGCCGCGCTGCCCGCGTGCTTGAGCGCGTTCGTGAGCGCCTCCTGGACGATCCGGTAGGCGGAGAGGTCGATCCCGGGCGGCAGCACGATCCGCTCCCCCTCGAAGCTGATCTCCACCGGCAGGCCCGCCTCGCGCACCTGCTCGACGAGCTGCTCGAGCGTCGCGAGGCCCGGCTGCGGTGCGAGCGCCACCGTGTCGTCGCCCTGGCGCAGGACGCCGAGCAGGCGTCGCATCTCGGTGAGCGCCTGCCGCCCGGTCTCCTCGACCGTGAGGAGCGCCTCCCGCTCGCGCTGCTGCTCGGCCGTGAGCAGGCGCCGGACCGCGCCGGCCTGGACGGTCATCACGCTGACCGAGTGCGCGATCACGTCGTGGAGCTCCCGGGCGATCCGGTCGCGCTCGTCGTCGACCGCACGCTGTGCCTGCTCCTCGCTCCGCAGCGCGCGCTCCTCCGCAAGCCGTGCCCGCTCCGAATGCCGCGTCGCGGCGGCCGAGATCACGAAGACGCCTGTGAGCGGGAAGCTGAG
The DNA here is from genome assembly GCA_963810875.1 of uncultured Gaiellaceae bacterium. Classification (GTDB taxonomy): domain Bacteria; phylum Actinomycetota; class Thermoleophilia; order Gaiellales; family Gaiellaceae; genus Gaiellasilicea. The sequence goes on along the minus strand of CAWEPD010000003.1, from coordinate 677,114 downwards.
CCAGAGAAGCTCCGTCCACGGGACATCGGGAGCGCGAAGGAAGACACTCCAGCCCGCCGCGAGGACGGCCAGGAGGGCGATCACCGCTCGTCGTGCGTCGAGGAGCGACCCGGACGCCCAGCACGCGAGCAGCAGGACCGCGAACATCGAGTCCGTGTTGTAAGCCGCCTCCGCATCGATGAGCGTCAGAACGAGCACGCCGACGGCGACCACGAGCGGAACGACGAACGGCGCGCGCCGGCGGAAGACGAGCGCGCCGGCCGCGCAGAGCGCAACCGCGGCCATCGAATCGCGGTTGGCGTCCACGTTCCTCCAGATATCGACTTGCGTGAGCACGACCGCGGCCAGAGCCAAGGCCTCGAAGACGTGCTCCCTCGCCCAACCGAGCCTTCGCACCATCACGGCGGAAACGGTATGCGAGGAACCGGCAAACCGCGTCATTCGCAGTGACGACGCTGAAATCGTCCGCGGGGACGACAAAGGATCGGGAGGGCGACCGATGCCCGCGGGGTGGGTGGAGCGCATCCTGGAGCCCAGATTCCGAATCGACTCGAAGGAGACCGCACGACATGGAAGCTGCTGAGGCGCTCGTCCATCCAGACCCAATCCCGGCCGACCCGACCCCGGCCGACCCGATCCCGGCCGACCAGCTCGAGGCGCCGCACGTCGTCATCGCCCGCGACCTCACGCGCCGCTACGGCGCCGGCGACACGGCCGTGGCCGCGCTGCGCGGGGTCTCGCTCGAGATCCCCCGCGGCCACCTGACCGCGGTGATGGGGCCTTCCGGCTCCGGCAAGTCGACGCTCATGCACATCCTCGCCGGGCTCGACAAGCCGACGAGCGGCTCGGTCGAGATCGACGGCGTCGAGCTGACGACGCTGAAGGACAACGACCTCACGAAGCTCCGGCGGCGCCACATCGGCTTCGTCTTCCAGTTCTTCAACCTCCTGCCGATGCTCTCGGCCGAGGAGAACATCACGCTTCCGCTCTCGATCGCCGGCACGAAGCTCGAGCGCGAATGGATCGAGGAGCTCCTCGACGCGACGGGTCTTGCCGATCGCCGTCGCCACCGCCCGGCCGAGCTCTCCGGCGGGCAGCAGCAGCGCGTCGCGGTCGCCCGGGCGCTCGTCTCGCGGCCGACGGTCCTCTTCGCCGACGAGCCCACCGGCAACCTCGACTCGCAGACCTCCGCCGAGATCCTCGGGCTCCTGCGCGGCGCGGTCGAGACCTACGGCCAGACGACCGTGATGGTCACCCACGATGCAAAGGCGGCGACGATCGCCGACCGGGTCCTCTTCCTCGCCGACGGCCTGATCGTGAAGGAGCTCGGCCGCTCGACGCAGGGTGAGATCCTGGAGACGCTCAACGAGGTCGCGCGATGAGGCGAGTCGCGATCCGCGGCCTGCTCGCCCGCAAGCTCCGCTCCGCGCTGACCGCGGTCGCGATCGTGCTCGGCGTCGCGATGGTGAGCGGCACCCTCGTCCTCACGGACACGATCGAGAAGGCGTTCGACTCGATCTTCTCCAGCTCGTACGAGCAGACCGATGCCGTCGTCAGCGGGAAGAAGCTGGTCGAGTGGTCGCAGACGGGCAAGGCGACCGTCTCGCCGGCGCTCCTCTCGCAGATCGAGGCGCTGCCAGAGGTCGAGGCGGCGGCCGGGACGATCCTGGACATGTCCGGCGACGCGAACCAGGCGAAGATCCTCGACCGGGACGGCGAGGCGATCCAGGGGAACAACCCCACGTTCGGCCTCGGCGTCGATCCCGAGGACGAGCGGTTCAACCCCTTCCGGCTCGTGGAGGGCGACTGGGCTTCAGGGCCAGACGAGGTCGTGATCGACCTGAACACGGCCGACGCACAGGGCTTCCGCGTCGGTGAGCGCGTGCAGGTCGCGGGCGAGGGCCCGGTGCGGAGCTTCACGCTCGCGGGGATCGCGCGCTTCGGCGACGTGGACAGCCTCGGCGGGGCGACGATCGCGCTCTTCGACGTGGCCACGGCTCGGCAGGTGCTCGACAAGTCCGGCTTCGACGCGGTCGCCGTCGCGGCCCGCGAAGGCGTCTCGAGCGAGCGGCTCGTCGACTCGATCGCCCTGTCGCTGCCCGATTCGGCCGAGGTCAAGTCCGGCTCGGAGCAGGCCGCCGAGGACGGCGAGGGCGTCGGCGAGTTCGTCACGTTCATCCGCTACTTCCTGCTCGCGTTCGGCGGGATCGCGCTCTTCGTCGGCGCCTTCGTGATCTTCAACACGCTCTCGATCACGGTCGCGCAGCGGACGAAGGAGCTCGCGACGCTGCGAACGCTCGGCGCCTCGCGCCGGCAGGTGCTCCGCTCGGTCGTGCTCGAGGGAGCGATTCTCGGCGTCGTCGCGTCGGCGGCGGGGCTCGCGTTCGGCGTCCTGATCGCGAAGGGGCTGACGGCGCTGATGCGCGCGGTCGGCCTCGACCTCCCGCAGGCGAGCATGGTCTTCGCGCCGCGTACGGCCGTCGTCGCGATGCTCACCGGCACGATCGTCACCCTCGTCGCCTCGATCTGGCCCGCCGTGCGCGCGACGCGGATCTCGCCGATCGCCGCGGTGCGCGAGGGCGGGATGGTCGTGAAGCGGCCGTCGCGCAAGACGCTCGTCGTCGGCCTTGTCCTGTCCGCGGTCTCGATCGCCGGGCTCGTCAACGGCACGCTCGGTGACGACGTCTCCACGCTCGTCCGCGTGCTCGGGATCGCGCTCGGCGTGCTCGGCCTCTTCATCGGGATCGCGCTGATCGCGCCGCGGCTGATCCGTCCGATCGCTCGCGTCGTCGGGCTGCCCGGCGCTCGCTTCGGCGGCCTGGCGGGCCGGCTGGCCCAGGAGAACGCGATCCGGAACCCCGGCCGCACCGCCTCGACCGCGGCGGCGCTGATGATCGGGCTGACGCTCGTCTCGTTCGTCGCCGTCTTCGGCAAGGCGCTGCTCGCGAGCGACGAGAACAACCTGCGCAAGCAGCTGGGGACGAGCCACGTGATCACGTCGCAGAGCGGCTGGGACACCGTGCCGGTCGGCGCGGGCAAGGCTGCCGCGAGCGCGACCGGCGTCGAGCTCGCTTCCTCGATCCGCGGCGACCGCGCCCAGCTCACGGGGGGAGGAGAGGTCGACGTCAGCGGCGTCGATCCGGCCACGATCGGCCGCGCGTACAACTTCGAGTGGAGCGAGGGCTCGGGGGCAGCCCTCGCCTCGCTCGAGGGCGGCGGCGCGATCGTGCGCGAGGGCCTCGAGTTGCCAGGGGGAGGCAAGGCCGGGGTCGGGGACCCGATCAGGTTCCTGACGCCGGCAGGCAAGAGCGTCGACGCGGTGGTGCGCGGCGTCTACGCGAAGCAGGGAGATCTCGACCAGCTGCTCGGGCAGGTCGTCCTCTCGCAGGCCGTCTTCGACCGGTCGTTCCCGCGCCCCGCAGACCTGCTCACGCTCATCCAGACGGACTCGACGGCAGCGCTCGAGCAGGCGCTCGCGGCCTACCCCGACGCGAAGCTCCAGACCGACGAGGCCTTCATCGCGAGCTGGACGAAGTGGCTGACGGACGTGATGAGCCTGTTCTACGTCCTGCTCGCGCTCTCGGTGATCGTCTCGCTCTTCGGGATGGTGAACACGCTCGTGCTCGCCGTCTTCGAGCGGACGCGCGAGCTCGGGATGCTGCGCGCGGTCGGGATGACGCGCCGGCAGGTGCGGCGGATGATCCGGCACGAGGCGGTCGTGACGTCGCTGATCGGCGCCGCCCTCGGTCTGCCGCTCGGGGTGGCGCTCGGCGCGCTTGTGACGCAGTCGCTCTCGAAGTACGGCGTCTCCTTCTCGCTGCCGGTCGTTCCGCTCGTCGCGTTCGTCGTCGTCGCGATCGTGGCAGGGATCGCCGCGGCGGTGCTGCCGGCCCGCCGGGCGGCGCGGCTGAACGTGCTCGAGGCGCTGCAGTACGAGTAGCGCGCCTTGGAGGGACTGCGGAGCCGGGCGTGTTTGGGGGGCCGCTCGGCTTCGCAGTAAGTTCACTCGATGCTGCTCGCGGTCGACCAGGGCACGACGGGCACGACCTGCCTCGTCGTCGACGAGGCGCTTGCGATCCGCGGGCGCGGCTACCGGGAGCTGACGCAGCGCTTTCCGACGCCGGGGCTCGTCGAGCACGACCCTGAGGAGATCTGGCAGACCGTCCTCGCCGCGACGGAGGCGGCGCTCGCCGACGCCGGCGTGGGTGCGGGCGAGCTGCGTGCGCTCGGGATCGCGAACCAGCGCGAGACGACCGTCCTCTGGGATCGCCGCTCCGGACGGGCCGTCGCACCGGCGCTCGTCTGGCAGGACCGGCGCACCGCGGCCCGGTGCGCAGAGCTTCCCGCCGACCTGATCCGCGAGCGGACGGGGCTCGTTCCGGACCCGTACTTCTCCGCGACGAAGCTGGAATGGCTGCTCGAGCACACCGGTGCGGCCGGCGAGCTCGCCTTCGGCACCGTCGACTCCTGGCTGGCCTGGAAGTTGACCGGCGAGCATCTCACCGACGTCTCGAACGCCTCGCGGACGATGCTCCTCGGGCTCGACGACCTCGCCTGGGACGACGAGCTGCTGGCGCTCTTCTCGGTGCCGCGCACGCTCCTGCCCGAGGTTGTCGCCTCGAGCGGTCGGCTCGGCGAGGCACGGCTGCTCGGCGCCACCGTGCCGCTGACGGCGCTCGCCGGCGATCAGCAGGCCGCGCTCTTCGGCCAGGCCTGCTTTGCTCCCGGCCGCGCGAAGGTGACCTACGGGACGGGTGCGTTCGTGCTCGCAAACGCCGGCACCGAGCGGCCCAGGCCGGAGGAGGGCGTGCTCGCGACGGCGGCGTGGCAGCTCGGCGCCCAGGCGCCCGTCTACGCGCTCGAGGGGTCGGTCTTCGTCGCCGGCGCCGCGATCCAGTGGCTCCGCGATGGCCTGGGGCTGATCGCGGACGCAGCCGAGACCGAGGCGCTCGCGCGTTCGATCGACGGAACCGACGGCGTCTACTTCGTGCCCGCGCTGACCGGGCTCGGCTCCCCGCACTGGGAGCCGGAGGCGCGCGGCCTGATCTCCGGCCTGACGCGGGGAACCCGTCGCGAGCACCTCGTCCGGGCGGCGCTCGAGGCGATCGCCTTTCAGACGCGGGACGTCCTCGCGGCGATGGGCCTCGAGCTCGAGTTGATCCGCGCGGACGGCGGCGGTGCCGAGAACGGCTTCCTGCTCCAGTTCCAGGCCGACGTGGCCCGGCTGCCCGTCGAGGTGCCGGCCGAGCGGGAGGCGACCGCGCTCGGCGCGGCGGGGCTCGCTGGGCTCGGTGCCGGCGTGTGGGCGAGCACCGCGGAGCTCGAGCGGGCCTGGCGCCGCGCCGGACGGTACGAGCCCGAGCTGGATGCCGCCGAGGCCGAGCGGCTCGTCGCAGGCTGGCACGACGCCGTCCGGCGGACGCTCGCCTGACGATTCTCATCCTCCTGCGCGACCTCTCGTCGTTCGCAGGAAGGAGAACAAGATCGGCGCTTCGGGCAGCTCGAATCGTCGCTGCGGCCGACGAAACGGACGCTTGCAGGCGCCAGAGTTCGGGTCAGTTAGTTGCCAACGACCCGAGAGGAACCACGATGATTCGCAAGGGAGATGTGATCGAGAATCCGGTGACCGGCGAGCGGCTGCGGTTCCTGGAGACGTCGAGCGAGACGAACGGCGAGTCCGTCCTCGTCGAGTGCACGGTGCAGGCCAACGGCTTCGTGGCCGCCGCGCACGTCCACCCGAAGCAGACCGAGCGCTTCGAGATCGAGTCGGGAGTCGTCACCTTCAAGCTCGACGGCAAGGAGATCGTCGCGCGCGCCGGTGACACCGTGATCGTGCCGGCCGGCGTCTCGCACAAGTTCTCGAACACGGGGGACTCCGAGGCGACCTTCGTCTGCGAGATCAAGCCCGCCCTCCAGTTCGAGCGCCTGCTCGAGACGATGTTCGGGCTCGCGGCCGACGGCAAGACGAACCGGAAGGGGATGCCGAACCCGCTCCGCCTCGCCGTGATCGCGAACGCGCACTTCGAGGACGTGCGGCTGCCGTTCCCGCCCGCCTGGATGCAGAAGGCCGGCCTCGCGATGGGCGCGCCGCTCGGCCGCCTGCTCGGCTACGAGCCCCAGTACGAGGCTGAGCACGACGGCGGCGCGGACGAGGTCGCGCTCGCGCTCTAACCGTCCCGAACGGACGTGTCCCAGGGTCTGTCCCTGGGACACGTCTCGTTTGGACATGCCGTTCTGAGCCACGTCCGGGGCCAGGCCCTGGACGTGGCCGAAAGCGCCTATCTCGGAGCGGCGAAGGACGCGACGGCGTCGACGACGAGCTTGAGCCGGCGACCCTCGTCGGTCAGGCGGTACTCGACCCGCGGCGGTCGCGCGTCGATCACCTGACGCACGAGCACGCCGGCCTCCTCGAGCTCGACGAGCCGCTGCGCGAGTGTCCGCGGCGGGATCTCCCCCACCGCCTGCTTGAGCTCGTTGAAGCGCAGCGCCCCCTCGGACGAGGCCCACAGGATCGAGATCGTCCAGCGGCGCTCGAGGAGGCCCGCCGCCCGGCGGACCTCCTCGGGAACCGGCGCGCAGCGCCTACACCGCATGCAGCTGAGTGACGGCCGGCTCGAGCGCGAGCTCGAGCACCTCGTCCAGCGAGATCACCGGATGGAACGTCAGCTCGTCGCGGACGTGCTCGGGCACGTCGTCGAGATCCTGGCGGTTCCGCTCCGGGATGATCACGTCCGTCAGGCCCGCAGCGTGGGCGGCGAGCACCTTCTGCTTGAGCCCGCCGATCGGGAGCACGCGGCCCTGCAGCGTCACCTCGCCGGTCATCCCGACCGTGTGCTTGACCGCCCGCCCCGAGAGGAGCGACGCCAGCGCGGTCGCCATCGTGATCCCCGCGCTCGGTCCGTCCTTCGGGATCGCGCCCGCCGGCACGTGCACGTGGAACGCGCGCTCGAACGCGTCCTCGTCGACGCCGAGGCCGTCCGCCCGCGAGCGCAGCGAGGAGAGCGCGATCTGCGCCGACTCCTTCATCACGTCGCCGAGCTGACCGGTCAGCACCAGCTTCTCGGTGCCCTTCGCGGAGGTGGCCTCGACGAAGAGGACGTCGCCTCCCGTGCCCGTGACCGCGAGCCCGGTCGCCACACCCGGCACCGCCGTCCGCTCCGCCGCCTCGCGGTAGAACTGCTGCCGGCCGAGCGCGTCGCGCACCTCGTCGAGCCCGATCTCCACCGGCGCTTCGACCTTCGCCGAGGCGATCCGCGTCGCCGTCTTGCGCAGCAGCTTCCCGAGCTCCCGCTCGAGCTGCCGCACGCCGGCCTCACGCGTGTAGTCCGTGATCACGGTCTCGAGCACCAGATCGCTGATCGCGACCTCGTCCTCGCGCAGCCCGTTCCGCTCGCGCTGCCGCGGCCACAGGTAGCCGCGCGCGATCCCGACCTTCTCGTCGACGGTGTAGCCGTCGAAGCGGATCACTTCCATCCGGTCGAGCAGCGGCCCGGGGATCGTGTCCACCATGTTCGCGGTCGCGATGAAGACGACCTCGGAGAGATCGAGCTCGACGTCGAGGTAGTGGTCGCGGAACGTGGAGTTCTGCGCCGGGTCGAGCACCTCGAGGAGCGCCGCCGACGGATCGCCGCGCCAGTCGGCGCCGACCTTGTCGACCTCGTCGAGCAGGATCACGGGGTTCATCGTCCCCGCGTCGCGGAGCGCCCGCACGAGCCGCCCCGGCAGGGCGCCGATGTACGTCCGGCGGTGGCCGCGGATCTCCGCCTCGTCGCGGACGCCGCCGAGCGACATCCGGACGAAGTCCCGGCCGAGCGCCCGCGCGATCGACTCGCCGATCGAGGTCTTGCCGGTGCCAGGCGGCCCGACGAGGGTCAGGATCGCGCCCGAGCGCTTGTCCGGCTCGATGCCCCGCTCCTCGCGGAGCTTGCGGACGGCGATGTACTCGACGATCCGCTCCTTGACGTCGTCGAGACCGGCGTGGTCGGCGTCGAGCACCTCGCGCGTGTGCAGCGGGTCGAGCGTCTCCTCCGAGCGCTTGCCCCACGGCACCGCGAAGAGCCACTCGAGATAGTTGCGGATCATCGAGGCCTCGGGCGAGCTCTCGCCCTGGCGCTCGAGCCGGGCGAGCTCGCGCTCCGCCTGCTCGCGCACCGGCTCCGGTAGCTCCACCTCGGCGAGCTTCTGCCGGAACTCGGTCACGACCGATGCGTCGTCCTCGCCGAGCTCCTTCCGGATCGACTCCATCTGCTTGCGGAGGATGTACTCGCGCTGCTGCTTCGCTGCGCCCTCCTCCACGTCGTCGCGAATCCGCCGGCGCACCTGCATCTCGGCGAGCCGCTCACGCTGGAGCTCGATCGCGAGCGCGAGCCGCTCGTTGATGTCGATGGTCTCGAGGACCTGCACCTTCTGGGCGAAGCTGAAGTCGGGCGCGTACCCGACCGTGTCGGCGAGGGCGCCGGGCTCGGTGATCGAGCGGACGAAGGCCGAGATCCGGCCGTCGTCGCCGCGGAGCTCGAGGATCTCCTCCACGATCGCGCGGTACTCCCGCTCGAGCTCGCGCGTGCGTGCGTCGGCGCTCTCCTCGTCCGGGCGCTCCTCGACGGCGACGCGCAACCGCCCGCGCGCATCGGTCTCGGCCGCGCCGGCGAGCCCGCGGTGCAGGCCGGTCAGGGCGACGGCACGCCCGCCGCCGGGCAGGCGGACGCGATCGGTGATCTCGGCGACCGTGCCGACGGCCGCATAGTCGTTCTCGTGCTGCGGCACGAGCAGCACGCGCTCCTCGGAGCCGACGTCGACGCTCAAAGTCAGGGTGAGGTTCATGTTCGGGAAGACGACGACGTCCTCCAGCGGAACGAGCAGCATCGTGCTCACGGGCAACTCTCCTTCTGGGAAGCCGGCTTCTGCGCCGGTACTAACTACAAAAAGAGTAGCGACAACCGCCCTGAAGGCCGTAAGGAGATTCTTAGCCGAACCCTCGCTAAACCCGCGTATGATCCGCGCGTGCCCAGAGCGACCCCCCTCGCAGCGAGAAACGACACGCCCCGCGTGGGCGCGCGCGTCCGCTCGCTCCGGCGGGAGCGGGGGTTGACGATCGAGCAGCTCGCCGCGGCCACCGGGCTGACCAAGGGCTTCATCAGCCAGCTCGAGCGCGACCGAACCGCCCCGTCGCTCTCCTCGATCGCCCGCATCTGCGACGCGCTCGGCGTTCGCCTGAGCACGATCTTCGAGCGCGAGCCGGCGCCTGCACTCGTGCGCCGGAACGACCGGCCCGAGCTCGAGTCGTCCTCGTCGACCCAGAACCACCTGCTCTCCTCGCGCGACGAGGCCCGCTTCCAGGCGATCGAGTCCGAGGTCGCTCCCGGCGCCGGCGCGGGCGACGAGCTGACCTCGCTGCCGGGAGAGATGGAGTTCGTCTACGTCCTCGAGGGCTCGCTCGAGCTCCGCGTCGGCGACGAGGTGCACGTGCTCGACCAGGGGGACGCGCTCACCTACCAGCTCGCGAAGGCCCATACGTGGCGCAACGCCTCCGACACCGAGGCGCTCCGCGTCCTCTGGGTCGCCGTCCCCAATCCGTACTAGGAGGGTTTGGCGAACTACCGGTGTGCCCGTCTCGCGCGCTGGCACGCCATGGCGGCGTCCTCGGTCGCGTCCATACCCACGGGTATGAACGCTCCCTGCGTCCTTGCCACAGCGCACCCATCGCGCCGATCCGGACGAGCGGCATTCCGCCAACCCTCCTAGCGGAAGCGCTTCAACGACTCGGCGGCGACGCGGCCGGCGAGGACGTCCCCGGCCGTGCCCACTCCGGCGCGATTCCACGTCAGGACCGCTGCGACGAACGCGCCGCCCGGCCAGACCACGATCCCGGCGTCGTGGCGGGCCGGCGCCAGCCAGCCGGCCTTGTGGAGGACGCGCACGTCGGATCCTGCGAACCGACCGAGCTTGCCGCCGTCCTCGACGAGCGCGAGGAGCCAGAGCAGGTGCCGCGCCTCCGACGCGGTGACGCCGAGCTGCGGCAGCGACCCCTTGCCGCCCGCGGCGAGGTAGACCGCGCGGGCGAGCCGCGCGAGATCCCAAGCGGTCGTGTACTTGCCGACGCCGAAGGCGGGGCTGCTCTCGACCCGGATCGGGATCGGGACGGCCGCCCGCTGCGGCGTCCGCTCGTAGCCGCCGTACATCTCCGAGTCGTGCAGCCCGAGCGCGCGCATCGTCTCGTTCACACGCGCCGAGCCGGCGCTCGTCGAGCCCGCGAGCCACACCTCGAGCGCGTTCGCGGCATCGTTGTCGGAGCGGACGAGCATCGACGTGAGGAGCGACGCGACGCGGGATCCGGCCGGCGGCACCCCGTCATGGGCGCGAAGCACGGCAACCGCGATCGCCAGCTTGAGCGTCGAGGCGGCCGGGAACCGCGCGGACGCGTTCCACGCGGCTCCCTGCCCCGTGCCGAGATCCTGGACGTAGACGCCGCTCGTCCCCGGGAAGCCGCGCGCGAGCGCGACCACGCTCCGCGCGAGCGTGCCGTCGAGCCGCGCTGCCACGACGCGGGGCGAGGCGCGCTGCGGCAGGCCGAGCACCGGCCCGACGAGGCTGGACGAGCGCCTGTCGGCCGAGTCGACCGTCGTCACGCGCACCCAGGCGATCGTCGGTGGGAGCTCGACCCGGAGCGAGAACCGGGTTCCGCGCAGCGGCCGGTCGGCCAGCACGCGCTCTCCGACGCGCACGATCACGCGGTGCGTGCCGGTGCGGCGCAATAGCCGGTCACGAGCCCGAACGAGATCTCACGCGGCGCAGGCGCGACGATCACTGGCGGAGGTAGCGCGGGTGCGTCGATCACGCTCCCCATTCAAGCGCGTCGGGCACGCGGCGTAGCCTTGCGGGATGCCGATCGTCGCCCACCTCGATCTCGACGCGTTCTACGCGGCGGTGGAGGAGCTCGAGAATCCGGAGCTCCGGCGGCGCCCGCTCGTCGTCGGCGGCGACCCGCGCAGCCGCGGCGTCGTCGCGACCGCGAACTACGTCGCCCGCCGCTTCGGGATCCACTCCGCGATGAGCTGCGCCGAGGCGTTGCGCCGCTGCCCCGAGGCCGTCTTCGTCCGGCCGCGACATGCGCTCTACCGCGAGTACTCGGCCGAGGTGTGGACGGCGATCCGCGAGGTCGTCCCGGTCGTCGAGCGCACCGGGCTCGACGAGGGCTACCTCGATCTGACGCCGCTGGCGGCGGATTTCGGCCGGGCGAGGGCGCTCGCAGAAGCGGTGCGCACCTCCGTGCGGGCCGCGACGAGCCTCTCCTGCTCGCTCGGGGTCGCGCCGACGAAGGTGGTCGCGAAGGTCGCGTCCGACCGCCGCAAGCCGGGCGGGATCACGGTGGTTCCGGCGGGCACGGAGGCGGCGTTCCTGGCGCCGTTCCCGGTGCGCGTCCTCCCCGGGGTGGGGCCGCGCGCGGAGGAGCGGCTGCGCTCGGCGGGGATCGCGACGATCGGCGGGCTCGGCGCCCTCGGCGACCTCGACCTGCGCACCGTCCTCCCCGGTCAGGTCGGCCGGCTCCTGCGCGACCGGGCGCTCGGAATCGACCCGCGCGGGCTCGAGCTGACGAGCGAGCGGATCTCGATCTCGGTCGAGGAGACCTTCGAGCGCGACCTGCTCGAGCGCGAGCTCCTCCACGCGGAGCTGCGCCGGATGGCGCTCGAGGTCGCCGGCTACCTGGAGCGCGACGGCCTCTCGGCTCGCACGGTGACGACGAAGCTCCGCTACGCCGACTTCTCGATTCGCAGCCGCTCGACGAGCCTCCTGGTCGGGATCGACGACGCGCGGCGGATCGGCGAGCTCGCCTGCTCCCTTCTCGACCGCGGCCTGCGCGACCGCCCGGGCGCGCTGCGGCTGGTGGGCGTCGGCGTCTCGGGCCTGAGCGGCCATCGCCAGCTCACGCTCGAGGAGACGGGCTAGGCCGAGTAGCTCGGCGAGCTCGTCCTGGCCGGCAGCCGCTGCCAGGTCGGCAGCTGTCTTGCCGTCGTCCGCCGCGAGGCTCCTGTCGGCGCCGCGTTCGAGCAGCACCTCGACGCTCGCGCGGTCACCGTTCTGAGCCGCCGCGAGGAGCGCCGTGAAGCCGCCACGCTGGCGCGCGTTCGGATCGGCGCCGTGCTCGAGCAGCAGCCGCACGATCGACGCGTGCGCTCCCGCCGCCGCGCTGTGCAGCGGCGCGACCTCGAGCTCGGCGTTGCTCGCGACGGTGTTCGCGTCGGCGCCGTGCTCGAGCAGCAGCGCGGCGGCGTCCTCGTGCCCGAAGAACGCCGCGAGGTGGAGAGCCGTGAAGCCGTCGCTCGCCCGGCCCTGCGCCAGCGCCGGCTCGCCTTCGAGGAGCGCCTGGAGCCCGCGCGTGCGACCGACCGCCGCCGCATCGAAGACGTCGAGCGCGGGATTCGCGTCGAGCAGCACCTGAGCGACGTCGTCCTTCCCGGCGTAGACCGCGCGCCGCACCGCCGACACTCCGTGACCGTCATGGGCCTCCGCCAGCTCGGGCCGGGCCTCCACGAGCTCTCGCACGAGGCCGTCGTCGCCCGCCGCGATCGCCTCGAACAGCTCGCTCGACACAGCCAGACTCTAGATACGGAGCAGCGGCCGGGTGAGGCAGGTCGGGCCGCCGTCGCCCTTGCGCGAGATCTCGTCGCCGCGATAGGTGACGACCTCGACGCCCGCCTGCTCCATCCGGCGGCGGGTCTCGTCGTTGCCCTCGAGCGCGAGCGCGCGGCGCGGCCCCAGCGCGAGCACGTTCGGGCCCATCGTCGCGAACTCCTCGTCGGGCACCTCGACCGTGCCGATCCCGCGCTCGGCGAGCAGCTCGAGCAGCCGGACGGGAGCGAGACGCGGATAGACGAGCGCGAGGTCCACGTCGAGCGGCGAGAGGAAGGACATCAGGTGCATGACCTCTTCGGCGCCGTTCCAGTGCGGCAGGTCGAACAGGATGACCTCGACGCCGGGGAACGCCGACTCGAGCGCGGCGATTCCGGCCCCGTTCGTGCGGTAGCCGTGGCCGACGAGAAGCGTCCGCTCGTCGAGCCAGACCGTGTCGCCACCCTCGGCGCTCGCGGGCGCATCGACCCGGCCGGCCACCGGGACGCCCGCCTCTTCGAGGCTCGCGACGATGCCTTCCGGCTCGCGCTGCCGACCCTGCTTGCCCGGGCGAAGGACGACGACTCCTGCGTCGCCGACGAGCACCGGGTCGTAGGTGTAGATCGCGTCGGGGTTCCCCGGGTCGTGGAGCGCGACGACCACCTCGGCGCCCGCGTCCTCGAGCAGGAGGCAGAGCGCCTCGTGCTCGGCCGCCGCCGCGACCGGGTCGGGCTCCGCCCGCCAGCCGTACTCCCGCCAGGCCGCTGCGTCCTCGGGCAGCGGCGGGCGCACGAGCACGCGCTTCAGCGTGGCCGTCATCGACTGGGAGCCGTAGGGGTTCAAGGGAAGAGCAGAACGTAGCGGTGGACGGACAGGCGCAGCGGGAGGATGATCGTTCGATGAGCCTGTACGGCCCGCAGCAGCGGAAGCTCCAGGACCGGTTCGACACCCGCCGGCTGGCGGATCGGCTGGAGGAGCGGAACCTCCGGGAGACGATCGACGCCGACGACCGCGCCTTCATCGAGGCGCGCGACATGTTCTTCCTCGCGACGATCGGCGAGGACGGGGTCCTCCAGTGCTCCTACAAGGGCGGCGAGCCGGGCTTCGTCCGCGTGCTCGACGAGCGGACGCTCGCGTTCCCGAGCTACGACGGCAACGGGATGTTCCTCTCGCTCGGGAACGTCACGGCAAACCCGAGCGTCGGGCTGCTGTTCGTCGACTTCGAGGGGCAGAAGCGGCTGCGGCTGAGCGGTCTCGCGTCGATCGACGAGGCCGATCCGCTGCTCGCCGAGTACGAGCGGGCGCAGTGCGTCGTCCGGATCGCAGCGACCCACGTCTTCCCGAACTGCCCGCGCTACATCCACAAGCTGGAGCTCGTCGAGCGCTCCCGCTTCGTGCCTCGGGCCGGCTCCGAGCCGCCCGTGCCGGAGTGGAAGCGGCGCGAGTGGGCGGCCGACGTGCTGCCCGCCGGCGATCCGGCCCGCGACTAGACCAGTAGGGCGCGGTGCCGCTCGAGCGCGACGAGCACGGCGTCGACGTCGTCCGCCGTGTTGTAGAGGTGGAGCGAGACGCGAAGGCTCGAGTCCCGCTCGGAGGCGACGATCTCGTCCGCGGCGAGCGACGCGCACGAGTCGCCGGCGCATCGGTCGAGCGCACGCACACGAGCGGCCCGCCGGGCGGCGCTGCGAGGCTCGCGCCGAGCTCGTCGAGACCGGCGACGAGGCGCTCGACGAGTCCTCGCACATGCGCGGCGATCGCGGGCACCCCGGCTTCCGCGATCAGGTCGACTCCGGCCACCCCCGCGTAGATGTTCGGCACGGGAGGCGTCCCCGCGTCGAAGCGGCGGGCGCTCCGATGCGGGCGGTAGCGCTCGATCTGCATGTCGAAGACGTTCTCGTCCGCGAACCAGCCGGTCTGCGTCGGCAGGAGCTCGGTCACGAGCCCGGGCCGGCACGCCATGAACGCGAGCCCGGCGGAGGCGAGCAGGTACTTGACGGTGCCGCCGACGACGACGTCGCCCGCGGCCGCCGCGTCGAGCGGGATCGCTCCGATTCCCTGGTAGCCGTCCACGAGCATGAGCGCGCCGTGCTCGCGGGCGAGCGCGTGGATCGACTGGACGTCGTGGACGGCGCCGGTGCGGTAGGAGACGAGCGTCGAGCAGACGAGCGCCGTGCGCTCGTCGATCGCCGCCGCGTACGCGTCGGGCTCGGGCGCCACCTGGACGACCTCGGCGCCCCGGAGCTCCTGGGCGTGCGCGATCTGGCCGATGGTGGGGAACTCGTTCTCCGAGATGACGATCCGGTTGCGCTCGCCCGAGAGGTCGAGTGCGGAGAGGAGCGCGCTGACGGCGGCCGAGACGGAGGTCTGGATCGCGACGTCGTCGGCCTGCGCGCCCAGGAGCCCGGCGAACGCGGCTCGCGCGGCCTCGGCCCGCTCGACCCAGTGCTCCCATTCGGCGCCGTGCTCGTCCCAGCCGGCGAGGTACTCCTCGTAGGCCGCGCGCACCTCGTGCGAGAGCGCCCCTTGCGAGCACGAGTTGACGTAGATCTTGCGCTCGAAGACGGGAAAACGCCCGCGAACGGCCTCGCCGACGAGCCTCGTGCCTGCGTCCGTCTCTGTCACCACGTCTGCGACCGTACCTGCGACCGTGTCCTGCGACGGGGTGTCCCTAACGGCCAAGGTAGGCCTTCCGGAGATCCTCGTCCGCGATCAGCTCGCTCGCCTTGCCCGAGAGGACGACGCGGCCCGTGGAGAGGACGTAGCCGCGATCCGCGATCGAGAGCGCCATGTTCGCGTTCTGCTCGACGACGAGCATGGCGACGCCGGCCTCGTGCACCTGCTGGATGATCTCGAAGCTCCGCTCGACGAGCACCGGCGCGAGCCCCATCGACGGCTCGTCCATCAGCAGGAGCTTCGGGTGGCTCATCAGCGCACGGCCCATCGCGACCATCTGCTGCTCGCCCCCGGAGAGCGTCCCGGCGAGCTGGGAGCGGCGGTCGTAGACGAGCGGGAAGAGCGAGTAGACGCGCTCGAAGTCGTCCTTGCGGCCCTTGCCGTCCCGGTTCAGGTACGCGCCGAGCTCCAGGTTCTCGAGCACGGTCATCGGCCCGAAGAGCCGCCGGTTCTCGGGCACGATCGCCATCCCGCGGCCGATCCGGTGGCTCGTCGAGCGATTCGTGACGTCCTCGCCGTCGAAGGTGACGCTGCCCGTGTGCGGCCGGACGATCCCGAGGATCGTCTTCAGCGTCGTCGACTTCCCCGAGGCGTTGCCGCCGAGCAGCGAGACGAGCTCGCCCGCGCCGACCTCGAGCTCGACGTCCTGGAGGATGTGGATCAGCCCGTAGTACGTGTTGACCCCGGACAGCTTCAGCAGGGGCGCCGCGGCTTCCGTCATTTCCGCTCTGCCGCCTTGGTCCCGAGATACGCCTCGACCACGCGGGGATCGGTCGCGACCTCGCCGAACGACCCTTCCGCGATCTTCACCCCGTGGTCGAGCGCGATCACCCGGTCGGAGATCCCCTCGACGACGTGCATGTCGTGCTCGATCACGAGGATCGTGTAGCCGCCCTCGGTCCGCAGCTTGCCGATCAGGTCGGTGATCTCATGCGTCTCGACGGGGTTCATCCCGGCCGCGGGCTCGTCGAGCAGGAGCAGCCGCGGGTTCGTCGCCGTCGCCCGCGCGATCTCGAGCCGGCGGCGGTTCGCGTACGAGAGGCTGTACGCCGGCTGATCCCAGCGGTAGCCCATCAGCCGCTCGCCGAAGAAGGCGAGGCGCCGCTCGGCGAGCTCGCGGATCTCGCGCTCCTCGCGGCGCTGTCCGGGGGTACGCAGCATCGCACGGAGGACGCCGGCCTTCGTGTGCCCGTATGCCGCCGCCATCACGTTCTCGCGCACGCTCATGTTCAGGAAGAGCCGCAGCGTCTGGAACGTGCGCGCGATCCCGCGCCTCGTGATCTGGTGCGGCTCGAGGCCGACGATGCTCTGCCCCTCGAAGCGGATGTCGCCCTGCGTCGGCTCGTAGATCCCGGTGACGAGGTTGAAGAGCGTCGTCTTGCCGGCGCCGTTCGGGCCGATCACGCTGACGATCTCGCCCTGGCGAACCTCGAAATCGAGTCGATCGATCACGGAGAGCCCGCCGAACGCCATCGAGACGCCGCTCAGCTGGAGCACGACCTCCGGCGAAGGCGCGCTCATACGATCTCCACGCGTTTCTCGCCGAGAATGCCCTCGGGACGCGCGATCATCACCGCGATCAGGATCGCGCCGAGGACGACGTAGCGCGTCGGCTCGGGCTTCACGAGCATCACGTTCTCCCAGACGAACGCGGCCAGGTAGAGCGTCGGGACGAGCAGGACGAGCCGCGCCCAGCCGTGCAGGAGCGTCAGCGCGAGCACCGCCGCGACGAGACCGATGTAGGAGACCGGCGTCATCCACGCGGCGAGGTCGGCGGGCACGACGACCCACTCGTTCGCCCAGTCGCCGAGCCGCCCGCCGCCGCTCGCCGTCCCCGACGTCCAGCCGTCGTCGATCGCCTGTGCCACGACGTGGAGGAGGAAGCCGAAGACAACCGTCCCGGCGAGCACGAACGCGAGCCGGCGCGAGAAGCGGAGCGCCCCGATCAGCCCGGCGAGCACGACTGCGTAGAAGAGGAAGCGGGAGTCGCCGGGGTCGCGCAGCAGCTCGAGCAGCACGCTGATCCCGATCGCACCGATCACCACACCTGCCTGGCTGCCGGCGCCGCCCAGGATCACCATCGTGTAGATCGTGATCAGAAGCGGGAACTCGAACGTCTGTGGGAAGACGCTGCCGTTCAGCGCCGTCACGAGCGTCCCCGTCAGGGCGGCGGTCCCGGCGCCGAAGGCGAAGGCCATCAGCTTCAGCCAGTTGACGGGCATGCCCATCAGCTCCGCGGCGAGCGCGTCCTCGCGCAGCGACCGCCACGCGCGTCCGGTGCGGGACACGTTGATGAAGCGCAGCGCGACGAAGACGACGACGAAGAACGCGAGCGCGACATAGAGATAGGCGACGTTGAAGATGCCCTCGTGCGAGACGGGCAGCACGCGGCCGAAGAGCGAGAGCGGCTCGACGTTGAGAATCCCGTTCGGCCCTCCGGCCAGGTCGTTGCCGAAGATGCTGTCGCTGTTGTTCGACACGGTCAGGAAGATCTGGAAGAAGAAGAGCGTCACGATCGCGAGGTAGTCGCCGACGAGGCGCCGCGAGGGCAGGCCGACCAGCAGCCCGACGACGCCTCCGATCACGGCCGCGAGCGGGATCGAGACGAACACCGGCAGGTCGAGGTCGTAGCGGTCGGCGCTCAGGAACGCGTAGGTGTAGGCCCCGACCCCGAAGAAGGCCACGTAGCCGAGATCGAGCAGTCCGCCCCAGCCGACGACGATGTTCAGCCCGAGCGCGAGCAGCATGAAGATCACGGTGTCGAAGGCGACGCGGCGGACGTAGCCGCTCTCGAACAGGATCGGCAGCGCCGCCACCACCGCGACGAACAGGATCAGCCACGCCCACCAGGGCACGGCGCGCAGGCGCGCCTCGAGCACGCCCAACCGCCCACCGCGGCCGCCGCGGCGCTCGCTCGAGCGGGCGACCCACTCGTCCTGCCCGATCCGCGGCCCCGCAGTGCCCGCCGCGCCCGGGACGGCCTCCTCGTACTGGCTGTGGGTGTCGTCGGCCATCAGTGCTCCGTGCCGGAAGTCCGTTGCCACTCCGGGGAGTGACCGGGTGTGATCTGGGGGCGCACGGTGCCCGCGCGCGTGCTGGTAGCACGTGCGCGGGCTGCCGGGTGCCGCCAGGTGCGGCTGGAC
This sequence comes from uncultured Gaiellaceae bacterium, assembly GCA_963810875.1. Lineage (GTDB taxonomy): Bacteria > Actinomycetota > Thermoleophilia > Gaiellales > Gaiellaceae > Gaiellasilicea. Next base: position 658,692 of record CAWEPD010000003.1, on the reverse strand, counting down.
GCCGCCGGAGTTCAAGGGAGTGACGGAGCGGAGCACTAGACCTTCTTGATGTCGGGCTTGCCGAAGAGCCCCTGGGGCCGGAACAGCATGAACGCGATCAGGATCACGAACACGAGCAGATCCGACCAGCGGGTCGAGATGTAGCCCTGCGTGAACGCCTCGGCGAAGCCGAGGATCAGGCCGCCTGCCATCGCCCCCGGAATCGAGCCGATTCCACCGATCACGGCCGCGGTGAACCCCTTGAGGCCGGCAAGGAAGCCGATCGCCACGTCGGTCGGGGCGCGCAGCGCGAACATCACGCCCGCCGCCCCTGCGAGCGCGGAGCCGAGCACGAATGCGAACACGATCACCTTGTCGACGTCGATTCCCATCATCGCGGCCGCCTCGCGGTCGTACGAGGTCGCCCTCATCGCCTTGCCCGTCCGCGTGCGCGTGACGAGCAACCAGAGCACGATCATCAGCACGAACGCCGAGACGACGATCACGATCCGGAGCAGCGGCACCCGCACGTTCCCGATGTCGAAGCCGTTGAAGAAGAGCGCCCCGCCCGAGAGTGCGAAGGCGTCGTAGTCGCGCTGCTCGGAGCCGAACATGAGCTGCATCGAGTAGGCGAGGAAGAACGAGACTCCGAGCGCGCTGATCAGCGGCGCGATCCGGGGCGCGTTGCGAAGCGGCCGGTAGGCGAAGCGCTCGATCACGACCCCGAGCAGCGCGCAGCCGGCCATCGCGGCGAGCGTGATCAGCACCAGGAGAACCCAGGTCGGCACCTTCGGATCGGTCGAGCCGCCGAGCAGCTGCAAGGCGCCGAAGCCGATGAACGAGCCGACCATGAACACGTCGCCGTGGGCGAAGTTGAGCAGCTTCAGGATCCCGTAGACGAGCGAGTAGCCGAGCGCGATCAGCGCGTAGACGCTCCCGAGCGTCAGCCCGTTGATCGTGAGCTGGATGAAGGTGTCCACGAGCGCCCGACTCCTCCCGGAAAGAGCGGGCGACCCGGTGTCGTGCCGGGCCGCTCGAACGATCTCTGCCTTCGGCTAGCCGACGAGCTTGTACGAGCCGTTCGGCTGGATCTGGAAGATGTAGAACTTCGCGTTCAGCGGATCGTTCGACTTCGTCGAGAAGCGGAACGTGCCGCCGAGGATCCAGTTGCGCACGACGACTCCCTTGACCTTGCGCAGCACCGCGCGCCGGTTCGGGAGGACGTTCTTGTTCGCGAGGCACGCCGCCTTGACCGCGCGGAGCGCGACCTGGACGGCGCCGTAGGTCGGAGGCCCGAACGACTCGAGCTCCGAGCGCGGGTTGTCCCGCTTCCAGCCGTCGATCAGCGCCTTCGACGTCGGGACGGCGCTGATGTCCGGGGCGAAGTTGGAGACGTACGAGCCGGCCAGCTTGAAGTTGGCCGGAGAGTTCGCGCCGTCTCCGCCGAACACCTTCGCCCGCTTGCCCTGCTCGAGCAGCTGCTGACCGAACGTCTGCGCGTCGGCAGGCTGCTGCGTCGGGAAGAAGACGATGTCCGCGTCGCTCGGGACCCGCGTCACGAGCGACGAGAAGTCGGTCGTCCGCACCGAGGTCGACTGCCGGATCACGTCGACGTTCCGCGCCCGCAGGACGGACTGGGCCGCGTCGGCCAGACCGACCGAGTACGGCTCCTGGAAGTCGATGATCACGACCTTCTTCGCGTTCAGCTTGTCGACCATGAAGCGAGCATCGCTCGGCCCCTGGATGAAGTCGCCCGGGACGACCCGGAAGAAGCCGGGCGTGCCTTCCCGCTGGGGCGCCCTTCGTCAGCGACGTGCGCGTCGCCGACGGCGAGATGTGCGCCACGCCGGCGGCGAAGTAGGTCTGGCTCGTGGACGCGACCGCACCCGACGTGGCCGGGCCGATCACCGCGACGACGCTCTGGTCGGCGACGTACCTCTGCGCCAGCGCCTGCGCGGGCGCCGGGCCCTGCTCGACGGGTGTGTCGCCGGTCAGCAGCTGAACCTTCAACCCGAGCCCGGGCGCGAGCCGCTTCACCGCGTACTTCGCCCAGGAGAGCTGAGCGTTCCCGAGGAAGCCCGCACCGCCGGTGAGCGGGGTCACGAGCGCGATCTTCAGGTTGCCCTTGCAGCTCACTGCCTGCTGGGCGTCGGTCCGAGCTACGGCCGTCGGCCTCGCGACGGCGGACGCTGCAAGGAACGCAGCGATCGCGGTCACGAGCGCCAGAACGATGGCCCTCTTCATTCGTCGTCCTCCTTGTGGGTTTCGATCAACGTAGTCCATGTCCGAGAGCTTCGACGTCGCGCGGGGTCAACTTGTTGCCTCGGCAGTCGCCTCGTCGTACGAGCGGGAGGCCGGATCGCCGGAAGGATGGAAGACCCCGAGGATCCGCATCACCCCGGGGCCGCTGTTCTCGATGCAGTGCACCTGCTCCGGCGGCAGGTGGAAGCAGGAGCCCGGCCCGAGCGGGATCTGCTCACCGTCGACGTGGGCGAGGCCCTGTCCTTCGACGATGAATCCGACCTCGTCGTAGGTGTGGCTGTGGTCGGGCGCCCGGCACGGCTCGACGATCCCGAGGAACTGGGTCACCTCGGCGCAGCCGGCGTCCTGGTTGACGAGATAGCGAAACGTGCGCTTCGCATCAGCGCGCAGCTCGGGCTGCTCCGCGAACGGAACCGTGACCCGCCGGCCGCCCCGGTCGGCTCCCGGCGGCGCGGTGACCGAGAGCACGAGCAGCTCGGCCGGCCCGGGGTTCTCGACGACGTAGCGCTCGCCGGCGCGGACGTAGGCGCCGGTGTCCGGCTCGAGCGGATGCGGCTCTCCCTCGAGCACGAGCCTCGCCCGGCCGGAGGCGACGTAGAGGAGCTCGTCGCGCCCGTCCTCGCCCCGCTCGAGCGAGCGGCCGGGGGAGAACCGGAGGACGCGCTGCTCGAGCAGCCCGGCGTCGATCGTCACCTTCTCCTCGGCCGTGTCACCGGGAGCACGGCGCACGCCGACGTCGCGCTCGGAGATCACCGTCGCCTGCCGCATCGGCCAATCACACCGGCTCGGCGCTGACATGTCAACAACCCCCGGCTGCCCGTTCCGTACCTGCCCTACAGTGAGGGCCGTGAACGTCGTCGAGGCCGTCGAGCTGCGCCGCACCTACAAGACCACCACCGGCACGATCCGGCGGCGGTCGCTCGAGGTCGAGGCCGTCCGCGGGGTCAGCTTCTCGATCGCCGAGGGCGAGCTCTTCGGCCTGCTCGGCCCGAACGGCGCCGGCAAGACGACCACGATCAAGATGCTGATCACCCTCCTCATCCCGACCTCGGGCGAGGCGCGCGTGCTCGGCCGCGACGTGGTCAAGGACGCGCGCTGGGTCCGGGAACGGATCGGGTACGTCTTCGGCGGCGACCGCGGGCTCTACGAGCGCCTGTCCGCGATGGACAACCTCCGCTACTTCGCCGAGCTCTACGGCGTGGAGCCGAAGCGCCAGCGCTCCCGGATCGACGAGCTGCTCGAGCTCGTCGGCCTGAAGGGGCGCGAGCAGGAGCGCGTCGAGGGCTACTCCCGCGGGATGCGGCAGCGCCTCCACATCGCCCGCGGGCTGCTCCACGATCCGCCCGTCGTCTTCCTCGACGAGCCGACGATCGGCGTCGACCCCGTCGGCGCCCGCGAGCTCCGCGCCACGATCGCCTCGCTTGACCGAGTCCGGGAAGACCGTGCTCCTGACGACGCACTACATGTTCGAGGCCGATGCGCTCTGCGACCGGATCGCGGTGATCGCGAACGGCCAGATCGTGGCCCAGGGAACGCCGCAGGAGCTGAAGTCCGGGGTCGCCGACGGCAGCGTCGTCGAGGTCGAGGTCTTCGGCGTCGAGGAACGCTCGGTCGAGCGGCTGCGCGAGCTCGCCGGAGTGCGCGCGGTCACCGTCGAGGACCGGGAGCAGAAGCAGCTCCTGATCGTCCAGACGGCACCCGGGCTCGAGCTGACGCACGCGATCCTCTCCCAGCTCGACGGTGTCTCCGTCGGCCGCGTCTCCTCGCGCGAGCCGACGCTCGAGGACGCGTACGTGGCGCTCGTCACCGCCGCTTGATGCTTCGCGCATCCTGATACTGCAGGCTCCCCGATGATTCAGGCGCTCAGGGTGATCCGGATCGGCTGGCTACTGCAGCTGAAGACGATGGCGCGCTCGGGGTTCGACGTCCTGACCGCGATCGTGACGCCGATCACCTACGCCACGATCGCGTACTTCCTCTACCGCCGCGGCGGCGGAGGCACGGAGACGCTCCTCTGGGTCTCCCTCGGGGCCGCGTTCATGGGCCTCTGGGCCTCGACGCTCTGGGGCGCGGGCAACAACATCCAGCGGCAGCGCTCGCAGCAGACGCTCGAGTTCGCGATCGCCGCGCCGACGCCGTTCCTCGTCTCGCTGATCGGGACGAGCCTCGCGAGCTCGACGGTCGGCCTCTACTCCCTCGTCGCCACCCTCGCCTGGGGCCGCTTCCTCTTCGGCGTGCCGCTCGAGCTCGAGCACCCGTTCCTGTTCGCGCTCTCGCTGCCCGCGGCGATCCTCTCGCTCGGGATGCTCGGGATCGTGATGGCGGCGACGCTGATCCTCTACCGCTACGCGTTCGCGCTCGCGAACATGCTCGAGTACCCGATCTGGCTCGCGGCCGGCCTGCTCGCCCCGATCGCGCTCCTGCCGGACTGGGTGCAGCCGATCTCCTACGCGCTGGCCCCGACCTGGGGCGCGAAGGCCGTGCGCGAGAGCGTCCTCGGCGGAGCGCCGCTGACCGCGATCGGCGCCTGCCTGGCGCTCGCCGCCGTGTACCTCGTGCTCGGCTTCCTCGTCGTCCGCAACTTCGAGCGGCTCGCCCGGAGCCGGGCCACGCTCGCGCTCTCGTGAGGTCGCGCTGACCGCCGCCCGCGTCTTCGTGTTCGGCGGCGTGCTCTCCTACCGCGCGCTCTTCAACTGGATGCGGCCGGTCGTCTACGTGCCGACGATGCTGGGCGGGCCGCTCTTCCAGATCCTCTTCTTCGCGTACATCGGTCGGGCGAGCGGCGTCAAGTCCGACGCGTTCTTCGTCGTCGGCAACGCCGTCCAGGTCTGCGCGATGGCCGCGATCTTCGGCGTCGCGATGACGATCGGCGGCGAGCGCTGGACGCAGACGCTCTCGCTCGTCCTCGTCAGCCCCGCGAACCGCTTCGCCCTCTTCCTCGGGCGAGCGCTGCCGCTGATCGTGAACGGCTTCATCCTCTCGTGCTTCGGCTTCCTCGTCGGGCTCGTGCTGCTCGACTTCGAGCTCGAGCCGAGCGTCCTTCCCGCGCTCGCGGCCTGCGTGCTCGTCTCGACGGCGTCCTGCACCGCCTTCGGCTTCATCATCGGCTCGATCGGGCTGTACGCGCGCGAGATCTTCGTCGCCGCCAACCTCGCGTACATCGGGCTCCTGCTCTTCTGCGGCGTCAACGTCCCGCTCGAGGAGCTGCCGGCCTGGATGCGCGCGATCAGCGAGGTGCTGCCGCTGACGCACGGAATCGCGGCGACGCGGCTCGTCGCGGAGGGCGTATCGCTCGCCAGGGTCGACGACCTGCTCCTGCGAGAGGCGCTCGTCGGTGCAGGCTATGCCGCGGCGGCCTATGTCCTCTTCCGGGCGTTCGAGGCGGCGGGGCGCCGCCACGCCTCCTTCGACAACTACTGATGGGCTTCGACAACTACTGATGGGGCGCGCTGACGATGAGAGCGCTGCGGCTGCTCTGGGTGGGCTGGGTCGTGCATCTGAAGATGCTGACCCGCTCGGCCTTCAACTTCTGGCTCGGGATCATCTACCCGCTCTTCTTCGCGACGGCCGCCTTCCTCATGTTCCAGTCGGGCGACGATCCGAAGCCGCTCCTCTACGCGTCGCTCGGCGCGGCCGTGATGGGGATCTGGGGCGCGACGAGCACCGCGGCCGGGAACGCGCTCGCCCAGCAGCGGTGGCACGGAACGCTCGAGCTGCTCGTGACCGCACCCGCGCACTTCGCCCTGATCCTGCTCCCGGTGACGATCGCGATGGCGACGATCGGGGTCTACAGCATGATCGCGACGCTCGTCTGGGGCCGGCTCGTCTTCGGGATCGAGCTCGAGGTCGGCGACCCGGTCGCGTTCGCGCTCGCCGTGCCCGCCACGGTCGTCTCGATCGGCGCGCTCGGCTTCCTGCTCGCGGTCGCGTTCGTCCGCTTCCGCCAGGCCTGGGCGCTCGGGAACATGCTCGAGTACCCGGTCTGGCTGATCTCGGGCTTCCTCGTCCCGCTCACGCTCTTCCCCGCCTGGGTGCTCCCGATCTCGTGGGTGCTCGCGCCGACCTGGGGGGTCAGCGCGATCCGCGGCGCGGCGCTCGGGGGCTCGCCGTACGCCGACATCGCGCTCGCCCTCGCGCTCGGCGCCGGCTACACGCTGGCCGGGATCCTGCTCCTCGAGCGAGCGCTGCGGGCGGCGCGCCTGAAGGCGACCTTGTCTCTGCTGACGGGACGCATTCCTGGCGTCCCCCTCGCGGTGCTCGGCCGGCAGAGCCGGCCGCGAGGGGGGCGAGGCGGCGCCGGAGCCCGGCTTCGCCGGGCGAGGCGCCCGGCCAGGGACGTGTGGGGGCTCGCGTCTTCTTCGTGGGCGGGCTGATCAGCTATCGCGCCCTGTTCGGTTGGCTCTCGCCGTGGGTCTTCATCCCGAGCCTGCTCGTCGCTCCGGTCTTCCAGATCCTGCTCTTCGTCTACATCGGCCGCTCGGCCGCGCTCGAGTCGGACGAGTTCTACGTGATCGGGAACGGGATCCAGTACGCCGCGATCCCGTGCGTCTTCGCGATGACGAACATCATCGCCGGCGAGCGCTTCCAGCAGACGCTCGGCTCGATCCTGATCACGCCGGCGGCGCGCCTGCCGCTCTTCGTCGGCCGGGCGCTCCCCGTCGTCGTGAACGGGTTCTTCGTCGCCGCTTTCGGGCTCGTGGTCGGCGGCCTGATCGTCGGGATCGACGTGCCCGCTTCGGCATACGCGCCGCTCGTGCTCGTGACCGCGGTGAGCGCGCTCTCGTGCACCGGGCTCGGCCTTCTCAGCGCCGGGCTCGGGTTGATCGTGCGGGAGACCGCCGTCCTCTCGAACGTCCTCTTCGGGATCCTGCTCGTCTGCACCGGGGCGAACGTCCCGCTCGACGCGCTGCCGGACTGGCTCGCCACGCTCGCCCGCGGCCTGCCGTTCACGCACGGGATCGAGGCGGCCCGGGAGCTCGCCGACGGGGCCTCGTTCGGCGAGGTCAGCGGGCTCGTCCGCTCCGAGGCCCTGATCGGGGTCCTCTACGCGACCGCCGGCTACCTGCTGATCCGCGTCCTCGAGCGGCACAGCCGCAAGCACGCGACTCTCGAGCGCGCCTGAGGCGCGACGCTGGAGCGCGCGTAGGAAGGTTAACCGGCAGTTCGCCAAACCCTCATGGACGCTTCGCTAGGCTCGAAGCGTGCTGCGGATCTTCTGGGTCGGGTGGCTCTTCAACCTGAAGAACCTGACGAACTCGCTCTTCTTCGTCCTGATCAGCGTGCTCCAGCCGGTGATCTTCGCCTCGATCGCGTTCTTCATGTTCGACAGCGGCGACCAGGCGGGCGGCCTCCTCTACGCCGCCCTCGGGGCCGGGCTGATGGGGATCTGGTCGTCGACGCTCTTCGGCTCGGGCGGCGCGATCCAGTGGATGCGCTGGCAGGGCACGCTCGAGCTCGCGATCGCGGCGCCCGTCCGCTTCCTCTGGGTGCTCCTGCCGCTGACGATCTCCACCGCCACGATCGGGCTCTACTCGATCGTCGCGACGCTCCTCTGGGGACGGGTCTTCTTCGGCGTCCCGCTCGCGTTCGAGGAGCCGGCCCTGTTCGCGCTCGCGCTCCCGGTCACCGTCCTCAGCCTGGGCCTGCTCGGGCTCGTGCTGGCCTCGACGTTCGTCCTCTACCGCAACGCGAGCGCGTTCTCGAACCTGCTCGAGTATCCGGTCTGGCTCGCGACCGGGCTCCTCGTGCCGCTCTCGCTCCTCCCCGGCTGGGTCGAGTGGCTCTCGTGGGTGCTCGCGCCGACGTGGGGCATGGAGGCCGTGCGGAACGCCGCCCTCGGCGGCGAGGTCTGGCCGGGGATCGCCATGTGCATCCTCCTCGGAAGCCTCTATCTCGCGCTCGGGTCGTTCTTCATGCAGAACTTCGAGCGGCGCGCCCGCCGCGACGCGACCCTCGCGCTGACATGACTCCTGCGCTAAGAGTCTTCTTCGTGGGCGGTCGGATCTCGTACCGCGCCCTCTTCAACTGGATCTCGCCGGTCATGTACGTGACCACGATGCTCGGCTCGCCGCTCTTCCAGATCCTCTTCTTCACCTACCTCGGACGCTACGCGGGCAGCCGCGACGACGACTTCTTCATCGTCGGCAACGCCGTCCAGGTCTCGGCGATGGCCGGGATCTACGGGATGGTGATGGGGATCGCGAACGAGCGGCAGTTCGGGACGCTGACCCCGCTCCTCGCCACGCCCGCGAACCGCCTGGCCGTCTTCTCCGGCCGCGCCTTGCCGAACATCGTCAACGGGCTCGCCGTCTCGGCCTTCGGGTTCGCCGTGAGCTGGCTCCTGCTCGACTTCAGCCCCGACCCGGGCTCGCTCCCCGCCCTCACGTTCGTCGTCACCGTCACGGTCGTCTCGTGCACCGCGCTCGGGATGCTGATCGGCTCGATCGGCCTCCGCGCCCGCGACGTCTTCTTCGCGGCCAACCTCGTCTACTTCCTGATGCTGCTCTTCTGCGGGGTCAACGTGGACGTCGACTCGCTGCCCGGCTGGATGGAGGCGATCGGCCGCTCGGTGCCGCTGACGCACGGGATCGAGGCCGCCCGCCGGGTCGTCGCGGGGGAAACGCTCGCAGACGTCCGCGATCTCGTCGTCACCGAGGCGCTGATCGGCGCCGCCTACGCCGTCGCGGCCTACGTCCTCTTCCGCTTCTTCGAGGCGGAGGGCCGCCGCCGCGCCAGTCTGGAGACGTACTAGAGCTCGAAGAGCTCGAAGTCCTTGCCGGTCACGTGGACGGCGACGTTGCGCACCGGCACCGGGCCGAGCGAGCCCGCGAAGGAGCCGCGGTGCGCGTGGCCGTGGAGGACGAGGTCGGGCCGGTGCGCGCCGATCGGGGCGGCCAGCCGCGAGGAGCCGAGGAAGGCCCAGATCGTCTCCGGCTCGCCGACGAGCGTCTCCGGGATCGGCGCGTAGTGGAGAAGCACGATCCGTCGGTGGCAGCCGGCGATCGCCTCGAGCCCCGCCTCGAGCGCATCGACCTCGCGGCTCGTCTCGGCGTAGACCTCGCGGAGCAGCGGCTCGCCGAAGTCGGGGAGCTCGGCGCCGGGAAAGCCGCCGACGAAGCCCTTGGCGCCAACGATCCCGACTTCGAGCTCACCGACCTCGTGGAGGGAGACCTCGTGCTGGAGCACGATCACACCCGCCTCGCGGAGCACCGCGACGAGCTCCTCGCAGCGGTTCAGGTGGTAGTCGTGGTTGCCGAGGACGGCGACGACCGGGATCGGCAGGCCTCGACACGCGTCGGCGAGCACGGCCGCCTGCTCGGGATCACCGTGGGTGGTCAGGTCGCCTGCGAGCAGCACGAGGTCGGCCTGCTCCGCGACCACCTCGAATGCGTGGGTCAGCCGCTCGCGCAGCGGCTCCGAGCAGTGGATGTCGCCGGCGGCGGCAATGCGGACGGTGGTGCTCATGCTCCCCGTTCTCCACGGCGGCCGCGCTTCACAAACGACCGAGCGGGTACCGACGCAGCCCGATGTCGTACACGCAGCCGGAGAGCTTTCCGGAGCTGATCGAGGCGATGAAGCTCGCGTCGGCCGCGCTCCGCGACGCCGAGGTGCCGCACCTGCTCGGCGGCGGGCTCGCGGCCTGGGCGCGAGGCGGGCCGCCCACCGAGCACGACGTCGACTTCTTCGTCCGCGAGGAGGATGCGGAGCGGGCGCTCCAGGTGCTGGTCGATGCCGGTCTGCGGCCGGAGCGGCCGCCTGAGGGCTGGCTCCTGAAGGCCTGGTCGGGCGAGACGCTGATCGACCTGATCTTCCGCCCGTCGGGAGGCCCGATCGGCGACGACACCTTCGCGCGCGGCGAGGTGCTCGAGGTCATGGCGCAGCCCGTGCCGGTCGCGTCGCTCGACGACGTGATGACGACGAAGCTCCTCTCCCTGACCGAGCAGGAGCTCGACTTCGGCCGCGTCCTCGAGCTGGCGCGCTCGCTGCGGGAGCAGATCGACTGGGACGCGGTGCGGGAGCGGACGGCAGTCGTCACCCTTCGCCCGCGCGTTCTTCACGCTCGTCGAGGAGCTCGGGATCGTCGAGCCGCGCAACCTGGGAAGCGCCTGGCTCAGAAGATAAAAGGTGGTCCAGGCCTCCCACCAGGTCTCCGCGGTGACGGTGATCGTCCGGTCGTCGACGCGCTCGACGCCCTTGCGGAACCGAAGCTTGTCGGGGGCGCCGGTGTGCTTGAACTCGACCTTGATCTCGCACGGGCTGCCCGGGTTCCACGGCTCGACCGCCTTCAGGTTCGAGAGCGCCTGCTTCGCGCCGGCTTCGATGAGCTCGCGCGCCCGCACGGGCGGGATCTGGCGCGCCGACTGGACGCCGAGCCCGGTCTTGACAGCGACCGTCGTCAGCCCGGAGCCGAGCAGGTCGACGCCCTCGGCGCACGCCGCCTCGTCGCCGGTCACGAGCAGCACCGGCGTCTGCCAGGTCCCACAAACCGCGGCGTGGATCCCGGTCTCGCCGACGAGGGTGCCGTTGAACCAGAGGTTGTAGTAGTCCTGGCCCGAGACGGTGTGGTTGAGCACGCCGAGGCGGGTGCCCGCCCTCGCGTGCATCCCGACGAGGAGCGCCGCGTCGCAGCCCTCCTCGAGGAAGTCCGTGTACTCCGTCCAGTCGTCCTGGACGACGAACTCGCAGTCGGGGTGGAGCAGCTCGGGCATCAGCGAGTTGAACGACCACTCCTTGCCGGCGCCGTGGCAGTCCATCACCACGATCTCGGTTGCGCCGGCGGCCTTCGCGCCGCGCACGGCCGCGTTGATCTCTTCGGTGTAGAGCTTGCGACCCTCGTCGTAGAGCGGCAGGCCGCCGCCGGTCTGGGCGCCCCTGACGATCCCGGAGACGCCCTCCATGTCCGTGATGATGTGGACCCGCACCGCGCCGTTAGCCTAAGCGATCGTGGAGAGCGGTCTCGCAGGCAAGGGCGTCCTCGTGACGGGCGCGTCCGGGGGAATCGGAGCCGCCTGCGCCCGCGCCTTCGCGGCGGAAGGAGCTCGTGTGGCCGTCCACTACCACCGCGGCGAGGAGCGCGCCCGCGAGGTGGCCGCGACTTTGGACGCGGCGCCGATCGTCCAGGCGGACGTGACGGACGAGCTCGAGGTCGACCGGCTCTTCGACGAGGCGCGCGGCGCGCTCGGCCGGATCGACGTCTGCGCCGCGGTCGCCGGGGTCTGGCCCTCGGAGGACGTGCCGGTCTGGCAGCTTCCCCTGGAGCGCTGGGAGCGGACGCTCAGCCAGAACCTGACCTCGGTCTTCCTGACGGCGCGCGGCTTCCTCCGCGAGGTCGAGCGGAACGGCGAGGGCTCGCTCGTCCTCGTCGGCTCGACGGCAGGAATCGTGGGCGAGGCGGGGCACGCGGACTACGCGGCGGCGAAGTCGGCCGTGCTCGGCGGGCTGCTGCTCAGCCTGAAGAACGAGATCGTGCGGATCGCGCCGCGCGGACGGGTGAACGCGGTCGCGCCGGGCTGGACCGAGTCGCCGATGACGCGGGGCCACGTCGATCCGGAGGCGGTGCGGCGGATCTCGAGGACGATGGCGCTCCGCAAGGTCGCGAGCCCGGAGGACGTCGCGCGGCAGGTCGTCGTCCTCGCCTCGGACGAGCTCTCGGGTCACGTCACCGGCCAGGTCGTCACGGTCGCCGGCGGAATGGAGGGCCGCGTCGTCCACGAGTCCTAGGGAAAACGAAAGGCGACGCGCCGAGGCCCGCCGCCTTGCCGCTCGTCGAGCCCGCAGGATGATTGCCGTCAGTCCCCGACCGAAGAGCAGTTCTTGTATCGGCAGCTACGCGCAAGAACTTAAGAGGGAGATAAGGAGCGGGATCCCGCCGCCTTGGGATCCCGCCCGGTGGCTCCCTGAGCGGAAGCCGTTCTCCTCTCCCTGCAGCCCCGCCGCTGGGGCGCTCGGAAGATGTCCGGAGTATGTGCCGCGTTGGCGGCGCTGGAATCACCCCTCTGCGGTTGACTCGTCCCTCGAACGGGGTTGACGGCGCCGGTTCACCTCGGATGCTCCGCGACGTGACGCACCATCTAGAGTCCACGCGATGTCGAGCCGCTTCCTCGACCGTCTGCGCTCGGGCCAGCCGATCGTCGCCGACGGCGGCATGGGCACGCTCCTCTCCGGGGCCGTGCCGCGCCTGCGCTGCCCCGAGGAGGCGAACCTGCGGGCGCCGGAGAGCGTGGTCGCCCTGCACGCGAGCTTCATCCGGGCCGGCGCCGAGCTGATCGAGACGAACACGTTCGGCGCGAACCGGCCCAAGCTCGCGGCGCGGTTCCTCGAGGACGAGCTCGAGCAGATCAACTCCAGCGCCGTGCGACTGGCTCGGGAGGCGCGCGAGATGTGCGGCGGCGAGGTCTTCATCGCCGGCGCGATCGGCCCCCTGGGCGAGCTCGAGCAGTTCGACCCGGTCGAGTCGGGGCCGCTCGTGGCCGAGCAGACGCGGATCCTCGAGGGGCGCGGCGTCGACCTGATCCTGCTCGAGACGTTCTACGACCTCGACGAGCTCGTCGCGGCGGTGGAGGCGGTCCGCGGCGTCTCGCAGCTGCCGCTCGTCGCGCTCATGACCTTCGACGCCGACGGCCAGACGCTCGGCGGGGTGAGCGCGGGCGACGCGGCGGCGCGCCTCGACGGGCTCGAGCTGGCGGCGATCGGCGCGAATCACAGCGCCGGCCCCGCCGCGGCGCTGAACGCGATCGCCCAGATGCAGGGCGACGGCCGGATCCTGGCGGCGTTGCCGAACGTCGGCCTCGCGAGCCTCGCCGGCTCGCGCGTGATCTTCCCGCACGCGACCCCCGAGTACTTCAGCGAGTTCGCCGCCCAGGCCCGGCGGCTCGGGGCCGGGCTGATCGGCGGTTGCTGCGGCACGACTCCGGCGCAGATCGCCGCGATCCGGGCGGCGGTCGACGAGGATCGGACGCCGTCGGCGCCGCTCGTCGTCCGCGAGCGGGAGCTCGTGGCGGCGGCGAGCGAGCCGAGAACCGAGGAGACGCTGCTCGCACGGATGCTTCGCGAAGGGGAGTTCGTCGTCTCCGTCCAGCTCGATCCCCCGCTCGGCGGCTCGAACGACGCGCTCCTCGAGACCGCTCGCGTCCTCCAGGAGTCGGGCAAGGCGCACCTCGTCGACGTCAACGACAACCCGCGGGCGCGGGCGCGGATGAGCGGCGTGATGGCGTCCGTCGCGATCGAGCGGGCGTGTGGCCTGGAGACGATCCCGCACCTCACTCCCCGCGACATGACGGTGGCCGGGCTCGAGTCGCTCCTCCTCGGAACCCACGCCGAGGGCGTCCGCAACATCCTCGCCGTGACCGGCGACCCGCCCGAGGAGGGTGACTACCCGGGCGCGCGCGGCGTCTACGAAGTCGAGGCGATCGGGCTGACGCGGCTGATCGCGAACCTGAACCGCGGCGAGGACAACCACGGCCGCACGATCGACGCGCCGACGTCGTTCTTCACCGGGGTCGCCGTCAACCCGTCCGCCGACGACCTCGAGGTCGAGCTCGACCGCTTCGAGCGGAAGCTCGAGGCCGGGGCGCAGTTCGCGATGACGCAGGTGCTGTTCGACCTCCGCTACCTCGACGCGTTCCTCGATCGCTTCGGCGGCCGCTCGCCGATCCCGCTCCTCGTCGGGATCTGGCCGCTGCGCAGCCACGCGCTCGCGGTACGCGTGCACAACGAGGTGCCGGGGATGGTCGTCCCCGAAGCCGTCCAGCAGCGACTGCTCGACGCGGGCGAGGCGGCCGCGGCCGTCGGCGCCGAGCTGGCGCGGGAGCTGATCGCCGAGTCGCGCGAAAAGGCCGCCGGGGTCTACCTGGTTGCGCCGTTCCGCCAGCCGCTCGGGATCCTGGAGATCCTCTAGCTGACGCAGGGGCCGGACGAGACCTCGCGGTCGGCCGTGCCGAGCGCCGCCCGGACGATCGCCGTCGGAACGCCGTAGCCGGACGGCGAGCCGATCCTCGCCGCGAAGATCGTCGCCTGTACCCGTCCCAGACGGTCGACCGCGGGGCCGCCCGAGTTGCCCTGCTTGACGGCTCCGCGCAGCGTCGTGATCCGGCGCTCGACCGGGCCGCGGCCGTAGGCGTCTTCGGCGAGCACCGTCCCGGTCTGCCCGATCCGACCGGGTGTCGCCGTGAACGGGCCGTTCTCCGGATAGCCGAGAATCGCGACGGCCGTGCCTTCGACGGGCTCGATCAGCGTCAGCGGCCGCGCGTCGAGCCCGGCCACGCGCAGCACCGCGACGTCGTTGCGAGGGTCGAAGTGGACGACGCGCGCGGAAGCGCCGTCTCCCTCGCCGTCGTCCACGCGCGCGTCGCGCATCCCGGCCACGACGTGAGCGTTCGTCACGAGCAGGTCGCGGGCCGCGACCCACGCCGAGCCCTGGACTCCCAGCCCGCACGACGTCCCGGTGACCCGCAGCACGCTCGCCCGCGCCCGGCGAACGCCGGGGTCGCGCAGCAGCGCGGGGTCCGGCGGCGCCACCCGGGCCTGCGGCCCCGCGATCCGGTCGAGGAGGTCGACGCGTGCGATCGCGTCGAGCAGTCGCGCGGGCGGCACCTGCCGGTTGATCTCGCGCAGGATCCGCGAGCGCTGCACCTCCTGGCGGAGGTCGCTCTGGCCGGGAACGTGGAGCGCCACGGCTCCCGCCACCCAGACGAGCGCCAGCCCGATCCCGGCGCCGAGCAGGAGCCCGCCGAGCGTGTCCAGCGCGCGCAGCGGCGGCAGCGCGAGCAGCGCGGAGCGGACCGCGCCGCCCGCAACGCTCGCCGCCAAGCGCAGCAGCGAGCCGAGCACCACCGCCCCCGCGAGGGCGACGAGCGGCGTGTAGGCCGACTCGCCGGAGAGAAGCTCCGGTGCGAGCTTCGCGCCGGCGTAGGCGCCCGCGACGATCCCGACGAGCCCGAACGCGCCCACGACGAGCCCGCGGCGCAGGCCGTTCAGAGCCGTCACCGCGATCACGGCGAGGGCGATCCAGTCCACAGTCGTCACGAGCCCTCCTTCACCTGCGCCCGTGGCGTTCCTCCGCCGCCGCTACAATGCGCGCGCCCTGGGGGGCGTAGTTCAGCTGGTTAGAACGCCGGCCTGTCACGCCGGAGGTCGCGGGTTCGAGTCCCGTCGCTCCCGTCTCTCTGGAAGTGCCGCACCGCGGCTAGCCGCAGAGCCTTGACCTGTGGCACAGGAAGGCTTAGGACTACCGCGACGGACACGAAATACGTCATACCTTCCGGCGACTCTTGCTCGGAGACCGAGCTCTCCGCCGGGTTCATCGAGCCGCCGGCACGCTTCGTGGATTCCAGTAACGAAGGGCGGCTGATCTCGACCCTGCGCGACGCCGCGCAGACGCGGGACCCCTACGAGATCCTCGCCCGGTCGGCCGCCGCGTTCCACCAGTCGGA
Source organism: uncultured Gaiellaceae bacterium (assembly GCA_963810875.1). Taxonomy (GTDB): domain Bacteria; phylum Actinomycetota; class Thermoleophilia; order Gaiellales; family Gaiellaceae; genus Gaiellasilicea. Next base: position 643,021 of record CAWEPD010000003.1, on the reverse strand, counting down.
CGAGGAGCTCGGCAACGCTCTCGCCGATCTCGCGGTGACCGGACGCAGGAGCTACTGCCTCCTCGCGCACCCGGCCCTGACGCCGCTGCACGAGCTCCAGCTGACGGAGGCCGGGAGCCACGTCGACTTCGGCACGACGCCGTACACCGCTGCGCAGCTGCTGACCAAGGTCGGCGGGCTGCTCGCCCCGCTGGTAACCGTGACGGCGGCGGAGTCGGACGCGGCCGTCAACACCGCGCTCGACCGCGCGTTCAGGACCGCCTGGGCGATCCGCGGGCCGGTGGCCGAGCGCAGCGCCACCCGTGCCGCCCTCGGCTGGATCGGCGTCTCGGGCGAGGACGACATGCCGCACCGGCCGGTCAACGTGCCGGGGCCGCGCCTCGAACAGTACGAGCTCCCGGTCACCGTGCCCGCCAGAGGCAGCACTCCGGAGCTGACCTTGCAGACCCGGTTCCTGATCGCCTCACCGCTCGAGCCCACTCCTGCGCGGACCTCGCACACGCTCCGTGAGCTCCCGCCGGAGCCCACGCCGCACGTTCCCGCCGGCAACAACGTGATCCTCTTCCTCCACGGCCACGTCTCGGGCGCCGAGGAGGCGCTCACGATCATCCCGCTGATCCACCTGGCCGGCCTCGCGCGCGGGTCAAAGTTCTCGGTCGTTTCGGTCGACCTGCCGAACTGCGGCTACTCGGAGAGCTTCGACCACGAGGACGTCGCCGTCTCGAGCGCCACCACGTGGCCGTCCGGGGTCGTGAACGACCGGGACCCGATTCGCACTCCCGTGCTGGACTTCATCGAGGACTTCGTGATCGCGTTCGTCGAGGCCCTCGACCAGATCACGCCGGTCACGGAGCGGTTCGCGGGCGTCATCGGCGGCAGCCTCGGCGGGAACCTGGGCCTGCGCCTCGGCCGGCGAGACCCGATGCCCGCCTGGCTCGACAAGGGGATCGTCTCCTGGAACGCGGCCTCGGTGTGGGACCCGATGGTCAACGACCTCATCAAGAGCCAGGCGCCCGGCAAGTGCATGAACAACTGGGAGGCGAGCGAGTCCGACAGCTCGCGGCGAGACTACTTCCACGAGGTCTACGACAAGGTCGTGATCCCGGTCGTGCTCCCGCTCACCCAGCCGGAGCTCTGGTACAGGCCGGGGTGGCAGCCGTGCAAGCGGCTGCACATCACCGGCTCGCGCCGCGCGCGGCGCGAGGTCTACAGCAGGAACCTCCGCAAGTGGCACTGGCGCGTCGCCGGAGAGCAACTGATCTTCAGCCACGTCGACCGGGTCGACCACTGGGACAACACGAGCAAGCCACGCTACGAGCTGAACGTCGTCAACCACCTGCTGATCGGGAGCGAGCAGGACAACTTCGTCGGGTCGAACATCTACGACGCGACGAGGAAGCTGGCCGAGGCGATGACGGCGACACCCGGAACCGGCCTCTTCCTCTCGAACACCGGTCACTCCGTCCACTTCGAGCGGCCCCGGTTCCTGGCCGGCGAGATCGCCGACTTCCTGCCGTGGGACGACTCGCCGACGCAGAAGCCGTCGAAAGTGCTGAGCCTGGAGATCACCGACGTCTACCGCGACATCGTCTTCTTCCGCCGCAAGCCGCGCTACGGGCGCATCCTGGCCGTGCGCGGCACGAACCACACCGATGGCGTCCCGTTCGCCTTCACGACGGCGGAGTGTGTCGACTTCATCGACTACGGCTGCGACGTGTACGTCGTCCGAGATGACGGCGAGCAGACACCGGTGCACGTGGTGAGAACGGGCAGGCCGCACATCGCGTCGGCGCCTGACGCGAGCGGCGGCAACAACCTGTACGCGCTGAACCGATCCTGAGCTGACGTGTCCCAGGCCCTCGACCGCCAGAAGCTCGAGGAGCAGATCCACGAGCTCTAGTGTCTCCGCAGGGGAGGATCCGGTGAGCCGTTCTGGGGAACCGGGCCGGGCATCGACGGGCGCGACGAGTGGCGCGACGAGGCGAGATCGTCGACATGGCGTACACGACGCGGCCGCGCTGTACGAGTCGCCCGATCCGACCTGGGTCGCAGCGCCGCTCGTCGAGTGGCACCGCGCGTCATCCGATCGCGCGTAGCGAGGTGGCACAGGCGCTGACGCAGCGGCGAGGCGACGAGATGGAACGAGTCTGGAACGCAGCGGTGGCAACCAACGAGAACCACCGGTCAGCCCGCAGCCGGGAAAGCCGCGCACAAGGCGACTAACGAGGACCAACGAGCACTAACGGCAAGCCTGCGCGCTCAACTGTCACGCCGGAGGTCGCGGGTTCGAGTCCCGTCGCTCCCGTCTTGAGAAGTGCCTGGAAAATGGCATCTGCTGTTGTTGCCTTGGCGCAATGTCGACACGCGCTAAACATCGACCACCCAAGCTAATCCGCACTAATACGCGGTCGTGAATTTCCTCGACTAGTGACCGGCAATGCGGCCGGGTTCGACATCGCAGACAAACACGGCGATTCGCTGCCGCGAGCGACGGACCTGCCTGGCAAGATCACGGCTCGTGAGCGTCAACGTCTCCTTCTTGAAGGGCGAGCAACCCCTAGTGGTGAGCCGCCGCGGCAGTGGCGTCGAGGCCGCGGCTGAAAAGCTGCTCGCCGGCCCGACGGCCACGGAAACGAAGCAGGGTATCCGCTCGCAGCTGCCCGCTGGCGTGCGGGTCAAGGGCCTGACCGTCGAGCACGGGGTCGCCGCGATCGACCTCGGTGCGAAGTTCGCCTCGGGCACGAGCGCCGAGAGCCTGCCGGCACGGTTCGCGCAGCTCGTGCTCACCCTGACCGAGGTCCCGGGCATCAACGCTGTGAAGGTGCGCGTGGATGGCGACGTCCGTCAGGAGCTCTATCCGGGCATCGACCTGCGCAAGCCGGTCACCGCGGCGATGCTCACCAAGCCAAAGGGAAAACCGACGGTCGCGAAGACCAAGCGGGGCCTGGCTCCGAAAGCGAGCATGCTCGAGCTCGAGAAGCGGCTCGTCGCGCTCGGTTTTCTCGACAAGACGCAGGCGGATGGCCGCGAGAACGTTGCCACGTTCAACGCAGCGATGTCGTTCCAGAAGTGGGCCGGCATCGGCCGCGACGGCAGGATCGGGCCGATCACGCGCAAGGCGCTCGACGCGGCAAGGCGCCCAACGCCGCGCACGCAAGGTGGGAAAGGCAAGCGCGTCGAGGTGCTACTCGACCGCCAGCTGCTGCTCCTGATCCGGGATAACACGGTCATCCGCTTGCTGCACATCTCGAGCGGCAAGCGGGGCTATGACACACCGACGGGCCGCTATACGGTGACGCGGAAGTTTACGAAGGATTGGTCGGTGCCCTACGCGGTGTGGCTTCCGTGGGCGAGCTACTTCGTCGGCGGCGTCGCCTTCCACGAGTCGCCCTCCGTGCCGCCGACACCAGCGTCACACGGCTGCGTGCGCGTACCGCACAGCGACGCAGAGTGGCTCTACCGGCGCATCCCCGTAGGCACGCGAGTGACCGTGGTCGCCAAGTCGCGTTGACGAGCCGTGCCGGACGTCTGAGGACGTCTGGCCCGAAACACGCTTCCCCCGACAACAGCAGGCAGCCCGCACACGTGGAGTTCGCCACGGTCCGACGGGTGTGCCCGGTATGCCCTGCTGCCCGGGAACCCCCTGAATGCCCTGCTGCCCGGGAACCCCTGGTCCCCCTTGTCTCCAGCTCTGAATCAATCTCACCGCGATCGTGGTCGCGGGCGCCACCACGCTCGCAATTCAACGCTCCTTCTACCTCCGGCGCAGGCGTGCATCGCAACCCGCGCCGAGTCCTCGGCTACCGCGCGGTAGGCGATCGAAACAGCCGATTGAATTTGGCTCGCGTTCGAGCGCGACATCGAGAGCGATCGTCGAGTCGAAGCAACTCTCGCAGTCGGCCGATCGGCTCCTCTCCTCTTTGCGGACCGTACGCGCTGGGCGGAGTGGTCAGTCGCTTAGTTGGGAATCGAACTCCATGGCAGCACAGTTGGGGCAATAGAAGACGACGTCGTCCTCATGGCCATCCTCGTTGAGATCGACGAGGTATCCACGCCAGCCAAGTGCCTCATCGGTCGAGCAGCGCCCACACTCAATGCAGTCAAGCGAAACCACCCGATCACCGTTCATGAGCAACCGCCTTGCATCGGAACGCCTCGGTCCGCAGACATCGGCGGAAGCGGCAGGCGCGCACCGAGTTCACGGCGCGCGCCGCTTCCGCTCAGGACGAGCTAGCGCTGCCCTCGATTGTCTCGTGCTCCGAGTCGGTCTCGCCGCTGATCTTGATCCGGCGCGGCTTCTTCACCTCCGGCTTCGCGACCCTAACCTCGAGCACCCCATTGCGATAGTCCGCCCGCACGGATTCTTCGGGGGTTCCCGGCGGGACGGCCAGGGAGCGGCTGAAGCTGCCGTAGCGCCGCTCGAAGCGGAAAAATCCGTCCTCGGACCGCTCCTGTGAGTTCTCTCGTTCCCCGGAAACGGTCAGCGTGTCGTCGTGGAGGTCGAGCGTGATCTTGTCCTGCGAGATTCCGGGAAGATCGAACGCATAGACGAGGTCGGACTCGGTCTCCCAGACATCGACCGGGGGAACCCAGCTTTGCAGGTTGCGACCGTTGCCTTCGGAGAGGCCGTTCATCAGACGGCTCAACTCCGTCTGCAGCGTCGCGAGCTCGCTCAAGGGCTCCCAACGAACCAGTGTTGCCACAGTAGATCCTCCTCCCTTACGGCTGTCTGTTGATCTGTATGAGGCACCGGCATAAAACCTTAGCCTCGCCGTAGCAAGTTCCCAATCATGGAGATTCAAAACCGCTGCCCAGGATCTGCCAGACACCGCAACAGCTGACTCGTTGAGCCAGGTTGGAGACCGCTCACCCGGTCTGGTTGCTGGCCCCGAACTGGACTTGTGCGTCCTCGCAAGCGCGCTCAACAGACGCTAGCCGCGAAAATCCTCCCTTGAGCGGGCGAGCGCCCATCCTCCGATCACAAGCAATGCGCCGAAGACCAGGAAACCGACGTCATACGCCCATTGCTGGGCGACGCCTTCGCGAACGTGGTGGATAGTGAGCAGGTGATGATCGACGATGCCCTCGACGAGGTTGAACACGCCCCAGCCGACCAGCATCCAGCCCACGAACGCCCGCCCGCTCTTCGCCCAGCGCCAGTCTGAAGAGCGACGCCACAGAAGCCAGAGTCCTACGATCACCGCGACCCAGGTGGAGGCGTGGAATAGGCCATCCCAAAGCGTGTTCGTCTCCAACCCAGCGACCGTGTCCTTCGGGTAGCTGCCCTCGCTGGTGAGCATGTGGTGCCACTGGAGCAACTGGTGGAGCACGATGCCGTCCAGGAATCCGCCGAGCCCGATGCCGAGCAGGATGCCGGGCAGCCGAGGCCGGGCGACCGTCTCCACGCTCACCGCTCCATGGCGAGATGACTCGAACTGCCGGAGCAGATATCGAGACTGTCCTCGGGAGCCGAAGAGACTCGGGTTCGCTCAGCCGGTCGCGTCCGCCTGGCTTCGGGATGGGAGGAGGAAGCGCTATACCCCACGACCGCGTGCTGGGCGCAGTTCCATGACGGCGACCGTGAGCTCGCGCACAGCCCGCTCAAGAATCTCGACACGCCCGGCAAGTTGCTCAACGGCGGCACGGGTGCCGGTCGTGGAGCGTATTCGCTGCTCTTCAGGCCAAGGCACGCCTTCATGCAGTGGCTCCCCGCCAACCTCAGTCAACGTCTCCACGATCACCCCCTGAAGCCTAGGAATGATTGACACCGGCGACCGTGGTTCTTGCCGCTAGCCGCGTGCCGAAACAGCGCCGGCCCACTCGCCTGTGGGCTGCGGGGCCGACCGCCAGCTTCGCCTCGCGGCGTGTGTGGGGCCGTGGCATGACGGCCCCACACACGTCTCATGTCTCTACTTCTTTGCGGCCTTCGTCTTGCGGGCGGCCAGGTGCTGCTTGGTGACCGCGGCAGGCTTCCCGTTTGCGACCTCGCCGGTCGGCTCCTTGGAGAGTCCGGCTTGCTTGCGAAGCTTCTGCGCGATCTCGGCAATCTCCTCGGGCGCGTAGTCGGGTGCGAAGACCGCGGGCTGGGAAGGAAGGTCGTGCGCTGGCACTCCCTCCGGCGCCTCGTCGATGACGACGAGGTCTTCGCCCGTTTCCGGGTGCGGGCCGTTGAACACGGCAGAAAGCTCCAAGTAGTCGTTGGGCGAGAAGCGGTAGAGACGCAGGTGATCGCCGCGCTCGATGTGCGGCTTGCACTCGGGGATCTTCTCGGTCGGAATCCTCGGACTGGGAAAGAGCTTCATCAGGTCAGCGCCGGTCAGACGCTCCAGCGCCCGCGCGTAGGCGACCTGATGGACACCGCCGCGAACGAGCAGATACCCGGTCAACGCCCGAGCTGCCGGATGCTCGACCATCTCGTAGACCTTGAGCTTGCCGTTGCGCGCGCCCGTCTCCAAGAAGAAGTTGTGGGTCAAATCCTCGACGAGATCACCGGACGAGAAGACATAGTCCCCGTTCCATGGGCGCCCTTGTGAGTTCTGCGGGAGGGCTCCCTGACCGCCTGCAAGGAAATGATGCGGATTGCCGACACCCTTGACTGATGCCAGAGACGCCTTCGGCGCGCCACCGTTCGTCGGTCGGCGACGCTCCGGTCAGCATGGTGTTGATCGCAGCCGCGACCAGCTCGATATGCCCGAACTCCTCAGCGGCGATGTTGGCGATCAGGTCGTAGAAAGGCCGTGCTCCCTGGCGGTTGCGGAAGTTGAACGACTGGAACGTGTAGTTGAGGAAGGTCGACATCTCGCCGAAGCGACCTCCCATCAGCTCTTGAACAGCCACAGCACCAGCCACATCGGGTTCTGAGGGCGGGGGAAGCTCTGTCGCAATCCGATCGATCCGACGAATCATTTCTGTCCTCCAAGTTCGTGAGTGCTCATCGCGTTGCTCAAGAAAGCAACGCTCCTTTCCGACCTGGTGTCTCAGATCGCCTTGACGATCAGCGCACCAGCGATCACGAGAGCAAGGACATACGCAGCCGTCCACAGCAGCGTTCGAGAACTACTGGCTCGGCGTCCTCGACCTGGTTCCAGATAACCCATCCAACTCTCCTGTTCGCAGCCTGGCGATGCGTCCTGTGCTCAGAACGACGACTCACGGCGGGCCTAGTTCAAGGCCCACCGTGAACCGCCCCTCTCCCATCTAGTTGGGCGACCGATCCGCGCTCGGAGTGATCCGCGCGCAATCGGGTTAGCTCCTGCTCGAGCCGCCGGCCGTCGGTGCGACCTCTCGCGCCGTCTCCTTGACGTTCTCAGCGACCTCTTTGCCTTGTTTCTTGCCGCTCTCCTTCGCGGTGTCCTTGGCGCTTTCGACAGCTTCCTGCGCGACCTGCTTGCCCCGGTCGAGCGCGTCCTGTCCCGTCTCCTTGACCTGATCCATGACCCGATCCGAGACCTGGCCGAGCTTCTCGTCCTCGACCCGGGTCGAGGGCAGGAGCAGCCCCGCCAGGAACCCCACGGCGGCGCCGCCGATCGCGAGTCCGAGCGGGTTCTCCCTGGAGACGCCGACCTTCTGGGCGCCGTGCTTCACCTGCTCGGTGTCCGGCATCGCCCCGGTCACCTTCTGAACGAGCGAGTCTGCGCTTCCCACCAGTGTGTCCTTTCCGCTTGCGATCGTTCCGACGACGGCGTCCTTCTTGTCCGAGACGGACTCCTTGACCCGCGACTTCACGTCGGCCTTGTAACCGATCGCCTCCACGGTCTCGCCCATCCGCGCCCTGGTCTCGTCGATGTCGTCCCGGATCAGGTCTGCCTCCGGGTTCTCCGACATCTGGTCGCGCGTCTGCTCTATCTGCTCTCTGATCCGATCTGAGTCTTGGCCCATTCGACGTCCTCCTTGATCGTCTCGACTGTTTGCTCGGGCATGAGCGGGCCTGCTTCCTGCACCCGCGCCTTGCCCGCGAAGTAGAGGGCTCCGGCGATCGCCGCATAGGCGAGCCCGACAAGGAGCGCGGCCAGCCAGTTCGGCATGATCCCGTCCAGAGCGAGGATCAGAAAGGCCGTGAGCGCTCCGGCCGCCAAGAGCCCGACGGCGCCCGCTGCACCGACCATCCCGATCCCGGGCACCGCCTTGCGGCCCTTCTCGGCCATCTCGGCCTTGGCGAGCTGCAACTCCTGCCGAGCGAGCGCGACCACGGTCTCGCCCGCGCGTTGAGCCTCGGAGCGCGCAAGCTCCAACTCCTTGCGCACCAGCGTGCTCGTCTCCTCGGCCAGCTGCTTGACCAGTTCCGGCAAGGACTGCTCGCGAAGCGCAGTCTGGTCCTGGCTGCTATTGCCCTGGCTTGCCACTGCCCCCACCACCGTCACTGGTCACCGTCGGTGCCAGGTCGTCGCTCAAACTCGGCTCCGTGGCGTAAGCGCCCGTTCCCTCGCCGAGCTGCCCGGCAGGCCCTGCGACCTGCGACTGGCGGGAAGAGGGCTGCGAGCCTGCCGAGTAGCTCCCTGATCCGTTGCTTCCCTCGTAGCGGCTACTGCTCGATGCCTTCATGAAGCGCGCGGCGAGGAAGCCGAGCGTTGCTCCGCCGACGGCGAAGAGGAACGGCTGGCGACGGGCGAAGTTCTCCACGTCCCGCAGCATCTGATCCGCGTTCGCCAGCGTCAGGTAGCTGCCGAGACGCTCGGCCCGATCGGCGACGGCCGTAACCACGTTGGCCGGAGTCTCCTTGCCATCACTCCGGAGCTGGTCTCCCGTCCGCCGCATCGCCTCCGCGGTGAGCCCGAGCTGCTCCCCGGCCTCCGTCGAACGAGAATCAAGCTCCTGGCGGACGCGATCGCCCGCCTGCCCCTTCACCTCCACTGCCTTCTGCTGAACCTGCCCAGCAGTCTCCTGCACCTTCTCCTTGGCCTGATCCGTGGCCGACTGGTCAGCCTGACCGACGCCAGCTGTGGCGGTCTCCGTCATACCTATGACCCCTTTCGGACGAGAACTACGGACGCCGAATCTGCCCCTAGTCCTCCGCGTCAAACCTCAACGTGAAGAGTGTCATCCGAGAAGGTGAATGCAGCCGTTCACGGCGAGAGTCAGGAAGAGCGAGAGGGCGAGCGAGACGACCAGGCAGCCCGGCGAGCAGCCATACACCCTGACCCGCCCGTCCTGAGACTTCCTTGAGGACATGCGGATCAGGGCTGCGGCCAGAGGATTCCCGCAAAGACCAGAGAGCCGAGCGCGATCGCGAGCAACCAGCGAGCGAGCAGTAAACGGCGCCGCCGCGGGCGGCTCCTACCCGGAGTGAGCACGCCTATGGCCGCAGGGCTAACGAACCGGCTCTCGCAGCCATGCACCGAGGAGCGCCGCTTGGGCGGCCAGGTCGAGGAGATAGACCGGGCTGATCCGGCCACGGGCTACTTCGACCAGGTCGATCGCTCCAAACCCCACCGCGGCACTAATCGCCGTCGCCCTCATATCGGCGGACACACCGGTCGCCCGCCGAGCGCCGCTGGAAAGACCGAGGCCGATCGAGGCCGCGAGCAGGCCCACCGTGCGGACGAGCCAGTAATCCTCCTTGGGCCCGGTGAGCGCCTCGAAGCTCGACCGGTGAAGCACTGGCCAGATACCGCTAGCCAGGTAGTAACTCCCCTGGAGCGTCGCAGGAGAAGGCATGACCTCGTTCCTCACCCGGTCGCTCGGCGGGGAAACCAGTTTCCTCGCGGTCAACGGCCCTCTTCCGTTTGACCTTGAAGACGCTGGGAACGTGAGCGGCACCACAACAAAGGGGGACGGATGACCACATCGATGAGTGATCCACGCGAGTTGTTCCTGCACGAGCTCGGCGACGTGCTCTATGCGGAGCAGACACTCGTGAAGACGCTGCCCAAGCTGCAGGAGGAGGCCTCGGACGAGGAGCTCTCACTCGGCTTCGAGGAGCACCTCGACGAGACACGCGGGCACGTGAAGAACCTGGAGCAGGCGTTCGAGCAGCTCGGAGAGACGCCGAAGGCCGAGAAGTGCCCCGGGATCGACGGGATCAAGAAGGAGCACGACGACTTCGTCGCCAACGAGTCGCCGTCGCAGGACGTCCTCGACTCGTTCCTGACCGGTGCCGGCGCGCGCACCGAGCACTACGAGATCGCCGCCTACGAGGGCCTCGTGACGATGGCCGAGGCGATGGGCGAGACCGAGGTCGCCGAGCTGCTCACCGAGAACCTCGAGCAGGAGAAGGCTGCGCTCGAGAAGCTGCAGTCGATCGGCAAGCGGCTCGCCGAGGAGGGCGCCAAGCAGCAGTCACGCGTCTGACCAAGGTCGAGGTCGGCGCACGGGGCGGCCCGGATCGAACGGGCCGCCCTTTCAATCGGCAGCGACTTCCGCGAGTCGCCGACTTGGTTAGCCGGTTCGCTCCTCGGTGCGGCTTCGCTCGTCGAGGTCAGAGACGATGTCGGCCGCCACCCCGAGCTTCTGGACGATCACATAGCCCTCTCTCTGCTCGACGACGCGAGCGTGCGGACCCGCCGATGCGTCGTGCCCGGGGACGTTGACGAAGTGGGTGGGATCGGAGCGGATCTCCTCGTACTCTTTCCAGCTCAGGCGGATCACATCGGTGCAGGCCCGATCCGCGCACTCGCAGAGGAAAGGCACAGGGTCTATCCGAAGCGATGCCGCCTTCCCCTCGATCGCCTCGTTGGCATTGCGGAAGGTCGCATCGTTCAGCGCGACCCGCTCGGCGCTCATGTCGGCACTCACGCTAGCCCTCTCTAGCGGCCGAGTGTTCCCGGGAATCTTGCTCCTCGGCGACCTCAGCCCCCTCGCCGATCTTCTCGACGACCAGATACGTCGCTCGCCGCTCGACGATTCGCTCGACGTCGGGCGTCTCATGCCCGGGAACCACGACAAATTGGATACTCGCCGAGCGCACTTGCTCGTAGTCGCGCCGACTCAATTCGAACCTCTGAGTGCAATCTACGGTCGCGCACTCACAGATCGCGCTCACGTCCTCCAGCTCGAACCGCTCGCCGACCTCGGCTATGCGTTCGTTCACCTCGCGGAAGATGGCCTCGTTCGCAGCCAACCGCTCTTCTCTCGTTCTCATACCCGCGGCCTACCCCGCCGCGGGATCATCACACACACTTCGTTTCATCCTCACTCCGATTCGCCGCTCGACGGCCCGCCGTGAACGGGCGAGGGATCACCGGGGGACCCAGGGCCCGCAATTCCTCGAGCGTGCGCGTCCGGCTCGGTTGAGCAGGAGGGAGCGCGAGATGGGACGAAGACCGACGAAGCCGCGGGCTGACTAGCGTTGGATGTGGTCTTCGGTTGATCCGCTGCGATCGAGCGGCTCAACGGCACCGTGGGGGAGCTCGGCCCAGACGCGCGTGCCGGCACCCGGGGGGCTCTCGACCCCGAGCCGGCCGTCGAGTGCCTCGACGCGGTCGGCGAGCCCACGCAGGCCCGAGCCGCGCGAGGCGTCGGCACCGCCGATGCCGTCGTCCACGACTTCGACCCGGCTGCAGTCACCTTCGTGCCCGACCCGCACGCGCACGAGAGACGCCTCGGCGTACTTCGCGACGTTCGTCAGGGATTCGGCGACCACGTAGTACGCCGCGGCCTCGACGGGCGGGGGAAGACGCTCGGCGAGCTCGTTCTCGATCTCCACCCGGAGCGGCGCCCGACTCGCGAGCACTTCGAGCGCTGCTCCGAGCCCTCGTTCGGTGAGGATCGCCGGATGGATCCCGCGGGCGAGCTCGCGGAGCTCCTCGATCGCCTGCGTGAGGTCGAGCGCGGCTGCGCCGAGAAGTTGGCGCGCCTCGTCGGCTCCGTCGGGCAATCGCGCCAGCGCGAGCCGGAGTGAGATCGAGACGGCCACGAGCCGCTGTTGGGCGCCGTCGTGGAGGTTCCGCTCCAGGTGCTCACGGGCCTCGTCGCCCGCACGAACGATCCGGGCGCGTGAGGCACGCATCTCCTCCTGTGACCGGGTGTTGGCGATCGACTGGGCCGCGAGGTCGCCGAAGCTGCGCAGGCGGATCTCCGCCCCGGCCGGAAAGGGATTCCCGAGTTCCCGCTGCAGGGTGATCGCTCCGAGAAGCTGTGCATTCAAGATCACGGGCGCTGCAATCACCCAGCGCTCGCCGAGCTCGGGAGAGGTCTCGACTGCGTTGATCGGAAAGCCGGTCTCGAGCACGGTGAGCGTGGGGCCGCCGGCGCTTGGATGAAGCCGCGCGTCGGGTGCGAGCGGGGGCCGCGAGCCATCACTCCAGCCGGCGACGACGACGACCTCGTTCTGGACTCCCGTCCAGCGGACGAGGTGGACGCACTCTGCGCCGTAGAGCACTCCAGCTTCGCTCGTGACCGCATCCAGCACCTCCGCCTGGGCGCGACCGGCGGCGACGAGGGTGGCGACACGGCGGAGCGCCGCCTGCTCTTCGGCCAACGCGGCGACCTCTCGCCTGGCCTCGGCATTCGCAATCGCCTGGGCAACGAGGGCCGCAAAGTCCCCGAGCATGATCTCGGCTCCCGGCGGAAACGGATCGTTCTGGGTCGTTCGGGAAGCCGTGACGACGCCCCAGATCCGGCCCTCGACGACGATCGGCGCAGCGATCGAAGCTTCCAGTCCGAGTTCCTGCCACCGCTCCTTGGCGAACTCGGTGGTGAGGTCGGCGGCCGAGTCAAGGCGCTCCGGGCGCTCCGAACGGACGACGCGCGCCGTGATCGTGTCGCCGCCGAACTCATAGACCAGGCCCGTCTGGTCGCGTTGCGTCGGGTCCGCGCTCCAGGCCCCGAGAACCCTGATCGAGTCGCCGTCCCACCGCATCGTGTTCGCGGCGTGGGCGGCGAAGAGCCGTCCTATCTCCGAGGTGACCGTCGTGAGGAGTTCGGTCTCGCCGGCGCCGCTCGCCACGAGCGTCGCCACCCGGCGGAGGGCGGTCTGCTCGTCGACGAGCCGCCTGAGCTCGCCGTCGTCTTGGAGATCCATGCGCGGATCGCGGGCCAGCGTCAGACCTTCATCACGAACGGATCCTGGATCTCCTCGGACAACTCGCACCACACGCTCTTTGTCTGGAGATACCCGTCGATCGCCTCGGCCCCATTGACGCGCCCGAAGCCGCTCTCCTTGTAGCCACCAAATGGCGAGTTGAACGTGATCGCGCGATACAGGTTGATCCAGACCGTCCCCGCCTTGAGTCGCCGCGCAACCCGGTGCGCCCGCTTCACGTCGCCAGTCCAGACCCCTGCCGCGAGGCCGAAGCGAGTGTCGTTCGCAATCGCGATCGCGTCTTCCTCGGTGTCGAAGGGGAGCGCCGTCAGCACCGGGCCGAAGATCTCGTCCTGCGCGATCGGCGCGTCGTTGCCGACTCCGTCGACGACCGTGGGGGAGAAGAAGAGACCATCCTCGAATCCCGAGACCGCCGCTCGGGCCCCGCCGGCGACCCGCGCGCCTCCGTCTTTCGCCGCCGCGACCATCTCCTCGATCCGCGCGAGCTGCGGGACGTTCGCGATCGGGCCCATCTGAGTCGCGTCATCCATCGGGTCGCCCAGCACGACTGCGGCCGCTCGTTCCGTGATCCGCTCCAGGAGCTCGTCATAGACCGGTCGTTGCAGCAGCGCGCGGGATCCGGCCACGCACGTCTGTCCCGCCGCGGCGTAGATCCCGGCCAGCAGGCCGGCTTCGGCCGCGTCCACGGGGGCGTCGGCGAAGACGATGTTCGGACTCTTCCCGCCGAGCTCCATCGTCGTCCCGGCGAGCCGGGCGCCTGCGGTCGCGCCAATCGTCTTGCCGGTGGTCTCGCTTCCCGTGAAGGAGATCTTCGCGACGCCAGGGTGCGCGACGAGGGCCGCGCCCGCAGCGCCGGGGCCCGTGACGACGTTGACGACGCCCGGCGGGAAGCCAGCCTCGTCCGCGAGGCGAAGCGTCTCCAGGATGCTCGCCGATGCGTGCTCGGAAGGCTTGACGACAACGGTGTTGCCGGCTGCGAGCGCTGGGCAAAGTGAGTACATCGTCAGGAGCACGGGGGAGTTCCAGGGGACGATGATCCCGACGATCCCGAGCGGCTCGCGAAGCGTGTAGTTGAGGACACTCGTGCGGTCGAGAGGAATCACGCGGCCCTCGACCTTGTCCGCGAGCCCGCCGAAGTAGTAGAGCCAGTCAGGGATGACACGGAGCTGCGCCCGCATCTCCTTGTAGAGCTTGCCGTTGTCCGTCACCTCGATCCGGGCGATCTCGTCGGCGCGGTCGGCGATCAGGTCGGCGAGCCGCATCAGCAACCGGCCGCGCCGCGTCGGAGAGAGCGCGCGCCAGGCCTCGCTCTCGAACGCCGCCCCGGCCGCGCGGACTGCCCGGTCGACGTCTTGGGTTCTGCCGAGGGCGAGCGTCGCCCACTGGCGGCCGGTCGTCGGGTTGAGCGACTCGAACGTCTCGCCGTTTGCGGCGTCGACGTCTTCCCCGCCGATCAGGAGGCGATAGTGCTTCATGAGGGGCTCCTCAGGTGGGATGAAAAGTCTCGGCGGGCTGCGTCGGTCACGAGGCAAGCGCCTCCTCAACTGCATGGCGCGCGTTTCGCCAGCCGGGCCTGAGCAGTTCCTCGGTGCCGGCCGTGACCGCGACGAGCTCGTGCGCCGGGAAGACGATCAGCGACTGGCCGGCGTAGCCGCCTCCGAAGAACATCCCCTCTCCGACCCACCAGAGATAGCCATAGCCTGTGTTCTCAGGCCCCCCGCCCGGCGTGTGCGGCCTTGTAGCTTCGGCGGCATATCCGCCATCGAGCATGTCCTCGCCGCCGCGCCGCTGGAGCTCACCGATGAGCGCCAGATCACGAGGGCGAAGCCGCAGATGGCCGAACCCGTAGGAGCGCCCCTCCGGATCCGCGGGCCACTCGAAGCGCTCGATCCCGAGCGGAGTGAAGAGATGCTCGCGGGCGTAGTCCGCCAGCGTGTGGCCGACGCAGTCTGCAAGCGCGCAACCGAGCACGTGCGCGGCGCCGTTGTCGTAGCGGAATCGCTCTCCAGGCGGATAGAGGCGAGGCGCCTCGAGGAGGAACTCGAGCCAGCCGGTTGGCAGAGCGAGCACCTCGTCGATCTCCCACGGTCCGTCACTCTCGGTGCCGCCGGTCATCGTCAGGAGGTGCCTGAACGTCCGCGGGCCGCCATAGACCAGCCGGTCGAGCGAGTCGAGCTCGCCTCGGCGGAGCGCGATCCCGACGAGCGCCGACACGACGCTCTTCGTCACCGAATAGACATCCACGAGGTCGTCCGGCGAGTGGCCAGCGAAGGCGCGATCCAGCATGACATCGCCGCGGTGCAGCAGGACGAGGTTCGTCGTGTGGACGTACCGCGGATCCGAGCGCACATTCCGCTCGAGCGTAGCAAGCGTCTCTTCGAGGGCGGCCGTCTGCCCGCTCACCCGGCCACCTCCCGGGCGACCGCTTCCCCTACCTCCGAAGTCGAGGCACCGCCGCCGATGTCGCGCGTCCGCGGGCCGTCCTTGCAGACGGCTTCGACGGCGCGCAGCAGTCGCGCCGCGGCGTCGGTCTCCCCTAGGTGGTCGAGCAGAAGAGAGGCGCTCCAGATCGCGCCGAGCGGGTTCGCGAGCCCGCGCCCCGCGATGTCTGGAGCGGAACCGTGAACCGGCTCGAAGATCGCGGTCGTCCCCGAACCGGGGGCGACGCTGGCGCTCGCCGCCATCCCCATCCCCCCCTGGAGTGCGGCTGCGATGTCCGTGAGGACATCGCCGAAGAGGTTCGAGGCGACGACGACGTCGAGGCTGAGTGGGTCGGTCACCATACGAGCCGCGAGCGCGTCGACGAGCGCCCGGTCGACCTCGACGTCCGGATGCTCGGCCGCGACCTCCTCGACCACCTCGTCCCAGAGCACATAGCCGTAGCGAGAGGCGTTCGACTTCGTCGCGCTCGTCAGGCGGCCGCTGCGCTGCTCCGCGAGCTCGAACGCGTGCGCGACGACGCGGCGGACGCCTTCGCGCGTGAAGACGGCGGTCTCGATCCCGACCTCGTGCGGGTGACCCTGATGCGCCCGGCCGCCGACGCCCGAGTACTCGCCCTCGGTGTTCTCGCGGACGAAGAGCAGGTCGACGGCGGGTGCTCCGGCGAGCGGCGAGGGGACGCCCTCGAGGAGCCGCGCCGGCCGGATGTTCGCCCAGAGGTCGAGCCCCTGGCGGAGCGGGAGGAGCAGACCCCAGAGCGTGATGTGATCCGGCACGGACGGGTCGCCGACCGCGCCGAGCAGGATCGCGTCGAAGCCGCGAGCCACCTCGAGCGCGTCGGGCGGCATCATCGCCCCGTGCGCGTGGTAGTGGGCGGTTCCCCAGGGGAGGTCGACCCACTCGAGGTCGAGCGCGAGTGCATCGACCGCTTTGCGCGCCTCGGCCACCACCTCGGGCCCGGCGCCGTCTCCGGCAATCACGCCCACGCGATGCGTCATCCCCGAACCTCCGCAAGCGTGGGAATGGCCGAGCGCCCGTCGAGTGCGCGGCACGAGAGGGCGGCGCACTCGTTCGCGAAGGCGA
Organism: uncultured Gaiellaceae bacterium; assembly: GCA_963810875.1. Classification (GTDB taxonomy): domain Bacteria; phylum Actinomycetota; class Thermoleophilia; order Gaiellales; family Gaiellaceae; genus Gaiellasilicea. Next base: position 626,520 of record CAWEPD010000003.1, on the reverse strand, counting down.
GCGCGCCGGCGAGGTCGGCGCCGTCGACGAACGCGGCGAGCAGCGCACCGTGGAAGACGTCGCCTGCGCCGAGCGTGCTCACCGCTCCATTCTCTTCGTCGACCCTGGACGCGGGGGCCTCGATCGTCTCGACGTTCGTGTGGGCGCTGCACCCCTGCGCGCCACGCGTCACGACGACGAGCTCGGCGCCGGCCGCGAGAGCGGCCTCGGGAGAGCCGAAGTCCCGCTCGAGCGCGGCCTGCGTGGGCGCGTACAGCGCGACGGCCGCGAGGTCGAGCCCGGGGATCGGGTTGCCCCCGTCGATCGAGAGGTGGACGCCGCGCGGGGCGGCCGCGTAGCCCGCGTGGTCGACGTGCACCCAGGCCGCGTCGCGCATCCGGGCGAGCGCCCGCTCGGAGGGCGGGGGCGGCGCCACGGTTCCCGCGAAGTGGACGATCGCGCGGCCCCCGCCGCTGACGAGGATCGAGCTCTGAGGCGAGCGCGAGCCGGGGACGAGCGCGAGCTCGCTCACGTCGACACCTTCCCGCTCCAGTCCCTCGCGCACGGCGGCCCCCACCTCGTCGTCGCCGACGGCGCCGACGAACGACGTCTCGACGCCCAAGCGGGCGAGCGTGACCGCGGCGGTCGCGGCCGGGCCCCCACCGGCAACGGACACCTCCGTCGCGACGACCCGATCGTCCGCGCCCGGATGCCGCGGGAGCGCGAAGATCGTGTCGAGCGTGGCGAGCCCGAGGCAGACGACGTGGCTCATCGCACGACCACAGTCGCCACCTGGTGCGGGCGGTAGGGGAGGACGAGCTCGTCACCCGCGACCTCGAGCGGCTCACGCTCCTCCTCGAGCGCGTTCGCGAGCAGCGCCTCGGAGAACGGGAAGCCGAGCCGGACGCGCGCCGTTCCGCGTCCCCCGTGGGCCTCGTAGAGCCGGAGCACGACCGCGTCCGAGTCCTCCGCAAGCTTGATCGTGTCGAGGACGACGTTCGGGTCGTCGACAGAGGCAAGCGAGGAACCGGCGGTCACGACCTCGGGGCGCGTCCAGCGCAGCGGCGCGTTGAACCTCACGGCCTCGCCGACGATCCCGGCCTCCCGCCAGCCGCCCGCGTGCGGAACGACGGCGTACGCGAACGCATGCGCGCCCTGGTCGGCCTCGGGGTCGGGGCTGGTGGGCGAGCGGAGGAGGCTGATCCGGAGCTCGTTCCCGAAGCAGCTGTAGCCGTACTTCGAGTCGGTCAGGAGGGCCACGCCGAAGCCGTGCTCGGAGAGGTCGGCGAAACGGTGACCCGGGACCTCGTAGCGCGCCCGGTCGAAGCTCGTCGAGTAGTGCGTCGGCCGCTCCGCGTAACCGAAGGCGGTCTCGTAGGTCGCATTCGGCGAGCGCACCGCGAGCGGAAAGCAGACCTTGAGCAGCGTGTGGCGCTCGCGCCAGTCCACCGTCGTGTGGAGCTCGAGCCGCCGCGACTCCGCGTCCAGCCGGACGACCTGCGTCAGCGTGCTGGCTCTGCCGAGCGAGCGCGTGAGCTCGACCTCCACCCGAAGCGGCGTGGCGGTGAGCACGCGACAAGCGCTCGCCGGCTCGGCGTCCCGCCGGGTCCCGAGATGGGCGGGGTCGACGTCCCACGCGTCGAAGGCGACCGGGTCGTCGTCGTAGAGCTCGAGCCGGTTGCCGGGAGCGGCCAGCGCCTCGCGGCCGCTCGCCTTCTCGACGAGCGAGACGAGCGTCCCGTCCTCGGCGAGCTGGGCGCGCAGGTGCGCGTTCTCCAGCACGAGACCGTCGATCGTGACTCCCTCGTTCGTGGCCGCGTCGACCGCGCCGCCGAAGCCGTAGCTCGGAGCCTCGACGAGCGCGAGCTCGCCCTCCACCGCCGCCACCTCGCGCCGCGCGAACCCCACCGTGTTCACCGCGACCGATCCGGACGACCCGAGCACGGACGCGCAGATCGCCTCGGCTCCGGCCTCGACCTCGGCGAGGTCGAGCTCGGCCTCCTCGTGCACGAGCCGGATCGACGAGCCCGGGAGGATGTCGTGGAACTGCTGCAGGAGGAGGAGCTTCCAGAGCCGGTCGAGCTCCGCGCGCGGCACTTCGTTGCCGACGAGCGCGACGAGGAGCTCGGCGTCGTGCAGCGCCTGCTCGCAGCGCCGGTTGCCGCGCTTGCAGCGCGCCTGCGAGGTGTAGACGCCGCGGTGGTACTCGAGGTAGAGCTCGCCGACGACGACCGGCCGCTCGCCCGCGGCCGCCTCCGCCTCGAGCGCGTCGAAGAGCTCTTCGCTCGTCCGCTGGCTCGTCCGCGGCACCCCCTGGAGGTCGCGGGTACGGCGGAGCGTCTCCAGCATCGCGCGGGTCGGGCCGCCGCCCCCGTCGCCGTGGCCGAAGAGGAGCAGCGAGGTCTGCGACGAGTCGTGATCCTTGTACTTGCGGGCGGAGCTCCGCAGCTCCGGCACGGTCGCCTCGCTCGAGTAGGTGTCGCCCGGCGGGTAGTGGCCGAGCACCTCGCTGCCGTCGAGCCCCTGCCAGACGAACGTGTGGTGCTCGGGGAGGTTGAACTTGCTCCAGGAGAGCTTCTGCGTCAGGAAGCGGGTCAGCCCGCACTCGCGCATGAGCTGCGGCAGCTGCCCCGGGTAGCCGAAGGCGTCCGGGCTCCAGAACTCGCGGCAGCGGACTCCGAGCTCGCGTGCGAACCAGCGCTGCCCGTGCAGGAACTGGCGCAGGAGCGACTCCCCCGAGACGAGGTTGCAGTCTGGCTCGACCCAGCCGCCGCCCACCGGCACGAACTGCCCGTTCTCGACGGCCGCGCGCACTCGGTTCCAGAGGTCGGGGTTGCGCTCCTTGATCCACGCGTACTGCTGGGGCTGCGAGCAGGCGAAGCGGTACTCCGGGTACTCCTCCATGTAGCGCGTCTGGCTCGAGAAGGTGCGCACGGTCTTCCGGTAGGTCTCGGCGAGCGGCCACAGCCAGGCGGTGTCGATGTGGGCGTGTCCGAGCGCGACGAGCTCGTGCGCCCGCGAGCCGTTCGTGTGGGCGAGGAGGGCGCCGAGGAGCTCACGCGCCGGAGCCCACGTCTCGCGCTCGTCCGCCCTCCAGGCGTCCGCGAACCGCTCGAGCTCCGACCGCAGCTCGCCCGCGAAGCTGGGGTCGAGGTCGGCGGCCCCGTCGGCCTCGAGCGCGCGGAGCGTCTCGAAGTCGTGGCAGAGCGCCCAGGCATCGGGGTCGTAGCGGGCGAGCTCGCAGCGGTCGAGAGTCGGCTTCGGAAGCGACAGGTATGGGCCCTGCTGGCGGCCGAACATCCCGTTGCAGGCGAGCTCGAGCTGCAGCGAGAGCCGCTCGCCGCCGGCCGCCTCGTCGAGGAGCCGCGCATCCGAGCGCTCGCCCGCGCCGCCGGTGTTGAGCCCCTGCAGCGCGCGCCCCTCGACCCAGAGCTGCGACTCGCTGTGGGAGACGAAGAGCAGGTCGACGCGGGCGCCGCGCCAGTCCTCCGGCACCGTCGCCTCGACCTGCAGCCACCACGTCGACCAGAGCGGGCCGAAGTGCTCGCCGAAGCGCGCCTCCCGGTAGGGGAGCTCCTGTGCCTCCTCCCAGGAGATCCGGCCGACGGGGCCGCTGACCAGGATCTCGTCGGCCGCCTGCGTCTCCGGATAGACGAGCGCGGCGAGCCGGTCGGCGGTCTGGCGCAGTCGCGCGCGCGTGTATTCGGCGTGGCGGATCAAGCGCTGTCGCACGTCCGCGCCGGCGGCGGCTCAGTTGACGCGATCCTCGGTCTCGGCGTCGAAGAGGTAGACGTTCGCGCGCGGGACGGCGAAGGTGAGCTCCTCGCCCGGCTCGACCGCGCGCGTGGGCGGGAGCTTCGCGATCACCGGCGTCTCGCGGACGAGCACGTGGACGAGCTGCTCGTCGCCGAGGTACTCGACGTTCTCGACCTTGGTCGTGAACCTGATCGCGTCCCCGCCCGCGCGCTGCCCGTCGGTCGCCTGGCCGTTGGCGATCTGGACGTGCTCGGGCCGGAAGCCGGCGACCAGGCTCTCGCCGCCCGCGTCGACGACCGGAGCGGGCACGATGTTCATGGGCGGCGAGCCGACGAAGCTCGCGACAAAGACGTTCCGCGGATCCTCGTAGAGCTGGTGCGGCGTCCCGAGCTGCTTGATCACGCCCCGGTTCATCACGGCGATCCGGTCGCCCATCGTCATCGCCTCGACCTGGTCGTGGGTGACGTAGACCGTGGTCGTCCCGAGCCGTCGCTGGAGCTTCAGGATCTCGCCGCGCGTCGCGACCCGCAGCTTCGCGTCGAGATTCGAGAGCGGCTCGTCCATCAGGAACGCCGCCGGCTCGCGCACGAGCGCGCGGCCCATCGCGACCCGCTGCTGCTGGCCGCCCGAGAGCTGCCCCGGCCTCCGGTCGAGGAGCTCGTCGAGCTCGAGGAGCCTCGCCGCCTCGGCGACCCGGCGCTCGATCTCCTTCTTCGGGGTCTTGCGGACGCGCAGCCCGTACCCGAGGTTCTTCCGGACGGTCATGTGCGGGTAGAGCGCGTAGTTCTGGAAGACCATGGCGAGGTCGCGGGAAGCCGGCTGGAGCTTCGTCACGTCCCGGTCGCCGATCAGGATCCGGCCGCCGGTGACGCTCTCGAGCCCGCCGATGCAGCGAAGCAGCGTCGTCTTCCCGCAGCCCGAGGGGCCGACCAGGACGACGAACTCGCTCTCCCCGATCGTGAGGCTGACGTCGTCGACCGCGCGGACACCGGCCGTGTACTCCTTGACCAGGTTCTGGACGTCGATCTGACCCATCCGCCCGTGAATCTACGGCTTTCGCGGAAAAGATGCAATCGTTGCCACATCGCGCGGAAGCGGCATAGGATCGGGCACCGCATGAACCTGCCGACGACAGCATCCGGGCCGGTCGCCGGGGTCGGACTCCACCGCGATACGTGCAACGTCTACGTGCTCGGCCGCGGCCGGGAGGCGATCCTCGTCGACTTCGGGAGCGGCGAGATCCTCGACCGCCTCGCCGACTTCGGCGTCGAGCGCGTCACGGACGTCCTCGTCACCCACCATCACCGCGACCAGGTCCAGGGGCTGGCCCGCGCCGCCGCGGCCGGGATCCGGATCTGGGTACCGCCGCTCGAGCGCGACCTGGTCGAGCACGCCGCCGAGCACTGGCAGCAGCGGCAGCTCGAGAACGACTACGACCTCCGCCAGGACCGCTTCTCCCTGCTCGAGTCCGTGCCCGTCGCGGGAGTCGTCGCGGAGTACCGCACGATTGAGATCGGCGGCCACGCGATCTACACGCTCCCCACGCCCGGCCATACGGCCGGCTCGGTGACCTACCTCGTCGAGGTGGAGGGTCGGCAAGTCGCCTTCAGCGGCGACCTCGTCTACGGCGACGGGCAGCTGTGGTCGCTCGCGGCCACCCAGTGGTCGTATACCGGTGTGGAGGGCCTCGCTGCCACCCATGTCTCCTGCGCCGTGCTCGCCGCCCGCGAGCCGGACGTGCTGCTGCCCTCGCACGGGCCCGCCGTCGAGAACCCGCAGGAGGCGCTCGCCACGGTGCGCGCCCGCGTGCAGGAGCTCGTCGACCTGCGCCTCGAGCAGCCGTGGGACCTCGCCGACCTGCACGCGAGCCCGTGGACGCCGGTCACCGAGCACCTGCTCCGCAACCGCGCCTCGTTCGCCAACGGCTACGCGCTCGTCTCCGAGTCGGGCGCCGCGCTCCTGATCGACTGCGGCTACGACCTCACGACCGGCCTCGTCCCGAGCACCACGAAGGAAGCGCGGCGCGCGCTCCTCTGGCCGCTCGACGCGCTCCGCCGCGACCACGGAGTCACGCGGATCGAGGCGGCGGTCGTCACCCACTACCACGACGACCACGTCGCGGGCCTCGAGCTCGTGCGCGGGGTCGAGGGCGCGGAGGTCTGGCTGCCGGAGAACGTGGCGCCGATCCTGGCCGACCCGCTCCGCTACGACCTCCCGTGCCTCTGGTTCGAGCCGATCGCGGCCGACCGGGTGCTCGCCTTCGGGGAGCCCGTGCGCTGGCACGAGTACGAGCTGCGGCTGCCACCCGCTGCCCGGGCACACGCTCTACGCGGCTGCGCTCGAGCTCGAGGTCGACGGCAGGCGCGTGCTCGCGACCGGCGACCAGCAGACCGGGGGCGAGCGGCCGGTGCTCAACTACCAGTACAGGAACCGCTTCCGGATCGACGACTTCGTGGCGAGCGCCGAGCTCTACCGCTCGCTCCGGCCCGACCTGATCGTGAGCGGCCACTGGCTGCCGCAGAACGTGACCGGCGAGCTCCTCGACGGCCTCCTCGAAGACGGCGTCCGGCTCGCGGAGCTCCACCGCGAGCTGCTGCCGCTCGACGAGGTGGACTTCGGAGCGGAAGGCGTCGGCGTGCGGATCGAGCCGTACCGATCCTCCGTAGACGCAGGCTCCCGACTCGAGCTCGAGGTGATCGTCCGGAACCCGTTCGGGCGCGAGGCCGTGGCGAGCGTCTCACTCGTCGCACCCGACGGCTGGTCGGTTCCGGAGCCGCAGGAGGCGCTGCTCGGCGCTCGCGCGGAAGAGAGCCTTCGCTTCGCGCTCGTCGCCGGCGGCCCCGGCCGCCGGCTGCGGATCGGGGCCGAGCTCACGGTCGACGGCACCGCGTTCGGCCAGCAGGCCGAGGCGCTCGTGGACGTCGAATGAGCGCGCTCGTCCACGAGTCGCCGAGCTACCGGCTGGAGCTCGCCCCGAGCGGCCTGGAGGCGAGGCTCACCGCTCGGGACGGCGCCTGGTCGGCCATGCTCAGGCCGCTCGCCGCGCTCGACACGGTGGCCGCGCCGGACGAGACGTTCGAGGTGCTGCCGCCTCGCCGCGACGGCTCGACGTTCACGGTCGAGCGCCGCTCGTCGATCTGGGAGCACGCGAGCGTCTCGCTCGAGTGCGGCGACGACGCGGTCGAGCTGCGCACCTCGGTGACGGGCCGCGGCGAGCTCACCGACGTCCACCTGCTCGGCTTCCGCTCGCTGCTCCCGCGGAGCAGGTCGAACGGGTTCATGCCGAGCGGCTCTTCCTTCCGGACGCTCTTCTCGCCCAACCCGTCCGATCCGCGCATCCTTCGGCCGGCCGCCGAGTCGTGCGTGCTCGGCGTCTCGGGCGACGGCGAGCCCGGTCGCGGCCACTGGCTCTTCACGCCCGCGCCGCTCTATCTCGCCCTCAGCCCGGACGAGGTCGCCGAGCCGGAGGACAGCGCGACCTGGCTCGATCTCGGCCTCGCCGCGCCGGTCGGTGAGCTCGGCTTCGTCCAGCTCGTCTATGAGGCGCGCCACGGCGGCTTCTCGCTCCGGCTCGAGTACGAGGGACACACGCGCGTCGACGGGACGTTCGTGGCGCCGGCGCTCGTCCTCACCCCGGGCGTCCCCGATCCCGTACGTGGGGCTTCGCCGGCACCGCGCCGATCTGGTCGCCCGCGGCGCCGCCCCGGCACCCGCCGAGCGCGAGACGCCGGCCTGGTGGCGCGAGCCGATCTTCTGCGGCTGGGGGGCCCAGTGCGCCCTTGCCGAGGCGGCCGGTGCCGGGATCGCGGCCGACTACGCGACCCAGGCCAACTACGACGCCTTCCTGAGCCACCTGGAAGGCGAGGGCATCGTGCCCGGCACCGTCGTGCTCGACGACAAGTGGCAGGCCGCGTACGGCACCAACGAACCGGACACCGGCAAGTGGCCCGACCTGCGTGCCTGGATCGCCGAGCGACACGAGCGCGGGCAGCGGGTCCTCCTCTGGTGGAAGGCCTGGGACGCGCAAGGTCTCCCGCCCGAGCTCTGCGTCCGGAATCCGGCCGGCGAGCCGGTCGGGCTCGACCCCTCGAACCCCGCTGCGCGCGAGGCGATCCGGGCGAGCGTCCGGACGATGCTCTCGGCGAAGGGACTCGACGCGGACGGCTTCAAGGTCGACTTCACCGCGCGCACCCCGACCGGGCGCGCGCTCGAGCGTCACGGCCCAGGTGCGAGACCGCAGCGCTGGGGGATCGCGCTCCTCCACGAGCTGCTGGCGACGCTGTACACGGCGGCAAAGGACGTGAAGCCCGACGCGCTCGTCCTGACGCACACCCCGCATCCCGCCTTCGTCGACGTCACGGACATGATCCGCCTGAACGACATGGTCGCGGGAGCGCCGTCGGTCGTGCCGCAGATGCGCCACCGGGCGCGGGTCGCGCGCGCCGCCTGCCCCGAGCTCCTGGTCGACACCGACGACTGGCGGATCCCGAGCCTGCGCGAATGGCGTGAGTACGCCGAGGAAAAACCCCTTCTGGGCGTTCCGTCGCTGTACTACAGTCAATCCTTGGACGCCACGGGCGAATCGTTCGAGCCGCAGGACTACGAGGCGTTGCGCCGCACGTGGGCGACGTGGCGGGCCGCGTCGTGAGCGTGCGCACGGCCACGCAGCACCCCGTCACCCTGGCCGACATCGCCCGCGAGGCGGGCACCTCGGCCTCGACGGCCTCGCGGGCGCTCAGCGGGCGCGGCTACGTCTCGCCGCCCGTGCGCGGGCGCCTGCTCGAGGCTGCGGAGCGGCTCGGCTACGTCCCGAACGCGTCGGCGCGGACGTTGAAGCACCGCACGAGCCGGGTCGTCGGCGTCGCGGTCTCGGATCTCGGCAACCAGTTCTACGCGCTCCTCGCGGCGGGAATCGAGCAGACCTTGCGCGAGGCGGACTACCAGATGGTGCTCGTCTCCGACAACAGCGACCGCGCCCAGGAGCTCTCCTTCGCGCGGACGTTCCTCGCGATGCGTGCAGCCGGCGTGATCATGACTCCCGCCGACAGCGCCGCCGCCTCACTGCTCGCCCGCAACGGGGTCGGCGTCGTCGAGGTCGACCGGCAGCTTGCCGACGTCCCGTGCGACGCGGTCCTGATCGACAACGAGGAGGGTGGGCGCCTGGCCACGGCGCACCTGCTCGACCTCGGCCACCGCCGGATCGGCCTGCTCGTCGCCGACACCGACTGGACGACCGACGCCGGCCGGCTCGCCGGCTACCGCGCCGCCCACGCCGCTGCGGGGGTGGCGGTGGACGAGCGGCTGATCGTCCCGATCGTCTTCCACGCACCGGATGCGAAGGAGCGGATCGGCGCCCTCCTCGACGAGAAGGCGCCGACCGCGATCTTCGCCGCCAACAACGAACTCGCCGAGCACGCCTGGACGGTGCTGCGGGCGCGCGGCCTGCGGCTCGCCCAGGACGTGTCGCTCGTCGGCTTCGACGACGTCGCGTGGACGTCGATGGTCGACCCGGGGATCACGGTCGTCGCACAGCCGACGGGCGAGCTCGGCCGCCGGGCCGCGCAGCTGCTCCTGCGTCGGATCGCCGACCCCGGCTGCGAGCCGGCCTTCGCCTGCCTGGAGCCGGCGCTCGTCCTCCGCGGCTCGACCGCTCAGCCGTAGGCCGCGGCCTGGAGCGCGTAGAGCTCCGCGTAGATCCCGCCGCGCCCCGAGCACGGTTCACGCCAGCGGATGCCTTGAATCCGCGGTGCACATGTGGTTACGTTGTCACATCCACCCCCTTGTCCTGTCCACCCCTTGGGGTCTCGTACCTCTTCAGCCAGGAGGAACTACATGTCGGGTCGTTGGATTCGCTTGGCGGGGCTCGCCGCGACGCTCGGGCTCACGGTCGCGATCATGGCCGGTCTCGCGAGCGCACAGTCGGACGCCACCACGGGTGCCTCCCCCACCGGGAGCGCAGTCGCCTCGAGAACGCTCAACATCTACGGCATGGGCGGCCGCGACGACGTCGCCCAGGGCCGCCTCGACTACGCGGAGGGCGTGCTCGGCTCCTCCGTCGAGGTCTCGAACCCGGTCGGCGGCTTCAACGACCAGGCCTTCCTCGCCCGGCTCGCCTCGGGCGACGTCCCGGATCTGGTCTACGTCGGCCGTGGCAGCGTCGGCACGTACGCCGCCCGAAACGCGTTCCTGCCGCTCGCGAGCTGCATCCGCTCGCAGTCGATCGACACCAAGATCTACCGTGCCGCAGCCCTGAACGAGGTTCGCTACAAGGGCCAGCTCTACGCGCTGCCCGAGTTCACGAACCAGATCACGCTGCTCGTCAACCAGGACGTGGCGAAGGCGGCCGGCGTCGCGACCGCAGACATCCAGACGACGAACTGGGCGAAGCTGCGTCAGGCGAACAAGAAGCTGCTCCGGATCCAGGACGGCAGGCTCACCCGGATCGGCTTCGATCCGAAGATCCCCGAGTTCTTCCCGCTCTGGGTCAAGTGGTTCGGCAAGGACCTGATCTCGAAGGACGGGCTGAAGGCACAGCTGAACACGCGTGAGGCCGTTGCCGCGCTGGCCTACGCAGTCTCGCTGATCAACGACCACGGCGGCTGGAACCGGTTCAAGGCGTTCCGCGACACGTTCGACTTCTTCGGTACCGGCAACCCGTTCGCGCGGAACCAGATCGGGGCGATGCCGTTCGAGAGCTTCATCTACAACGTCTTCGCCGACAACTCGCCGAACATCGACCTCGTCGCGAAGTACTTCACGAACCGCAGGGGCGGTCCCATCACGCTCTTCAGCGGCAGCGGCTGGGCGATCCCGCGCGGGGCGAGGGACCAGGATCTCGCGTGCCGGTTCATGAAGGCGATGACCTCGGTGGAGGCCTGGAAGCGGGTCGGCAAGTCGCGCTTCGACCTGCGCAAGCGGCAGGGACGCGCCTTCACCGGCCTCTACACCGCGAACACGCGGGCCGACGTGGCCGTGTACGAGGACATCTACCAGCCGATCGGCAAGAAGGCGTTCGACGACGCGGTGACCCTGCTCGTGCGGGCTCCGCGATACGGCTTCGCCATCCCGCTCTCGCCGGCCTCGGCCGAGTTCCGGCAGGCGTGGGTCGACGCGATCAACCGCGTCTTGAACGGCCAGCAGAGCCCGCGTCAGGCGCTCGACCAGGCGCAGCGCGAGGCCCAGGCAGCGATCAACAAGGCCAAGTAAGACCCACGACGTTGGCGAGCGTCGCAACGAGCGACACGGCGCCGGGCCCTCCCTCGAGGGTCCGGCGCTGGTTCTCCGGCTTCCGGAACCGGGAGACGTGGATCGCCTATCTGTTCCTCCTCCCGTGGGTCTTCGGGTTCCTCTTCCTGACCGCGGGGCCGATGGTCGCGAGCGCCTACCTCTCGTTCACGAACTACGGGGTCGAGCAGATCGCCGGCTTCTCGCCGACCGAGTCGGTCGGGACGGCCAACTATCGCCAGCTCGTCGACGACGAGAAGATCCGGCTCGCGCTCAAGAACACCTTCATCTTCACGATCATGATGGTCCCGGCGACGATGGCCGTCGCGCTCGGACTCGCGATGATCCTGGCCCGGATCGGCGAGCGCTCGGCGGGCATCTTTCGGACGATCTTCTACATCCCGCAGATCACCCCACCCGTAGCCGCCGCGATCCTCCTGCTCGTCCTCTTCAACGGCCAGGTCGGGCTCGTCAACCGCTTCCTCGCGCTCCTTGGGATCCAGGGCCCCTTCTGGACGACCGACCCGAGCTGGATCAAGCCGAGCCTCGTGATCCTCTCGGTGTGGAGCGTTGGCGGGACGATGGTGATCTACCTCGCCGCGCTGCACGGCGTCCCCAAGCAGCTCTACGAGGCCGCCGCGATCGACGGCGCCTCGTCGCTGCGCCGCTTCAAGGACGTGACGCTGCCGATGATCAGCCCGGCGCTCTTCTTCACCTTCATCATCCTGACGCTCGCCGGCCTGAACTCCTTCACGGAGGCCTACACGGCCTACTTCAGCGCCGGCTCGACGGGAGCGGAGGCTCCCGACGCCGCGCTCTTCTACGCGATCTACCTCTTCCGCCAGGCGTTCGAGTTCTTCAACCTCGGTTTCGCCTCCGCGATGGCCTGGCTGCTCTTCGTGATCTCGATGGTGATCACGCTCGTGCAGGTGACCGTCAGCCGCCGCTTCGTCTTCTACCAGGGCGGCCAGCGATGAGCGCGAGGGCAGGCCATGTCCGCGACTGAGAACCTCGGCCCGGCAACCGGGTCCGCGAGCGCTCCGATCCCGCAGGTCATGCAGCGTCCGCCCAGGGGGCGCTCGGCGGTCGGCGGCGCCAAGAAGGTCTTCTGGATCGCCCTTCTCACGGGGCTCTCGGTGCTCTTCCTCTATCCGTTCGTTTGGCTCGTCAGCGCCTCGTTCAAGCCGCAGGGCGACGTCTTCGACAACCGGCTGATCCCGAAGGAGTTCGTGTGGAACTTCGACGAGGTCTTCGCCGCTGCGCCCGTCTTCAGGTGGCTCCTGAACAGCTTCTGGATCGGCGGGCTTGCCGCGCTCGGGGTCACGCTCACGAGCGCGCTCGTCGCGTTCGCCTTCGCGTACTTCCGCTTCCCCGGCCGCACCGTCCTCTTCGGGCTCCTGCTCGCCACGATGATGCTGCCGCCGCAGGTGACGCTGATCCCGACGTACCTGATCTGGAACGAGATCGGGAAGTTCACGACCGAGCACGCCTGGCTGCCGCACATCGGCGTGAACACGCAGTACCCGCTCTGGGTCCCGAACTTCTTCGGGAGCGCGTTCTACATCTTCCTCCAGCGGCAGTTCTTCATGGGGATCCCCCGGGAGCTCTTCGAGGCCGCCCGGATCGACGGCGACAGCTACTTCTCGATGTTCCGGCGAATCGCGCTGCCGCTCGCGAAGCCCGCCTTGATCGTCACGTTCATCTTCGAGATCCAGGCGAAGTGGTTCGACCTGATGAGCCCGCTCATCTACCTCCGCGACCAGGCGCTCTTCACCCTACCGCTGGGGATCAAGACGATCCTCGACCGGTTCGGCACCGGCGGCGGCGGCGAGGGCGAATGGCAGATCATCGTCGCCGCGACGCTGATCCTGACCCTGCCCATGATCGTGATCTTCGCGGTCTTCCAGCGCTACTTCATCGAGGGGATCGCCACCCAGGGACGGAAGGGCTGATGGAGGCCGTCGGATCTTCGGCGGCCGTCGCGGACGGCGGGGATCTCGCGCGCGCCGGCTACGTGCTCGGGCTCGACATCGGGGGGACGAAGCTGGCCGCCGGAGTCGTCGACTCGGCGGGTGGCGTCCGCTCGTTCGTCGTCGAGTCGACGAACGCCGAGGATGGGCCCGAGCGCGGGATCGAGCGGCTCTTCGAGCTCGGCCGGGCCGCCGTCCGCGAGGCGGGGATCGACTGGGCCGAGGTCGCGGCGGTCGGCATCGGCGCGGGCGGGCCTCTCGATCCCGGCCGCGGAGTCCTGATCGCGCCGCCGCACCTGCCCGGCTGGCGCGACGTGCCGCTCGGGGCGCGGGCCGAGGAGGCGTTCGGGCTTCCGGTGACCGTCGAGAACGACGCCACCGCCGCCGCGGCCGGCGAGCACCGGTTCGGCGCGGGTGTCGGGACGAGCCACATGGTCTACCTGACGATCTCGACCGGGGTGGGAGGCGGCGTCGTGCTCGAGGGGCGCCTCTACCGCGGCGCGAGCGGCAACGGCGGCGAGCTCGGTCACGTGACCGTCGACTGCGCCGGTCGCCGCTGCCGTGGTTGCGGGAGGCTCGGCTGCCTCGAGGCCTACGTCTCCGGGACGTCGATCGCCGAGCGCGCGGGCGAAGCGGGGATGGGCGACGTGCAGGCCCGGGACGTGGCCGCGGCTGCGCGGGCCGGTGACCCCGTGGCGACGGAGGTTTGGCGGGGGACGACAGACGCCCTCGCCTGCGGGCTCACCTCGATCGTCAACCTCTTCGAGCCCGAGCTCGTCGTCCTCGGGGGCGGCGTCGTCAGCGGGACGGGCGAGCAGCTCCTCGGGCCGGTGCGCGAGCGCGTTCGGACCGAGGCGATGGCGCCGGCCGGCGAGGCGGCGCGGATCGTCGAGTCGGCGCTCGGGAAGCACGTGGGAGTCGTCGGGGCTGCGGCGATCGCGTCCGAGCCGGCCGTGCCCGCCGGTCTCGCCGCGCATGGCTGACCCCTCTGCCGCCGCGCACGCCGAGCACATGGAGCTGGCTGGCCGCGTGGAGGCGCTGCTCCCGGCCGTCGACGTGGTCGCTCGCGTCGTCGTCCGGTGCTTCGAGCACGGAGGTCGCGTCTACTCCTTCGGAAACGGCGGTAGCTCGCTCGACGCGACGCACTTCGCCGAGGAGCTCGTCGGCCGCTACAAGCGGGAGCGGCGGCCGCTCCCGGCGCAGTCGCTGGCCGTCGACGCTGCGACGCTGACCTGCATCGCGAACGACTACTCCTTCGAGGAGGTGTTCGAGCGGCAGGTGCGGGCGTTCGTCCGAGCCGGAGACGTCGCCGTCGCGTTCTCGACGAGCGGGCGCTCGCCGAACGTCGTGCGCGGGCTCGCGGCAGCGAAGGAGGCCGGCGCGACGACGGTCCTCTTCGGCGGCGGCGAGGGCGGCCCGGCGCGCGAGCACGCCGAGCACGAGCTCCTCGTTCCCTCCGAGTCGACTGCCCGGATCCAGGAGCTGCACGTCCTCTTCCTCCACCTCGTGATCGACCACGTCGACCGCTGGGCGGCGGGCGAATGAGCCCGCGCACGTTGCACATGATCGGGAACGCGCATATCGACCCGGTGTGGCTCTGGCAATGGCCGGAGGGCTACCAGGAGGTGCGCGCGACGTTCCAGTCGGCGATCGACCGGCTGGAGGAGTATCCCGACTTCGTCTTCACGTGCGACTCGTCGCTCTTCTTCGAGTGGATCGAGGAGAGCGACCCGGAGCTCTTCGAGCGGATCCGGGCGCGGATCGCGGAGGGCCGCATCCAGGTCGTCGGCGGCTGGTGGGTCGAGCCCGACTGCAACATCCCGTGCGGGGAGTCGCTCGTCCGCCAGGCGCTCTACGGCCAGCGCTACCTGCGGGAGACGTTCGGGATCCTCGCCACGACGGGCGCGAACCTCGACTCCTTCGGCCACAGCGCGGCGATCCCGCAGATCCTGGCTGGGAGCGGCGCCGACTCATACGTCTTCCTCCGGCCGGGGCCGGCCGAGAAGACCCTCGAGAGCCCCATCTTCTGGTGGGAGTCGCCCGACGGCTCGCGCGTGCTCGCCTACCGGATCCCGCACGAGTACTGCTCGCCGAAGGACGACCTCGGCGAGCACGTCGAGAAGGCGATCGCCTCGCTGCCCGACGGCTACGAGGACTACGCAGTCTTCTACGGCGTCGGCAACCACGGCGGCGGGCCGACGAGGGCGAACCTCGACCAGATCGCGCGCCTGAACCACGAGGGCGTGAACGGGGACGGCGCGACGCGGCTCGAGCTGAGCTCGCTGCGGCGCTTCTTCGACGGGATCGCGCGGCCCGGCGAGCATCCGACGATCCGCGGCGAGCTCCAGCACCACGCGCCCGGCTGCTACACGACGCACTCCGGGATCAAGCGCTGGAACCGGCGCGCCGAGAACCTGCTCCAGCGAGCCGAGAAGTGGTGCGCGGTCGCCGACTCGCTCGACGTCCGTGACTACCCGCTGGCGGAGCTGACGCGAGCCTGGAAGCTCCTCCTCTTCAACCAGTTCCACGACACCCTCGCCGGGACCTCCGTCGAGCCCGCCTACGAGGACGCGCGCGACCAGATCGGTCATGCGTGCTCGCTCGCCGCGAGCTCCTTCAACGCGGCCGTCCAGTCGATCGCGCGGCGGATCGCGATCGAGCCGGAGGAGGAGATGCGCCCCGTCGTCGTCTTCAACCCGCACCCGTGGCCGCTGCGCGCGGACGTCGAGGTCGAATACACGTGGTTGCGGGCCGAGGGCGCGCACGTCGTCGACGACGAGGGCGCGGCCGTCCCGTTGCAGGTGACCAGGCCGCTGACGACGATGAGCGACCTGCGCGGCCGGCTCGTCTTCCCGGTAGAGGTGCCGCCGCTCGGCTATCGCACCTACCGCGTGCGCAAGGGCGCCGTCCAGGGCGAGCCGCTCGAGGCCTCGGCGACGCGGCTCGAGAACGCGTACCTCCTGCTCGAGCTCGACCCGGCGACGGGCCGGATCGCGAAGCTCGTCCTCAAGGCGACGGGCGCCGATCTCGCTGCGCCCGAGGCGAGGCACGCGGTCGTGATCGACGACCCCAGCGACACCTGGGGGCACGGCGTCAAGACCTACGATCGCGAGCTCGGCGAGTTCGAGTGCGTCTCCGTGCGGCTGCTCGAGAGCGGCCCGGTGCGCGCGATCCTCCGGGTCGAGAGCCGCTACGGCTCGTCGACGCTCCGCGAGGACTACGTGCTCGGCGCGGATGTGCCGTACGTGGACGTGCGCGTCGCGCTCGACTGGCACGAGCAGCTGAAGCTCCTGAAGCTCCGCTACCCGAGCTCGGTCGAGGGCGAGACGGCGACGTTCGAGACCCCCTACGGCCATCTCGAGCGGGAAGCCGGCGGCGACGAGGAGCCGGGCCAGTCGTGGGTCGACGTCTCGGGCGCCGGCCGCGGCCTCGCCGTCGCGAACGACGCCAAGTACGGCTACGACGTCCGTGGTGGCGACATCGGGATCTCGGCCGTTCGCAGCCCGGTGTGGGCGTGGCACGACCCGCGCGAGCTCGAGCAGGAGGGCGACTTCGGGTACATGGACCAGGGCCGCCAGACCTTCCTCGTCCGGCTGCTCCCGCATGACGGCGACTGGCGCGAGGCCGACGTCGTGCGGCGCGCTGCCGAGCTGAACCAGCCCCCCTTCGCGCTGATCGAGACCTTCCACGACGGCCCGCTGGCCCAGCGCGAGAGCTTCGCGTCCGACGGCGGCGGCGCCGTCGTTCTCACCGTCGTCAAGGCGGCGGAGGACGGGGACGGCTCGCTCGTCGTCCGCGCCTACGAGTCCTCGGGCCGAGCGGCGCGGACGACGCTGACCGTCCTCGGCCGAACGATCGAGGCCGACTTCTCCGCGCACGAGCTGAAGACGTTCGTCATCCCGGCCGGCGGCGGCGCCCTGCTGGAGACGGACCTGCTCGAGTCGTGACCTCGCTCGAGGAGGGATGGGAGCTCAGGGGCTGGCTCGGCGAGGAGTGGCGCTGGCACGTCGGGAAGCCGTGGGAGCCGCCCGGGGTTCCCGCGCGCGTGCCGGGCAGCGTCGTCGACGATCTCGTGCGCGCCGGCGAGGTGCCCGACCCGTACTTCGAGCGGCAGAGCCTTCTCGCGGAGTGGGTGCCTGCGCGGACATGGGTCTACCGCCGCCCGGTCAGCGGCGGCGCGAGCGGCGCCACGATCGAGCTCGAGGGGGTCGACCACGAGGCGACCGTCTTCGTCGACGGCGAAGAGGTCGCGCACCACATTGGCGCGTTCACCCCCTTCCGGGTCGAGATGCCTGCCGGGGAGCACCTGCTCGCGGTCGCGGTGCACGCGGCCCCCGCGAGCGAGGCGCAGGTGGGCCGGACGAGCCGGGTCCGTGTCCACAAGAGCCGAATGGGCTACGGCTGGGACTTCTGCCCGCGCCTCGTCCACCAGGGGATCTGGCGTCCGGTCACGCTCGACCCGGCGCCGGCGCGGTTCCCGGTCGTCCGCCTTCACGACGGAATCGGCACGGTCGAGCTGGACGGCGAGGACGTGCTCCGCGTCGAGGAGCCGGAGCTCTGGTGGCCGAACGGGCTCGGCGAGCAGCGCCTCTACGATGCCGCCGGCTTCAGGGTTGGGTTCCGCACGGTCGAGCTCGAAGCGGACTACGCGCTCGTCGTCAACGGCGTCCGGACGCCGATCAAGGGTTGGAACTGGGTTCCGCTCGACGTCCTCTACGGCGTTCCGCGCCCCGAGAAGCTCGCGCACCTGCTGGGGCTCGCCGCCTTGTCCGGCGCCAACCTCGTCCGCGTCTGGGGCGGCGGGCTGCTCGAGACGCGCGAGTTCTACGAGCACTGCGACCGGTTGGGGCTCCTTGTCTGGCAGGAGTTCAGCCAGTCGAGCTCGGGGCTCGAGAACGTGCCCTCGGACGATCCAGGCTTCGTCTCGGCCCTGCGCGAGGACGCTCAGCAGGTCGTGCCGCGGCTGCGCCGCCACCCCTCGCTCGCGATCTGGGGCGGCGGCAACGAGCTCGACGTGGACGGCTCCGAGCCGGCGCTCGTCGCGCTCCGCGAGGCGGTCGAGGAGCTCGATCCGGGGCGCGCCTGGCTCCCGAGCTCTCCCTCGCCGGACGACCGCGACCTCCACGGCCCGTGGGAGCACCAGGGCCTGCGCGGCCACCCGGCGCACTACGACTCGCGCCGCGCCGACGTGCACAGCGAGTTCGGCGTCGAGGGGATGACCAACCGCCGCGCGCTCGAGGCGCTGATCGCCGAGGAGCACCGCTGGCCGGCCGATCGCTCGAATCCGGTCTACGCTCACCTAGGCGCTTGGTGGATCAACGCGCCGCTCGTGCAGGAATGCTTCGGCGGCAGGATCGACGAGCTCGAGACGCTGCGCCGCGCCTCCCAGTGGCTCCAGTACGAGGGACTGCGCTACGCGGTCGAGGCGACGATCCGCCGCGGTGCCGGGGTTCTGCCCTGGCAGCTGAACGAGCCGTTCCCGAACGCCTGGTGCACGACCTCCGTCGACTGGCACGGAGATCCGAAGCCTGCGTACTGGGGCGTCCGCCGCGCCTACCTGGGCGCGCCGAGCGCTTCCTTTGCGACCTGGGCCTGGGGCGGAGAGAGCGAGGTGCGTGCGCGGGCGACGGCTCCGGCACGGCTCCGCGACCTCGACGGAACCGTCGTCGCCGAGACGGACGCTGGCGAGTTCGCCGCACCACTCGATGCCTTCGAGCACGACGTCTTCCTCCTCGACGTGAGCGGCAACCGCTACGCGATGACGCGCACGGCCGACCTCGCGCCGCTGCTCGACCTGCCCCCGGCGACGATCGAGCTCGTGCGTGAGAACCACGAGCTGATCCTTCGGAACGCCGGCTCCGTCGCGGCGCTCGGCATCGTCCTCGAGGACGCCCGCCCCGTTTCCGCGCCCGGCTGGGTCACGTTCTCGGACAACGTGCTCGACTTGCTCCCGGGCGAGACGCGGAAACTGGCGGTCGAAGGCCCACTAGGAGCGCTGCGGATCGAGGGCTGGAATGCTCGAGCTTAGGGCGCTGGCACCGGACGGCTCGCCGGTCGAGGGCTTCCGCTTCGACGGCCTCACCGTCACCTACGAGGGGGCGGACCCCGTCGACGCGGGGATCCGGGTCGAGCGCGTCCTGCCGCCCACGGACGACCCGCGCTGGCTCGTCCCGGGCCTCTTCTACGGGGAGAACCGGCCCGTGGGGAACGCGCGGCTCTATCCGCGATGGACGCCCGGAGGCACGAACGTCGAGCGGCTGGAGTCGGACTCCTGGTCGTTCCGCGCGGACCGCTGCGCGACCCCCGCGGTGTTCGCGCGCGGCGGCGGGCTCGTCACGCAGGAGCGGAGCCCGCTCGGCCAGGCAGGCGTCGGCTTCGCGCTGCGGGACGGCCGCCCGGTGATCTGGCTCGACTTCCCCTACCGGGAGGAGCCGCTGCGCTACAACGGGCACGGCGTGCCCGAGCCGCCCGACGTCCAGACCTACCACTGGCGGCCGGGTGAGCGCGTCGAGCTGTCGGCCCGCGCCACGGACGAGGAGCCCTCGCGCGTCATCCGCGACCTCGCGACCCCGTTCGAGGATCCCTCCTGGGTCTCGCTCGAGGAGGCCGCCGAGCTGACCGCCTGGGGGCTCTGGCGCTGGCACTACCGAGACGATCCGCCGCGCCTGCTCGAGACGGCCGCGTTCGATCGCGACGCGTTCGGCACCCTGGGCGACCGGGACAGCATGCACGTCTCCTGGATCAGCGGCACCCCGTACGCCTATGCGCTGCTCCGCCACGGACGGAGGGTCGGGAACGAGAGCTACGTCGCGGCCGCGAACGCGGTGCTCGACCACGTCGCCGCCAACCTGACCCCCGGCGGCACCTTCTGGTCGCAGTGGACGGCCGAGCGCGGCTGGACGGCTGGGTGGCATCCCGACCGGACGCGCCTCCACGCGCGGACGCTCGCCGACGCGACCCTCTTCCTGCTCCGCGCCGGTGGCCGGCGCGACGCCGTCGACTCGAACCTCGCGGTCGTCCGCCGCGAGCAGCGCGACGACGGCGCGCTCCCGGCCGCGCATCACGTCGAGACCGGTGCCGCGCTCTCCTGGGAGGGAACGGCCGGGATGTCCTGGATCCCGGCGCTCGTCGAGGCAGGCCACCTCGACGAGGCCCGCGCCGCCGGCGAGTACTTCAAGCGCTTCGACACCTGGTTCGGCGCGCCCGAGGACGTCGACCTCGCGCCGACCTCGGAGGACGGCTACGCAGCGGTGATGGCCTTCGTCGCGCTCGAGGACTGGGAGACGGCGCGCCGCGCGGCCGACTGGATGCTCACCTTCCGCTACACCTACGACGTCGCCTTCTCCGAGCGCACGCTGCTCGGCCGGTACGGCTTCAAGACGCGCGGCGCCGACCAGGCCTCGCCCTCGAACCAGCACCTGCATGCCTTCGGGCTGATCTGCCTCCCGGAGATGCTGAAGCTCGCGGCGGCGACCGGAGACGACTACTACCGGCAGACGACGCTCGAGAACCTCGCCTGCTTCCGCCAGTTCGTCGCGCGCGAGGACGGCGACTTCGACGCCTACCGCGGGATGGTCAGCGAGCGCTACTACCAGACGGATTGCTTCCAGGCGAAGGGGATGCTGCTCACGCTCTCCCACGCGTGGAGCGTCGGCGTCCTGCTCTATGCCTGTGAGGAGCTGCTCGGATGAGATCCTTTCCGGACGGGTTCCTCTGGGGCGTCGCGACCTCGGCGTACCAGATCGAGGGCGCGGTCGACGTGGACGGCCGCGGCGAGTCGATCTGGGATCGCTTCACGGGCGAGAGCGGCGACCGGGGGATGTCGCCTGCGACCACTACCGCCGCTGGCGCGACGACGTGGAGCTGCTCGGCGAGCTGAACGTGAACGCCTACCGTTTCTCGCTCGCCTGGCCGCGGCTCTTCCCGGGAGGCGGCGGCGCACGCGAGCAGCGCGGCTTCGACCACTACGACCGGCTGCTCGACGCGCTCCTCGAGCGTGGGATCGAGCCGGTGGTGACGCTCTACCACTGGGACCTGCCGCAGGCGCTCGAGGACACCGGAGGCTGGCGGAACCGCGAGACGGCCGAGCGGTTCGCCGAGTACGCGGCCGCCTGCTTCGAGGCCTACGGCGATCGCGTCCGCTACTGGCTGACGATCAACGAGCCGTGGATCATCGGTCTGCTCGGCTACCTCCACGGGCTCCACGCACCCGGGGTGAAGGACGACGTGCTGGGCGAGGTGACAGTCTTTCACCATCTCCTGCTCGCGCACGGTCGCGCCGTCCAGGAGTACCGGCACTCGGGCGGCCGCGGCAGGATCGGCCTCGCTCCGAACCTGTCGCCGCACTATCCGGCGAGCGACGACCCGGGCGATCTGGCCGTCACCGAGGCCTCGGACGGCTACGTCAACCGCTGGTTCCTCGACCCGGTCTTCCGCGGCGCCTATCCGGCCGACATGCGGGCGCGCTACGAGGCGCTGCTCGGCCCGCTCGAGTTCGTCCGCGAGGGAGACCTCGAGACGATCTCCCAGCCCACCGACTTCCTCGGCGTCAACTACTACTCGCCGCGGGTCATGCAGGCAGTGCCCGATGACCGGCCGTGGCCGTGGCGAGTGATCGTGCCGGATGGCGTGCGCACGACCGACGGCTTCACCGACGGAGTCGCTCGAACGGAGGCGGGAACGCCGATCGTCCCGTCGGGCCTCACCGACCTGCTGCTGCGGCTGCGCGACGACTATGGGCCCGTGCCGATCATGATCACGGAGAACGGGGCGGTGTTTCATGAGCCGCAGCACGACGAGCGGCGCGTCGGCTTCATCCACGACCACCTCGCCGCGCTCCACGACGCGATCGACCGGGGAGCTCCTGTCATCGGCTACTGCCACTGGTCGTTCCTGGACAACTTCGAGTGGGCGCTCGGCTACGCGCAGCGCTTCGGCCTCGTCCACGTCGAGTATGAGACGCTGGCGCGGACGGTGAAGGACAGCGGCCGCTACTACTCGCGCATCGCGGCCGGAAATGCCCTGGTGGAGCCGTGAAGCGCCTGATCGTGGCACTCATGGGCCGCCGGCCGACGCGCGCGCGCGTCGAGGAGCTCGAGATCGAGTTGATTGGCTGGAGCGCGATGTGATCACGCTCGACGCGCTCGCCCGCCCGAGCGGCACCTTTCTGATGGTCGCGATGGATCAGCGCGAGTCGCTCCGGACGATGCTCAGCGAGCACGGGCACGAGGCGACCGACGAGCACCTCGTCGCGTTCAAGCTGGCCGTCGCGCGCGAACTCGGGCCGCACGCGTCCGGCCTCCTGGTGGACGACGAGTACGGCCCGCAGGTCGTGGCCGGCGCCGCAGAGTTGCTACCGCCCTCCTGCGGGTTGATCCTCGCGGTCGACGCGCTGAAGCAGCCGGCGGGAGGGATCGTCGAGGAGACAGAGCTCGCCGAGCCGCGCGAGCTGCACCCGGCGGTCGTCGCGCTGAAGCTGCTCGTGATCTGGCGCGACGACGCGCAGCGGCCGCGACGCCGCGAGATGTCGTTCGCGTTCGCGGAGCTCGCGCGGGAGCACAGGCTGCTCTCGGTGCTCGAGCCGGTCGTTCGCGGGCCGGCGGGCTTCGACCGCGAGGCCGCGATCGTCGAGGCGGCGGCCGAGCTCTCCCGCTCCGGTTGCGACCTCTACAAGTGCCAGGTTCCGCTCGAGGGCAAGGGCGATCCCGCCGAGATCACGCGCTGGTCGCGCGAGATCGACGCCGCGACCTGCTGTCCGTGGGTGGTGCTCTCGCAAGGCGTCGACCCGGCGGACTTCCCCGCCGCGGTCGAGGCGGCCTGCAAGGGCGGTGCCTCCGGGATGCTCGCCGGGCGGGCGGTCTGGACGGCCGTCCTGCCCGCCGCGGATCCGACCCGGCTCCTGCGCGAGCACTCGGTCTCGCGCCTTCGGGAGCTGGGCGCGATCGTCGACGCCCACGGGCGGCCGTGGCGCGAGAAGGGAGCCGGATGAGCACCGACACCGACGTCGCGTTCTACCGTGAGCACGGCTACCTGCTCTGCCGAGAGGTCTACGACGCAGCTGAGGTCGAGGAGCTGCGAACCGCGATCCAGGGGATCCTCGACGGAGTTGCGGGCACCCCCGACGACGCGAACCACGCCTGGAGCGGGCTCGCCGAGGAAGCCGTCCTCAAGGGCTTTCACGACGTCCAGTACCACGACGCGGCCTTCACGAGGGCCGCGTCGAACCCACGGCTCGTCGGGGTGCTGACGCGCGTGATCGGCCCGGACGTCCAGCTCCACCACACGAAGATGCTCGTCAAGCCGCCGGAGCAGGGCGCCCCGTTCCCGATGCACCAGGACTACCCCTACTTCCCGCACACCCGGCACAGCGTCGTCGCGGCCAGCGTCCACCTCGACGACACGAACGAGGAGAACGGCTGCCTCCGCGTCGTCGCCGGCTCGCACAGGCAAGGCCCGCTCGAAGCCCACGGCCCGAGCAACACCCTCGAAGTGCCGCTCGAGGACGGCGAGCCGCTCCCGGCCCGCGCCGGGGACGTGCTCCTCTTCAGCTACCTGACGATCCACGGCTCCGGTGTGAACGCGAGCGCCGCCGCGCGCCGGAACGTGCTCTTCCAGTACCGCGATCCCGCTGACGAGCCGATCCTCCTGGACGGCGTCGAGCAGCACGTGGACTGGGGCCAGGGGTTGATGGTCGCCGGGCGGAATGCCTGCTACTGGCGGCGCCGCCCGAGGTTCGAACTCAAGCCCGCGTGATAGACGGCGCGCGCAGCGCTTCAAGTGCTGGACGCGTCATCCCGGAGCCGTTCCGGTGACCGATGTCGCCGTCTTCGGCGCGCCGGCGTGCGAGCTCGCGTCCGCCAGCAGAAATGCTCGCGAAGATCACTCGAGCTTGGAAGCACCCGAGCCGCTGGACTGGGCCCGGTGAGTGAGCAGGTCTTCCGCGCGCCGGGCCGGGTCAACCTGATCGGTGACCACACCGACTACAACGAGGGGTTCGTACTTCCGCTCGCGATCCAGCTCGAGTGCGTCGTCCGTGCGCGGCGCCACGACCGCATCCGTCTCCGCTCGCGAGAGCTAGGCACCGAGGTCGACCTGCCGGCGGATGGGAGCGCGAGCCCGCGTGCGACTCTCGGCTGGGGACGCTACGTCGCCGGCGTCACCGGGGCGCTCGCTGCGCGAGGCAGACCGCCGGTCGGCCTCGAGGGGACGGTGGAATCAAGCGTTCCCGTCGGCTCGGGACTTTCGTCGAGCGCGGCGCTCGAAGTTGCGGCTGCGCTCTCCCTCTGCGCCGTTGCCGGCTTCGAGCTCGAGCCGCTCGATCTTGCGCTCGCCTGTCAGGAGGCCGAGCAAGCCGCGACTGGCGTGCCGTCGGGGATCATGGATCAGCTCGCCTCGATCTTCGGTCGGAAAGACGAGGCGCTATTGATCGACTGCCGCAGCTTCGCCATTACCTCGGTGCCGCTCCCGGCCGAAGTGGGGGTCGTCGTGCTCGACACCAAGACCCCGCGCGAGCTCGAGGACACCGCGTACGCAGAGCGGAGGGCTGCCTGCGAGGCCACCGCGGCCCGGCTCGGGGTTCGTTCCCTTCGGGATGCGACGGCGGAGCAAGTCGCCGACGATCCTCGCGCGCGTCACGTCGTCTCCGAGAACGCGCGGACGCTCGCCGTGGCCGCTGCGCTCACGTCCGGAGACATCGGAGCACTGGGACCAATGCTCTCCGCGAGCCACGCCAGCCTGCGCGACGACTATGAGGTGTCGACACCCGAACTCGATGCCGCCGCCGTAGCCCTCGAATCCGCGGGCGCCTATGGAGCGCGACTCACGGGCGCGGGCTTCGGCGGTTGCGTGGTCGCCCTGACCTCTCGCTTCGAAGCCCGGCGCATCGTTGCCGAGGCGGCGGCCGACTATCGAGCGGCGACCGGGTTCGAGCCGGCGACGTATGTCGTCCGAGCAGCCGCCGGGGCAGGCCGGCCGTAGCCGTTCCGCTGAGCCAGCAATGACGCCAGCTACCGGTATCACTCCTACGACGATCCCATAGTCGGCCAGGCCGCTATTGCCGACCCCTGGCTGGAGGTTCCTGACGAGCCGCACGGCGGTTAGGTGCGCTTCTTGCGGGCGGCGCGGAACGAGCGGGTGGCTCACAGCGTGCATAGCGGTGGCAGATCGAAATTCGCTGCCGCCGCCCGCGCTGTCGCTCCGCCAGCAGCTAGAGGGATACTCGGAGAGTGGAATCTCGGGATCGGCGGCAGCTTCCGCTATCTGCACCAGCTCGAAGACCCGGACGACCGTGTCGCGATCCTCGAGTTCGCAACTGAGGTCGGCGGGAAACAGGTCGAGGGGATCGACAAGCTGACGTTCGACGAGGATGGCCTGATCACTGAGCTCAAGGTGATGATTCGCCCGGCTTCGGCGCTACAGCTGGTCGGCGCAAGGATGGCCGAGGAGTTCCCCAGGGTCGGCCTCGGGCTTCCGAGCTGAGGGCCCATGCGGCCCTCGAGGATGAAGGACGGACGCGCCTGCAGCGAGCGATCGGCCACACGCTCGAGTTCCCCACCTGGCAGTCGCTCGTGCGCCGCCAGGGATGCACGACCGACGAGGCCGTTCAGCCGATGGTCGCCTTTGCTTGCGCGGCGAGTTGACGCGGCCTAGAGCTCGTCCCAACGAACGGTGATCTGCCGCTCGAGCCCGGGGAGCGGCAACGACACGGCTTCCGCTTCGACCGCCGTGCGCTCCGCGAGCGTCAGCCGGCGCCAGGATTCGATGGTCAAGTCCGCGTTCGCGCGACGCCACGTCCCGACGATCTCGCCGCCGACGAGCACGGCGCCCGGCCACACGCGTGACGTCCACAGCGCGGCACGCTGCGCGGGGTCGGGAATCAGAAGCTCGCGGTCGGCGCCCTGGAGCAGGTAGTACGTGTCGCCGCTCGGCAGGAGACGCGCGGCAGCCGCGGGTCGTGCCGGCTCGCGGACCTCAGGCTCGTCGCTGCTCAGGATCCAGGCGTCGCCGATCGGCGTTCGCACCGGCGTCAGGTCGAGGACCTCGAACGCCCGGCGCGCCTGACCCGCGACGATGCCCGCCCACTTCGCGAACGACGCGGGCGTCGCAGGGCCGAAGACGTGCAGGTACCGCCGCGCGAGCTCGCGGCACGCGTCGCGCGGATCCACCTCCGGTCGCGGCACCGACCAGACGAGCGGCGCTCGCGCGCCCTCCCAACGGATCAGCACGGTGCCGGTCGGCGCGGCGTACCGGACGCTGTTTCCGTGCCCCACCTCCCGGTCGGTCATCCGCCGGCCGGCAAGGACCGCGTTCAGGCGCGCGGCGACGTCTTCCGCGCGTCGCCGTCCGCGCCCCTCCTCCGGGAGCCTGCCGAGCGTGAACAGCGCGCGATCGCGCGCCGGGACGACGTACGTGCTGTAGCGCGGCCCCCACACCTGCACGAGCGAAGGGTGCTCCCAGATCGACGGATGGGCCGCCTCGACGCGCGCGTGGATCGAGAGGAGCGCAGCACGCGGCATGCTGTCCTGCAGGCCCGCCCACGCCGCCTGCCGGAGCGAGCGGGCGCCGGCCGGAAGCCGCTCGTCGAGCACGCCGACGCGCCGCCGGAAGGCCAGGATCTGCGCCCGGGTCAGGTCGAGGGCTGTTCGATTCGGCAAAGGCGTCACGAGCTGCTCACCGTCGTGTCCCCTTTGGCGGGTCGTGCTGAACGTCGACCGTAGACTGCGCGAGTGCCGACGTGCTCCTCCTGCGAAAAGGATCTGCCCGGCGCGTTTCCGTACAACTTCCTCGGGATCCCGCCGGAGCAAAGGATCGCGGCCGACGCACCCACCTCCGGGACGCACCTCGTCGGGGTCGAGTTCGCGAAGGAGCGGCTGGGCGACCACCACGAGCCGTACGGCACCCTCAAGCTCTACATCGACGAGGAGGTCGTTGCCGAGGACGAGATCCGGACGATCGCGTCGCGCTACAGCCTCTGCGGAGAAGGCCTCTGCATCGGCTACGACGGCGGCGACGCCGTCTCGAGCGAGTACAAGCCACGCTTCGAGTTCACCGGCGGAAAGATTGTCAAGGTCGTCTTCGACGTGGCGGACGACGCGTACATCGATGTCGAACGGCATCTCGCCGCGGCCATGGCGCGTGACTAGCCCGATGGCCGGGTCGCTCGCGTCGTGGCACGACACCGCTACGCGGCAGGCGATCGCCGACTTCGTCGAGGGGCCCGCGCAGTCGATTCCTCCCGAGGAGCGGATTGCGGTCTTCGACAACGACGGCACGCTGTGGTGCGAGAAGCCTCTGCCGATCGAGCTCGCGTTCATCCTGAAGCGGCTGGCCGAGATGGCGGAGGCGGACGCCTCGCTCCGTGAGCGTCAGCCGTGGCAGGCGGCCTACGAGCACGACTACGCCTGGCTCGGCGGCGCGATCGCGAAGCACTACCACGGCGACGACAGCGACGTGAAGCTGCTGATGGGAGGCATCCTGCAGGCATTCGGCGGCTGGACGGTCGACGAGTATGAGTCGGGCGCGACCGCGTTCCTCGCCGACGCGGAGCACCCGACGCTCGGCCGCAAGCTGCGTGACTGCGGCTACCTGCCGATGGTCGAGTTGCTGCGCTACCTGGAGGCGAACGGGTTCACGACCTACATCGCCTCGGGAGGCGACCGCGACTTCATGCGGCCCGTCGCCGCCGAGATCTACGAGATCCCGCCGGAGCGCGTGATCGGGAGTTCGAACGCGCTCCGCTACCAGGAGGACGAACAGGGCGGCTCGGTCGTCTACGAGGCGAAACCGGACGTCTTCGACGACGGCCCCGTGAAGCCGGTCCGAATCTGGAGCCGCATCGGCCGGCGGCCGAACTTCGCCGGCGGCAACTCGAATGGTGACATCCCGATGCTCCAATTCGCGAGTGGTCGCCAGCCGGGTTTCGGGCTGCTCGTGCTGCACGACGACGCGGAGCGCGAGTTCGATTACGTGACCGGCGCAGAGGATTCCCTCGAGCGGGCGCAGCGCGCTCGGCTGGACGGTCGTCAGCGTCAAGGACGACTGGAAGACGGTGTTCGCAGGCTGATGGGCGAGGCGATCGGACAGAGCCTCTCGCTCGCCGTCGGCGTCGCACTGAGCCCGGTCCCGATCATCGCCGTGATCCTGATGCTCGTGACGCCGCGCGCCCGGTCGAACGGGCCGGCGTTCATCGCCGGCTGGCTGCTCGGCCTCGCGCTCGTCGGCGTGATCGTGCTCGGCGTGATCGGGCCGGGCGCGCACGACGACGGTGAGCCCGCCAGCTGGGTCGGCTGGCTCAAGCTCGCTGCTCGGCGCCGTCCTGCTTCTGCTGGCGGCGAAGCAGTGGCGCGGCCGGCCGCATGGCGACGAGGAGCCGCCTGCTCCGAAGTGGATGGGGGCAATCGAGAGCTTCACGCCGGTGAAGTCGCTCGGGGCCGGCGCTGTCCTCTCCGCCGCGAACCCGAAGAACCTGCTGATCGCCGTCGCCGCGGCCGCGGCGATCGCCCAGACCGGCATCTCCGGCGGCGAGCAGGCCGTGGCCTACGCCGTCTTCGCGCTCGTCGGCACGGTCGGCGTCGCCGCTCCCGTCGTCATCTACTTCGCGCTCGGCGAGCGCGCCGGGCCGATCCTCGATCGACTCAAGCGCTGGATGGCCCACAACAACGGCGTGATCATGGCCGTGCTCCTGCTCGTGATCGGCGCGAAGCTGATCGGCGACGGGATCGCCGGTCTCTCGTCCTAGAGGCCGCCCTGGGCTCCCTCCTCGTCGAGCTCCTCCCTCGGCACTCGGCCTCGCGATCACGCCGACCGCGATCGCGACCGGGATTCTCTTCCTCGGCTCGCGGCGGCCGGTGGCGAACGCGCTCGCCTTCGCGACACCCTTCGCACTCGTCTACGGCGTGCTCGCTGCCGTCACGCTCGCCGTATCGGCGGCAAGCGACGAGTCGCTTATCGGCGATCGGACGAAGCACCTGCTCGGGCTCGCGGTTGGGCTCCTGCTGCTCGCGCTTGCGCTCGTGACGTGGCTCCGCGGCAGACGCCCGCTCCGCACGCCGGCCGGGTAGTCGAGGCTGCTGACGGCGGTCGAGTCGGCACGCCCGGCGGCGGCGTTCGGGATCGGCCTGGTCGAGGCGGTCCTCAACCCGAACATCGCGATCCTCTTCGCCGGTCTCTTCACGATCGCCGCCGCCGACGCCTCGGTCGCGACCCAGATCGTCGGAGCCGTGTTCCTCGTCGCGGCCTCAGTGGTCTGCCTCCTCGGGCCCGTCACCTGGTACGTCGCAGACCGCGACTCGCCGCGCCGTGCTCACCGTCGTCACGCTGCTCTTCCTCACCGGCCTCTTCGAGGAGCTGCCCGAGGCGACGCTCGCCGCGGTCGTGATCGCCTCGTCGAGCCCGTGGACATTCGCGCGCTCGTGCGCCTCTATCGGCAGCACACGAGCGGGCTCGGGCGGGTCTGGGCGATCGCCGGGCGTCCCGACTTCAGCGCCGCGCTCGCCGCCATGCTCGGCGTCCTCGTCTTCGACACCCTGCCCGGGCTCTTCATCGGCATCGGCGTCTCGTTGCTGCTCCTCGTCTACCGCGCCTCACGCCCCAACGTGGCGGTCCTCGGCCGCGTGCCCGGTACGACCGACCAGTACGCCGACGTCGCCCGTCATGCCGACAACACGCCCGTCCCCGGCCTCGTCCTGCTCCGGCCCGAGAGCGGGCTCTTCTTCGCCAACGCCGACGCCGTCCGCGACCGGATCCGGCGGCACGCCGAGACGCCGGGCACGCGGGCGATCGTCCTCGACGCCGAGAGCGTGCCCTACATCGACGTCACGGCCGCCACGATGCTCCTCGAGCTGGCTCGCGACCTCGAGCGCCGCGGGATCCAGCTCGTGCTCGCGCGCGATCTCGGCCAGGTGCGCGAGCTGCTCCGGCGAGCCACAGACGAAGACCTGCTGCCCGCCTACCCAACCGTGCAGGACGCCGTCCAAGCGCTTACAGATCCGGAAAGTCTTGCGAGCCGTCCGAAGGCCGCCGCGCAAGCTGAGATTCCTTCACCATTCCGTCCAAAGCGGTGACTAGAGCTTCTGCGAACTCCAGTGAGTTCAGCTCCACGGGGAGCTCGGATACCTGGATGCCGGGCCGCAGGTGCTTTCTCAGAGCAGGAGCGAAGAGAGCGTCCGTGTCGGGGTCATACAGGTCCGCCCCCTTCGAACTGAGGGACGACCAACCTCGCGTCGGGATGAAGAACTTCACCGGCCCCTTTGCTTCCTCGAGCTTCCTGGCGATCACCTCTGCGACTCTGCACACCTCGTTCCCGCGTGTGCGAGCCATGACCCTGAACTCATCAGGAACAAAGATCTTGCGCTCGGCCAGCCGCAAGCTCGTCCAGAGGGGATCTCCTGTCGTTCTGCGACTCAACGGCCCGCAGCTGAGCATGTCAAAACCACACGGCGTGAGCACCTGAGGGATTCCCAGGCGGCCCGCTGCCTCCAGTCGATGAACGCCGGCGGCCCGGTTTCCGCCCAAGAGCTCTTCCATCACTCCTGCAGGAACCAGGTCGAGGACTCCGCGAAAGAGCTCCTGCTCGACCAGTTCTTCCATGGCCCTGTCACCGATCCCTTGGGCATGAAAGAGGATCACCGTATACCCCATCTTTTCGAGCAGATCCTTCGCATGCTTGGCGCATTCCTCGGCAAACTTGAAGGTTGTGAGCGCGATGAGCGGGGAGGTGGAAAGCGGCTCGACGGGGCCACGGCTCGCAGCCGTCATGCCGCAGATCCCACCCGCCGCTCTTTCGAGAACGTCTGTTGTGAAGTCATTCAGGCCGGATATCTCCACGACGGAGTGCATCATGGTGACGTCGCTTGTGCCGATATACCTGGCTGCATAGGCAGGCATCGAGGCCGTGCTGGAAACCATAAGCTTCGGGATCCCAAAGGGCAGGGCTTTCATGACGGTGGTTGCCGAAGTCGTGTTCGAGGCGCCGCCGAACGCGACAATTCCATCCAGAAGGCCTTTGCCTGCCAGCTCCTGAACCTTGAGGGTGGCCCCCTTGATCATGATCGGGGTGATCTCTCCCGTATTTCTGGAGGCCCGTAGCTCCTGGATCGTTCCACCTCCCAGCGTGGCCACTTCTTCCGCTGAGATGTCCGGGAGAACCGTGGGCTCCCCACCGATCGAGATGTCCAGCAGAAGCGCCGTGAACCCTCGTGCTTCGATCAGGCCTTGCAGGTATTCGGCCTCTGCGCCTTTGGTATCCAGGCTGGCGAGGATGACGATGTGCTTAGACACAAGGCTCAGATCCTCGATGCAGTGGCGTGCGCGAGTTCATGCGCATCAACCGAGAGTAGACTCTCGTGCGTCGCCTTCGGGGTGCGCCTCACCTGAGACTCGTCTTCTCGGAGCAGGGCGTCCACGCCGGAAGGAGAGCTAGCGACGGGCAAGTGCCCGAGACAACCGATCCCATTGCCTTGAAAACCTTGCCGTCCAGCAGACGAGTGCACGTCATCGGCGCGGGACCCGTTGGGCTTCTGCTCACGGCACTGCTCCAGCCGATCGACGGGTTCTCTATTCGGCTCATCGAGAAGCGGCACGACTACACGCGCACTCGGATGGTCCGGCTCGCGCCTTACCTCGTGGCGGATTCTGTGGAGAGCTACCAAACCGACTCCATCGATGCGGACAGCGTGGGGGCCGTCTTCGACCCGGCTGAGCTCGACCAAGGCCTCGCGTTCAGAAGGTCCATCCCCTCGGACCTGATGGCGCTCCTCCGAGGCTGGACTCTGGGGTTCTGTCCGCTCAACTCCATCGAGCGCTCGCTCAGCGAGCTGATCGACGCCCGCGGGCAGGGCGTGGAGCGCAACGTGGCAGTCGTGTCGGCGCAGGAGGCGATTGCGATGCTCGAGCCTGGTGACGTCCTGATCGACAGCACCGGAAGCCGATCGCTCCTTCGAGACCAACTGATTCCCGGCGAGGTGGACGAAGGTGCGAACACGCTCGAGATCCGGCTCGAGTACGCGCTCGTGATCACGTTCCTGTACGGGCAGCCGTACGACTGCAACGAGCACTGCAAGTACTTCAAGAACATCGAGAACCCGCACTACAAGTTCATCCCCATGGTGCACCGCACGCATTACGACGGCAGCGTCAGCCACGTCACGGGCATCGTCAACATTACGGCCGAGGACTACGAGGCGATGCCGTCCCGCTTCGACGGCGAATGGCTTCGTGACAACTTTCCCGACGTCTCCCAGTCGATGAATCGCTTCATCGACAAGGTCAAGGAGGAGACTCATGGCGAGGTCCTCGGCGACCTCGAGGTCGTCCGCATTCCCCTCGACCTGTATCGCGCGCGCAATGCGACGAGCCGGCAATGGCTCTCAGCCGACTCAAGCGATCATCCCTTTGCCACCTCACCGGTGTTCCTCGCCGGCGACTCGGCCCTCGGCTCGCCGTACTTTCAGTCCATCTCGCTCGGCTTCGAGTGTGCGATGTACCTGGCAGGGCTCATGGCGCAGCGCGACCTCTCGCCTAGCGACATGCTCGATCGCTACGAGCTGCACGCGTACAAGCAGTGGCTGCGCGTCTACATGCGCAGCAAGATGATCAAGCACAACAAGGATCTGTTCGAGTCCCTCGACGACCCGCTTGCGCTCCTGAACAAGCTGCACATCTACTAGCGAGTCGTCGGTGTGTGCGTACGGCGGGCTCCCCCGCGCGCTCGTCCTGCCGTGCTCGACCTATCGTGCGAAGCGGGGCTCGAGTAAGCGGCGCCCCCGCTCCATGATGCGCCTACCCCCTTCGACGAACAGGACGACGATCACCAATGTCGTCACTCCGCCGATGAGAAGGCTCAGCGCAGATCCTGCGCCTACCGCCTTTGCGAGGATGCCCCCGACGACTCCGGCGAGTGCGGCGTCGATCACCCCGACGAGCACGGACGTGCTGGCGAGCCGGCGGATGACCCTGGCCTCCGTGCCAGGGCCGTACGTCTCGTACAGGCCCTGCCGATCGTCGTGATGGCCTGTGACGAAGTAGGGCTCGAGCTCCGGTGCGATCTCGAGATAGGCGTAGCGAAGACGATTCATGCCGGACACGAGCCAGAAGTCCTCGATCCGGGCGTCGATGACGCGGATGTACGTCGCCACGCCGATGAAGAGAACGACCGGGAGAACGAGGAGCGCAAACGCGTAGAAGCGGTCGCCGAATTCCGTCGCCTGGGCGACCAGGGCCAACGCGACGACGGCAGCGGACACGACGGTCAGGAAGATGCTGGTCCGACTGAAGACTGCGCTGTACGTGATGCTCCTCGAGGCGAGCAGGCTCCAATGCTCAGTCGCGAGGATCTGCACGCGCACGGCGTCGGGCATGTCAGTCGCCGGAGAGGAAGGTGGCAGCTGCCGTCCGTGCCTGGATCCGGCCGTCTCCGATCGGGCGAAGCGGGGCTCGAGCAAGCGACGCCCGCGCTCGATGATGCGCCTGTCGGCGTCGATGAGCAGTGCAACGACCAGGGAGGTCACGACGGCGCCGATGAGAAGGCTCAGCGCAGATCCTGCGCCTAGAGCATTCGCGACGAGGCCACCGACGACCCCGGAAAGCGCGGCGTCGATCACCCCCACGAGCGTGGACGTGCTGGCGAGCAGGCGGTAGAGCCGGTTCTCCGTCCCAGGGCCGTACGTCTCGGACAGGCCTTGCTCGTCGTCGTGGTAGCTCGTAATGAAGTAGGGCTCGAGCTCCGGTGCGATCTGGAGATAAGCGTGCCGGAGCCGATTCATCCCCGACAGGAGCCAGAAGTCCTCGATCCGGGCGTCGACGAGGCGGATGTACGTCGTCACCCCGATGAAGAGAGCGAGCGGCAGGACGAGGAGCGCAAACGCGTAGAAGCGGTCGCCGAACTCGGTCGCCTGGGCGACCAAAGCCAACGCAACAACGGCCGCAGACACGACGGTCAGGAAGATGCCGGCCCGACTGTAGATCGCGGCGTACGTGATGCTCCTGGTCGCGAGCAGGCTCCAGTGCTCGGTCGCGAGGATCTGCACGCGCACGGCCTCGGGCACTTCAGTGCGCGAAGGGGCCGGGGGCGTTTGACGTCCCTGCATTGCTCAGCTCTTCGCCGATGGCAGCGGGACTCCTAGAACATGCTGCTACTGACGACTCGTCGGGTCGTGCGTTGAAGCTCGAACAGCGCTGGTTACGCTTCGACGAGGATCACAAGCGTCTCGGGTACGACGCCGTCATGCGCCATGGCCTCCGCGGCCGACTCGTTCTCCATAGCGGCCATGACGGCGTCCATGTCGGCAACGTCCATCAGCAAGCCGACCCGCGTCGGGTTCTCCGGGTCGACGAACGTCCGGATGTTGGTCACTCCGAGAGGGCCGAAGAACTCCTCGCGCCTCGGTGAGGCGAGCCAGTGCTCCTTGTCCTTCACGTCGTGGTAGGCCATCACAGTGGGCATCGCGCCTCCTAGAGGTCTTCAAGGTCCGTGAGCGCTCCGTGAGCGCCCCGATGCGTGGATCCTACGCCCTTGAACGCCGCGGGGTGTGTCTCGGCTCGCGATGCCTACGCCGGTCGGACAACGACGCGGTATGAAGCTCCGTTCACAGGATGTTTAGGTTGACATGACTCAAACCGTCCGCTAACATAAGAGTCATGCGGACTAGAACACAGGTACTCCCGCCTGGATACGACGCGGGCGAGTTCCCGGCCTTCGCGGTCACGGTGGACGTCGTGATCCTGACCATGGCTGCAGGTCTGCTCAACGTCCTCCTCGTCCGGCGCGGCGAGGAGCCGTTCAAGGGCACGTGGGCGATTCCCGGTGGGTTCAAGCGCCCCGACGAGACCCTGGACGAGGCGGCCGCGCGCGAGCTGGCCGAGGAGACCGGCGTCGAGGTCCCCAGCCTGCTGACCCAGTTCGGCGCCTACGGGGATCCCGGACGCGACCCGCGCACGAACGTCGTCACGGTCGCGTACGTCGCCGTCCCGCGCGACGTGGGAGCGATCGTCGCCGGCACCGACGCGGCCCACGCCGCGCTCGTCCCCGCCTCCGAGATCCTCGAGGAGAGGATCGAGCTGGCCTTCGACCACCTGCGGATCGTCCGGGACGCGGTCGACCGTGTCCGGGTGGAGCTCGAGCTCTCGGGGATCGCGACGGCGTTCGTCGGCACCACCTTCACCATGGCCGAGCTCCGCGGGGTGTACGAGGCGGTCTGGGGCGTGCAGCTCGACGCCGCGAACTTCCGCCGCAGCCTCGTGGGCGAGGGCGGCTGGGTGATCCCGACCGGCCGCACCGCCCCGCCCGGCCGGGGTGGCGGGAGGCCCGCGGAGCTCTACCGCGCCGGACAACGATGGAAGTTCGGTACGCCCATCCACCGCATCCAGCGAAACGACCAGGGGAAGTGAGCGGATGAGAGCAGTCGTCCACGATCGCTACGGCCCGCCGGAAGTGCTGCGCGTCGCCGAGCTCGAGCGGCCGTCGCCGAACGAGG
Organism: uncultured Gaiellaceae bacterium; assembly: GCA_963810875.1. Taxonomy (GTDB): domain Bacteria; phylum Actinomycetota; class Thermoleophilia; order Gaiellales; family Gaiellaceae; genus Gaiellasilicea. The sequence goes on along the minus strand of CAWEPD010000003.1, from coordinate 591,122 downwards.
ACGAGGTGCTCGTGCGTGTCCACGCGTCGACGGTCACCCGCGGCGACGCCCTGAGCGTGCGCATGGTCGAGTACCGTTTCACCCGGGTCTTCACCGGCATCCGCCGCCCGAGGAAGACGTCCTTCGGCTCCGAGCTCGCGGGCACGGTCGAAGAGGTCGGGGCGGCCGTCACGGAGTTCCGGGTCGGCGACGAGGTGTTCGGCGTCTCACGCGGTGCGAACGCAGAGCTCGTCACCGTGCGCGAGAGCGGCGTGATCGCCCACAAGCCGGCAGGACTGAGCTCCGAGGAGGCGGCGGCGGTGCCCGACGGCTCGCTGCTCGCGCTCACCTGCTTGCGCCCCGGGTTCCCGCTGCGCGGGCAAGAGCGTCCTCGTCTACGGCGCCGCGGGCTCCGTCGGGACGGCCGCGGTCCAGCTCCTCGCCCACCACTTCGAGGCCGAGGTGACGGCGGTGTGCGACACGAGGGACGTGGAGGTCGTGCGCTCGCTCGGCGCGAAGGACGTCCTCGATCGCTTCGCCGAGGACTTCACGAGGAACGGCAAGACGTACGACGTGATCTTCGACGCGGTCGGCAAGCACTCGTTCCGCCGCTGCCGGCGCTCGCTGAAGCCCGACGGGATCTACATCTCGATGGACCTCGGCTTCCTGTACCACGTGCCGCTCCTCTCGCTCGCCACGCGCTTCGGCCGGGGCAAGCGGGCGACGCTCGGCATCGGCCGCTACCGCAAGGAGGATCTCCTCCTCGTCAAGGGGCTCGTCGAGGCGGGCAGGTATCGACCGGTGATCGACCGCACCTACGCGCTCGACGAGGTCGTCGAGGCGACCCGCTATGTCGAAACGGGCCAGAAGACGGGGAACGTCGTGCTCCGCGTCGACGCGGGCTCGACACCAGCCCCTGGCTCTACCTGAGGCTTCGCCGTGCGAGCAGAGCGAGCACCGTGTTCGTGCCCGAGATCGTGGTCAGCATGAGCGACGTCCGCTTCGACGTCTCCCCGAGCACGCCGCCGAGCGCGGCCGAGACGGTGTCGCTCGCGTGAATCGGCAGCGCCAGCCGCACCGCCCGCTCGCGCACGAGGGGGTCGCGCGAGAGCAGCTCGGCCGCGATGATCACCGTGCGAACGCCGAACATCCGCCATGGGTAGAGCGGGGCGTGCTCGGGCGTGCCGATCCGGCGGGCTGCCACCGCGGGCGCGGCGAGCCCCATCGCGCCGTTCACGAACCGGATCGCGGCGAGGCTGACGCGGGCGGTGTCGCCGAGACGACTGCTGGTCACGCGGGCTCGACGCCGAGGAGCGTGCACACGCGGCGATCGTACTCGACCCGCATTTACTCGATCCTGCGAGGCTGTCAAACTTCCCGGTCCGCCGGATGACCAGGAAGAGACGTCACCCTTCGGAGGAGGAGGCTCGCCGCGGCCCGGGTTTCGGGCTGCCTCCGGCCGACACGGGCAGCTGGCCGCTCGACCGGCTCTCCGCCGCGCTCGTCTTCCTGCTCCACGCCGAGCGCCGGGTCGATCCACTCTTCCGGGGGCCACTGGACGCCGTCCTCCGCGACCCGCTCTCGACGGTGACGACGAAGCTGATCAACCTCAAGCGCCGGCACGAGCGAGCCGACCGCCCGGGGCTCGCCGAGGAGCGGCTGCAGCCGAACGAGGAGGAGCACCTCCAGGCGATCATCGACACGTTCACGGCGCAGCTCCACGGCCTCTGGAAGCCCGGCCACTTCGAGCGCGGCGGGAACACGAAGACCCACGGGATCGTCCGAGCCGAGCTGACCGTGCTCGACGGCCTGCCCGAGAGCCTCCGGCACGGGATCTTCGCGGAGCCGCGCACCTACCGCGCGTGGGTCCGGTTCTCGGGGCCGGGGCCGTACGTGACCCCCGACATCGACGACGTCGGCTTCATGAGCATGAGCATCAAGCTCCTCGGCGTGCCCGGGCCGAAGCTCCTGGACGACGAGCGGTTCACGCAGGACCTGACGGGCGTCTCGACGCCGACGTTCGTCACGCCCGACACGCGCGCCAACGCCCGGCTCCAGTACTGGAGCCTGCGGAACGCGTCGGCGTTCTACTTCGCCGACCCGCGCGACTCGCACGTCCTCGACTCGATCATGCAGCTGCTCTGGACGAAGACGCAGTCGAGCCCGCTCGAGGGCGACTACTTCAGCTGCGTCCCGTACCTGCTCGGCGAGGGACAGGCGATGCAGTACTCGTTCGCGACGCGGCGCCGCGAGCGAACTCCCGTACCGCGGCTGCCGCTGCGCCCGCCCGACAACTACCTGCGCGACGCGATGGTCCGGACGCTCGCGGAGGAGGACGTCGAGTTCGAGATCCGCCTGCAGCTCCAGACCGATCCGTTCCTGATGCCGCTCGAGAACAACGCCGTCCTCTGGCCGACGAAGCTCTCCCCGCGCATCCCGGCGGCGGTGCTCAGGATCCCGAAGCAGACGTTCGACTCGCCCGAGCAGCTCGACTTCGCGCGGATCCTCTCGTACAACCCCTGGCACTCGGTTCCCGAGCACCGGCCGCTCGGCAACCAGAGCAGGGCGCGGAAGCGGATGTACTCCGAGCTGTCGCGGCTCCGCCAGCAGGCGAACGGCGTCGAGCACTACGAGCCGACGGGCGACGAGGAGTTCCCCGGCTCGACGCCGCTCTAGCCGGCGCGCCGAGGTCAGGCGTCGAGCTCCGCCAGGTAGCGGATCGCCGCGAGCCCGGGGAGGAAGAAGTAGGCGCCGCCCCTGACGGAGACGAAGCGCGGGATGCCGGCGACGCGCTTGCGGACGCCGTCGGTCGGGATCGTGAACGTGCCGCCGCTCGGCGAGGAGGGAGCGACGACCGGGTCTGAGTCGTCGTAGAGCCCGTCGAACTTCGGGTTGTTCAACCACGTGTGGCTGATGAACTCGAACTGGCGCTGGATGTTCGCGTTCAGGCAGATGAAGTGGAGCCCGCGCTCGGTTCCGTCGTCCCCGGCGAGCGCCTGCTCGATCGTGATCGACGTTCCGTATTCGCGGCCGCGCCGGAGGATGCGATGGCGGCGGTTGATCTCCCACGAGCGGCTGCTCCCCGGTCTCGGATCGAGCGAGTCGCGCGGATTCGAGCGGCGGATGTGCGAGCCCACCGGGCAGCGTGCGCCTCGCGGGTCGAGCTCGTGGTAGCCGAAGTCGTTCGCGTTCTCGAGCGTGGGATCGTCGGCGTCGGGCGCCAGGGTCAGCGGCGCGCCGCTCGGCCAGCGCCCGATCATCTTCGCCGCGAGGCCGATCCGGGCCTGCGGGTCGCTGCTCCCGTCCGGCCGGCGGGTCGCGCCGTCGACGTACCGCCAGAAGCCGGGCACGTCCTGCCGCAGCTGGCGGAGGACGAGGTAGGTGCCGTTCCGGCCCAGGTCGGCGCGGCCGGAGCCCTCGGGGTCGCGCGGCAGCAGGCTGCGCGGATCGGCCGCGGCGTCGAGCAGCGGACGCCCCGTGTAGAGGCCGTACTCGTTCGGGTAGCCGAGCAGGAACTCGCCGGCACGGAGCGTGGTCTCGCGCGGGCCCTGCTTCGAGAGACCCTCGACGAACGGCTGGGAGATCCCGTCGCGCGAGCCGAACGGCTCGAAGTCGTCCAGGTCGGACGTCTCCAGCCGATGCCGAAGCGCGAGCCCGCCTTCCGCCAGCCGGCCCGCCTGCTCCGCCTCGAGCCGCTCCAGCGCGTCCCCGTCTCGCGCGTAGAGGAGGAGCGCCAGGTCGATCGGCGGCCCATCCGGTCCGCCCCACTCCCACCGCGCCGGCGCGCTCTCCTCGAGGTCGCCGAGGATCCGCGTCCGGTGCGGCGTCGTCATCCCGCTCACGAACTCGTTCGAGAACATCGCCAGCGCCGCCGCCGGCAGCCCGAGCCGCTCGAGGCCGGAGCTCGTGAAGGCGAGGTTGAGCGCGCGCTCCTCCGGCCGCGCCGCCGCGCTCGCGAGCTCGCCGGCCGTGACGCCGAGCCAGCTACGCGCCGCGGCCGCGTCCTCGATCCCGAGCAGCAGGAACGAGGCCGCCCGCAGGTCGCCGTAGCCACGGGCGAAGAGCCCCTGCACGTCCGGGAGGTCGAGGTTCACAGGAGCTGCACCCACTCCCGGGCGTCGCCGCGGCGCAGGCCGGCGCGGATCCGCTCGTTCTGGCGGATGTTGAGTGCCGTCAGCCGCTCGTAGGCCGAGTACCAGACGCGGGTCGGCACCTGGTGCACGCGCAGGTAGTCCTTGAACTGGAGCTCGTTCCGGGCTCCGCCCTTCACCATCCACCGCGTCCGCGGATAGCCGACGCCGTTGCAGAAGACGAGGTTCAGCCCCCAGGCGACCTTGTCGATGAAGTCGTCCATGTAGCTCTCGAGGCTGCCGTCGTAGTTGCTCGCGAAGAACATCCGCCGCTTGCCGTCGATGAAGACCCAGCGCGCGAAGTGGATCGTCTTCACGCCGGAGAGGTTGCCGCGGTTGAAGAAGTGCCGCGTGGCGTAGTCGAGGTAGTAGAGGACGACGACGAGCGTCAGCCGCCGGAAGCGCGACGGCTTGACGAAGCCGATCGCGGTGAACGGGTTCTGGACGACGTGATCCTCCAGGGCGGCGAGCAGGCGCACGCGCTCCTCGTCGGGCTTCACGTGCGGCGCCTGGTCCCGCTGCTCGTGCCGGCTGAGGATGAACGCGTAGAACGGTGCCCCAACCACCGCAACGGGAAGCAGCGGCAGGCTGACGAGCGGGATCCCGACGAGATGCGCCTTCTCCCGGAGGCGCGCTCCGAGCTCCGGCCGCTCCGCGGGTTCGAGCGCCCACGCGAGCGCGGGATCCCGCTCGACGAACGCGCGCACGGCGCGGCGGACCTCGTCCGGATCGAGCCCCTCCCAGGTGCGCTCCGGATCGTCGAGGAACGCGTCGATCGCCTCGCGCAGGGCCGCCTCCTGACGGATCTGGCGGACCGTGCGACCGGAGGTGTTCACGTACCTCGCGGCCTCTATGACACGGTGGCGGTACAGGTACTCGAGCCGATCTCGCGCTGACGGCTCGCCCGGCGGGTAGCCCTCGCAGAACCCGAAGATCCGATCGAGCCCTGCGCCTGCCCTCTCCACGAGCTGTTCGAGGTGGACGTCCACACGGACGTCGAAGTCGCTGAGCAGGATCACGCTCGCGGGCAGCGGGCGGCCGGCGGGATCGAGGGCTGCGGGCGCCAGCAGCAGCCGGGCGAAGTGGACGCCGTCCAGCGCGGCGAAGTCGAGCACCGAGGCGTTCGCGACGCCGTCGCCCATTCCGGCAAGGAGCTCCTCGACCTCGTCCTCGGCGCCCTCCCGAACCGGGGCGACGATCGTCAGGGACTGCTGGTACGGCATCGTCGGCGCAGCCGCCGCCTGCTCACCGGTCGAACTTGAGCGAGAAGTGGAGAACCTTCTTCTTCTCCCAGAAGACGAGCCCGAGGTAGAGGCCCGGAGAGACCTCGCGGATCTCGTCGCGGACGAGCTGGGCGACGACGGAGGTCTTCGAGTAGTCGAGGACGATCGTCTCCTGGCCGTCGAACCAGCTCGCCTCCTTGTAGACCTGCGCCCTGACGGCCTTGATCCCGAAGGGAAGAATCTTGTTGCGAAGCTCCCCGTTCTCGCGGTCGAAGACCTTGCCCTTCCAGGCGAAGGTCTCGGCGACCCAGGCCACGGTGTCCGAGATGTTCTCGTTCTCCGAGCCGATGAGCACCTGGCCGTCCGCATCGCCGTCCGGGATCTCGCCCGCAGGGCTGCGCCGGAAGAGCTCGTCGAGCTCGTCGTCCGACAGATCGAGAAGATCGTTCTCGGTGAGCGTCACAGCGCTCCTCCCAGGTGAGACGGCCGCTCGAACGTAACACGGTCGATTCGGTGCGGCAACCCTGCGGGAGGCCTACCCCACCGCGGAGGGGTGCAGGAGCGGGACGGCGGCCGGCTGCCAGCCGGCGCGCAGAACCTCCACCAGCGACGGAGGCGTCACCACGAGCGCCCGGCCGCCCGCCGGACGAGGCCTGCGCCTCGCGTAGCCGGACGGCGTCCAGCTCAGAAGCTCCCCGCCGAGCACGAGGCAGGGCGTCTCCGCCTCCAGGACGAAGGCGCCGTCGGGCAGCTCGTCGAACGCCGCTTCGTGCCGCAGCTGCGCCCGCCCGTCTGCGGCGATCCGCTCCGCGTGGAGCTGTGCGTCGATCGCGTCGGCTCCGGCTCGGCCCGGGTGGAGGTCGTGCCAGAGCTCACCGAAACGGACGTAGTCCTCGCGGCGGCAGAGCGCGCACGGGCGGTGCCCGGCGGCAAGCGCGGTCGCCTCGTCGAGGAAGAAGAGCTCGGTGAAGCGACCCGGCTGGAGGAGCGCCTCGCGCTTCCACCCGCGGAACTCGAGCCGGCACGCGATCCAGCGGCGGCCGGCGAAGCGGCGGCGGATGCTGCCGCCGGCGTCGTGGAGGCAGCCGCGGTTGCCGTAGACGAGCCCGCGCCCCGGATCCGCGACGAGCTCGCCGAGCGGCGTCACCCGGTTCCGGAGCGGCATCGCCGCACCGTAGCGCGCTAGCGCAGGAAGAGCTGGCTGTCGCCGAACTCGTGCCAGCGGTAGCCCTGCTCGACGGCCGCCCGGTAGCTCCGCGCCAGGAGCTCGTCCCCGGCGAGCGCGCGGAGCAGGTCGAGGTGCGACGACTCGGGCTCGTGCAGGCCGGTGAGGAGCCCGTCCACCGCCCGCAGGCCTCGCTCGGGCGTGACGACGAGGCTCGTCCAGCCCTCGCCCGGCCGACACGGTTCCGTCCGGCGCTGCAACGGTCTCGAGCGCGCGCACGACCGTCGTCCCGGTGGCGAGCACGCGCCCGCCCCAGGCACGAACGGCGTTGACGAGCCGTGCGGTCGCCTCGGGCACGCGAAAGCGCTCCGCGTACGGAGGCTCGTGTCGCTCCTGCGAGGAGACGCCTGTGTGCAGCGTCAGCGGCGCCACGAGGACGCCGCCGGCGATCAGCCTCGTCAGCAGCTCGGCCGTGAACGGACGGCCGGCGCTCGGCATCTCGGCGCTCCCCGGCTCGACCGCGTAGACGTTCTGGTAGGCCGAGAGCGGCCAGCTGCGCGGCACGTAGCCGTAGCGAATCGCGTGGCCGTGCGCCGCGAGGTAGCCCTCGAGCGGCCCCGGGAGCTCGAGCTCCGCGAGCCAGAGGCGCCGGCCGGCGTAGGGCGCGAGGATTCGTGCCGACGCGGCGCCTGGAAGGACGAGTCGCTCGCCGACGCGGGCGCCGCCGAACGGCGCGTCGCCGGCCCGGAGCTCCACGATCCAGAAGCGTTCCGGGTCGTGGCCCTCGGACGGCGTCGAGAGCCTGAGCTCGAGCGCGGCGCCGTCCGCGCGCGTAGCCGGAAGCGCTGCGGGAAGTGTCGCCGAGGTGTTCAGGACGAGCAGGTCGCCCACCTCGAGGAACCGCGGCAGCTCGGCGAACCGGCTGTGGACGAGCGAGCCGTCGGCCCGGTTCGCGACGAGCAGGCGCACTCCGTCGCGGGCGAGGCCGCGCGCCTCGGGAGGCTCCTGCGCCTCGAGGCGGTCCGGTAGCTCCAGCACGGCCGCGCTCACCGACGCGCTCCGACGAGGTCGCGGGCGCGGTAGAGCCCGCTGGGTAGCTCGCCCTCGATCAGCGCGAGGAGCCCGGGCACGCTCTCCTCGGGCGGCGGCCGGTCGGAGATGTCCTCGCCGGGAAAGGCGTCCTGCTGCATCTGCGTCCGCATGTCGCCGGGGTCGACCGCGTAGACGCGGAGATCGGGACGTTCGGCGCCGAGCACCGCGGTGAGCTGCGCCAGGGCCGCCTTCGAGGAGCCGTAGCCTCCCCACCCTTCGTACGCCTCGACCGCCGCGTCCGAGCTGACGGCGACGATGCGGGCGCCCTCGGCCAGCCGCGGCAGCACGAGCTGGACGAGCGCGAGCGGGGCGAGCACGTTGACCTCGTAGACGCGGCGCAGCTCGTCGAGCGGGTACTCGGCGAGCAAGGGCAGCGGTGTCGGGCCGAGGAGGCTCGCGTTGTTGACGAGCAGGTCGACGGGCTCGCCGGCGGCCTCGACGAGGCGGCGCCGGTGCGCGGGGTCGGCCACGTCGCCGGCCATCGGCACGACCCCGTCGAGGCCGGCCACGGCCCGCTCGAGCGCTTCCGCGTCGCGCGCGTCCACGACGAGCTGCCAGCCTCGCTCGGAGAGCGCGTGCGTCAGCGCAAGGCCGAGGCCGCGCGACGCCCCGGTGACGATTCCCTGCACCGTCAGGCCGCCGCGGCCGGAGCGCCGTCACGCACGACCGCGCGGTCGTAGTTGAGCCGGAGCAGGGCGATCGCGTCGCGGATGTCGGCCTCGTCCTCGATCCGCCGCGAGGCGTAGCCAGGCTTGCCGGGGAAGACCGGGTGGTAGTCGATCCGGCCCTGCTCCTTCAGCTCGGCCCACACCGCCCTCGGGAAGCCGATGTGAAGGGCGTGGTCGCCGTGGAGGTGGCCGATCTCCTTGCGTCCGACCTTGAAGGCGTACTCACCGCGCTCGCCGTAGCCCGCCTCGACGCCCGGCCAGGCCGTGACCGCCGCCGTGATCTGCTCGCTCGCCGTGCTCATCGCTGCTCCTCTCGTCGTTGCCTGAGGATCGCTGCAGCGAAGACCCGGCCACCAGGCGCAATTGGTCCTAGGACCTCGGAACGAGACCGGCCCGGACCGCGAGCACGGCCGCCTGCGTGCGGTCTGAGACTCCGAGCTTCGCGAGCACGTGGGAGACGTGCGTCTTGACCGTCTTCTCGGACACGCCCAGCTCGCGAGCGATCAGCTTGTTCGGAAAGCCGCGGCCGATCAGCACGAGCACCTCGTGCTCGCGCGGCGTCAGCCGGTCGAGCGGGCCTTCGTCCCCGCCGGCCGCGAGCGTCTCGACGAGCCGGGCGGCGACGACCGGATCGAGCAGCGTCTCGCCCGCGTGCGCGGCCCGCACCGCCCGCGCGAGCTCCTGCGGCTGCGCGTTCTTGAGCAGGTAGCCGGCCGCGCCGGCCCGAAGCGCCGGGAGCAGCTTGTCGTCGTCGAGGAAGCTCGTCAGGACGATCACCCGCGCCGCCGGGAGGCTCTCACGCAGGATCCGCATCGCCCCGACGCCGTCCAGTCCCGGCATCACGAGATCCAGCACGACGACGTCCGGGCGCAGTCGCTCGGCCGCCTCGACCGCCTCCCGGCCGTCGGCGGCCTCGCCCACGACCTCGATCCCCTCCTGCAGCTCGAGGAACGTGCGCAGGCCCTCGCGGACGACCGCGTGGTCGTCGGCGACGAGCACGCGGATCGCCTCAGCCACCCGTCTCCAGCCGGACGGTCGTGCCGGCGCCCGGAGCGGAGACGATCGCGAGCGTGCCGCCCAGCCGCCGCGCGCGCTCCTCCATCGACGTCAGCCCGAGGCTGCGCGCCCGGACTGCAGGCCCATCCGGCTCGAAGCCGACGCCGTCGTCCTCGACCTCGAGCAGAAGACGGCCGTCGAGCTCGTGCAGCCGCACCGTGACGCGGGTCGCGCGCGCGTGCTTGCTCGCGTTCTGGAGGGCCTCCTGTGCGACCCGCAGCACCTCCCGGTCGCGCCCCGGGTCGACGGGAACGTCCTCGACGGCGAGCTCGAGCTCGTGCTGTCCCAGCCGCCGCAGCAGCTCGACGTGCTTGCGCAGCGCCCCCGCCAGGCCGTCGTGCTCGAGCTCCGGCGGGCGCAGCTCGAAGACGAGGGAGCGCAGCTCCTCGAGCGCCTCCTGCGCGAGCGTCTGGAGCTTCGTCACCTGGCCGCGCGCCGCCTCTGGATCGCGGTCGAGCAGGGTTCGCGCTGCCTCGGCGCTGAGCACGAGCCCGAAGAGCTTCTGGCTCACTGCGTCGTGGAGGTCGAGCGCGAGCCGGTTCCGCTCGGCGACGACCGAGAGCTCGTGCGTCCGCTCGTGGAGGCGCGCGTTCGCGATCGCGATCGCGGCGTGGGCGGCGAGCAACCCGATCAGCTCCTCGTCCTCGACGCTGAAACCGGGTGCGCCGAGCTTCTCCGTCAGGTAGAAGGCACCGATCACGTCCGGCGGCGCGACGATCGGGACGCCGAGGAAGGAGCGCATGTCCGGGTGGGTGGCGCGGCCACCAGCCCCGGAAGCCCGGATGCTCGTGGATGTCCTCGGTGCGATAGGCGGATTCGGTGTCGAGCATCGCTCCGAGCACGCCGTGCTGCCGGGGCAGCGGGCCGAGCGAGGCGATCAGCCGGTCGCTCATTCCCGAGGTGAGGAAGCGCCTGAAGCCGCCCTCGCCGTCGGGCAGGCCGAGCGCTGCGTAGCGGGCTCCGGCGAGCTCGCGGGCGCTGTCGACGAGGCGCTGCAGCACCTCGTCCACCGAGAGGCCGGCCGCGACTGCCAGCACGGCGTCGCTGACTGCCCGGAGGGTGGGGCTCAGCTCCGTCATCACCCTGACGATAGACCCAGCCGTGGCGGCGCCCTCGCCGGCGTCGCAACGGCTGCGCGAGCCTAGAAATCCAGCGCCGCGATCGCGGCGTTGCACCACGCGTCGTTGCCGAAGCCCGGATGCGGGCCGCTGACGCGGACGATCTCGAAGTCGACGAGCTCGCCCATCGCATCGAATCAGGCCAGATGCAGGTGCGGATCTCGACGATGCCGGCCATCCGCGCAATTATCGGCTCCTTGGTCAGCGATCGAGCCGCGTCTCCTCGAGGTCGAGGTCGCGGAGAATCGGGTTCATCACGTCGTCGCCGATCCGGCCGAGCCGGCGCAGCGCTAGAACGGCGCCTCGCTCGGCCTCGAGCAGCTCGCGCCGCAGCCGTTGGTAGTCGGCCGACCGCTCCTCGATCGCGCCGTCGTCGCCGTCGTCGAATCTCGCGGAGAACCGGCTGAGCCGAAATTCGTACATCCCCCGCAGCCGCTCGGACGTGTCGTCGCGCACCCAGCCCTCCGGCGCGAGCTCGTCGAGACGCGCCAAGCCCGCTTCGGCGGCGTGGATCCTGGCCTTGGCCTCCTCCTGCTCGCCGGCTGCCGCGTCCGACTCGAGCCCGAGCAGGCGGATCGCGAATGGCAGCGAGAGGCCCTGGCCGACGAGCGTGACGAGGATGACGCAGAAGGCGAGGAAGATCACGAGGTCGCGGCCGGGAAAGGGCGTCCCGGCATCGGTCGTGAAGGGCAGGGCGAGCGCGGCTGCGAGCGAAACCGCGCCGCGCATCCCGGCCCAGCCGATCAGCGCCGGCGCCTGCCACGGCGGCGAGGGATCGCGTTCGCGCAGGCGGGGGCTCAGCACGCGCGGCAGGTACGTCGCAGGGAACACCCAGAGGAGCCGGGCCGCGATTACCGTCGCGCCGATCGCGGCGCCGTAGCCGAGCAGAGTCCACCCGGACGTGCCGTCGAGATTGTCGAGGATCCCGGGCAGCTGCAGCCCGATCAGGACGAAGAGGACGGCGTTGAGGACGAACGTGCCGATCTCCCAAACCGCATCTCCCTGCAGCCGCACCTCGGGGGTCGTGAGCTCTGGTGTGTACCAGCCGAGGTAGACGCCCGCGGTCACCGCCGCGAGGACACCGGACACGCCCAGCACCTCCGCCGGCAGGAAGGCGAAGTAGCCGGTCATCAGCGAGATCGTGATCTCGACCGGCGGGTCGTCCAGTCGGCGGCGTGCCTGGCGTACGAACCAGCCGACGGCCAGCCCCACGAGAATCCCGCCGACGGCTCCCACCACGAAGCGGAGGCCCGCAGACCAGAGCGAGAACGAGCCCGAGACGACCGCGCCGACGGCGACGCGGTAGGCGACGAGCGCCGTGGCGTCGTTCACGAGCGACTCTCCCTCCAGGATCGCGACGATCCGCCGTGGCACCCCAAGCCGTCGCGCGATCGCGGTCGCGGCGATCGGGTCGGTCGGCGAGACGATCGCGCCGAGCGTGAACGCAGCGGCCCAGGGCAGCCCGACGACCTCGTGGGCGACGAGCGCGACGGCGATGGTGGTCGCGAGCACGAGCCCGACCGCGAGCAGGCCGATCGGGCGAATGTTCGTGCGCAGGTCGCGCAGGGAGGTGAAGAAGGCGGCCCCGTAGAGGAGGGGCGGCAGGAGCACGACGAGGACGAGGTCGGGGGGCAACTCGAGATCCGGCACTCCCGGCGCGAAACCCGCGGCCAGGCCGCCGAGGACGAGCAGGATCGGGTACGGGACCCGTACGAACGGCGCGAGCGCGAGAAGCGCGGCGATCGCCGCGAGCAGCGCCATGAGCACGAACGCGTCGTGATGATCCACGCCCACGGACGCGAGCGTAGATGAGGTTTCTCGCCGGTTGGCAACCGCCCACTCCGGGCACCTGGGAGCGGTGACCACGACGGGAGAGATCGCGGCGAAGGGCCGGCGCGCGGGCCGGAGCCCCTGGGTCGCGCGGCTCGGTCGCGCGGGGCTCGTGGCCAAGGGCGTCATCTACGCCGTCATCGGGATCCTCGCGATCAAGGTCGCGCTCGGCGGCCGGGCGGAGAACCCGGACCGCCCGGGCGCGCTACGGGCGATCGGAGAGCAGCCGTTCGGGAAGGGCCTCCTCGTCCTGCTCGCTGTGGGGCTCGCGGGCTACGCCGCCTGGCGGCTCGCCCAGGCGGTGCTGGATCGGGACAGCGAAGGCGAGGACGCCAAGGGTTTGGCCAAGCGCGGCGGCTCGCTGGCCAAGGCCGCGCTCTACGCAATTCTCTGCGGCCTCACCGTTTCGGCCCTCCTCGACGACGAGAACCGGAGCGGCGGCGGCAACGAGAAGGAGACCACCGCGGGAGTCTTCGATCTGCCCGCGGGTCGCTATCTCGTCTACGCGGCCGGCGTCGGCTTCGTGGCCGCGGCGGCCTTCAACGGCTACCGCGCCGTCACCTGCAAGTTCAACAAGAAGCTGAAGCAGGCCGAGATGAGCAAGACCGAGGAGGCGGCGGCGACCGGCGTCGGGATCCTCGGGCACCTCGCGCGGATGACCGTGTTCGGGCTGATCGGCATCTTCCTCGTCAAGGCTGCTTGGGAGTTCGACTCGAAGGAGACACGCGGTCTCGACGGCGCGCTGCTCGAGGTCTCGCAACAGCACTACGGCGGCTTCCTCCTCGGTGCGGTCGCCGTTGGCCTGATCGCCTACGCGCTCTACTGCTTCGTCCAGGCGCGCTACCGGGACGTCTAACGCGTCTAGATTGCGGCATGGCGTCGACCGCCGCCGGCCACACGATCCCGTTCGACTGGTACGCCGACCCGGACGTCCTGCGCCTGGAGCGCGAGCGGATCTTCCGGCGCACGTGGCAGTACGCCGGCCGGAGCGACCAGGTCGCCGAGCCGGGCTCGTTCTTCACCTGCGACGCGGGCGGGATCCCGATCGTCGTCGTCCGCGGCGCCGACGAGGAGCTTCGCGCGTTCCTGAATGTCTGCCGCCACCGCGGCTCTCTCGTCTGCGAGGGCGAGGGCCGGCGCGAGACCCTCCAGTGCCCCTACCACGCCTGGACGTACGGGCTCGACGGATCGCTCCGTGCCGCTCCGCGCGCCGACCGGGAAGCGGGCTTCGACCGGGCCGAGCTCGGCCTCCGGCCCGTGCTCGTCGACGTCTGGGGGCCGTTCGTCTTCGTCAACCCCGACCCTCGAGGCGCGCCGCTGGCCGACACGCTCGGTGAGCTGCCGGACGCTCGTCGCCTCCGCCGGGCTCGAGCTCGAGTCGCTGCGCTTCCTGAAGCGCACGCACTCGAGCTACGCCGCCAACTGGAAGGTCTGCTGCGAGAACTTCCTCGAGTGCTACCACTGCCAGGTCGCCCACCCCGCCTTCTCGAAGGTCGTCGACGTCTCGGTCGACGCCTACGTGCTCGACGCCAGCCGCTGGTTCTCGACCCAGGTCGGGCCGGTTCGGGAGCGCCGGGTGGGCGATCTCGAGCCGGGCGCCTTCGATTCGCGCGGACCGATCGAGCGCGGGCAGTTCCACTTCGTCTGGCCGAACCTGACCCTCAACGTCATGCCCGGCCACCCCAACCTCTCGATCGGCCCCGTGCTCCCGAGCGGTCCCGAGACGACCGACCGCTACCTCGACTACTTCGTCGGCCCGGACGTCGATCCGACCTGGCTCGAGGAGATGCTCGCGTTCGACGACCAGGTCGGCGTCGAGGACGTCGTACTCGTCGAGCGCGTCCAGAAGGGCGTGCGCGCCGCCGGGAGCGAGCACGGGTTCCTGCTGCCCGAGTCCGAGCGGCTCGTCGCCCACTTCCAGCGCCTGCTCGTGGACGCGCTCGCAGATTGAGTCAGCACGACCTCCGGTGAATTTCTGGTAAACAGCGCGCTCGTGCGCCTCAGCCTCGTCCCGCGCCCCACCGAGTTCTACGACCTCTTCGCCCGCGCCGGCGCGAACGCGCTCGAGTGCGCACGCCTGGCGGAGATCCGGTTTCGCGACTACCCGAACTCCTCGGTCACCCAGGAGGACGTCAAGGCGATCGAGACCGAGGGCGACACGATCACGCGCGAGCTGATGCAGCTCCTGAACACGCAGTACGTGACTCCCTTCGACCGCGAGGACATCTACGAGCTCGCCACGAAGCTCGACGACGTCGTCGACTACATCGACGAGGTCAGCGACCTGCTCGGCCTCTACGGGGTCGCGTCGACGACGAAGCACGCAGTCGAGCAGTGCGCAATCCTCGTCAAGTCGGTCGAGCAGCTCGCGCTCGTTCTCGGCCGCCTCAAGGGGATGCGCGGCGTCCAGGAGCCGCTCGTCGAGCTGAAGCGGCTGGAGGACGAGGGCGACCGGATCGTGCACGACGCGATCGCCGCCCTGTTCCGCGACGACCGGATCGACCCGCTGATCGTGATCCGTTGGAAGGACATCTACGAGGGGCTCGAGCGCGCGATCGACTCGTGCGAGACCGCGGCGAACGTGGTCGCGAACATCGCGGTCAAGAACGCATAGATGGTTGCTGCCACGATCTCGCGCGCTCAGGGCGCGATCTGGCGTGTCTGGGCCGCTCCCGGTCTGCCTGCTCGGCCTGGCGGCCGCTCAGCCAGCCCGTCCGCTTCGCGTGCTCAGCCCGCCACCGATGCCACCAGCATCGGCGACGACCTGATCCCGCGCCCCAGAGCGGCCAGCTCACGCCCCGAGACGGACGATCTCATGGCATCAACCATCAGGTAGGCCGTGGACGAGCTCACTCTCGTCGCAGTCGTCGTCGTCGCGCTCTTCTTCGACTTCACGAACGGCTTCCACGACACCGCCAACTCGATCGCGACGAGCGTCTCGACGCGGGCACTCTCGCCGCGGGCCGCCGTGATCAGCGCGGCGGTGCTCAACTTCCTCGGCGCGTTCGTCTCGCTGGAGGTCGCGGCGACGATCGCCAACGGGATCGTCATGCCGGAGGCGATCACGCTCGACGTCGTGCTCGCGGGGCTCGTCGGCGCGATCACCTGGAACCTGATCACGTGGTACCTCGGTCTGCCCTCGAGCTCGAGCCACGCGCTGATCGGCGGCGTCATCGGCTCGGCCGTCGCCGCGTTCGGCTTGGACGTCGTCAACTGGGAGGGCATTCGCGAGAAGGTGCTGGTCCCGTCGCTGGTCGCGCCGTTTGCCGGCCTCTTCCTCGCCGCGGCGCTGATGCTCGGCATCACGTGGCTGATCCGGCGGCGGGCGCCGGGCACGGTCAACCGGGTCTTCCGCCGCCTCCAGCTCGTCTCGGGCGGCTTCGTCGCCTTCACCCACGGCACGAACGACGCGCAGAAGACGATGGGGATCATCGCGCTCGCGCTGATCGCGGGCGGTCATCTCGCGCCGGGCGCCGACCCTCCGACGTGGGTGATCGCGAGCGCCGCGCTCGCGATGGCGGCCGGCACGTACGCGGGGGGCTGGCGGATCATCAAGACACTCGGGACGCGAATCGCGAAGCTCGACCCGCCGCAGGGCTTCGCCGCCCAGACCGCCTGCGCCGCGATTCTCTGGACGACTGCCCACAACGGCTTCCCGGTCTCGACGACGCACACGATCACGGGCTCCGTGATGGGCGCCGGCGCCAGCCGCCGCCTCTCGGCCGTCCGCTGGGGTGTCGCCGGCAGCATCGTCGTCGCGTGGGTGATGACGATCCCCTGCGCCGCAGCCGTCGGTGCGCTGATGGAGCTCGTGACGCGCCTGCCAGCCGGAGACGCGATCGTCTTCGTGCTCGCGGGGCTGATCGCCGCTGCGGCCTTCCTCGGTCGCCGCTGGGAGACCCGCCGGCTCGCGCTCGCACCCGCGCCCGCACCCGCCTGACGGCCGTCTCCAGCTGGTGAACGACCGGCCGCGAGGTGGCGAGGAGCCTTGCCTGATCACGGGTCGCGTGGCATAGAAGAGCCTTGCTGCTCGCCCTGATCGCCCAACGCGCGACCCCGACGAATCTCGCGCTCGCGGCGGCGGCGCCACGTGGCCTCGATGTCCGGATCCTCACGCCCGATCAGGCGGTGGGCTCGATCGGGCCCGGAGATGCGGTGCTCGGCCGGCTGGATGTGCTCGAGACGCTCGACGGGGTCGACGACGGCCTGTGGGCACTCGGCTCCTTGGCGGCCCGCGGCGTTCACACGCTGAACCGCGCGAGCGCGTTGTTGGCGGCGCACGACAAGCTGCTGACCGCGCGCCTCCTGCTCCGCGCCGGTCTGCCACACCCGCGCACGAGACTGCTCTCGGCCGATCGTCCGTTGCCCGAGGTCGTCGGCCCGGTCGTCGTCAAGCCGCGCTTCGGGAGCTGGGGTCGCGACGTCGTCCAGTGCCGCGACCAGAAGGCGCTCCGGCGCCACGTGCGCAGGCTGGAGGCGCGAGCCTGGTTCAGGGCGCACGGGGCGATCGTCCAGGAGCTCGTGCCGCCTCAGGGGCGAGACCTTCGAATCGTGGTCGCGGCCGGCACGGTCGTCGGCGCGATCGCGCGTGTGTCGGCGCCCGGGGAGTGGCGGACAAACGTCGCTCTCGGCGCCTCCCGCGTCCCCGTCGAGCCGCCCGAGCTCGCCTGCGACCTGGCCCTCCGGGCAGCCGCTGCGGCCGGCGCCGAGCTGCTCGGCGTCGACCTGCTCCCGAACGGCGAGGGCGGCTACACCGTGCTCGAGCTGAACGGCGCCGTCGAGTTCACCGCCGACTACGCCCTCGATCGCGACCCGTTCGCGGCGACCGCAGGTGAGCTCTCGCGGCTGCTTCGTCGTCCGCAGAAGATGCCGCGCCCGCTCCTGCTCGAGACCTCGACGTCCGAGTGACTGAGGGCCGCCCGAGAGCGGCCCTTCAGTCACCAGACGAGCAGGCGCGGGTCTAGCCGAAGGCGGCCTTGAGCGCGACCTTGTACTGGTAGCGCGCCTTCTTCAGCTGGCGGTCGGTCAGCGCGATGAAGCCCGCCTGCTTCGCGATCGCCTTCTCGTTGTTGAAGACGTAGCCGATGAACGACGCCACCTCGGCGCGCTTGAACGAGGGCCGCTTCGCGTAGATGAAGAGCGGCCGTGCGAGCGGCTTGTAGGTGCCGGCCTGCACCGACTTGATGCTCGGCGCGATGCAGCCCTTGCCGTTGTCGATCTTCACGAGCTTGAGGTTGGCGGCGTTCTCCTCGTAATACGAGTAGCCGAAGTACCCCATCCCGCCCCGCTCGCCGGTGACGCCCTGGACGATGATGTTGTCGTCCTCGGTCGCGAGATAGTCGGACCGGCTTGCCTTCGCCCGGCCGTTGATCACCTCGGTGAAGAAGTCGAACGTGCCCGAGTCGGTGCCCGGCCCGAAGAGCTTCAGCGGGACGTCCGGGAAGCTCGAGCGGATGTCACGCCAGCTCTTGACCTTCGAGCCGGTGTTCCACGTCGCCTTCAGCTCGGCAGTCGTCAAGCAATCCACCCAGGTGTTCGACTTGTTGACGACGACGGAGAGACCGTCGTTGGCAACCGTGAAGGCGACCCACTTGATGCCGGCGTCGCGGCACTTGATCGCCTCCGAGTTCCGCATGGGCCGCGATGCATTCGCGAGGTCGATCTCATCTCGGCAGAAGCGCTCGAAGCCGCCGCCCGTGCCGGAGATCCCGACCGTGACGCGCACGCCCTTGTTCTTCTTCTGAAAGCCTTCCGCAGCGGCGATCGCGTACGGGCCCACGGTGCTCGACCCGTCGACGGTGATCGTGCCCCCGAGCGCCTTGACGCCGGCGGTGGCAGTCGCGGCAAGCGCGACGGCGACGAGGACGCCCAGCAGTACTGCTCGTCTCATGTCTCTCCCCTGATTCTCGGTTGGTTGCATGCGGCCCGAGTGTCGAGCCGGGGAGAGCGGACGTGGGCTGAAAACCGGTGTCGAAGTCGTGAGGGACCGGTGAACGCGCTAGCGATCGTCGTCGCCTCGCGCAGCGTCGAGTCCATGGATCAAATCGTCGATCAGGACGGCGATCGCATCGCGGATCGCCCTCACCTCGTCGACGGATCTCCCGGCCGGATCGGAAAGCTCCCAGTCGACGTAGCGCGTGCCCGGGATGTACGGGCACGCGTCCCCGCAGCCCATGGTCACTACCACGTCCGCCCATTCGGCGTCCGCTCGGTCGAGCTCGCGCGGGATCCGCTCGGCGAGGTCGACGCCGAGCTCGCGCATGGCCGTCACGACCTCCGGATGAACGGCCGCGGCGGGAGCCGTGCCCGCGGATCTCGCCTTGTGTCGACCCCGTGTGGCAAGCCCGAACAGCGCCTCCGACATCTGCGAGCGGCCGGCGTTCTGCTTGCAGACGAAGAGGACCTTCGTCATGCGACGATTCCGACAGAAGGCGTCTCGCCGCGGATCACCTGATAGGCGAGGGCGCCGAGCGCGGCGCCCAGCACAGGGCCTGCGAGGTAGATCCAGAGCGAGCCGAGCTCGCCCGCGACGACCGCTGGGCCGAACGAGCGAGCGGGATTCATCGACGCGCCCGAGATCGGTCCTCCGACGAGCGCCCCGAGCGCGACGGCGCCGCCGATCGCGACTGCAGCGGCCTCGCCGACGGCCCTCGTGTCGGTCGCAACGGCCATGATCACGAACATCAGAAGGAACGTGAGGACTAGCTCGAAAAGGAAGGACTGCGCGGCGGAGCCCGCAGGCGCGGTGCGCCCGATTCCGGCGACGTCGCCGAGAGAGGCGCGGAGGACGGCGGCCGCGGCGATTGCCGCGGCGAGCTGCGTCACGACGTAGGCCGCCGCGCGAGACCATGGGAAGTGGCGCGTCAGCGCGAACGCCACGCTCACGGCCGGGTTCAAGTGGGCGCCCGAGACGTGACCGACCGCGTAGATCATCGTCATGATCACGAGCCCGAACGCGAGCGCGATCCCGACCTGACCGAGGGTGTTGGTCTCGGCGTCGACCATGATCGCGCCGGCGCCCGCAAAAACGAGTGCGAACGTCCCGATCGCCTCGGCGAGGAGGGCTCGCAACGGACTCCCGCTCAGCAGCAGCCGGCTTGTTGCACGACGGGTAGCTCGCGCCGCGCCGCCTCGACCCGAACGGGCTTCGTCGCCTTGACGATCGCGCCGTGCATCCCGTCCGCGACCTCGTGCGTGAAGGTGACGCCGACCTCCTCGAAGCCGGCCGCCTCGAGCCCTTCGACGTACTCGCTCCGCGAGAGGGCGCCGGCGATGCAGCCGACGAAGCTCCCCCGCACGGCCCGCTCGCCGGGGGTGAGTCGATCCTCGGCGACGACGTCGCTGATCCCGATCCGTCCGCCGGGCCGCAGCACGCGCGCCAGTTCGAGTAGGACGGCCGGCTTGTCGACGGAGAGGTTGATCACACAGTTCGAGATCACGACGTCGATGGACTCGGCCGGGAGCGGCACGGCCTCGATCACGCCCTTGAGGAAGATCGCGTTCCCGATCTCTGCCTCCGCCGCGTTCCGCTGGGCCAGCGCGAGCATCTCGTCGGTCATGTCGAGTCCGTAGGCGCGGCCGGTCGGGCCGACGCGCTTCGCCGAGAGGATCACGTCGATCCCCCCGCCCGAGCCGAGATCGAGCACGGTTTCGCCCTCGCGGAGGTCTGCGACCGCAATCGGGTTGCCGCAGCCCAAGCTCGCGAGCGCCGCGGTCTCCGGTAGCTCGCCCCGCTGGTCGGCCTCGTAGAGCGCCTCGCCGAAGCGGGCAGTGCCGTCGTCGCCGCAGCAGGAGCCGCTCCCGCAACCCGCGTTGGCCTCACCGCTCGTGACGGCGAGCGCCGACTCGGCGTAGCGGCGGCGCACTTCCTCCCTCAGCTCGTCGGCGGTCGTCGTGGACATCAGCAGCACGCTCCTTTCAGGTCGGCGACGACGGCGAGCTTCTCGACCGCGTCGCGCCTCAACGAGAAGTAGGCCCACTTGCCGCGCTGCTCGCGCTCGACGAGGCCCGCGTCGACCAGCTTCTTCATGTGGTGGGAGACCGTCGGCTGCGCCAGCCCGAGCGGGCCGTTCAGGTCGCAGATGCAGACGGGCTCGCCGGCAGTTGCGAGGCGGTTGACGATCCGCACGCGCGCCGGATCGCCGAGCGCCTTGAAGAGCTCGGCCGTCGCCGTCGCCTCGTCCGCGGTGAGAACCGGCTGGTCGAGCGGGGCGCAGCAGGCGATCGGTTCGGCGAGAGACATATCGACGCCCATCAATATATCGATAGGCGTCGATACGTGTCAAGCCGCGCCTACTTCACGAGATCCTGAGCCGAGAATGACGCCGGGATCACGCCGAACTCGGCGAAGACGTCGATCCACGGCTGGGCGAGCGCCGGCCGGAGTCGGGCCGAGAAGGCGGTGCGCGTCGAGCGCCTGAGGACGGCCGGATCGATCGCCGCGTAGCGGGCGAGAATCGCGCCGCTCGCAGCCTGATTCTTCTCCTGGTTCGCCCAGACGGCCGCCGCCTGGATCGCGTTCCGGAACCGGGCGGCGAGATCGCGGTCGATGTCGCGGCGCGCGATGAAGACGGTGAGGAGGCAGTCCTGCGAGCAGACGGCGTCCAGGATCGGCGCCACGCGCGTCGCGCCACGTTGCCTCGCCAGCGTCACGAACGGCTCCGGGAGCACGGCCGCGTGGACTGTTCCGCGGCCGAGTGGACCAATCATCTGCGCGAACGGGATCTTGACGAAGCGCACGTCGTCCTTTGAGACGCCGCTCCCCTTGAGCCACTTCAGGAGGCCGATGTGCGCGAGCGTGTTCTCCGCGTCGATCGCGACGAGCTTCCCGACGAGGTCGCGGGCGCCGGAGACCTTCCGACCGCGCGCCGCCATCAAGGCCGTTGCCGGCGCCTTCGGCCGGTAGAGCGCGCCGGCGGCCACGAGCCGGACCGGGGCTCCACGCGACTTCAGCGTTGCGAGGCCACCGGTGCTGAAGCTCGTGAACTGAACCTGGCCGGACAGCAGGGCCGCGACGATCTGGGCCGGGTCGGAGAGGACGGTGATCCTCGCGTCGATTCCCTGCTTCAGGAAGAAGCCCCGTTCCTTGGCATACATCGGCTGCGCGGTCGGCTCGATCGGGAGCACGGCGATGTTCACGATCGTCGGAACAGCACCGCTCGCGGCGGAGCCGGCGGCAACGCCGATGCCGGTCGGCACGGCGACGACGAGCGTCAGGCACAACACCGTCCGGAGCCTTGGGAGGGTGGTCATCTGTGGGCCTCCTTCGAGGCGAGTAGGTCATGGATGCGCTTGCGAATCTCGAGAAACCGTTGCGAGCTGCGCGTCGCCGTCTGCTCACGCGGCCGCGAGAGGCCGACCTCGATCAAGCCGATGAGACGCCCCGGCGCCGGGCTGAGCACGAGCACCTCGTCGGCGAGGTAGGCGGCCTCGTCGACGTCGTGGGTGACGTGCAGCATCGTGATCCGGTGGTCGCTCTGGATGCGCAGGAGGACGTCCTGGAGCTCGACGCGGGTGAGCGCGTCGACGGACGCGAACGGCTCGTCGAGCAGGAGCACCTTCGGGTGGGAGACGAGAGCGCGCGCCAGGGCAACGCGCTGCTGCATCCCTCCGGAGAGCTGCCATGGATGCTTGCGCGCCGCGCCCTGGAGGCCGAGCTCCTCCAGCATCGCCTCGGCGCGAGCGACCCTTTCCGCCCTCGTCATCCCGGTTCCGTGCAGCGGGAACATGACGTTCCGGATCACGGTGAGCCACGGGAAGAGCGAGCGGCTGTAGTCCTGAAAGACGAGCGCCAACTCGGCCGGCGGCCGCAGGACGGGTCGGCCATCGAGGAGCACGGTGCCATCCGTAGGCGGGATCAGGCCACAGAGCAGCCGCAGCAGGGTCGTCTTCCCGCACCCCGAAGGCCCGACGACGGCGAAGAGTTCCCCCGTCGCGACGTCGAACGTGACGTCGCTCACGGCCTCCGGGCCGTCCGAGGAGTACCGCTTCGTCAGGCCCGAGACGCGGAGAACCGGCGTCGTGACGGGTCGAACCGTCGCCTCGTGCCCGATCGTCTCAGCGAGCCGGATCATCGACGCTCCCGAAGTGCCAGGCGAGAACGCGCTGCTCGGCGAGGAGGAAGAGCCGGTTGAGCGTGTAGCCGAGGAGACCGAGGAAGAGGATCCCGCCGTAGAGCTCCGGCAGGTCGAACTGGGACTGCTGGAGCAAGATGTAGTGGCCGAGCCCGTCGCCCGCGCCCACGAACTCGGAGATCACGACCAGGATCACCCCGATCGAGAGCGCCACGCGAAGTCCCGCGGCGATCGAGGGAAGCGCCGCCGGGAGATAGATCCGGACGACCCGGGCAGCCCCGTCGACGTGCAGCATCGACGCTGTGTCGCGAGTCTCCGCGGAGACGGCGCGAACGCCGTCGACGGTGTGCACGAGCACAGGGAAGCAGACGCCGAAGGCGATCACGGCCACCTGCATCGCGTCGGCGACCCCGAAGACGACGATGGCGGCCGGCACGATCGCGATCGGCGGCAGCGCGCGGGCGAACTCGACGAGCGGCTCCAGCGTCCGGCGCACACGGCTCGAGGCGCCGAGGACGAGCCCGAGCGCGATCCCGATTCCCGCTCCGAGGAGGTAGCCGATCGCAAGGCGCCGGACGCTCGCGGCCACGCTCTCGAGGAACTCAGGCGTCGGCCACTCCGCCCACGCCGCCGCCAGGACGGAGCTCGCCGGAGGAACGAGGAATGACGCCTCGTGGCGAGCCCACGCCTCCCAGGCTCCCAGCGCCGCTACGAAGACGAGAACGCCGATCAGCCGGCGGACGACGCGACGGAGGGCGGTTGACCTCATCGCCCCAGCACTCGCTCCTCGCCGACCCAGAACACGACGCGCCGCTCGGTCGCGCGAAGCACCACGTTGATCGCGTAGCCGACCACGCCGACGAGGACGATCGCGGCGTAGAGCTCCGGGAGCGCAAAGCCGAGCTGCTGCGTCTGCAGGTACGAGCCGATCCCATCGGTTCCCGTCAGGAACTCCGCGGTGACGCCGACAAGGAGCGCGATCGATGCGCTCACCCTCACGCCGGTCGCGATGCTCGGAAGCGCGGCGGGCAGAATCACGCGGAAGAGCTCCGCCGATCGGCTGACCCCAGACGTCCGTGCCACGTCGCGGAGGATCCGATCGGTGCCGCGGACGCCGTAGAGCGTGTTGATCAGGATCGGCCAGAGGGCGGCGTAAGCGATCACGAAGCGGCGCATGGGGAGGCCGAGGCCGAAGGCGAGGATTGCGAGCGGGATCAGCGTCACCGCCGGGATCGGTCGCAGGAACTCGATCACGGCGGCTGACGCGTCGAGAAGCAGGCGGGAGCTGCCGATCGCGATCCCGAGCACCACGCCGACGAAGATCGCGAGCGCAAGCCCCTGGACGTAGCTCTCGAGCGTCGTTCCGAGCTCGCCGAAGAGCGTGCCGGAGGTCAACTCGTCCGCCAGCGCGCGGAAGGTCGCCGAGGGCGTGGGGACGCTGTCGTGGAGGTCGAAGCCGCGGACGGCGATCTCGACGAGCCCGGTGACGAGTAGGACGACGAGCCAGCCCGCGAGGTTCAGTCGTTTCACGATCACCCACTATCCCGCCGGTTGCGCTGGACTACAAGACTCACGGCGGAGGCGAGCCGGGCCCGCCTCCGCCGTTTCGTCCCGCCGCGTCGAGCTACGGCACATCCGGGATGCGCTCGACCTGCAGCCGCTCGCCGGTCGCGACGACCGGGAAGCTCGTGACGACGTTCCCGGCCAGGTCGTACAGCGTCGCCCTGGCCACGACCGTCATCGACTGGCCGTCGTGCGAGAGCCGCATGGTGCGGTTGATCTTCATCGTCCCGACATGGGCGCCCGTCGCCGGGTTGAAGCGGAAGATCTGCCCGCTCGCCGCGTAAAGCCGGCTGGAGATTCGCTCCCAGCTTCCGAACTGGGCGGTGCGGCTGTCCGGCGGCTCGGTGGCCGACTCGATCCAGCTTCCGTCGGACGTGAAGACCTGCAGCGACAACAGCGCGGGGAGCGGCGCCGGACGATTCACCGTCACGCTCCATGTCCCGGCGAGCTGGTTCCCGGCCCGCCCGCTGGCCGACGACGACATCACGCCCGCGACGACTGCCGCTGCCACGACGATCACGGCCAGCGCAGCACCGATCGATCTCTTGCTGGTCATCCTTCCTCCTTTGGGATTGCTGACTGCACGACCGCACCGGATTCGCCCTCCTGGATCACGATCGAGATCCGCTCGAACGCGACTCCGGCACGGGTGTACGCCTCACGCACGAGCTCCTCCGAGGCTGACTCCAGAACACACAGAAACGACTCGTCGGTCGGGACGATCGTCGCGTTGAGGTAGCGCACCGCGATCCCCTCCCGCTCGAGCTCGTCGACGGCCGCTCTGACCTCCGCCGCTCCGTGTCTGAGTTCCTCTGGAAGCGCGCCGGGGCGGTAGTGCTCGACGAGATACGTCTGTCGCGCCCCTCCCGAGCCATGCCGGAGAACCTGGCTCACGGCCCGCACTGCGCACCGATCTTGGGCAGGCGAGTCTGCGCGCACGTCGGCAACGCACCGCCGGCTCGCACTGCCCCGATCGCAACCCGGATCGCTTCGTACGCCAAGCCCGGGGCGTCGAGGAAGACGAAGTGCGAGTACTGCGGAGCCCGGGCGACGACGACGTTGGCCGCGCGGCTCTGAAAATCGGGAATGTCCCCCGGATTTCGGGTCGCCAGCACCACAGCGGGCCGAGATCCGAAGCTCGAGCCACGAAGCAGGCCGACGTCGGCGCGGCCGTCCCAAGGCTCGGTGTCGGCAAGCAGGATCTGCAGCCAGCTCTCGACGAAACCTGGAGCGATCGCGTCGATGAAGACCAGTCCCGCGACGTCGCTCGGATATCGCGCGGTGAACGTGGAGACGAGGAGGCCACCGAATGAGGTTCCTGCGAGCACGTACGGTCCGGGAACGCCTGCGTTCGACAGAGCCGTGTGCAGCTCGCGCGCGAACGTCTCCGAGGTCGGTGGAACGTGTGCGGGCCGCTGATCGCTCGCGCCTGGAACGGGAGCGGTCGTGCCCGGGCGGTCGTACGTGCAGACGCGGGTCTCGGCGCCGAGCGCGTACTGGACCTTGCGGTAGTTGAGCCGCGTCGCGGTCTTGCCGGTCTCGATCACGACCGTCGGGCTGCCGGTTCCGACGCACTCGAGGTGAATCCGGTAGCCGCCGACGTCGACGAGCTCGCCTGCAGGAGCGGGCGGTTCGGGAAGCGTGGGCGGCGTGCCGGCCGGCGGCGGAGGCGGGGCGGGCTTGGAGATCGTGAAGCGGACGAGGCGCCCCGAATGACAGTGGTAGCGGTAGCGGTGGTAGGCGGCGTCAAGTCGCTTCGCGCAGCGTCCACCGGCCTTGAGGCAGACATGCTTCCCGGCGATTCTCGCTGGCGTCGACCCGGAAGCACAGTGCTTCGCGGGAGGGTGGCTGCGGCTCGCATCTGCGCTCATGGAGCCTGCTCCGGCGCCAGCGAGGACGACGAGCGCGATCGCGCTCAAGATCTGCGTCCTCCACGTCACAGTGCGGGTTGGATGTGCCATGCGAGCGACCGTACGCTCGCTCGGGCGGCGCGGAATCGGGCGTTTGCCTACGTTTGTGCCCGGCCGTCCTCTGTTTGGCGCGACATCCGCGCTCCGAGCTCCGCCCGCGAGCGGATCCCGAGCTTGCGATAGACGCGGGTCAGATTCGCCTGCACCGTCTTCGGGCTCATGAACGCCGCGCTCGCCACCTCGCGGTTCGTCAGCCCCGAGGCCGCGAGCTCGGCCACGCGGAGCTCGGTCGGGGTGAGCCCCTCCGGCGCGCGTCGTAGCCCTACCCGACCGAGCTCCGCCCGGGCCTGCTCGATCCACGCAGGCGCGCCGAGTTGCTCGAAGATCTCGAGCGCGCTGGCCAGCGAGTCCGCGGCCAGGCGCTTCCGCTTGAGCCTGCGTTGCAGGCGCCCTTGGACGAGGAGCGTCCAGGCGAGATCGAACGGCAGCTTCGACGCGGCCTCGACGTCGAGCGTGTCCAGCTCGTCGAGGGCGGCCTCGACGTCTCCCTCCGCCGCGAGCACGAGCGCGCGAGCTCGCGGGAGCGTCGCTGTGATCCAGAGCCGCGGGAAGATCCGGCCGCGTTCCTCGAGCCGGGACGAGCACTGCCCGCGCGCGCTCGTGCTCGCCGAGGACGAGCAGCGATTCGATGTGGAACGGCTCGCTCCGGTCCGGAACCATGTCCTTGGTCCCGATCGTCTCCAGCGTCTCGCCCAGGCGCGTCAGGGTCTCGTCGACGGCACGGTGGTCGCCGGCTGCGAACTCGACGAAACCGAGCGAGGAGAGCATGAGCGCCTTCCACCAGGCCCGCCCGGACCGCTCGGCGTCGTCGATCAGCGGCAGCAGCGTGGCGCGCGCCCGCTCGGTCCGGCCGCGGCCGGCATCGACGATCGCACGGAAGCGGAACGCCATCGTCCAAGGCCCCGGCCGCTCGTGCTGGGCGACCACGGCACAACTCTCCTCGACGAGCCGCTCGGCCTCGTCCCAGTGCCCGGCGCGGAACTCGACGAAGCTCCGATGGGCCTGCCGCTCCGCCCGCCAGCCGTCGTCGCCTCGCAGTCGGTACCACTCGTCCTCGACCGCGTGCCGGGCCCGCGCCGCCTCGAAGTCGTCGACCGAGTGGAAGTGGATCAACGGGAATCACGCTCTTCGGCGACTCCGGGCCCGCCTGCGCCTCCAGCTCGCGCCAGCGGTCGAGCAGCTCGGGCTGGTCGCCCTGGCCGAGCAGGAGCCCCGACCAGAACCGATCGAAGACCACTGACGCGACCGCCCCCGGCGCCCGCTCCGGGTTGAGCGCCTTCAGAGCGGCGTCCGCGTACTCGGCGCCGCGCGCGCGGATCGTGCGCGACGGTGAAGTTGACGAGCTTCGGATAGATCCTGGCCGCCAGGCTCTCGTCATCCGGTGCTGCCACGAGCGCCGCCTTCGAGATGCTCGGTTGCCGGACCCCAGGCTCCGCCGATCCAGAGGATCTCGCCGAGCAGGTACTCGCCCTGAGCGCGAATCGAGGCAATCTCGGAAGCCGCGGCGTCTTCGCGCGAGCACTTGGGCGCCGCCGACGTCTCCGGCCGCGAGCGCGCGCCGCTGCCTGACCGAGCCGCCGTCGGGCAAGGTCATCGGGTTGGCTCTCCGGGGTCAGCCGCGCCGACGCGCCCGAGGAGCTCCGCCGCGGCATCCGGCGCACCCCTCTTGGCAGCCTGCTCGGCCACCTGCTCGAGCTCCGCCGCAACCTGTCTCATCCGGTTCGCGTCGCGCTCAAGGCGAGGTGATGCGCCCGCTCCTCGGGATCGGCAACCACGGCGGCGAGGTGACCGTGAAGCTGCCGCCGCCGCTCGTCCGATGCCGCTCCGTAGATCGCGGAGGCAAGCAGCGGATGAGCGAAGCGGATGCGGCCACGCTCCCCGATCGAGCACGCCTGCCTCCTCCGCTTCGAGCAGCGCCGCGCCGATGTCCTCCGCGGGCAAGGCCAGCGCCAGATTGGACGCCGTCGGGCGCGGAATCGCCGCCGCCGTCAGCGCGACGTGTCGTGCCGCCGCGGACAGGCCGTCGACGCGCGCCCCAACGAGCTCTTCCAGACCTCGGGGCATGGGAAGCGGCTCGCCGGCGGAGTACTCGTCGGCACGCCTGCGCCAGCACGCGCCCGATCTCGAGCGCGAAGAACGGGTTCCCGCCGGAGGCCTCGCCGAGCCGCACGAGCAGCGGGCGCGGCAACGACGTCTCGAGATTCGCCCTGATCAGGTGATGCAGCCCCGCGAGCGTGAGCGGGGCCGGGACGAGCAGCTCGACCCGATCCGGAGGCAGCGCGCGCCCGAGGCCGAGAGGCAGCTCCTCACTGGGATCGGATCGGCGCGCCACGAGGAGGCCGAGCTGCGGCGGCAGCCGCCGCACGGCGAAGGCGAGCGCCTCCTTGGAGGCCGAATCGAGCCACTGCACGTCGTCGATCGCGAGGAGTAGAGGCTTCTGCTCCGCAAGCGCCGTGAGCACTCCGACGAGCGCGGTCGCCGTCGTTCGGGCGGATGCGGGCTCGTCCGTCTCCGAGCGGAGGAGCGCCGACGCCATGGCGCGCTCCTGCACGCGCGGAAGCGAGGCTCGCGTCTCGTCGAAGCCCGAGCCGACGAGATCGGCCAGCGCAGCGTAGGACAGCTTGACCTCGCTCCCGGCCGGCCGCGCCTCGAGCACGCGGAACGCCCGTGCCTTCGCTGCTCTGACCGTCTCGAGCCAGAGCGTCGTCTTGCCGATTCCGGCCTCGCCGACGATGACGAGCGCGGAAGGGCCGGTGGGCAGGCGGTCCAGGAAGCCGGCGACGAGAGCGAGCTCTCCCTCGCGCCCGACGATCGCGGTCTCCACAACGCCTCCTCGCTCGACCGGCCGATCCTACGCCGCTTCCGGCGAAAGTCGAAGCTAATGAGACGCGTCGGTGAACTCGCGGAACTCGCCGGTCACGAGGTACGCGGTCTGCTCGCCGATGTCGACGGCGTGGTCGCCGATCCGTTCGAGGCAGCGCGAGACGAGGATCATCCGCAGCCCCCACTCGCGCATCTCGATGTCGTTGCCGATCTCGAGGAGCCGGTTGACCACCCTGCGGTTCGCGCGGTCGATCAGCTCGTCGAGCTCGAGCAGCGACTCGGCCGCGATCCGGTCGCGCTGCTCGAGCGAGCGCATCGCCACGCGGATCATCTGCTCGGCCCGCTCCCCCATCTCCTTGAAGCCGTCGAGCATCGACTCGTCGGGCGCGAGCTCGTGCGAGAGCTTCGTCAGCTTGGCGATCGTGACGCAGAGGTCGCCCATCCGCTCGAGGTGGAGGTTGTCGTGGAGGAGCGCGAGCACGAGGCGGAGGTCGCTCGCGACCGGCGTCTGGCGGGCGAGCAGGAGCTCGATCCCCTGCGCGACGACCGCGTACTGCCCGTCGACGTCGTCGTCGAAGGCGATTATCTCGTCGGCCAGCTCGTCGTCCTGCGTGCAGACCGCCTCGACTGCGCCCCTGAGCGACCGCAGCACGAGCTCGCCTTCCAGGCGGAGCGCGAGCTCGAGCCCGTCCAGCTCCTCCTGGAAGCTGATCCGCGCGGGACGGACCTCGCTCATCGGCCAACCTTCGGTTGAACGCTCATCCGAACCGTCCCGTGACGTAGTCCTCGGTGCGCTTGTCGGCGGGCGTCGTGAAGATCTTCGCCGTCTTGTCGTACTCGACGAGGATCCCGGTGCGCTTCCCGCCGTCGGGCGCGACGTCGACGCTGAAGAAGGCGGTCATGTCGGCGACGCGTGCGGCCTGCTGCATGTTGTGGGTGACGATCACGATCGTGTAGTCGCGCTTCAGCTCGTGCATCAGGTCCTCGATCCGCGTCGTCGAGATCGGATCGAGCGCGGAGGCCGGCTCGTCCATCAGGATCACGTCCGGCTCGACCGCGAGGCAGCGGGCGATGCAGAGTCGCTGCTGCTGACCGCCGGAGAGCCCGAGAGCCGACTCCTTCAGCCGATCCTTGACCTCGTCCCACAACGCCGCCCGCCTGAGCGCGGACTCGACCCGCTCGGAGAGGTTCTCCTTCAGGCCGAGCACCCGCGGCCCGAACGCGATGTTGTCGTAGATCGACTTCGGGAAGGGGTTCGGCTTCTGGAAGACCATCCCGATCCGCCGCCGCACCTCGACCGGGTCGACGTCGTCCGAGTAGAGATCCTTCCCGTGGTAGCGCACGTCGCCCTCGACCTTCGCGCCGGGGACGAGGTCGTTCATCCGGTTGAAGCAGCGGATGAACGTGCTCTTGCCGCAGCCCGAGGGGCCGATGAAAGCGGTGACCGCGTTCCTCGCCACCTCGAGCGAGACGTCGCGGATCGCGACGTTGCCGCTGTACGAGACGGTCAGGTCCTCGACCTGGAAGACCGCTTCCTTGGGCTCGAACGTCGTCTCGGCGACAGGAGCGAGGTCGATCTCAGTCATTGTCACCAGCTTCTCCGGTAGCGGTTGCGGATGAAGATCGCGAACGCGTTCAGCGTGAGCAGGATCCCGAGCAGGACGATGATCGAGGCGGCCGCGAGGTACTTGAACTCCTCCTGCGGCAGCCGCAGGAAGCTGTAGATCTGGATCGGGAGCGCCGTGAACGGCCCGAGGATCGTCGGGTCGAACGAGATGTAGGTGACCGCGCCGATCAGGATCAGCGGCGCGGTCTCGCCGATCGCGCGCGAGAGAGCGAGGATCGAGCCGGTCGCGATCCCCGGAACCGCTGCGGGCAGCACCTGGCGCCAGACGACCTGCCACTGCGTCGCACCGAGCGCATAGCCGCCCTGTCGGATCGAGTCGGGAACCGCGCGGATCGCCTCGCGGGCGGCGATGATCACCGTCGGGAGCACGAGCAGGGTCAGGATCATCGCCCCGGCGAGGAGGACGCGGCCGAGGCCGAGCCCGCGGACGAGGAAAGCGAGCCCGAGGATCCCGTAGACGATCGAAGGGACTGCGGCGAGGTTCTGGATGTTGATCTCGAGGAGCCGGTTGTACCAGCGCGTCTTGTCCGCGTACTCCTCGAGGTAGAGAGCCGTCGCGACTCCGATCGGGACGACGAACGCCAGCAGGAGGGCGCCGAGATAGAGCGTGGCGAGGATCGCCGGCCGAGCGCCCGCCTCCTCCGGGTCCGTGGAGGGCGGGTTCGAGAGGAGCGCCCAGTCGAGGTACCCGAAGCCGTCGAGGAAGACGTCGACGAGGAGCGTGCCGAGCGTGATGAAGCCGATCCCGAGCGCGACGAGCAGCGCGAGCTTGAAGGCGCCGCCCTTCAGGTCGCGCCAGGACGGATGCCTCATTCGTAGACCTCCCGGTACTTGCGCACGAGCCGGATCGCGAACACGTTCATCACGAGCGTCAGCACGAAGAGCGTCGCTCCGACGGCGAAGATCGTCTTGTACTCGATCGAGCCGGTCGGCACGTCTCCCGCGCCGGTGGCCGCGATGAAGGCGGTCATTGCCTCGGCGGCCTCGCGCGGGTCGAAGGTCAGGTTCGGCTGCTGGCCCATCGCCACGAGCACGATCATCGTCTCGCCCACGGCGCGCGAGATCGCGAGCACGAAGGAGGCGACGATCCCGGAGACGGCGGCCGGGACGACGATTCGAGTCGCCACCTGCACCTTGGTCGAGCCGAGCGCGTATGCGCCCTCCCGGAGCTCGCGCGGCACGGCGGCCATCGCGTCCTCGGAGAGCGAGGCGACGATCGGCATCAGCATCACGCCCATCACGAGCCCCGCCGAGAGCGTGTTGAAGATGTCCACCTGGACCCCGAGGTCGCGCAGGAGCGCGGTCACGAACGTGAGCGCGAAGTAGCCGAAGACGATCGTCGGGATCCCCGCCAGGACCTCGAGCGCCGGCTTGAGGATCCCGCGCGCGCGCTGGCTCGCGTACTCGCTCATGTAGATCGCCGCCCCGAGCCCGAGCGGCATCGCGACCAGGCTCGCGATCGCCGTCACGAGCAGCGTCCCGGCGACGAGCGGGAGAACGCCGAAGCTGGCCGGCTCGAAGAGCGGGGCCCAGGTCGTCCCGGTGAGGAAGTCGACGACCGGGATCTCGCGGAAGAACTCGATCGCAGGTAGGAAGAGCGCGACGACGATCCCCACCGTTGTCGCCACGGAGACGAGCGCACACACGCCGAGGACGCCCTTGACGACGTCCTCGCCGATCCTGCGCCGGCCGGTCAGCGAGCCCGGGCGGAGCCTCGGCTCCGCGCCGACGGTGAGCTCGGGGGTGGCCAACCTACCCCTGGGCCCCCGCGACGGCCGCCTCGAAGTCGCTCTTCGCCTTCGTCAGCTGCTCGTCGGTCAGCGGGACGAACTGCGAGCTCTCGGCGATCTCCGTCTCGTTGTCGAGGATGTACTGGACGAACGCCTCCACCTCGGGCCGCTTGAACGATTCTTGCTTCGCGTAGACGAAGAGCGGGCGGGAGAGCGGCTTGTAGGTGCCGTTCTGCGCGGTCTCCACGCTCGGCGCCACGCAGCCGTCGCCGCCGTCGATCTCCACCGCCGCGAGGCTGTCCCGATTCTCGTCGAAGTAGGAGTAGCCGAGGTAGCCGAGGCCGCCCCGCTCGCCGCCCACGCCCTGGACGATCACGTTGTCGTCCTCGCTCGCAGCGTAGTCCGAGCGGCTCGCGCCCTCCTCGCCGTTGATCGCGTCAGTGAAGTAGTCGAACGTGCCGGAGTCGGTGCCGGGGCCGAAGAGCTTCAGCTCCTCACCCGGGAAGTCCGCGTCGACCTGGGTCCAATTGCTCACCTTCGAGCCCGTGTTCCAGATCGTCTTCAACTGCGCGACCGTCAAGCACTCCGCCCAGTCGTTCTCCGGGTTGACGACGACGGTGAGCGCATCGTTTGCGACCTGGAACTCGACGTACTCGATCCCCTCTTGCTTGCACGCCGCGATCTCCTCGTCCTTGATCGGGCGGGAGGCATTCGAGAGGTCGGTCTCGCCGCGGCAGAAGCGCTCGAAGCCGCCGCCCGTGCCGGAGACCCCGACGGTGACCTCGACACCAGGCTCGGCGTCACGGAACGCCTCTGCGGCGGCGGTCGTGTAGGGGCCGACCGTGCTCGAGCCGTCGACCTGGATTCGGCCGGAGAGGTCGCCGCCACTTGCTGCGGTGGTACCACCGGTGTCGCCCCCGGCCTCGTCGTCGTCACCGCGGCTGCCGCCACCGCACCCTGCAAGCAGCGTGGCCAGCACCAGCACGAGCGCGAGCTTCGTAAGTGTCGGATTCATGCCGCGAGTGTCCCGACGGGCGTGCGAGACATGGGGTCACGACTGGTGAAGGTCTGGTGAAAGAGCGGTGAAGTCAGGCCTGGGCGCGCACGGGGAAGACGCAGCGCACCTCGAGCCCACGGCCGCGGCCGCCGCGCGCTTCGACGGTTCCGCCGGCCGACGCGACGACGTGCTTGACGATCGCGAGCCCGAGGCCGGTCCCGCGGGAGGCGCGCGAGCGGTCGGCCCGATAGAAGCGCTCGAACAGCCGGAGCAGATCGCCCTCGTCGACGCCGCCGCCGTTGTCCGCGATCCGGAGCACGACGCTCTCGCCGGCCCGCTCGACCGAGAGCCGGGCTGTCGAGCCGGGTCCCGCATAGCGGATCGCGTTCTCGGCGAGGTTCTGAGCGACCACGCGCAGCATCCTCGGCCGGACCTCGATGCGCGCGTCGGCGTCGCCCGCCACCTCGAGCGCGACCCCGGCTCGCGCGGCACGCTCCTCGAGCTCGGCCGCGACGTCGTGGAGCACCGGCAGCACCGGCGCCGCTCCCAACGCGACGACGCGGGCGCCCGACTCGAGCTCGCTGAGGAAGAGCACCTCGTCGATCAACTCGCGGATCTGCTCGACCTCGCGGCGAGCCTGGTCGACGAGATCGGCGACGTCCTCGCCGGGCAACAGCGCGAGCTCGAGCAGGGAGAGCAGACGGGCGAGCGGCGTCCGGAGCTCGTGCGAGACCGCCGCCGTGAAGCCCGAGCGCAGCTCCTCGTAGGCGGCCATGTCGCCGACCCGAGAGAGGTAGACGAGCCGCTCGTCGCGGCCCGCGATCGAATAGGGGACGACGAGGGCGTGCGAGCCGTCCAGGAGCTCAGGGGGAAGCTGCGCTCCCTCCCGGACGCCCTCCAGCGACTGCCGGGCACGGCGGCTCGCAGCGAGCACGATCCCTTCCGCGTCGACCACCACCACGGTCTCCCGGCTCTCCTCGAGCAGCACCCGCCCTCGTTCGGCGTCGGCCTCCATCGTCCGGTTGTAACAGAAGCGACTTCACCAGACCGTTACCGGATGGCAACCCTCCGACAGCCTCTCCGCGCTGCATGATTCAACCGGTGGCGAAGGTGTTGATCATCGAGGACGACGACGTGATCGCCCAGGGGATGGCGCGGCACCTCTCGGTCGCCGGCTTCGAGGCGGTCGGGGTGGCGAACGGCGAGACCGGCCTCGCGCGGCTGCGCTACGAGCGTCCGGACGTCTGCGTGCTCGACCTGATGCTCCCCGGAGTGGACGGCTGGAAGGTGATCGAACAGGCGCGAGGCGAGGGGATCGGAACGCCGATCGTCGTCGTCAGCGCCCGCGGCACCGAGCACGACCGCGTCCACGCGCTCGAGATCGGCGCCGACGACTACCTCGTCAAGCCGTTCTCGATGAAAGAGCTCGTCGCGCGCGTCGGCGCGGCCGCCCGCCGCGGCACGCGAGCGCAGGACCCCCGCCGCGGCGAGCAGATCGAGATCGAGGAGCTCCGGCTCGACCCGCGCAACGTCCAGGCCTACGTGGACGGAACCAGCGCGGAGCTGACGCCCACCGAGTTCCGGCTGATCTACGCGCTCGCGGTCGACGAGGGGCGGGTGCTGACCCGCGACGAGCTGCTCCAGCGCGTCTGGGGCCGGCGCGCGTCGCACCGCGACCGCACCGTCGACGTCTTCGTCCGCAAGCTGCGCGAGAAGGTCGACCACCGCGCGCCGCGGCACACCTTCATCCAGACGCGGTACGGCGTCGGCTACAAGCTCGAGGCCGCGCCGAAGTAGTGCCCGCAGCGCTAGCCGGCGCTGACGTACAGGATCACGAGCGATCCTCCCGGCACGCTGGCGCCGCCGGCCGGAGTCTGGGAGAGAACCGTCCCCTCCTCCGAGCCGCTGTCCTCGACCTCGATCGCGAGCACCTCGAAGCCGGCGTCGTCGAGCTGCGAGCGCGCAGCGGCGGTCGTCTCGCCGACCACGTCGGGCACAGCGGTCGCCGCGGCCGGATCGGCTCCGTTCGAGACGTTGACCTGGACCGTGTCGCCGCGCTGCAGCTCGGTCCCCGCCGCCTGAGCCTGCGCAACGATCGTGCCCTGCGCCTCCTGCGAGGGCACGTAGCTGACGGCGACCTTCAGGCCCTCGTCCCCGAAGGCGCGGGCGCCCTCGGAAAGCTCCTGGCCGACCGCGTCGGGCACGATCCCGGGTGCGGGAGTGGGCTCAGGCGCCGTGGTCGTCTGCTCGGTCGTCGTCGTGGTGGTCGTCGTCGTGCCGGGCGATTGGGAGACGTTCAGTCGCACGCTCGACCCGGAGTCGACCGTCGAGCCGGCGCGAGGATTCTGCGCGATGACGGTGCCGGCCGGCCGCCGCGACGGAACCGAGACCAGGTTCGCCTCGAGGCCCGCGTCGCGCAGCGCGGCGGTCGCCTCGGACGACGTCGTGCCGACCACGTCCGGCACCTCGACCGGCTCGCGACCCTTCGAGGCGGACAGCTCGACCGTGGCGCCCTCCCTCAGGTTGCCGCCGGCCGCCGGATCCTGCTCGACGACGATGCCCTCCTCCTCGTCCGCGAAGACCTCCGTGACCTTCGCCTCGAAGCCGGCTTCCTCCACGGCGGCGACGGCGTCGTCCGTCTGCTCGCCGACCACGTCCGGGACAGCTCCCTCCGCCGGCCCGCTCGAGACGCTGAGCACCACCGTCTTGCCCTCCTCGAGCTCGGTACCGCCCTCAGGGCTCTGCTCGAGGACGACGCCGACCGGTCGCTCGCTCTCCTCGGGCTCCGAGCGCGGCTCGAAGCCTGCCTCGCGCACCGACGCCTCGGCGTTCGGCTCGAGCTGCCCGACGACGGCCGGGACGGTGTTCGTGTCCTCCTGCGAGAAGTACCAGTACGCGCCGAGACCGGCCAGTACGAGCACGAGGAACGCGAGCAGGTACGGCCAGATCAGCGGCGCGCGCCGCTCGGCCACCTCCTCCTGCTCCTCGACCAGGAGCGGCTCGTCTGGGACGACCGTTGCGCCGGCTCCGACGACGGTCTCGTTGCCCCACTCGTCCCGGACTACCGTCTCGTCGAGCGACCCGTCCCGGACGACCGTCTCGTCGAGCGACTCGTCCCGGTCGAGCGGCTCGGTCGGATCGACCGGATCGGCGGGGTCGAGCGGGTCGACAGGGTCGTCAGGACCGCGGGGAGGCTGGCTCATCCGGCGGAGTATGCCCGGACGAGCGGACGGTGAGTACGCTCGCTCACGTGGAGTCCTACCGCACCCCGGACGAGTGTTTCGCGGGCCTCCCCGGCTATCCGTTCGCCCCCAACTACGTCGAGCAGGACGGCCTGCGGCTCCACTACGTCGACGAAGGCTCGGGCGCGCCGGTGCTCCTGCTCCACGGGGAGCCGACGTGGTCGTACCTCTACCGGAAGGTCATCCCGGAGCTCGTTCCGGCCGCGCGGGCGATCGCGCCCGACTACCTCGGCTTCGGCCGCTCGGACAAGCCGTTGCGGCTCGACGACTATTCCTTCGACCGGCACACGGCCTCGATCCGGCGGCTCGTCGAGGAGCTCGACCTGCGCGAGCTGACGGTCGTCGTCCAGGACTGGGGCGGGCCGATCGGGCTCCGGCTCGCCGTCGAGCAGCCCGAGCGCGTGGCCCGGCTCGTGATCATGAACACCGGGCTCGGCGCCGGGCGGCCTCCCTCGGACGAATGGCTGCGCTTCCGCGCCTTCGTCCGCCGCCACGGCACGGAGCTCGTGCCCGGCCGGCTGGTGCGGATCTCGTGCGTGCAGCCGCTCGACGACGAGGTCGAGGAGGCCTACAGCGCGCCGTGGCCCGTGCCCGAGTCGAAGGCGGGCGTGCTCGCCTTCCCCGAGCAGGTGCCGACCGAGCCCGAGCACCCGAACACGGCGCCGCTCCTCGCGGTGCGCGACGCGCTCGGGCGCTGGGAGAAGCCGGCGCTCGTCCTCTTCTCCGACTCCGACCCGATCTTCTCGCCCCGCGTCGCCGAGCGGATCGCAGCGCACATCCCCGGCGCGCTCGAGCCCGAGATCGTGGCCGGCGCCGGCCACTTCCTCCAGGAGGACAAGGGCGAGGAGATCGGCGCCCGGATCGCGCGGTTCGTCGCTAGCTCGCGCTGACGGGCGGGGCGTCGGCGACCGGCGGCTCGGCCTCCACGTCGTAGCGCGGCAGCCACTCGAGCCACTTCGGGAGGTACCAGTTCCGGTCGCCGAGCAGCTCCATCGCGGCCGGCACCACCACCGAACGGATCACCGTCGCGTCGAGCAGGAGCGCGATCGCGATCCCGAAGCCCATCTGCTGGAACATCACGAGCTCGCCGCTCGCGAAGCCGGCGAAGACGACGATGATGATCAGCGCCGCCCCCGTGATCAGGCGCGCAGTCGTGCGGACGCCGAACCCGACGGCATCGCTGTTGTCGCCCGTCTCGAGATAGCGCTCGCGGATCCGGCTGAGCAGGAAGACGTGGTAGTCCATCGAGAGGGCGAAGAGGACGGAGAAGAGGAAGAGCGGCAGCCACGCCTCGATCGCGTCCACCTGCGCGAAGCCGAAGAGCTCGTTGCCCACGCCCCTCTGGAAGACGAGCACGAGGATCCCGTAGGCGGCGCCCACCGAGAGCAGGTTGAGCACGATCGCCTTCGCCGCGACCACGATCGAGCGGAAGGCGATCGTGAGCAGGACGAAGCTGAACCCGAGCACGAAGACGAAGACGAGCGGGAGCCAGTCCGCCATCAGCTCCCGGTAGTCGACGATCTCGGCCGTCTCGCCGGTGACGTAGGTGGCCGCGCCCGAGCCGCCGAGCGCCGCCGGGACGACGTTCTTCCGGAGTCGCTCGATCGCCTGCACGGTCGCCTCGTCGCGACTGTCGCCGCCGACGAGCGCCTCGACGATCGTGATGTCCCGGTTCGGGCCGACCGAGACCGCGGGATCCCGGAAGGCGGGGTCCGCCGCGAGCGCCACGCGGAGCTTCTCGACACCGCTCTTGATCGCCGCGGCGTCCGCATCGCCGTCGACGACGACCTCGACCGAGTCGACTGTGCCGACCCCGAACTCGCGCTCGAGGGCGAGGAAGCCGTCCTTCGACGCATAGCCGTCGGGGATCGTCCGGACGCCCGCCGAGCCGGTGCGCAGGTCGAGCGCCGGGAGGGCGAGCGCGAGGAGAATGCCGACGGAAACGACCAGGCTGACCACCGGCGCGCGCTGGACGCGGGCCACGATCGCTCCCCAGAAGCGGCCCTCCGAGGCTGCGCTGCGGGAGAGGAACGGCAGCCGCAGCGCGTCGACGCGGTCGCCGAGGACCGCCAGCACCGCGGGCAGGAGCGTCGTCGCCGCCGCGACCGCCGTGATCCCGACGAGCACGGCTCCGGCGGCGAGGCTGCGCATGATCGTGTCGGGAACGAGCAGCATCCCCGAGAGGGCGATCACGAAGGCCGTGCCGCTGAAGAGCACCGCTCGGCTCGCCGTCCGTCCCGCCGCCTCGATCGCCGCCTCCTTGGCGCGACCCGCGCCGCGCTCCTCCCGGAAGCGCGAGACGATGAAGAGCGCGTAGTCGACCCCGAGCGCGAGCCCCATCGCGGTCAGCATGTTGACGACGAAGAACGAGAGCTCCCAGGCCTGGCCCACGAGCGCGACGAGCGCCAGCGCCACCGTGATCGCGACGATCGCGAGCAGGAGCGGGACGAGCGAGGCGACGACGGCGCCGAACACGAGCAGGAGAACGAGAAGCGCCGCGGGCAGGCCGAAGAAGAGCTCGCCTTCCTTCAGATCCTTGTTCGAGATCGTGAGGAAGTCCTCGTCGGCCGTGAACTCGCCGGTGATCGTCGCCTCGAACGGGCCGGCATCCACCCGCTCGACCGCCTCGATCACGCGCTTGATCCCCTCCTCGGCGTCGAAACCCATCCCGATCGTGAGCACCGTCGCGTCCTTGTCGGGAGAGACGAGCGTCGGATCGTCGTCGTCGTAGAACGTCCGGATCGACTGCGTGGCGCCCGTGAGCTCGAGCGCGAGGACGAGGTCGTCGACCGCCTTCCGCACCTCCGCGTCCGTCGTCACGTCGCGGCCGGCCGCGCGGACGATCACCAGCTCGTTGACGACGTCGCCGGGCTGCTGCCGCGGGATCCGCTCGTTCATCACCGCGTAGCCCTGCTCCGACTCGGGCTCGTTCGTCACGGTCGAGTCGGTCGTGAGCGCCGAGGGCAGGAACACCCCGATCGCGCCGATCGAGAGCAGGAAGACGATCCCCCAGAGCACGAGCATGCGCTTCGGGCGGCGGGCGGCTGCGCGCGCGAGCCTCTCGGTCACATCTCGAACGCTAGCGCTCGGCCGCAGCGTGCTCAAGAGGCGTTTGTGTTAACGTTAGCGACGTTAATGGTTAATGTCGTTATTGCCGATCCTCTCACCGTCGCGAACGAGCTGCGGCCCGTCCTCCTGCGGCTCGGGCGCGAGCTGCGAAAGGAGACGGAGGATCTCGGCGTCACGAGCCGGCAGGTGACCCTGCTCTGGCTGATCCGGAACCACCCCGGCCTCAGCCTGCGCGAGCTCGCCGCCGAGGAGCGGATCTCCGCACCCGCGCTCTCCGGTCACGTCGACCGGCTCGAGAAGGCCGGGCTGATCGAGCGCACCCGCGACGGCAGCGACCGCCGCCGCGTCGGCCTCGTCCTCACCGAGGCCGGGGCGCGGCTCCTCAAGCGCGTGCGCGCCCGCAGGAC
This sequence comes from uncultured Gaiellaceae bacterium, assembly GCA_963810875.1. Classification (GTDB taxonomy): domain Bacteria; phylum Actinomycetota; class Thermoleophilia; order Gaiellales; family Gaiellaceae; genus Gaiellasilicea. The sequence continues at coordinate 551,360 of CAWEPD010000003.1, read as the reverse complement.
GTCGTGGCTCGCAGACCGGCTGAAGGGTCTCGAGCAGACCGAGCTCGAGGCGATCGAGGCCGCGCTCGAGCCGCTGAGCCGCCTGCTGTGAGCGCGGCGCTCCTCGCCCTGAACGCGCGCACCTTCGCGAGCCTGAAGCGGCACCGCAACTACCGCCTCTTCTTCACCGGCCAGCTCGTCTCGGTGATCGGCACGTGGATGCAGAACATCGCGCTCGCCTGGCTCGTGATCGAGCTGACCTCCTCGCCGCTCGCGGTCGGGATCCTCGCCTTCTGCCGGTTCGTCCCGTTCACGCTCTTCGGGCTCTTCGCCGGGGTCGTCGCCGACCGCTTCGACAACCGCCGGCTCGTGATCGCGACCCAGCTCTTCTCGATGGTCCTCTCGGCGGTGCTGACCGTCGTCGTCCTCACCGGCGCGGAGACGCTCTGGCTCGTCTACGTCCTGGCCGCGCTCGGGGGGTGCGCGCTCGTCTTCGACGCGCCGGGACGCCACGCGCTGACCTTCCAGCTCGTCGGCCGCGAGGAGCTGCCGAACGCGATCGCCCTGAACGCGAGCCTCTTCAACGCCTCGCGCGTGGTCGGACCGTCGCTCGCCGGCGTCCTGATCGCCGCCTTCGGCGTCGGCGTCTGCTTCGCGGTCAACACCGTGAGCTTCCTGGCCGTGCTGCTGGCGCTCCTCCTGATGCGCAAGGAGGAGCTCGTCCCGGTCGAGCGTGACGCCGAGCCGCCGTCGTTCCTGCGCTCGATCGGCGAAGGGCTCAGCTATGCCCGCCGCACCCCGCACGTGCGCCTGATCCTCGCGATCGTCACGGTGGTCAGCACCGTCGGCTTCAACTTCCACGTGATCCTGCCGCTCCTGGCCTCGGAGACGCTCGACACGGGGCCAGAGGTCTTCGGGATCCTCTCCGCCTGCTTCGGCGCGGGCGCCGTCGTCGGGGCGCTCCTCAGCGCGGCGCTCGGCCGGGCGAGCTGGAAGGTCCTCGTCGCCGGGACCGGCGGCTTCAGCCTCGCGCTCCTCGCGATCGCGCCGCTCACGTCGGTCCTCGCGTGCGCGATCCTCCTCTTCGTCACCGGCACGTGCTTCACGCTCTGGACGTCGAACGCGACCTCGATCCTCCAGCTCGGAGCCCCCGACCACCTCCGTGGCCGCGTCGTCAGCCTCTACCTCTGGGCCTTCGCGGGGCTCGCGCCCCTGGGCGGCCTGCTCGCCGGCTGGCTGACCGACCTCGGCGGCACCCGGCTCGCGTTCTTCGTCTCGGGCGCGACCGGGCTCCTGATGACGCTGATCGCGGCCCGCGAGCTCCGCCAGCGGCGCGACGCGGCGAGGAGCGCTGTTTTACACCGCCCTAACATGGAGAGCACCGCGCCCTGACGATCCGCGGCGAGAATGCGCCGGTGAAGTCGAAACGGTCGAAGGCACTCTGGGTCGTCGCGGCGCTGCTCGCCGTGAACGCCGTCCTGCTCGCGGCACAGCCCGGCTTCGCGCTGCCCGGAGCGCTCCCGAACTCGCTCGCCGGCTATCTCTTCGGGCCGAAGCTCGTGCGCGCAGAGGTGCTCGTCAAGGACGGCGGCGCCCTGCACGACTACCGGATCGACCGCGGCGTCGTCCGCGACAAGGCGCCCGGCTCGCTGACCCTGCGCGAGCGCGACGCGACATTCGTGACGATCGCGGTCGCGCCGGATGCCTCGATCTCGGTCAACGGCCGTTCCGCCTCGTTCTCGGCTCTGCGCCGCGGCATGGTGGTCACCGTCGTGCGCGACGGGGACGCGCCGGCAGGCGAGGTTCGCGCCGCCCGCAGATGAGCGCCGGCGGGCGAGCATGAGCGGCACGCCAGGCCCGCAGCTGCTGCTCGTCGAGGACGAGGAGTCGATCGGCTCGCTCGTCAGCGCCTATCTCGAGCAGAGCGGCTACCGGATCGCCTGGGCCCGCTCGGGCGAGGAGGCGCTGCTCGACCTCGAGCGGGTTCGGCCGCGCCTCGTGATCCTCGACGTCGGGCTGCCAGGACAGGACGGCTTCGACATCTGCCGCGGGATCCGGACGCGCTCCTCCGTCCCGATCGTGATGCTGACGGCGCGCGACGAGGAGGCCGATCGCGTCGCCGGGCTCGAGGTGGGCGCCGACGACTACGTGACCAAGCCGTTCTCGCCGCGCGAGCTCGCCGCCAGGGTCAAGGCCGTCCTCCGACGCACCGACCCCGCGCCGCGGGCCGCGAGGCTCGAGCTCGGCGACATCCTCCTCGACGGCGAGGCGCGCGAGGTGACCGTGGCCGGCGAGCCCGTGGAGCTGACGGGCAAGGAGTTCGACCTGCTCGCCTACCTGCTCGAGAACGTCGGAATCGTCGTCTCGCGCGATCTGCTCCTCGATCGGGTCTGGGGCCTCTCCTACGCGGGCGGCACGCGGACCGTCGACGTCCACGTGGCCCAGCTCCGACGCAAGCTCGGCCGACCGGACGCGATCCGCACCTTCCGCGGAGCGGGCTACAAGGCGGTTCGACCGTGACCCTGCGGGCGCGGCTCTTCGCCGCGATCGGCCTCGTCGCCCTGCTCTCCCTCGTCCTGGCGCTCGCGATCGGAGCGTTCCTGACCCGACGGGCCGTCGAGCGCAACACGCTCAGAGACGTCTCCGCGCAGCTCGACCTGCTCGTCGAGCGGGAACGCCAGGCGATCCTCCCGTTCTCGCGGCTCAAGTCGCTGCAGGCGTTCCTCGAGCGGCAGGACGAGCGCGTCGTCCAGGTCCCGCTCGACGGGTCGTCGCCGCTCCTGCCGCCCGAGCGCGCGGCCGAGCTCCGGCGCGGAGCGCGGCTCGACGGGACGCTGGAGAGCGAGAGCACGCGCTACCTCTACGCCGCCCGCCTGGTGCAGGGGAAGGGGTTCGTGCTGCTGCGGCCCGCCAGCTCCACGAACTCGGCGTGGCGGCCGCACGCGGAGGGCCTGATCATCGCCGCGCTCGTGACCGCCGCGCTCGCAGCGCTGATCGCGTTTCTCCTCGCGCGCGCGATCGCGCGGCCGGTGCGCCGCGTGGCCGAGGCGACGCGCGGGCTCGCCAACTCCTCCACCCCGCCGCCGCTCGTCCCGGTCGAAGGGCCGCGCGAGCTCGCGCTCCTGGCGGAGAGCTTCAACGAGGTGGCCGTCCAGCTCGCAAAGGCACGCGAGGCAGAGCAGGCATTCCTGCTCTCGGTCAGCCACGAGCTGAAGACGCCGCTGACCGCGATCCGCGGCTACGCCGAGGGGCTCGGCGAGGGCGTCCTGCCGGCCGACGAGGCCGCCGAGACGATCGTCCGCGAGTCGCAGCGGCTGGAGCGGCTCGTCGGCGACCTGCTCGACCTCGCCCGGATCCGCAAGGCCGAGTTCAGCTTCCGCCGGGAGCCGATCGACCTGCGCGCGATCGCGCAGGAGGCGCGACGTCGCTACGAGAGCCAGGCCCGCGAGTTCGGGGTGGTGCTCGAGGTCGAGGGCCCGGCGGAGGCACCCGCGCTCGGCGACGCCGACCGCACGCTCCAGATCGTCTCCAACCTCGTCGAGAACGCGTTGCGCCTGGCCCCCGCCGGCGGTTCCGTGCGGATCCGGGCGAGGCCCGGCGAGCTCCAGATCGAGGACACAGGCCCCGGCCTGCAGGCGGAGGAGCTGGAGCGGGCGTTCGAGCGCTTCTACCTCTACTCCCGCTACGGGCGCGAGCGCCCCGTCGGCTCCGGGCTCGGCCTCGCGATCGTCAAGGAGCTCGCCGAGGGCATGGACGGCTCGGTCGAGGCGCAGAGCTCGCCGGGGCGCCTGACCGTCTTCACCGTCCGCCTGCCGCTCGCGGCCGCGCCCGCCGGAACGGCCGAGAAAACCGAGCTGACGCGGGTCTGAGCGTTTTACGCCGGTTTTACGTTCGGCGAACGAGCGGCTGACAGGGGGTGGAGAGGATGGCCCTCGAAAGCTCGAACCGACGGAGGGGGATTCGCATGAGGAGCACCAGAACGATCGTCGCGGCGCTCGCCGCACTCGCGCTGCTCGTCGTGACCGGCGCGGCATTCGCGCAGGGCTTCGCGTCGATCAGGGGGACGAACGGCGACGACACGCTCACGGGCACGCCCGAGCGCGATCGGATCGTCGCGCGCGCCGGTGACGACACGGTCAATGCCGGGGGCGGCAACGACCGCGTCCACGGCAACAAGGGGGAGGACACGCTGAACGGCGAGGGCGGCGAGGATCGCATCTTCGGCGGGCCCGACGACGACACGCTGAACGGCGGCGACGGCGACGACCTGCTCCGCGGCCGGGCGGGCAACGACACGGTCGACGGCGGCAACGGCAACGACGTGATCTGGGTCGGGCGCGGCGAGGACGTGGAGAACGGCGGCGACGGCGACGACAAGATGCACGCGCTCGCCAACGACGACCAGGTCGACAAGATCGACTGCGGTTCCGGCAAGGACACCGTGTGGTTGAACAGCAAGGAGAACGACGTCCACGTGAACTGCGAGGTCATCAAGACCGTCACGGTCACGACCGACGGCGGAGACGACTAGGAGGTTCGGCGGCACACGTGGGTGCGGCCGGAGCGCAACGCCTCCGGCCGCATCCGCGTCAAGGCTCCAGCCGCTCGGACTCGACGATCCAGAGCGGGCCGTCGCCGCAGTCGACGCGGCGCGCGCCGTCGCCTGCGTCCCGGAGACTCGTCCGGACGAGCCGGATCCGCTCGCCGTCGAGCTCGGCGACGGGCGCGACGAGTTCGCTCATCCCCATCGTCAGGCCCCACGCCCGCACCTGGTCGTGGATCCGGCGCGCGGGCTGCGACCAGTCGACGCGGACGTAGTCGTCGTCCTCGAAGTGGCCGGCCCAGCTCGCGCCCTCGGCCGGCTGGGGATCGCCGGGATCGCCCGCCGCGACGCGCTCGAAGACGCGCGGGAGGAGGCCGAACGCCGCGGCGCCGAGCTTCGGCCCGAAGTCCGTGATCAGGACGTCGTCGTCCTCGATCGGAATCGTCGTCTGCGCGAGGATCCCGCCGGTGTCGAGCTCGGCATCCATCCGGTGCCAGGTGACGCCGAAGCGGCCGTCGCCCTCGCGCAACGCCCACGAGAGCGGGATCGGGCCGCGGTGGCGCGGAAGCGAGGCGGGATGCAGGTTGACCGAGCCGAGGCGCGCCACGTCGAGAGCAGCCTGCGGCAGCTTCCACGGGAAGCCCCAGCACACCATCAGGTCGGGCCGGAGCGCGCCGAGCAGCGGCTCGACCGACCACTTGTCCCTCGCGAAGAGGAGGTCGAGCCCAGCCGGAACGGACGTGTCCCCGAGCGCCAGGTCCGGGGGTCTGTCCCTCTCCGAGCGCGCGGTGACGACGCCGACCGGCTCGTGCCCCAGCTCGCGGAGCACCGGGACGAGCCGCTCGACCACGGGCGCGACCATCGAGACGACCGCGATCCGCCAGGCGTCCTTTCCGGCCATGGCCCGAGGCTACAGTCGGGATCGAGGCTCCGCGCATGCCCACACCCGCTTCCATCCAACGCACCTACCTGCTCCTCCTGCTCGGGAACACGCTGGCCGCGTCGTTCATCTGGGGGATCAACACGATCTTCCTGCTCGACGCCGGCCTCTCGAACCTCGAGGCCTTCGCGGCCAACGCCTTCTACACCGCGGGCATGGTCGTGTTCGAGGTCCCCACCGGGATCGTGGCCGACACGATCGGCCGCCGGGCCTCCTACCTCCTGGGCACGCTGACGCTGACGGTCACGACGCTCCTCTACGTCATGCTCTGGCAGCTCGAGGCGCCGTTCTGGAGCTGGGCCGTGATCTCGATGCTGCTCGGCCTCGGGTTCACCTTCTTCTCGGGAGCGGTGGAGGCATGGCTCGTGGATGCGCTCGACGCGACGGGCTTCGAGGGCAGCCTCGAGTCGGTGTTCGGCCGGGGCCAGATCGTGATGGGCGCGGCGATGCTGACCGGATCGGTCGCCGGCGGTTACATCGCCCAGGCGACGAGCCTCGGCGTCCCCTTCGTCCTGCGGGCGGTCGTGCTCGTCCTCATGTTCGGGCTCGCCTTCGTCCTGATGCGCGACATCGGCTTCACGCCCGCGCGCGGTGCCGGCCTCCGCCAAGGGATCCGGCGCATCTCCGGCGCGTCGATCGAGTACGGCTGGAGGGTGCCGGCGGTGAAATGGATGATGCTCGCGGCGCCCTTCACGGCCGGGGTGGGGATCTATGCGTTCTACGCCCTCCAGCCCTACCTGCTCGAGCTCTACGGCGATCCCGAGGCGTACGGGATCGCCGGCCTCGTGGCGGCGATCGTGGCGGGGGCACAGATCGTCGGCGGGGTGGCGGCTCCCTGGATCCGGAAGCTCTTCGCGTGCCGGACCTCGGCGTTGCTCGCCGCGACCGCCGCGAGCTCGCTCACGCTCGGGTTGATCGGCGTCTTCGACCAGTTCTGGGCCGTGATCGTCCTGATCGCGGTCTGGGGACTGCTCTTCGCCGCGTCGATGCCGATCCGGCAGGCCTACCTGAACGGGTTGATCCCCTCCCAGCAGCGGGCCACGATCCTCTCCTTCGACTCGATGCTCGGCTCGACGGGCGGGGTCGTCTTCCAGCCGGTGCTCGGGCGCTCGGCCGACGTCTGGGGCTATGCGAGCTCCTATCTCCTCGGCGCGATCATCTCGGCGTTCGCGCTCCCGTTCGTCTACCTCTCGCGGCGGCAGAGAGCACCGGCCGACCGGGCCGTGGGGACCCCGGAGACGCTCGAGCCGGACGCGGTCGTCGCGGGCGCGACCAAGGTGTAAGGACTTCGACGGCCGAAGCACCGTGACTCGAGCCTCGTCGGCTCAGACCGGAATCGTCAGGCTCTCGATGTCCTTCGGGTAGTCGGTCAGGACGTCGATCCCGTCCGCGGTGACGACCACGGTGTCGGAGTGGCGGAAGCCGCCGACGCTGCTCGAGTAGAGGCCGGGCTCGATCGTGAACACCATGCCCGGCTCGACCAGCGTGTGGTCGCCCACGTCGAGGAACGGCGCCTCGTGGTTGCGGAGCCCGATCGCGTGGCCGACGTGCTGCCGCCAGTACGGCAGCAGGTCGTTCTCCTCGAAGTAGCGGAGAACCGCGCCGTCCACGTCGGCGCAGGTCACGCCGGGGCGCAGCGCGTCGAACGCCACCTCCTGCGCCGCGACCGTGTGGTCGAACAGGCGGCGCATCTCGTCGGTGGGCGGGCCGACGATCAGCGCCCGTTCGAGCTCGGCGTTGTAGCCCCAGATCGGGGCGGCCGTCTCGGTGACGAGGACGTCGCCTGGGCGAAACTCGATGTTGTGGGCGACCGCGTGCGCCCACGAGCTCTTGAGCCCGATCTGACCGCGATAGCCGGCAGAGACCCCGTCTGCGGACGACTGCTGGCCCGCGTACGAGGGGCCGAGCGCCTCGAGCATCGCGAGCGTCGCCTCGTGCCCGGCCCGGAGGCTGGCCTCGGCCTCGGTCGCTCCGGGCCGGCTGTACTCCTGCAGAAGCCGATGCGCGTGCTCGCACCAGCGGGCGCTTTCGCGGATCAGCTCGACCTCGGCCTCGCTCTTGCGCACCATCATGCGCTCGATGAACGGCGCGAGCGGCGTCACGGGCTGCCCGGTCACCTCGCTCAGCGACGGCCCGTGCGTAGCCGAGGATGCCCGGGTAGCCGTCCTCGTCCGCGCCCAGCGGCCCGGCGATGCCGGCGTCGGCGAGCACGCGGGCGAGCAGCCGCATCGGGTGCTCCTCGCCCGGATACTCCGGATACGACTCGACGTGCTCGAAGTCGGCCTCGTCGCGGACGCGCTCGACCTCGAACTCGGGCACGAACGCCGTCAGCTCACCGGCGCCGTTCGCGATCACGGCGACCGGCCGCTCGGTGGCGAGGAACTCGAAAGCCGTGAAGTAGCGGATGTAGTCCTGGCCGAAGAGCACGTAGCCGGCGAGCTTCTGGCTCCGGACGTGCTCCAGGAGGGTCTCGCGTCTCGTCTGCGAGCTCGTCGGACGGGATTCCGGTGGCAGGCGTCATCGGCGACAGCGTCTCACGTCCTGGCATCAATCGGCCGGGCGGGTCGTGGTGGACGGCCACCCGGGCAGCGGAACTCCAGCGGCCCGCAGCCCTCAACTCGCGTAGGGTTGGCCGATGAATCCCACCGAAGGCGTGATCGGCGAGGCGTGGGGGCACTACAAGGCGCACTGGCGGCATCTGCTCCCGATCGCGCTCGTCGTCTATGTGGCCATCGCGATCCTCGGCGCCCTGCTCACACTCGTTCTGGGCTGGCTCGGCGCATTGATCGCGGCGGTCATCTCGATCGTCGGTCTCTTCTGGGTGCAAGGCGCGTTGGTCGCGGCGGTCGAGGACCTCCGCGACGGGCGCGCCGACCTTTCGCTCGGCGAGACGTTCACCCGTGTCCGGCCTTTGCTCGGATCGATCGCCGTGGCGGGTCTCCTAGCCGGTCTGGGCATCGTCGTCGGGCTGCTGCTCCTCATCGTTCCGGGCCTCGTCCTGATGACGTGGTGGGTCCTGGTCATCCCGGTGGTCGTACTCGAGAAGTCCGCTGCCGGGGCGGCGTTTACCCGGAGCCGTGAGCTCGTGCGCGGGTACGGCTGGAAGGTCTTCGGCGTGATCGTGCTGGCAATCCTGCTGCTGCTCGGATTCGAGATCGTGTTGTCGATCGTGCTCTCGCCACTCGACGGATGGCTGCGGAGCCTCGTCTCCAACATCGTCAGCGGCACGCTCACGACGCCGTTCATCGCCCTGGTGTGGACGCTGCTCTACTTCCGGCTGCGGGACGCGAAGTCGCAGCCGGCGGATCCCGCGCCTGCGACCACGTAGCGCGTCCCCTGGGATGCATTCCCGGAAGGTTCGAGCTGTTTCGCGTCGTTAGTTATCGCTAGACGCGCCATGTGTCGCCGCTGCTCAGCAGCGCGGCCAGATCGCCTTCGCCCTTCGCCGTCGCGGAACGGATCTGCTCGGCCATCAGCTCGTCGTAGACAGGCCGTTTAACTGATCGGAAGACGCCCATCGGAGTCGCGCCAATCGCCTGCTGCGTCATCCGGCTCAGCGCGAAGGCGTGCGCCGGCTCGGCTGCGTGCGCGTCGTGCACCAACAGGCCCGGCGCAGACGCGCCGACGACCTCCGGCGAGCCGTCCGCACGCAGCCGCACGCCCTTCTCGCCCCAGACGATCGGCTCGCCATGCCTCAGGTAGAGCCGGTTCTCCTTCTGGTCGCGGACGAAGTCGAACGCGTTGTCGTTGTAGATGTTGCAGTTCTGGTAGATCTCGACGAAGGCGCTCCCTTTGTGGTGCGCGGCGGCGCGGAGCACCTCGGTCAGCTCCTTCTTGTCGGTGTCGATCGCACGCGCGACGAAGCTCGCCTCGGCGCCGATCGCGAGCGACAAAGGATTGAACGGATGGTCGAGCGAGCCCATCGGCGTCGACTTCGTCACCTTGCCGAGCTCGGACGTCGGCGAGTACTGGCCCTTCGTCAGTCCGTAGATCCGGTTGTTGAACATCAGGATCTTCAGGTTCACGTTCCGGCGGAGCGCGTGGATCAGGTGGTTGCCGCCGATCGACATCGAGTCGCCGTCGCCGGTCACCACCCACACCGAGAGATCCGGCCGCGAGACCGAGAGCCCCGTCGCGATCGCCGGCGCGCGGCCGTGGATCGAGTGCATCCCGTAGGTCTCCATGTAGTACGGGAAGCGGGCGGCGCAGCCGATCCCCGAGACGAAGACGATGTTCTCGCGCTTCAGGCCGAGCTCGGGCATGAAGCTCTGGACAGCGTTCAGGATCGCGTAGTCGCCGCAGCCCGGGCACCAGCGCACCTCCTGGTCGGAGGTGAAGTCCTTCTTCGTCAGCGCCACCTGGCCGTTCCCGTTCTCGCTCACCGCTTCCTCTCGTTGCCGCGCTTGAAGTTGCCGGTCGCCTTCGCCATCAGGAGCTGGAGCTCGTCGGCGCTCGCCTCGTCCGCCGCCGCGGCGAAGTTCTCCGCGAGCTTCCCGGCGAGCGTCGTCACCGGCCGCCGCTTGTAGGAGATCTCGACGGTCCCGTCCTTGCGCGCGCGGTAGGAGAACGGCCGCTCCTTGAGCAGGAGCCCTCGCGCGTCGGGCCGCGCCTTCTTCGGCCTCACGACTCCACCAGCTCCGTGATCGCCTCGGCGAGCTCGCTCGCCTTGAACGGGAGCCCGCGCACACGGTTGTAGCCGACCGCGTCGACGAGGAACTCGGCGCGCACGAGCTTCAGGAGCTGGCCGAGGTTCATCTCCGGGATCAGGATCTTCTCGTAGCCGTGCAGCACCTCGCCCAGGTTGCGCGGGAACGGGTTCAGATAGTGGAGGTGCGCCTGCGCGACGTTCACTCCCTTGCGGCGTACGCGCTTGACCGCAGCGCCGATCGGCCCGTACGTCGAGCCCCAGCCGAGCACAAGGGTCGTCGCGCCGTCCGGGTCGTCGACCGCGAGCAGCGGGATGTCGTCGGCGATCGCGGCCACCTTCGCCGCGCGCAGACGGGTCATCAGGTCGTGGTTCTCGGGGTCGTAGGAGATCGAGCCGGTCACGTCGGCCTTCTCGAGCCCGCCGATCCGGTGCTCGAGCCCGGGCGTGCCGGGAATCGCCCACGGCCGCGCGAGCGTCTCCACGTCGCGCGCGTACGGCTGGAAGCCTTCGGCCTCGGTCGCGAACGTCGTCGAGATGTCCGGCAGGCTCGCCACGTCTGGAAGCAGCCACGGCTCCGAGCCGTTCGCGAGGTACGCGTCCGAGAGCAGGTACACCGGCGTCCGGTACTTGAGCGCGATCCGCGCCGCCTCGATCGCGGCATGGAAGCACTGCGACGGGGTCGACGCCGCGATCACCGGCACCGGGCTCTCGCCGTTCCGGCCGAAGAGCACCATCAGGAGGTCGGCCTGCTCCGGCTTCGTCGGCATCCCGGTCGACGGGCCGGCGCGCTGGATGTCGAGGATCAGGAGCGGCAGCTCGAGCATGATCCCGAGCCCGATCGTCTCCTGCTTCAACACGATTCCCGGCCCTGCGGAGGTGGAGACGCCGAGCGCCCCGCCGAAGGCCGCCCCGAGCGCGGCACCGACCGCCGCGATCTCGTCCTCGGCCTGGAACGTCCGCACGCCGAACGCCTTGTGCCGCGCCAGCTCCTCGAGGATCGAGGAGGCGGGCGTGATCGGATACGCGCCGAGGAAGAGGTCGAGCCCGGAGAGCTTCGAGGCGGCGATCAGCCCGTAGGAGAGCGCCGCGTTGCCGGAGATCTGCCGATAGGTGCCCGGAGGCATCGGCGCCGGCGCGATCTCGTAGCTGACCGCGAAGTCCTCGGAGGTCTCCCCGTAGGCGTAGCCGGCCTTGAACGCCGTCGCGTTGGCCTGAGCGATCTCGGGCCGCTTGCCGAACTTGCGCTCGATGAACGCGAGCGTTCCGTCGGTCGGCCGGTTGTACATCCAGCTCATCAGCCCGAGTGCGAAGAAGTTCTTCGAGCGCTCGGCCTCGCGCGGGGTGATCCCCGCGATCCCCTTCAGACCCTCGACGGTCATCGAGGTGAGCCCGACCGGGTGCACGTGGTAGTCCTCGAGCGAGCCGTCCTCGAGCGGGTTCGCCGCGTAGCCCGCCTTCTGGAGGTTCCGCTCCTTGAACTGGTCGGTGTCGACGATCAGCGTGCCGCCCTTCGGCAGGTCGCCGAGGTTCGTCTTCAGCGCCGCCGGGTTCATCGCGACGAGAACGTTCGGCGCGTCGCCGGGGGTGAGGATGTCGTGGTCTGCGAAATGCAGCTGGAAGCCGGAGACGCCCGGGAGCGAGCCGGCGGGGGCGCGGATCTCGGCCGGAAAGTCGGGCAGCGTCGAGAGGTCGTTCCCGAGCACCGCGGTCTCGCTCGTGAAGCGGTCGCCCGTGAGCTGCATCCCGTCGCCCGAGTCGCCGGCGAAGCGGATCGTCACCTGCTCGAGCTGCTCTACGGCTTTCGCCACGCCTCTAGTTGTATCGCTTACGAACGATGCTCACTCCCCAGGCCGCGCCCGACTCGAAGAGCTCGTCGGGATCGACCTCGCCGAGCCAGCCGAGGAAGTGGCGTTCGGGGTCGTCCGCGGTCGAGCCGACCACGGCCAGTCGTTCCTCGGGTACTTCGGCCACGGGATGCTCGAGCTCCTCGAGCCGCCGCTCGGCCTCCTCGGCCGCCGGCCCTTCCATGTAGCCCCTGGGCATCAACCCAGTTTGGCAGCCTGCTCGCTCGAATGCACCATCCGGCGGAGCAGCGCGTTCAGCTGCTCCTGCTCGCGCCTGTCCAGGGCAGAGGCGACGAACTGCTCCTTCGCCGCCTGCGCCCCGACCGCGCTCTCCCAGACCTTGCGCCCCTTCGCGGTCAGCTCGACGATCACCCCGCGCCGGTCGTCCGGGTCGGGCAGGCGCCGGATCAGCTTCTCGCTCTCGAGGCGGTCGAGGCGATTCGTCATCGCCCCCGAGGTCAGGTCGAAGCTCTTCGCGAGCTGACCCGGCGAGCGCCGGTAGGGCGGTCCGGCCCGCAGGAGCGAGCCGAGCACGGCCCACTCGCCGACGTTCAGCCCGAACTCCGCCAGTGTCTCGGCGAGCATCGACCGGATCCGCTTCCAGAGGAGGTGAATCCGTTCGACGATCCCCTCGACCTCGAGATCGATCCCCGGCAGATCGGCGACCCAGCCTTCGAGCTTCTCGTCGACGGCGTCGCGATTCTCGGCCACGCGCTCATTCTTGACGCAAAGTTACTTGACGTCAAGCTATTCCGTGTGTCTATACTCTGGATCAAGTAAGTGAACGTCGAGATACTTGATGTGGAGGTGAGTGCGTGTACCTGGATCCCACAACGACGAGACTGCTGGCAGCCGAGCGATTCGCGCTGCTCAAAGCAGACGCAACCACCATCTCTCGCCGACGGGAGCGCCCGCAGTCACCCCGCTCGGGCACTCGCGTCTGGATCGGGAATCGGCTCGTGGGGCTCGGACTCCGCCTCGCTGGGCCACGCAGTAGCCGAGCGGGAGGGCCTCACGGCCCTCCCGCCGGCCTGCGTCTAGCGTCGCGCAGGTCAGCAAGCGCGATCAAGCGCGCGCCGGGCCACCGCTGCCAAGATCGGCGGCGTGAGCGCGACGACCGATACCTTCGCTCGCTTCGTCGACCTGCTGACCGTCACGCTCGACGACCACGGGGCGCGCAGCGAGGAGCTGGCCGCACGGCTGCACGTCTCTCGCTTCCACTTCGACCGGCTCGTCTCGGCCGCCGCCGGTGAGCCACCCGCGACGCTCCGTCGCCGCATCCTGCTCGAGCGGGCCGCCCACCGGCTGATCACGACGGACGACGACGTCCTCGACGTCGCCCTCGACGCCGGCTACGCCTCGCACGAGGCGTTCACGCGGGCGTTCGGACGCGCGTATGGATCGGCGCCTTCCCGTTGGCGGAGGCGACCGACGAGCTTCCGGATCGACGCGCCCAGCCGGGTGCACTTCAACCCGCCGGGAGGCCTCCGGGTCCCGGCCGACAGGAAGGTGACCTCCATGGATCTCCTCATCCGGATGGTCGAGCATCATGTCTGGCTCGTCGGGGAGATGCTGATCCGAGCCGAACGTCTCACCGATGACGTCCTCGATGCGCCGGTCGAGATCTCGGTGGAGGGACTCGACGACGAGCCGACCCTGCGTTCGCTCCTCTCGCGCCTCGTCGGCCAGCTCGCGATGTGGGACGCCGCGATCCACGACCAGCCTTACGACTTCGATGTCGAACAGGACGAGAGCGTCGCGGGGATGCGCTCCAGGCTGGCCGAGTCGGGTCCGGCGTTCCTCGCTCAGGTGCAGGCGATCGTCACCGAGGGACGGCTGGACGAGACGTTCGTCGACGCGATCTGCGACCCGCCCGAGATCTTCACCTACGGCGGGATGATCGCCCATGTCCTGACGTTCGCGGCGCACCGGCGGACGCTGGTCTGCGGCGCCCTGATCGACGCCGGCATCCACGACCTCGGCAGCGGCGACCCGATGCGCTGGGTTGCCGAGCCCGCATAGGAGCCGAATCCGGGCTACGAGGCGTCGGCGAGCAGCGCGTCGAGATCGAGCGGCGCGTTGACTATCGCCACGGCGCCGTCGCCCCTGCGCGGCCACTCCTCCTCGGGCCGGTCGCGGTAGAGCTCGACGCCGTTCTCGTCCGGGTCGCGGAGGTAGATCGCCTCGCTGACGCCGTGGTCGCTGGCGCCGTCGATCGCGTGGCCCGCCTCGAGCAGGCGCCGTAGCGCATCGCCGAGCGTCGCGCGGTCGGGATAGCGGATCGCCGTATGGAAGAGGCCCGTCGTGCCGGGCGGAGGCGGCGGGCCATCCTTCGACTGCCACGTGTTGAGCCCGAGGTGATGGTGATAGCTGCCCGCGGCGATGAACGCGGCCCCGTCGCCCATCCGCTGACGCAGCTCGAAGCCGAGGATGCCGCAGTAGAAGCCAAGCGCACGCTCGAGGTCGGCCACCTTCAGGTGGACGTGGCCGATGTCCACTCGCGGATCGATCGCCATGGTTCAATCCTGCCATGTTCGACCGCTCGGCCGAGCTCTACGACCTCGTCTACGGGTTCAAGGACTACGCCGGCGAGGCGCGACGCGTGGACGAGCTGATCCGGGAGCGCAAGCCGGACGCGCGGTCGCTCCTCGACGTGGCGTGCGGAACCGGAAAGCACCTGGCCGAGCTCGGCGACCGCTATCCGGACCTGGCCGGGCTCGACCTGGACGACGGTCTCCTCGCGGTCGCACGCGAGCGGCTGCCGGGCGTCACGCTCCATCGCGGCGACATGACGTCGTTCGACCTCGGCCGGCGGTTCGACGCCGTCACCTGCCTCTTCTCGGCGATCGGCTACGCGGGCACGGAGGCGAAGCTGCGGGCCGCCGTCGCCGCGATGGCCGCCCACGTCGAGCCGGGCGGAGTCCTGATCGTCGAGCCGTGGCTCGAGCCGGAGGACTGGAAGCCGGGCCACCTCCACCTGCTCACCGTCGACGAGCCGGACGTGAAGATCGCTCGGGCGACGGTCGCGGGCAACGACGGCACGACCTCGATCATGGACTTCCACTACCTCGTCGTCACGCGGGCGGGCGTCGAGCACTTCACCGAGCATCACGAGGCAGCGCTCTTCACCCGTGCCGCAGTACACCGAGGCATTCGAGGCGGCCGGGCTCGCCGTGGAGCGCGACGAGGAGGGCCTGATCGGCCGCGGGCTCTATCTCGGTACGGCGCCCTAGACGCGCTCGCCCGCCAGCGTCCAGAGCACGAACGCGAGCCAGTGGACGCCGATCACGTCGGTCTGGATCCCGAGCACGAGGACGGCCACGAGCGCGGCGGCGAGCCAGGGCGCGCGCGGCAGCAGCCGCCGGACGAGCGACACGTTCCACGCGACGAAGACGAGCATCCCGAGCAGGCCGACCTCGACGCCGAGCTCCGTGTACGTCGACTCGCCGGCCTTGATCTCCTCGCCCGTCCGCTTCGCCGTGACGCCCGCGTTGCCGAGCCCGAACCCCTGCGGATGCCGGACGACGGTGCGGATGCCCTCGCGCAGGCTGTCGAGGTGGCTGTCGACGGAGGCCTCGTCGAGGCTCGTCGGGTCGCCACTCGCGCCCGGCTCCTGCGCCGCGTTGGCGCGCAGGAACGCGAGCTCCGCCGGCGTGAAGGTCGTCTCCGGGCCGATGTCCGGATAGGCCCGGACGAAGAAGAAGCCCGTGACGACGAGCACGGTCGCGGCGGCCAGGGGCCACCAGTTGCGGAGCGCGTAGGCGAGCACGACGAGCGCCAG
Source organism: uncultured Gaiellaceae bacterium (assembly GCA_963810875.1). Taxonomy (GTDB): domain Bacteria; phylum Actinomycetota; class Thermoleophilia; order Gaiellales; family Gaiellaceae; genus Gaiellasilicea. The sequence continues at coordinate 535,625 of CAWEPD010000003.1, read as the reverse complement.
CGCGAGCGCCGCGATCGCCGTCCGCGAGTAGGTGAAGAGGAGTCCGACGAGGAGCAGGCCGCTGAGAGCGCTCAGCCACCTCGCGCGCTCCCAGGCAGCGGCGACGAGCAGCGCGACGAGGAGCATGTACGCGGTCGCGAGCGGGCTGAGGAAGGTCGAGACGAGGCGGCGCAGCGGCCGCTCGTCGCCGGGGTTGTAGACGAAGTTCTCCGGCAGGCCGGAGACGGCCGGGCCGTAGTCGAGCCCGAGCTGCTCGGAGAACCAGCCCGGGACGCCCGAGTTCCGCCAGGTATCGAGGGGGATCGCGTAGACGTCGAAGAGCCCCCACGCCGCGACGGCCGCGGCTGTTCCGAGCACGAGCAGACCGACCCGGCGGAGCTCCTCGCGGCCGAGGTGGAGGCTGCGGCCGAGCACGTACGCGGCAACCGGGGTGAGAGCGTGGCGCGCGCCGTAGAGGATCCCCTCGAAGGACGCGTTGCCGCCGAGCCAGCTCTGCGGGAGCAACGCGTAGAGGACGACGAGGCCGGCGAATGCGAGCGCGAGCCAGTCCGTCGAGGTCGACTTGAACGGGATTCCGCGCCGCGCCCAGACGACGACGCCGAGCGCGACCGCGAGCAGCATCTCCTTCCAGGCGGCCACAACGTCGAGCGCGAAGCCGCGAACGCCGAGGTCCCAGAGCAGCGCCATGACCACGTTGTGGAACGGGATCCCGACGATGAACGCGTAGAGCGCGTAGCGGGGGAGCCGCTCGGCCCACGCCGAGCTAGCCAACGATCGCCGCGAGCGTCATGCCGAGGTTGACGATCCGCACCTCGCCGGGAAAGAGCTCCTCCAGCCCGCCCGGCCCGAGCAGGCGGTTCTCCTTCGCCCAGGGCTTGCGGGCGAGCTCGTAGCCGCGGTGGGCGAGCGGCTCGGGCAGCCAGTGGAGAAGCGGCAGCCGCGTGTGGACGTCGACCGGGAACCAGCGGTTCGGGGTCGTGATGAACGCCCGGCGGCGCGACGCGCAGAGCCTCGGCGACGAAGCGGCGCTGCGCCTCGACGCCGCCCACGTGCTCGATCACGGCGTTCGAGTAGACGACGTCGAAGCTCGCATCTTCGAAGGGGAGCGCGGCGGCGTTCCCCTGGACGTAGCGGACGGCCGGATAGCGCGCGGTGAACCTCGTCCCCTCGTGCTGGCCGAGCGCGGTGATCCGCTCCGGCCACGGATAGGCCTGCTCGAAGTAGTTGAGCGTGCCGCAGCTTCCGTGCTCGGTGACCTCGATCTCGCCGAAGCCGACGTCGTCGACGCCGATGTCGAGCACGGTCGTCTCCGCCGTCGGCCGGATCGTCTCCAGGAAGAGCCCGAGCTTGCGGCGCCGGGAGCGGAGGGAGATCGCGTCGACGAGCCTCATCTGGGGACAACAGTAAGGTCTGATCCGGTGATCGAGGCACTCGTCAGGCCGGCCGGGCCGTACTCGCTGCGGCTGAGCTCGCGCCGTGACGTCTTCGAGACCGTGCTTCCGGGCGGCGGGAGCGGAGCCGCGTGGCAGCGCTCCGACGGGACGCTGACGCTGCGCGCGCCGGACGCGGCGGGAATCGCGCTCCTCCGCTTCATGCTGGCGCTCGACGACGACACGGAGGAGTTCGGGCGCCGCTTCCGCTCCGATCCGCTGCTCGGGCGCTCGATCCGCGAGCTCTCGGGCCTGCGGCCGCTCCGGCTGCCCACGGTCGCCCAGGCCGTGCTCCGGGCGATCTGCGGCCAGCTGATCGAGGCGCGGCGCGCCCGGGCGATCGAGCGGGCCGTGATCCGGGTCTGCGGCGAGCCCGTGCCGAGCCGCGAGGCGATCGGGCGGCTCTCACCCGCGCAGCTCCGGCGGCTCGGGCTCGCCACTCACCGCGCGTCCACGCTGGTGCGCCTCTGCCGTACGCTCGATCTCGAGCGCCTGCGCGAGCTTCCGATCGACGCCGTCGAGACACGTCTCCTGCGCGAGCGTGGCTTCGGACGCTGGTCGCTCGGGATCGTCGCGCTCGAGGGACTCGGCAGCTACCGCCACGGCCTCGTGGGCGATCTCTCGCTCGTCAAGCTCTGCTCGGCACTCCGCGGTCGCTGGGTCGAGCTGCCGGAGACGGCCGAGCTGCTGGCGCCGTACGAGGAGTGGGCCGGACTCGCGGGGCTCTACCTGCTGGCCGGCTGGCGGCGCGGCCTCGTACCGGGCGCGAACGCGGATGTCGCCCGCGCGGTGCGGGTCGCTGCACGGCGCGCGGCCTAGACTCCACACATGGTCGACGAGCGGAAGATCGCCGTGCTCGGCGCGGGCAAGATCGGCGAGGCGCTGGTGGCCGGGCTCCTCTCGTCCGGCTGGCGCGAGCCGGGCGAGCTCGCGGCCTCGACGCGGCGCGAGGAACGCGTCGCCGAGCTCCGCGAGCGCTACGGAATCGAGGTCACGCGCTCGAATGCGGAGGCGCTCGCGCGGGCGGCGCTCGTCGTGATCGCGGTCAAGCCGCAGGACCTCGACACGCTGCTCGGCGAGATCGGGACGTTGATCCAGCCGGAACAGACCGTGCTCTCGATCGCGGCCGCGATCCCGACCGCCGCGATCGAGCGCCATCTCGGCAGCGGCGTCCCGGTCGTGCGCGCGATGCCGAACACGCCCGCGATCGTGCACGAGGGGATCGCCGGGATCTGCGCCGGCTCGCACGCCGGCGAGGAGCACCTGAACTTGGCCGAGGAGGCGCTGCGCCACCTGGGCGGGGTGGTTCGCGTCTCGGAGCCCTACATGGACGCCGTCACCGCCGTCTCCGGCTCGGGGCCGGCCTACTTCGCGCTGCTCGCGGAGGCGATGATCGAGGCTGGGATCCTGCTCGGGCTCTCGCGCGAGATCTCGACGCAGCTCGTCGTCCAGACGATGCTCGGAACGGCCAAGCAGCTCCGCGACCTGAAGATGCACCCGGTCGAGCTGCGCGAGATGGTGACCTCGCCTGGAGGCACCACGATCGCCGCGATCCGGGAGCTCGAGCAGGCCGGTGTCCGCGCGGCGTTCCTGAACGCGATCCAGGCGGCGATGGAGCGCTCGAAGGAACTAGCGCGCGGCGAGCAGCCCTGAGAGTGGAGACCGCGGTCGAGATTCGCGTCCTCGACGATCCCGCCGGGGCTGCCGGCGAGCTTCTCGCAGAGGTGGCCGTACCAGGGGCGAATCTCGCGCTCTCCGGCGGATCGACGGTCGGGAAGGCCTACGAGGCGGCCACAACGCGTCGGGGCGACTGGCGCGACGTGCACGTCTGGTTCGGGGACGAGCGTGTGGTTCCGCGCGAGCACGAGGACTCGAACTACCGACTCGTGCGCCGGACGCTGCTTGACGCGCTCGACGAGCAGCCGACGGTGCACCGCGTGCTCGGCGAGAGGCCGGCCGAGGAGGCAGCCGAGCTCTACGACGCGGAGCTCGCGGGGATCACGCTCGACCTCGCCCTGAACGGGATCGGCGCGGACGGTCATACAGCCTCGCTCTTCCCCGATGCGGAGGCGCTCGGCGAGGCCGATCGGCGCGCGGTCGCCGCCGAGGCCGGCCTGGAGCCGTTCGTCCCGCGCGTGACGCTGACCCGGCCCGTCTTCGCCGCCGCCGACCTGCTCGTCTATCTCGTCAGCGGGGAGGCGAAAGCCGAGGCCGCCCGACGGGCGTTCGTCGACGAGCCCTGTCCGGCGACGCCGGCGAGCCTGGTCCGCGGCCGCCGCACCCTCGCCCTCCTCGATCCCGCCGCCGCGTCGCTCCTGCGCTAGCCGGGGAGAAGCGGCGAGCTGAGGTCTGCGGCCATCCCGCGGCGGGCGGCGAGCGCCTGGAGGACGAGCACGGTGTCCGCGACCGGGAGATCCTCGAGGTAGTCGCTCCGCGTCTCGAAGGACTCGAGCACCCGTTCGACCGCCGCGACGTAGTCGACCACGTCTTCGGCGGCGACGAATGCCAACGCGTCGCCCACGTCGCTGGGAAAGCCGTCGTGCGTGCGGAGCAGCTCGGCGTGCACGCGAGCGTCCTCCCATTCCTCGAGAACGAGGCATGCGAGCGCCGCCGCGTAACGCCCGATCGGCGACTCGGCCTCCCCTGCCCCGGCCTCGAGCGCCCAGCGCGCATCGGCAGCCGCGCCGGCCCAGTCGTCGGCGAGGATCCGCGCCTTGATCGCCCCGATCGGACGGCCCCAGCTCCCGGGTGGAGCGAGCGGCCAGCTCTCCCGATAGCGCTCGGCGGCGCGCTGAAGCCATTCGCGGCCGTCCTCCCCAGCCATCAGCGCCGCGAGCCCGGCCGCCGCTGCGGCGTTGCCCATCCGGGTGAGCTGTCGCTGGCGCTCGTCCCCGCCCTCCGGAAGCCGCCGCTCCCCGTCCTCGTACCGCTCACGGGCGCGCCGCTGCGCGTCGTTCCAGTCCTCGGCCACCAACGGATCGTAGAGCCCTCAGGCCGGGCGGCCGTCCGGAGAATCGGATATGCTGCGTCCAGCGCCGCTCGCCACCTAGTCCGTGCGAGCGCGCCGAATCTCCTTAGCGGTAGTCGCAGCGCGCACAGCGTTGCCCAAATGTCAGAAGCGATACTGAACCCGACCAACATGTCGGATGCCGCGGACGGCCTGCAGGCCGACGCGCTCCGAGCACACGACTGGGCCGGCGAGCCCTTCCTCCATCCCGGCGAAGAGCCGGCTGAGGCGCTTGCTCCCGGCACCGCCCGACGGTTGGCGCTCGACGAGGCGCTGACCGAGCTCGAGGCCGGTCGCAAGACCCCGTCGGCGCGTTGGAAGGTCCGCTTCGGGCTGATGCTCGGTCTGGAGCGCATCCTCTCGTCGAAACCTCCCACCACCGCGTCGGGAACCGAGCTCCGCCGGCACCAGATCGACGCGCTCGCCGGGATGCTGACGGAGTTGATCGCCGCGAACCAGCGCTCCGCGATCGAGGACGAGAACGGCAACGGCAACGGCCACGTGGACGCCGAGCTCGAGGAGGAGGACGAGCTCGAACTGAGCGGGACAGAGCTGGAGGCCGACGACGACGAGCTGCCGCCCGAGTTCGAGGGCGAGGACGCCGGCGCCGAGCGGCGCTACCGCTTCCGCCACCCGACGGCTTCAGGCAAGACGATCGCAGCCGCCGGCTTCGTCGAGGCGGCGCGCTCGCTCGGAATCCTGATCCTCACCCACCGCCGCCTTCTCGTCACCCAATTCCGGAACGACCTGACGACGGAGGGGTACGGCGAGCGCTTCACCGACGCGATCGAGACCGGGAAGGAGCCGCTGCGCGGCGATCCGATCACGATCCAGACGTACGCCTGGTTCGCGCGCCACGTCGGCTCGCTCTCGCGCGAGGCCTACCAGCTCGTGATCTGCGACGAGGCGCACACGGCCCTCGGCGAGAAGACGAGCGCGGCGATCCGCAGCTTCCCCGAGCCGATCTACATCGGCATGACCGCGACCGAGCAGCTGATCGCGAAGCAGGTCTCGGACGTCTTCCCCGCCTCGGTCGACGATCTCCCGCTCGCGGACGCGGCGCGCAGGGGCCTGATCGCCCCGCTCCGCTGCCTCCGCCTCGCCCCGGCCGCGGCGATCAACTCCGTCCCGATCGTCGGCGGCGACTTCGAGGAGCGCGCGCTCGCCGCGGCGCTCGACCACCAGGCTCTGAACCAGGCTGCCGCGAGCCTCTATCGCGACCGCTTCGGCTCCACCCCGGGGATCGTCTACGCCGCCGGGGTCGACCACGCCTACAACCTCGCCCAGGAGTTCCGCGCGGCCGGGCTGAAGGCCGAGGCCGTCTCCGGGAAGACGCCGCCCGTGCGGCTCGCCGAGACGCTCGCGGCCTACGAGCGGGGCGAGATCAACGTCCTGATCAACGCGATGCTGCTCGCCGAGGGCTGGAACTCGCCGCGCGCGACGGTCTGCATGCACCTTGCCCCGACCGCCTCGAAGCGCGTCTACCAGCAGCGGATCGGGCGGATCATGCGGACGCACCCGCGCAAGGAGGCGGGGATCGTGGTCGACTTCGTCGTCAAGTCGGCGACGCACTCGGACCGCGTCGTCTCGCTCCACTCGCTGCTCGACGCGGACTTCTACCGCGAGGGCGCCCGGGTCACACCCGCGCCACGCCGTCGCGTCCAGCGCCGTGCGCGGCGCCAGCTCTCGCCGGCCAACTGGCTCGTCCCGGTCACGCCCGACGTCGCCCGCCGCATGGCCGTGATCCAGCGGGAGTGGCAGCGGATCGACCCGAAGTTCATGGACGACGACGAGCAGCGCTACTGGGCGACGATCGCCGGCCGCCAGCTCCGCTTCGACCAGCGCGCCGACTTCGCCAGGAAGTTCGCCGAGAACCGGGCCTCGAAGGTCGCGCTCGAGCAGTTCCTGTCGATCTGCGCAGCCGAGAACCCGAACCGACGGCTGCGGATGACCGCGCTCCAGGATCGCGTCTCGATGCTCGTCGAGCGGGCCGAGTTCGACGACCTCGTGACGCTCGTGAGCCAGGCGCCTCCGTGGGAGAAGGATCGTGCCGCCGGAGTCCGGATCCTGCTGCGGGCGATCGGCGAGGGCAAGGCGAACGCCCCCGACCAGATCCTCCAGCGCTGGACGTGGAAGCTCGCAAAGGCGACGCGCAAGATCCAGGACCGCCGCGCGAGCGCCGAGTTCCCGGAGGCGAAGCGGCTGCTCGGCGCGGTCGCAAACTCGCGCGGGCATCGCCACGAGGAGAACGTGGCCCGGCTCGTGCAGGTCGCACAGGCACTCCCGCTCGAGGTCGGAGCCGCTCTGCTCGCCTCGGCCGACGGCTACACGCCGCGAGCGAGCTCGCTGCTGGATCACGCCCGGGAGGAGCTCGGCGAGAGCACCGCGGCGATCGCGAACGCGCTGGCGGACAACCTGCCGGCGCCGAAGGCTCCCGCCCGCAAGCAGCGGCGGCGGCGGAAGCGGAAGAAGCCCGGCGAGGGGCAGGGCCAGCAGCCGTCGCAGCAGAACGGGCACGAGCCCTCGGCGAACGGCGCAACCGCGGCTCCCGCGCCTCCGAGGAGCAGGCGTCGAGCTCCGAGCAGCCGTCGCGCCCCCGGCGCCGGCGGCGCCGGCGTTCCAGCGCCTCGGGCGCCGGATCGGCGAGCGGCGGATCGGCGAACGGCGGCGCCGACGACTCCGCCGCGGCACCGGAATCCGTAATCCCCACGTAACAGAGCGCGGCTAGCGTTCCGGCGATGCTCGTCCTGCTCGCCATCGGCTTCGTCGCGGGAATCGTCACCGCCCTCTCCCCCTGCGTGCTGCCGGTGCTGCCGATCGTCCTCGCGGGCGGCGCGACCGGTAGGCGACCGCTCGCGATCGTCGCCGGAATCGTCCTCAGCTTCACCGTCTTCACGCTCTCGGCGGCCTGGCTGCTCGGCCGGCTCGGGCTTCCCGACGACTTCCTGCGCAACCTCGCGATCGCGCTCCTCTTCCTCGTCGCGCTGACGCTGCTCGTGCCGCGGGTCGGCGAGCTCGTGGCGCGGCCGCTCCAGGTCCTGACTCGACGCCGTGGCGGAGACCTGGGCGGGGGGTTCTTCCTCGGCGCGAGCCTCGGCCTCGTCTTCGTCCCCTGCGCGGGACCGGTTCTCGCCGCGATCACGACGATCGCCGCGACCGGCGACGTGGGCGCCCGGGGGATCGGGCTCACCTTCGCCTTCGCCGCCGGCGCCGCGCTGCCGATGCTCGCGATCGCGATCGCGGGCCAGAGCGCTGCGGTGCGGCTTCGCTCGCACGCACGGGCGCTCCGCGTCGCCAGCGGCGTCCTCGTCGCCGGAGCAGCCTTCGCGATGACGCTCGGCCTCGACCAGGACCTCCAGCTCGAGGTGCCGAACTACGTCGAGGTCGTCCAGGAGCGCCTCGAAGGCTTCGCCGACGACGAGCTCGAGGAGCTGACCGGGCGCGCGCGAGCCGGAGGTCGTCGCCGAGAACGAGACGAGCGAGCTCGAGGACTACGGCGTCGCGCCCGAGTTCAGCGGCCTCGTCGGCTGGCTCAACTCGAAGCCGCTGACCCTCGAGAGCCTGCGCGGGAAGGTCGTGCTGATCGACTTCTGGACGTACTCGTGCATCAACTGCCTGCGCACGCTCCCGTACCTCAAGGCGTGGGACGAGCGCTACCGCCCGAGCGGGCTGGCGATCGTCGGCGTCCACACTCCCGAGTTCGCCTTCGAGCGCGTGCCCGCGAACGTGCGCGAGAACGCGGGGAAGCTCGGGATCGAGTATCCGATCGCGCTCGACAACGACTTCGGGACCTGGAACGCCTGGCACAACCAGTACTGGCCGGCGAAGTACCTGATCGACCGCGTGGGCCACGTCCGCTACTACCACTTCGGCGAGGGCGAGTACGACGAGTCGGAGCGCGCGATCCGCGAGCTCCTGGCCGAGCCCGGCTCCGACGGGCGGGGGGACGCCGCGCTCCCGGAGCCCGCAGCCCTTGCCGACCAGAGCCCCCACGGGCTCGTCACACCGGAGAGCTACCTCGGCCACCAGCGGCTCGCCCGCTACGTCGGGACCGCGGTCACGCCCGATCGCGAGCGGGCCTACGCGGCCGCGCCGAAGCTGGCGGAGAACGAGCTGACGCTCGGCGGCCGCTGGACGGTCGAAGGCGAGCGCGCGGTCGCCGGGCGCGACGCGAAGCTGCGCCTACGCTACCGCGCTCGTAACGTCTATCTGGTGCTGACGGGCAAGGGCGCCGTCGAGGTTCTCGTCGACGGCAAGCGCGAGCGCCGCGTGCAGGTCGCCGGCGACCGCCTCTACACCCTCGTCGAGCGTCCCGAGCTCGACGAGCACCTGCTCGAGCTGCGCTTCCCGCCCGGCGTCGCGGGCTATGCCTTCACCTTCGGCTAGCGTCGGCGTTAGGCTCACGCCGATGGACTACGAGCCGGCAGCCGACCGCTACGAGCGCATGCCCTACCGGCGCAGCGGCCGTAGCGGGCTCAGGCTCCCGACCGTGTCGCTCGGGCTCTGGCACAACTTCGGCCACGACGACGACTACGAGACGGGGCGGGCGATCGTCCGCCGCGCCTTCGACCTCGGGATCTTCCACTTCGACCTGGCGAACAACTACGGGCCGCCGTACGGCTCGGCCGAGGAGAACTTCGGCCGGATGCTTCGCGAGGACCTACGCCCGTACCGCGACGAGCTCGTGATCTCGACGAAGGCGGGCTACGACATGTGGCCGGGGCCCTACGGCGAGTGGGGCTCGCGCAAGTACCTGCTCGCGAGCCTCGACCAGTCGCTCGCCCGGATGGGCCTCGACTACGTCGACCTCTTCTACTCGCACCGCTTCGACCCCGACACCCCGCTCGAGGAGACGATCGGAGCGCTCGACACGGCCGTCCGGCAGGGCAAGGCGCTCTACGCGGGCATCTCCTCGTACTCGCCGGAGAAGACGCGCGCCGCGGCGGAGATCGGCCGCAGCCTCGGGACGCCGATCGTGATCCACCAGCCGTCCTACTCCATGCTCAACCGCTGGATCGAGCCGGAGCTCCTCGACACGCTCGAGGCGGAGGGGATCGGCTGCATCGGCTTCTCGCCGCTCGCGCAGGGGATGCTGACCGACCGCTACCTCGACGGGATCCCGCAGGGGTCGCGGGCGAGCCGCGCCGACTCGGCGCTCTCGGCCGACCAGCTGACGGAGGACGTCCTTGCGAAGGTGCGAGCGCTGAACGAGCTCGCGCGCGGCCGGAGCCAGACGCTGGCGCAGATGGCGCTCGCGTGGACGCTGCGCGACGGCAGGATGACCTCGACGCTCGTGGGCGCAAGCAGCGTCGAGCAGCTCGAGGCGAACGTCGCGGCGCTCGACAACCTCGACTTCACCTCGGAGGAGCTCGCCGAGATCGACCGCCACGCGACCGAGAGCGACATCAATCTCTGGGCGCGCTCCAGCGCGGGCTGATTACTGCCCGCGGGCGGCGTCGTCGCCCGACTCCTCGTCGCGCTGACGCAGGAACCGGGTGAGCTCCGCCGCGAGCGAGTCGCCCGAGGGCAGTTCCTCGTGCTCCTCGATGTCGAGCTCGTCCACCCGCCGCTCGAGCTCCTCCACGTAGGCGGACGTCTCGGAATCCGAGGAGACGGCCTCGGTCACCTGCTCGGAATAGGCCTCCTCGGCCTCGGCGAGCTCCGCTGTGTCGATGGCCACGCCGAGCAGCGCTCCCAGCCGGTCGCAGAGCGCACGGGCGGCGCGAGGGCTCGGGGCGAGCGAGACGTAGTGGGGAACGGCCGCCCAGAGGCTCGCGGCCGGGATCTCGCGCTCGCGGCAGGCGTCCTGGAGGACGCCGACGATCCCGGTCGGCCCTTCGTAGCGCGACCGCTCGAGCCCGAGCGTCTCGACGAGGGCCGGATCGGTCGCCGCTCCCGTCACCGGCGCGGCCCGGGTGTGGGGCACGTCGGCGAGGAGCGAGCCGAGCGTGACCACCAGCTCCACCCCGAAATCACGTGCGAGGTCGAGCACGAGCCCGGAGAAGGTTCGCCAGCGCAGGCTCGGCTCGACCCCGAGCAGCAGAATCACGTCGCGCCCGGCGCCCGGGATCCGCGCGTGGAAGAAGGCGTTCTCGGGCCAGTCGATCGTGCGCGTCAGCCCCTCGTCGAGCGAGACGTGGGGCCGGTTCGACTGGAAGTCGACGAAGCCCTCGGGGTCGATCTCGGCGAAGCGCTCAGCGTCCCAGATCCGCGCGAGATACCCGCCGGCGAGCGTTGCACCCTGGCCGCCGTCGTTCCAGCCCCGAAACGCCGCGACGAGAACCGGACGCTCGAGCTCTGGGCGGCCGGAAACGCGTAGCTCCTCGCTTGCCATCGCGAAAGTCTAGTCCGGCACGAGCGGCGCGGGCGGTCGCCAGAGAGCGGTGACGAGCCCCACCGTCCACGCCCACACGGCCGCCGCGAGCCCCACGTGGACGAGCACGAGCCACCAGGGAAGCTGGTTGCGGAACTGGATCTCGCCGACGGCCATCTGGAGCACCAGGAGCCCGAGCAGGCCCGCTGCAAGCCGCGCCAGGCCAGGCGCGCGTCGGCGCTCACGCACGAGCCACGTGAAGAGGAGCAGGAACGAGAGCCCGAACGCCGCGGTTGCGCGAACGTGCAACCAGACCGCGTCGAGCAGGTTCCAGAAGCGGTCGATCTCGGCGCTGTCGCCCGGATGAGGCCCGGCCGCCGTCGAGAGCGTCCCGGTGACGACGAGGATCCCGCACGCCACGACGAGGACGAGCGCCACCGCCCGCAGCCAGAGCGGGACAGGCGAGACCGCTCGGCCGACCGCGTTCCCCCACGCCTCGACGGCGAGGGCGACCGCACCCGCGAGCACGACGAGCGCGAGGAGGAAGTGCGTTCCCACCATCAGCGGGTGCAGGTCGAGCCTGATCGTGAGCAGCCCGAGCGGCGCCTGCGCGATCGTGCCGAGGAAGACGCCCGCTGCGATCCAGGTCGCCCCGCGCCCGAGCCCGGGCGTCCGCGGAGCGGCGATCCAGGCGAGCAGGCTGAGCAGGATCGGGGCGAGCGCGACGACGCGGTTGCCGAACTCGATCGTCGAGTGCTCGCCGACCGCGGGGAAGAACGAGCCCTCCTGACAACCCGGCCACGACTCGCACGCGAGCCCGGAGCCCGTCAGGCGGACGAGCGCGCCCGTGATCACGATCACGTAGAGCGAGACCGCCGAGGCCGCCGCCAGCCGGAGGTAGCGTGCCGGCGAGACCTCCCGTGGACGTTCCCGCGCGGCGGTGTCCACTAGGCGAGGATCACCCCTGCGCCCTCCTCGACCCGGCCGATGCGGGCAACGAAGAGCTCGCGGGCGCGGAAGGACGCTGCCAGGACGGCCACCTTGTCGGCCGGCAGGGAGATCAGGAGCCCGCCGGCGGTCTGCGGGTCGTACGCGACGGCCATCAGTTCGTCGCTCGCGGTCGTCTCCACCGCCGCGCCGGCGAAGTCGCGGTTGCGCTCGTCGCCGCCGGTGCGCACTCCTTCGCGAGCGAGCTCGAGCGCGCCGGGAAGCAGCGGGAGGGAAGCGGCGTCGAGCACGAGCCGGACGCCGCTCCGCACGGCGAGCTCGTGCGCATGACCGAGCAGGCCGAATCCGGTCACATCGGTGACGGCCGTGGGCTCGAAGGGTCGGAGCAGCGTCGCCCGCGGCTCGCGAGAGCTCCGTCATCTGGAGGCTCGCCTGCGCGAGCCCCTCCTCGTGCCGTCGCCCGGCGCGGGCGGCGTGGAGCAGCAGACCGGTCCCGAGCGGCTTCGTGAGGAGGAGGGCGTCCCCGGGACGGGCGCCGCTCTTCGTCCAGATCGCCGCCGGATGAACGGTGCCGACGACCGCGAGGCCGTACTTCGGCTCCTCGTCCCGCAGCGTGTGCCCGCCGGCGAGGATCGCGCCGGCCGCGGCGACCTGCTCGGCGGCCGCCCCCAGGATCGCCGCGATCGTCTCGTTCGGCAGGCTCTCGGGGAACGCGGCGATCGAGAGCGCGAGCAGCGGCAGGCCGCCCATCGCGAAGACATCGTTCAGCGCATTCGTCGCAGCGATCCGGCCGAAGAGCGCCGGGTCGTCGACGAGCGGCGGGAAGAAGTCGAGCGTGAAGACGAGCGCCCGGTCGTCGTCCAGCCTGTAGACCGCGGCGTCGTCGGACGGTGCGAGCCCGACGAGCAGGTTCTCGGCCTCGGCCGGCACGAAGCCCGACAGGAGCTCCTCCAGCCGCGCGGCCGAGAACTTGGCCGCGCACCCGCCGCTCTTCGCGAGGTCGGTCAGCTTGACGGCGCTGGCGCTCATCGCCGCAAACCATATGCCCAGGCACGCCGCGCGCCCCCGCGGCTCGCCCCGTCTGAGATAGTCGGCCGATGCCGTCCGCCCTCGTCACGGGAGGCTCGTCCGGGATCGGGCTCGCGATCGCCCGCATGCTCGTGGACGAGGGCTTCTCGCTGACGCTCGCGTCCCGGACCGCGGACAAGGTCGAGGCTGCAGCGAGCGAGCTCGGCGCCCTGGCGATCGCCGCCGACGTCTCCAAGCCCGAGGACTGCGAGCGGGTCGTCGCCGAGCACGTCGTTCACCACGGAGGCCTCGACGTGCTCGTGAACTCGGCCGGAATCGGGATCGCGGGCCGCGTCGAGGACGCCCAGCTGAAGCACATCGACCGCCAGCTGAACATCAACCTGCGCGGCCTGGTCCTCGTCACCCAGGCGGCGATCCCGCACCTCCGCCGCTCGCGCGGGTGGATCGTCAACCTCGCCTCGATCGCAGGCACGACCTCCGTGCCGATCCTCCCGATCTACGCGGCCTCGAAGGCGGCCGTGATCTCGCTGACGCACACGCTGAACGCCGACCTGGACGACGACGGCGTCCGGGCGATCGCGATGTGCCCGGGCTTCGTCGACACGCCGATGGCCGAGTTCTCCGGACTTCCCGGCGAGCAGATGATCCAGCCCGAGGACTGTGCCGAGGTCGTGCGGATGTGCCTCAGGCTGAGCCCGAACGCGCGCATCCCGCAGGTCGTGATCGAGCGCGTCGGGGGCCAGGGCTCCGGCTAGGCCAACACCGCTAGCCGGAACCGAGCTCGCGCCGGACGGCGGCGGTCAGCTCGCGAACCGAGAACGTGCCCTCGAACCGTTCCTTGACCTTCCCGTCGGCGCCGACGACGAAGGTGAACGGCTCCGAGGGGAGCTTCCACTCGTCGACCCAGCGGTTCGTCCCCTTCGCCGGATCGTTGTCCTCGTAGATCTCGACGTGGATGAACCTGACAGGGGTCTTCGCGAACGTCTTGCGGACGGCCCCGACGACGTCCACGACCGGGCCACAGGTGCGCGTGGTGCAGAACTGAGGCGTCGCGAAGGTGACGACGAACGGCACCTTCGCCGCGAGCGCCTCGGCAACCGACGAGCGGAGCAGCGCGACGTCCGGCGGCTTCTGCGTCGAGAGCGCTTTCAGATCGCCTCCCGTGCTCGCGAGCGTCGGCGTCTTCGAGGGGATCGCACGATCGCCGATGTTCGGCGCCTTGCTCCGCTTCGCGACGACGACGTTCCCGAGCGCCTGGATCCTCCGACCGCCCACCGGCTCGGCGAGCACCCAGTACTTGCCGGCCTTCGGGATCTCGAGGTCGGTGACGAAGATCGCCGAGGCGTCGGCGTCGTGCTCTGAGCCCTCGATTCCGATCGGCTCCGACTTCGCCGTCGTCTCGAGGAACGGCTTTGCGCCGAGGGATCGGGCCAGCCAGACCTTGGCCGTCGGCCGCGTCACGAGCTGTCCCTGACCGCCGACGACGAGGAAGGAGAAGCGCACCCGCCCCGGCGAGAAATCCGCAGTGCCGGGGACGAGCGCGACATCTTCGCCGGGCGCGCGCCAGAGCGCCTCGAGCGAGCCTTCTGCGGGTTCCTCCACCGATTCGGTGGAGGAGCCACCGCAGCCGGTGACGAGAGAGAAGAGGACGAGGACGAGCGGGAGGACGGCCGGGCGCGGCACGCAGCGAGTGTAGCCGCGGCCTGCGCCCGCCCTAGTTTCCGTCCTGCCAGCCGCGAAGAACCGGACCGAGCCAACCGCCGAAGACGGCGAGAGCGACCGGAGCCGTGAGCAGCAGTGAGAGTAGCCGCGTCTTCATTTTTTTCTGAGCCTCCTTCCTTAGAACCGAATGTCCTGGAGTGCCTCGGCGGCGTTCCGGAAGAGGCGCGCCGCCTCCGGATCGTCACCGCGGCGGGCCGCCAGATCGCCGAGCGCAACCCACGCGCCGGCTCGATGGCTGACAGACGAAAGCTGTTCGTACGCGGCGTCGGCAGCCCGGAAGCACACCTCCGCCTCGTCCAGGCGCCCGCGCTCCATCAGCGAGCGGCCGAGGACGAGCTGGGAGCCGCCGATCTCGTCGAGGAAGTCCTCCCGATCCGCCAGCAGCTCGAGGGCGTGCCGTGCGTGCTTCTCGGCCTGCTCCCAGTCGCCGAGCTGGAGGTGCACCGTCCCGAGGCCGCCCATCGCGACGGCCGCGTCGCCCTGCGACTCGACCTCGACGGCGACTGCGAACGAGGACTTCAGGAGCTCGATCGCCTCCTGGGGCTTGCCGAGCAGCAGGTTCAGGCCGCCGAGGTTGTTCAGCACCCGGCCGACCGTGCGCTCGTCGTTCAGCTCCTGGTACAGCGCCTTCGCCCGCTCGGCATAGCTGCGCGAGAGCACCCAGTGACCGGTGCGCTCGGCGACGAGGGAGGCCTGGAAGTAGCTGTTGGCGGTCATGCTGCGGTCGCCGACGGCCTGCGCCAGCTCGAGCGCCCGCTCCGCGTCCTCGCGCGCCGCCTCGAAGTCGCGCTGGCGGCGATGGCAGCGCGAACGCCACTGGAAGATGTCCGCCCGGAGCACGTCGCAGGGCAGCTGCGAGCGCTCCGCGAGCGCCAGCGCCTCGCCGAAGAGGGCGATCGCAGTACCGGTGCTCGAGACCTTGAAACGACAGGCGCCGAGGCGGAAGACCAGCTCTGCGCGGTCGAGATCCGAGAAGGCGGGGCTCTCAGCGAGCGCCCTGGCCTCGGTCACGAGCGTGATCGCGCGGCGGGGGTCGCCGTCCTGCATCCGGGCCCACGCCTCACCGGAGCGGGCGCGCACCTCGAGCTCAGCGGCGTTGGTCGCCGCGACCGCGCTCCGCACGTCGTCGTAGACCGCGAGCGCGTCCTTGTAGTGATGGGCCTGGGTGAGGGCTTCCGCCTGGGTCAGCAGCGTCTCGACGCGACCGCGCTCGTCGGTGGAGACGCCGCTCGCCAGAAACGCCGGATCGACGTTGAGGCGGTGGGCGAGCCACTCGACGGTCTCCTGGGTCGGACGCGTCTTCCCGCGCTCGATCTGGCTGACGTACTCCTTCGAGAAGCGGTCGCCCGCGAGCTCCGTCTGGGTCAGGCCGGCCGAGACACGTAGGAGGCGCAGCCGGTCGCCAAGCCGTCCGGAGGTGGGCGGCGCGGCGGTGAGGCGATGGGTGGTGTGGGCTGCTTCGTTCATCGGCTTGTTGATTCAGTCAAGTGAGCAGTGGAGTGGAGCGCGTACCCCTTTCCGGTGATCTTGGGTCTGCGTCCCGGCGAGTGAAGCGACCCTACCACCGAATCACTTGACCGAGTTACTTGACTTTTCCAGACCTGGCTCCTACAGTGGGCCAACTTGCTCGCTGGACGCCAGGCGATGCAAGGGGCGCGCCACCGACGCGATTGTGTTCCACCGGAGGCCGTGACTGGGCCGCAGAGTCACGTCCGACGGAGCATCGCAACCAGTGGCTGCAGCCTCAACGGATCGTCCCCGGAGCCGCAGCCGGGGACGATCCGTGGTCCCGCCTCGCGGCCCGAGAATCCTCTGCGATGATCGGCTCGTGACGGCGACCGAGACGCGCTACGCCTGGACGCCCTCGCTCGAGCAACTCGAGCAGGCGAACGTGCTCCGGCTCGCCCGCTCGCTCGGCTGCACCGACTACGCCTCGCTGCACCGGCTCTCGGTCGACGAGCCGGATCGGTTCTGGCGGGCCGTCGTCGCCGACCTCGAGCTGGAGTTGGCGGCGCCGTGGGAGCAGGTTCTCGACGAGTCCCGGGGGATCGAGTGGACGACCTGGTTCGACGGAGCGCGGCTGAACCTCGCGACCGCGTGCGTCCACGTCTGGGCCGAGCGGACGCCGTCCGCGGTCGCCGCGGTCTTCGCCGGCGAGGACGGGGAGCGCAGCGAATCGACGTTCGCGGAGCTCTCCCTCGACGTCACCCGCTTCGCGGAGAGCCTCGCCGCTCTCGGCGTCGGGCCGGGCGACCGGGTCGGGATCTACATGCCGATGTGCCCGGAGGTGGCGGTCGCCTCCCACGCGTGCGCGCATATCGGGGCCGTTCAGGTGCCGATCTTCTCCGGCTTCGGCGTGTCCGCCGTGGCGCAGCGCCTCCAGGACTCCGGCGCGAAGGTCGTCGTCGCGGCCGACTGGTCGTACCGGCGCGGGAAGCGGACGCCGATGCGCGAGACGATCGAGGAGGCGCTCGCCTCCTCCCCGTCCGTCGAGCACGTCGTCGAGTGGCGCCGCGACGACCGCTCCTGGAGCGTGCCGCTCGGCGCGGGGACGCTGGCGCCGCTGGAGGTCCCGGCCGAGCATCCCTACCTCCTCGCCTACACCTCCGGGACGACCGGCCGACCCAAGGGCGCGCTCCACGTCCAGGGCGGCTTCCTGCTCTCGATCGCCCGCGAGGCCGCCTACCAGGCCGATCTCCGAGCCGGAGACCGTGTCCTCTTCTCCACCGACATGGGCTGGATCATGGGGCCGTGGACCGTCGTGGGGGCGGGAGTGCTGGGCGCGGCCGTCGTCTACCTGGAGGGCGCGCCGGACTGGCCCGGCGACCGGATCTGGCGGCTCGTCGAGTCGGAGCGGGTGACGATGCTCGGCGTCTCGCCCACGCTGATCCGGGCGCTGATCCCGAAGGGCGAGCCGGAGTCCGACCTGAGCTCGCTGCGCGCGATCACCACGACCGGCGAGCCGTGGAACGCCGGGCCCTACGACTGGCTGAACGAGCACGCGGCCGGGGACGGGAGGATCCCGATCGTCAACATCTCCGGCGGCACCGAGGTCGGCGCGTGCTTCCTCTCGGTGACGCCGATGGCGCCCACGAAGCCGTGCTCGCTCGGCTTCCCCGCGCTCGGGCAGGCGCTCGACGTCTACTCGCCCGAGGGCGCGTCCCTACGCGGCGAGGTCGGCGAGCTCGTCTGCACGCGCCCCTGGCCGGGGATGACGCGCGGGATCTGGGGGGACGACGCGCGCTATCTCGAGACCTACTGGAGCCGCTTCCCCGGCGTCTGGACGCACGGCGACTGGGCCTCGATCGACGAGGACGGCTACTGGAGCCTGCACGGCCGCTCCGACGACACGCTCAACATCGCCGGCAAGCGGATCGGGCCGGCCGAGCTCGAGTCGGCGGCGCTCGACCATCCGGCGGTCGCGGAGGCGGCGGCGGTCGGGATCCCGCACGAGGTCAAGGGCGAGGTCGCGTGGCTCTTCTGCGCGCTGAAGCCGGAGGCCGAAGCCGATGCTGACGCGGTCCGGGAAGTCGTCGGGGCGGCGCTCGGCAAGGCCTTCGCGCCGGAGCGCGTACTCTTCGTGAGCGCGCTCCCGAAGACGCGGAGCGCGAAGATCGTGCGCCGGGCCGTCCGCGCGACCGCGCTCGGCGAGGATCCCGGCGACCTCTCCACGCTCGAGAACCCCGAGACCCTGAAGGAGATCGCCGATGTCGTCTAGAGCCTTGGTCACCGGAGCCGGCCGGGGGATCGGCGCCTCGATCGCCCGCGAGCTCGCGGGGAACGGCTGGCACGTGACGGTGAGCGGCCGCACCGCGGCGCAGGTCGAGGCCGTGGCGGGCGAGATCGGCGGGACGGCGGTCACCGGCGACATCTCGAAGCGCGAGGACGTCGAGCGGATGGTCGCCGCGGCGGCGCCGCTCGATCTGCTGGTCGCCAATGCGGGCGTCAACCTCCGTGGGGACTCGTGGGAAACCGACCCCGACGAGTGGTGGCACCTCTTCGAGGTGAACGTGCTCGGGACCTACCTCACGTGCCGGCAGGCGCTGCCCGGGATGATCGAGCGGGGCGGCGGCCGGATCGTGATCGTGGGGAGCGGCGCCTCCTATCTCCCGGGGTTGACCTCGGGTGCGGCCTATGCGGCGAGCAAGGCCGCGGTCGGCCGGTTCGGGGAGGTGCTCGCCAGGGAGGTCGAGGCGCATGGGATCAAGGTGTTCGTGATCAGCCCCGGCCTCGTCCGCACCGAGATGACGGAGGGCTGGGCTCCGGACGATGCCCCCTGGACGCCGCCTGAGCTGGCGCCGAGGCTGGTGCTCGAGCTTGCCTCCGGCCGCTTCGACGCGCTCGCCGGGCGCTACCTCCACGCCGAGCACGACCCGCCGGACGAGCTCGAGGCCCGGATCCCCCAGATCCTGGCCGACGACCTGAACGCGATCCGCCTCCGCCGCGAGAGCCCCAAGTAACAGACTGTTACTCGGGGTCGTTCCGCGGGACGATCCAGGTCTGCCGGGCGAGCGCGAGCAGCTCCCCCTCCTCCGACCGGAGGGCGGTGCCGGCGTGGAGCTTGCGTCCCTCCTCGCCGCGCGGCCAGCCCATGACGATGCACCGCTCGCCCTCCTCCGGCAGGCGCTCGATCCGCGCGGCCATCCGACCGAGCAGCGTCTCGCCGCGGCCCTGCGCGCTCAGGGCATAGGCGCCGGAGCAGTCGATCGCCGCCCAGACCACCGGAAGCGAGACCTCGCGCGCGAGCCAGGGAGCGGCGACCGGCTCGCCGGGCGCCTTCCGGCCGGGGAGGATGCGCAGCGCGTCGTCGGGCGAGCGCGTCTGGCCGCAGCTGAAGCAGCCGCGAAACGCGTCCGCCTCGAAGGCGGCGTAGTGGCTGCTCGCCTCGGCTGCCTCGTCCCACGAGATCGGCGGCGGCACGTCGTCGAGCTCGACCGAGGCAGGGATCGCCTCGGCCACGACCGCGTCGCCGTCGAGGAGGAGCAGCCGTTCGTCCCGTTGCTCGATCGTCAGCTCCCGCTCGAGCGGTGGCGGCAGCCGCAGCGTGACCTCGGCCGGCCCGGCCAGGCGCGAAGCGAGCAGCCCGGCCGCATAGCCGCCGTTCGCGGAGCCCTCCGGCCCGCGGAAGCGGCGGGGAATCACGATGTTTTCGCCTGAGAGTCGCAAACCGCTTGATCGGGGTAGGATCGGTTCGTGCGGCTCGCGCTCGCCCAGATCAACGTCGTCGTCGGCGACCTGGACGGAAACCGCGAGCGCATTCTCGCCTCTCTGACGGACGCGCGCGAGGCGGGTGCCGAGCTCGTCCTCTTCCCCGAGCTGGCCGTGACCGGCTATCCGCCCGAGGATCTGCTGCTGCGACCCGCGTTCGTCCGCGCCGCCGAGGCGTCGCTGCGCCGGATCGCCGAGGCCTGCACCGACCTGACGGCGCTCGTCGGCACGCCGTGGTACGACCGCGACCTCTTCAACGCCTGCGCCGTCTGCAGCGGCGGCGAGGTGCGCTCGGTCTACCGGAAGCGCTACCTGCCGAACTACGGCGTCTTCGACGAGGACCGCTACTTCGCCGCGGGCCGTGAGCTCGTGCTGCTGCGGCTCGGGCAGACGCTGGTCGGGCCGACCGTCTGCGAGGACATCTGGCAGCCCGGCCCGCCCGCTACCGACCTCGCGCTCGCC
Organism: uncultured Gaiellaceae bacterium; assembly: GCA_963810875.1. Classification (GTDB taxonomy): domain Bacteria; phylum Actinomycetota; class Thermoleophilia; order Gaiellales; family Gaiellaceae; genus Gaiellasilicea. Next base: position 515,506 of record CAWEPD010000003.1, on the reverse strand, counting down.
GGCGCGGAGCTGCTCGTGAACATCTCGGCGTCGCCGTACCACGTCGGCAAGGCCGAGGACCGCGAGGAGATGCTCGTCACGCGGGCGCGCGACAACTCCGCCTTTCTCGCCTTCTGCAACCTCGTCGGCGGCCAGGACGAGCTGGTCTTCGACGGCCACTCCGTCGTGCTCGACGACGAGGGCGAGGTGCTCGCCCGCGCGCCGGGGTTCGAGGAGGCGCTGCTCGTGGTCGACGTCGAGCCGGCGGAGGCGATCGGCCGCCGGCTGCGGGACGTCCGCCGCCGCGCGCTCGCCCGGGAGCGGGAGGAGGGCCAGGAGCCCGAGCTCGTGGAGCTCGAGACGCCTGTGGCGCCGGTGCCGAGTCAGCCTCTCGCCGGCACGATCGCCGACTTCGAGCCGCCGCTCGAGCAGATGCGGCGCGCGCTCGTCCTCGCGCTCGCCGACTACGTGGCGAAGAACGGCTTCCGCGAGGTCGTGCTCGGCCTCTCGGGTGGGATCGACTCCGCCGTCGTCGCGGCCCTCGCGGTGGAGGCGCTCGGCCCCGAGCGCGTGCACTGCGTCTCGATGCCGTCGCGCTTCTCCTCCGCAGGGACGCGAACGGACGCGGAGCGGCTGGCGACGAGCCTCGGCTGCGACTTCCGCGAGCTGCCGATCGAGTCGGCGGTCGTGGCGCTCGACGAGGTGGCGGGCGGGCTCGACGGGCTCGCGGCCGAGAACCTCCAGGCCCGCGTCCGGGGGATGCTGCTGATGGCGCTCTCGAATGCGGAGGGCTGGCTCGTGCTCGCGACCGGGAACAAGTCGGAGCTCTCCGTCGGCTACTCCACCCTCTACGGCGACCTGGCCGGCGGCTTCGCGCTGATCAAGGACGTGTTCAAGACGGACGTCTTCCGGCTCGCCCGCCATCTGAACGAGCGCGCCGGCCGCGAGCTGATCCCCGTCACGATCATCGAGCGCGCTCCCTCCGCCGAGCTTCGCGACGACCAGCGCGACGAGGACTCGCTGCCGCCGTACGCCGTCCTCGACAAGGTGCTCGAGGCCTACGTCGAGCTCGACCGCTCCCGCGAGGAGCTCGTCGCGGACGGGTTCGACGCAGCGACGGTCGAGCAGGCGATCGCGCTCACCGATCGCGCAGAGTACAAGCGCCGCCAGGCGCCGCCGGGGGTGAAGCTGCGCCCCAAGGCCTTCGGCCGCGACCGCCGGACGCCGATCACGAACCGCTGGCGCGGCTGATTGACAAGAGCATATTCGTTAGCGTAGACTTACCGTAAGTGAGTACGAACGGATTAGCTCTCGATGCCCTGGGCGACTGGACGCGGCGTCAGATCCTCGAGGCGCTGAGGCAGGGGCCTCGCTCGGTCGGGGAGTTGGCCGCAGGGCTTCCGGTCAGCCGCCCGGCGGTGTCGCAGCACCTGCGGGTGCTCAAGGACGCGGGCCTCGTGAGCGACCGCAAGGACGGCACCCGGCGCGTCTACAGCGTTGACCCGGCCGGGCTCGAGGGGATCCGGGCGTACTTCGACAGCTTCTGGGACGAGGCGCTCGACCGCTTCGCCGCCCAGGCGCGCACCGACACACGACGGAAGGAGACAGGATGAGCACCGTGGCGACAGACGTCATTCGGAAGACCGTGCTCGTGGACTTCGCCCCGGCGGAGGCGTTCGAGCTCTTCACCGCCCGGATCGGCTCCTGGTGGCCGGTCGGAACGCATTCGTACGGCGGAGAGGACGTGACCGACGTCGTCCTCGAGCAGCGGGTCGGCGGCCGGCTCTACGAGGTCACCGAGGCCGGCGAGCAGGACTGGGGCAGCGTCCTCGAGTGGGATCCGCCGAGCCGGTTCGTGCTCGACTGGCAGATCGGGGAGGCTCGCGGAACCGAGGTCGAGGTCCGCTTCTCGCCGGAGGCCGAGGGCGCGCGCGTCGAGCTCGAGCACCGCGGCTTCGACTCCGCCACCCCGCGAGGGCGCTACGAGGAGGGCTGGGACATCGTCCTCGGTGCCTTCGGCCAGCCGGCGGGCTAGCTCCCCAGCGAGACGCGGAACGCGCGGAACCAGCGCAGCCGCTCTTCCCACGGCACGGCGGCGTTCGCCGGCGAGGTCGAGGGGAGCACGAACAGGGCGGTGGCGCCCAGCCGCCGCCCCTGCGGCCCGAGCTCCGGCCGCTCGCCGAACGTGCCCCGATAGGCCTCCTTGCCGACGAAGCCGATCGCCTGCGGCCGGAGCTCGAGCGCGAGCCGCTCCAGCCGCTCGGCGGAGTCTGCGAAGTCGGCGCGCCGGAGGTCGCCGGAGCCGGGCGTCGTCCGCGAGGCTGCGTTCGTGACGCCGAAGCCGTGCTCGAGGAGCTCGAGCTGCTCCGACGGGTCGAGCTGCCGAGGCGTGAAGCCCGCCTGGTGCAGCAGCCGCCAGAAGTCGTTGCGCGGGTTGGCGAAGTGACTGCGGGCGGCGGCGGAAACGCGGCCCGGGTTGATCCCGCAGAAGACCGCGGTCAGCCCGGCCGCGAGGACGTCCGGAACTGCGGAGTCAGGCGGCTTCGGGCTCTCGCGCGTCGAGTCGATCTTCGAACAATGACCGGAGGAGCTCACCCGAGACCACCGTCTCGCTCCGCACCGCGTAGGCCTCGACCTTCGTCACCTCGACGGTATCGCCGCCGCGCCAGCCGTAGCAGCGGGCATAGCACTCGGCCTCGCTCAGCGTTCGTAGGCGCTGCACGAGCCTCACCGTACGAATCCGGCCGGACGACATCGATCATCTAGGCTCGGGCCTATGAGCACGGTCGCTTTCGACGTCGAGGCCGTCCGGAGGCGAACCTCGGCGCTCGACCGGCCGCTCGCCTTCTTCGACGGGCCCGGCGGCACGCAATGCCCCGACGAGGTGATCGACGCGATCGCCCGCTACCTGCGCGAGGACAACGCGAACATCGGCGCCCCGTACGAGACGAGCGTCCGCACCGTCGAGCTCGTCGAGCGCTCGCGCGTCGCCGCGGGCCGGTTCCTCGGCTGCCATCCGGACGAGGTGGCGTTCGGGCCGACGATGACCTCGCTCAACTTCCTGCTCACGCGCTGCCTCGCCCGCACTCTCGCCGAGGGCGACGAGGTGCTCGTGACGAAGCTCGACCACGACGCGAACGTCTCCCCCTGGCTCGAGCTCGAGCACGACCTCGGGATCGTCGTCCGCTTCGTCGAGGTGCGCGACGACCTGACGCTCGACCTGGACGACCTCGAGCGCCGGCTCACGCGAGCGGACGCGCGTGGTCGCCTTCCCGGTGGCGTCGAATGCGCTGGGGGTGGCGCCCGACGTCGCCCGGATCGTCGAGCTCGCGCACAGTGCGGGCGCGCTCGCCTGGGCCGATGCCGTCCACTACGGGCCGCACGGGCCGATCGACGTCGCCGCCTGGGACGTCGACGTCCTCCTCTGCTCGCCGTACAAGTACTTCGGGCCGCACATGGGGCTCGCGTTCGGCAAGCGGGAGCTGCTCGAGTCGTGGCGGCCGTACAAGGTCCGGCCCGCCGCGAACGAGCCCGTCGGCCACCGCTTCGAGCACGGGACGCAGCAGCACGAGCTGCTCGCCGGGTTCGTCGCCGCGGTCGAGTACATCGAGTCGCTCGGCTGGGACGCGATCGTCGCGCACGAGCGCGAGCTGGGGCAGCGCTTCCTGGACGGCCTCCCCGAGAGGGTCGAGCTCTACGGGCCGAGGACGATGGAGGGCCGCGTCCCCACCTTCTGCTTCAACGTGCCCGGCCGCAGCGCCGAGCAGGTGGCGATCGAGCTCGCCTCCCGAGAGATCGCCGTCTGGCACGGCGACTACTACGCCGTCGAGGTGATGCGGCACCTCGGGCTCGAAGGGACGGGAGCCGTCCGGGCGGGCTTCGTCCACTACAACACGGCGGGGGAAGTCGACCGGCTGCTCGCCGCGCTGGGAGAGCTCTGAGGCTCCTCGTCCTCGGGGGAACGCGCTTTCTCGGCCGCGCGATCGCGGAGGAGGCTCTGGCGCGCGGGCACGAGCTGACGCTCTTCAACCGCGGCGCGACGAACGCCGACCTCTTCCCGGAGGCCGAGAAGCTGCGCGGCGACCGGACGAAGGATGTGAGCGAGCTCGGCGGCCGCAGCTGGGACGCGGTGATCGACCCCTCCGGCTACGTGCCGGCCGTCGTCCGCCGCTCGGCCGAGGCGCTGCGCGATTCCGGCCGCTATGTCTTCGTCTCGACCATCTCGGTCTACCCGGATTTCGACGAGGTTCGAGCCGAAGGCGACCCGACCGCCGAGCTCGGCGAGGGCTCCGCCGACGAGCTGGCCTCGGACTACTCGAACTACGGCGCGCTGAAGGCGCTCTGCGAGGCCGAGGTGGAGCGGGTCTTCGGCGACCGGGCGCTGATCGTTCGCCCCGGTCTGATCGTCGGCCCGCACGATCCGACCGGCCGCTTCACCTACTGGCCCCACCGGCTCGCGCGCGGCGGCGAGATCCTCGCCCCGGGCCCGCCCGAGCGGTTGACGCAGTTCATCGACGTCCGCGACCTCGCGGAATGGATGCTCGACGCGGTCGAGCGGGAGCTCGGCGGGCTGTTCAACGCGACGAACGAAGGGACGCCCTGGGGAGAGGTGCTCGCCGGCGCGACCGTGACGTGGGTGCCGGACGAGTTCCTCCAGGAGCGCGAGGTCGGCGAGTGGATGGAGCTGCCGCTCTGGATCGCCGGCGTCGGGATGAGGACGGACGTGAGCCGGGCCGTCGCCGCGGGCCTGCGCTTCCGGCCCGTCGAGGAGACGATCGCCGGCGCCGCCGACGCTCCCGCAGTCGAGGGCGTGGGCCTGACTCCCGAGCGCGAGGCGGAGCTCCTGGCCGCCTGGCGCGGGCGGGCGGCCGCGTGAGGATCAAGGCCGCCGTCCTGGAGGAGTTCGGCGCGCCGCTCCGGGTCCAGGAGCTCGAGCTGGCCGAGCCGAAGGCCGGCGAGGTGCTCGTCCGGCTCGTCGCCTGCGGCGTCTGCCACACCGACCTCTACACCGCCTCGGGCGCCGACCCCTCCGGCTACGCGCCGACCGTGCTCGGCCACGAGGGCGCCGGAGTCGTCGAGCGCGTCGGCGAGGGCGTCACCTCGCTCCGGGAGGGCGACCACGTCGTCACGCTCTTCGCGCCGCAGTGCGGGGAGTGCGTCCATTGCGCGACGCCGGGGATCAGCCTCTGCCTAGCGATTCGCGAGCAGCAGAACCTGGGCTACCTGCCGGACGGCACCGCGCGCCTGTCGCGAGACGGCGAGCCGGTCCGCCACTTCATGGGCACCTCGACCTTCGCGGAATACACGGTGATGCCCGAGATCGCGCTGGCGAAGGTGAACCCGGAGGCTCCGCTCGAGGGTGCGGCGCTCTTCGCGTGCGGCCTCTCGACCGGCCTCGGTGCGGCGCTGAACACGGCAAAGGTGACGCCCGGCTCGACCTGCGTCGTCTTCGGTGCGGGGCTCGTGGGGCTCGGGGCCGTGATCGGCTGCCGGCTCGCGGGCGCCGAGCGGATCGTCTGCATCGACCTCTCGGAGGAGCGACTGGCGCTCGCGACCCAGCACGGTGCGACCGAGACGATGGTCGGCGGGCCGGACGCGGTGGAGCGGATCGTCGAGTCGACGGGCGGCTTCGGCGCCGACTACACATTCGAGGCGACCGGGAACGTGGGTGTGATGCGCCAGGCGGTCGAGTCGGCCCGGATGGGCTGGGGCCTCTGCACGGTGGCAGGCGTGGCCGGCAAGGGCGAGACGCTCGACGTCGTCCCGCGCTTCCTGATCACCGGCCGCCGGATCGCCGGCTCGTCGTTCGGCGGCGTCAAGGGCCGCGACCAGGTGCCGCAGCTCGTCGAGCGCTGGCTCGCCGGCGAGATCGACGTCGAGTCGTTCCTCTCCCACCGGCTGACGCTCGAGGAGGTCAACCGCGGCTTCGAGCTGATGGAGGCCCAGGACGGGATCAGGAGCGTAATCTCCTTCTCGTGATCCTCGAGCGCGCCGAGCATCCGCAGTGGACGTCGAACGCCTATCTCGTCGCCGACGAGGACGGCGGCCACGGCGTGCTCGTCGACTCGAACGGGGTCGAGGAGCCGCTGCTCCAGCAGATCGAGGCGCGCGACCTGACGATCACGCACGTCCTCGTGACCCATCACCACATGGATCACGTGGTCGACGTCGGCGGGCTCGGGAAGCGGTTCGGCGTTCCGGTCGTCGGAAGCGCGCTGACCGCCGACGCGGGCGTCCGGCTCGACGAGACCTTCGCCGACGGCGACGTCCTCCACTCGGGCGCGCTCGAGCTCCAGGTGCTCGCGACGCCCGGCCACTGCCTCGACCACCACGCGCTGCTCGTGAACGGGACCGACTGCTTCACCGCCGACTGCCTCTTCAAGGGGACTATCGGCGGGACGGGCGGCGGCGGTCCGAACGGCTATCCCGACCAGGTGCACTCGATCATGGAGCGGCTGATGTCGCTGCCACCCGAGACCAGGATCCACCCGGGCCACACGCTCCCCTCCACGGTCGGCGCGGAGTGGGAGCAGAACCCGTTCATCCGGATCTGGCGCGGGCTCGATCCCGAGGGCGCCGAGGCCTGCCGCGTGCGCGGGAAAGAGGCGACACTGATCCTCTTCGGCCCCGACTACGACGGCACCCACAAGGCCTGGGTCCGTTACCCCGACGGCCGCGACGCGATCGTCGGCGGCAGCCAGATCGAGCGCTCCTAGCGGTAAGCGTCCCGCGCGGCCTTCCAGCGCGGCTCGTCCCAGCGGATCAGGTCGGGATCGACGCCTCGGGCCTCGGCGAGATCGAGCGTGAGCAGGTGGAACTGGGCGATGTCGACCGCAGGGTGGCTCGTCGGAACGAGCGTGACGTCGCACCCGAGCTCGGTGAGTGCCGCGACGGCGTCGGCGGCGCGGGTCGCGCCACGACCCTCTCCTTCGAGCACGAAGCAGCGGACGGATTCGTCGATCGCCGCGAGGTGCCCGTGCAGGAGCTCCTCGGTCGGGTGGGCCTCGACCGCGAGATGGACGCCCTCGCGGAGCTTCAGCGCCGCCTCCTGCGCGGTCGGCCAGTCGCGGCCGGCGCCGGCGACGAGGAAGCGCTGGTGCTCGGAGACCGGTAGACGCGGCGCCTCGAGCGCCACGGCCATGGCTTCCGACAGGCCTGAGACATCCTCGCCGCGGAGCGCCGCAAGCGCAGCGACCGCACACGTGTAGCTCGCGGTATGGCAGTAGCTCTCGTCGAGCTCCGGCGTGGCGACGACGACCTCCTCGCAGAGTGCCGCGATCGGCCCGTCCGGCTTGCCCGTCACGAGCCACTTCGGCCCCGGGAACGCCTGAGCCGCCTCCAGCGTGAGCGGCGTCTCGCCCTCGTGGCTGACGAGCACGAGCAGGTCGGCGTCCGGGGGTCGGAGGACGGCCTCGAGCGAGTCGATCCCGCGGCCGCTCGTCTGGGCCGCGTGGAACGAGGTGCCGCAGCCGGCCGCCGCGATCCGTCCGGCCGGCAACCTCCGCTCGGTCGGAACGTGCGCCAGCCAGTCCGGCTGCGCGGCGACCGCTTTCCGCATCTTCTCGCCGACCACAGATGCCTCTATAGCATGGCCCGGGATGGGAGTCTTCGAGAGGCATTCGCTCTCCAACGGGTTGCGGGTGCTCACCGCGCCGATGCCGCAGGCGCAGTCGGTTTCGTGCTTCGTGATGCTGGCCGCGGGCTCGCGCTACGAGACGCCCAAGACGAACGGGATCGCCCACTTCGCCGAGCACATGTTCTTCAAGGGCACCGAGGCGCGCCCCACCGCACGCGACATCGCCGGCGAGATCGACGCGATCGGGGGCGAGTTCAACGCCTTCACCGGCAAGGAGTACACGGGCTACTACGTCCGCTGCGCCGCCGAGACGCGCGACACGGCGCTCGACGTCCTCGTCGACATGCTCCGCCGCTCGAAGTTCGACCCGGACGAGATCGAGCGCGAGAAGGGCGTGATCGTCGAGGAGATGAACATGTACTTCGACACGCCGCGCGACTTCATCGGCGGCGTCTACGACTCGCTTCTCTACGGCGACCAGCCGCTCGGCTGGGACATCATCGGCCGCAAGGAGACGGTGCGCGAGGCGACGCGGCAGACCTTCCTCGACTACGTGGACGCCTGGTACCGGCCCGACCGGATGGTCGTCGGGGTCGGGGGACGGATCGGCGACGGGCTGGAGGCCAAGCTGGAGGAGCTGCTGGGCAGCCTCGAGCCGCGCGGCACCGGCGCTCCGGCGCCGTTCGCGCACACGGCGAACGGCGGCCGCGTGCGCGTGCACACGAAGGAATCCGACCAGGCGCACCTCGTTCTCGGCGTCCGCAGCAGGCCGCTCGGCGACCCCGACCGCTACGTGCTCCAGCTTCTCTCGACGGTGCTCGGCGGCGGCATGTCCTCGCGGCTCTTCACCGAGGTGCGCGAGCGGCGCGGTCTCGCCTACTACGTCTTCGGGACGAACCACGCCTACACGGACACAGGCTCCCTGTACGCCCAGTCGGGCGTCGACATAAACCGGATCGACGACGCGGTGACGACGATCGTCGAGCAGTTCCGGCTGCTCGCCTCGGACGCGGTTCCGGCCGACGAGCTCGAGAAGGCCCGGAACTTCGCCAAGGGCCGGTTCGTGCTCCAGCTCGAGAGCCCGCACGGGACGATCATGTTCGGGCTCCGGCGCGAGGTGCTCGAGGGCAGCGCCGCGGAGCCGCAGACCGTGCTGGACGCGCTCGACGCCGTGACCGCCGAAGACCTCCAGCGCGTCGCGCAGGAGATCCTCGACTCGGGCTTCCACCTCGCCGTGATCGGCCCGTTCGACGACGCCGAGCGGTTCGAGAAGCTCGTCGTCTAGCACCGCGCCGTGGCTCCCGAAGTCCGAGACGTCGCGCCCGGTCTCTGGATCTGGCGGCTCGAGCACCCCGACTGGGAGCCGGAGGCCAACTGGCAGCCGGCCGTCACGTCGACCTGCGTCGAGTCCGGCGGCGAGGTCGTCCTCCTCGACCCGCTCGCTCCTCCCGACGACGCGACCGAGATCTGGGCCCGGCTCGACGCGTCCCCGCCGACCGTCGTCGTCATCCTCAAGCCCGATCACGTCCGCGACGTGGACGTGATCGTCCGGCGCTACGGCGCCCGTGCCTTCGGGCCGCACCTCGTCTGGCGCGACAACATCCCGGAGACCGAGCTCGAGGGGATCGAGCCAGGAACCGAGCTGCCGGGCGGCCTCGTCGCCCTCTACGACGGGCGCGGCCGCAACGAGACGCCCGTGTGGCTGCCCGAGCAGCGGGCGCTCGTCTTCGCCGACGCGCTGACCGCGCAGGACGGCGAGCTTCGGATCTGGTCGACGCCGTGGCACGAGGAGCGGTCGGTGCCGGCGCTGCGCGACCTGCTCGAGCTCCCGTTCGAGCACGTGATCGTCTCGCACGGCGAGCCGATCCACGACCGAGCCGCATACGAACGGGCGCTCGAGCTCGCGCCCTGGGCCGACAGCTAGCGTCGATCTACGACGGTTCCGCGAACTCGCGCTCCAGGGCTGCAAACGTGCTCTGAAAGGCGCGCCGGATCCCGCGGGCGAGCAGGAACCGGTCGAAGACGCCGGCGACTCCGCTGCGCGGCTCGTACTCGACGACGAGCCGGTAGTCGAATCCGTCGCGGTCGGGCTCGAAGTGGCGCTCATGCCGTGCGTCGGGCAGGCCGGGCTGTGTGCTCGTGTAGGTGACGAGCCGGTTCGGCTCGAAGGCCGTCAGCTTCATCGTCAGCTCGCGTTCGCGACCGAAGAGGCGCGTGATCAGCCAGGCCGTGTCCCCCGGCGCTCCCCAGCTCGAGCCATCGGCGAGGCGCACGTAGTCCGGCCAGAACCTCGACCAGTTCGCCGTGTCCGTGATGAAGGCGAAGCCACGGTCGACTGGCACGTCGTAGCGGAAAGCGGCCTCGACACGCTTCACGGGCCTGACTCTAAGCCCTCTCGAAGCGGATCGTCGCGTCCGCCCCGAGGAACCGGAGCAGGTGCCTCGCCTCGGCTGCGGCCGCCCGCCGGCCCGGGCGGTCGACGTGGAGGATGCGGAGCTCGTCGTCGCGCACGCGCCACAGCCCCCAGACGACGCCGTCCACGAGCACCGAGCCCCAGCCGATCTCACCCGCGGCCGAGAGCGCGGCCGCCAAGCGTGCTCGCGCCTCGGGCGGCGCGAACATCCGGGCGCGATCAGAGTGGGAGAGCAGGACGTTGTCGTACTCGGGCAGGAACCGGACCGGCGCGGGCGTCTCGGGATCAGGCCGCGGGGCATCGGGGAGGTCGAAGAGCTCGCGGCCGCGCTCGTCTCGGAATGTGACGAGCTGCGGCCGCAGGCGCTCGAAGACCTCTCGCAGACCGGTGAGGCGCGACCAGGTCGAGGCGTCGGCCACCGTCGCAGGGCCGAAGGCGCCCAGGTAGCGGAGGATCATCGCGTCGGGAGTGGGATCTGCGACGAGCGGCCGGCCCAGCCATGCGTCGGCCGGGGTCAGCCTCACCTGGGCGCTGCGGCTCCAGAGCCCGCGCGGCGGCACCTGGACGAGCGGGAGCCGGCACGTGCAGGCGAACGCGAGCGCGGCGGGATCAACGTCGGGAAAGCGCTCCGCCAGCGCGGCGCGAAGCTCCCGTCCCGTGCTCGGCGTTTCCTCGAGCAGCGAACGGGCGAAGGCGAGCACCGGCTCGAGCTCGAGGCCGCGAAGCGACGGGGCGTGCTGCCCGCGGCGGGCGATCCCGTCCAGGACAGGCTGCGTCAGCGGGCGCAGGAGCAGGCAGTCGTCTGCGCTGACGAGGTGGATCGTCCCGCGCATGACGAGGATCCGGACGGCCTTCCGCTCCAGCAGGAGCCGCTCGAGCTCCTCGGGCCGGAAGCCCTCGAGCCGCGACCAGAGCGCGACGTAGGGGTTCCTCGGCTCCTGCGCCTGCATCCCGACGAGGTGCTGGACGACCTCGAGCGCGGGACGAGCGGCCCGGCCGAGCAGGAGCTGCCGCGCGAGCGTCGCGCGGTTGAGCGCGCGGTCGCCGAGAACCGCGCGCATCAGCGCCCGGTGGTCGAGAAGTGCTGGTAGTCGCCGAACGAGGCGCCCCACTTCCACCCGACCGAGGTGAAGGCGCGGACGAGGACGCCGTTCCGTAGCGCCATACCCTTCCGTTCGCGACTCCGGTCGAGGTAGGCGCGGCCGGCGGGCGGCTCGACCCGCGAGCCCCGGACGTAGGGATTCTCGACCGGGTTGACGTCGATCGCCTCGCCGTGGGCGTGCAGCGACCAGCGCTTCGTCCCGCCGACGAAGCGGCAGTTGAAGCCCGAGGTGTTGTCGGCGGCCATCGAGGCGTCGTCGCTGCCGCGGTAGGCGGAGACGGGCCGAAGGCGGCGGAGCGGGAAGCGCTCGCTCCAGAGGATCCGGAAGACCGCGAGCACGTCAGGCGCGACGCGGCTCGCGACGACGATCCGGCCGACGCGCGGCCGCCCGTCGAAGCCCCAGTAGGAGACGCGGACGGTGCGGAGCCGCGCCGGGCCGACGGGGCAGCCGGCGCGGTAGGAGTGACGGAGATCGGCGGCGGTCACCGCCTCGATCGAGCCGACGGGCGGCAGGGCGGCTTGTGTGTAGGAAACACAAAGTCCGAGCGCGAGCGCCGACACAAGCACGAGCAGAGCGGCGATTCGCACGGGCGCAGCGTACTCTGGCCCCGTGCTCGTCTCGCTCCTCGCAGCCGCGGCGCTCGCCGCCTGCCCGGCGAACGTCGCCGAGGAAGCGAAGGCGCCGGCGAGCGCGAAGCAGCTCGTCACCGTGGAGGCGAAGGTCCTGCGCACGACCTATGCGTCGCTCCGGACCTGGCGGCGCGTCGACGGCTGCTGGGTCGCGGCCGGCGGCCCTCACGTCGCCCGGCTCGGACGGAACGGGCTCTCCGCGAACCGGCGCGAGGGCGACGGGACGACGCCCATCGGCACCTTCCCGATCGGTCGCACGATGTACGGAAACGCGCCGGACCCGGGCGTCCGCTTCGCCTACCGGCGCCTGCGCTGCGGCGACTGGTGGGACGAGGATCCGCGCTCGCCGACCTACAACTCCTTCCAGCACGTCGCCTGCGGCACGAAGCCGCCGTTCGCCGGCGGCAGCGAGGGGATGTGGCAGCAGCCGAGGCCGTACCCCTTCCTCGCGGTGATCGAGTACAACATGCGCCCCGTCGTGCCGGGCCGCGGCTCGGGGATCTTCCTGCACGCGCAGACGGGCGGCCCGACGATCGGCTGCGTCAGCCTACGGCGCGACCGCCTCGCCGCGGTGCTGCGCTGGTTGCGGCCGGAGGCGCGGCCCGCGATCTGGATCGGGGTCAGGTAGCGAAGTCGGCGAGCGCCTCCTCGAGGTGCTCCCGGTCGTCTGCGTCCTCGATCCGGGAGCCGAGGCTCCGCGCCTGCGCGAGGTGGTACTCGAGCGTTTCGCGCTCGCCCGCGACGAGTGCCGCGCGTGCGATCGCCTCGTGCGCGAAGGGGACGTCCCACTCCTCGCCGTCCCCGCTCTGCTCGAGGAGCTCCAGGCAGCGGCGGGCGTGGTGGAGCGCAGGCTCGCCCCGGCCGAGCACGGAGTAGACGCGGGAGATCTGCCACTCCCCGCGAGCGAGATGGCGCGGCTCGCCGACCTGGCCCCAGTGGTGTCGCGAAGCGTGCGCTGCGTGCAGCATCGCGTCGTCCTCTGCGCGGGTTCGCTCGGGCTGCTCGAGCAGCGTCCAGACCTGGTTGAAGAGGTCGACGCCGAGCTTGCGGTGGTCGGTCACGGGAGCCCCACCGCGCGGAGGATATCCCGGCCGAGCCTGCGCGCCACCGGCTCCTGGAGGCCCGGCCTGTAGGCCGCGACGACGACGATCGTGGGCCGGCTGCCGTAGACGATTGCTGCCGTGAGCCGCGTGTCGGAGAGCCAGCCGTTCTTCTCGGCCACGGCCGTGCTCCCGAGCCACGGCCGGAGGAGGCCGAGGTTCTCGCTCGCCCGCTGAGCGGAGAGCAGGACGCGGACGCCGGCCTGAGCCTGCGGTCGCGTCAGTCCCAGGAGCCCGAGCGCGCGCCGGTCCCCGTAGGCGGCGGCGTGGAGGCGGTAGAGCGCGCGGCCGAGATCGCGGGCCGTGGTGACCCGCGTGTGGCTTCCCGGCGGCGGCGGTCTGACCCCGATGGGCCCGACGGCGGTGGTCGCGCGGTAAGGGCCTGGATAGGTGCTGGAGGTCATCCCGAGCCGGCGGAGGCCGTCCGTGACGGCGCCGTAGCCGAGCCCAGCGAGAATCCGGTTCGCCGCGAGGTTCGACGACCAGGCGCCGAGCTGGCGCGCGTCGTACCACCAGCGGCCGGCCTCGGGAACGGGCGCCGTGCGAAGCGCCGCGGCCAGCGCGCCGAGCTTGACCGTGGAGGCTGCCGGAAAGCGCAGATCCTCGTTCCAGCCTGCGAAGCGGCCTGTCAGGAGGTCGTGCACCCAGACGGCCGCCCAGCCGTCGAACCGGTCCGCGACGGCGGCCAGCCGAGCGTCCAGCGTCGCGTCGGGCACGCGCAGTCCCGAGCGGGCCGAGACCGGAGCGAGCGACGCGTACCGGCCGCTCCCGACCGAGCCGTCCGGGCGGTCGAGCGCCTCCGCCCGGGCGACCGCCGTCCGGCCGTGCCGGAGCAGCACCGCCCGCAACGCGCGTTGGCCCGCGCTGACGCCGCCGGCGGCGAGCACCGCCTCGACCAGGTTCCGGCCCGCGTCGTAGCGGGCCTGCGCGCCGTCCGGGGTGGCCGCATAGTCGAGGGTCGCCGGCCCGAGATACCGGTCGCGGGCCAGCCGCAGCTCCGCGTCACCCGCCGCGGCCCCGGGCGCGAGGAGGAGCGCGACGAGGACGAGCGCGGAGAGGCCGGCGAGGACGAGGCGCTGCACGCGCACAGGATGCATGTGTGAGACTCCGCTCGTGAGCGTGGCCGCCGCCGCTTTCGAGCTCGACGAGGCAGCCTTCCGAGGCTCCGTCGTTCGTCCCGGCGTTCCCGGCTACGACGAGCACCGCGCGATCTGGAACGGCGCGTTCGATAGGCACCCGGCCGCGATCGTCCGCTGCGCGGGGGTCGCCGACGTACTCGCGGCAGTGAAGCTGGGCCGGTCGAGCGGGCTCCCGATCGCAGTGCGAAGCGGTGGGCACTCGTTCCCGGGCCTCTCGGTCGCGGACGACGCTCTGATGATCGACCTCTCGCCGCTGAAGGGGATCCGCGTCGACCCGGAGAGGCGGACGGCGCGCGTGCAGGCCGGCGTCCTCCTCGGCGAGCTCGATCGGGAGACCCAGGCCTTCGGGCTCGCGGTTCCGTCCGGGATCGTCACCCATACCGGCGTGGCCGGGCTGACGCTAGGGGGCGGGATCGGCTGGATCATGCGCAAGCACGGGCTCTCGGTCGACCAGCTCGTCTCCGTCGACCTCGTGACCGCCGACGGCGAGCTCGTGACGGCGAGCGCCGACGAGAACGCCGACCTCTTCTGGGGCGTGCGCGGCGGCGGCGGCAACTTCGGGATCGTCACGGAGTTCGAGTTCCGCTGCGTGCAGCTCGGGCCGCAGGTGCTCGCCGGCCCGATCTTCTGGCCGATGGAGCAGTCGGGCGAGGTGCTGCGCTTCTATCGCGACTGGGTCGCGGAGGCGCCCGACGAGCTGATGACGATCATCGTCCACCGCAAGGCGCCGCCCCTCCCGATCGTCCCCCAGGAGCTGCACGGCAAGCCTGTGGTGATGGTCATCTGCTGCTGGGTCGGCGACCTCGAGCAGGGAGAGGCGTTCATCCGGCCGCTGCGGAAGTTCGGCTCACCGGTGGCGGACGTCTGCCTGCCGAAGCCGTACCTGACCCACCAGGCGATGCTCGATCCGAGCTTCCCGCCGGGACGCTGGTACTACTTCAAGAGCTGCGACGTCGCCGAGCTGAACGACGAGCTGATCGACCTCACCGTCGAGCGCTCGCTCCAGATCGAGTCGCCGCTCACCTCCTTCCCGATCTGGCAGATGGGCGGCGCGGTCGCCCGGGTGACCGACGACGAGACCGCGTTCAACGGGCGCACCGCGGGCTTCACCTACAACATCGGGGCGAGCACGGCGACGAGCGAGGGCTTCGACGAGGAGCGCGAGTGGGTGCGGGGCTTCTGGTCGGCGCTCGAACCGTGGCACCAAGGCGTGTACGTGAACTTCCTGGGCGACGAGGGAGCCGAGCGGGTCCGCCAGTCCTACGGCCCGGCGAAGTACGACCGGCTCCAGGCGCTAAAGCGGAGGGTCGACCCGGAGAACGTCTTCCGGCTGAATCAGAACATTCCGCCCGGCTCGTAGTCCCTCGCGCCAGCCCTAGCACCCCTCGATCGAGGGGTTGCGGCCGCGCGGCCCCCGCCGATGCGAAAGGGGTACGACGTCGACCCGGGGCCGCCGCAACTCTCCCGGGGACGACGAGCCGCCGCAACCAAGAGGGAGTCCGTAGTGCACAGCGCTCATACTCGGGGCGTCACGATCGTGACGATCCTGACCCTGATCTTCACACCGATGCTCAAGCATCACCACTGGTTCAACTTCCTGACCGGCACCTCGGTCGAGACGAAGGTCGTCAAGTGCCAGAAGTCGAAGCCGTGTCCGGCTGCGAAGCTCGTCGTCAAGAAGATCGTCCTTCCGAAGCAGGCCGTCAAGAAGATCGTCCTTCCGAAGCAGCGATAGCGTGTCGCACGTCGCCCTGGTCCTCGCGATCTTCCTGCTCGCGTTCGACTTCCAGAACATGCTCTCCTGGTGGGGAGGTCGGACGATCGAGCCGGGCGAACGACACCTCCGGTGACTTCACGATCATCGTCCCGCTCTTCGGGCACCCGCGCTACTTCGACCGGCGCGCCGACCTCCTGCGCTACCAGCAGCACGTGCTGGTGGCGCTCGAGGTCGGCAAGCCGATCATGGTCGCCTTCGCCGACCAGCTCGAGACGGAGGGGTGGCGCGTCTGCCGGCTCCGCATCGCCGATCCGAATCCGGCGGCGCTCGTCAAGGCCGCTCTCCCGACCGTCACGACGACCTACACCCTCCGGCTCGACGCCGACACGTCGGTCGGGGACGACATTCCGGCCGCCGTCGCAGCAGCCCACGCCGCGGGAGCGGACATCTGCTCGATCAAGTGCGCCGTCGCGAACAGCCGCAACGTGGTCACGAAGCTCCAGGCGCTCGAGTATCGGATGGCGATGCTCTGCCGACACTTCCGTCCGTGGCTCACCTCCGGAGCCTGCTTCCTCGCCCGCACCGATTCGCTCCGCGCGATCATGGCGCGCCACTCGATGTGGACGCCCGGCGAGGACATCGAGACAGGCCGCACCGCGCTCGGTCTCCGCATGCGCATCCGCCACCTGAACATCGTGGTCGAGACCGACGCGCCCGACTCGTGGCGTGCCCTGTTCCGGCAGCGCCGGCTGTGGTGGGCGGGCACCTTCCGCCACTGGTGGATCAACATGGACCGCAACCTGCTCCACCTGCCCGTCCTGACGAGCTACTACATCGCAGCGATCTGGGTCTCGCTCTACTTCAAGTGGTGGACGATGCTCGACCTGAACAGCATCCTGAGGACGCTGCCGGTCGTGATCGTCGCCTACATCTTCGTGACCGCGATCTCGAACCTGCAGGTGCTCTCGCCCTGGATGCTCGTCTTCCCCATCTACGCGCTCCTCCAGGTGCTGATCATGCCCCCGCTCGGCGCGGTCACCTACGTCATCCTGGCGATCCGCCGCGGCCGGCTCGGGCGCTACGGCTTCGGCTACCGGCGGCGCCGCCCGAGCCTGCCGGTGGCCGACGCTCCACCAGCCGCAGCCTGAGGGCTACTTCCCCCGCTATGCGAACGGATTGACGACGAGTACTCCGTCGTACCGCTGACCCGGGGATCCTCGCTGTACAGAACGTCGCAGCTCAGCCACGCCGCGCTGCGGACGATCATCGCGTCCCAGAACGAGATCCCGTAGCGCAGCTGCAGCTCGATTGCCGAGAGCACATCCTCGCTGCGCGGAGCATGCAACGTCCACCTCGCGTAGTCCGAAACCGCTTCGGCCGCCTTCCACCCATCGAGCGGTTCGGCGATCCGTCGAGTCACGATGACGAAGAGCTCCTGGAGCACCTGGATGCTCACACATCCGGTTCGTGACTCGCAGAGCTCGGCGACGAGCAACCGGGCAAGTTCGTGCTTCTCGCCGGACGCCCTGTCGTGCGCGTAGACGAGGATGTTGGTATCGACGAAGGAGCGCCGGTCAGCGCTCATGAAGCTCGTCGCGCCTCCACGTGATCCGGCCGTCCGTCCCGAGCTCCCAGCCCTGCTCGAGCCGGGCAAGGCTTCGCCGACGGGCAGACTCGTACCCCGAGTCGCGCTCGAGGATCTCGTCGAGCGCCTCGGTCAGCATCCGCGAAATCGAGCTTCCGCGCTCGGCAGCGAGCACTTTCAGCCTTCGCACCTTGTCTGCGGACAACGCGAGTGTGACGTTCTGCTTCACGTGGAGGAGCGTAGTACGTGAATACGTGTCCGCCTATCGGCTGGACGGCCGGCGCTGCGCGTCCTACGACACCGGGAGGTAGGTGAGCAGGACGACTCCGGAGTCGAACCGCTTGATGTCGCCGAGCTCCATCCGGACGGTTCCCCTGTCGCCGAGCACGTGGACGTTTCCCCTGCCCCAGACGAGCGGGTTCAGATAGATCTCGACCTCGTCGATCAGGCCCTTCTCGGCGAGCGCGTACGCGAACTCGCCACTCCCGTGCATGAACAGGTCACCTTCGACCTCGTCCTTCAGCTTCGGGATCGAGTCCTCGAGCTCGCCCTCCAACAGGGTCGCGTTCCATTCGAGCTCTCCGGACAGGGTCTTGGACCCGACGTACTTCTGCATCGGGTTGACCAGGTCCGCCCACTTGCCCGACTGGCTCGGCCAGAACCCCGCCAGCCCCTCGTAGGTCTTGCGGCCGAGCACGAGGCCGCTGGATCTCGCCTGACGCTCGAACGAGTATTCGGCGTGGTCTCCGCCCGGCTGAACCCACTCACCGACCGGGTCGACGACGCCGTCGATCGTGGCCTGTGTGGTCGCGATCAGCTTTCCCATTTTGGCACTCCTTCCGCTAGGGGTCTCTCCGAGCCGCTTCCACTCTCGGTCAATGCGGTGCGGCGGTCTAGCGCCGGAGGAAGATGTTCAGCACGATCGTCCCGACGATCGAGGCAACGACCATCAGCCCGATCGGAACGAAGACGGTCACGTTGTCCGATCGCCAGGTGAGCGTCGCCGGGAGCCGATCAACTCCCAACTTGAAGAGCGCGAATGCACCGACGCCGAGGATGGCAAGGATCAGCGCCGCATACAGGAGGAATCGAGCGGCGGCTTCCATGCTGCGAGACTACCCAGATGGGCCGCCGCAGAATCGTCGTCAAGGTCTCATGGGGGGCACCCCGTCGGGCCTGCGCCGAGGCGCCCCGATGACGCCCGAAAAAGCGAGCTGGATCTAGCCGGGCCGATGAGCTCTCGGCGGTTTGTCGGTCTCGATTGCGCGCGTGTCTGGAGCAGGGTGAGATGCGGCCGGAGCAGGCCGCCGAGAAAGGAGTCGTGGGATGACGCGGTATCTGATCTCGTTCGATGACGGGGCAATGACGTTCCCCGAGGAGGATCTCCCCGACGTGACCGAGGCCACGCACGCGGTGGTGCGAGCGGCAAAGGACGCCGGCGTTTGGGTGTTCGGCGGCGGGCTCCATTCCCACGAAGAGGTGAGCGTGGTGGCCACCGACGGGACGGTCACCGACGGCCCCTACCCTGAGAGCAAGGCGTACATCGGTGGATTCTCGGTCGTCGACGTTCCCTCACGCGAGGATGCGCTGGAGTGGGCCGGCATGATCGCCGTCGCCTGCCGTTGCGCGCAGGAGGTTCGCCAGTTCGGGCCCGGCTCTTCGCCCTGATCGAGGTCGTACGCGAGAGGCGGCGGGGCGTTTCGCGGTTCGCCCACCATCGCCTGGGCCAGTGTTCGGGAATGTCACCCGAACGGGCGGTCATACTCGGCGCGTGGGTGGACGCTGCGAGAGCGACCCGCCGGTGCCTGACCGGGAAGGAACCAGTCTTCGAACGGCACGGCTGAGGCTTCTCCCGCTGACAAGCCGCGACGAGTCTGACCATGCTCGTGCATCAAGGAATGCAGCGGACGCCTTGCGCGACACCCGCGCGGCCGATGTCCAGTGGCGCGAGCACGGCTTCGGCCCGTTGGCCGTCCGGGACAAGCAGGGCAGCTGCTTCCTCGGCTGCGCCGAGCTGCGTCTCGCCGGCGACGGCATCGAGGGCATCGACCCCGACGAAGTCGAGGCGGGCTGGTGGGTGACCGAGGACCGGCGAAATGACGGCATCGCGACCGAAGCGATGGAAGCGGCGATCGACGATCTCTTCAGCCGCACCGACGTCGAGACGATCACGGCGTACATCTCGGACGGGGGAAACGAAGCATCCCGCCGCGTGGCAGCCAAGCTCGGATTCTCGGTACGCGGCCGAGGCCACGGGCGCTCGGGCGAGCCGATGACGGTTTACACGCTTCCCCGCGAAGATTGGCTGCGACAACGGCCCTGAGGCAAGCGCTCGGAGTAAGGACCGTCTCGCCTGCGCCAGCGTCCGGGAATGTCACCCGAACGGCCGTAGGCACTTAGTAGTGATCACTGCTGGTACCAAGCAGCGAGACGCGCCTGGAAGTCAGGGTCGTCCAGGAGCGAACTGAGCCACGTTCGCATCGGTTCGGCATACGCCGGGGCCTCTGCCGTGTCTCCCCAGTACACGGCGCCGACCCTGCCGTCCGTGAGGAGGTGCGGATTGCTCTCCAGAAAAGCGACGACGTGACCGAAGGTGCTCACCTCACCCATTCGGAGCCAGACATCGACGAACGGCGTGGTGTCGAGGCCTGCCAGCTCGATCCCGCACAACCATTCGCCCGCGTCGAACTCCGAGTCGGACTCGACCAAGCTGTAGCGCGGCTGCTGGGTCAGGCCGAGGCTCCACCGAAGGCTCAGGAACGACTCGACGGCTCTCTGCTCAGCCGCGGGCCAGCCTCTCCAGCCCGCGTACGCGAGCTTGCTGAGGATCAGCTCGGTGTTCCAGAACGAGCGGGATTCGTCCTCCACCGCAAGCTCCAACAAGCGGGGTAGGAAGTGTCGATAGTCGTCCTCGTCACCCCAGGTAGTCATCGCCTTGCTGACGTAATGTTCCAGGTCATCAGGCGTCAGTGCTCGAAGCGACCTAGAGTGGATCAGCGCCTGATCGGCATCGGTCGTGCAACACGGGCAGGCTTCCAACCGCGACTTAAGGCCGTACCGACGGAACACCAGGTAGAGATCCTCTATCGCGGGCCTCATCGCGTCCAACGGCGCACCGACACTCATTCTGCGAGCCTAGTTCCAGTGGCCTGGGCCAGCGTTCGGGAATGTCCCCTGAGGCTTAGCTCAGGCCGAACCGAGTGACGACTATCGTCCGCAGACGCACTCCCCGACTAGCAGGTCGATTCGTCGCCTGCGCCAGTGTGCGGGAATTTCCCCGAGCCGCGCGATCAGTTCGCTGAGGTCGTCGGGTGGCGGCGTAGCCGCCACCCGAGGTACAGCGCGCTGGGCAGTCCGCCGGCGATGAAGAGAAGGGCAAGGGTCACCGCCTCGAGGGGACCTATCCCGCCGCCGGTGTTCTCCTGCTCCAGCCCTACCGGGGGCTCGGCAGGCACCGGCTCCTGCGTCCCGTCCGCGCCAGCGACCATGAAGCCGAGCAACGGCACGAGTACCGGGGTCAACGCCAGCGCCACGCCGACAACCTTCTCGCGGCTCGTCCATGCCTGGGAGACAAAGACGAGCACGATCCCGAACAACCAGCCGACGAACGGGATCACCATTGCGACGAGCGCGGCGATCTCGAGCTTGCCGGTGCGGGCCGGGCCCTCGGTCGCGGGCGGCTCGGCGGCCTCGACGATCTCCTCGGGCGGCCCGAGCCGCTCCAGGACATTCCGCACTGCGACCTCGTCAGCCGCCTCCTCCTCGCGCAGCGCTGTCTCGATGTGCTCGCGGATCTCCGCGACGAGTTCGGCGCGGCGCGAGCGCTGGAGGTGGGCGGCGGCAGCGTCGAGGCGACGCAAGTACTCGTCGATGAGACGGTCAGTCTCCATTGCGATCATCGCCTTTCCTTCCGTGGAGAATTGCATCCACGGAGTCGCGGAAGCGGGCCCATTCGGTGCGTGAAATCAGCCAACACTGCACGGCCGGCGTCCGTGAGTCGGTAGTAGCGGCGCGGCGGTCCGCTCTCGGATTCCTGCCAGAACGTCGTCACGAGCTCGTCCTTGCGCAGGCGCGTGAGGAGGGGATAGATCGTGCCCTCGCTCGTGACGAGACCGTCGACGGCGGATAGCTCGCGCACGAGTTCGAAGCCGTATCGCTCGCCGTCGCGCAAGAGGGCGAGCACGCAGTACTCCACCGTGCCACGCCGCAGTTGAGACACCACGTTGCGTGTCTGCGCAGGTTCCATGCACCGCATAGTACCTTGCGGGCGACGGGTTCCCCGTACGAACACAATGTTCCGACGTGGGTGTTCCGCCGCTCCGCCTGTGGTGACAGGGGCCTCATGTGCGCGAGCGTGTTCTCGCCCGAACAACGCCGCCGCAGCGCGGCTACTCTCCGCCGGCGTCCGTGACGGCGCGGTCGGCGATCTCGTGCACGACCGTCGGATCCGCGAGCGTCGTCGTGTCGCCGAGCGGCCGGTTCTCGGCCACGTCGCGCAGGAGCCGCCGCATGATCTTGCCGCTGCGGGTCTTCGGGAGCTCCGGGGTGAAGACGACGTTCGCCGGCTTCGCGATCGCGCCGATCTTGGCCGCGACGTGGCTCCGCAGCTCCTCGAGCATCTGGACCGAGCCCTCGTCGCCGCCCTTCAGCGTCACGTAGGCGACGATCGCCTGGCCCGTGAGGGCGTCGTTCCGCCCGCAGACCGCGGCCTCCGCGACCCGCGGATGATCGACGAGCGCCGACTCGACCTCGATCGTCGAGATCCGATGCCCGGAGACGTTCATCACGTCGTCCACGCGGCCGAGCAGCCAGTAGTCGCCGTCCTCGTCGATCCGGGCGCCGTCGCCGGCGAAGTAGACGCCCGGGTACCTCGACCAGTAGGTCTCGCGGAAGCGCGCGTCGTCCCCGTAGATCCCGCGCGTCATCGCCGGCCAGGGCCGCTTCAGGACGAGGTAGCCGCCGCCGCCCGGCCCGACCTCCTGGCCCGCCTCGTCGAGGACTCCGACCTCCACTCCGGGGAACGGCTTCGTCGCCGAGCCCGGCTTCGTCGTCGTCACCCCGGGTAGTGGCGTGATCAGCACCATTCCGGTCTCGGTCTGCCACCACGTGTCCACGACCGGGCAGCGGTCGCCGCCGACGTGCTCCCGGTACCACATCCAGGCCTCGGGGTTGATCGGCTCCCCGACCGAGCCGAGCAGCCGCAGCGAGGAGAGGTCGTGCTTCCCCGCGTGCTCCGGCCCCCACTTCATGTGCGCCCGGATCGCGGTCGGGGCGGTGTAGAGGATCGTGACGCCGTAGCGCTCCACGAGCTCCCACCAGCGGGCCTGGTCCGGGAAGTCGGGCGTTCCCTCGTAGAGGATCGAGGTCGTGCCGTTGCAGAGCGGCCCGTAGACGATGTAGCTGTGGCCGGTGATCCAGCCGATGTCGGCCGCGCACCAGTAGACGTCCGTCTCGGGCTTCAGGTCGAAGATGTAGCGGTGCGTCGAGGCGACGCCGACGAGGTAGCCGCCCGTCGTGTGCGCGATCCCCTTCGGCTTCGCGGTCGTCCCGGACGTGTACATGAGGAAGAGCAGGTCCTCGGCGTCCATCGGCTCCGGCGGGCACGACGCCGGGTCGTCCGAGACCTCGAGCTCGTGGAGCCAGACGTCGCGCCCCTCCTGCATCGGGACCTCGTTGCCCGTGCGGCGGACGACGAGCGCGCGTCTCATCCCCGGCGCCGCCGCCATCGCCTCGTCTGCGGTCCGCTTCAGCGGCACGGTCGAGCCGCGTCGCCAGGCCTCGTCCTGCGTGATCGAGCACCTCGCAGCCCATGTCGTTCGCGCGGTCGGAGAGCGAGTCGGCGGAGAAGCCGCCGAAGACGACGGTGTGCGGAGCGCCGAGCCGCGTGCACGCGAGCATCGCGATCGGCAGCTCCGGGATCATCCCCATGTAGATCGCGACCGGGGTTCCCTTCTCGACCCCGAGCTCCCTGAGCGCGTTCGCGAAGCGGACGACCTCGCGCTGGAGGTCGGCGTAGGTGAGCGCCCGCGTGTCGCCGGGCTCGCCCTCCCAGTGGTAGGCCACGCGCTCGCCGCGCCCCTCCTCGACGTGCCGGTCGACGCAGTTGTGGGAGACGTTGAGCGTCCCGCCGAGATACCACTTCGCGTACGGCAGCTCCCACTCGTAG
The DNA here is from genome assembly GCA_963810875.1 of uncultured Gaiellaceae bacterium. Classification (GTDB taxonomy): domain Bacteria; phylum Actinomycetota; class Thermoleophilia; order Gaiellales; family Gaiellaceae; genus Gaiellasilicea. The sequence goes on along the minus strand of CAWEPD010000003.1, from coordinate 492,099 downwards.
AGCTTGTCGAACGGCTTCGACCAGGAAACGCGCTCGCGGCCCTCGGACTCCCAGAACTCCTCGAAGTCGCGCTCGTAGATCTCGGGCTGGGCGTTGGCCTGCGCGGCGAACTCGGGTGGGGGTGGATATCGCCGGTCTTCGACGAAGTGTGTCTCGATCGTGTGCTCGGTCACAGCTCGAGGTCGTACGGGAAGCTCGTCAGCACCTCGGCGCCGTCGTTTGTGACCAGAAGCAGATCCTCGAGCCGCACCCCGCCGAAGCCGTGCCGGTAGAGGCCGGGCTCGACCGCGATCACGTCGCCCGCGACGAGAGCGGCGGTACCCGCGCGCCCGATCCCCGGCTGCTCGTGCACCTCGAGCCCGACGCCGTGCCCGGTGCCGTGGTGGTAACCGTCTTGCAGAACCTCGCCCGGCTGCTTGTGGAGCTGCGTCTTCTGTCCGTTCTCGTGGAAGAACTCGCACACCTGACGGTGGATCTCCCTGCCCTCGACGCCAGGCCGAACCGCCGCGACCGCGATGTCGAGCGCCTCCCGCGCGAGCCGGTGGTACTCCCTGAGCTCGTCCGATGCGGAGCCCACCGCAACCGTGCGAGTGAAGTCCGTGTAGCAGCCGGTCTCGCGGTCGCGCGGGTAGAGGTCGAAGAGCACGACGTCGTCCGCGGCGATCTGGCCCGAGCCGGGATCGTGGCCGACCGCGGTCTGGGCGCCGTGCGAGACGATGAACTCCTCCCCCACCGCGCCGTGCTCGCCGAAGATGCGCTCGAGCTCGGCCTTGATCCGCTCGCACGTGAGCGGCTGCCCGTCGAGCGTCAGGGCGCCGTTCGAGCGGTCGGCTTCGCGCAGCATCTCCTTCGCGCGCCCCATCCCCGCCTCGACCGCCCGGCAGGCGCGGCGGATCCCCTCGAGCTCGACCTCGTTCTTGACGCGCCGCCGGTCGTCGAAGAGCTGCTGGTCGACGCGGAGCTCGACCCCGGCAGCGCGGAGAGCCTCGGCGTCGCCGAGCGGGAAGGTGAGCGGGACGACGGCGTCGCGGATGCCGAGCTTCCGGGCTGCGCTGACCCAAACCGTCGTCCAGAGCTCGTGCGCGGGCAGCCCGCGCGCGATGATCGCGTCGTAGTCGAACTCCTCGAGCGGGTGCGCGTCGAGGTCGCCGCCGAGATCATTGACCCGGCTCAGCTCCAGCGTGCTCACCGCGACGTGCCTGCGGCCGCCGACCTCGGCGTAGAGGAAGGGATCGCCGATCGAGAGCGGCACCTCGTGGCGCAGCTCCGGCGAGCGCACCGTGTCGCCGATGATCAGGACGTCGGCCATCGGCAGCGATCCTAACGGCTAGGTTCCTCCCGATGAACGAGGCTCTGACCGAGCTGAAGCGGCGGCTGGCCGAGATCCATGATCTCGAGAAGACGCTCGGCGTGCTCAACTGGGATCAGCGGACGGGGATGCCGGCGAAGGGCGGGCCCGCTCGCGCAGAGGCGCTCGCGACGCTCGGCGGGATCGTCCACGAGCGCTTTATCGACGACGAGCTCGGGCGGCTGCTCGAGCGCGCCGAGCCGCTCGCGGCGACGCTCGACTACGACTCAGACGACGCGAGCCTGCTCCGGGTCGTGCGCCGCGACTGGGACAAGGCACGGCGCGTGCCGGCGGAGCTCGCTGCCGCCTGGCTGCGCGAGGCGTCGAAGGCGCAGGCGGCGTGGCTGGAGGCGCGGGCGGCATCGGACTTCGCGCTCTTCCTGCCGGCGTTCCGGCGCGTCCACGAGGTCGCGCTCCGCTGGGCGGAGTGCCAGGAACAGGGCGACTCGCCCTACGACGCCTTCCTCGACGAGTACGAGCCGGGGATGAAGACGGCCGAGGTGCGAGCGGTCTTCGACGTGCTCCGGCCGGAGCTGACGGCGCTCGTGCGCGAGGCCGGCGAGCCCGCCGACGACTCGTTCCTCGACGGCGACTACCCGGTAGCCGCGCAGCAGGAGTTCCTCGAGGACGTGCTCATACGGTTCGGCTTCGAGGAGGGGACGTGGCGGCTCGACCCGACCGTCCACCCGTTCGCGACTTCGTTCTCGCGCACCGACATCCGGATGACGACGCGCTACAGCCCGGACAACCTGCGCGCGCTCTGGGCCGCGATGCACGAGGGCGGACACGGGCTGACCTACCAGGGCTGCGATCCCGCGCTCGACCGGACGCCGCTCGCGGGCAGCGCTTCGCTCGGGCTCGGCGAGTCGCAGAGCCGGACGTGGGAGAACCTGGTCGGCCGCTCGCTGCCCTTCTGGCGTCGGTTCCTCCCCGAGCTGCAGCGGCGCTTTCCCGCGCTCGCCGGCGTCGAGCTCGAGGCGTTTCACCGTGGGATCAACCGCGTGGCGCCGGGGCTGATCCGGGTCGACGCGGACGAGGTCACGTACTCGCTCCACATCATCCTCCGCTTCGAGCTCGAGCAGCGGCTCGTGGACGGGTCGCTCGCGCTCGAGGAGCTGCCCGAGGCGTGGAACGCGGGGATGCTCGATCTGCTCGGCGTCGAGGTGCCCGATGACACGCGCGGCGTCCTCCAGGACGTGCACTGGTCGCGCGCCGCCTACGGCTACTTCCCGACCTATGCGCTCGGGAACGCGATCTCCGTCCAGATCTGGCGCCACGTCGAGCGCGACCTGCCCGATCTGGAGGCGCAGATCGAGGCCGGCGAGTTCGGCGAGCTCTACGACCGGCTGCGCGAGCGGCTCTACCGCCACGGCCGCAAGTTCACGCCGCTCGAGACGCTCGAGCGCGCGATCGGCGAGACGGCGATCGACCCGCAGCCGTACCTCGCCTACTTGCGGGCGAAGGTCGGCGCGCTCGCCGCCTGAGCAGCGCTGTCCACAATCGGTTCGCCCACAGGGCGCTGTCCGTAGACTCAAGAGCCTGATGGAGGACGTGCTCGCCCGCGCGCAGCCGCTGCTCGAGAGCTTCGAGGCGGTGGTGCGCGAGGAGCTGCCGCCCGACGCCGAGCTCTTCGACGCACACGTACATCTCGGAACCGACATCGACGGGATGCAAGGCGACCTCGACGGGCTGCTCGAGATCCAGAAGCGGGCCGGGATCTCGCGCTCGTTCATGTTCTGCCTGGACGAGCCCGACCGCCACCCCGGCTTCCACGCCCCGAACGACCGGACGCTCCACTTCGCGGCCCGCTCGGAGGGCGCCCTGATCCCCTTCGTCCGGCTCGACCTCGCGGAGAGCCCGATCGAGGAGGCGACCCGCTGCCTCGACGCCGGCGCGCGCGGGATCAAGCTGCACCCACGCGCACAGAAATTCCTGCTCGACGACAATCGGCTCGCGCCCGTCTTCGAGCTGGCGGCCGCGCGCAGGGTGCCGATCCTGATCCACGGCGGCCGCGGCCTCCCCCCGATCGCCGACGCGCTCGCGCGGCTCCTGGACGCCTACGAGGCGCAGCTGATCATCGCCCACGCGGGGATCGCCGACCTCGCCGCGCTCGCCCGCCATTTCTCGGGACGCCCGGGCGTCTTCTTCGACACGTCCGTCTGGAGCGCGCTCGACATCCTCGACCTCTACCGCCTGGTCGCTCCGGAGCAGGTGCTCTACGCCTCCGACTACCCGTACGGGCGCCAACCCGCCTCGCTCCTGATCGCGCTCCGCACCGCGCGGATCGCCGGCCTCGACGAGACGCAGCTGCGGGCGATGCTCGGCGGCAGCGCGAGCAGGATCGCGAACGCCGAGGAGCCGCTCCCGCTCTCGACGCCCCGCGGGCCGGAAGCGATCTCGACGCCGATCACGTTCGCGCGGATCCACCAGTACCTCTCGATGGCGACCCCGCTCCTCTGGACGCGGCAGGCGGACACGATCGGCGTGCTCGGCCTGGCGCTGAACGCCTGCGACGAGCGCGCGAACGGTCATCGGGAGTCGACCGAGCAGATCCGCGAGCTCCTCCTCGTCGCCCGCGACCTGTGGCGCGTCCTGCCCGAGGCCGAGGCTGGGGATCAGACACGCACCGCGCAGACCGCCTTCCGGCTCCTCCACCTCGCGAACGTGCTGGCGGTGACCGCGGCTGCTTGAGCTCGTCGTCAACGGCCACACCTACGAGACCGACCCCACGGTCGGCCGCTCGCTCGCGGACGTCCTCCGCGACGACCTCGGCCTCACGGGGACGAAGGTCGCCTGCGACGAGGGCCACTGCGGCGCCTGCACGGTGCAGCTCGACGGCGTCCCTGCCCTCTCGTGCATCACGCTCGTGCACACGGTCGACGGTCGCGAGGTGACGACGATCGAAGGCCTGCGCGAGCACCCGCTCGTGGCCGCCTTCGTCCGCACGGATGCGCTCCAGTGCGGCTTCTGCACCCCCGGGCAGATCGTCTCGGCCGCGGCGCTCGTCGAGGCGAACCCCGAGCCGAGCCGCGAGGAGATCCGCCACGGCATGGCCGGGAACCTGTGCCGCTGCGGTGCCTATTCCAACATCGAGGAGGCGATCGCCACATGGCGAGACTGATCCGGACCGAGAAGGAGGTCGAGGGCCGCTACGAGGAGGTCTGGACGGTCGTCGAGGAGGACGCGCTCGACCAGTGGCCCGCCGGCCCGCTCGAGGTCGTGGGCCGGCCCTCACCGCGTCAGGACGGGCTCCAGCGGGCCAGGGGCGAGGCTCGCTACACCGGCGACGTCCGCCTGCCGGGCCTCCTGCACGCCGCGGTCCTCCGCAGTCCGGTGGCCCGCGCCACCGCCAAGGCGATCGACGTCGGGCCCGCGCTCGCTCTGCCCGGCGTGCACGCCGCCGTGACGTGCGCCGAGGTCGACTTCCTCGACGCCGAGGCCGGCTATCCGGGCGCGGCGGTGGCGGCAGTCGCGGCCGACACGATCGAGCAGGCGCGCGCCGCGGTCGAGGCCATCGCCGTCATCTGGGACGAGCGCGAGCCGCTTCTCGATCCCGACGAGGCCGTCGCGCGCGGGGAGCTGATCTCGGAGCCCGAGACCTACGTCCGCGGCGACCTCGAGGCCGCGCTCGCGGGCGCCGACGTCGTGGTGGAGGCGGAGTTCCGCACCCAGTCCGTCCTCCACAGCAGCATGGAGACCCACCAGGCCGTGTGCCATTGGGAGGGCGAGACCCTCGTCGTCCACATCTCGACGCAGTACATCTGGGGCGTCCGCGATCAGATCGCCGAGAAGCTCGGCCTGCGGCCCGACGACGTGCGCGTCGTGTGCGAGTTCATGGGCGGCGGCTTCGGCTCGAAGAACGGCCCCGGCGACTACAGCCTGATCGCCGCAGAGCTCGCCCGGCGCACCGGCCGTCCGGTTCGCTGCGCGCTGTCGCGACGAGAGGAGAACATCGCCGCCGGCAACCGCAACGCGACGATTCAGCGGCTTCGGGCCGGTGCGAGCTCGGACGGCACGATCGTCGGGCTCGGCGGCGAGTTCGTGAACGCCGTCGGCTGGAGCGGCTGGGTCGCCGGCACCGACGGGCCGATGCAGATGCTCTACGCCGTCGACAACGTCGCGACGACGCTCCACGGCGCGAAGCTGAACACCGCCCCGATGGCCGCGTTCCGCGCGCCCGGGTTCGTCGAGGGCACCTTCGGGCTCGAGTGCCTGCTCGACGAGGTCGCCGCGAAGCTCGGGCTCGACCCGCTCGAGCTGCGCCGGCGCAACCACGCCGACCTGGACATGCTGAACGGGCGGCCCTTCTCCTCGAAGAGCCTCCTGGAGTGCTACCGCCGCGCCGAGCCGCACTGGGAACGGCGGCACGAGGTCCGCGCCCGCTCCGACGAGACGTGGAAGCACGGCGTGGGGCTCGCGAGCCAGATCTGGTACGGCGGCGGCGGCCCGCCGTCCTACGCCTGGGTTCGCGTCGGCTCGGACGCGAGCGTGACCGTCGTCACCGCGATGCAGGACATCGGCACCGGTTCGCGCACGGCGATGGCGCAGATCGCGGCCGAGGAGCTCGCGCTTCCGCTCGAGCAGGTGCGGGTCGAGCTCGGCGACTCCGCGCGCGGCCCGTTCGCGTCGATCTCCGCCGGTTCTTCGACGATCCCCTCGATGGGCCCGGCCGTGCGCTCGGCGGCCGGGGATGCGCGGCGGCAGATCCTCGAGCTCGCGGCCCAGCGCTGGCAGAAGGAGCTGCGAACGCTCGCGCTGAAGGGTGGCCAGATCGTCTGCTCCGACGGTGGCTCCTGGCCGCTCGAGAGCCTGCTCGGCCTGCTCGAGGACGCCCAGATCCTCGGCACCGGCGCCCGCGGACCGAATCCGACCGGGATGCGCGTGCTCACGTTCGGCGTCCAGGTCGCGGAAGTCGCGGTCGACGTCGGTACCGGCGAGGTCCGGGTCGGCCGGATCGCCGCGATCCACGACGTCGGCCGGATCGTCAACCCGCTCGGGGCGCGCAGCCAGGTCGAGGGCGGGATCGTCCAGGCACTCGGCCACACGCTCTCCGAGCATCGGCTCCTCGACCCGCAGACCGGGACGGTGCTGACCCAGACGCTCGACGCCTACAAGCTGCCCACGATCGCGGACGTCCCGGAGATCGTCTGCGAGTTCGTGGACGAGCCGGATCCGCACCTGACGAATCTCGGCGCGAAGGGCCTCGGCGAGCCGCCGATCATCCCAACCGCCGCCGCGATCGCGAACGCGATCCGCGACGCGACCGGCGCCGACATCCGCTCGCTCCCGATCGACCGCGCGGAGCTGCTGCGCGCACTCGAGGCCGCGCGTCGCAAGGAGCAGGTTGCGGCTCCTTCGGCCTGACTCGATCCAGGACGCGGTCGCGGCGCTTGCCCCCGGAGGGTCGGCAAACGGCGCCGTCGCGCTCGCCGGTGGCACCGAGCTCGTGCCGCTCCTGCGCGACCGACTCGTCTTGGCGGAGACGCTCGTCGAGCTGGCGGGCGCAGTCCCGGCGGGCATCCGCGGGCGCACGATCGGGGCGGGAACGACGCTCGCAGCGCTCGAGGCCGACCCGCAGGTTCCGGCCGCGCTTCGGGAGGCCTGCCGGCTCGCCGCCTCCCCGCAGCTGCGCGCGATGGGAACCCTCGGCGGCAACCTCCTCCAGGCGACGCGCTGCTGGTACTGGCGGCTCAAGTTCCCGTGCTACCTGCACGGCGGCGAGGTCTGCCACGCGAAAGAGGGCCAGCACCGCGAGCACGCGATCCTGGGGAACGAGCGCTGTGCCTCCGCGCATCCGTCCGATCCGGCCGCCGCGCTCCTGGCGCTCGACGCGCGCGTCCGCACCGACCGCCGAGAGTTTCCGCTCCAGGAGCTCTACCGGCTCCCGACCGACGACGACCGGGACGTGACGGCACTCGAGCCAGGCGAGCTGATCCTGGAGCTCGACTTCCCTGACGTGGACTCGAGCGTCTACCTGAAGGCGATGGACCGGCAGCGCTGGGCGTTCGCGCTCGTCGGCGTCGCCGCTGCCCGCGTCGGCGGCGAGACCAGGATCGCGCTCGCCGGAGTGGCGCCGGTGCCGTGGCTCCTCTCCTCTCCCGAGGCGCTCGAGGAGGCGACGCCGCTCCCCGGAACCGCGTACAAGCTGGAGCTCGCCCGGGTCCTCGTCGAACGCGCGCTCGGCGGGCTCGTCTAGGCTCGTCCGATGCCGCTGATCCGACTCGCGCTCCTGCTCGTGCTCGTCCTCTCGCTGGCCGCCTGCGGCGGGGACGACGAGGAGAGCTACCCCGGCGACGAGTGCCACGACGGAGGCCGCGACGACCGCTGCGGCGACCACGGGCGCCGCGCCCACGACCGAGGGTGCGGTGTGCGAGACCGTCGAGGCTCCCGAGCCGAAGCCGGACGGCGGCGAAGAGGCACCGGAGGAGAAGCTCGACGCCGGCACGACCTATCGTCTCGTGGTCGAGACGAACTGCGGCCCGTTCACCGTCACGCTCGACCAGGAGTCGGCGCCGAACACGTCCGCCTCGCTCGTCGCGCTCGCTCGCGACGGCTTCTTCGACGGCGTCGGCTTCCACCGGGTCGTCCCCGGCTTCGTGATCCAGGGCGGCGACCCGACCGGCACGGGGACCGGCGGCCCGGGCTACAAGACCGTCGACGAGCCGCCGCAGGACGCGAAGTACGTCCGGGGAGTCGTCGCGATGGCGAAGAGCGCGGTCGAGCCGCCGGGCACCTCCGGCAGCCAGTTCTTCGTCGTCACCGGGCCCGACGCGCAGCTCCCGGCGGAGTACGCGGTCGTCGGCGAGGTCACGGACGGGCTCGACACGGTGCTGCAGATCAACGCGCTCGGTGTCGGCGACGGCCCGCCGTCGACGCCGGTCGTGATGGAGAAGGTCACCGTCGAGGAGAGCTAGTGGCGCTTGCGGCGGTCGTGCTCGCCGCCGGCGCCGCCTCGCGCTTCGGGGCTCCGAAGCAGGCGCTGCTCCTGCCGGCCGTCCTCGAGCGGGTGCGAGCCGCGGGTGTCACGGAGCTGATCGTCGTGCTGGGCGCCCACGAGCTCGAGCCGGCAGCGCCGAGCGTCCGCTGTCCCGATTGGGAACGCGGCCCGGGCGCCTCGCTGCGCTGCGGGCTCGAGGCGCTCGGCGCGCAGGTCGAGGCGGCGATCGTCGTGCTCGCCGACGGGCCGGAGCTCGCGCCGGCAGCGATCGAACGGATCGTCGGCGCCTGGCGCGAGAGCGGCGCGGAGCTCGTGGCCGCGAGCTACGACGGCGCGCGCGGCCACCCGCTGCTCCTCGCCCGCTCGGGCTGGAGCGACGTCCCGGACGAGGGACTGCGCGCCCGGGAACCGCTGCTCGTCCCCTGTGACGACCTCGGCGCGCCGGGCGACGTCGACCGCCCCGCCGACCTGCCCGAGCGCTACCGGCCGGGCTCGTAGGCGGCAGACCTAGGAGGGCGCGCTCTCGTCGCGAAGCTCGGCGAGCTTCTGCCGCAGACCCGCGGGCATCCGCTCGCTCGCCGAGACGCGGATGTAGCGCCGCAGCTGCTCCTCGAAGCGGTAGCGCCGCCGGCAGTAGTCGCAGCCGTTGAGGTGTCCTTCGGCGACCGCGGACTCCTCCCGGGTCAGGTCGCGATCGAGGTAGCCCTGCAGGAGCTTCTCGCACTTCTCGCAGCCGGAGTCGTGATCGGTCACGGCATTTCCTCGGTCACGAGAGCGATTCCTCCGCGAGCGTCTGCTTCAGAAGCCGTCTGCCCCGGTGCAGCCGGGACATGACCGTCCCCATCGGGACGTCCAGGATCTGCGCGGCGTCGGCGTAGCTGAACTCGCCGATGTCGACGAGGACGACCACGTCACGGAAGTCGTGCGGCAGCTCCGAGAGGGCGCCGACCACGTTGTCCTGGGAGAGGTTCTCGACGACCCGCTCCTGGTCGAGGACCTGCTCGCCCTCCGCGGCCGCCAGCTTGTTGGCGAGGAAGTAGTCGCCTTCCTCGAGCGGCTGCAGATCGGGGGTGCGCTGGACCTTGCGGCCGCGATCGAGGTTCAGGTTCGTGAGGATGCGCAGCAGCCACGCGCGCATGTTCGTGCCGGGGGTGTACGAGCTCCAGCTGCGAAACGCTCTGATGTAGGTCTCCTGCACGAGCTCTTCGGCCTCCTCACGCGTTCCGACGAGTCGGCGCGCGACCCGGTAGACCTGGTCGGCGAGCTCGAGCGCCTCCTCCTCGAACCGCACGCGGCCTCGAGCCTCGGCAGCGATGCGACGCGCGTCGGCTGCCTCGGTCTCACTCACCGGGCCACCCTAGCAATCGGTCTGAGGGGGTCCAACGCAGGGTCGGGACCGGGCTATTCCCGGTTGAGGCGGCCGGGTTGAGGCGGCCGGGTCGCGGGTACGCGAGCAGTAATCGAGAGGAGGCCGATGAAGGGGTACGACGTTCTCACCTTCGACGACGACCGGGCCGGAACCGTCGTCGGCAAGCAGGGCAGCAACCTGATCGTGGAGCAGGGCTCGATCTTCAAGCACCGGCGCGCGCTGCCGGAGATCTTCGTCACCGTCGACGACGCCGAGCAGGTCGTCCGCGCGACCGTCTCCAAGGACGTGCTGGAGGCGGCTCCCGAGGTCGGGGAGGACGGTGTCGACGAGGTGGCCGTGTCGAGGCACTACGGCCTGGCTGCCGGAGAGTCGGAGCCGGGAACGCTCGGCGACGGGGAGCTCAACCCCGACGATCCGGCGCGCACCGCCGAGACGCAGGAGCAGCGGACGGGCGTCGAGCCGGCGGCGGCGGAGCGGGCGCGGATCCAGCAGGAGCAGGGGCGAGGCGAGGGCCCGCTCGACCACCCGGAGGTGCCGGGGCTGCTCGGCGACCGCAACCTGCACGGGCGCTAGGGGCGGCCGCTAGGGGATTGCCGGGGCGGAGGCCTCGCGGAAGCCTGCTCGCGCGAGCGCGCCGACGAGGTCCTCGCGGGAGGTTCTCTCGTCGTCCCACGAGAGCGTCACCTCGCCGAGCAGGTTCGCGTTCGCAGCCTCGAGGCCGTCGTGCTCGCGGATCGCCGCCGCGAGCCGGCCGACGCAGCGCTCGCAGCGGACGCCGCTCACCTGGAGGGTCTCGGTCTGCGTCGCCATCCTGTCCTAGCCTAGCGCGACGACCTCGTCGGCCTGCTCGATCAGAAGCGGGTCGTGGGTCGCACAGATGACCACAGCGCCGCTCGAGCGCGCGAGCTCGGCGAGCAGCAGCCCGACCGCGAGCGCGTTCGCTCCGTCGAGCCGGGCGGTCGGCTCGTCCGCGACGATCGCGCGGGGCCGCGCCGCCAGCGCCCGGGCGATCGCAGCCCGCTCCCGCTGGCCTGCCGAGAGCTGCGCGACCGGGCGCTCACCCTGCTCCTCGAGCCCGACCGAGGCGAGCGCGTCGAGCGCTCGCGGCCGCGCAGCCTCCGCGTCCACGCCGCGCAAGGACAGGGACAGCTCGACGTTCTCACGCGCCCCGAGGAACGGCACGAGCGCGACGGTCTGGCCGACGAACGCGAGCTTCGTCCGGCGCAGCTCGGCCCGGCCGGCCCGGTCGAGCGAGCCCAGCGAGACGCCGTCGAGCACGACGTCGCCTTCGTCGGGCAGGTCGAGGCCGGCGAGCAGGTGCAGGAGCGTCGTCTTGCCCGAGCCCGAGGGGCCGGTGACGGCGTAGAGCCGGCCGCCGGAGAACGACGCCGTCAGCCCGTCGATCGGCGCCAGCTCGCCGAAGCGGCGCGTGAGGTCGTGCGCGCGGAGCAGGCCTCGAGTGGCGTCGGCGGGTGGGGCGGGACGAGGCACGGTCGGGGCGTCGAGGAGCGTCCGGCGGAGCAGCACGAGCTCCGTCGGTCGCCGGCGCGGCGACGACGAGCCGGTCGGCCTCGAGGCTGACCTCGGCCCGGTCGGCGATCCCGGCGGAGCGGAGCAGGTTCTCCGGCAGCCGGACCCAGCCCCCGCGACCGACGACGACGGCGTCGTCGCCGCCGCCGCCGACCAGGCGCTCGTCGCTGACGCGCCCGTCGCGGATGTGGACGACGCGGTCGGCGTGCTCGACCGTGGCCGGGTCGTGGCTGACGAGGAGCGCCGTCGTCCCGTGCTCGCGCACGAGCTCCGCCACGAGCTCGAGCACGCCTCGCGCCGTCTCGGCGTCGAGCTCGCCCGTCGGCTCGTCGGCAACTACGAGCCGCGGCCGATGGGCGAGCGCAGCGCAGAGCGCCACCCGCTGCTGCTCCCCGCCCGAGAGCTCGCGCGGATGCGACCCGCGCCGCTCCCCCAGGCCGACCCGCTCCAGCAGCTCGTCCGCCCGCCGGTCGCGCCGGCCGGACGGAACACCGGCGAGACCGAGTTGCACGCCGACGAGCTGCCGCGCGGTCAGCTCGCCCGCGAGCGCGCGCCAGTAGTGCTGGTCGGCGTACCCGAGCACCTGCGACCGGTAGCGCGCCGCCCGGCCGGGCGAGAGCGAGGCGACGTCGCGATCCGCGACGTGCACGGAGCCGGCCGAAGGGCGGTCGAAGCCGGCGACGATGCGCACGAGCGTCGACTTCCCGGAGCCGCTCGGCCCGAGGACGACGCAGACTTCGCCCTCCTGCACGCTCAGGGTGAGGCCCTGCAGCGCGGCAACGCCGCCCTCGGGGCTCGGGTGGACGCGGAAGACCTCACGGACGTCGACGAGGGCGGTCATTCGATCACCTCCACCCGCCCGGGGGCTCCGTCGTCCGGGAAGGCGCCGCGCGTCGCCAGGGCGATCAGGAAGCCCGCGGCGAGCGCGTAGCCGAGCACCGCGGCGCCGACGACAGCCCAGTCGACATCGAGGAGGAGCGGCGGCTCGGCCTCGGTCGCGCGGGCGGTGAGCGCGACGAGATCGGTGACGACGAGGCCGAGGACGAGACCGGTGAGCGCGCCGGCGAGCAGGCCCGCGAGCGCGACCAGGACGGCCCGCAGCCGGACGATCCGCCGCAGCAGGCGCGGGCCTGCCCCTTCCGCCTCGAGATCGAAGAGCTCCCCACGCTCATCGCGCAGGTCGCCGACCACGGTCAGCATGATCCCGGCGAGCGCCAGGCCGAGCGCCACGAGCGCCGCCACGGCGAGGGCAAGGAGCGTCCCGTGGGCGATCGGATCCCGGCGCGCCTCGGCCTCGAGCGCCCGGCGGGAGACGACCTGGAGCACGTCGAACGGCTTCCGCTCGAGCTCGCCGGCCACGCGTTCCGCAACGGCGTCGTCGGCTGCCCCGATCCAGAGCTCGTTCACGCGCGCCGCCCCCGGGCGCTCCGAGTTCAGCAGCGAGAGGAGCGGCTCGACGTCGCCGACGACCGCCTGCCCGCTGACCCCCGGGAAGCGCTCGATCCGCTCGACCACCCGCACCGTGACGCGCTCGCCGCCGACCTGGAGCGGGAGCAGCCCTTCCGCGTCGGCAACGGCCGCGAGCCGCGGAGTCGCCAGCACCGGCACCGGGGCGCGGTCGCTCGGCACCCTCGGGCGCAGGCGAGTGGTGACCTGGTTCGTGAGCGTGTAGTCGACGAGGCCGTCCTCGAGCCGCGCGCCGCCGACCCCTACCCAGCCGTCGAGCTTCGGCTCGAGGAGCCGGAAGCTTCCGCTCGCGGCCTGTCCCGCATCGGCGCCGCGCTCCTGGAGCCGCGTGGCCGGCTCGATCGCGAGCCCGACGAGCCGACCCCCGCGCGCCTCCAGCGGCAGCGCAGCGCGCAGCGTCCCTGCGCTCGTCGACCCCAGGTCGACGCGCAGGTGCCTGCCCCGGATCGTGCGCACCTCGGCCGCGAGCCGCACCTCGTCGCCGGCCGCCCGGACGACGAGCTCGCGTCGATCCTTCCCGAGCGGGATCCCGCCCGTGCCTGCCGGCGCCTCGATCGCGGCGCCGAGGGCCTCCGGCGAGCGCCCGGCGAAGTCGTCGCGCCAGCCCGAGAGCTTCCCGAGCGACGCGGGCGGTAGGCCGAGCAGCGTGATCCCCGACTCGCCCTCCTGGCGGCCCACCCCGCCCGTCAGGCGCAGCACCGGATCGACCTCGCTTCCGGGCCCGAGGTCGTTGAACCGGCCGAGCGGCGCCGCGTCGAGCACCGGAATCAGGCGGCGCAGATCCTCGCGCACGACGAAGTCCCGGGGCACGGCGTAGGCGGCGCCGTCCCGCTCGCTCGTGCTCAACGTCGACCGATACGTCTCGGCGAAGAGGGCGAGCCCGAAGCTGACGACGAGAAAGGACGTCGCCGCCACCGCGTAGCCCGGGTTCCGGCCGAGCGAGAGCACAGCGAGGCGGAGGCCGAGCGACCGCCCCCCGGCGGAGCGTCGCTGCGTCAGCCGCTCGGCGAGCCGCAACGCCGGCCGCAGGAGCCTGGCCGCCGCCACAGCCGCGGCGAAGGTGACGAGCGCCGGAAGGAGCAGCACGAGATCGCCGTCCGCCTCGCCGCGCCGGAGCGAGAACACGACGAGGAGCGCGGCCGCCACCGCGGCGAGGTCGAGCGCGGTCACCGGCGCTCGGCCGAGGCGCGGCGGCCCGGACGTCGCCGTCGCGGCCAGCACCGCCGTTCCCCCGAGCGCGACGAGAGCGACGAGCAGCAGGCCTGTCCCGGAGAGGACGCTCTGGCCCAGCACGTCGCCCACCGGCGCACCCGCTCGCTCGGCGACGAAGGCGCCCGCGGCGAGCCCGAGCACGAAGCCAAGGGCCGTGCCCGCGACCGCGATCACGCCGGTCTCGACGGCCGTCAGCAGCACGAGTTGCCACCGTCGCGCACCCGACCAGGCGAGCCGGCGACGCGCCGCACGAAGGTCGCGGCGCAACGTCATCGCGGCGAGGATCGCGAAGGCGAAGAGGAGCGCTGCGGCCTCGCCCCCCACGAGCGCGAGCCGGTGCCCCGCCCGGCGGCTCTGCTCCTGAGCCGACCGCAGCTCCTCGACGGGCGCCGCCAGGTCGAACGAGCTCGTCTGCGCCTGGAGCTCCGAGCGGGCGCGCGCGACTCCGGCTGCGAGGTCGTCGATCTCCCAGAGCCTCGGGATCCCCGGCTCGAGCGGCGCCACCCAGGCGTAGCTGCGATAGAGCCGCGCGAGTGCCGGGGCCTCGGCCAGCGTCCCGACGCCCTCGGCGAGGAAGAGCGGCGGCGGCGGAGGCTGGTGGTAGCCGGCCGCCGCCGCGACGACGGGGCTGACCTCGGCGTCCGCGAGCGCGTTGTCGGTGGGGGCCAGGAAGTCGCCGAAGAGGACGCTCGACGCGAGCGCCGCCTCTCCCACCTCGACGAGCCGCACGCCCGGCGGCGCGGGCAGCCGGCCGTCGCCGCGCAGCCGCAGCACCTCGCACCGGGCCGGGCTGCACTCCCGCGGCAGACGCCCGGAGCGGAGCTCGACCCAGTCGCCCAGTCCCTCGACGCCGCCGAGACCGGCGAAGTCGCCCGCGATCGTCGTCTCGCGGAAGAGGACGAGAGCGTGTGGCGGCGGCGTCCCGGCCGTCCGGAGCGCGGCTCGTGCGCGTCTGTCGAGCACGCGTTGCGGCTCGTCCGTCTGTCCCGGGACGCCGAACCAGACCGCGCGCACCGAGCGCGATCCCTCGGGAATCCGCTCGACTGCCTGCGCGACGGCGCGGTCCTGCGCGACGGTCGTTCCCGCGCGGACGCCGACGACGACGGCCGCGCCGAGGGCGATCCCGAGCACGACGAGCGCGGTCGCCGCCGTGCCACGGCCGAGGCGCCGCAGGGCCAGGCCGAGCACGTAGAGCGCCGAGCGAAGCACGCCCGCGAGCCTACTCAGCCGCCTGATTCGCCGGTTCGCGCCACGAGGTCGGCCGCGACGGCGACAAGCCCGTCCCGGCCCCCCACCTCGAGCTGGCGATGCGCCTCGGGCGTCTCGCGCAGCAGCTCGACGAGCTCCCAGCTGCCCAGCCTGCGCGCCGCCGGCTCGACGAGCGCGAGCAGCTCGCCGGCCGGCACGCGGCCGGCGGCGGCAGCAGCCCGCGCCTCCAGGAAGCCCTCGCGGCCGTCCCCGTGACCCGGCTCCGCGGCAGCACAGAGCGCCTGCAGGAGCGCCGCGAGCGCGGCCGACCTGCACACGCTCGTCGGCTGGTCCGGCATCCGCACCTCGAGCGTGCCGAGCCGGGGATGCGGGCGGATGTCCCACCAGATCCGGGTGTAGTCGCCTCCGGCCTCAGCGACCGCCTCGTTCCAGCCCTCGCCCGCGAGTGGAGGCGGAGCACCCGCGCGTGGCAACTCGAGCAGCCGGCCGGCGCGGGCGGAGAGGACGCCCGTGTCCCGGCCGTCGAGGTAGGGAGAGTTGACGGACAGGGCGAGCACGGCCGGCAGCCAGGGCAGGACGAACTCGAGCGTCTCGAGGCAGTCCTCGAAGCTCGCCATCCCGACGTGGACATGGAGGCCGCAGACGAGCTGGCGCCTGGCTGCGGGCCGCTCCTCGAGCAGGGCGAGATAGCGCGGCTCGGGCACGATCGCCTGCTCCTCGGGTGCCGAGAACGGATGGCTGCCCGTCGCCGCCACCCGGAGCCCCTCGCGCTCGGCCGCCGCCCGCACCACCTCGCGCAGCCGGCGGAGCTCGGCGAGAACCTCCGCGGCGCACTCGCAAACCGGCGTGTTCGTCTCGACGAGGCAGGAGAAGAGCTCGGTCTTGAGGCCGGGCGGCCCGAGCAGCCGCTCGACTCCGGGCGCCGCTGCGTAGGTCTCCGGATCCAGGAGCATCAGCTCCTCCTCGACCCCGAGGGTCAGCCTGCGCCCGAAGCTACTTTCCCCGGACGCCATGCACGGGCCTGCCGGCGGCCTCCCAGGCGTAGTACGAGGCGCTCGGCCCGAAGCCCTGCTCGTAGGAGATCACGCGCGGGTTGCGGCCGACCTCCATGGCGCGCTGGGCGTGCCAGAGCAGATTCGGGTCGTCGCGCTCCTCCCAGACGAGCACGAGATGCGCGGCGGTCATGAAGTCGGCGACGAAGCTGCACCCCAAGGCCGGGCACGGAAAGGGGTCGGTCCGCACGCAGAACCAGCCGGCATAGTCGGAGTCGTCGTCGGCCCAGAGCTCTTCCTCGTCGAGCAGCTCGTCCTCGAAGAGAAGGCTGCCGCGCTGCGATTCCGGTGACTCCATCGCGGCAAGGGTAGCCACGTCCCGCTCGGATTCGAGCGGGCTCCCGTTGAGTCAGGGCGAGGCGGGCTGGCGGCCGAGCGTGAGGCGAAGCGTTCGCTGCTGGTTGCCGCGGTAGATCTCGACCTCGGCCGACTCGCCGGGCCTCAGAGTCATGAGCACGTCGCGCAGCTGCTCGAGCGAGGCGACGCGCCTGCCGGCGACCGCCACGATCACGTCGCCGCCGAGCGTGTAGCTCTGCCCCGCGAGGACGACATCGCTCGTGCCCGCACGGAGGCCCGCGCGTGCTGCCGGCGAGGCCTCGCCGACCTGCTCGACCAGGACGCCCGCGTCCACCGGGAGCCGGAACTGGCGCGCGAGCTCGGGCTCGATCGTCGTGCCGCCGATCCCGATGAAGGCCCGGTCGACGCGGCCGCCGTCGATCAGCTGGGCCGCGATCGCCTTGACCGTGTTCGAGGGGACGGCGAAGCCGATCCCGACGTTGCCAGTCTCGCCGCCGCCCGTCGAGATCTGCGAGTTGACGCCGATCACCTGGCCCCGGTCGTTCAGGAGTGGGCCTCCCGAGTTGCCCCGGTTGATCGGCGCGTCCGTCTGGATCACGTGGTCGATCGTGTAGCCGTTCGGTGCCGTGATCGGGCGCTGGAGGGCGCTGACGATCCCGGCGGTCGCGGTGCGGTCGAGGCCGAAGGGATTCCCAATCGCGATCACGGAGTCGCCGACCCGCACCGAGTCGGAGTTGCCGAGCTCGAGCGGCCGCAGCCCCCGCGAGCTCGTCTCCACGCGCACGATCGCGAGATCGGTCGAGGGGTCGCTGCCGACGAGCTTCGCCGTCAGCGTGTCCCGGTTCGAGAAGCTGACCTCGATCGTGTCGGCGCCCTCGATCACGTGGTAGTTCGTGACGATGTGGCCCGCCTTGTCGAGGACGAAGCCGGAGCCGAGTGCCTGCTGCGGGCTCGAGGGCGCAAACGGGGAGCCGGACCCGTCGGCCACCGCCTGGCCCGAGGTCGTCGTGATCTGCACGACTCCCGGCGCGGCGCGGTCGTAGATGTCGCTGATCGAGAGGCGGCCGCCGGCGGCGGCGGGGGCCGCGGCCGCGGGAGCAGGGGAGGTCTCCACGACGGTCGTCGTGCCGTCGCCGAGGCCGCCTGTGAGCGCGACGCCTCCGAGCGCGACCAGGCCGCCGAGGAGCCCGACGGCGGCGAGGGCCGCGAGGCGGAGCAGTGGACCGCGCGCGTTCATGGGCATCGTTGTAGCCCCGAGGTCTTAACGCGCCCTAAGCAGGTCGTTAAGGCTGCGTTGCGCTCTCTTTGCGCCGCGAAGTCGAGCTAGGGAGTACGGGCTAGGAGCTGACCGTGGCGACCTTGACCGTCGCCTCGCGCTCTCGTCCGAGCGCCTCGTCGAGCCGCTGCCGGAGCTCCCCGCTCGCCGCGAGCTCCTCCACGATGTCGGCGCCGCCGATCAGCTCGCCGCGGAGGAAGATCTGCGGAATCGTCGGCCAGCCGGAGAGCGCGGAGAGCTCCCGGCGGATCGCCGGATCGGGCAGCACGTCCACGGTCGTCACCGGCGCGTCCGCGGCCTGGAGCGCGCGCAACGCCCGATCGGAGTTGCCGCACATGACGAGCTGCGGCGTCCCCTTCATGAAGAGGCTCACCGGCTCGGTCGAGATCACGTCCTGGATCCGGTCTCTGAGGGTCGTGTCGGTCGTGCTCATGGCGCTAGCCCTTTCGTTGTTTGATCCGGCGTCGTCTTGATCCGGAGCTCGTGGATCGACCCGTCCGCGAGCGGAGCCGCGAGCGCGTCGTAGACCAGGCGGTGCTGCTCGACGAGCGAGAGCCCGGCAAAGCGGTCGCTCTCGATCGTGACCTGGAAATGGTCGCCGCCACCCGTCCGATCCTCGACCGCGAGCGAGCCGGCGTCCGGGAACGCTTGACGGAGGAGCACCTCGAGCGTGTCGGTCCCGGTCACGGGTTCATCGTAGCCGCCCCGCTTCGGGGGTTTCGCGCCCGGGTCGGCGCGGAACGAGCGCCGCTGTGACCACCTCCGGGACGACGTTCGGCTACTGGCTCTCCTCCGAGGAGCACACGCCGCTCGACCTCGTTCGCAACGCGGTGCGCGCCGAGGAGGCCGGCTTCGAGCTGGCGATGATCTCGGATCACTTCCATCCCTGGAGCGAGCGGCAGGGCAACAGCCCCTTCGTCTGGAGCGTGATCGGGGCGATCGGCACGTCGACGGAGCGACTCCGGCTCGGCACAGGGGTCACGTGCCCCCTGATCCGCACGCATCCGGCGATCGTCGCCCACGCGGCCGCGACCTGCGGCGCGCTCATGCCCGGGCGGTTCTTCCTCGGGCTCGGGACCGGCGAGAACCTGAACGAGCACGTGCACGGCGACCGCTGGCCCGCGCCGGACGAGCGGATCGAGCTCCTGGAGGAGGCGATCGAGGTGATCCGGCTGCTCTGGGAGGGCGGCGAGCAGACCCACCGGGGCACGCACTACACGCTCGACCACGCGCAGCTCTACACGCTTCCCGAGGAGCCGATTCCGATCGCGGTGGCCGCGGCGAAGCCGCTCGCGGCAGAGCTCGCCGGCAGAGTCGGCGACGCGCTCGTGAACGTCGATCCCGATCCCGAGATCGTGAAGGCGTACCGCGAGGCCGGCGGCGACGGGCCGCGCTACGGCCAGGTCAAGCTCTGCTGGGCGGAGGACGAGGACGAGGCGAAGCAGACGGTCTTCGAGCTCTGGCGCCACAGCGGGCTCGAGGGGACGCTGAACCAGGAGCTGCCGCGGCCGTCGGACTTCGACTCGGTCGCCGAGAGCGTCACGGTCGAGATGGCCACCGAGGGCGTTCCGTGCGGGCCGGATCCCGAGCCGGTGCTCGCGCTCGTGCGGGAGTGGGAGGAGGCAGGCTTCGACCAGATCTGCTTCCACCAGGTCGGCTCCGACCAGGAGGGCTTCTTCCGCTTCTGGCAGGACGAGCTGCGGCCGAAGCTCGGCTGAGGGCCGGCCGCGACGTCGAGCGAACGGCCGGCGTTCGATAGATTCGAGTCGTGGCTGCCGACTCGTTCTCCGCCCGCTCGACCCTGACCGTCGGAGGCGAGCGCTACGGGATCCACCGGCTCGACGCGCTCCAGTCGCGCTTCGACGTCGCCCGCCTCCCGTACACGCTCCGCATCCTGCTCGAGAACGTCCTCCGCACCGGCGACGACGCCGACGTGGAGGCCGTCGCGACCTGGGTCGCGCACGAGGAGCCCAGCCGCGAGATCTCCTTCTCCCCCGCCCGCGTGCTGCTCCAGGACTTCACCGGCGTCCCCGCTGTCGTCGACCTCGCGGCGATGCGGAACGCGATGGCCGACCTGGGCGGCGAGGCCTCGAAGATCAACCCGCTGATCCCCGTCGAGCTCGTGATCGACCACTCCGTCCAGGTCGACGAGTTCGGGACGCGCTTCGCGTTCCGCCACAACGTCGAGCGGGAGTTCGAGCGCAACTTCGAGCGCTACGCGTTCCTGCGCTGGGGCCAGGAGGCCTTCCGCGACTTCAAGGTCGTCCCGCCGGGCACCGGGATCGTCCACCAGGTCAACCTCGAGTATCTCGCCCGCGTGATCGAGTCCCGCGACGGCGAGGCCTATCCCGACACGCTCGTCGGCACCGACTCGCACACGACGATGGTGAACGGGCTCGGCGTGCTCGGCTGGGGCGTCGGCGGGATCGAGGCCGAGGCAGCGATGCTCGGCGAAGCCGTCTCCATGCTCGTCCCCCAGGTCGTCGGCTTCCGGCTCTCCGGCGAGCTGCCCGAGGGCGCGACCGCGACCGATCTCGTCCTGACGGTGACGCAGATCCTCCGGGAGACCGGTGTCGTCGGCAAGTTCGTCGAGTACTTCGGCCACGGGCTCGTCGGCCTGCCGCTCGCCGACCGGGCGACGATCGGGAACATGTCGCCGGAGTACGGGGCAACGTGCGGCTTCTTCCCGGTCGACGAGGAGACGCTGAAGTACCTCCGCCTGACCGGCCGGGACGAGCAGCGGCTCGCGCTCGTCGAGGCCTACTGCAAGGAGAACCTGCTCTGGCACGACCCGGAAGAGACGCCGACCTACTCCCAGGTCGTCGAGCTCGACCTGTCGACCGTGGAGCCCTCGCTCGCAGGGCCGCGCCGGCCGCAGGACCGCGTCCCGCTGAGCGCCGCGAAGCAGGCGTTCGCCGACGAGCTCGGCAGCTTCGGCGTCGCCTATCCGGACGGCTCGCTGGACAAGGCCGGTGCGAACTCGTTTCCAGCGTCAGACCCGCCGTCCGAGACGACGCCGGGCGCGCAGCCGACCACGCAGCAGGAAGCGGAGCCCGTTCAGGTCGCGGTCGAGACGCCCTCGGCCGCGATCACCGTCAAGGCCGAGGACGGCTCGAGCTTCGAGCTCGACCACGGCGCGGTCGTGATCGCGGCGATCACCTCCTGCACGAACACGTCCAACCCGGCCGTGATGGTCGCAGCGGGCCTGCTCGCGAAGAAGGCCGTCGAGCGCGGCCTCGAACGCAAGCCCTGGGTGAAGTCGAGCCTCGCGCCCGGCTCGAAGGTCGTGACCGACTACTACGACCGCGCCGGCCTGACGCCGTTCCTCGAGGAGCTCGGCTTCCACACGGTGGGCTACGGCTGCACGACGTGCATCGGCAACTCGGGCCCGTTGCCCGAGTCGATCTCGCGCGCCGTCGAGGACGGCAACCTCGTCGCGTGTGCCGTCCTCTCCGGGAACCGCAACTTCGAGGCGCGCATCCATCCCGAGGTGAAGGCGAACTACCTCGCCTCGCCGCCGCTCGTCGTCGCCTACGCGCTCGCCGGGACGCTCGATCTCGACCTGACGACGGAGCCGCTCGGCACCGACCGCGACGGCAACGACGTCTTCCTGCGCGAGATCTGGCCCTCCGCGCCCGAGATCGCGGACACGATCGCCTCCGCGATCGGCGCCGACAGCTTCCGCAGCGCCTACGCCGGCGTCTTCGACGGGAGTGACGCCTGGAAGGAGCTGCCCGTCCCGGCCGGCGATCTCTTCGCTTGGTCGGACGACTCGACCTACGTGCGCCTGCCGCCCTACTTCGAGGAGATGAGCCGGGAGCCGGGGACGGTCGGGGACATCGAGGGCGCACGCTGCCTCGTCCGGATCGGCGACTCGGTCACGACCGACCACATCTCCCCCGCCGGCTCGATCAAGCCGGAGAGCCCGGCTGGCCGCTACCTCGTCGAGCACGGCGTCGAGCGGAAGGACTTCAACTCCTACGGCTCGCGGCGCGGCAACCACGAGGTGATGGTGCGCGGCACCTTCGCGAACGTGCGGCTGCGCAACCAGCTCGTGCCGGGGTCGGAGGGGACGTGGACGGTGCACCTACCCTCGGGCGAGGAGACGACGATCTTCGAGGCGTCCGAGCGCTACCTCGCCGAAGGCGTCCCGCTGATCGTGCTCGCGGGCAAGGAGTACGGCTCCGGCTCGTCGCGCGACTGGGCCGCGAAGGGGCCGAACCTCCTCGGCGTCCGCGCCGTGATCGCCGAGAGCTATGAGCGGATCCACCGCTCGAACCTGCTGATGATGGGGATCCTGCCGCTCCAGTTCCGCGACGGCGAGACGCCGGACAGCCTCGGCCTGACCGGCCGCGAGAGCTTCTCGATCGAGGGGATCGAGAACGGCGAGGCCCGGGAGGTCACCGTTCGCGCCGACGCAACGAGCTTCACGGCCCGCGTCCGCCTGGACACGCCACGCGAGCGCGATTACCTCCGCCACGGCGGGATCCTCCCGTACGTCCTACGGCGGCTGCTCGCGGCCTAAGCGCCTCCTCATCGCGAGTCTCGCTCTAGGATCGGGCGGATGCGCGGCCTGGCGGTGATCGGCAACCTCACGCGCGACATCGTCGACGGTTCGGCGCCTCGCGTCGGGGGCGCTCCGTACCACGCGGCGCGGGCTCTGCGGCTGCTCGGCGGGCGGAGCCGCGTGCTCACGCGCTGCGCCGCGGTCGACCGGCGCACGCTGCTGGCACCGCTCGTCGCGCTCGGCGTGCCCGTCTTCTGGGAGCCCGCGGCGACGACGGCCGCCTTCACGCTGCGCTACGAGGGGGAGCAGCGCACGCTCGAGCTGACCGAGCCCGGGGAGCCGTGGACGATCGAGAGCACGGCCGCCCTCGGCCGGGCCGAGTGGGTGCAGATCGGCGCGCTGACGCGCGGCGACTTCGGCGGCGACGTCCTCGCCGCGCTGGCGCGCGACCACCGGCTCGCGCTCGACGGGCAGGCGCTCGTGCGTCCCGCGCGGCCGGGGGCGATCGAGCTCGACGGCGACTTCGACACGGCGCTGCTCCGGCACGTGACGGTCCTGAAGCTGGCGGAGGACGAGCTCGACGTGCTCGGCGGCGCTGACGCCGTGGCTGCGCTGGGCGTCCCCGAGCTCCTCCTCACGCAGGGATCGGACGGGGCCGTGCTGGTCGCGGGAGGACGGAGCGAGCGGATCCCGGTGCGCCGCGTCGAGGGCAAGGATCCGACCGGAGCGGGCGATGCCTTCCTCGCGGGCTACGTCTGGGCAAGGGCGGCCGGACACCGGCCGGTGTCCGCGGCGCGGAACGCGGCCACGATCGCGGCGCGCGTGCTGGAGCTGGGCCAATGACCGAGCAGGGACGCTCGATCGCCTACGTGCGCACGGTCGAGGGAAACGTCGCGGTCGACCTCGAGGACGAGCTCGTGCTCGGCGCCGCGGACGAGCCGGCGACGCAGGCGCTCGAGCTCACCCTGCCGCGCCTCGTCGCGGCGGCGGCGTCCGGCTCGACCGTCGTCGCGATCGTCGATCGCCGCCCGCCGCTCCTCGTCTCGGGCGATGCCGGCGCGACCTGGCGCGAGGCGGGAGGCGGCCTGCCGCCCGGCTTCGCGGTCGCGATCGACCCGGACAACCCCGACCTCGTCCTCTATGCCGCCCGCAACCGCCTCTACCTCTCCGCCGACGGCGGGCGCTTCTGGCGCAGCCTCGAGCCCGAGCTTCCGGACATCGAGGCCGTGGCCTGGACTACGGAATCCTGAACTCGCCTCGGGCGACGACGACCGCTGTGCCGCCCACCTCCACGCGCTCGATCGTCGCGTCGCTTCCCCAGGCGGTCGCGTAGAGGGTCGAGGGCCGGCCGATCTCGGCTCCCTGCGAGATCTCGAGCTGCTCGCCCCAGAGGACGATCCCGTGCCGGGCGAGGTGACACGCGAGCGGGCCCGCCGCTGAGCCGGTCGCCGCGTCCTCGCCGACCCCGTCGACGGGAGAGAACATCCTCGTCTTCCAGCGGCTGCCGGAGCCCGCGAAGGCGTTCACGCCGACGAGCGCCGCGACGAGGTCGCTCTCGGCGAGCGCGCCCCAATCCGGCCGCAGCGCCGCCACCTCCGCCTCGCTCTCCAGGGCGACGTAGACGTGCCGGACGCCGTTGTCGTAGACCTCGACCGGCAGCTTCGAGCCTGCGACGCCGAGGGCCGCGCAGAGCTCGTCGCTCCGCTCGAACGGCGCCACGGTCGGCACGGGCTGCGTCATCCGGCCGAAGGCGATCCGCCCGGACGGGTCGCGCTCGAGCTCGACCGGCACGGTTCCGCGACCGGTCTCGAGCGCGATCGTCCCGAGCTGGAGCGGCGCCCCGAGCACGAACGCCGCCCCGAGCGTGGGATGACCCGCGAAAGGAAGCTCGTGGGTCGGCGTGAAGATCCGGATCCGCACCGTCCCGCCCTCGCGCGGCGGAAGCACGAAGACCGACTCCGAGAAGCCGAGCTCGAGCGCGAGCGCCTGCATCGTGACCTCGTCCAGATCGCGGGCGTCCGTGAAGACGCCGAGCTGGTTGCCCGCGAGCGGGGTGTCGGTGAAGACGTCCACGAGCACGTAGCGGAAGCTGCGCATCGAGGCAGCTTACGGGCCTATTCTGAGCCTGTGCGGCTCTTTCTCGCTCGACATGCGGAGGCGGCGATGGGCCATCCGGACGAGCTGCGCCCGCTCACGCCCACCGGCCGCGAGCAGGCGCGGGTGCTAGGCGAGCGGCTCGCGGCCGCTGCGCCGGCGGTCGTCCTCTCGAGCCCGCTCCTCCGCGCGCGGGAGACGGCCGCGGCGATCTCCCGGGCCACGGGCGCCGAGCTGCGCATCGACGAGCGCCTCGCGCCGGGTGCGACGCTCGCCGAGCTGCTCGACGCCGCCGGGGAGCTCCTCACGGCCGAAGGCGCGCCGCTCGTCGTGGTCGGCCACCAGCCCGACTGCGGCGAGATCGCGGCCGCGCTGAGCGGCGGCGAGCCGCCTCCGTACCCGCCGGCGGGCGTCGCCGAGCTCGATCTGCCGGCTCGGGCTCTCCCCTAGACTGCCGCGCGTGTCAGCGATCTCCGTCCGGGGCCTGCGCAAGTCCTACGGCCCTCTCGAGGCGGTGCGTGGAATCGACTTCGAGGTGGCGGTGGGCGAGGTCTTCGGGCTGCTCGGCCCGAACGGCGCCGGCAAGACCACGACGGTGGAGATCCTGGAGGGCTACCGGCAGCGGGACGGGGGCGAGGTGGAGGTGCTCGGCTTCGACCCGGGCAAGGCCGAGCTGGCCTTCCGGGAGCGGATCGGCGTCGTCCTCCAGTCGTCCGAGATCTGGCCGAGCCTGACCGTGCGCGAGGTGCACGCGATCTTTGCCGGCTACTACAGCGAGCCGCGCGACGTGGACGCGACGATCGAGCTCGTCGGCCTCGCCCACAAGAGCGGCGCACGCGTGAAGACGCTCTCCGGCGGACAGAAGCGGCGGCTCGACCTCGGGATCGCGCTCGTCGGCGACCCGGAGCTCGTCTTCCTCGACGAGCCGACGACCGGCTTCGACCCCGCCGCCCGCCGGAACGCCTGGGAGCTCGTGCGCTCCCTGCGCGGGCTCGGGAAGACCGTCCTCCTGACGACGCACTACCTCGACGAGGCGCAGCAGCTCGCAGACCGAGTGGCGGTGCTCGTCGCCGGCGAGATCGTCAAGCTCGGCCGGCCCTCCGAGCTGACCGCGAGCGCGAAGGCGGAGATCCGCTACCGGCGCGACGGCGAGCTCGTGATCCTCGAGACGGAGGAGCCGACGCGGGCGCTGCACGAGCTGACCGCGGCCGCGCTCGCGGAGGGCCGCGAGCTCGAGGGAATCGAGGTCCGGCGCGCGACTCTCGAGGACGTCTACCTCGAGCTGGTCGACGAGCAGCCCGCATGAGGTTCCTCACGTTCCTGGGGCGCCGCTCGTGGTGCGTAGGCCGGTGGAACAGTACGGACGTACGGGCCGCCGGCTGGAGCGCCGCGAGCGGCGCCAGCCTTTCGCGGAGCCCGGCTTTGCCGGGCGGGAGCGAAAGGCGGCCAGGAGCGTGAGGGTCTTCGCGCATCAACTGCGGTCGGAACAGCTGATCTTCTGGCGCAACCGCGAGTCGGCAGGCTTCATCTTCGTCTTCCCGCTGATGCTCTTTCTCCTGCTCGGCTCGCTCTACGGCAACGAGACGACGGACGACGGTTACCCGGCAATCGAGGTGCTGCTCGCGGGAATGCTCGGCTACGGCGCCGCGAACACCGGCTTCGCCGGGATGGCGATCACGCTCGTGATCCGCCGCGAGTACGGGATCCTGAAGCGGATCCGCTCGACGCCGCTGCCCACGTCCTCGTATTTCGCGGCCGCGCTCGCCTCGATCCTCTTCGTGTTCGCGCTCCAGGCCGTCGTCCTGCTCGGGCTCGGACGCGTCCTCTACGACACGGGGCTACCCGAACGGCCGCTCTCGCTCGCCTTCCTCGTTGTCTTCGGCGCGGCGGCATTCGCCGGGCTGGGGATCGGGACCGCGTCGCTGATCCGCTCGGCCGAGGGCTCGTCGGCCGTCGTCAACTTCATCCTCCTGCCGATGGCGTTTCTCTCCGGCGCCTTCGGGAGCCGCGACTACCCGCCGGTGCTGGAGGCGATCGCGGACGTCCTGCCCCTGAAGTACTACATCGACCTTCTCCGCGACGTCTATCTCGACGGTGAGAGCGCCTGGAGCAACCCCGGAGCGCTCGCCGTCGTCGCGGCTTGGGGGCTCGCAGGCGCCCTGCTCGGGGCGCGCCGCTTCGGCTGGGAGCCGCGTGAGCGGTAGCCGGAGCCGGGAGTCAGGCACACTCCCGGCCATGCAGGAGATGGCCAGGATCGCCTTCGTCGCCGACCCGCGGGAGCGGGCCGCGGTCGAGGTGCGCGTCAACTTCGGGATCTTCGCCGGCCGGGAGGTGACGCCGGCCGAGATCGACGAGCTCGCGCGCGTCCTCCTCCCCGAGGTTCGCGCGGTCTCGATCGTCTCCGAGCAGCGGCACGAGTTCGGCGCGGACGGCAAGGTCGCCGTGCACCAGTTGCGGGTCGAGGTGGCCGCGGACACTCTCCCGGCCGACGCGGACGTGGCAGCGCTCGGAGCGCGGCTGGCGACGCTCGCCGAGCACTGGGCCGAGGGCTGCATCTCGGAGCGTCACGCCGAGATCGCGGACGGCTGAGAGCGCGACGTTCCTCCGGCGTCTACGGCGTCGGGCTCACCACCATCGCGCTCCCGCCTCCGCGACGCACGGGCTCGGCAGCGGCGAGCATGCGGCCGCCGCCGAGGAACTCGATCCCGGTCACGGCTCCGATCTCGGGAGTCGAGCTGAACACGTGTCCGCGCGCACCCAATGCGGTCGCGTCGGCCGTCGCCAGGAAGCCCGGTTCCGCCTGCGTCGTCGCCGTGTTCCGCTGCGAGAGCCGCGGATCCGCGATCGCCTGAGGAAGCGTCAGACCGAGGTCGATCCGGTCGATCAGGATCTGGAGGACGGTCGTGATGATCGTCGAGCCGCCCGGCGAGCCGAGCGCGAGCAACGGCTCGCCGTCGCGGAGCACGATCGTCGGGGCCATCGAGCTACGCGGCCGCTTGCCGCCCTCGACCCGATTCGGGTGCGTCAGCGAGTCGAAGTTGAAGTCCGTCAGCTCGTTGTTCGCGAGGAAGCCCCAACCGGGGACGACCAGCCCCGCGCCACCGGTCGACTCGATCGTGAACGTGTAGGAAACGACGTTGCCGAAGCGGTCGGCGGTCGTCAGGTGCGTGGTCGTCCCCGCCCGCGTCTCGCTCGCCGAGGCGTGGACGCTCGCGCCGCCGCCGTTGAACGGGTAGGGATCGCCGGGCGCAACGGGGCTCGTCGCGGCGGTACCCGTGATCAACGCCCGCCTGGTTGCCGCGTAGCCATCCGAGAGGAGTCCCGTCAGTGGGACATCGAAGTACGCCGGATCGGCGAGATACGCACCGCGGTCCGCGAACGAATAGCGCGAGGCTTCGAGGAAGGAGTGGAGCGCGGCCTCACGGGTCATCGTCGAGAGCGGATAGCCCTCGAGGATGTTCAGCGCCTCGCCGACGGTGGAGCCACCGCTCGAGGGCGGACCCATCCCGTAGATGTCGAGGCCGCGATAGTCGACGTGCGTTGGCGCCCGCTTGGGCGCGGCGTAGGTCCGCAGATCGCGCAGGGTCATGAATCCCGGCCTCCAGGTGTGGTTCGCGGTCGGCGCGACCACCGGGTTCTGCACTGTCGCGACGAGGGCTTCTGCGACCGGCCCACGGTAGAACCCCTTCGCGCCGCGGTCGGCGATCCGCTCGTACGTCCGGGCGAGATCGGGGTTGCGGAACACGGTGCCGACGTCGTGCGGCGTCCCGTCCGGGTCGAGGTAGAGCGCCGCCGACGCGGGGATGTCGTTGAACCAGTCGACGTTGGCCTGCGTTTGATCGAAGAACACCTGGTCGACGACGAAGCCGTTGCGCGCGACCCGGATCGCCGGCTCGAGCGCCTCCTCGAGGTCGATCGAGCCGTAGCGCTTGAGCGCGTTGCTCCAGGTCTCGACGGTTCCGGGCACGCCGACGGAGAGACCGCTGTAGCGCGCGTCGTTGAAGGGGAGCGGACGTTCGTTCTCCCAGAAGGAGTCCGGGCGCATCGCGGCCGGCGCACGCTCGCGGCCGTCGATCGTGATCACCTTCCCGCGGCTCCGGCGACCATCATCGTCGTCGTCGTCGCCCTTCGCGAGGTACGCGACCATGAAGCCGCCGCCGCCGATTCCACACGAGAACGGCTCGGTAACACCGAGCACGGCGGCTGCGACGACGGCCGCGTCGACGGCGTTGCCACCGTTGCGCAGCGTCTCGATCGCCGCCTGGGTGGCAAGCACCTCGACGGTGGCGGCCGCGCCTCGCTTTCCGATCGCGGTCGGCGTGCCGGTGTCTGCCAACGCCCCTACCTGGGCGGCGAGCGAGGCGACTCCGACGACGAGCAGGACGGCGAGCGAGCGAAGCGAGTGGCGGCCCATTGGTTCCCCCCGATCTCGAGTCGGTCCGGAACCCGAGTCAGCGTGAAGCTCGAGTCGGACCGTATCGGTCGAATCTACTCCGACGCCGCGCAGTCCTCAAGTGGTCGGACTAGCGGTCGCGGCCTGCCAGGGCGGGGATCGCGGCGAACTGCGGCCGCGTCGGCGCAGCCGAGCCGGCCGCCGCCGCGGTGGCAGCGGCGGGAACGACGTCGAGGACCTCCGCCAGCGCGGTGACGCAGCGCCCGTCGAACTGGGTGTCCGTGTTCGCGCGCAGCTCCTCGAGCGCCTCGGGGACGGTCCGGCTCCGGCGGTACGGACGCTCGCCCGTCATCGCCTCGAACGCGTCGGCGACGGCGATGATCCGCGACTCGAGCGGGATCTGGTCGGCGCGGAGCCCCTGCGGGTAGCCGGTGCCGTCGACCCGCTCGTGATGGTGCAGGACCCATTCGGCCTCGCGCGAGAGCTCGGCCGAGAGCATGATCCCGTGCCCGATCGCGACGTGCTCGCGCATCTCGTCCTCCTCCTCCAGCTGGAGGGCAGCCGGCTTCTGGAGGATCGAGTCGGCGACGCCGATCTTGCCGACGTCGTGGAGGAGGCCGGCGAGCCGGAGCCGCTCGAGCCCCTCGCCGTCGATCCGAAGCGCCTTGCCGATTGCGACGGCGAGCTCCGCCACGGTCTCCGAGTGGCTCCGCGTGCCCGCGTCCTTGGCGTCGACCGCGCGGGCGAGCGCCGCCGCGAGCGTCCGCTGGTGGTGCGACGGCGTCGTCGCGGCCACGTCGCTGGTCGAGGTCAACCCCGGGTGATAGGTGAGCGCCGTCAGCTTCGTGCGCTTGGCCTCGTAGAGCGCGGTGTCGGCCTGGTGAATCAGCAGGTGCCGCGCCTCGGTGCCGGTCGACTCCGTCAGCCCGATGCTGAGGGCCCGCCGGCCGACCGCCTCGCGCGTGAGCCGTTCGAGCCGGTTCGCGAGCGCAAGGGCGTTCCAGTTCCGGCTTCCCGGAAGCAGGATCATGAACTCGTCGCCGCCGGTGCGATAGACGGTTCCTTCGCCCCCGGTCGCGAGACGGGCGATGTCGCTGACCCGCTTGAGGTAGAGGTCACCCGCCTGATGGCCCTGGGCGTCGTTGATCTGCTTGAGCCCGTCGAGATCGATCGCCATCAGAGCGAAGACGGATCCGGTCCGGGCACGCCGCTGAACCTCCAGCGCGAGGTCGTGGTGGAAGGCGCGATGGTTGCCGAGCCCGGTCAGGCTGTCGGTTCGCGCCTCTGCTTCGAGCCGCTCCAGCTCGGCGTTGCGCTCCGCTGCACGGGGCTTGCGAGCCTGCCGCAGGACGAACACCGCCCCGACGAGCGCCAGCAGACCCACGCCGAACGTCGCCAGGAGCCGAAACACGTCGAGGATGAGATGTCGCGGCGGCTGGAGGACGCTGTTCTGACGGTGCCGGAGCGCCGCCTCGGCCCGCGCCTGAACCGAGGCCAGCTCGCGCCGCGCGCTCCTCGTCTGCCCGACGCCCGGCCGGCGGCCGATCGCGCTGCCGGCTTCGCGCGCCGCGCTGCGGTAGGCGACGGAGACGGCCGCCACTCGCGCGGCGGAATCCCCGGCCGAGCCCGCTCGGAGGTCGTCGAGGAGCCTCGTGCCCTCTCGGGTCAGCGCCTCGAGCTCTGTCCTGGCGGCGCGGCCGCGCTGCGAGGACGTGAGCAGGGCGCGCTGGCGCTCGGTGACGAAGGCGACACCGGCATAGGCCCGCGCCTCGTCCGCGAGCACTGCCTCCTGCCGGCCCTCGCGGACGGTGACGACCGTGGCGGCCACCGCGACGACCGCGATCGCAAGCGCACAGCAGGCGAGGACGATTCGTGTGACGGGCGCAAGCGAGGGCTGCCGCGGTTCCACACCACACGTTGTGGCTCAAAGCCCGCTTCTCCGAGTCCCCCGATAGGAGGTTCACCGCGGCGCTTCACCTGCGCGCCGCTGCGGGCCGTCAGCAGCCGTTGCCGGGCTGAACCGATCCTCCACGCTCGACGTAGCTGAAGGTCTGGCCCGAGACCTCGACCTCGACACAGAAGCCGGACGCGCTTGCATCCGAGACCTCGAGCGCCGGAGTCAGGCCCGCGTTGTAGCTCTTGCGGAGCACGTCGGCCGTCATCCCCTCGTACGTCGAATGGTCGACGTAGAACGCATTCGCGGCGTACAGGGCCGGCTTGAGGTTGCTATCGGCCGTCGCCGCCGCGACCTCGCCGGGGACCGTCGGCGTCAGACCCTCGTTCGCATCCCGCTCGACCTTGGTGCCGAGGAGGAAGGCACCCACGGCGAGGCCTCCGATGCAGAGGCCGACGAGCAGGAGGTTCAGGAGGCGCATCTTCGTCGTTCTCAGTCCCTTCGGGCGGCAGGCTAGCCGGGTCGGCGCATGGTGAGCAGAAAGAGCAGGATCGTCATCGACACAAGCGGCCGGCTTCTTGAGTGGGAGAAGGTCGAGCCTGGCTTTCGCCTCCGCGCCGCGGAATCATCCCTCCCCGCTGCGATCAGCTACTCCGGAGAAGCGGTCGGCTCGGCTTCCCGTTCGGCTTGCTGGGGGGAATCGGCGCGCTGCAGCCGCAACGCGCTCCGGTGCGCGCGGAGCGCGTCGATCTCGGCGTGGAGCTCCCGGCGCTCCTTCGAGATCTCCCGCTCGCGCTCCTCGGTGGAGCTGTTGGGAAAGCTCGCCAGCCGGTCGTGGAGCTTCCGGCGCAGCGACGAGAGCTCGCGCTCCCGCGTCTCGAGCCTGGCCAGGAGCTCGTTCAGCTCCCGCTCCTCGGGCGGCGTGGTCTCGTCCTCGGTCACCCCACCAGCGTAGCGACGCCCGCGCTCGGATCGAGCTCGATCAGTCGGCGCACGCAGTCGGGATCGAACTGGCTGCCGGCGCAGTCGAACGAGCCAGGTCAGCCCGCGCCGGATGGGTTCGCGCGCTCCTGCTGACAGCGACGACGGGCGCGACTACTGTCTATCGCGGACCCTGCGGGTCGGACCCGTCCGAGACGAGCGATCGGATCGTCCCACACATGGCGTACACATGGACGTTTGCGGCCATTGCGGCTGTTTCGCGGCAGGACGCGTTCTTGGTGCTCGCACTGGTCGCGACCCTGGCGACGCTTGCGTTGCTCGTGGTCACGCTCCGGACGGAGCGTCGCCGGCGCGACGAGCCGTCCGAGTCGCCGCCCGAGCGGCGCGGCTCCCACCGCGAGGCCCGCGACCCACGCGAGGCGCTCGCGCTCGTCGGGGACACGCTCGCGGCCACGCACAACCCGAAGGCGCTGCTGCCGGTGATCCTGCGCGCCACCGCCGAGGCCACCGGCGCGGCCGCCGGGCGG
Source organism: uncultured Gaiellaceae bacterium (assembly GCA_963810875.1). Classification (GTDB taxonomy): domain Bacteria; phylum Actinomycetota; class Thermoleophilia; order Gaiellales; family Gaiellaceae; genus Gaiellasilicea. Next base: position 460,045 of record CAWEPD010000003.1, on the reverse strand, counting down.
CTGATCGACGCAGGGACGGAGATCTCGTCGGTCGGGGCGATCCCGCTCGGGGTCGAGCCGCTGGCGCTCGAGCTGGCGCCGCAAGGGGAAGGGCCGACGACGATGCTCCTCTATGCGCCCGCAGGCGGCTTCGACCGGGAGGCGGAGCGGCTCGCGGTCTGGCTGGCCTCCCAGGCGGCGATCGCGCTCGAGAACGCGCGCCTCCATCACGTCGTCCAGCACCAGGCGGTCACCGACGAGCTCACGGGCCTCGTCAACCGGAGGCGCTTCATGTCCGCGCTCGGGACCGAGATCGGCCGGACGACCCGGACGATGCCGCCGTCGCTCATCCTCGCCGACCTCGACGACTTCAAGCGCGTCAACGACCGCTTCGGCCACCCGATCGGGGACGAGCTCCTGCAGTCCTTCGCCGATGCGCTGCGCGAGCACGTCCGCGACATCGACATTCCGGCACGCCTTGGCGGCGAGGAGTTCGGCGTGCTCCTGCCCGAGACGACGCTCGAGGGCGCGCACGCAGTCGCCCAGCGCCTGCAGGAGTTCCTGACCACCTCGCCCCTTCTCGTCGTCGGCGGGCAGGAGATCCGGACGACGGCGAGCTTCGGCGTCGCCCAGCTCGCCGAGGGCGAGGAGGCGGATGCGCTGCTTCGGCGCGCCGACGCGGCGCTCTACCGGGCGAAGGCCGACGGCAAGAACCAGGTCGTCGCGGCCGAGGTGAGCGCCGCCTAGAGAGGTGCCGTCCGCCGCAGCCTGTGCCGACGCCGTCTCCGACGCTCGTTCCGACGCCCACGCAACCACCAGCTCCCCCGTCGACGACGCCGGACACACCGCCGCGGACAGCCGCGCAACCTCCGCCCGTCGAGCCCCCAAGTGCGGCGACCGGCCCGGCTGGGGAAACGGCGACAAGAACCACGACCACACCGGCCCGACCGGCCAGAGGAAGTAGCGGCATGCTCATTCGGGCGCGATTCCGCAGGGCTACAGTGGGTCGCCAATAGGCTCGGGCGCCCGCCCGAGCCACCCGCCGTAGCTCAGTGGATAGAGCAGCGGTTCTCTACGCCAAAACGCCGCTTGAAGCGTCTGATTCAAGCTCATTGAGCTCGCATTCCCGACCGTGATGTCGTCGACCGTGCTTTTCAGTGCTAGGGCCAAGAATCACCGCAGCGAAGAGAACGGCCGGTTGAGTGCCCCGTTGCCGGTCGGCGTACGCCTGCTGCGCCAAATCCTCGGCGCGGTCGTGGTCGCTGTGGCGACCCCGCAGATAGCGGTACACCTGCCCGTAATGACGGCGGAACGCCTGCTCGGTCACACCCGTCACACCTCTCATCGAACACTCGAGAAAGAACGCCGCCAACTCAGGAACGCCATCGACGACGACGACAGGACGGGTGCAGCCGTCGGGCCGCGCGGCAGAGGTCTCTGGCGTCACGCCTTCCCGGGGGTCGGCGATTTCTCGCCAATGCTCGCCCATGGGAATCGAGGAGCGCGTGCGGTGAGCTTCCGGCGAGCTCCAGCGGATGCGTGCGGGATTCACCGTTGGCTTGCGGTGACGACAAGCGGGATGTGCATCGGGTGCGCGACGCCCTAGGGTCGAGCCAGCGCATCGGAGAGCGAATGAACGGACCGCAGCCGATCCAGTCCGCATCGAGGGACGGCTCGACACCGGGCTGAGCCGTGGCTCTGGCTCGTGAAGTGGATCCTCGGCGATTCCGCACTACCATCGTGCTCGCGTTTCTCTGGCTGACGCTGCTCGTCCTGACGATCGTCGCGTTCTTCGCGATCCTCTTCACCGGCCGCTATCCGCGGGGCATCTTCGACTTCAACGTGGGCGTTCTTCGCTGGACGTGGCGGGTCGCGTTCTACTCCTACGGCGCGTTGGGCACGGACCGATATCCGCCGTTCACGCTCGAGGACGTGCTGCACTACCCGGCCCGGCTGGAGGTCGCGTACCCGGAGCATCTTTCCCGCGGCCTCGTGCTCGTGAAATGGTGGCTCCTCGCGATCCCGCAGTACATCGTCACGGGCATCTTCCTGGGCGGTGGCAGCTACGCGGCGGCCCAGGTCGAGGACTGGTTCTGGGGGATCGGTTTCGAGACGGGGCTGATCGGCGTCCTTGTGCTGTTCGCCGGTGTCGCGCTGCTGTTCACCACGCGCTACCCGAGCGGGCTCTTCGACCTCGTCGTCGGGCTCGACCGGTGGGTCGCCCGCGTGGCCGCGTATGTGCTGCTCATGCGCGACGAGTACCCGCCGTTCCGGCTCGAACAGGGAGGTATCGAGGGTGACGGGCTCGTGGCGTCGACCCTGACCGTCGCGGAGGCGCCTCTGCCCGTCGCGGCCGAGCCAGGCGCACCGGCTGAGCCGCCTGCCCGCCGAGCTTGGACCGGGAGCCGGATCGCGCTGGTGGTCGTCGGGACGATCGCGGGCCTGATCGCGCTCGGGCTGCTCGCCGGCGGCTGTGCGCTCGTCGCCGTCGACCAGACGCAGCGAGACGAGGACGGGTTCGTGATGTCTCCGACGCAGGACTTCTCATCGCCGACCTACACGATCCTGTCCGAGAGCGCCGACCTCGACACGGACGGAGCCGAGTGGGCACTCGACACGTTCCTCGGCGCGGTCCGAATTCGCAGCGAGAGCGACCGCCCGGTCTTCGTCGGGATCGGCCGGCGGCCGACGTGACGCGCTACATCGGAGGTGTCGAGCGCGACGTGGTCGACGACCTCGACGAGAGCGGCGACCCGGAGCTCACTCGACGCCCCGGAGGCGAGCCGGCAGGCCCGCCCGGCGATGAGACGTTCTGGGTCGCCTCGACGACGGGCTCCGGCGAGCGGACGATCGACTGGGAGCCGGAGGACGGGGACTGGCGGGTCGTCGTCATGAACGAGGACGCGTCGCGTGGGGTCTCCTCCGGAGCTCAGCATCGGCGCCGAACTCGACTCGATCCTCTGGATCGGCATCGGCCTGCTCCTCGCAGGCGCCCTCTTCGCCGCAGGCGCGGCGCTCGCAATCACGGCCGCGTCGCGCAGCGGACGCTGACCCACGCACGCGAAGTCCGAGAGGGCCGCCGTGCCGCGACTCCCCTTTAGGGTCGCGACACACGCGCTCGGGCATTCGGTCGCGAGAGAGCTCGCCTTGCAGGAGCCGATCAGCGGTTGAAGCTGCCTCCGGCGAACTCCTCGACTGCGTGTGCCGAGCTTGTCGGCTCGCTTCAGGTTACGCGCGCCCTCTCGTGCTCCGAGGCGAGGTTCTCGGCCCGCTGCTTGATCCCGGACAGCATCTTGCGCTCCATCACGAGCGAGCCCGGCTCCATCGGGAGCATCCCGATTCGATCGCGCAACCGGGGCAGCCGGAAACGGTTGCGGCTGATCAGCCGCGTGCTGCGGTCGCGCTCCTTGAGGATGAAGCTCCAGACCCAGTTGCCGTCGTCGGACTGGGTGGCGAGCACGTGCTCGGGGTCGACGATCCGAAAGCTCATCTTGTTGGCGCCGTAGCCGAAGCCCTCTCCGATCTGCGGGTGCTGGTACTCAGGGAGTACGCGGTCGGCCGAGTGCATGTTCAGGCCGAGCAAATTCTCGATCCAGTCGTAGGTGTAGGCGCCCCCGCGCGGCGACGGCCCCATTTGCGCGAGCCAGGGCCACACCGCCGAGGCCGGCGCGTCGATCGTGATCGCGCGCGTCGCCACCCCGTCGGCGTCTTCGAGCAGCTCGTCGCCCGGTAAGCGCGCCTCAGCCTCCTCGGCGGTCGCGCCCCAGGTCAGGATCGGCTGCCGCAGGAACTTGCGGTACAGGAGCGCAGCGCCGGCGAGGACTGCCGCGCGGGCGAGCGTCTTGATCGTCATCTCAGTGACCTCCTTCTGCTTCTACTCGGTTTCCGCATCACCGACACGACTGCCGGTGTCCTTCGGGAGTGACGGTGTCAAGTTCCGGCAGGCCGGGACACCAATGCTCGACCGTGTCGTCGGGGCGCAGCTTTCCGTCGCCTGGCGACGCGCCACCACAACACCGGCACGCCAACCAGGAGCACGCCCGCCGCTTGGCGGATGTATCCCGTCGACGTCGAGGCCGTTGCGCGCGATGAGCCACGAGATCACCGAGTTCGAGTTCCACATCTCCCCCGCCTGGAGTTCGTCGCGTCCCCAGACCGGCGTGGGCACCCCAAGTACAAGTTCGAGGAAGCGCTCCGCGAGACCTGGGTCGTCGGTCAGGCGCTGGGGGCTTTCGACAGCCTCGTTGACGTCCGGGATGACGCCACCACGCCAGCATCGGATCTCGTACCGAAGGATCCGCACCGCTCGTACCCAGCGACTACCGACCGCACCCTCGGAGACGACGCCGCGCTGGGCGCCATTTCCGTCCCGGATCGGAGCCTGCTCGATCACGAAATCTCCCTCGGGCACTCTGACCACGAGTGCAGAGTGGTACAGATCCCTGGCCGGTCGCTTCTCGAGCCGGGCCACCACGGCCTCGAAGATACGACCGTTTAGCCGCACTGAGTGACCGCCGGCACCCAACGGGAGCCAGTAGAGGTCGACGCTGGGTTGCAGCTCAACGGTCACGGCCGGAGATCGATCAGCTAGCTCGCGACGTCGGCGGGCGCAGCCACCGCCGCAGCGCGCACGATCAGCACCGGCCGCTTCGACTCGCCGAGAATCCCTCGCGAGACGCTGCCCAGCAGCGCGCTCGCGACCGCGCCGTGTCCGCGCGACCCAACGACAATGAGGTCGACGTCGCACGAATCGCCGTAGGCGACGATCTCGTTCACGGTGTCTCCGCGCAGCATGGCGGTCGTCGAGACGACCTCGTGCTCGGCGGCCACCGCGACCGCTTCGTCGAGAAGCGCGCGGTCGTGCTCGCCGACGTCGTGGGGAAACGCGCCGCCGATCGCCCCGAAGCCCCGGGCCGGCACGACATCGAGCGTAGGCACAACGTGCGCGAAGATCAGCTCCGCCCCGTGCTCCGCCGCGAGCTCGACGCCGAAGGCAACGGCTTCGGTGGAGGACGGCGAACCGTCGGTTGCGACAAGGATCCTCTTCATCTCCTCCTCCTTCGATTGCTTGATCCGATGATCCGTTCGAGCACGCCGCAACGAATCGGGGCCGCCGCCGATTCAGGCTGCGTAGTTGGCCGCAGACCTGATCAGGCCGCGAGTGTCCGGCGCACGGAACGCGCGATCACAAGGTCCTCGCGGGCGTGAACGGGCTCGACAAGGAAGGAGCCCAAGTGACGAAGCCGGACGGCGACGGCGTCGCGAACATCGGCACGGTTCTCGCCGATCCCGCCGCTGAACGCAAGCACGTCGATCCCCTCGAGCACCGTCACCATCCCCGCGACCGCCTTCGCGAGGTGGTACGTGAAATGGGAGAAAGCGAACGCGTCGTCGAGGCCGCCGAGTGCCTTTAATCCGGATTCCTGATTCAGCTCGCGGTCGAGCGCGTCGACGGTGATGCCGGACCGGAGGAGGTGCAGTAGTGCCCCCGGATCGACGGAGCCCGACCGCGTCCCCATCGGCGGCCCCTCCAGCGGCGTGTAACCCATCGACGTGTCCATGGACGAGCCGTCCCGGACCGCGGTGACCGAGCAGCCGCCGCCAAGATGGCAAACGACGAGACGGGGGCGGCCACCTGCTCGGCCACCGACTGGACAGCGAGCCCATGGAAGCCGATTCGCACGATCGTGCCCAGGTCGCGCGGGAGCGCGTAGCGGCGTGCTTCCTCGGTCATCGTGCGGTGGAACTCCGAGTCGGAGACGGCGACATGCGGGATGCCGGGAAGCGCCTCGCGGGCGCGGTCGAGCGCCTCGAGCGCCGGACGGTTGTGGAGCGGGGCGATTTCAGCGCCTTCCTCGATGTACGGCAGCAGCCAGTCTTCCACGAGCGCAGCGTCGATCGTTAGGTCGCCCATGTGGACGATCCGGTGGCCGACGGCGTCGACATCGGCGGGCGCCTCCACGAGGGAAGCGACCGTTTTCGCGCTGCCATGCTCGTCGACGAGCGAGAGCTTGAGGCTGGTCGAGCCGGCGTTGACGACGAGGACGTTCAGTAGGGCCACGTCCAGTCGCGAATCTCGGGGTCGTCGTCGCCATGCTCGCGCGTGTAGGCGCGGGCGCGCAGGCGGCGCTCCTGCATCAGCTGACGTAGATGGGCGGCGCGCTCGGCGAGGCCGGGAACGCGGTCGATCACGTCGATGACGAGGTGAAAGCGGTCGAGATCGTTGAGCATGACCATGTCGAACGGCGTCGTCGTCGTTCCCTCTTCCTTGTAGCCGCGGACGTGGAGGTTGTGATGGCCTGCGCGCCGGTAGGTGAGGCGGTGGATCAGCCACGGGTAGCCGTGGTAGGCGAACACGATCGGGCGCGAGGTGGTGAAGAGTGCGTCGAACTCCAGGTCGGAGAGCCCGTGGGGGTGCTCCGCCTCCGACTGCAGGCGCATCAGGTCGACGACGTTGATCACCCGCACCTTCAACTCGGGCAGGTGCTCGCGCAGCATCGCGGCGGCCGCCAGCGTCTCGAGCGTCGGGGTGTCACCCGCAGCAGCCGAGCACCACGTCGGGCTCGCCGGCTTCGTCGCTCGAGGCCCAGTCCCAGATCCCGCAGCCCGCGCGCGCAGTGCGGTGATCGCGTCGTCCATCCGCAGGTAGTTGAGCGCCGGTTGCTTGCCCGCGACGACGACGTTGACGTAGTTGCGAGCTCCGGAGGCAGTGGTCGCCGACGGAGAGGAGCGTGTTGGCGTCGGGCGGCAGGTAGACGCGGATGATCTCGGCCTTCTTGTTGACGACGTGGTCGATGAAGCCCGGGTCCTGGTGCGAGAAGCCGTTGTGATCCTGCCGCCAGCACGTGCGAGCGAGAGCAGGTAGTTGAGCGAGGCGATCGGGCGTCGCCAAGGGATGTCGCGGGTCGATCTTCAGCCACTTGGCGTGCTGGTTGAACATCGAGTCGATGATGTGGATGAACGCCTCGTAGCAGTTGAAGACTCCGTGCCGACCGGTGAGGAGATAGCCCTCGAGCCACCCTTGGCAGAGATGCTCGGAGAGGATCTCCATCACGCCGCCCGTCGGGGCTGAGCCCTTCGTCGTCCGGTCTCGTTTCGGCGTTCCACGTCCGGTCGGTGACCGACGAAGACGTCGCCGAGCCGGTGTTCGAGGCCGTCTCGTCCGGGCCGAAGAGCCGGAAGTTGTCCGGGTTCCGGGCGACGACGTCACGCAGGAAGGCGCCGAGCACGCGCGTCGCCTCGCTCGTACGTCGTCCCGGGGCAGGAGACCTCGACCGCGTAGTCGCGGAAGTCGGGCAGCACGAGGTCGCGCATCAGCGCGCCGCCGTTGGCGCGCGGGTTCGCGCTCATCCGCCGCTCGCCCTCGGGGGCGAGCGCGCTGAGCTCGGGTACGAGCCGTCCGTCGGCGTCGAACAGCTCGTCGGGCCGGTAGCTCTGCAGCCACTCCTCGAGCTGTCGGAGCGTGAGCCTCGCTGTCGCGCACGGCGGGCATCGGAACCTGATGCGAGCGCCAGCTGTCCTCGGTCTTCTTGCCGTCTACCTCCTTCGGCCCCGTCCAGCCCTTCGGGGTGCGCAGGATCAGCATCGGCCAGGCAGGCCGCGTCAGCTCGTCGTCGCTCGCGCGCGCGCCGCTGGATCTCGCGGATCTCGTCGAGCGCCTCGTCGAGCGCCGCGGCAAGCGCTGGTGCACCAGCGCCGGATCTCTCGCCGTCGAAGCCGCCGGTGACGAGGATCGGCCGCCAGCCGTACCCCTCGAACAGCGCCGTCAGCTCCCGTTCGGGGATCCGGGCGAGCACCGTCGGGTTGGCGATCTTGTAGCCGTTCAGGTGCAGCACCGGCAGCACCGCGCCGTCCCGGCTTCGGGTTCAGGAACTTGTTCGAGTGCCAGCTCGCCGCCAGCGGGCCGGTCTCCGCCTCGCCGTCACCGACGACGCAGGCGACCAGGAGGTCCGGGTTGTCGAAGGCGGCGCCGAAGGCGTGCACGAGCGCGTAGCCGAGCTCACCGCCCTCGTGGATCGAGCCAGGCGCCTCGGGCGCGACGTGGCTCGGGATGCCGCCGGGGAAGGAGAACTGGCGGAAGAGCTTCTTCAGCCCTGCCTCGTCGCTGCTGATGTTCGGATAGAGCTCGCTGTAGGTGCCTTCGAGATAGGCGTTCGCCACGAGCGCCGGCCCACCGTGGCCGGGGCCGGTGACGTAGATCGCGCTCAGGTCGCGCGCGCGGATCTGCCGGTTCAGGTGGGCATACAGCAGGTTGAGGCCCGGCACCGTGCCGAAGTGGCCGAGAAGACGGGGCTTGACGTGCTCTGGTAGCAGCGGCTCACGCAGCAGCGGGTTGTCGAGCAGGTAGATCTGGCCGACGGACAAGTAGTTCGCCGCGCGCCAGTAGGCGTCCAGCAGCCGCAGCTCGTCTGGAGCGAGCGGCTGTGCCGCGGTGGGAGTGTCGGTCGCCTCGTTTGCCCCTGCTGCCATTTCCCCACGATGCCCGAGCCGGCGCAGTTGCCGTCAGCGAAAGCGCCGGCGCGGCGGCAAAGACGGAGCTAGGCGTGGAGCGCGGCGTCGACTTACCGAGTTGCCGGCGAACACCACGAGAACGCTCAGCTCCTCGTAGCTGGTGAACTGGTCGCGGCGCCGCGAGTCGAGTACCGCCTGGCCCTGGGTCAGGGCGACGGCCTCGCCCTCGACCGTCAGCGTGCCGCGGCCGTCGAGGCCGACGTTGAGCGCGTCGTCCTCGTGCAGCTGCTGGCGATCCGGCTCGGACACGACGAGGACGTAGACGCCGACCTCAAGACCGGGCGAGGCGTGCACGATCACGTAGCCGCCGTCGCCCTGCTCGAGCCGCCGTCTGACGTCCTCGACGTCGAATGCTGCGGCGAGATTCGCTCCGGCCTAGTTACGCGACTCTCCGCTCGGTTGTGAGCCTCGCGCGTCGTCTTGTGTCGTCGACGTTCCACGTCACCTCGCTCGTGACAGCGACGACACCGGACTGCGCGACCATCCGCTCGAGCCGAGCGGCGTCGCTCCGGTCTGAGCAGGCCGGCGAGCTTGACGACGCCGCGCTTCACCTCGACGTCGACCGTATCGCGCTCGAGCCGAGCGTGCGCTCGAGCACCTCCTCCCGAAGCTCGCGCTCGAGCTGCTCGTCCGAGCGGGTGAAGGCGCGGACGAGGTCGTGCGCGTGACGATCGCGTCGAGCTCGTCGTTCCTCACGACCGCCAGCAGGATCATCCCGACGCTCGCTCATCTGGCGTGCCGCCTCCGAACGCGCCAGCAGGGAGTGCCCGTACCGCGGTGAGGTCATTGCCTCTCGCAGCGTCAGCGCACGCGACTTGATCACCGCAGGGGTGTTGCCGTCGATCAGCCAGGCGAGCGGTCCGCCCTTTTGGCCGGTCGACGGGTCGTGCTCCTTGTAGAGGATGTCGCCCTCCGAGATCACCCCGACCACTCGGTTCTCTGCATCGCAGACCGCAAGGCCGGAGATCCCGCGCTCGACGAGGATCGAGCCGCGACATCCTTCAGCGACGCCTCGGGCCCGATCGAGAGCACCGGCGTCGTCATCAGCTCCTGCACATGCATTGCTCCTCCTTTCGATTGAGCTCATCTTCGTGGTCGGTCGAGCCGACGCCATCCGCGCGAACGCCGAGCCGTGCTGCGGGAAACTACGCCGCCCTAATCGCTGTTCAGTCCTGCGACGAGCGCTCCGATCGCGTACGCCGACGACCGCGGCAAGCGACCCGACGAGCAGCATCTCGCCGCCGCTGCGGAGGAAGCCGCGCTTGGTCACGAGCGATCTCGACCTCCGACCCCGCAGAGCGCTGCGGCCGCGAGCCCGTCGCGCCGGCGCCGGCGCCGCGTCGGACTCGGCACGAGATAGTCCACGACCGGGATCACTCCCGCAAGGACGAACCTCGCGATCGTCGCCGCGCCGTGGCGAAGATCGTCGGCGCGATCCGTCGGCTCCGCCGTCTCGACGTCCGAGCGCCGGGCGAGGTAGATCGCCCGCTCCCATCGAGAAGCCGTCCGCGAGCAGGTTTGCGAAGCCGAGGATTAGGATCACCCGCTCGGAGAGGCCCGCGCCGACCACGCCGAAGACGACGGCGAAGGTGGTGATGATCCCGTCGTTGGCGCCGTAGACGAGATCCGGGAGATAGTGACGCGAGAAGCGGATCACTCCAGCCCGCCGGTCGGCTGCTCGCGCCGACGCGCTCATGTCAGGCCGCCGGTTCGCCCTGTGGACGTACGACGAGCACTGAATGCCTGGCTTCGTGGGCGAGCCGCTCGCTCAGGCTTCCGAGGGCGTGCAGACCCCGCAGGCCACGGCTTCCGACCACGACGAGGTCGGTGGATTCCGCAGCCACGGTCAGCGCGTCGAGGGCGCGGGCATCGTGCTCCTCCAGGTGGGGCCCCATTCTGCGGGCGGCGTCAAGATCGACATGCGCGTCCTGGGTGGCAGCGATCACGCGCAGCTCTCGGTCGAAGCGCCGCGCAAGGGCGAGGGCGGCATGGAGAGCGCGCTCCGAGTCCGGCGAGCCGTCCACACCGGCGACGATGTGTCGCGGCCAGCGGGCGACCTCGATTTCCCCGCGCGCGATCAGCACGGCGCAGGGAGCTTGGTGGAGCAGGTGGGTGGAGACCGCACCGAGCGCGATCCCGGTAGCGCGGGAGAGTCCGTGGCTTCCGACCGCGACGAGACTCGCCTCGCGGCGGGCGATCTCGGCCAGTAGAGAGTGGAGCGGGTCGCCCTCGACCAGCTTCGCCTCGAGAGCGTGGAGCGGCTCGGCCTCGACGCGGCCGCGCTCGAGTGCAGCCTGCGCCTCCTCGGCCAGATCAGCGAGCACCTGGGGCATCGCCCACCCGGCATGCAAGGCGATCGACGGATCGTCGACTGCGAGGAGCGTGAGCGATCCGTCGGGAGAGGTGACCAAGCCGGCGGCCCGCGCGGCGCTCACTCCCGCATCGGATCGATCGACGCCGCAGACGACGCGGTCGAACACCGTCGTGTCGGTACGGGTCTGCACGAGTCAGCCTCCGTCGGCGAGCGTGGCCGAGATGTCGAGCGTCGAGAGCACGCCTACGGGCCGCAAGTCATGGCCGTCGACGACGAGCAGGTGGGCAGTGCTGTGCTCGGTCATCAGCTGTGCTGCACGCTCGAGTGTCTCGGCGGGCGTCACCATGACGATCGGGCTCGCGGCGGAGCCGCCGGCAGTCTGATCGTCCAGGTTGCGAACGGTCGCAGCGGCGACGAGGTCGAGGTCGGAGACGAAGCCCCAGAGCGGCCCGCCCTCGCCGCTGCCGCTCTTGACGACGATGCAGTGAACCGCATGCTCTGCCATCGTGCGGGCGACTTGGGTGAGCGGTGTCTCGCGCTCGCACGTGAGGACGCCACGGTGCATTGCGTCGCCGACTCGAACGTCGGAGATCCGGTGCTGAGTGGTTGTGATGTTCATGCGCACAGCCTCGCTCGGGTTCGCGGCCGCGGCATCGGGGTCTCGCCCGATCCCGATTGCGGGGAACTACGGGCGCTACCAGCTCTTCTCGCGCCGCTGCAGCTCCGGCCGCCGGATCCGAACCCGTGCGTCGACGGCGATGCAGCGGTCGTGCTGCCTGCTCGAACTGCGAGCGCACAATCCTCGAGGCCGAAGCAAGGCCAGCCGGCTGGCGGTATTGGAGCGACGGCGTCGGCGAGCTCCACCCGTTTGTCCTGTCTGCGCGGATCGGGAATTCCGGGCCGACGAGCCCCCTAGCCTCGAGCGACCGCAAGCAGGAGACGCTCCGCGGCCTCACCGCCGCCACGCCTAAGCAGCGCGAGCGCCGACACCGCGGCCTAGCCCACGTGGAGACTCGAACTCCCGACCCCTTCATTACGAGTGAAGGGGACAGCGCGGCTCCGAGACCTACCTGCATCAACGGCCGGCGAGCGGCACCGACGTAGCGAAACTGTCGGCCGACACGACGTGAATAGAACATCGTCGGGGAAATCACTTTCCGCCATCGGTAGAGTAGTAAAGCGCTTGTTGGACAAAATCCCTGCAAAGAAGCGTAAATCGCCCCCGTAGCTCAGTGGATAGAGCAGCGGTTTCCTAAACCGCGTGCACAAGTTCGATTCTTGTCGGGGGCATCAACTCGGCGTTGCGAGGTTGCGGAGAGCTTGCTCCAACGCGTCGACTGCCAAGAGCACGTCCTCATCCGAGGAGTGCTCGTCGGGCGAGTGGCTGACGCCGCCGTTCAGGCTCCGGACGAAGAGCATCGCGCTCGGTACCCCCGCCGCGGCCAGGATCCCCGCGTCGTGCCCGGCGCCCGAGTGGAGCTCGACCGCAGGGAGCCCGAGCGAGACGATCGCCGCGCGCACCGCCTCGCAGACCTCCTCGTCCATCGCCACCGGCTCGACGCGCAAGGTCGGCTCGACGCCGAGCGCCTCCACGAGCCGGTCGAGCCGCTCCGTGTCCGGGGCTCGGGCGTCGACGGTGAAGGTGACGGCCGCCGGGATCACGTTGATCCCGCCCGGCTCGACCGTCAGCCGGCCGACCGTCGCGACCGCCTCGGGGATCGAGAGCGCGGCGTCCCGGATCGCGAGCACGCGCGCAGCAGCGGCGACGAGCGCGTCCTCGCGGCCGGCCATCGGCGTCGTCCCCGCGTGGCCCGCGCGCCCGGAGACGGTGACCGAGCCCCGGACGTAGCCGACGATCGCCGGCACGACGGCGAGCGGGGCGCCGAGTCCTTCGAGGCGCGGGCCCTGTTCGATGTGCAGCTCGAGAAACGCATCCGGCAGCGCTCCCGCCGCGACCCGCGCCCGGCTCCCCGCACAGCCGCGCTCCTCGTCGCGGAAGACGACGACGCCGAGCCCCGGCAGCCCGAGGCGCTCAACGGCCTCGAGCCCCGCGACGACGCCGAGCGCGCCGTCGAAGCGCCCGCCGGACGGCACGGTGTCGAGATGCGAGCCCGTCCAGATCTCGCGCTCCCCGCCGGGGATTCGGCCGATCAGGTTGCCGCCCGCGTCCACCTCGACCTCGAGCCCCGCCTCGGCGAACCAGCGCGCGGCGAGATCGTGCGCGCGCTGCTCCTCCGGGGAGTAGCCGATCCGATCGCCGATCGCGGAGAGCTCGTCCAGGCGCTCGAGGATCCGCACCGGAAGACCGTACTACCGCGAGGGTCGCAGCCCCGCCTGCTCGAGCTCCGCCTGCACGAGCGCGTCGAAACGGCCGGCCTGGAGGTCGCCGATCGGGTCCTTCGTGTACCGCAGGAGCGTTCCGTAGGGGAGCCCGAACGCGGCGCGCGCGGCGAGCAGCTCTCGCCGCTCCGGCGAGTCGGGATCCTGGAGCACGCGCGCGGCAGCGTTCAGCCGGCGCACCTGGCGGATCCGCGGCGGCAGCGTCCACAGCAGCAGCAACGTGGCCGGGAGCAAGAAGAAAAGGAGCCCGAGCAGGTTCGCCAGGTCGTGCACCGCTCCAGCCCCGCCGCGACCCAGATCCTGCACCTCGCCGCCGCTGCCCTCGCCCGCTCCACGGAGCGCGTCGCCGATGTCGTCGCCGACGAACGGGGCTCCGTCGAGCGCGTCCGCAGCCGCCTCGAAGCCGCCGGTGACCGCACCGCCCGCCGACTCGACGCCCTCGCCGAGCACCGCGAGCTTGTCGACCGCGTCGTGCACCTCGAGCGCGATCTTCGCGAAGAGGACGAGCGCCAGCACGACCGCGAGGTCGCGGGCCATCAGGTCGATCCGCTGGGCGCGCAGGTCGGGGTAGAGACGCATGCGCCTCGACCCTACCCAGGCTCACCGTCCGCGCAACTGCCGCAGCACGAACCAGCCGGCGAGCGCGAAGAGGCCGGCGAAGCCGAACGCCGCGCGCCACGACGTCCAGGAGACGGTGGCGGCGAACGCGATCGGCGCGACGACTCCCACGGCAGAGAGCACCGTCTGCTGGAAGCCGATCGCCGCGCCGCTGCGGCGCCCGCCGAGCTCGGCGGCGATCGTGAAGGAGAGGCCGTTCCAGGCCATCGAGAGCCCGGTCGCGACGACGAGGATGGGGACGAGGAGCCAGGCCGACGCGCCGGCCGCCGCCGCGACCGCCGCCATCGAGACGGTCATCGCCACGCCCACGAGCAGGAGCGGCCGCAGGCGCGAGCGGATCGCGTCCGACCAGCGGCCGACGCCGATCCGCAGCCCCGCGGCGAGCACCTGGCCCGCCGCCAGCACCGCCGCCGCCGAGCCGGCGGACCAGCCGCGCTCGTCGACGAGGAAGAGGACGAGGAAGCTCATCGTCGCGATCTGCGCGACCAGGTAGAGACCGCTGCCGCCGCAGACGAGCCAGAGCCGCCGGTCGCGCAGGCTCGTCTCGACGTCGCCGACGTGCACGTGCTCGCCGAGCCCCGACCGGAGCACCAGCGCGCCCACCGCCGCGCCGGCGAGGACGAATGCCGCCGAGGAAGAGGAAACCCGCCTTCGTGCCGCCGAGGAGCGGCAGGACGAGCGCGGCGACCGCGCCGCCGACGGGCACGGCGGTCTGGCGGACGCCGAGCGCGAAGCCCCGCTCGTCGGCGGCGAACCACCGCATCACCGCGCGACCGCTGCCCGACTGGACGCTCCCGCCCGCCACTCCCGCGAGCCCGAGAAGGACGACGAGCCAGCCGAAGCTGGGCGCGTAGGCGGCCGCGGCCAGGCAGCCGGCGCAGGCGCTCAGCCCGGCCGCGAGCGTCCAGCGCTCGCCGTAGCGGTCGACCGCGAATCCCCACGGCAGGAGCGCGAAGGTGAGCCCGATCCACTCCGCCGCGAGCACGACGCCCACCTCGGTCAGCGTCAGCTCGTAGCGGTCTCGCAGCGCCGGCGCGAGCACCGCGACGGCGAACGAGATCGTCGAGAAGCTCGCCTGGGCCGCGGTGCCCGCCGCGAGAACCGCCCAGCGGTAGCGGGCCGGAGCTACAGGGAGAAGGGGTTGATCGGCCGCGCGCCGGTGTTGACGATCACGCTCTTCGTCTCGAGGTAGAGGTCGAGCGCGTCGATCCCGAGCTCGCGGCCGAAGCCGGACTGCTTGTACCCGCCGAACGGGATCCCCGGGAAGGCCGTGTACGGCATGTTGATCCCGACCGTCCCGGACTTGATCCGGCTCGCGATCCGGTGGCCGCGCGCGGGATCGCCCGTCCAGACCGTCGCCATCAGGCCGTACTTGACGTCGTTCGCGATCCGGATCGCGTCCTTCTCGTCGGCGAACGGGATCAGGGTCACGACTGGGCCGAAGACCTCCTCCTGGGCGATCGCCATGCCGCTCTCGACGCCGGCGATCACGGTCGGCGGATAGAACGCGCCGGTGTCGCCGGGCTCCCCGCCAGTGAGCACCTCGGCGCCGTCGCCGCGGGCACCCTCGACGAACCCGTGCACCTTCTCGCGATGCCCGGTCGAGATCAGCGAGCCCATCTGGGTCTCGGCGTCGAGCGGGTCGCCCATCCTCACCGTCTGCGCCTTCGCGGCGAGCTCGGAGGCGACGTCCTCGTAGATCGACTGCTCGACGAGCACCCGCGAGCGCGCCTCGCAGCTCTGCCCGGCGGCGTAGAAGATCGACCAGACCGCGCTCGGAACGGCCGATCCGAGATCGGCATCGGCGAAGATCAGGTTCGGGCTCTTGCCGCCGAGCTCGAGGGTCAGGCGCTTGATCGGGTCGGAGCAGAGCCGCATGATCTCGCCGCCGGTCCTGGTCGAGCCGGTGAAGGCGACCTTGTCGACGCCCGGATGGCGGACCAGGTACGCGCCGGTCGTCGGCCCGTCGGCCGGGACGATGTTGATCGCGCCGGCCGGAAAGCCGACCTCGGCCGCGAGCTCGGCGAGCCGGAGCGCGGTCGCAGGCGTCTGCGGATCCGGCTTCAGCACGACGGCGCACCCGGCCGCGAGGGCCGGCGAGAGCTTCCACGTCGCCATCAGGAGCGGGTAGTTCCAGGGGACGATCTGCGCGGCGACGCCGACCGGCTCCTTTTGCGAGTAGAAGAGGAGCGAGCCGCCGATCGGGTTCGAGCGGCCGCCGATCGTGCCGGTCGCGGAGGCGAAGAAGCGGAAGTTCTCGACGGCGCCGGCGAGCTCGGCCTTGACGGAGGAGATCGCCTTGCCGACGTTGCGCGCCTCGAGCTCGGCGAGCTCGTTGCGGTTCGCCTTGATCGCGTCCGCGAGCGCATGCAGGAGGCGCGAGCGCTCGTTGGCGGGGGTCTTGCCCCAGTCGCCGTCGAGAGCGGCCCGCGCGGCGGCGACGGCGCGGTCGATCTCCGGCTCGCCTGCGAGCTGCGCCGTCCCGAAGCTCTCGTCGGTCGCCGGCTCGACGAGCTCCCGCGACTCGGAGCCCTCGACGGTCTCGCCGCCGATGAAGAGGCCGAACTCGCGGGCTGTAGCGACGCTCACGGGCCGGACGATACCGCGGCTTCCGCCTCGGCCGCCGCGCGAAGCTCGCCGACCCGCACCGGCTCCGTGAGCAGCCGCCGGAAGCGGGCGAGGTCGCCGCCGGCGTAGGCGCGTGCGAGCCTCAGCCCTTCGGTGTAGGTGACGACGTAGGCGCGCCAGGTCGGGTCGGTGACGAAGGAGATCGTGTGCGCGGCCCGCTTCGGCGGCGCGAGCGCCCAGCGCTCGACGTACGCCTGGGCGTCCTCGACGGTGCCGCCGTCCTCGTGGAGCGCGAGCGCCGCGTTCCGGCTGACGTAGCCGAGAGGCTCCCGCGCCGCCCGGATCGCCGCGGCCTCGGCCGGGTCGTAGGGAACCCCCGCCTCGCCGAGGATCCGCGCGAGCTCCGCCTCGACCGCGTCGTCGACCAGGAGCTCGCCTCCGAGCTCGGCGATTCCCTCGCTGAGCAGCGCCTGAGGCGTCGGCACGAGCTGCAGCGACTCCTCGAGATGCCCCCGCCCGTCGAGCAGGAGCTCCTCCTTGACCGCGTGCTCGGTGTGGTGACCGGGGTAGCCCTCGTGCGCGGCGAGGTGGACGAGCTCGGCCGCCGAGAACGGAAGATCGGTGTTGACGACGATCCGGCTGCGACGGCCGCCGAGGTAGTAGTTGAAAGCCGCCCAGGGCTCGCCCGCGACGAGCTCGAGCGCGAGCTCCTCGTCGGCGGGCAGCGACACGAGCTCCCGCGTGCGCTCGCAGAGAAGCGCCAGGATCGCGGTCATCGTCTCGAGGATCCGCTCTGCGGGAACCGTGTTCGCCGCCCGCCAGGCCTCGTAGCGCTCGTGCAGCGAGCCACCCGCCGGGAGGAGCTCGTCCAGCCGCCGGTGCGCCGCCGCGAACGACTCCTCAGAGACGCGCTCTGGCCGGACGCCGTAGCAGCCCTCGATCTCGTCGAGGTAGGAGATCGACTCGCCGGCGAGGACACCCGCGTACGTCCGAAGGCCGCGGAGCTGGTCGCCGAGCCAGCCGGCGCGCGCGTCCCCGAGGCCGGCCGCGGGGAGCTCGGCGAGGAGCTCGTCCGCGTCGAGGGCGAGCGCAGCGGCCTCGCGCAGCTCCTCCTGCTCGACCGCCTCGGCGAGCGCCGGCGGCCCGTAGTAGGCGTCGACGAGCCCGTCCACGTGCCGGCCGAGCCGGAGCCCGAGCGTGAGATAGCGCTCGACGAGGCTCATCGGCGCTCGAAGAGGGCGGCCTGGCCCTGGCCGACGCCGACGCACATCGTCGCGACCCCGTAGCGGCCGTCGCGGCGCCGGAGCTCGTGGAGGAGCGTGACCACGAGCCGGGCGCCGCTCATCCCGAGCGGGTGGCCGATCGCGATCGCGCCGCCGTTCACGTTCACCTTCTCCTCGTCCAGGCCGAGCTCGCGGACGACGGCGAGGCTCTGCGAGGCGAACGCCTCGTTCAGCTCGACGAGGTCGAGCTCGTCGACGCCGACGCCTGCGCGCTCGAGCAGCCTGCGCACGGCCGGTAACGGGGCCGATCCCCATCACGCGCGGATCGACGCCCGCGACCGCGCTCGCGACGAAAGCGCCGAGCGGCTCGATCCCGAGCTCCTCTGCCTTCGTCTCGGAGGCGAGCACGAGCGCCGCGGCGCCGTCGTTCAGCCCGCTCGAGTTGCCGGCCGTCACGCTTCCCCCGGCGCGAAACGCGGGCTGCAGCGAGGCGAGCTTCTCGGCGGAGGTGTCCGGCCGCGGGTGCTCGTCGCGCTCGAGGCCGCCCGCCGGCACGAGCTCGTCGGCGAGGTCCGCGGCGGCCCAGCGCTGCTGCGAGCGGAGCGCGAACGCGTCCTGATCCTCGCGCGAGATCCCCCAGCGCTCGGCGACGTTCTCGCCGGTCTCGCCCATCGACTCGAGCGGGAAGCGCTCCGCGAGCGCGGGATTCGGGAAGCGCCAGCCGAGCGTCGAGTCGTAGAGCGTCCGGTCGCCGCGCGGGAACGCCGCGTCGGGCTTCGCCGTGACGAGCGGGGCGCGGCTCATCGACTCGACCCCGCCCGCGACAAAGAGGTCGCCGTCGCCGGCGACGATCGCGTGGCAGGCGCCGACGACCGCCGACAGGCCCGAGGCGCAGAGGCGGTTGACGGTGACTCCCGCGACGGACTCCGGCAGCCCGGCGAGCAGCGCGGCCATCCGAGCCACGTTCCGGTTGTCCTCGCCCGCCTGGTTCGCGCAGCCGAGGTAGACGTCCTCGATCCCGGCCGGATCGACCCCGGCGCGCTCGACCGCCGCGCCGATCGCGACCGCGGCCAGGTCGTCCGGGCGGATCCCCGCGAGCCCGCCGCCGTAGCGTCCGACCGGGGTGCGGACGGCGCTGAGAACCACGGCGCGACGCATGCGCCAACGCTACCTCGGCGGCCGCCGCCGAGTCGCCTCTCGAGGCGAGCCCTACGTCGTCCGCCGCGGACGCCGAACCAGCTCGCCGCCGCAGTTCGGGCAGACATGCCCGAGCTCGGCGGAGCATCCTGCGCAGAACGTGCACTCGTAGGAGCAGATGAAGGCGGCGCCGTCCGCGGTCAACGCTGCCGCGCAGCGCTCGCACGTCGTTCGCAGCTCGAGCGCCACCGTCAGCCGACGAAGTCGACCCGCACCGGCTCGGGGAAGGCGCCGATCGCCTCGCCCCGCCGGAGCAGCTCCTCGACGGCCTCGCGCCCCTCGTCGCCGTAGTCGCACGTGAGCTCGTTCACGTACATCCCGACGAAGCGGTCGGCGAGCTCGCGGTCGATCCCGCGCCCGAAGCGCATGGCGTAGCTCATCGCCTCCGAGCGGTTCTCGAGCCCCGCGCGAATCGCGTCGAGGAGCACGGCCGAGAGGTCGGGAAGCCGCTCGCCGAGGTCGCGCCGCGCCACGTTGACCCCGAGGGGCAGGGGCAGCCCGGTCTCGAGCAGCCACCACTCGCCGAGGTCGAGCACCTTCTTCAGCCCCTCCGCGCCGTAGGTCAGCTGGCCCTCGTGGATGAGGAGCCCCGCCTCGGCGCGGCCGGAGGCGACCTCCTCGCT
This sequence comes from uncultured Gaiellaceae bacterium, assembly GCA_963810875.1. Lineage (GTDB taxonomy): Bacteria > Actinomycetota > Thermoleophilia > Gaiellales > Gaiellaceae > Gaiellasilicea. The sequence goes on along the minus strand of CAWEPD010000003.1, from coordinate 440,672 downwards.
GATCCGGTCGAAGGGGAGCTCGCGATGGGCGACCTCGCCGAGCGCCAGGCGCAGCGCCAGGAACGCGGTCGTCCTCGTCCCCGGGGTCACGATCTCCAGGTCGCGCAGCTGCTCGAGCGAGAGCTCCTCGCGCGCGACGACGACCGGCCCGTAGCCCGAGCCGATGCTCGCGCCGTGGGGCAGGAGCGCGTAGCGATCCTGGACGAACGGATACGCGTGGAGCGAGATCGCGGTCACCTCGAGCCGCCCGTCGAGCGCCCACTCGTTCAGCGTCTGGATGTCCTGGAGCACCTGCTCGAAGGTGAAGCCACGGAGGTCGACCGCGCCCGCCGCGAGCGCCCAGAACATGAACGCGTCGTCCGGATCGGGGCTGTGTCCGAGCCTGATCTGCACCCGGGCGAGGCTAGCACCGGGGTGCTCGCGCCCGGCCCCTTGACCGGTCGCGGCCTAGACTGGGCGCATGAGCCGGGCCGATCTGAGCGCGTCGATCCAGGACTACCTGCGGGAGATCTACAAGCTCGGCGCGGCCGGGGAGCGGGTCTCGACGACCGCCCTGGCCGGCAGGCAGCAGGTCTCGGCCGCGTCGGCGAGCGCGATGGTGAAGAAGCTGGCCGCGCTCGGGCTCGCCGAGCACGCGCCCTATCACGGGGTGCTGCTCACCCACGCGGGGGAGCAGGTCGCGCTCGAGGTGATCCGCCACCACCGGCTGCTCGAGCTCTATCTCGCCGAGACGCTCGGGATCGGGGTCGAGGACGTGCACGACGAGGCCGACCGGCTCGAGCACGTTCTCTCCGAGGAGCTCGAGGCACGGATCGACAGGGCTCTCGGCTTCCCAACCCACGACCCTCACGGCGACCCGATCCCGAACGCGCAGCTCGAGTGGCCCGCCGAGGGAAAGGACGGGTCAGCGGGGACCGAAGAAGAAGCGCTCGAGAACCGGTAGCACTTCCTTGCGCGTGAACGGCTTCACGTGCTCGGCCGAGCCGTCCTGCTCGAGCACGCGGACGTCGTCCTCGAGCGCGTCGTTCGCGGCGGAGAGCGCGTCGCCGAGCTCGTAGCCCTCGAAGAGCCAGTCGTCCTGCCGCGACTCGTCGGTCGGGCGCTCGTGCTGGTTCACCGCGCGGCCGACCGCCCAGAGAGCGCCGGGCTTGCGCTCGATCCAGAGCACGATCCGCTCCTCGCGGCCGGTGTCGTCGAAGCCGCGAAGCGTGCGCTCCGCGCAGCGCCCGGAGATCGAGCTGCGACGCATGGCAGGAGGATACAATCGCGGCGATGGCGGTCCGCGACCTCTTCTCGTTCCTCTTCCAGCGCTCGTCGGCCGAGGAGCGCGTGGCCGCGTACGTGATCCGGGAGCACGACCGTGGCCGCGACCTCGCCCAGATCCTCGAGGACCGCTACGTCCAGAACCGGCTCACGCCCGACCAGCGCTCCCGCCTGCTCGATCGCCCCGAAGTGATCCGCGCGCTCGGCGACGACACGGTCACGGCCGCCCGCGAGACCACGGCCTCCTAGAGCTCCCGGCCGATCCCACGGGCCCGCGCCCGCTCGAGCACGGCGACGCCGGCCGCCACGTCCCACGCGGCGAGCCCGTTCGACTTGAAGACGGCGACGTCGGTCTCCGCGCCGCGGCCGGCCACGGTGCCGGCGACGACGTCCTGGAGCTCGTGCACCTCGAGCCAGTCGATCACGCCGTGCGCGACCGGCTCGATCAGGTCACCCGACTCGAGCCTCGCCTGCTCGCGGGAGTCGCAGCAGACGAAGGTCGCGCGCTCGAGGACGACGTCGTCGAGCTCGCGGGCCTGCGGATCGTTGGCGCCGATCGCGCAGACGAGCGCTCCCGCGCGCAGCCAGTCGCCGCGCAGGACGGGGTCGCGTGAGGTCGTCGCCGTGACGACGACGTCCTGCGCCGCAGCCTCCTGCGCCCCCGCGGCGGGCGCCGCCCCCCTCTTGGCGCAGAACTCGGAGAGCCGCTCGGGCGTCCGGCAGAACGCGACCACGTGCTCGATCGACGGCACCGCCGCACGGATCGCCTCGAGCTGGGACTCCGCCTGCCAGCCGCACCCGATCACCCCGAGACTCGTCGCTCCCGGCCGAGCGAGGTACTTCGCGGCCACGCCGCTTGCGGCGCCGGTCCGCCGCTGGCCGAGCGTGTCCGCCTCGAGCACGGCCGCAAGCTCGCCGCTCGCAAGGGAGAAGAGGCAGACGACGAACGCGAGCCTGCCGCCGACGACGGTGTACGACTTCAGTCCCGCGTAGCCGAGCTCGGAGTCGGCGGCGGCCATCACCGCGAAGTAGCCGTCGGGGATCGCGAGCCGCCGGCGCGGGACGTTCTCGACACCGCCGCCCGCCAGTCTGCGGAACGACTCCTCGAGCACGGGAACGGCGTCTGCCGGCGAGAGCAGCGCCGCGACGTCCTGCTCCGAGAGATAGAGCGGCACCGCGCCCTACGCGGCCTGCTTGGGGATGAAGCTGATCCGGCCGTTCGTCTCGAGCACGGCCCAGCGCAGGTCGGCGAGCGAGTCGAACTGCTGCAGCCGCGCCTCGGCGGCCAGCTCCTCGATCGTGATCCGGTTGCGCCGCAGGTTCCGGTCGATCGGCTTGCCGTCCTCGAGCACGATCACGGGCTCGCCGTCGAGGGCGGGCCGGAGCCGGGGGAAGCGATAGCTCGTGTACGAGACCGCCACGGTGAGGAGCCCGATCGTCCCGCCCACGAGCAGGGCGCCGGTCACCGAGAAGTCGTTCTGCGTCACCCCCTGCTGGACGAGGTCGCCGATCATCACGAGCATGATCAGGTCGAAGGGCTGCAGCGACGACAGCTCGCGGCGGCCGATCACCCGCGTCAGCAGGAAGACGAAGAAGAACGCGACCGCTGCCCGAATCACGAGATCCATCAGGGGAAGATGGTCACCGTGCGGTCGATGTGGAGGAGCCGCGTCTCGCCGTCGTCGAGCTCGATGTCCTGGGAGCGCCGGCCGATCTCGGTCGGGTTGACCTGGAAGTGGAGGAAGAAGACGTGCTTCGTCCCGGCGGGAACGCGGCCGAGGTCGAACGCGATCCGCCCGTCGCGGTTGGCCTCGCCCACCGGCGAGGGCACGAGCGTATTCAGGGTGATCCCCTCGAGCCACCCGGGGTCGAGCACGAGCGTCGCTGCCTCCACCTCCTCCTCGGCGCGGATCGTGAACCGGGACATGAAGAAGAGCCCGCTGCGCAGGTTGTGCGGCGAATAGACCTCGAGCTCGACGCCGTTCGCCGAGGCGGTATCGGTGTGGGGACGCTGGCCGAAGACGTTCGCGAGCCCGAGGACGAGCAGGAGCCCGATCAGCCCCAGGATCGCCCAGCGGATGTAGGGCCGACGCTCGCGGCCCTCGAGGTCGCGATGCCGCTCGAGCGTCAGCTGGTCGGGCGTGGCGGGCACGAGGTCGGTTTCGCCCGGGCCGGCCACACTCCTACGCCGAAAGCCGCGATGTCCACGATTCTGCCGTGTGCACGAAGAGGCGTAGGGTGGGACGGCGCACACAACAGCTCCGACAGAGGAGGAGACAGATGGTCCTGGCGACAGCGAAGATCGAGGATTTCGACCGCTTCTGGAAGACGTTCTCCACCAAGGGCGCTGAGAAGCGAAAGGAGCACGGTTGCAAGGGGTCGCACGTCTTTCGGGATCCGAACGACAGCGACCGGGTTTGGGCGATCTTCGACTGGGACCAGGCGGGCTGGCAGAGCTTCACCTCGGATCCCTGAGGTCCCGGCGATCTTTCAGGAAGCCGGGTTTACGCAAGGTCCGCCCAAGTCGGCGGAGTTCCTCCGCGAGCACGACGCCTAGACACGCTCACGCGACTCCAACCAAGCCCCTTCTCTCGCCGCAAAAGAGAAGACCGCGGAGGGGGCCGCGGTCTTCGAGGGGTCGTGCAGGGAGGGGTAGCCCAGGTATCGACGCCTCCCGCCCTCGCTTGTGCCCTCGTTCGAGGGATTCGCGCTTAGAAGGAGTAGCGCTGCTCCTCGAAGGGGTCGGCGTCGTTGTGGTAGCCGTAGCGCTCCCAGAAGCCGGGCTTGTCCGAGGCCGAGAGCTCGATCCCGCGCAGCCACTTGGCGCTCTTCCAGAAGTACTTGCCCGGGATCGACGAGTCGGAGCGGCCAGCCGTGCTCGGGCGAAAGCGGCTCGCCGTCGGCCTCGTAGGCGAGCAGGGCGCCCTCGCGCTCGAGGAACGAGACCGGCACGTTCGCCGTGAAGCCCTGCTCGGCGTGCGCGATCGCGTAGCGGGCACCCGGTCTCGGCGCGACGAGAGGGGCGAGCTCGCGCCACGGGACGCCCTTGAACGTCAGGTCGAACTTGCTCCAGCGCGTGACGCAGTGGATGTCCTGCGTCACCTCGACGGAGGGCAGGGCGAGGAGCTCCTCCCAGCCGAGCCTGAGCTCGTGATCGACCTCGCCCCAGATCCGCAGATCCCAGGTCTCGAGCTCGACGTGTGGCACCGAGCCCGCGTGGAGGACGGGCCACTTCTCGGTCAGGTACTGGCCCGGCGGGAGGCGCGCCGGATCGAAGCCGGCGTCGATCACCTTCTTCTCCGCCTTCGACCGGAACACGGCTCCACAGTAACGGGGCTCTACAGTTACCGGCATGCGCGTCGCGTCACGCCCCCGCTCCTACGTCCGGGTCGCCGGGCCCGACGCGGAGGAGTACCTGAACCGGATGATCTCGAACGACGTCGCCGTGCTCGGTCCCGGCGAGGCGTGCGAGGCGCTGCTCCTGACACCCAAGGCGCGGATCGTCGCGCCGCTCGTCGTCCTCCGCCGCGCCCACGACGATTTCCTGCTCCTCACCGAGCCCGAGCTCGGCGAGCGCGTGCGCGCGGAGCTCACCCGCTCGCGCTTCGCGGCCAAGGCCGAGCTCGAGCTCGAGACGCACACGACACATGTCGTCTTCGGCGAAGAGACCGACGGAATCGAAACCGCGGCGTACGGCGAGCCGGCCGTGGAGGTCCTCGACGCCGAGCTCGAGCCGACCGTCTCCGCCGAGGAGCTCGAGCTGCTGCGGATCCGGGCCGGGACCCCCGCCTGGGGGCGCGAGCTCGACGACCGCGTGCTGCCGGCGGAGGCGGGACTCGACGAGCGCGCGATCAGCTTCACCAAGGGCTGCTACCCCGGGCAGGAGCCCGTCGCGCGCCTGCACTACCGGGGTCACGCGAACCGCGGCCTGCGGATCCTCGAGCTGACGACGCTCGCGGAGCCCGAGGCCGAGGTCAGCTACGAGGGCAAGGCGATCGGCCGGATCACGAGCGCGGCCGCGACGGACGGCGGCGCCCTCGCGCTCGCGTACGTGCGGCGCGAGGTGCCCGCAGACGTCGAGCTCGCGGTGGGCCAGGCCTCCGCGACCCAGCTACGCCGCAGCTAGACTGGCCCCGCCCCGAGCGCCCGTAGCTCAGGGGATAGAGCGCTGCCCTGCGGAGGCAGAGGTCGCACGTTCGAATCGTGCCGGGCGCATCGCCGCTTCGCTCCTGCGATCGAGCTGTTTTCGCGGGGCGACGCGGGCACGACCGTCGGCAGGACCGTGGCCCGGCTGACCTGAACACAGCGGGCTTCGGTACTGACTAGGCCGGGACTGCGGCGCCGGATACTTCGGCCCCGGTGGCCCGGGCCACCGCCCACTCAAGTGCGTGGTCCGCGACCGCCTCCCACCCGTCTGCGCCACACGTCCAGTGGTCGCGGCCTTCGAACTCGAAATACTCGGTGATCGTGTCAGTCGCCCTTGTAGTGCTTCGCGTTCGATTTGTTCACTGACGGCGGCATGATGTGATCCTCGCTGCCGCCGATGAACAGGAGTGGCGCGCGGTTCGGGTTCTTGTAGTTCACCCACGTTTCTTGGTGGCCCGGCTTGAAGTTCGCGATCAGCCCGTAGGCCCAGATCCAGTTGCCGGGTGCAGGGATGTGGTATCGGTCATAGACCCTGCGCGAGTCCTCTTCGTTGAGCGTGTTCGTGAACGCGTAGTGGAACTCGTCGTGCGTGAAGCCGAACGCCTTGTGCCGGTTCCGCGGATCCTTGAGGGCCGGGAACAGCGACTTGATCTGCGACAGGGGAGAGACGCGCACGCCCTCCGTTGGTGCAGAGTTGATTGCCACCCCGGCCGCGCTGCAGCCGCGGTCTAGCAAGAGCTGCGTCAGCGTTCCGCCGAACGAGTGGCCCATGATGATCGGAGGCGTATCGAGCTCCGTGATCGATTCTGCGATGTGTGCGACCGTCGCCGGCACGGTCGCTGTGGCGATCGGCGTCGGGTCCTCACGGAGCGCCTCGACCTCCAGCTCGAAGCCCGGGTACGTCGGGGTGACGACCTTGTATCCCTTGCCCTCGTAGTAGGGAACCCACTCCTCCCAGCTCCTCGGTGTCATCCAGAGCCCGTGGATCAGGACGATCGTGTCAGGCGCGGATTTCGTTCGCCATATCGCTCCTCGGCTAGTTGGTTGCGTGACGCAAGCGACCCTACAAGAGTCACTAGCGTCATGCAACTGAACGCGTATCCTTCGTCCGTGCTCAAGCGCGATTACGTCGGACAGGAGTCGTGCTCGGTGCGCGGACGCTCGAGATCGTCGGTGATCGCTGGACCTGGCTCTTGATCCGTGACGTCTTTCTTGGGCTGTCGAGGTTCGGGGCGTTTCGACAGAGCCTCGGCGTTGCCCCGAACGTCCTTCACGATCGTCTGGCTCGGCTCGTCGAGGAGGGGATCTTCGAGCGGCATCGAGTCGTACGTCAAGACGAGCGGCCGGTCGCAAACGGCCCGAGCTACCACTGACCCGACCCGAGCGCCTGTTGCTCAGGGGATACGAGCGCTGCGCTGCGGAGGCAGAGGTCGCACGTTCGAATCGTGCCGGGCGCCATCCTCACGGCTCGTCCGAGCTCACCTCGAGCGGCGCGAGCGCAGCACCTGCGCGGCGACCAGGGTGCCGACCACCGTGAGGACGACCTTGACGGCCTTGCCGCCCTGGAGCTTCGACTCGCCGCTCGCGCGCTGGGACATGTTCACGGGCACCTCCTGCAGCCGCAGGCCCGCGTCGACGATCCGGATCAGCGCCTCGACCTCGGGAGCCTCCGTCGTGAACGGGACCGCGAGCAACGGGAGCGCCTTCGCGTTGACGGCGTAGAGACCGCTCGTCGCGTCGGCGAACGGGCGCCGCAGGACGAGCCCCATCGCCCGCCGCAGGACGGCCGTGCCGAAGCGACGGGCTCCACTCGGCCGGTACCGGTAGGCCTCGTAGCCGTCGCCGGAGACGAACCGCGAGCCGACGGCGACGTCACAGCGGTCGGCCTTGACGAGCGCGAGCAGACGGGAGAGCTCCACGGGCGGATGCTGACCGTCGGCGTCGACCCGGCCGCAGAATGCGTAGCCGTGCTCGAGCGCCCAGCCGTAGCCGGCGGCGATCCCGATCGGCAGCCCGCGGTTCTCCCCGAAGGAGAGGACCTCCGCCCCGTGCTCGCGCGCGAGCTCGGCCGTCCCGTCGGTCGAGCCGTCGTCGACGACGAGCACGTCTGCGTCGGGCAGCTCGAGCCGCAGGCCGTCCAGGACGGCCGCGAGGTTCTGCTCCTCGTTCCAGGCCGGGATGAAGACGACGGTGTCGCTCACGGGGTTCGGCTCACCGCGCCGTGCGCGCGAGCTCGTTCCGGGCGGCGCGCAGCTGCGCCCGGCAGACGGGCAGCGCGGCGAGCTCCCAGGCGAGCGCAGAGGGAGTCCTCATCACGCGGACGACGCGGAACTCGGTCTCGATCCCGTAGGGCTCGAAGAGCCGCGAGAAGAAGTAGCGCGTGCGGAAGAGGTGGAGCGGCGCGCAGACGACGACCGCTTTCCGAATCCCGCGCTCGACGAGCAGGGGCAGCGTCCGGGCGGCGTTCTGAGCCGTCACCGTCGCGGTGGGCTCGACGACGAGCTCGACGTCGGGGCCGCGCCAGGCGGCTCGCATCTGCTCGGCCTCGGACGGGCCTCGAACCGGCGACCAGCCGCTGAAGACGACCGTCGCGGCCGGAAGAGAATCGGCGAGGAGCTCGGCCTCCCGGACGAGGCGCAGGCAACGGGCACTGATCCGATAGCGGCCGGTCAGGCCGGCGGCGCCGTTGCCGGGCACGACGATCGCAACGTCCGTTCCCACAGCCGCGATGGTAGCCGGGACCGGGATCGAAGCCGTCCGCGTCAGTCCGCCGCGACCGATAGGCTCGTCGCAACCCCCACCGACTCGCCAACAGGAGTGAACCCCATGGTTGCAGCCAGCTTCATCGATTTCTTCTGGTCGATCCTGATCATCTTCTTCATGTTCATCTACTTCATGATGCTCTTCCAGGTGATCGCGGACGTCTTCCGCCGCGACGACGCGTCAGGCGGCAAGAAGGCGCTCTGGCTGATCTTCCTCCTGGTGGCGCCGCTGCTCGGCCTGCTCATCTACATGATCACGAACGGTGACGACATGGGCCGGCGGAACGTGCGGCAGATGCAGAAGTCCCAGGAAGCCTTCGACGACTACGTCCGGACCACCGCCTCGAGCGGCGGGGCCGCCGGGGAGATCGAGAAGGCGAAGGGCCTCCTCGACAGCGGAGCGATCACGCAGGCGGAGTTCGAGTCGATCAAGACGAAGGCGCTCGCAAGCTGAGCCACGCCCGAGCATGACCTTCGAGGAGGCCGGAACGGGTTCGGTTCCGGCCTCCTCGCGTTTGGCTTTCCACGATCAGCTGTAGCGAGGCCTCGTCCTGCTCACGCAGTATGTCCCCTGAATGGCTTCCTCCGACGTGCACGAGCAGGCCGACCCGCGCTATGTCTCGACTGGGCAGCTTCCGTCGCCCGACGAGGTCCGCGCGCTGGTGGACGAGGCCCACCTGCGCTTCCGCGACGTGCAGGACGGCGAGAACTCGCAGGTCTATCCGGCGCTCGCGCGCGCACCGTCCGAGCTGTTCGGCATCTGCGTCGTCGGCAACCGCGGCGGCAGCCACATGGCGGGCGACGCGGAGGCCCCGTTCACGATCATGAGCGTCGCCAAGCCGTTCGTCTTCGCTCTCGTGTGCCAGCTGATCGGTCCCGAGGAAGCGCGCGCGAAGCTCGGCGTGAACGCGACGGGGCTCCCGTTCAACGATCTGGACTCGCTCGAGCGGACCGCCGACGGACGGACGAACCCGATGGTGAACGCCGGTGCGATCGCGACGACGAGTCTCGTCCCGGGCGCCACCGCCGATGCGAAGTGGGAGCTGATCAGCGACGGGCTCTCGCGCTTCGCGGGCCGGACGCTCGTCGTCAACGACGATGTGTACGAGTCGGCCTCGAAGACGAATCACACGAACCGGGAGCTCGCCCGCCTGCTCCAGAGCCGCGACCGGATCTACTTCGACCGCGTCCAGGCGACGGATCTCTACACGAGGCAGAGCTGCCTCGAGGTGACGGCCCTGGACCTCGCCGCCATGGGGGCGACCCTCGCTCACGGCGGGGTCAACCCCCTGACGGGCGTGCGCGTCGTCGACGAGCCGGTCTGCCGGCACACGCTTGCGGTGATGACGACCGCCGGTCTCTACGAGACCTCCGGCGACTGGCTCTACGACGTCGGGTTGCCGGGCAAGAGCGGGATCGGCGGCGGGATCATGACCGTCTCCCCCGGCAAGGGAGGCCTGGGGACATTCGCGCCACGGCTCGACGCGGCGGGCAACAGCGTCAAGGGCCAGCTCGTGGCCGCGTTCCTCTCGCGGCGGCTGGGGCTGGACCTGTTCTCGTCCACGGCGGCAGAGGAGTGATTCCGCGGCGGCGCCCGCTTCTCCGTCTTCTCGTCGCCGTGCTCGGGCTCGTCGCGGTTCCGTCGGCGGCGGCCGACCTCGCCGACGAGACGGCGCTCGCCGAGCGGTACGCACCCGTCGTGCGGCTCGTCGCGCAGGCGCAGAGCTGCGGCTACGGCGAGTCGTACTTCCCGATCGACGTCGACGCGCTCTTCGACGAGCCGACCGTCGCCCTTCGCGGGCCGTGGGGCCTCGGCGACCTGATCGAGGTCGGCCCGGAGGCGGAGGATCTCTCGAGCAGCCTCTACGAATACCACCTCGACTTCCCCGGCAACGCGCTCGACCCGGGCTGCACTTACGAGCGCTGGGCGGATCGCGTCACCGAGGGGACGGCGCCGACCGTCTACGCGCACGTCGCGACCGACGCCGGTCATCCCGGGCAGCTCGCGCTCCAGTACTGGTTCTACTACGTCTTCAACGACTGGAACAACACGCACGAGGGCGACTGGGAGAACGTCCAGCTCCTGTTCGACGCCGCCGACGCCCGGGAGGCGCTGCAAGGCGAGCCCGAGTCCGTCGGCTACAGCCAGCACGAGGGCTCGGAGGGCGCGACCTGGGGCGAGGACAAGCTCGAGCTCGTCGACGGCACGCATCCGGTCGTCTACCCGGCCGCCGGATCGCACGCGAACTTCTTCGGCTCGGAGCTCTACCTCGGGAGCTCGGCGGAGCAGGGCGTCGGCTGCGACGACACGTCCGGCCCGAGCCTCGAGCTCCGGCCCGTCGTGCGCACGATCCCGAGCGATCCGGCCGACGCGCGCGGGCGCTTTCCGTGGATCGCGTTCGAGGGGCGCTGGGGAGAGTTCCAGCCCGCGTTTTTCAACGGCCCCACCGGGCCGAACCTGAAGGAGTCGTGGACCGAGCCGATCCGGATCTCGCAGAACTGGCGCGAGCGGGCCTATGCGGTGCCGGTCGGCGGCGCGCTCGGGACGGGGACGACCGACTTCTTCTGCGGTGCGATCGCGGCAGGCTCGAACGCACTGCGACGCCTCGTCGACGATCCCGGCCCCTGGCTGCTCGCGCTCGCTGTGCTCCTCGCGCTCGTGGCTCTCGCAGTCTCGCGCGCGACGTGGCGGCCGAACGCCCCGCTCCGCCTGGCCCGACGTCGCGCCTGGGGACAGATCCTCGCGGCCGCCGGCCGGATGTACGTGGGCCGCGCGCCGCTCTTCCTCGGGATCGGGCTCGTCTTCCTGCCCCTCGGCCTTGCGATCGCGTTCCTCCAAGCGCTCGTTCTGGGCGGCTTCGGCCTGCTCGGTGTCGATGGGTCCGGCGTGGATGCGTCCGGCGAGAGCGCCGGCGCGGTCGTGCTCGCAGTGGTGACGATCGGAACGACGATCATGCTGTTCGGGCTGGCGCTCGTCCAGGCGGCGACCGCCTGCGCCCTGGTCCAGCTCGACCTGGGCCGGACGGTGAGCCCGCTCGGCGCCTACCGGCTCGCGCTCGGGAAGGGCCGCCCCCTCCTCGGGAGCATCGGACTCGCCGTCGTCGTCTGCGTCGCGCTCAACGCCACGTTCGTGCTCGCTCCGGTGGCTCTCTGGCTGGCGGTCCGCTGGTCGCTCTTGGCGCAAGTCGTCGAGCTCGAGGAGCGGTCCGCGATCGGTGCGCTTCGACGCAGCGGAGAGCTGGTTCGGGGGCGGTGGCTCCGCGTCGCCTCGCTCGTCGGCGTCGGCGCGGCGCTCGTGCTGGCGGCCGGCCCCTTCCTCGGCGCCCTCCTGATCGTATTCACGAACGCCCCTCTCGCCGTGCTGAACATCGTCGCAGCCGTCATCTACGCGCTGGCGATGCCGTTCGTCGCGCTGGTCACGTCGTACGTCTACTTCGACGCCCGCACGCGGCTCGAGGTGGATCCGGTCGAGCGCCGCGCCGCGCTGCCCGCGGAGATCCAGCTCACGCGCTGAGGGTGGTAGGCTCGACGTATGGGCCGTACCGTCCTCGCAGCCGGTCTCGCAGCGCTCACGCTGGGGCTAGGCGCCTGCGGGAGCGACGAGACCGATTCTGCCGGTGAATGGGCCGACAGCGTCTGCTCGAGCATCGGCGACTGGCGCGCCGGCGTGGAGGCGACCGTGGAGGAGTTCCGCGCCGATCCGGCCTCGATCTCGGCCGACTCACTGCGCGAAGCGACCGACGACACGCTCGAGTCGACGGAGGCGCTGGTCGACGAGCTTCGCGACCTGGGGCCGCCCGAGACGGAGTCGAGCGAGGAGGCCCGTGCGGAGATCGAGGGGCTGGCCGAGACGCTCGAGAGCAGTCGGGACAGCGTCAACGAGACCCTCGAAGGATCCAGCGAGTCCGTTTCGGGGGTGCTCGCGAACCTCTCCGCGATCACGGCCGAGCTCCAGGCGGCCGCCTCCGCGGCATCCGCGACGTTCGAGAGCCTGCTGGCGCTCGACCCCGGCGGGGAGCTCGAGCAGGCATTTCGCGAAGAGGACTCGTGCACCGCCCTCCAGGAGTGACGCGATCCACTGACGGCCCCGCGCGCGCCGCCGTGTGAGCGCGTCGCCGCCCGGCGCTCCGGATCCCGACACTTGGGGTTTCAACTCGGGAGAGCAGGAGCCGCCGGCGCCCCAGCTGCCGGAGCCCCAGCCGCCGGAGCCCCGGTCGCCGGAGCCCGGGGTCGGCCCGCCGCCGACGCTCCTCGGCCGGATCGCGCGCTGGACGCTGCGCGCCCGCATCCTCCGCTCCAGGGTCGAGGACGCACGGAGCAGCCACAGGTCCGTCGATCTCGGCTTCGACGTCATCGAGCGCGACTCGACGATCGGCGGCGGCATGCTCGGCGGCGCGCTCGCCTACCGGCTGTTCGTCGTCCTCCTGCCGCTCTCGCTCTTCCTCGTCGCGGGGATCGGGATCTACGCGGACGTCGCGAACCAGAGCACATCCGAGGTCGTCTCGCGCGCGGGCCTGCCGGGGCTGATCGCCGGCGAGATCGCCGCGGCCTCGTCCAACTCCGCCCGCTGGACGATCTTCGTCGTCACCTTTCCCGTCCTCGTCTACGCGACCGGGATGCTCTACCGGGCAGTGGCGATCGTCCACGCGATCGCCTGGCACGGCTCCGGCCGCGCGGTTCACGTCTCGCCGCAGACGTTCGGCATCTTCTGCGGACTGGTCTTCGTGCAGCTCGCCGGTGCGCTCGTCCTCGGCCGAATCCGCGAGGCGGACCAGGGCGGCGGGATCGCCGCGCTCCTCCTCTACGGACTGCTGCTCGCCGGCGCCTGGCTCTTCCTCTCCCAGCGCCTTCCTCGCCGCGACGTCCACTGGACGGCCCTCGTTCCGGGAGCCGCTCTCGTCGGGGTCGGGATGCTCCTGATCAACGCCTTCAACGTCTACGTCACGACTCGGATGGTCGCGGAGCGCATCGACACCTACGGGGCACTCGGGGTCGCGGCGGCGCTGCTCTTCTCGCTCTATCTCGTCGGCCGCGTGATCGTCGGCTCGGCCGTCCTGAATGCGACCATGGACGAACGACGGGCACGCTCGAGGCACGGTCGATCCACGCGCCGGGGCCGATCCGCTTGAGCACGGCGCGCGTGCTGGGGCCGAAGCGCCATCGCAAGCGACGACTCGCCGGCCGGACCCTCTTCCTGCTCGTCTCCCTGATCTCGCTCTACGTGCTCCTGCCGAGCCTGCTCGAGGTCTTCACCTCCTGGCGCGAGCTCTTCGAGCTGTCGCCCGGCTGGGTGGCGGTCGCGCTCGGCGTCGAGGCGCTCTCGTTCCTCGCGATCTGGGAGCTCCAGCGGATCGCGCTCCAGGCCGGGAGCTGGTTCCCGGTCTCGACCTCGCAGCTCGCGGGGAACGCCTTCGGCCGGATCATCCCCGCCGGAGGTGCGGCGGCCGTGGCGCTGCAGTACCGCATGCTCGTCCAGGCCGGCTTCCCGGGCGGGCGGATCGCCTCGGCGCTGACCGGCGTCTCGGCGCTCCTCTTCGGCACGGTGCTCGCCCTGCCGCTCCTCAGCGTCCCGGCCTTCCTCGCCGGCGCCGAGATCGACCCCGGGCTCCTCCACGCAGCGGTCGCCGGAGTCGGGGTCTTCGTCCTCACGCTCGCAGGCGGGGCGCTGGTCTTCCTCTCGGATCGGCCGCTCCGCTTCATCGGCGCCCTGGCCGAGCGGCTGCTCAACCGAACCCTGCGCCGCTCGCGACCCGTGAGCGAGCTTCCCGAGACCGGCTTCTGCGCGAGCGCGACTTCCTCCGCACGGCGTTCGGCACGCGCTGGAAGGCCGCCGTCCTTTCCTCCGCCGGCCGCTGGATCTTCGACTACCTCGCCCTCCTCGCCTGCCTGCGCGCGGTCGGCGCCGAGCCGCGGCCCTCGCTCGTCCTGCTCGCCTTCGTGGCCGCCTCCTTCCTGGGGATGATCCCGCTCACCCCGGGCGGGCTCGGCTTCGTCGAGGCCGGCCTCACCGGCATGCTCGCCCTGGCCGGTGTGGGCGGCGCCGCAGCCGCGGTGGCGACGCTCGCCTACCGGCTGATCTCGTTCTGGCTGCCGATCCCGGCGGGCGCAGTCGCCTACGGCCTCTTCTGGCGGCGCTTCAAGGCGGTGGAGCTTCCCCCACCGGTCGCGGCCGAGTAGGTGGAGCGCCCGATGAACGACGGGATCGAGTACCTGCTCTGGCGGCACGCCCTCGCGGACGGCGAGGTGACGACGGTGTACGTCGTCCGCCATCCGAGGGAATCGACGCGGATCCGAGTCGTCCACTTCCCGCGACCCGCGCACCTCGACGTCTGGTGCGCCGCACAGGGGATCGGCGAGGCCGTCGTCGGAGGCTTCTTCCTCCGAGATCCCTACCGGCCGCTCGGAGACGTATGGATCGACGGGCGGGAGGTGGAGCACGAGCCGGTGGCGCCGCCGCACGCGCCTCGGCGCGGTGTCGTCGTCGTCGAGCCCGACGGGGACGTGCGCCTGCTGGAGCGGGCTGTCGCACCCTCACAACCCGTCCGGCGACCTCCTCCAGGCGGGGCCGCTCCTCGTCGCCGGTGGCACGATCGTCTTCGACGCCGGGACCGACCGGGAGGGCTTCTCGGCGGGCGCGGGTCAGTTCGATTCCGACATCACGGACGGGCGCTATCCGCGCGCTGCGCTCGGCGTCTCGCAGGACTCCCTCGTCGCCGTCGCGTGCGACGGCCGGCGCTCCCGCGTCGACCGCGGGCTCTCGATGCTCGAGCTGGCCGAGGTGCTGCTCGAGCTCGGCGCCGAGAGCGCGATCAACCTGGACGGCGGCGGCTCGACCACCCTCGTCCATCGAAGCCACCTGCTGAACCGGCCGTACTCCTCGCAGGATCAGCCGGCGCCGGCCTCGCGCCCGGTCGTGACCGCACTGGCGTTCCTGCCGCGGTGACCTCTCGTCTGACGGAAGACTGCCGCCTGACCCGACTTCGACGTTCTAGCGTCCGTCCGATTGAGGTGAAGAAGACGAAGGGCCGGCATGCGCCGGCCCTTCGTCGTACAGCAGAAGCCCTGCCGCCCGTGGAGACGGGCGAAGGGTTCCTACATCATCCCGCCCATGCCGCCCATGTCGGGCATCCCGCCGCCCGCACCGGCACCGACCTTCTCGGGCGCCTCGGCGACGATCGCCTCGGTCGTGAGGATGTTCTTCGCGATCGAGGCTGCGTTCTGCAGCGCCGAGCGCGTGACCATCGTCGGATCGATGATCCCGGCCTTGACCAGGTCCTCGACCTCGCCCGTGTCGACGTTCAGGCCCTGGCCCTTCTTGGCACCCCTGACCTGGTTGACGACGACCGAGCCCTCGAGCCCGGCGTTCGTGGCGAGCTGGCGAAGCGGCTCCTCGAGCGCGCGGCGGATGATCTGCGCGCCCGTCTTCTCGTCGCCCTCGAGCTCGTCGAGCTTGATCGAGTCGATCGCGTTGATCAGCGCGACACCGCCACCCGGCACGATGCCCTCCTCGAGGGCCGCGCGGGTCGCCTGCAGCGCGTCCTCGACGCGATGCTTCTTCTCCTTCATCTCGGTCTCGGTCGCAGCGCCCACCTTGACGACGGCGACGCCGCCGGCGAGCTTCGCGAGGCGCTCCTGGAGCTTCTCGCGGTCGAAGTCGGAGTCGGTGTTCTCGACCTCCGCCTTCAGCTGCTTGATCCGGGACTTGATCCCCTCGCTGTCGCCGGCACCGTCGATGATCGTGGTCGAGTCCTTGTCGATCACAACGCGACGGGCCTTGCCGAGCTGGGCGATCTTCGTGTTCTCGAGCTTGAGACCCATCTCCTCGGTGATCACCTCGGCGCCCGTGAGGATCGCGATGTCCTCGAGCATGCGCTTGCGGCGGTCGCCGAAGCCCGGCGCCTTGACGGCCACGGCGGTGAAGGTGCCGCGCAGCTTGTTGACGACGATCGTCGCGAGCGACTCGCCCTCGACGTCCTCCGCCACGATCAGCAGCGGGCGACCGGCCTGGATGACCTGCTCGAGCACCGGCAGGACGTCCTTGACGGCACCGATCTTCTGGTTCGCGACCAGGATGTACGGGTCGTCGAGCACGGCCTCCATGCGCTCGGCGTCGGTGATCATGTACGGCGAGAGGTAGCCCTTGTCGAACTGCATCCCCTCGGTGAACTCGAGCTCGAGGCCGAAGGTCTGGCCCTCCTCGACGTTCACGACACCGTCCTTGCCGACCTTCTCGATCGCGTCCGAGATCACGTCGCCGATCTCCCGCTCGCGCGAGGAGATGGTGGCGACCCGGGCGATGTCTTCCTTGCCCGAGACGACCGTCGACTGCTTCTTCAGATCCTCGACGACCGAGAGAACGGCCTGCTCGATCCCGCGCTTCAACCCCATCGGATTGGCGCCGGCGGCAACGTTCTTCAGGCCCTCGCGGACGATCGCCTGGGCGAGCACTGTCGCCGTCGTGGTGCCGTCGCCGGCGACGTCGTTCGTCGCCGTGGCCACCTCGCGGACGAGCTGCGCGCCCTGGTTCTCGAACGGGTCCTCGACCTCGATCTCACGCGCGATCGTGACGCCGTCGTTCGTGATCGTCGGGGCGCCGAACTTCTTGTCCAGGACGACGTAGCGTCCCTTCGGGCCGAGCGTCACCTTGACCGCGTCGGCGAGGGTGTTGACCCCGCGCTCGAGCGCGCGACGGGCATCCTCGTTGAACTTGAGCTCCTTGTGAGCCATTTTCTCTCTGTTCCTCTCTGTTGTTGCTCTGGTTCGGGGAGTTCCTAGACGGCGGCGCGGTCGCCGACGACCTTGGCCAGGACGTCCGACTCGCGCAGGATCAGCACGTCTTCCGTGCCGACCTTGATCTCGGTGCCGCCGTACTTGGAGAAGATGATCTCGTCACCCTCCTCGACGTCCATCTTGATGTACTCGCCGTCCTCGTCGCGAGGGCCGGGACCGACTGCCAGGACCTTGCCGCGCTGCGGCTTCTCCTTGGCGGTGTCGGGCAGCACGATGCCGCTCATCGTGACTTCCTCTTCCTCGAGGATCTCCACGATCAGACGGTCACCAAGAGGCTGCAAATTCATGTGGTGCCTCCTTGAATCTCGACTTTGTGACACGACTTGGCACTCTTCCGTTCCGAGTGCCAGAGGGATAGTATCACCCTCCAAGCCGAAAGCAAGCCAGCTTCGGCGGCGAGCAGTGAGCTGTGTTACAAACCTCCGATGGAGCGGGAGTTCTCCGCCGGAGGCGTGCTCGTCCGGCGGCTCAAGGGGCGCTGGTACCTCGCGGCGATCCGGCCGACGGGGCGCGGAGAGACGACGTGGGCGCTCCCCAAGGGCTGGATCGACGCCGGTGAGACGCCCGCGGAGACCGCGCTTCGGGAGGCGTACGAGGAGACCGGCCTGCTCGCGCGGCTCGACCGCAAGCTCACCGACACGCGCTACACCTACACCCGCGGCGACGGGACGCGGGTCTTCAAGGTGGTCAGCTTCTACCTCCTTCGCTACCGGAGCGGCCGGATCGGCGAGCTGCCGCCGGGGATGGAGATCGAGGTCGCCGAGGCGCGCTGGCTCCCGCTCGAGGAGGCGCCGCGCGTGCTCGCCTACGGGGGCGAGCGCCAGGTCGCGAGGCTCGCGCTCGAGGCGCTCGCGGGCGACTCGACTCGCTAGAGGGCCGGCTCTATAGTGGCCCGCAGCCGCCGTGGCCATGTTCGCCCTCAACTTCTACTCGCCGCTCGTCGCCGACCAGCTGCGCACCCAGCGCAAGACCGCGACGATCCGGCTCGGCGACAAGTCCGCGAAATACAAGAAAGGGATGATCGTGACCGTGCTCGTGGGCGTCCGCTACGGGCAGCGCGAGAAGGTCTTCGACGCCGTGATCGACAAGGTCGAGGTGAAGGAGCTGCGCGAGCTCTCCCCCCGCGAGATCGAGCACGACAACCCCGAGATCCGGCGCACCGACGAGATGGCGCGCTTCCTCGGTCAGCTCTACAACCGCGAGGTCGCCGACGACGAGACCGTCACCGTGATCCGCTTCTCGCAGATCGTCGGCTCGATGTTTTGATCGTGGGGGAACCCATGGTTCCCCCGCGTGCCCCCTCCTTCTTCGCAGCCGTGTCCGAAGCGTTCCGGCGCTCCCGCCGGGCAAAGCCCGGCTCCGCGCGCGGGGAGTGCTCATTCTTCGATAGCAAGCCGGCGTCGTACGATGCGGATGGGAGCCATCGTGAGTCCTGATGCCAGAAAGCCGCTGCTCGTGGTCGCCGACGACGACGCGGCGGAGCGCGGGCGCCTGATGGAGGAGCTCGCACGGCGGTACGGAGCCGACTACGCGGTCAGCGGCTGCACGAACGACGAGCTGCTGCGCGTCCTCGAAGAGGCGGGGCCGGCCGGTGAGGAGGTCGCCGTCGTCCTCGCGGCCGGCGAGCGCGGCGCCGAGCTGCTCGCCCGGGTCCGCGGCCTCCATCCGACCGCGCGGCGCGGGCTGCTGATCCCGTGGCTCGGCTGGACGGATCGCACGCTCGCCGAGCTGATCCTCCGGAGCATGGCCCGCGGCTGGATCGACCTCTACGTCCTGCGCCCGACGACGATGCCCGACGAGGTCTTTCACCGGACGATCTCCGAGCTGCTCCAGGAGTCCGCACGCCTGCGGGGCGACGGGCCGGCCGGAGCCACCGTGGTCGCGGGCGGGCCGTCGGTGCGGGCGCACGAGCTGCGGGCCGCGCTCTCCGGCCTCGGGATCCCGCACCGCGTCGAGAGCCGGGCCGGCGTCGGCGCGCCCGCCGTCACGCTCGCCGACGGCAGCGTCCTCGCCGACCCGAGCGCCGCCGAGCTGGCGCAGGCGCTCGGTTTTCCCGACCGAGCTCGAGAGCCACGAGGCCGATCTCGTCGTCGTCGGAGCCGGTCCTGCCGGGCTCGGGACGGCCGTGTACGCCTCCTCGGAGGGTCTCCGCACGACCGTGCTCGACGCGGGAGCCGTCGGCGGCCAGGCAGGCTCCAGCTCGCTGATCCGCAACTACCTCGGCTTCCCGCGCGGGCTCGGCGGCGGCGAGCTGGCCCAGCGCGCCTATCAGCAGGCGTGGCTCTTCGGAACGCGCTTCCGCCTGACCCAGCGCGTCGTCGCGCTCGAGCGCGCGGCAGACGGCTTCGCGATCCGGTCGGCCGACGAGGTCGAGGTGCGCGCACGAGCGGTCGTGCTCGCCCTCGGTGTCGAGTACCGCCGCCTCGAAGCTCCCGGGCTCGAGGCGCTCGAGGGCGCCGGCGTCTACTACGGCGCCTCGATGTCCGAGGCGCAGGCGCTCGCGGGGGAGCTCGTCTACGTGGTCGGCGGCGGCAACTCGTCGGGTCAGGCCGCGCTCCACCTCGCCCGCTTCGCGCGGCAGGTGTCGATCCTCGTTCGCGGCTCCACGCTCGCCACGAGCATGTCGCGCTACCTGATCGAGGCGATCGACGAGACCCCGAACGTGGACGTGCAGTACGAGACGGAGATCGCAGGCGCGGCCGGCGAGGGATCGCTGGAGCGGCTCGAGCTCCGCCGAGGCTCGACCGGCGCGACCGAGGCCGTCGAAGCCGCGGCGCTCGTAATCCTGATCGGAGCCCGGCCGAGGACGGAATGGCTGCCGCCGGAGATCCTCCGCGACGACTGGGGCTACCTGCCGACCGGGGCGGAGGTGCTCGCCGACGAGCGCGGCCGGGAGCTCTGGTCGCTCGAGCGGAGCCCGCTCCCGCTGGAGACGAGCGTGCCGGGGGTCTTCGCGGCCGGGGACGTCCGCTCCGGGTCGGTCCGACGCGTCGCCGGGGCCGTGGGCGAGGGGGCGATCGCCGTAACCGACGTCCATGCCTACCTCGCCCTGGCAGCGCTCCCGGGGCGGCCGGCGCAGCGATGAGCGCGATCGCCGGGCTGGCGCCGACGAGCCGGCTCCTCTCGACCGCGGTACTCCTGGCGCTCCCGCTCATCGGGCTCGGGCTCGTGCTCGCGGTTCCGTCGGCAGACCTCCACTGGCAGCACAATCCCGCGCATTTCTGGCTCGTGCTCCTGGCTGCGAGCCTCAACGTCGCCCTCGCGTACGCCACCGGCGCCGCCGCCCGCCGGCGCGGCGACGGTCGCGTCCATCTCGTCTCGCTCGCCTTCCTGGCGGCCGCCGCCTTCCTCGCGCTCCACGCGCTCGCGACCCCGGGCGTGCTCCTCGAGACGTCGAACCTCGGGTTCGCGATCTCCACGCCGATCGGGCTCGTGCTCGCGGGCGCGCTTGCGGCGGCGTCCGCGCTCGACCTCGACCGCCTCGGCGCTCAGCGCGTCCTCCGGATCTCGAAGTGGGTCGAGCGAGGGCTGATCGCGACGATCGTGGCGTGGACGATCGCCGCCCTCGCTTGGACGCCCGAGCTCGAGGACGTGACCGTCCCCGCACGCCTCTCCGCGCCGCTCGTCGTGCTCTCGATCCTCGGGATCGCGCTCTACGTCTTCGCCGTCGTTCGCTACCTGATCCTCTACCGCGAGCGCGGCTCGAGGCTCCTGCTCTCCTTCGCCGTCGCCTTCACTCTGCTCGCCGAGGCGATGATCGCCGTCGCCCTCTCCCGGAACTGGCAGGTCTCCTGGTGGGAGTGGCACGTGCTGATGCTCGTCGCCTTCGCGTTGATCGGGGTCGGCGCCCATCGCGAATGGCACGAGGAGCGCTTCGGGGCGCTCTACCTGGATCGGGCCGAGAGCGAGGTGACCATCCTTTTCGCCGACCTCAAGGGATTCACCGGCTTCTCGGAGCAGCACGGCGGCGACGAGGTGACGCGGATGCTCAACACCTACTTCGAGGCGACCATCCCGGCGATCGAGCGCCACGGCGGCAGGGTCGATCGGCTGATCGGCGACGCGATCATGGCGATGTTCGAGGATCCCGACGACCATCCCGAACGGGCGGCGCGGGCCGCGCTCGCTCTCCAGGAGGAGGCGGCAGCGGTGGCCGCGGCCAACCCGACCTGGCCGCGCTTCCGGGTGGGGCTGAACACCGGCGCGGCGAGCGCGGGCGTGCTCGGCTCGCTCGCGGGCGGGCGTACCTACAGCGTCGTCGGCGACACGGTCAACCTCGCCTCCCGGATCGAGGGGCTCACGCCCGCCGGCGCGGTCGCGGTCGGCGCCGCCACCGCGGCCCGGCTCCAGGGCGCGCAGCTGGAGCCGCTCGGCGAGGTCGCGGTGAAGGGCCGCGCGGAGCCGGTGGCGGTCTTCCTCCTGCGCCGCCTGCCTGACTAGACGCTACTTCCCGGGCTTGCGGATCCGCACGCCGAGCACCTCGGCGGGCCGCACCTCGGCGCCGCACTCCTCGCACTCGACCGCGAAGGCCGACGGGAACGGCGCCGCGCAGGCCGGACAGCGATGGCGCGTCTCGCCCCCGCAGTGCGGACACTCGGCCGGAAGCTCGGCCTCGCTCTCGAGGAAGTAACGCCACACCGAGCCGCACCCCAGGCAGAAGCACGTGTAGTCGCCAAGTGTCTTCCGCCGCTCCTCCTGGATCCAGTTTCGCTTCGGCCGGACGCGCTCTCCCATGGTGGGGAGAACCGTACCGGCGGCCGGGCGCGCGGCTGATAGAAACGACCACGTGACCGCGAAGTCCAATCCGTGGCTCGTCCTCAGCCTCGTCTGCATCGCGCAGTTCATGGTGATCCTGGACGCGACCGTGGTGAACGTCGCCCTGCCCTCGATCCAGAGCGACCTCGACATGTCGTCCTCCGAGCTGCAGTGGGTGGTCAACTCCTACACGCTGATCTTCGGCGGCTTCCTGCTCCTCGGTGGCCGCGCCGGCGACCTGATCGGGCGCAAGCGGCTGTTCCTGATCGGGCTCGTGATCTTCACCGTCGCCTCGCTCCTGAACGGCCTCGCCAACTCGTCCGAGTTCCTGATCCTCGCCCGCGGGCTCCAGGGCCTCGGCGCGGCGCTCGTCTCCCCCGCGGCTCTCTCGATCGTGACCACCACCTTCGCGGAGGGCCAGGAGCGGACGAAGGCGATGGGCGTCTGGAGCGCGATCGCGGCGGGCGGCGGCGCGGTCGGCCTCCTGCTCGGCGGGGTCCTCACCGAGCTCTTCTCCTGGCCCTGGATCTTCTTCGTCAACATCCCGGTCGGGATCGCCGCCTTCGTGCTCTCACTGCGGTACGTCCCGGAGTCGAAGGACGAGAAGGCGCACAAGGCCTTCGACGTCGCCGGCGCCGTCACGGTCACCGCGGGCCTGATCGCGCTCGTCTACGGGCTCGTCAAGACGGCGGAGGAGGGCTGGGTCTCCCTGCACACGCTCGCCTTCGGGATCCTCGCCGTCGTGCTGCTCGTCGCCTTCGTCGTGATCGAGCACCGCTCCGCCGAGCCCCTCGTCCGGCTGAGCATCTTCCTCCAGCGCACGATCCGCTCGGCGAACATCGTGATGCTGCTCGTCGCCGCGGGGCTCTTCGCGATGTTCTACTTCAACTCGCTCTACTTCCAGCGCGTGCTCGGGTACTCGCCGATCGAAGCCGGGCTCGCGTTCGTCCCGTTCACGCTCGGGATCGTGATCGGCGCGGGGCTCTCCCAGTACCTCGTGCGCACGATCGGCGCCCGCTCGGTCGGGATCGCCGGGATGCTGCTCGGCGCGGTCGGGATGCTCCTCTTCCTCCGGCTCGACGTCGACGGCACCTACGTCACCGACCTGCTCCCCGGGATCATGCTGATCTCGATCGGGATGGGGATGACGTTCGTGCCCGTGACGCTGATCGCGACGAGCGGGATCGCCTCCGGCGACGCCGGCCTCGCCTCGGGGCTCCTGAACACGTCGCAGCAGATCGGCGGCGCCCTCGGGCTCGCGGTCCTCTCCACCCTCGCGACGTCGAGGACGACCGAGTCGCTCGAGTCGCTCGGTCGCGCTCCCAACCCGGCGGACACCGCGAGCGCGCTCGTCGACGGCTTCCACATCGCCTACATCGCCGGTGCAGCCTTCCTCGCGGCCGGGGCGATCCTGCTGGCCGTGATGCTGAAGCGCTCCGACGTCGAGCAGATCGACGTCGACGAGACCTCCCCGGTCGCGATCTAGCGGACCGACCCCGCCGTCCCACGCCTGCGGATATCGTTCGGACGATGGCAGTGCGGGAGGCTGAGCCGGTCGGCTCGTTCAGTGAGGTGAAGGAGGCGGGCCTCGACCGCGAGGACCTGCTCGCGATCTACCGGCACCTCCTCGTCACCCGCGGCATCGAGGAGCGCGGCCACATCCTCTACAAGCAGGGGAAGATCCCGGGCTCGTTCTACACGGGCCGCGGCAACGAGGGCGCGGCCGTCGGGGTGGCGACCGCGATGGGCCCGAACGACGTCGGCACGCCGCTCCACCGCGACATGGGCGTCCACGTCCAGCGCGGCGTCGAGCCGTGGAAGATCTTCGCGCAGTACATGGGCCGCGAGGACGGCCCGACGCGCGGCCGCGACGGCAACGTGCACATGGCCGACTCGAAGCTCGGGATGATCGCGATGGTCAGCCACCTGCCCGCGATGCTCCCGGTCGCCGTGGGCTGCGCGCTCGCGTTCCGGATCCGCGAGGAGAAGCGGGTCGCGGTCGGCTGGTTCGGCGAGGGCTCCGCCGCCCGCGGCGACGCGCACGAGGCGATGAACCTCGCCGGGGTCCGCCGCCTTCCCGGTCGTCTTCGTCTGCGACAACAACCAGTGGGCCTACTCCACGCCCACCCACCTCGGCTATGCGGTCGAGCACCTCGCCGACCGCGCCGCGGCCTACGGGTTCGAGGGCGTCGTCGTCGACGGCACCGACGTCCTGGCGGTCTACCGGGAGGCGAAGGCCGCGATCGAGAAGGCGCGCGAGGGCGGCGGCCCGACGCTCCTCGAGCTGAAGACCCTGCGGATGGAGGGCCACGCGGTGCACGACGACGCGTTCTACGTCCCCAAGGAGCTCTTCGAGCAGTGGGCCCGGCGCGACCCGATCGAGCGCTTCCGGACGTGGCTGCTCGAGAACGCCGAGCTGACGGGCGAGGAGGAAGACGAGATCGCGGCGCGGGTGAAGAAGATCCTGAACGACGCGCTGACCCGGGCCGAGGACTCGCCGCAGCCCGACCCCGCGACGCTGCTCGAGGGCGTCTACGCGACCCCCGAAGACCTCGACACCCCGCACCACAAGTAGCTCGTGGCCGAGAAGACCTACCTCCAGGCGATCAGCGACGGGCTCCGGCAGGAGCTCCAGCGCGACGACCGGGTCTTCGTGATCGGGGAGGACGTCGGCGTCTACGGCGGCGCCTTCAAGGTGACGCTCGGCTTCCAGGAGGAATTCGGGCCGTGGCGGATCATCGACTCCCCGCTCGCCGAGACGGCGATCCTCGGCGCCTGCAGCGGCGCGGCGATGATGGGGATGCGACCCGTCGCCGAGATGCAGTTCGCGGACTTCATCTCCTGCGGCTGGGACCATCTCGTCACCGTCGCGGCGAAGCAGCGCTTCCGGGTCGGCACGCCGGTCCCGATCGTCGTCCGGCTCCCGTCCGGCGGCGGCTTCTCCGGCGGTCCCTTCCACTCGCAGAACCCGGAGAGCTCGTTCGCGCACATCCCCGGCCTCAAGTGCGTCTGCCCGGCGACCCCGGAGGACGCGAAGGGCCTGCTCGTGTCCGCGATCGAGGATCCGAATCCCGTCCTCTTCTTCGAGCACAAGCACCTCTACCGGCGAATCAAGGGCGAGGTGCCGGACGAGCGCTACACGACCCCGATCGGGAAGGCGCGCACCCACCGCGAGGGCGAGGACGTGACCGTGATCACCTGGGGCGCAATGGTCTACACGGCCGAGGAGGCCGCGAAGCAGCTCGAGGCAGACGACGTCTCCGTCGAGGTGATCGACCTGCGCACCGTGATGCCGTGGGACAAGGCGGCCGTGCTCGCGAGCGTGCGCAAGTGCTCCAAGGTGCTCGTGCTGCACGAGGACACGCGCACCGGCGGCTTCGGCGGCGAGATCGCGGCGACGATCGCCGAGGAGGCGTTCGAGGATCTCGACGCGCCGGTCAAGCGCGTGTGCGCCCCCGACTGCCCGGTGCCGTTCTCGCCGGTGCTCGAGAAGGCCTACATCCCGCAGGTCGACGACGTCGTCAAGGGCCTGCGCGAGCTCGTGGCGTACTAGGAGGAGTCGTGGCGACGGAAACGCAGATCGAGGTCGTGATGCCGCAGATGGGCGTCTCCGTCTCCGAGGGCACGGTCACCAAGTGGCTGAAGGCCGAAGGAGAGCCAATCGCGCGCGACGAGGCGCTGCTCGAGATCTCGACCGACAAGGTCGACACCGAGGTGCCGAGCCCGGGTGAGGGCGTCCTCGCGAAGATCATGGTCCAGGAGGGCGAGACCGTCGAGGTCGGCGTCGTCCTCGCCGTGATCGCGCCGGAGGGGACGGAGCCGGCGGCGGCGCCGGAAGCGCCGCCTGAAAACGCCGTGCCGCCCGAGCCCGCCACCCAGGCCGCGGCCGACGCATCCGAGGCCGCGGCGTCCGAGACCGCCGAGCCCACGCCCTCGACTCCGGATCCTGCCCAGGCGCCCACTCCGGCCCGGCGCCCGCGCCGGCCGCTTCCGGCTCGGACAACGGCCGCACGTTCGTCTCCCCGGTCGTGGCGCGGATCGCCGCCGAGCACGGCGTCGACGTCGGCCAGGTGCAGGGCACCGGGAACGGCGGCCGGGTGACGAAGAAGGACATCCTGGCCTTCGTCGAGGGCGGCGCTCAGGCTTCCGAGGCCTCGCAGGAGTCGCAGGCTCCCGCTCCCGCCGCGCCGGCTCCAGCTCCCGCCGCCCCTGCCGCTGCTCCGGCCGCTGCCGCTCCGCCGTCGCCCAGCCGGCTCCCGTGGCGGCCGCCGAGCCCGCCAGGCGCCGGCGAGACGCTCGAGCCGCTGACCGCGATGCGCCGGGGGATCGCCGAGCACATGCGCCGCTCGCTCGACACCTCCGCCCACGTGACGAGCGCGATCGAGGTCGACATGTCCAAGGTGGTCGCGATCCGCGCGAAGCTGAAGAAGGAGTACGAGTCGGCCTACGGCGTCAACCCGACCTACCTGGCCTTCATTGCCCGCGCGACGGTCGAGACCCTGCGCGAGTACCCCTGGATCAACGGCGAGATCCGCGGCGACAAGATCGTCACGCGCAGCTACGTCAACCTCGGCTTCGCGGTCGAGCTCGCGGACGGCAAGGGCCTGATCGTCCCGGTCGTGAAGCACACCGAGGGGCTGAACCTGCTCGGCCTGGCGCGCTCGGTCGCAGAGATCGCCCAGCGCGCCCGCGACAAGAAGCTGAATCCGGACGACGTGCAGGGCGGCACCTTCACGATCACGAACCCGGGCGGCTACGGCACCTTCCACGGGACGCCGGTGATCAGCCAGCCGCAGGCGGGCATCCTCGGCACCTACGCGGTCGTAAAGCGGCCGTGGGTCGTCCAGGACGAGCTCGGCCAGGACGTGATCGCGATCCGGCCGCTGATGAACCTGACGCTCACCTACGACCACCGGCTCGTGGACGGGGCGCTCGCCGGGCGCTTCCTCCGCGACCTGCGAAAGCGACTCGAGACCTGGAGCGAGAGTGACTACTAGCGTCCTGACCACGGTCTCCACCGAGCAGGAGGCGGAGATGATCTGCGGCCTCCTGCGCTCGGCGGACATCGTCTGCGAGCACCGCTCGACCCAGGCCGGAACCAAGTTCGGCGGGGCGCGCGAGGTGCTCGTGCGACCGGAGGACCTCGAGGACGCGCGGTCACTCCTGCCGCAGGACGGATGACCGGTGCAGGGAGTCACTAGGCTCGGCTCCGGCCGGCTCGCAGCGGTGCTCCTGACCGCCGGCGGGGTATCGCTCCTGCTCAAGCTCCTCGTGATCCTCATCACCGACGGCGAGACGACGTCCACCGGACTCGCAGCGGTCTTCCTCCTCGCCGGTGCCGTGCTGCTCGTCACGGGCTTCGGCGCCCTGGCGTGGTGGCTCGTCCGGACGAGACCGGTCGGTGTTCGGGTCGCCGCGGCCGTGGCCGGCGTCGTGTCGTTCTTCGTTCTCTTCTCGATCCTCGACTCGCTCGGCAAGAACTTCGCCGCCGACACGAGCTACTGGCAGGACGAGGTCGGGATCCTGCTGACCGCGGTTCTCGCGCTCGGGCTGGCCGCTCTCCCGGCGACGCGGAGCCCGTGGGCGTCGTAGCTCCGGGTAGCCTCGGCGCATGAACGGCGCGTCGGTGCTGAATCTCGGCGTCGTGCCATACCGCGAGGCCTGGGAGCTGCAACGGACGGTCGCCGCCGAGGTGGCAGACGGCGGGCGCGACGCGATCCTCCTGCTCGAGCACCCGCCCACCGTCACCACCGGCCGCCGCACCGATGAGTCGGAGCTGCACATCCCGCCGGGCGTGGACGTGGACGCTCGTGGAGACCGACCGCGGCGGCAAGTCGACCTTCCACGGGCCCGGGCAGCTCGTCTGCTACCCGATCCTCGACCTGAACCGGCACGGGCGCGACGTCAAGCGCTACTGCCGCGACCTCGAGGAGGCGCTGATCCGGACGCTCGCGAGGCTCGGGGTCGACGGCGCGCGGATCGAAGGCCTGACGGGGGTCTGGCTGACGCCTCCACCGCGGAAGATCGCGTCGATCGGGATCCACATCTCCCGCTGGGTGACGACCCACGGCTACGCGCTCAACGTCGATCTCGACCCTGCGCCCTTCACGCAGTGGATCACCGCCTGCGGGCTCGAAGACGCCGCCTTCACGTCGGTTGCGCGCGAGCTCGGCCGGCCTGTCGCGGTCGACGAGGTGCGCCCGCACGCGCTCGAGGCGCTCGCCGAGGTCTTCGAGCTGGAGCTGGAGGAGCTGCCCGCCGAGTCCGCGCTCGAGCTGCCGGCGGGAGCCGCACACGCGTGAGCGCCTGGGGCGTGATCCCCGCGCTCCGCGTCCGCGAGATGGCGGAGGCCCTCGCGTTCTACCTCGGCCCGCTCGAGTTCACGCTCGAGCGCGGCGGCGAGGGCGAGAGCAACTCGGCGCTCGCGCGCGGCGATGCCCGGCTGATGCTGGAGACCGCGGCCGGCCACTACGGCGAGGAGTACAACGCCGCGATCCGGGAGCGGCTCGGCTCTCCCTCGTCGACCGCCCTCTACATCGAGGCCTCCGATCTGCCCGCGTTCCAGGCGAGGCTCGAAGCCGCCGGGGCTCGGATCGTCGATCCGCTCGCCGATCGTTCCTGGGGTCAGGCGGAGTTCACCGTCGAGGACCACGAGGGCAACTGGCTGACCTTCTGGAGCGCGAGCTAGGGAGAGCTCGCGAGCGCGGGGCGGCCGGCGTCGCGCCAGGCGGGCACGACGAGCGGGCTGAGCGTGCAGGCGAGGTAGACGAGCCCGAAGACGACGAACGTCGCCTGTAGGCCGATCCACTGGACGAAGGCGGCACCGAGAAGCGCGCCCACCGGCGCTCCGGCCATCACGCCCGCGCTGACGGCGCCGAAGACGCGTGCCCGCAGCCGCTCCGGGACCCGCTCGTACTGGAGCGTCCCGAAGATCGGGTTGATCGGGCCGATCCCGATTCCGGCGATCGCGAAACCGACGATCACCGGCCCGACGCCGGGCATCGCAGCGAGGAGGAAGAAGCGCGAGGGCCCTCCGAGCGTGAACCCTGCGACGAGGGTCGCCACGCGAGGCAGCCGATGGCCGACCCAGGCGAAGAAGAGCGTTCCGCCGAAGGCGGTCGCCCCCATCGCGCCGCTCATCAGGCCGAGCGCGACGACGCTCCCGAGGACGCGGTCGGCGTAGACCGGCATCAGGACGCCGCCCATCGCCGCGTCGAGCATGTTCGTGATGAGCACCATCACGACGATCGCGCGGACGAGCGGCGTCCGCCAGAGGAACGCGTAGCCCTCCCGAAGCTGGGCGAAGTACCGCTCGGGGGCGGCCTCCTCGTCCTTCGGCTCCGACGCAGGCACGAAGAGCCGCATCAGGAGCGCCGAGACGACGAACGTCGCTGCATCGAGGATCAGGACGTTCGCCGGCCCCATCACCGCGATCAGCACGCCCGCGAGTGGGGCGCCCAGCATGTTCGCGGCCCGGGAGACGCCGTCGAAGAGGCTCGTGCCTCGCTCGAGCGTCGTGCCGGCACGCTCGACGAGCTCGGGGAGGATCGCCTCCCGGGCGGTCTGGCCGGGCGCGTCGAGGAGCGCGCCGGCGAAGACGAGGGCGAGCAGCGCGGCCAGCGGCAGTCCGGACGTGTGGTAGAGGATCGGGATCAGGATCACCGAGCTGCCGCTCGCCAGGTCGCTGACGATGCTCGCGCGGCGGTAGCCCAGCCGGTCGACGAACACGCTGCCGAGCGCCGAGGAGATCACGAACGGGAGCAGGGAGAAGAAGCCGACGAGCCCGGTCTGGACGACGCTGTCGGTCGTCTGGAGCACGAACCAGGGAATCGCGAGCTGGGTGAGGCGGTTTCCCGTGATCGAGACCACGTTCGCCGCGAGGAGCGCCGCGAGCGGGGCGCGGGTCACGGCCGCAGCTCGCGCGGGAAGAGGCGCAGGAGGAGCCGGACGTGCCGCGCGTCCTCGGGCGCCTCGTTGCGGCCGCTGCGCAGGTACGGCTGCAGCACTTCCTCGAGCCGCGCGACGAGCTCCTCCGCCTCGGCGGCCGTCAGGACGAGGGTCTTGTTCGCCAGGTGGCTGGCCTTCCGCCACTCCTGCGGGAGCCGGGACTCGCCGTGGACGTGCTCGCGCGTCCAGCGCTCGCCGCTCTCGACGAGCTGAGAGCTCAGGAGCATCGCAGCGGCCTCGCCGGCCGGGCCGGTCGCGGAGGCCGTCTCGAAGGAGAAGCCGACCCCGCGAGAGCGCCAGGGCCGCTCGCGGCCCCGGCCGCCTTCGGCCTCTTCGACGAGCCCGAAGCGGGCGAGCGCGCGGAGGTGGTACGACGCGGCCGAGGGGCTGACGCCGACAGCGGCACCGCACGCCGTCGCCGTCGCCGTTCCCTCCGCGCCGAGGTGGTCGAGGATCGCGAGCCGCGCGGGATGGGCGAGCGCGCGCAGCGCGCGCGGATCGTCGAAGAACAAGTCGCCGGCACTCATCTCGAAGCAAGTATTTCGAAAGAGTCGTTTCAATGCAAGTGCGCCCCTTCTCAGACACGTCCAGGGGCTGGCCCCAGACATGTCCGGCCGAGACAGGCTTCGATCGGGCGCTAGGCCCCGCCGACTAGACTCGAAGGCGATGGAGACGTCGCTTCCCGTGGCCGAGCGGCCCCGCCGGCCCGAGTGGATGAAGGTGCGCGCGCCGAGCGCCGACTCGCGCTACTTCGACGTCAAGAAGCTGATCCACGGGGCGCAGCTGAACACGATCTGCGAGGAGGCGCGCTGCCCGAACATCTCGGAGTGCTGGGGCCGCGGCACCGCCACCTTCCAGATCCTCGGCGACACCTGCACCCGCGCGTGCCGCTACTGCTACGTCCATTCGGGACGGCCCGAGTCGCCGCCGGATCCGCTCGAGCCGCTCCGGCTCGCGCAGACGGCGTTCCAGATGGGGCTGAAGCACGTCGTCGTCACCTCGGTCGACCGGGACGACGTTCCCGACCGCGGCGCCGGCCACTATGCGGCGACGATCCGGGCGCTGAAGGCGAAGCTCCCGGACTGCTCGGTGGAGGTGCTGACGCCCGACTTCCTCGGAGTCGAGGAGGAGGCGCTCGAGACCGTGCTCGCGGCGCGGCCGGAGGTCTTCAACCACAACATCGAAACCGTGCGCCGGTTGCACCGGGCCATGCGCGGCGGCAAAGCCGACTACGACCGGGCGCTTTGGCTACTCCAACGGGCGAAGGAGCTGGCCGCCCACGCTGAGCCGGCTTACCCCTTGCTGACGAAGTCGGGAATCATCGTCGGGCTCGGGGAGACGAACGAGGAGATCGTGGAGACGATGCGCGACCTCCGCGAGCACGGCGTCGACGTGGTGACGATCGGCCAGTACCTGCAGCCCTCCTCGAAGCACGCCCGGATCGACCGCTGGGTGCACCCCGACGAGTTCCGCCGGCTGCGCGAGGAGGGCGAAGCGCTCGGCTTCGGCTCGGTCTTCGCCGGCCCGCTCGTGCGCTCGAGCTACCGCGCGGACGAGCAGCGCCACGCGGCCGAGACAGGCCGCGGCCCGGTCGCGTACTGACGCAGCGCAGTCGCGCAACGGTTCCGTGCGGATCCCCCTTTGCGGGGTTGCGCGACTCGGCAACAGCCTGTTTCCTCGGTTGGAACCATGGTCGCGCCCAGGTTCACCGCAGCCCTGCTCGCCTCGATCGTCCTCGGGCTGACGGCGGGCGCCGGCGAGACGTCCGCCGGACCGAAGCCAAAGCCTGCAACCTTGAAGCTCCGTGCGACGGCGCCGTTCACCGTCGAGGGGCGGAGATTCGGTCCGGGCGAGGTCGTGCGCCTCGAAGCCGTGGCCGCCGGGGCCAAGGCCGAGCGGACCGCCATCGCCTCGGCGAAGGGACGGTTCCGGATCTCCCTCCCACTCACCGTTGTTCGGTGCGCCGACGTGTGGGTGCGCGCCGTCGGCTCGGCCGGGAGCCGAGCCGTGCTGCGCCGTAGCGGCTCCTGCAAGAAGCGCTAGAAGGCCGTTCCGCGGGCCTTCCGGAGCACGAGCCATTGCACCCAGACCGCCGCGGCCGTGAGGACGAAGATCAGCACGGTCGCGGCCGAG
This sequence comes from uncultured Gaiellaceae bacterium, assembly GCA_963810875.1. Taxonomy (GTDB): domain Bacteria; phylum Actinomycetota; class Thermoleophilia; order Gaiellales; family Gaiellaceae; genus Gaiellasilicea. The sequence goes on along the minus strand of CAWEPD010000003.1, from coordinate 408,876 downwards.
GCGTAGCCGTAGCGGAGGTACTCGAAGCCGTTCCGGTAGACGAAGAGCGGCAGGTACGTCGTCGAGTAGGGAGGTGGGCCACCGTCCGTGACGACGAGTGCCGGGACGAAGTTGAGCTGGAAGCTCAGGATCGTGTCCCGCAGGAACAGGAGCACGAGGATGGGCGCGAGCAGCGGGAGCGTCACCCGCCGGAAGACCGACCACGCGGTCGCGTCCTCGATCGCGGCCAGCTCGTAGAGCTCGCCCGGGAGCGACTGGCGCGCGACGAGCAGGAGCACGAATCCCTCGCCGATCGTGAACAGGCTCATCAGGATGATCGCGGCGCGGGCGTCGTTCGGATGCGTCAGGAACTGCGGCAGCGGCAGCCCCCAGATCGTCTCCCCCGGAGGGCCGAGCCAGCCCAGGAAGAGCGTGATCGGCCCGTAGAGCGGGTTCAGGAGCCAGAGCCAGAGCAACCCGTAGGCGACGTCGGGCACGACGGTGGGCAGGATCGCCGCCGAGCGCCCGCTGCCGGCGCCGCGAAAGCGCTCGTGGAGGAGGAGGGCCAGGCCGAGCGCCGCGCCAACGCGAAGCGGGACGGCGATCGCGGCGAAGACGACGGAGTTGAGGAGCGCCGTGTGGAAGATCTCGTCCCTCCACAGCTCGCGCAGGTTGTCGAGCCCGACGAACTGCGGGGAGCGGATCAGGTCGTACTCGGTCAGGGCGAGCGCGAACGTGAAGAGCGCAGGTAGAGCGACGAGCACGACGAGCCCGAGCACGTACGGCGCGAGCATGAGCGCGAGCTGGCGGCGGTCCCTCAGCTCCACGGGATCCGGTTCCCCGACTCCGCGTCGAAGAGATGCGCGTGCTCGCGGCGCGCCGAGATGCGGACGGTCTCGCCGAGCACAGGCCCCGCCTCGACGGGAACTCGGGCGACGAGCTCGGCGCCGGCGGCGCGCAGGTGGACGAGCGACTCGCTCCCGAGCGGCTCGACGAGCGTGACGGTCGCCTCGACGCCCTCACTGCCGAGGACGACGTGCTCGGGGCGGATCCCGAGCTCCGTGCCCGGCGGGCCGGCGAGCCCGACGGAGGCTCCCGACGTCGAGGACGTTCATCGCGGGCGTGCCGACGAACCGCGCGACGAAGCGGTTCGCGGGCTCCCGCCAGATCTCGTCGGGCGTGCCGAGCTGCTGGAGCTCGCCGTCCCGGAGGACGGCGATCCGCTGCCCGAGCGTGAGCGCCTCGAGCTGGTCGTGCGTGACGTAGAGCATCGTCGCCCCGACGCGCGCGTGCAGCTTCTTCAGCTCGGCCCGGGTGCGGGCGCGCAGCTCGGCGTCGAGGTTCGAGAGCGGCTCGTCGAGGAGGAAGACGTCGGGCTCGCGCACGAGCGCGCGGGCGAGCGCGATCCGCTGCCGCTCCCCGCCCGAGAGCTGGGACGGTCGCCGCTCGAGCAGCTGCTCGCACCCTGCGAGCGTGGCCGCGCGCGCGACGCGCTCCCGGATCTCGGCCTTCCGCACCTCGCGGACGACGAGCCCGAAGCCGATGTTCTCCGCGGCGGTCAGGTGCGGGAAGAGCGCGTAGCTCTGGAAGACCATCGAGACGTTGCGGCTGCCTGGCGAGAGCCTCGTCACGTCGCGCTCGCCGATCAGGATCCGCCCGGCGCTCGCCTCCTCGAGACCCGCGACGAGCCGAAGCACGGTCGACTTGCCGCACCCGGACGGGCCGAGGACGACCAGCAGCTCGCCGTCGGCGACCTCGAGATCGAGCGCGCGGACAGCAGGGACCCCGCCGTACTCCTTGCCGAGCCCGGACAGCGTGACTGTGCTCATCGTCCGAGCCACCCCGCGCCGCGGTGCTCGTGGAGGAAGTAGCGCTGGGCGACGAAGAACACCGCGAGCACCGGAAGGGTGGCGAGCACGGCACCCGCGAGCAGGAGCGGATAGTTCGTCGGATCGAGCTGCGCGAGCGAGCGAAGCGCGAGGGGCAGCGTGAAGAGATCCCGGTCGTGCAGGTAGACGAGCGGGTCGAGGAAGTTCCCCCACGAGAAGACGAAGGCGAGCAGGCCGACCGCGACCGCCACGGGACGCACGAGCGGCATCGCGAGGCGGCGCCAGATCTGGAACGGCGAGGCCGCCTCGAGCCGGCAGGCGTCGTAGAGCTCCGGCGGCAGCCGCCTGAACGCGACGTAGAAGACGAGCACGTAGATCGGCGAGGTGCCGAGGAGCGCCGGCGCCACGAGCGGCGCGAACGTGTCCACGAGGCCGAGCGACCGGTAGAGGGCGAAGCGCGGGACGAGCAGAGCGGTCAGCGGCACCATCAGCGCGAGCAGCGAGGCGGCGAGCAGCACCGTGCGGGCACGCGGGCGGAGCAGGACGAGCGCGAAGCCCGCCCAGGAGGAGACGAGCACGGTCAGGGGGGCGACGATCCCCGCCACGAGGAACGAGTTGAGCGCGGCGCGACCGAGCCCGACGAGGTCCGCTGCGCGCCGATAGTTGCCGGTCTCGACGGGGTCGGGAACGAGCTCCGGGCCGAGCGGGGGCGGGAGGCCCGGCTGCCTGAGCGAGCCTGCGAGCAGGAAGACCACCGGCACCGCGACCACGGCGACGACCGCCGCGGCACCGAGGACTCGCCAGCCGCGCCAGGTTCCGCCGACCATCGCCGGCAACTCTACGGCCTGGGTCTAACCGTGCTCGCCCCGCGCGAAGAGCGGCCGCGTCACGCGGTCGAGCTCGCGGGCGACGTCCGCCGGCCGCTGCCCGCGGTAGAGCCCGTTCTCGAGGACACCCTCGGCCGCGTCCTCGATCTCGGGCCAGGTCGAGATCGTGGGAACGCGGCGAATCGTCGGGATCGCGTCGAGGAACACCCTGGCCCGCTTGGGCGGCTGCGTCGGATCGAGGAACGCCTTCGAGCGGGAGACCTCGATCAGCGACGGCACGATCCTGCCGGTCTTGCGAGACGATCCTCTGGCCTTCCGTCCCGAGCGCGTACTCGACGAACCGCCACGCTTCGTCCTGCCGCTTCGAGTCGCTGGTCAGGCAGTACGCGTCGGAGTGGAGGATCCCAGCGCGCTTGCCGAAGCGCGGGAGCGGCGCGATGTCCCAGTCGAAGTCCTCGATCGTGCGGAAGGTCGGCGTCGAGCGGCGCGAGGAGAGCAGCATCGCGAGCCGCCCGTTCGCGAAGCGCGACTCGTCGTCCTCGGCCTCGACCTCGATGTCGGAGGGGATGACGCCGCGCGGCTGCCGCAGCGAGAAGAGCTCCGAGAGGACGCCCAGGCCTTCGGGAGTGTCGAGCGTGAGCCGCGTCGGGCGCTCGGGATCGTCCACGAGCTCGCCGCCGTTCGACCAGAGGAACGGCGCCACGCGGATCAGCGTCGGCTCGATCCCGAGCCCGTAGATCGCCGCCTTGGCGCCGCCCGAATCGGGGTCGCCGGCCGCGATCGGGTTGCCGCTCTCGTCCACGGGTGAGCCGGATCGCGGTCGCGACGAGGTCGCCCCAGCGCCAGTCGTCCTTCGGCTCCGGGATCCCGTGGCGCTGGAAGAGCGTGCGGTTGTAGTAGACGACGAGGCTGGAGATGTTCTGGGGCAGGCAGAGCTGCTCGCCCTGCCAGCGGAAGGCGTCGAGCGCCTCGGGGTAGAAGTCGTCGGCGCGGAGCGCCTCCGAGTCCGCCAGGCGCTCCTCGGCCGGCTCGATCGCGCCCTTCGAGGCGAACTGGCCGTAGAAGCGGTAGTTCATCAGGAAGAGATCGGGCGGGGTGCCGCCGGAGATCGAGGTCGACAGCCTCGCGATCAGGTCGGAGCGGTCGCTCGCCTCGATCAGCTCGACCTCGCCCGAGCCGCGCTTCTCGTAGGCCGCGACGAGCGTCCGATACGCCTTGAGCTCCTCGGGCTCGCCGAAGACGAGGAATCGGACCGGCTCGCTCTCCTCGTCGGCGCCCGAGCCGCCGCAGGCGGCCAGGAAGCAGGCGCAGAGTACGGCGAGAGGCGCGGAAGACGCGTGCAGTCATACGTTGGATGGTCTCCGGGGGAGGAAGCGCGACGCTCCCTCCCCCGACGACGTTGTCTCCTAGCCCTTGACCTTCGGCAGCTCGGTCCGCCAGATGCTGCGGCCGTGCGTCGCCGCGTAGATCACGCGGTCGGCGCTGCGCTTGCCGCCGGCGAGCGTCAGGTCGTAGACGGCGACGGGCGGCAGCCCGGCTGCCGCGGTGATCCAGCTCGTGCCGCCCTTGATCAGGCGGAGGACGCCGAAGTCGGTGGCGGCGTAGAGATCGCCGCTCGCCGAGTCGTACTCGACGTCGGTCACCGGCTGGTCGCCGATGTCGTAGCTGATGTTCGTCCACGTCGCCGTGCTCGTGGCCGGGTTGTAGCGAACGTCGAACACGTGCCCCGGCTGGCCGGGCGTGTACGCCTCGTAGCTCGAGAACGACACGAAGGCGTGGTAGCGATCCTTCGCGTCGATCGCGATCCCGCTGACGAAGCGCTGCGGCTGCACCGGGGTGTCGAGCCGCTTGTACGTGACCGCCCCCTCGGGCTCCGCGTCGGCGTTCTCGCTGATGAAGAGGCGTCCCCGCCGGGTCGCCGCCCACATCGTCCTCGTGTCGCTCGGCGCCCGCTCGATCGCGGCGACGTAGTTCCCCGCCGGGGCGTTGCCACCCTTGTCGAGGCCCCAGAACGGGCCGGCGAGGTCGCCGGCGGAGCCGATCGGCCCGCCGAGCGGCACCCAGTCGCCGCACTGGCCGCTGAAGGGCAGCGTGCCGGTGTTCGTGTTGCAGTTCGCCTCGAGGAAGGCGCGGTCGCCGCCTGCCTGCTTCGTCCGCCAGACGCGCTGGAGGCCGATCAGCATCGTCTTCGAGACGACCGGATCGGAGATGAGCGGCGAGTAGAAGCCCGCGCCCTCGCCGAAGAGGAGGTTCGCGAAGATCAGCGGATCCGAGTTCCAGAGCCACTTGTCCTCGACGTTGCCCTCGAAGTTGACGTCGCCGTACGGCCCCGAGTACGTGTGCATCCGGGTCGTGCCGTCGACGTCGATCGACGCCGGCCCGCCGTCGCCCTGGACGACCATGCTCCAGTTGCCGTTCTGCATGCCCGGCGTCCCGTTGTCCTGGGTTCCGCCGAGCAGGTCGTCGAGCGGATCGGTCGGGTCGACCGCGATGTTCTGGAACTGCAGCGTCGGCAGCCCCTCGTTCATCGGGATCAGCTGCTCCGGGATCGAGGAGAGCCACCGCTTGCAGTCGGCCCGCTTGACGTCGGTCGGAATCGGCCGGCTGTCGCACTTCGCGGAGCTGTCCACATACGTCCCGTTCGTGCGTTCGACGCCGCCGTCGGAGCCGACGAAGGCGACGCCGCCCGGTGCGAAGTGGATCTCGTGGATGTCCGGGTGGAGCGCCTCCCAGTCGGGGTCGGGCCGGAAGTCACCGGACATGTCCGTCCAGTCGAGCCCCGCGTTCAGCGAGCGGAGCACCGCGCGTCCGTTCGACTCGTAGCCGCCCCGGGTGGGCAGCTCCTCGTACTGCGTGACGCCGCCGATCCAGACCTCGTCCGGCCTGCCGGGCGGTGAGGCGACGGGCATGTCGTAAGAGCACTGCGTCCGGCAGAAGTCCCACGAGTCGTAGCCACGCTGGCCCGGCACGTTGTTCGAGAGCACCTGCCAGGCGACGGTCGCCGCGCGAGCGTCGTCCGTCCGCCACATCTTCGACGCGTCGAGGAACGGCTCGACTCCGACCTCGTTCGAGCCCTGCCCGAGGTAGATCCGGGTCTTGCCGCTCGGAAGGTCGGCGGTGGCGACCTGGTAGCGGATCCCGAGCCCACCCGGCCCATCCGGGTTCGGCTCGGTGAAGATCTGCGTGATCACTCCGGCCGTCGACCGGAACACGCCCTCGTTGAACATCGTGAAGTAGAAGGTCGAGGTGTCGTTCGGATCCCATTCGAGGTCCGTGATCCCGCCTCGGAAGAAGTCGGAGCCGTTCGCCGTCCCCGGGTTGACCGGGTCCTGCGCCCGCTCGAAGATCCGCGTGAAGCTCTCGCCGCCGTCGGTCGACTCGTACAGCCCGAGCCGCGGCGCCCCGGGCGGCGTGAAGCGGCCGCCGGAGACGGCGGACATCCCGTGCCGCGCGACCGCGGTGCCGATCAGGATCCGGTTCGGGTTGGTCGGGTCGACCGCGATCCCGCCGATTCCGCGATCCTTGGCGGCGGGCACGCTGCCCTCGACGAGCGACCAGCTGTTGCCGCCGTTCGTCGACTTGTAGAGCCCGAGCCCCGCCTCGTTCTCGCTGGCGCCGTTCGGCTCGCCCGTGCCGACGTAGAGCGTCTTGCCGCTCCGGTCGGTGGGATCGATCAGCAGGGTCCCGATCGAGGTCGTGTCGAGCCCGTCCGAGATCTCCTTCCAGTTCACCCGCCGTGCGAGCGCGTTCCCGGTCCTCCAGACCCCGCCGCCCGCGGCGCCGATGTAGAGACGGCACGAGCGCTCGTTGCAGCGACGCGTGTCGACGGCCATCGCGCTGACGCGACCCGACCACTGCGTGGGAAGGCCGAAGTGCTGCGTCCCGAGCCTGCCCACCTGGAGCGTCTCGGGCCCGACCTCGCGCCACTTCGAGGGCAGCTTCACCCCGGCGCGGCGGGCGGCCTCCTTGGCGGCCCTGATCCCTCTCAAGGTCTGGGCGTGCGCGATCGCCGCGGCGGGATACGCCCGGTTCTCGTACTCCTCCTGCGCGGGGCCGTTCCCGTTCACCTCGGCCTCACCCGAGATGCTGAGCCCGTTCGTGCCCCACGGCACGGCGCCCTTGACGCCGGCGAGCTCGGCGAAGCGCTTCTGGAGCGCCAGCCTGTCGGCGTCCGCCGACGAGTCCCGCGCCTTGACGACTGCTGCGGACGCGGCCACCGCCACGATCGCGACGAGCGCGAGCGCTATCCCGAATCTCCTCTTCCTGCGCATTGCCTCCCCCTTCTGCCGGCGCGGGTTCGAGCGGCGCCGGTCCGAGTGCGATCGCGCCCGCCTGCGGCAGGTCGGGGGGATAGTTGCAAAGACCTTCGGTAAACGCAAGGACTTCGCCGGAAGAGGCTCAGCCGTCGTGCGGCTTGGCCATCGCCCGGTAGTCGAGCGCGCGCTCGAGCGTGGCGTCGTCCACTCCGGCCTCGCGGGCGACCTCGCGCAGCGAGCGGCCGGAGGCTGCGGCGCTCGTCACGATCTCCGCGCCCTTGTCGTAGCCGATGTACGGATTGAGCGCGGTCGCGGCCGCGAGCGTCAGCTCCGCATAGCTCTCGCACTGCTCCCGGTTCGCCTCGATCCCGTCCACGCACTTCTCGGCGAGCAGGCGGGAGGCCGAGGCGAGCAGGGCGATCGACTGGAGCAGATTGCGGGCCAGGAGCGGCACGAAGACGTTCAGCTCGAAGTGACCCTGCATCCCGCCGGCGGTGATCGCGGCGTCGTTCCCGATCACCTGGGCCGCGACCTGCGTCACGACCTCCGGGATCACGGGATTGACCTTGCCCGGCATGATCGAGCTGCCCTTCTGCAGCTCGGGAAGGTAGATCTCGGCCAGGCCGGCGCGCGGGCCGGAGCCCATCAGGCGCAGGTCGTTCGCGATCTTCGTCAGCGAGACGGCCACCGTCTTCAGCGCGCCCGAGGCCTCGACGAGCCCGTCGCGCGCCGCCTGCGCCTCGAAGGGGTCGGCAGGGGCGGAGATCTGGAGGCCGGTCTCCTCCACGAGCAGGCGCCGGACGCGCTCGGCGAATTCCGGATGGGTGTTCAGGCCGGTGCCGACGGCCGTGCCGCCGAGCGGGATCTGTCCGAGCCGCTTGCGCGAGTCGCCGACACGCTCGACCGCCTGGCGGATCTGCGCGGCGTAGCCGCCGAACTCCTGGCCGAGCGTGACGGGGACGGCATCCATCAGATGGGTGCGCCCCGACTTGACGACGTCGTCGAACTCGGTCGCCTTCGCCTCGAGCGAGCCGGCAAGCTGCTCGAGCGCCGGGAGCAGGTCGTGCTCGAGCTCGCCGAGCGCCGCCAGGTGGACGGCCGACGGGAAGACGTCGTTCGAGCTCTGACCCATGTTGACGTCGTCGTTCGCATGGACGGACTCGCCGGCGAGCGCGGCGATCACCTCGTTCGCGTTCATGTTCGAGCTCGTGCCCGAGCCGGTCTGGAAGACGTCGATCGGGAACTGGTCGTCGTGCTCGCCCCGGGCGATCGCGTCGCCGGCGGCCGCGATCCGCTCGGCCTTCTCCGCGTCGAGCAGCCCGAGGTCGGCGTTCGCGCGCGCGGCGGCGGCCTTGATCCGACCGAGCCAGCGCGCGACCGGAACGGGGATCGGCTCGCCGGAGACCGGGAAGTTGTCGACCGCCTTGCGTGTCTCGCCGCCCCAGAGCTCCCGCTTGGCGTCCGTGCTCATGCGTCGAGTCTAGCCGCCTCCAGGAGCTCGTCCCAGGTGCGGAGCTTGACCCGAGGGCGCCCGCGCGGCTCGCCCGCGTTGCGCTCGGCGAGGTCGATCGCCTCCCAGCCCGCGTAGAGGACGGCGGCGACGCCGCGCTCCTCGAGCAGCGCCTCGAGCGTGCCCTCCCCGCGAGGCGGCAGCAGGCCCGCGCGCGCGTCCTCGAGCAACAGCTCGACGGTCTCGGTCGCGTCCTTCTTGTTCGTCCCGATCACGCCGCTCGGCCCGCGCTTGATCCAGCCCGTCGCGTAGAGGCCGGGCTCGACGCGACCGCCGACGTTCGGAATCGTGCCGATGCTCTCGTCGAACGCCACCCCGGGAACGCCGACGCCGCGATAGCCGACGCTGCGGAAGACGACCCCGCAGGCGAGCGTCTCGCTCTCCCCGGTCGGAACGGCCCGGCCGCCGACGAGCTCGTTGCGCACGAGCTCGATCGCCTCCACGCGCCCGTCGCCGAGCATCGCGACCGGCGAGGCGAGGAAGCGGAGCCGGATCGAGCGAGGCTTGCCCGACGGCTCGCGGGAGGCGTAGTCGCGCAGATGGTCGACGCTCCGGCGGACGGTCGGCGCGGCCGCCTCGAGCTCGGCCTCGCTCGCGGGATCGAGTTCGAGCTGGGCCGGGTCGACGATCACGTCGGCGCCCTCCAGCTCACCGAGCTCACCGACCTCGACGGGCGTCCAGGCCGCCTGCACCGGCCCCCTCCGGCCGACGACGAGGATCTCGCGGATCCCCGAGCCGGCGAACGCCTCGATCGCGGCGTCGGTCGTGTCCGTGGCCTCGAGCTCCTCGCGGGTGAGCGCGAGCATGCGGGCGACGTCGAGCGCGACGTTGCCGTTCCCGATCACGACCGCGCGCTCGCCCGACAGGTCGAACGAGAGCTCCTGGAAGTCGGGGTGGCCGTTGTACCAGGCCACGAGCTCGGTGGCCGCGAAGGAGCCGGGGAGATCCTCGCCGGGAATCCCCATCCGCCGGTCGGTCTGGGCGCCGACCGCGTAGACCACGGCGTCGTAGAGGCCGGCGAGCTCCTCGTGGGCGACGTCCCGGCCGACCTCGACGTTGCCGAAGAAGCGGAAGCCCGGCAGCTGCGCGGTCTTCTCGAACGCCCGCGAGACCGCCTTGATCTTGGGGTGATCCGGCGCGACGCCGAGGCGGACGAGCCCCCACGGCGTCGGCAGCCGCTCGATCAGGTCGACCTCGGCGTCGAGGTCGCTCGCGAGGAGCGCCGCCGCGGCGTAGAAGCCCGCCGGCCCCGAGCCGACGACGGCGACGCGGAGGTTGGCGGCCCGGCTCACCTGAGCGATGCTACGGAACATGAAGGTGGTCCTCGCCGGGCTGCTGCTTCTGCTCTGCACCGGCTGCGGAGGCGACGACGGTGAGCGTTTCGCGCTGTATCACCTCGAGACGGCGATCGGCCCTCCCGGCGGCAACGGGGAGCTGCGGTGCGGGCCGCCGCGGACCGCCTGCCCGGGGGTCGTCGAGCAGCCGCCGCCGGGAACGTTCCACTATTCGGTGCTCGGAGCGCCGGCGCTGACCGACGCCCAGATCGACCGCTCGAGGGTGCGACGCGGAGTCGACCCCGCCACCGGTGCCTCGGTGGTAGTCGTCGGACTGACGGCGGACGGACGGAGCGCGTTCGCCCGGCTGACGAAGGAGGCGGCACGCGCCGGCGGCCGGGATCAGGCCTGGCACCACGTCGCCGTGGTGGTGGGCGAGGAGATCGTCGCGTTCCCCGAGATCGACTTCGACGTCCATCCCGACGGGATCGCGGGCTCGCGCGAGCTCCGGATCGCGGCGGCGGGCCGCGCCGACGCCGACAAGCTGACTAGGCTGCTCAGCGGGGGCTGAGGCGATCGGCGATGCTACGCGCCCATCATCGAACGAGGAGGAAGCGTGGGCGGTCTCGACGATCTGCTGAAAGGCGCAACGGGCGGCGGCCAGGGAGGAGGCGGGCTCGGCGACCTCCTGGGCGGGATCCTCGGCGGCGGCTCGCGCGGAGGCTCACTGTCGAGCGGCGGGCTGGGCGGCAACCCGATGCTGCGGATGCTGCTCCCGATGGTGGCCTCGATGCTGATGAACGGCGGCCTCCAGAAGCTCCTCGGCAGGCTCCAGCAGCAGGGCAAGGGCGCGAAGGGCCAGTCTTGGGTCTCGAGCGGGCCGAACGAGCCGGCCGATGCGACCGACGTTCGCGAGGCGATGGACGGAGAGGAGCTCTCGCAGATCGCGCAGCAGCTCGGCGTCAACGAGGACGAGGCGGCGGAGGCAGTCGCGCAGGTCCTCCCGGACGTCGTCGACCAGGCGACGCCGAACGGAGAGCTGCCGCCCGACGAGGAGCTCGACCGGACGTTCGGCCGCCTGCACGAGCTGGCCAAGCCGGAGTAGTCAGCGCTCGCTCCGCGGACGTGGCTCAGGCGAGCTCGCGGGCGCGTGCCAGGAGCGCCGCCTCGGCGGCCCTCTCGCGCTCCCGCGCAGCCTCGCTCCACGACTCGTTCGCCGCCAGAGTCGCGGCGAGCCCGTCGAGCATCGTCCCCATCGCCGCCTCCGACGAGGAGCCGGTCTGGAGGCGGGCTGCCGCGCACGCGGCAGGATCGAGCGCGGCACGGAGCGTCGCCTCGTCGAGCTCCACCGGCGCCCCGATCGCCGCCTCGGCTGCCTCCGACAGCCGCGCCGGCGTCAAGGCCGACGGAGGCTCGCCCGCCTCGACGAGGTCGCGGACAGCGCGTCCGACGACCTTGTGCGCGCTGCGGTAATCGAGGCCGCCCTCGAGCGCGAGGACATCGGCGACGTCGGCCGCCGTGACGAAGCTCTCGCGTGCGACCTGCTCGAAGCGCGCCGGCCGCAGCTCGATCCCGTGCAGCACGGACGCCGTCAGCCGTGCGATCGCGACCGCATCGTCGAGCGCCCGCGGAACCGTGCCGTTCAGGAGGTGGAAGTGGTCCGTCCGCGCAGAACCGGTGTGCAGGGTCGCGAGCGCGGCCGCCAGGTCGCCCGCGGCCTGCCCGGCCTGGGTGCGGATCGCGGCGAGGGCGTACGGGTTCTTCTTCTGCGGCATCAGCGCGCTCGCGCGGCTGTGCGCATCGCCGAGCTCGACGAGCCCGAACTCCTGGCTCGCGTAGATCTCGAAGTCCTGGCCGAGCTGGCTCTGGTGCGTCGCCGCGATCGCGACGGTCGCGAGGAGCTCGACGTAGACGTCCGCCTGCCACGCCGCATCCTTCGCGTGCTCGATCAGCCCGTCGCAGCCGAGCAGCTCGGCGAGACGCGCGCGGTCGAGCGCCCAGCGCGAGCCTGCGCTGCCGCCGGCGCCGGCGACGCTCGCCCCGAGCGCCGTGTGCGACGCGCGCAGCCGGTCGGCGTCCCGGAGCGCCGGATAGGCGTACGTCAGGAGCAGGTGCCCGAGCGTCGTGGGCTGGGCGGGCTGCAGGTAGGTGTAGTCGGTCGCGAGCGCGTCCCGGGTCGCGCGGGCGTGCTGCGCGAGCGCGGCGGCCTGGTCGGTGAGCGCGTCGTGCAGCTCGCGCACGGCTCCACGCGCGGTCAGACGGAGCCCGACGCGAAACGCCTCGCGGCGCGGACGCCCCGCGCTCAGCCAGCCCGCCGCCGCAGGCCCCACCCGCCGCTCGAGCTCGGCCTCGCGCGCGTTGAAGGCGTCGCCGAGCGACGGATCCCAGGGGAACTCGGCGCCGGGGATCGCGTGCAGCTCGAGCAGCCCTCGCAGGAGTGCCCGCGCATCGTCGCCGGCGAGGTCGCCGCCCTCGACGAGAGCGACGGCATGCGCGAGATCCGCGAGCGAGAGCCCGCGGGCGAGCCGCGGGCCGTGCTCGCTCTCGGCGGCGTAGGCGGCCGCCACCAGCTCGCCTGCAGCACCTCCCCGCAACCGCCCGCCCCGGCCGAGCTCCTCCGTCTCCGTCATCACGCAGAGACTAGGCCGCCCGAACGAACGATGCTCGACGCTCAGCCCGCTCTCGGCCGGACGAGGCCGGACTCGTACGCCGCGATCACGGCCTGAGTCCGGTCTCGGAGGTCGAGCTTCGAGAGCACACGCGCGACGTGGGTCTTGACGGTGTGGTCGCTGACGACGAGCTCCGCGGCGATCTCGCCGTTCGAGAGCCCGCGCGCCAGGAGCTTCAGCACCTCCAGCTCGCGGGCGGTCAGCTCCTCGAGGGAGGTCGGCGGCGAGGCCGGCACGCGCTGCTGCGCGAACTCCTCGATCAGCCGCCGCGTCACCGCGGGTGCGAAGAGCGCTCCTCCGTCGGCGACGATGCGGATCCCCGCGACGAGCTGCTCCTCCGGGGCGTCCTTCAGGAGGAAGCCGCTCGCGCCCGCCCGGAGCGCCTCGTAGACGTACTCGTCGAGATCGAACGTCGTCAGGACGAGGACGCGCGGAGCGTCCGGGGAGCCGTCGACGAGCTGTCTCGTCGCCTCGAGCCCGTCCACGTTCGGCATGCGGACGTCCATGAGCACGACGTCGGGCCGGAGCTCACGAGCCGCCTCGACGGCTTCGGCCCCGTCGCCCGCCTCACCGACGACCTCGAGGTCGGGCTCGACGCCGAGGATCATCCGGAAGCCGGAGCGGACGAGCCGCTGGTCGTCGACGAGTAGGACGCGGATCATCGGAGCGGGAGTCGCGCCCGCAACGCGAAGCCGCCCTCGAGCCGCGAGCCCGCGCGCAGCTCGCCGCCGTAGACCGCCACCCGCTCGCGCATCCCGACGAGCCCGTGACCGCCGCCGTCACCGTTCGTCGCGCCCGGCCCGTCGTCGGTGATCTCGAGCTCGAGCTCGTCCGCGCGGTACCGCACGCGCACGTGCGCGTGGGCCGGGCCGGCATGGCGAAGCGCGTTCGTCAGCGCTTCCTGGACGATTCGGTACGCGGAGAGATCGACTCCGGGCGGGAGCTCGACCGGCTCGCCCTCGACCTCGACCTCGACAGGGAGTCCTGCCTCGCGGATCTGCGCCACGAGCCGGTCGAGCTGGGCGAGGCTCGGCTGTGGAGCGAGCGCGAGCTCCGCATCGTCGGAGCGAAGCAGTCCGAGCAGCCGCCGCATCTCGGCCAATGCCTCGCTTGCCGGTCGACTCGATCGAGTCGAACGCCTCGCGGGCCTCCTCCGGATCCTCGTCGAGGACTCGTCTGCCGCCACGGGCCTGGAGCACGATCACGCTGACACCGTGGGCGACGACGTCGTGCAGCTCCCGCGCGATCCGCGCTCGCTCGTCCGCCACCGCCGCCCGCGCTCCCTCGTCGCGTTCGACTATCAGCTCGCGCTCGCGGGCTCGGCGGCGCCGGATCGCCCGACCCGCGAGCCAGAGACCCCCGAAGATCGTGAAGAAGAAGACGGCGTTACCGAGCAAGTCACCGACTGTGCCCTCGTTGGCGTCCGCGATCGTCCCCGCCAGGCAAAGCGTCGCGACGAGGAGCACCCCCGCGAGCACCTGCCGTCCAGAGGTGTGCGCTCCCACCGAGTAGACGGCGATCGCGAGGGTGATTGCGAGTGCGAGCGGATCCTCGTTGATCGGACTCTCGAGGTCGATCACGACCCAGGCGAGGATGTTGAGCGCGAGCACGGCGAGCGGCCACCGACGCCGTCCGAGCAGGGTGAGCGGGAGCAGCAGGGCCAGTGGGATGAAGATCCGCCGGTCGTAGGCGTCGTGGATCAGCAGGATCTCGAGCACCGCGAGGCCGCTGAGAGCGAAGGGCAGCAGCCGATCTCCGTGCTCCCGCATTCCGACCGACCTCATGCCGAAGAGCGTACGGGGCGGCGCGCGTCCCGTCATCACTCGCAGGCGCGATCCGGAGATCGCTCCGATGGCTGACCGAAGATCGCGAGCGCGACCGATGCGACCGGCTGCCGAGCCGACGAGCGTGTGCCCCACCGACAGCGAGCGAAGGAGAGAGACGATGAAGAAGCTCTGGCTGGCCACGCTCGCCGCGACGGCCGTCGTGGCCGGCTGCGGCGGCGACGGCGCGGAGGAGAACGTCGTCGAGGTGCGCGCAGACGAGTACGCGTATGTGATGCCGGACGGCGCTCAGCCGGGCTGGATGACGATCGATTTCACGAACACGGGCGAGGAGCCGCACGAGTTCGCCCTCTTCCGCCTCGAAGAGGGCAAGACGATCGCCGACGTGAAGGCGCTCCTCGCCGATCCGAGCTCGCAGCAGCAGGGCCCGCCGGACTGGGTCACAATTGTGGCCGGCGTCCCGACGCTGGCTGCGGGAGCGGAGGCGTCGCTGACACAGGAGCTCGAGCCGGGCCGGCACGTCCTCATCTGCTTCCTGGACGGGCCGAGCGGCAAGCCGCACTTCGCCGACGGCATGATCCGCGAGCTCGAGGTCACGGGCGAGGCCCGCGGCGGCGAGCCCGAGGCGGACGCAGTGCTCGAGCTCGGCGAGAGCCTCGAGGTCCCTGAGGTCGAGGCAGGCGAGCGCACGCTCGAGTTCCGCAACGACGGCGACGAGCACGCGGCGCTGTTCCTCGTCGCCTACGAGCCGGGGAAGACGTCGGCTGATCTGAAGGCATGGGAGGAGGCAGGCGCGAAGGGTCCGTCACCGGCGGAGTTCCTCGGCGGGATCATCGACGTCCCCGCCCGGAGCTCGGCCTATTACAAGATCGCGCTGGAAGAGGGTCGCGAGTACACGCTGCTCGACGACGAGCGGGGCAGGGAGCTGAGTTTTACGCCGAGCTAGTGCGAGCAGCCGGAGCCACAGGCCCCGCCGGCGTGAGCGTCGGCGGGTGCCGTCGTCGGCACCCTCCTCGACCGTGAACGAGTGGCCGCAGCCGCAGGAGGCCTGCGCGTTCGGGTTGTCGATCTTGAAGCCCGACTCGGCGAGCCCGGTCAGGAAGTCGATCGTCGCGCCCTTGAGATACGGCGCGCTGTGGGGGTCGATCACGACGGTGACGCCGTGCTGCTCGATCTCCTCGTCGCCCTCTGCTGCGCCGGTGTCGAAGCCGAGCCCGTACTGGAAGCCGGAGCAGCCGCCGCCCTGGATCGCGACCCTGAGGACCTGGCTCTCCCCCTCGGGATCCTCGGCCATCAGCTCGCGGATCTTGTCGGCCGCCGTCGCGGTCAGCGAGACGAGCGTCGTCGCCTCGCCGGGCGCCTCTTCGATCGTGGCCATGAGCGGATGGTAGCAGCGTGCTCCACGGCGCTCTCGGGGGCGACTTTGTGACAGCCCGAAAACGCTTGGCCAAAGCGTTTGCACCTCTCTTCGTGCGTCCGTGCGCGACTTGCTAGCGTTCGCGCGAGCCGGATGCTCGGAGACTACTTCCCCTTCCTGGTCTACGCGTTCTTCGCCGCCGTGATCCCGGCCTCGATGATCGCGTTCTCGTTCATCTTCGCCACCCCGCCCGAGAAGCGGGTGAAGGCGCGCTTCCTGCCCTTCGAGTCGGGCGTCTCGGAAGGATCGCCGAAGCAGCAGCGCTTCACGGTCAGCTTCTACCTGACGGCGATGCTCTTCATCCTCTTCGACATCGAGATCGTCTTCCTCTACCCGCTCGCGATCGTGCTCGAGGCGCTCGGCTGGTTCGGGCTCGTCGAGTTCCTCGTCTTCGTCGCGATCCTCGCCGTGGCGTACATCTACATCTGGCGCAAGGGCGCGCTGGAATGGAAGTAGCGACGTGCCGGTAGACAAGTCTGTCGACCAGGACCGCGCCTCGAAACGGCCGCTCGCCGTGGCCGGGCTGCAGAGCGAGCGCCTGCTCTGGCCGACGAGGGGGCCCGGCGTCTTCGAGCAGGAGGTCGAGAGCCTCGAGGACGCGCTCGGGCTGACCACGCTCGAGAAGGCGGTCGCCTGGGCGCAGACGAACTCGATGTGGCCCGACACCTTCGGGCTCGCCTGCTGCGCGATCGAGATGATGGCGATCGTCTCCTCGCGCCACGACATCGCCCGCTTCGGGATGGAGCGGTTCTCGTCCTCCCCGCGCCAGGCCGACCTCCTGATCGTCTCGGGCCGCGTCGTCCACAAGATGGCCGCGCCGCTCCGCCAGGTCTACGACCAGATGCTCGAGCCCAAGTGGGTGATCGCGATGGGCGCCTGCGCGAGCTCGGGCGGGATGTTCAACAACTACACCGTCCTCCAGGGCGTCGACAAGATCGTCCCGGTGGACATCCACGTTCCCGGCTGCCCGCCGCGGCCGGAGGCGCTGATGGAGGGGATCGTCCGCCTGCACGAGAAGGTGATGGCCGGCGTTCCACCCGCGTACCAGATCCGTGGGGTCGCCTCCTAGTGAGCTATGAGGCCGTTCCCGGTCTCGTCGAGACCCGCGAGGCGTTCGGCGAGACGACGCTCGTCGTCGATCCGGCGCGGCTGCTCGAGGCGGCCTCCCACCTGCGCGACGAGGCGGGCTTCAACGTCCTCGCGGACATCGCGGCCGCGGACTACCTCGGCTGGGGCGAGCTCGGCGTCGCCGGCTACATCGGCACGGGCGACGTCGCGATCGGCGGCGGCCGCGACCTGAACGCGCCCGGCTCGCAGGGCTACGCCCGGCGGCCCGAGCCGAAGCCGAAGCGCTTCTCGCTCAGCTACCACCTGCTGCGACTGTCGGACGAGCCGCTGCGCGTCCGGCTCCAGGTCTGGCTCGACGACGGCGAGACGGTTCCGAGCGTCGTCCCGCTCTGGCCGACCGCGGACTGGCACGAGCGGGAGGCCTACGACCTGATGGGCATCTCCTTCCACGGCCACCCGAACCTGCGCCGGATCCTCATGGACGACGACTGGGAAGGCCACCCGCTGCGCAAGGACTACCCGATCGGCGGCGAGCCCGTCCGCTTCTCCGGAGAGGAGTAGGAGCAGGACGTGGCGGTCGTCGAGCGAGGCACCCCGATCTACAGCGGCTCGCGGATCCCCTCGCCGATCCCGACCGTGCTCACCCCGAACCCGGACGAGATCCCGCTCGAGGACGTCCTGACGGTCAACTTCGGCCCGAACCACCCCTCCACGCACGGCGTGCTCCGGCTCGTCGTCGACCTGAACGGCGAGCAGGTGGTCGGGATCTCGGCCGTGATCGGCTACCTGCACACCGGCTTCGAGAAGACGATGGAGCAGAAGACCTGGTGGAAGGGCATCACCTACCCGGCGCGGGTCGACTACGTCTCCTTCCAGTACAACGAGCTCGTCTTCGTGCTCGCGATCGAGAAGCTGCTCGAGCTCGACGTGCCGCGCAAGGCGACCTGGATGCGGATGGCGCTCTGCGAGCTCGTCCGGATCCACTCGCACCTCGTCTACCTCGGCACCTCCGCGCTCGAGATCGGGGCGATCTCGATGTTCTGGTACACGTTCCGCGAGCGCGACCTCGTCCTCGACCTCTTCGAGATGGTGACCGGGGTGCGCATGCACACCCGCTACTTCCAGGCGGGCGGGCTCGCCGAGGACATCCCCCAGGGCTTCTACGAGCAGGCTCGTGCGTTCTGCACCCGGATGCCGAAGGCGGTCGACGAGTACGAGGCGATCCTCGACGACAACAAGATCTGGCTCGAGCGCACGCGCGGGGTCGGGCTCCTCTCGGCCGACGACGCGATCGCGCTCGGGCAGAGCGGGCCGATCCTGCGCGCGTCGGGCGTCGACTGGGATCTCCGCAAGCGCGAGCCGTACCTCGCCTACTCGGAGGTCGACTTCGAGGTGCCGGTCTACCACGGCGGCGACGTCTACGACCGCTACCGCGTGCGGATGGACGAGATGCGCGAGTCGACGTGGATCATCTCCCAGTGCATCGACCGGCTCCTCGAGATGCAGGGGGAGCCGTGGATCGCGGACGACCGCAAGGTCGTGCTGCCGCCGCGCGAGGAGCTGCACACCTCGATGGAGTCGCTGATCCACCACTTCAAGATCGTCACCGAGGGCTACCGCGTCCCGGAGGGTGAGGTCTACGTGGCGGTCGAGTCGCCGCGCGGCGAGTCGGGTGTCTACGTCGTCTCCGACGGCGGCCCGAAGCCCTGGCGCGTCAAGTTCCGGGCGCCCTCGTTCGTAGCGCTCGAGGCGACCGCGTCGTGCATGGGCGACGTGGCGATCGCCGACCTGATCGCGGTCGTCGGCTCCTTGGACGCGGTGATGGGAGACACAGACCGATGAGCACGCTGTCCGACGAGATCCGCGAGCTGATGGCGCTCTATCCCGAGTCGCGCTCGGCGACGCTGCCGGCGCTCCGGCTCGCGCAGGAGAAACACGGCTGGCTCTCCCCCGTCGCGCTCCGCGAGGCGGCCGAGGGGCTCGGCGAGACGCCGGCGTACTGCATGGCGGTCGCCTCCTTTTACGACATGTTCCACCTCGAGCCCGTGGGCAGGCACCTCGTCGAGGTCTGCACCAACGTCTCCTGCGCGCTCGTGGGAGCGCAGCAGGTGCTCGAGGCGTTCGAGCGGGAGCTCGGCGTCCACGCCGGCCAGACGACCGAGGACGGCAACGTCACCCTACGCACCATCGAGTGCGCGGGCGGCTGCGGGTGGGGCACGGTCGCCGCCGTCGACCATCGCTACCGCGAGCGGCTGACGGCCGAGGACGTGCCCGCGATCGTGGAGGAGCTCCGTGCCGGCTAGGCAGATCGTGCTCGCGGGCGCGGACGACCGCGACCTGACGAAGCTGGAGGAGTACCGTGCCGCGGGCGGGTTCGCCGCGCTCGCGAAGGCCCGCGCGATGGAGCCGCAGGCGGTGATCGACGAGGTGCTGGCGTCGAACCTGCGCGGGCGTGGCGGTGCCTTCTTCGCGACCGGCCGCAAGGCCAGCTTCATCCCGAAGCCCGACGCGTCCCCGAGGCCGATCTACCTCGTGATCAACGCGGACGAGTCCGAGCCCGGCACCTTCAAGGACCGCGAGATCATGCTCCGCGTCCCGCACCGCTTCTTCGAGGGCGCGCTGATCACCGCGCATGCGATCCAGTCGCAGAACGTCTTCGTCTACATCCGCGGCGAGTACCTCGCCGAGTTCGAGGTCCTGCGGGCGGCGCTCGAGGAGATCCGGGCGGCCGACCTGCTCGGCGGCATCACCGTCGTCGTCCACCGCGGCGCCGGCGCCTACATCTGCGGCGAGGAGACGGCGCTGCTCGAGTCGCTCGAGGGCAAGCGTGGCCAGCCGCGCTCGAAGCCGCCGTTCCCGGCGATCTCGGGCGTCTACGCCTCGCCGACGCTCGTCAACAACGTCGAGACGATCGCGACGGTGACCGCGGTGCTGGAGCTGGGCGGCGCCGAGTACGCGAAGATCGGCCCACCGGACTCGACGGGCACGCGCGTCTTCTCGCTCTCCGGCAACGTCGCGAACGGCGGCAACTACGAGCTCGAGAACGGGACGACGCTGCGGGAGCTGATCTACGACTTCGGCGGCGGGATCCCGGGCGGACGCGAGCTGAAGGCGATCATCCCCGGCGGCTCGTCGGTGCCGGTGCTGACGCCCGACCAGATCGACACCCCGCTCTCCTACGACGGGCTCGCCGAGGCCGGGACGATGTTCGGCTCCGGCGCGATCATCGTGATCGACGACCGGGCCTGCATGGTGCAGCTCGGACTCCGGGTCGCGCAGTTCTACATGCACGAGTCGTGCGGCAAGTGCACGCCGTGCCGCGAGGGGACGCGCTGGATGGTCCAGATCCTGCACAAGCTCGAGGACGGCGAGGCGAGCCAGGCCGACCTCGACCTGCTCCTCGACGTCTGCGACCGGATCCTCGGCAAGTGCCTGTGCCCGCTCGGCGACGCGGCCGCGATGCCCGTCGCGAGCTACATCGACCGCTTCCGCGACGAGTTCCAGGCCCACTTCGACGGCGGCTGCCCGATGCAGGGCGCGTCGTCGCTGGAGGACCTCTTCGCCCCGGTCGACCAGCACACCCACGGCCCGGTCGCCGAGGTGCCCGCGTGAGCGCCCCGGAGAGCGTCTCGCTGACGATCGACGGGCGCGCGGTCGAGGTGCCGAAGGGCACCGGGCTCGTGGAGACCGCCGCCGTCGCGGGGATCGAGATCCCGGTCTTCTGCTACGAGCCGCGGCTCGGGCCGCCCGTGGGCGCCTGCCGGATGTGCCTCGTCGAGGTGGAGGGGATCCCGAAGCTCCAGGCCGGCTGCACGCTGACCGCGCAGGACGGGATGACCGTCCGCACCGGCGCCTCCTCGGAGAAGGCGGCCGAGGGGCAGAACGCGACGCTCGAGTTCATCCTCGTCAACCACCCGCTCGACTGCCCGGTCTGCGACAAGGGCGGCGAGTGCCCGCTCCAGGACCTGACCTTCCGCTACGGCCCGGGCCAGACGCGGATGACCTTTCCGAAGCGCACGTTCGACAAGCCGATCCCGATCTCGCCCACGATCGCCCTCGACCGCGAGCGCTGCATCCTCTGCTACCGCTGCACGCGCTTCTCCGAGAGCGTCGCGGAGGACGGCCAGCTCGTCGCACGCAACCGGGGCGCGATGTCGATGATCACGACATTCGAGGACGAGCCCTATCGCGACCCGTTCAGCGGCAACGTGATCGAGCTCTGCCCGGTCGGGGCGCTCACCTCGACGCAGTACCGGTTCGAGGCGCGGCCGTGGGAGATCCAGAACGTCCCGACGGTCTGCGGCCTCTGTCCGGTCGGCTGCAACATCAGCGCGACGACCCGCGAGGGCAAGGTCAAGCGGATCCTCTCGCGGAACCATCCCGAGGTCGACCAGGGTTGGCTCTGCGACAAGGGCCGCTTCGCCTATCCGCACCTCTACGCCGCGGACCGGATCGTCGCCCCGCTCGAGCGCGCGCGCCGGCGAGGGTTCGCCGAGATCTCGTGGGACGACGCCCTCGACCGCGCGGAGGCGCTCCTGCGCGGAGCCGGGGGACGGATCGTGACCGCGCTCTCCGGCTCGGAGACGATCGAGGAGGCCTACGCGCTCGGCCGGCTCCTGCGCGGCGGGCTCGGCGCCCACTCCGCGGTGCTCCCGGAGGCGACCTCCTCCGCGCTCGATGCGTTTCGGGCGCCGCTCTCCTCGATCGGCGCAGGCCGAGCTCGTCGTCGTGATCGGCGAGGAGCGCGTGGCCGACCGCGCCCCGATCGTCGAGCTCTGGATCAAGCAGGCGCGCCGAGCGGGCGGCGAGGTCGTGACCCTTGCGGAGCCCAAGCTCGACCCCGAGCTGGCGCAGCGACTGCGCGCCTCCGAGCGCGCCGTCCTGATCTGGTCGGGCCGCGCCGGTGGCGGTGGAGCACGGCTTGCGGAGCTCGCGCACTCGCTCGGGTTCGAGGGCAAGCCCGGCTGCTCGGCGTTCCACCTCCCCGCGACCCCGAACGGCCGCGGCGTCGCCGAGGCCTGGGCCGCGGCTGCCGACGTCGACGAGGCGAACCCGGAGCCGATCGGGCTCCTGATCGTCTCCGGCGACGAGGCCGCCGCCGACCCGGCGGTGCGCGCGCTCGCCGAGCGGGCCGAGCGCGTCCTCGCGATCACCATGTACCACGGGCTCGCCGTCGGCTGGGCCGACCTCGTCCTGCCGGCGACGAGCTACCTCGAGCGCGACGGCTCGTTCGTCAACCTGGAAGGGCGAGTCCAGCGCCTGCGCAGGAGCGTGATCCCGCCGGTCCCGGACGAGCTCGCCTGGATCTCGAAGCTCGCCGCGCGCTTCGGGGTCGAGATCTCGCCGCATGCGGCGGTGGTCTTCGCGGAGCTGGCCCTGACGGTCTACGGCGGCACGGCGAGCTTCGGCGAGGTGGGAGAGCGGGCGCCGCTCCCGGCCCGCACCGCCTACGAGCCGCCGGAGCCGCGGCTCGTCGCCCCGATCCCGCCCCCGGCCGCCGACGCGGAGACGGGACGTCCCGAGCACTTCCTCGGCACGCTGCGCCTCCTCCGCTACCGGCCGCTCTTCTCTGGTCCCGCCGTCGAGCGCGTGCCCGAGCTCCGGTTCCAGCGCCCGGAGGCAGAGGTCGAGCTCGCGCACGCCGACGCCGACCAGCGCCGGATCGCGACGGGGGACGCGGTCACGATCCGCTCGAACGGCACCTCGGTCGCGCTGCGCGCGAGGGTCAGCCGCACCCTCGCCGCCGGAACCGTCCGGATCGCCGACGAGCACGCCGCCGACCTCCACCGCGACGTCGAGGTGGTGAAGGCGCCGTGACCGAGCCTTGGTGGATCTCGGTGATCAAGGCGCTGATCATCATCAACCTCGTGCTCGTCGGCTTCGCCTACCTGACGCTCGTCGAGCGCAAGGTGATGGGCCGGATGCAGCTCCGCTACGGCCCGAACCGCGCCGGTCCGTTCGGCCTCCTCCAGCCCGCGGCAGACCTGATGAAGCTGATCCGGAAAGAGAGCTTCTTTCCCGCCTCGGCAGTGGACGCGCTCTACGTCGCCTCGCCGTTCGTGGCCGCGTTCACGGCGCTCGCGACCTTCTCGGTGATCCCGTACGGGCCGGGCTGGGAGGTGCTCGGCTACCAGATCGACGGCCAGGTCGCGGACGTCCCGATCTCGCTGATCCTGATCTTCGCGATCGGGTCGATCGGCACGTTCGGCTTCATCGTCGCCGGCTGGGCCTCCGACTCGAAGTTCGCGCTCCTCGGCGCGATGCGCACCTGCGCCCAGCTCGTCTCGTACGAGGTCTCGCTCGCCCTCTCGGTGCTCGGCGTCGTCCTGATGGCCCACTCGCTCTCGCTGACCGAGATCGTGGCGGCCCAGGACGGGACGTGGTGGTACGTCGTGCCCCAGTTCGTCGGCTTCGTCGTCTTCCTGCTCGCCGGCACCGCCGAGACCGCGCGGGCGCCCTTCGACCTGCCCGAGGCCGAGCAGGAGCTCGTCGCCGGCTACCACACGGAATACGGCGGGATGCGCTTCGGGCTCTTCACGATGAGCGAGTACATCAACCTGATCACGCTCTCCGGGCTCGCGGTGACGCTCTTCCTCGGCGGCTGGCACTTCTTCGTGCTCGACGGGCTCGGCCCGGTCTGGTTCCTGCTCAAGCTGGTCGTCCTGCTCTTCCTCTTCATCTGGATCCGGACGACCGTGCCGCGGCTGCGCTACGACCAGCTGATGCGCTTCGGCTGGAAGGTGCTGCTGCCGGTCGCGACCCTGAACGCGGTCGTGACGGCGATCCTCGTGGTGGCCCTGTGATGGTGCCTTGAGCTCCGGCTGGGGTACCCCGAAGGGCTTCGCGGTCACGTTCCGCCAGATCTTCAAGAAGCCGATCACGCAGCAGTACCCGGAGTACAAGCGGCCGGTCTACCCGCGCTTCCGCGGGCGCCACCGGCTCCAGGTGCACGAGAACGGGCTCGAGAAGTGCGTCGGCTGCTCGCTCTGCGCCGCCGCCTGCCCGGCCGACTGCATCCGGGTCGTGCCCGCGGAGAACACGGCCGGGAACCGCGTCTCGGCGGGCGAGCGCTACGCGAGGATCTACGAGATCAACCTGAGCCGCTGCATCTTCTGCGGCTACTGCGAGCTGGCGTGCCCCTTCGACGCGATCACGCTCGGGAACGAGTTCGAGATCTCCGAGTACTCGCGCGACGACCTGATCTACACGAAGGACATGCTGCTGGCGCCGCCGATGAAGACGGTGCCGGTCGCCGACCGCGACCTCTACGACACGCCGATCCCCGCCTACAGGTCTTCGAGCTGATGGGCAACGTCCTCGTCTGGACGATCTGGATCGTCGCGGCGGCGGCCTGCCTCGGCTCGGGGATCGCGGTCGTCTCGTTCGCGAACCCGTTCTTCTCCGCGCTCGCGCTGATCGGGAACCTCGCCTCGCTCGCCGTGCTCTTCCTGCTCGCCTCGGCCGAGTTCGTCGCCGCGGCGCAGGTGCTCGTCTACGCCGGCGCCGTGATGGTGATGTTCCTGTTCGTGATCGCCTACCTCGGCGGCCGCGCCGACGCGCCGTTCGCGGGCGGCCCGTCGTGGGTCTCCTGGGCCGCCGTCCTCGCCGCGACCGCGCTGCTCGTCGAGATCGTCGTCGTGATCGGGCTCAAGGCCGGCGACCTGCTCGCGGACGAGGCCGACGTGGATGCCGCGTTCGGGAGCCCCGCCGCGATCGGGGAGTTCTTCCTGACCGACCACCTGCTCGCGTTCGAGATCACCTCGATCGTGCTCCTGGTCGCCGCGGTCGGCGGGGTCATCCTGGGGACGAAGACGCGGGCGGAAGAGGAGCTGGATGCAGGGTCCTGACGTCACCTGGTACCTCGTCGTCAGCGCGCTTCTCTTCTCGATCGGGACGCTCGGGGTGCTCCTGCGCCGGAGCCCGCTCGTCATCCTGCTCTCGCTCGAGATCATGCTCAACTCGGCGAACCTCGCCCTGATCTCGTTCTCGCGCCTCCACGGCGACCACGACGGGCAGATCTTCGCGCTCGCCGTGATGGCCGTCGCCGCCTCCGAGGTCGTCGTCGGGCTCGGCCTGATCGTCGCGGTCGCACGGCGCAAGCTCGTCCTCGACGTCGACCGCTTCCGGGTGCTGCGCGGATGAGGCGCGTGACATGACCCAGGGGGCCTGGATCTGCCTGCTCTCGCCGCTCGCCGGCGCCTGGGTGATCATCGCGATGGGCGACTCGATCACCCGCCGCACCGCGGCCTGGGTCTCGACGCTCTCCGTCTTCGTCGCCTTCGGCGGCGCGATCGCGGCCTTCGTCGGCCTGCTTCACCGGAGCGAGGAGGAGCGCGAGACGCTGACGACGGCGTGGACGTGGCTCTCGACCGGGAACTTCGAGATCGGCCTGACGCTGCTCGTCGACCCGCTCGCGGCCGTGATGATGCTGGTCGTCTCCGGCGTCGGCGGGCTGATCGTCCTCTACTCGGTCGGCTACATGGACGGCGACCCGGAGGAGCGGCGCTACTTCGCCTACATGTCGTTCTTCGTCTTCTCGATGCTCCTGCTCGTCCAGGCGGGGAACTTCCTGATCCTGCTCGTCGGCTGGGGGCTCGTCGGCCTCGCCTCGTACCTGCTGATCGGCTTCTGGCACGAGCGCGCGGAGGCGGTCGCGGCGGCCAAGAAGGCGTTCATCATGAACGCGTTCGGCGACGCGACGATGGCGCTCGCCTTCTTCGTCCTGATCTGGACGACGGGGACGCTGGAGTTCGGCGAGGCGTTCGCGGGCGCCGACCAGGCGATGTCCTCGACCGCGCTCAACCTCGTCGCGCTCGGGCTGCTCGGTGGCGCAGTGGCGAAGTCCGCGCAGATCCCGCTCCACACCTGGCTCCCCGACGCGATGGAGGGCCCGACTCCCGTCTCCGCGCTGATCCACGCGGCGACGATGGTCACGGCGGGCGTCTATCTGATCGTGCGCGCGCACCCGCTCTTCGAGCTGGCGCCCTCGGTGCAGGATCTCGCCGCCGGCCTGGGAGCGCTGACGCTCGTCGTCGCCGGCTTCATCGCGCTCGTCCAGACCGACATCAAGCGCGTGATCGCCTACTCGACGATGTCGCAGATCGGCTACATGTTCGTCGGCGTCGGGCTCGGCGCCTACGCGAGCGGGATGTTCCACCTGGTGACCCACGCCTTCTTCAAGGCGCTGCTCTTCATGGCCGCGGGGCTCGTGATCCACCACCTCGCGGGCGAGCAGGACATCCGCCGGATGGGTGGGGTGCGGAAGGCGATGCCGAAGACCTTCCTGGCGTTCCTCGTCGGCTCGCTGGCCCTCGTCGGGATCCCGCCGCTCTCGGGCTTCTTCTCCAAGGACTCGATCCTCGCCGCTGCCCTCGCGAGCGGCACCTACGGCGCGATCCTCCTCGCCGCGGGCCTGCTCGGAGCGCTGCTGACGGGGCTCTACACCTTCCGGCTGCTCTTCGTCGTCTTCCTCGGCGAGCCCTCGCCGCTCGTCCGGCAGCACTCGGAAGCGAGTGACGACGCCCACGGGCACGGCGAGGGGCCGTGGACGATGACCGTCCCCGTCGCGATCCTCGCCGTGCTCGCGCTCGTCGGCGGCTGGATGCACATCCCAGGGGTCTGGCATCCGTTCGAGGACTGGCTCCACGAGATCGCCGAGCCGCTCGTGGAGCCGACGGTGTCCCAGGACTACGCCACGAGCGTGCTCGCGGTCTCGCTCGGCCTGCTCGGGATCGGGGTCGCCTGGTTCTTCTACGTGGCCCGCAGGCGCGAGCTGCCGCGTGCGGCCACTGCCCGCGACATCCTCGAGCACAAGCTCTACTTCGACGAGCTCTACGACGCGATCTTCTACCGGCCGGCGGTCTGGCTCTCCGGGCTTCCTGCGGCGCTGGATCGAGGAGCCGCTGATCGGCGGCTCGATCGCGAGCCTCACCCTCGGGGCGCGCCGCGCGGGGGGCGCGCTCGGCGAGGCGCAGACGGGCTATCTCCGCACCTATGCGCTTGCGATCGCGACCGCCGTCGCCGTCCTGATCGTCGTCTTCGTGGCCGTCCAGTGAGCGGCCGATGACGACGGCGCTGATCTTCCTCCCGCTCGCCGGGGCGCTCCTCGTCTGGCTGCTGCCGCTCCCGAGCCGCGCCTCCGGCGTCCTCGCCACCCTGATCGCCCTCGCGGAGGTCGCGCTCTGGCTCGTCGCGGTCGGCAGCTTCGACTTCGCCGAGGGCCTCCAGCTCGAGGCTCGCCAGAGCTGGTTCAGCGACCTCGGCGTCTCCTACCACGTCGGCTTCTACGGCTTCTCGCTCTGGCTCGCCGGGCTGGCGGCGGTCGTGTGCGCGGCGGCGATCGGCTACGCGACCTGGGCGAACCGTGACCGAGCGAGCGCCTACCACGGCCTCCTGCTCTTCCTGACCGGCTCGATCGTCGGCGTCTTCGCCGCCCAGGACCTGCTCGTCTTCTACGTCTTCTTCGAGGCGATGCTGATCCCCCTCTACGTCCTGATCGGCGTCTGGGGCGGCGAGCGGCGCGCGTTACGCGACGCTCAAGTTCGTCGTCTACACGATGGCGGGCTCGCTCCTGATGCTCGCCTCGATCATCGTCTTCGGCCTCTCGCAGGGCACCTTCGACCTCGTCGAGTCGGGCGCGTCCTCGAACGAGTGGGTCTTCCTCGGCTTCCTGGCCGCGTTCGCGGTCAAGGCGCCGATCTTCCCGTTCCACGGCTGGCTCGTCGACACCTACCGCGAGTCCCCGCCCGAGGTCGCGGCGATCCTCTCGGGCGTCGTCTCGAAGGCGGCGGTGTACGGCCTCTTCCGGATCGCGATCGCCAAGTTCCCGGAGCCGGTGGAGACCTTCCAGGTCCCGATCCTCACCGCCGCGTCGATCGGGCTCGTCTACGCCTCGCTGCTCGCGTTCCGCGCTCGCGACGTCCGCTCGGTCACGGCCTACTCGTCGATGGCGCAGATGGGGCTGATCGTGCTTGGGCTCTTCTCGCTGAACGAGCTCGGGGTCAACGGCGCGATCCTCCAGTCGGTGGCGCACGGGCTCGTCTCGGCGAGCCTCTTCCTGCTCGCGGGGATGCTCGAGACGCGCACCGGCACGAGCGCGTTCGCGGGGCTCGGCGGGATGGCGCGCGGGCGGCCCGACCTCGCGACGATCCTGCTCGTCGTGGGCGTGATCGGGCTCGCGGTGCCCGGCTCGGTCGCGTTCGCGGGCGAGTTCCTGATCCTCGCCGGGATCTACGCCGAGGGCTGGGGCTGGGCGGTCGTCGGCGCCCTCGCGATCGTCCTCGCGGCGATGTACATGCTGCGGCTGATCTCGGCCGTCCTGCACCGCTCGCGGGGCGAGGCCGTGCGCGATGAGACGCTCGACCTGCGACCGGCCGAGCTCGCGGTCGTCCTCCCGCTCCTCGCCGCGCTCGTCTTCCTCTCGGCCTGGCCGGCGTCGATCACGGAGCGCAGCTTCCCGGTCCAGACTGGCAGCGCCGCCGAGGCCGCGGAATGATCGACACGCCGAAGGTCGACTGGCTCGCGCTCTCGCCGACCCTGGCGCTGCTCGCGGCCGCCGGAATCGCGCTCCTCGTCTCCGTGCTCGGCCCCGCCTGGTTCCGGCGCGGGTTCCCCGCCTTCGTCGCCTTCGCCGGCTTCGTCACTGCGGGCGTCTTTGCAGGCGTCCTCTTCGAGCGGACTCCGGAGCCACAGCAGCTGCTCGCCGAGTCGATGACGCGCGACCGGTGGGCGGCGCTCGCCGCGATCGTGCTGGCGGGCGCAGGCGCGCTCTCCGTGCTCGTCTCGTGGGGGGAGCGGCGCCGTGACCATGCGGGCGAGTACTACGCGCTCCTCGCCGCGGCGGGCGGCGGGATGGTCTTCTTCGTCGGCGCCTCGAACCTGATGACCCTCTTCCTCGGGCTCGAGTGGTTCTCGATCGCCCTCTACATCCTCTGCGCGCTCGACACGCATCGCGAGACCTCGCTCGAGGCGGGGCTCAAGTACCTGATCGTGGGCAGCTTCGGCTCGGGGATCCTGCTCTTCGGCTCGGCGCTCGTCTACGGCGCCACCGGCGAGCTCGGCTTCGCGGCGATCGCCGAGGCCGGCGCGAGCGACGACGCGCTCCTCCTCGCCGGGCTCGCGATGATCGTCGCCGGGCTCGGCTTCAAGGCGTCGGCTGCGCCGTTCCACATGTGGACACCGGACGTCTACCAGGGCGCCCCGACCTCCGTGACGGCGTTCATGTCGGCCGCGACGAAGGTGGCCGCGCTCGTCCTGACCCTGCGCATCCTCACCGTCGCCTTTCCCGAGCAGGAGCACCTCTGGACGATGGCCGTCGCGGTGATCGCCATCGTCTCCCTCGCGGTCGGGAACATCGCGGCGCTCGTGCAGCGGGACGTGAAGCGGCTGCTCGCCTACTCGTCCGTCTCGCACGCCGGCTTCATGCTGATCGCGATCGCGGCGAACAGCGAGCTCGGCGCCACGGCGCTCATCTACTACCTGATTCCCTACAGCGCGATGTCGATCGGCTCGTTCGCCGTCGTCGCCGCCCGGGAGCGGGAGCTCCAGGTGCCGGTGACGCTCGACAACCTCGCCGGCTTCCTCTGGGAGCGGCCCTTCCTCGGTGGCGCGATGTGGGTGTTCCTGCTCGGCCTGATGGGGATGCCGCTGACGGGCGGTCTCGTCGGGAAGTTCTACGTCTTTTCCGCCGCCTACGAGTCCGGCTGGTGGTGGCTCGTCGTCGCGGGCGTGATCGGGACGGCGATCTCGCTCACCTACTACCTGCGGGTGATGCTCGCGATGTGGACGCGGCCGGATCCGGCCCGGCGCACGCCCGGGCTGCAGCCGGTGGTGGCCGGCGGAGCGCCGCCGCGCGACCCGCTCCTCGCGGGAGCCGTCGCCGTGTCCCTGGTCGTCACGGTCGGCACGTTCTTCTTCGTGCAGCCGCTGATCGAGCTCGCCCGCGACGCGGCCGCGTCGCTGCCGCTCTAGCGAAGCACCGGCCGGTTACTTGGCGGCGCGGACGGCGGCCCGCAGGGTGCGCGGGGCGGCGGCCGTCGCCGAGAGCAGCGTCTGGACCGCGAAGAGCGCGAGGCAGACGAGGACGCACGTGGCGCCGATCGTGGGCGGCGGGCTGTTGTCGAGGAGGGGCGCGCGGACGGCCGCGCCGAGCAGGAGGAACGGAACGGTGACGCCCGAGAGCGCCGCGAGCACCCGGTCGAGCGGCTCGGCCGCGCTCCCGTCGAGGACTGCGCCCAGCGCGGCGAGGGCGGAGAGCGCCGCCAGCGGGACGGCTCCGACGAGCGCGTAGTAGGCGAGCTCGTGCGCGCCCGCGGCGTTCCCGAGCGCCGCTGCGAGGACGAGGCCCACGGTCAGGATGCGCAGCCGCATGGCGCGCATGTTCGCCACCGGGTCGGACGGTCCTTTGTAGGCTCCGGGCATGGCGGCGAACGGAACGCTCACCTGGCTCGGGCACGCGGCCTTCCGGATCGACAGCCCGGGCGGCAAGCGGATCTACGTGGATCCATTCCTGCACGGGAACCCCTCGTGCCCGGAGGCCGAGCAGGAGCCGGAGCGGGTCGACCTGATCCTGCTCACCCACGGCCACGACGACCACGTCGGCGACACGCTGCCGCTCGCGAAGAGGTTCTCCTGCCCGGTGCTCGCCCAGGTCGAGCTGCGCGGCTGGCTCTCGACGAAGGGCCTCTCGGAGGACATGTCCGAGGCGTTCAACAAGGGCGGGACGATCGAGCGCGACGGGATCTCGGTGACGCTGACCGATGCCAACCACTCGAGCAGCGGCTTCGAGAACGGAACGTTCCACTACCTGGGCGAGTCCTGCGGGCTCGTCGTCGGGCTCGAGAACGGGTTCTCGATCTACTTCTCCGGCGACACGAGCGTCTTCGGCGACATGGCGCTGATCGCCCGGATCTACGAGCCCGACCTCGTGGTGCTGCCGATCGGCGACCACTTCACGATGGGCCCGCGGGAGGCGGCGGTCGCGCTCGAGCTGCTCGGTGCGAAGCGCTGTGTGCCCTCG
This sequence comes from uncultured Gaiellaceae bacterium, assembly GCA_963810875.1. Classification (GTDB taxonomy): domain Bacteria; phylum Actinomycetota; class Thermoleophilia; order Gaiellales; family Gaiellaceae; genus Gaiellasilicea. The sequence continues at coordinate 378,246 of CAWEPD010000003.1, read as the reverse complement.
CACTACGGCACCTTCCCGCTGCTCACCGGGACGCCCGACAAGCTGCGCGAGCTGGCGCCTGACGTGACGATCGAGGCACCGGAGCCGGGCGGGACGATCGAGCTGTGAGGGAACGCTGGTACGGCGGGACCGGCCGGCGTGTGCCGGAGCTCGCGCTCGACGGCTCCCTGGACGTGTCCGACGCGCTCGTGCTCGACGACGTCTCCGACCTGGACGCCCTGCGCGCGGCGCACGAGGCCGGGACGCCCGTCGTCGTCCGCGCCGGGTCCGCCGAGCAGGTGAAGACCGCGCTCGCTCGCCCGGAGGTCGCGGTCGTGCTCGTCCCGACCGAGGAGCTGCTCGCGCTCGACCTGACGGAGCTGACCTACGGCTAGGAGACGATCAGCACGTACTCGCTGGTCGGGTGCGACCTCGACGCCGCCCAGTGGGGCGTCGTCGTCCAGTCGAAGTTCCTCGCCGTCGGCTCGGTCGTGCCCTGGGCCGAGCCCCACGTCGGCGCGGTCGCGACCCAGTCCTACGCGAACCCGCGCTACGGCCCCGACGGGCTCGCGCTGCTTCGCCAGGGGCTCGCCGCCGACGAGGTCGTCCGGCGGCTGACCGAGGCCGACGACGAGCGTGAGAGCCGCCAGCTCGGGATCGTCGACGCCGAGGGCCGCGGCGCGAGCTTCACCGGCGCGGGCTGCCACGACTGGGCGGGCGGCCGCACCGGCCCGGGGTACGCCGCCCAGGGGAACATCCTGGTCTCGGGCGAGACCGTCGACGCTCTCGCGGAGACGTTCGAGGGCTCGACCGGCGCCGCTCGCCGAGCGCCTGCTCGCGAGCCTGGCCGCGGCGCAGGCCGCAGGCGGCGACCGGCGCGGCCAGCAGTCCGCCTCGCTGCTCGTCGTCGAGCGCGACGGCGGCTACGCGGGCCTCTCGGACCTCGTCGTCGACCTCCGCGTCGACGAGCACGAGCGCCCGATCGAGGAGCTGCAGCGGCTCTACGGCGTCCACCAGGCGCTCTTCGGGAAGACGCCGCGCTCCGAGTGGCTGCCGGTGGACGACGAGCTACGGGCAGAGCTCCGCGAGCGCCTCGGCAGGCTCGGCTACGAGCGGCTCGAGGACTGGGCCGGGGTCGAGAACCTGGAGGAACGCGTGGACGGAGAGGAAGCCGTCGACCCCGTCGTGCTGGACGAGCTGAGGAGGATGAGCGGATGACGCCGTGGAAGACCGCGTCGCTGGCGGAGATCGGCGACCTGCCGGGGCCTGGCACGCTGCGCTGGACGCCCGTGCGCCGCCATTTCGACGTGCGCGCCTTCGGCGTCAACGCCTACACCGCCACCGACGCGGGGCAGGACGTCGTGGAGGAGCACACCGAGGAGTCGAACGGGCACGAGGAGCTCTACGTCGTGCTTGCGGGCCACGCCCGCTTCACGCTCGACGGCGAGGAGGTCGACGCTCCCTCCGGCACCCTCGTCTTCCTCCGGGATCCGGCCGTGCGGCGAGCGGCGGTCGCGCTCGAGGCGCCGACGACCGTGCTCGCGCTCGGCGCCAAGCCGGGCGAGCCGCACCAGGTCTCGGCGTGGGAATCCTGGTTCGCGGCCACACCGAAGGGCCTGGCCGGGGATCGCGAGGGGGCGATCGCCGAGATCCGAGCCGGGTTCGAGCACAACCCCGAGCACCCGATGCTCTTCTACCAGCTCGCCTGCTGGGAGGCGCTCGACGGGCGCTCCGACGACGCGCTCGAGCATCTGAACCGCGCCGTCGAGCTCGGCGGCGACCGCTACCGCGAGTACGCATCGGACGACGAGGACCTCGACTCGATCCGCGCCGACCCGAGGTTCCCCTCCGGATGAGCGACCGATACGTCGTCAGGCGAATCGAGGACGTCGGAGTCTTCACCGACGAGGAGCGGGCGCGCTGGCACCCGATCCGGACGGAGCTCGGAATCACGGCCTTCGGGATCAACGCCTGGCGGGCGAGCGGGGCCGGGCAGGAGCTGATCGAGGAGCACGACGAGGTCGGCGGCGGCGCGGGCGGGCACGAGGAGCTCTACGTCGTCCTCTCGGGCCGGGCGACCTTCACCGTCGACGGCGAGACCGTCGACGCACCCGCCGGCCAGCTCGTCTTCGTGAGCGATCCGGCGGTGAAGCGGTCGGCGGTCGCAGCGGAGGCGGGGACGACCGTGCTCGTCGCAGGCGGAAAGCGGGGCGAGGCGTTCTCGGTCTCGCCGTGGGAGCGATACGCCGAGGGCCTCCGCTTCTTCGCGACGAAGGAGTACGACCGCGCGCTCGAGTTCTTCGAGGAGGCGCACCGAGAGGCATCCCGACCAGGCCGGCGTGCTCTACAACCTCGCCTGCGCGGAGAGCCTCACCGGCCGCACCGACGCGGCGCTCTCGCATCTCGCAGCGGCGATCGAGCTCAGCCCCGGAGTCCCGCGCCGCCGCGCAGACCGACGCCGACTTCGACGCGATCCGCGCCGAGCCGGGGTTTCCCGGAGCCGACGACTAGGAATCGCCCGGAAGCCTGAGGCCGGCGGCCCGCCCCCGGAGCTCCTGGGCGAAGTGGGAGTACTCGGGCTTCGCGGCCACGAGCACGATCCCGTGCCTGCCTGCCGACGAAGGACGAGATGAATCCTTCGAGGCCGACCGCGAGCGCGAAGGCCTTGTGCGCCTGCTCGCCGCCGAAGGGGACGAGCTCCTCCGGCCGGGCGGCGCCGCGGAGCACGTCGCCGTAGGTGACGGCGCCCATCGAGACGTCGACCACGATCGGCTCGCCCTCGGGGTTCGGGAGTCCGATCGCGAGCGGGGTCGTGCCGACGAGCGGCTCGCCGCCCTCCGGGTGGGGCAGCCGAGCCGGCGAGGAGGCCGTCAGCGCCGCGACGAGGCCGGCCTCGGCGAGCCACCGGGCCCAGTAGCCGAGATGGCCGGTCGGAAACGCATCCGCGACGACCACTCGAACCGGACACGGCTCGGCCTCCGCGAGCTCGGCGCAGATCTCGGCGAGCACGAGGTAGCCGAGCGCGCCCGCGCGACTCCCAGAAGTCGAAGCCGGGGTGGCTCGCCGCCTTGACGGGTCGCGCGGCCGGGTCGAGCTCCTGCGTCTCCAGCCACTCGATCCGCGCGTGGCCGTGCCCGAGCTTGCCGCGCCGCTCGGCGTCGTCGAAGTGATCGAAGAGCGTCTCGACGTCGGCGCCGCCGAAGCCGAGCGCCGCGAGCCGGCCTCTCGCCTCGTCAGGCCGCACGGCGCCGGACGGCCCACACGGCTGCGCCCGCCCCGAGCGCGAGCGGGATCCCGACGAGCGCCGGCCGCAGCCGCCGCACGGCCGGGAACGCGAGCTCGCTGAACTCCCGGGCCGGCCAGCCGCGCTCCGCGGCCGCCTGCTTCAGCCTCCGGTCCGGATTGACGACGACGGGATGGCCGACGGCCTCGAGGAACGGCAGATCCGTGTGGCTGTCCGAGTACGCGGTCGAGGCGGCGAGGTCGAGCCCCTGCTCGCCGGCAAGCTCCCGGATCGCGGCCGCCTTGCCCTCCCCGTGGCAGGCGCGGAGCGAGACGCCGGTGTAGACCCCGTCTACGATCTCGCACGTCGAGCCCAGCGCGCCGTCGAAGCCGAGCTCGCGGGCCAGCTCCTCGACGATCTCCTGCAGCGTCGCCGAGACGATGTAGACGGGCTCGCCGCGCTCCTTGTGACCCTGGACGAGCGCGAGCGGGTCGGAGTAGACGAGCGGCTTCAGCACCGGCTCCATCGCCTCGGCGACCATCGTGCGGAGGTCGTCCACGCGAAAGCCCGCGAGGATCAGCATCCCGTCCTCGGAGGCCTTGCGGACGGCCTCGGCGCCCACGCCGCGCGCGACGAAGAGGAGCTGCCAGGCAGCGGCCTTCGCGAGCTGGCGGCGGCCGATCACGCCGTGCGCGCGGAACGAGCCCGCGAGCGCAAGCGCGCTCGAGCGTCGGAGGAGTGTCCGGTCGAGGTCGAAGAAGGCGGCTGCGCGCCCGCTGCCGGCGGCGCTCGGGCTCCGGCTCACGTGAGGAGCGTCAGCGGCTTCTGGATCGCGCCGGGGCGCGGGACGGCGACGAGCTCGGCGATCGCGACGAGCGCCCGAGCCGACGCCGAGTCGGGCCGCGACTCGACCACCGGCTCGCCGCGGTCGCCGGACTCGCGCAGCGCGACGTCGAGCGGAACCGAGCCGAGGAACGGCGTCTCGAGCTCGCGCGCGAGCAGCTCGCCGCCGCCCGCGCCGAAGGCCTCGCCGGACATGTTCTCGACGACGCCGACGAGCCGCTGCCCCGTCCGCTGCGCCATCACCGCGGCGCGCGAGGCGACCTCCTGGGCGAGCGGCTGCGGAGTCGTCACGAGCAGCACCTCGGCGCGCGGCAGGAGCTGGCCGAGCGAGATCGCCATGTCGCCGGTGCCGGGCGGCATGTCGATCACGAGCACGTCGAGCTCGCCCCAGTGAACATCCGAGAGGAACTGCTCGAGCGCGCGATGGAGCATCGGCCCGCGCCACATCACCGGCCCGTTCTCGTCCAGGAAGTTGCCGATCGAGATGAACTTGAGCCGGCCGCGGACCGGCGGCACGATCATCTTGTCGACGACGATCGGGCGCTGGTTGAGACCGAGCAGGTGCGGGATCGAGTGGCCGTAGATGTCCGCGTCGATCAGGCCGACGCGCTTGCCCTGGGCGTCGAGCGCCGCGGCGAGGTTGACGGTGAGCGAGGACTTGCCGACGCCGCCCTTGCCGCTCGCAACGGCGATCACCCGGGTGCGCGGATCGAGCGAGATCGACTTCTCGGGCCTGCCGCCACGCAGCCGCGTCGTGAGGGCTGCTTTCTCGTCGGGGCTCATCACGTCGAAGCGGAGCTCCACGCGCCGGACGCCCTCGAGCGTGCCGACGTGCTCGGCGACCTGCTCCTGGAAGGAGTTGCGCAGCGGACACCCGGCGACGGTCAGGGCGATCGTCACCCGCACGTCCGGGCCGTCGATCTCGATCTCGCGCACCATCTCGAGCTCGGTGACCGGCTTCTGGAGCTCCGGGTCGATCACGTGCTCGAGCGCCTTCAGGATCGCGTCACGGTCGATCGCCACGCTCAGAGGGTAGCTTCCACAAGCTCCTTGAGGCGCAGCGCGTTCCGGGGCGCGAAGCCCTCCCAGTCGTTGTTGAAGTAGACGTACGCCGGCCTTTCGAGCGCCTCGATGCGCTCCGCCCACTCGGCGAGCTCGGCCTCGGAGTAGTTGCCGCGGCGGCCGCGAGCGCCGTGATGGAAACGGAGAAAGGCCCAGTCGGTCGTCGGCGGGCCGGCCCCGAAGCGCCGCCGAGCGTCGTCGGCGAGGACGAGCGCGGCTCCGTGCTCGCGGAGGAGGGCGAAGACGTCCTCCGCGAACCAGCTCTCGTGCCGGAACTCCCAGGCGTGGCTTCCGGGAGGCAGCCGCTCGAGGGCTCGCGCCAGCCGGTCGTCGGCCCGCTTGAAGGTCGGCGGGAGCTGCCAGAGCACCGGCCCGAGCTTCGGCGACCGTACGAGCGGCTCGATCCGCTCGTAGAAGCGCTCGAGCCCGGGGCCGAGCTCGGTCAGGCGCTTGATGTGCGTCAGGTAGCGGCTCGCCTTGACGGTGAAGAGGAAGTCGTCGGGCGTCTGGTCGACCCAGCCCTGCACAGCCTTCACGGTCGGCAGCCGGTAGAAGGTCGCGTTCACCTCGACCGTGTCGAACCGCCGCGCGTAGTACTCGAGCCAGAGCCGGGCAGGACAGCGCTCCGGGTAGAAGACGCCGTGGCGCCAGCTCGCGTAGTTCCAGCCGGAGCAGCCTATGCGGACAGGGCGTGAGCCAGCTTCTCGCACAGCTCGGGCGTTCCCGCCGCGACGACGCGTGAACGTCCGACCAGGTCGAGCGGCGCCGCTGCGAAGGGCTGCGCCTCGAAGAGATCGATCGCGAGCCCGGCTTCCCGGACGAGCAGCTGCCCCGCCGCGATGTCGACCGAGCGGGCCGGCTTGAGCGAGCAGACGCCGTCGACGCGCCCGGCCGCCAGGTGGCAGAGCGAGATCGCGAGCGAGCCCATGATCCGCAGGCGGTAGGCGATCCCCGCGACGGCGGCGGCCTTGTCGGCGACCTCGGCGGTCGTGGTCGCCTCGAAGGAGAGGATCTCGATCTCGTCCTTCGGCCGGAGGGCGCCCAGCGCAACGCCGTTCAGCTGCGCGCCGCCGCCGCGCGTGGCCGTCCACTCCTCCCCCGTGCCGAAGTCGTAGACGTAGCCGAAGACGACGTCGCCCATCGTCGCCCCCTCGGCGACGGCGACCGAGAGCGAGAAGAACGGAATGTCGCGCTTCGCGTTCAGCGAGCCGTCGATCGGGTCGACGACGACACGCCAGGGCCTGCCGGAGCCGTAGCTCGCCTCGCCGAGCTCCTCGGAGACGAGCGTGAAGCCCTCTTCGACCTGCGCGAGCCGCGCGACCACGACGGCCTCCGCCGCCGCGTCGATCGCGGTCGTGTCGTCTCCGCCTTCGCCCGTCTTCGCCACGGGCTCGCGCTCGACCCGCGTCGGCAGCTCCGCGAGCACGCCGCGGATGTCCGCGACCGAGTCGCGGCAGGCCTCGAGCCACGGGGTCACAGGGGCTGGAAGAGCAGACCGGAGACGAGCTTGGGGAAGAAGTAGGTCGTCTTCTGGGGGAGCACCTCGCCCCGCCGGGCGAAGGCGAAGACGTCCTCGATCCGCGTCGGACGCAGCAGGTAGGCGGCCTCGGCCTCGCCCTCGCGGATGCGGCGGAGCGCCTCGGCCGCGTCGGGCGTGTACGAGAGCCCGTCGTGCCCCAGCGTGTCCACGAGCTGGACGTCGAGCAGGCCCGGCTCGCCGCGCACGATCGCGGCGCCTTCCCGCGTCGCCTCGACGACGGCCGGGCGAGCTTGCGGTGCTTCGATACGAAGCCCCTCGAGCGCGGCGGCCGGATCCGACACCACCTCGCGCTCGCCCTCGAGCCGCTGCGGGCCTGCGAAGACTCGGTGGGTGGGGAAGATCTCGAGCCCGGGATCGTCCGTCGAGACCAGCACGACGAGCATCTGCGCACTCGCCGGGGTGCCCTCCTCCTCGTGGTAGGCGAGCGCCGTCTCGTAGCGGTGATGGCCGTCGGCGATCAGGAGCTGCTTGTCGTGGAAGGCGCGGACGATCGTGGGGTCGTCGAGCCGCCAGAGCCGCGCGCCCGCGATCGCGAGGTCGGGCTCCCGCGTGGGAGCCTCGACCGGCGCGGGCCCGTCGTAGAGCAGGAAGATCGGCTCGAGCTGGACGCCGGTCGCGCGCAGGAGCCGCAGGCGCCCCTCCTTCGGGCCGGCGTGCGTGCGCTCGTGCGGGAGCACCGTCCCCGTCGCGTACGGCTCGGCCTTCAGCGAGGCGACGAGCCCGCTTCGCTTCCGGGCGACCCCGTCGGGGCCGACGTAGTCCTGGACGAGGAACCAGACGGCCGGCGGCTCCTCCACGAGCACGCCCTCCGCCCGCCAGCGCTCGAGCGTCCGGGCGGCCTCCTCCTCGGAGTCGGGCAGGGTCAGGTGGACGACGTTCCGGGGCTGGGCGAGAAGCTCCGAGCGCTGCTCGGGCGAGATCACGTCGTAGGGCGGCGCGACGAGCGACTCCAGCCGCCCCGCCTTCGCCTCGTCGTAGCGGAGCGCGCGGAAGGGCTTGACGACGGCCACCGGGCGAGCCTAGCAACGGCCTAGACTCAGCCAATGAGCAGCATCTCGGAGCTTGCGGAAGACCGCGTCGTGGAGGGCGTCTACGCGGTCGCGCGCAAGCAGCGGCTGCGGACGAAGAAGGGTGCCTCGTACCTCGCGCTCGAGCTCGTCGACAAGACGGGCCGGATCGAGGCCCGGGTCTGGAACGACGTCGAGCTGCTCGACGGCCGGTTCGCGGAGGGGGACGCCGTACGCGTGCTCGGCCGCGTCTCGAAGTTCGGCGAGCGGCTGCAGCTCGAGGTCCGGTCGGTCGAGGCGGCAGACGCCGATCCCGGCGACCTGACGCCGGCCCTGCGTCGCGACGCCGACGAGCTCGACGGCTTTCTCGACTTCCTCGCGGCGGAGATCTCGCACGCGGGGCTGGCCGAAGTCGTCCACCGCTGCCTCGGCGACGCGCAGCTCCGCTCCTCGCTGCGCACGCTGCCTGCCGCCGAGTCGCATCACTCCTACGGCGGCGGCCTGCTCGAGCACACCGTCGGCGTCGCCACGCTCGCCCGCGAGACGTCGCAGCTCCATCCCCGGCTCCGCGGCGACCTGCTGCTCGCCGCGGCCCTCCTACACGACCTCGGCAGGACGCGCGAGCTCGGACGCCCACCCGCCTTTCGCCAGACCGACGAGGGACGGCTGCTCGGGCACGTCCATCTCGGCCTCCGGCTGATCGAGGAACGGGCCGACACCCTGGACGCGGCCGGGCGCGCCGAGTTGCTCCACGCGGTCGCCTGCCATCACGACCGCAGCGCCGCCCGCACCGCTGAGGCCTCGGTGCTCTACCACGCGAACCAGCTCGACGCCGTCGCGGCGACGCGTCCCGTCGGCGACTGAGCCTCCCGCTTGGCCGCGATCCTCCTCGCCCTCGGCGCCAGCGTGTCGTACGGCGTCGGCGACTTCCTGGGCGGGGTGACCTCGCGCCGCACCCACGTCCTCGCGGTGCTCCTGATCTCGCAGGCCGCGGGGGCGGCCGGAGTCGCCGTCTGGGTGCTCGCGGCGGGCGAGCCGTTCCTCGGCCGCGGCGCGGCGCTCGCGGCCCTCGCCGCCGGCCTCTGCGGCGTGCTGGGGCTGGCGGGGCTCTACCGGGGAATGGCGATCGGCGCGATGGGCGTCGTCGCTCCGATCTCCGCGCTCGCGGCGGCGATCCCGTTCACCGTGGGGATCGCCCGCGGTGAGCGGCCCTCGGCGCTCCAGATCGCGGGTGCGCTCGTCGCGCTGGCCGGGCTCGTGCTCGTCTCACGCAGCCCCGGGGAGCTCGGTCCGCGGCTCGCGGCCGGGGTCGGGCTCGCGCTGGTCGCGGCGCTCGGCTTCGGCTTCTACTTCGTCTTCCTCGACATCGCGGCCGACGACAGCGCGCCCTGGGCGGTGCTCGTGGCGCGCCTCGCGTCGACCACGGTCGCGCTGACCGCCACGCTTGCTGCGGCCGTCTCGCTCGCCATGCCCCGCCGGCTCCTGCTCGCGGTGCTCGCTGTCGGAGCCTGCGACACGGGCGCGAACGTGCTCTTCGCGCTCGCGACGACGCGAGGCCTCGTCAGCGTCGTCTCCGTGTTGACCTCGCTCTACCCGGCCGTCACCGTCGCGCTCGCGGCGCTGCTCCTGCGGGAGCGGCTCACTCGAGTCCAGCTCGCAGGCGCCGCGGCGGTGCTCGCCGGTGCGGCGCTGCTCGTGGCGGGCTAGACGTCGAAGCGATGCTCAGGTTCGAGCCGCCCGAACCTTCCGTCAGTCGCTGACCCAGGTCGCGGTCCACCGACGGGTCGGCTTCTCGTCGCAGTACCCCCAGACGCCGTCGTAACTCGCACCGTCCTCCGAGAAGGTGAACTCGAGCCGACCCCAGTACGTGGTGCCGCCCCGCTTCACACCGCAGTTCCTGGCCGACCTCGGCTCGACCCAGTGACCGACCAGCTTCCTCGACCGGAAGTCGAGCACTCCGTCCGGTATCACGCCGTCCTCGCCCGTGTATGCCGCCGTGACCGAGGTTCCCGCCTGGTTGAAGCGCATCAGCCCGTAAGAGGTCTTGTAAACGCCCTCCCGGATCAGAAACGGCTCGACACCGGGCTCGCGCTCGCACGCGCTGTGCTCGTCGCCGAGCGTGCAGAGATCGCTTCCGGGCCCGCCGTTCAGGATGTCGACGCCCGGCCCTCCCGTCAGCTCGTCATTGCCCGCCTCACCGAAGATGCGGTCGGTGCCGCTCCCGCCGTTGACCACATCGTTCCCGGGTCCCGCGCAGATCACGTCGGCTCCACCGCCACCACTGATGGTGTCTGCGCCACCACGAGAGGCGATGACGTCGCCGCGGCTCGTCCCGATGAGCCGGTCGGTGCCAGACGTGCCGACGATCGTCGCTACCCGACCCTGGCAGCGGAGGCTCTGTAGGGAGGTGGCCTGCGTCTCGGGGGCGGCCATTACGACGACGGCCGCGATGACTGCGCCAGCCAACATGCCCAGCCTGAGTCTCATTCGTCTCCCCTGTCTCGGTTCCATGACGCCGCCGCCGGCCGCCACGGGATATCGATGCTTGATTCGTCGCCGACGTCGCCGGCTCCGGAGCTTGGTGGATGGACTCTAGACGTTGAAGCGGATGTTCAGGACGTCGCCGTCCTGGATCTCGTAGGTCTTGCCCTCGAGCCGCTGCGTGCCCCGCCGGGCGGCCTCTGCGTGAGAGCCCGCCTCGAGCAGATCGCTGTAGGTGATCGTCTCCGCGCGGATGAACCCGCGCGCGATGTCGGAGTGGATCGTCGCGGCGGCGTCGAGCGCCGACTCGCCGCGCCGCAGCGTCCACGCGCGCGTCTCCTTCTCGCCGGCGGTGAAGAACGTGATCAGGCCGAGTGCGTCGGAGAGCCGCCTGACGATCTCGTCGAGCGCCGAGGGCCCCTCTCGGTAGGCGGCAGCCTCCTCCTCGGGCAGCTCCGCGAGCTCGGCCTCGAGCTGGAGGTCGATTCCGCCCGGGCCGTTGACGATCGAGATCAGCGGCTTCGTCGTCAGGGGCTCGAGCTCACCCGGGAGCTCGCCCGGGAAGTCGCGCAGCGTGTGACTCGCGTCGAGGTGCGCGAGGAGCGCCGTCAGCACCTCGAGCTCCTTCCGGAGCGCCGCGTCACCGGACTTCGCCTGCTTCTCGACCCGCTCCAGCCGCCGCTCGACGTGGTCGCGGTCGGCGACGAGCAGCTCGAGCTCGAGCGTCTCGAGGTCGGCCGCCGGATCGCCGCCGGGCGTGAAGCCGTCCGCGACCGCGAGCACGGCGTCGACCTGGCGCAGGCCGCCGAGCAGCGCCGGCCCGGTGCCGGGCACGTCGACGACGCGGATCGTCGCCGGGGTGATCTTCCGCGCCCCGACGAGGGCCGCGAGCTGCTCGAGCCGCTCGTCGGCGATCGTGGCCATCCCGACGTTCTCCTTGCCGAAGCCCGCGCCGCCCGTCCTCGTCAAGGCTGTGAAGAGCGTCGTCTTCCCGGAACCGGGAAGCCCGACGATGCCGACCTCGAGCGCCATCTAGCGCTGCGTGCCGGCGATCTGCCTCTGCAGCGAGCCGAGCGCGCGGTGCTGGAGGCTCTTGATGGCGCCCTCGGACTTGTCGAGGATCGTCGCCGCCTCGCCGTTCGAGAAGCCGAAGACGAACTTCAGCGTCAGCACCTGCTGCTGCTCGTGCGAGAGCGAGTCGATCAGGTCGAGCATCGACTGGCGCCCGAGCGACTGAAAGGCCTCGTCCTCCGCCGAGCGCTCCTCCGAGTCGCGTGGCTCGGGGACGTCTTCCTCGGGCTGCCAGCGGCGGTTCGCGCGGAAGTGATCCATCGAGAGGTTGTGGGCGATCCGGAAGAGCCAGGCGGAGAACGGGGCTGCCTGGAAGCGGAACTTGCCGATCGACTCGAGCATCCGCAGGAAGGTCTGAGTGGTGAGATCCTCGGCGTCGGGACGGTTGCCGACGGTCATGTGCAGGTAGCTGTAGATCCGGTCGAAGTGGATCAGGTACAGCTCCTCGAGCGCCTCGCGCTCGCCGCTCTGCGCCCGCTCGACGAGCCTGCGGATCTCCGCCCCTGAAGGGGTCGTCTGCGCCGTCCCGGACACGCGCCTCGTCTGCCCGGCCCGCTAGATCCCGAATCCGACGCGCGACTCGCGGGCGTAGCGCTTGACCCAGACGATCCGGCGCAGCGCGATCGTGTAGCGGCCGTCGCTGGCATCGAGGACGTAGGTCTCGTCGTGGCCGGCTGCGAGCACGCGCTCGAGCTCGTCGGCGCCGGCGGCGGTGACGATCGCGCCCATGATCTGGCCGCCGTCGAAGGCGACCTCGAGCCGGACGGAATCGGACGTGCCGGAAGAGCTAGCCACGAGAAACCACCTCCGTGAGGACGCCGTGGACGGCATCGGGATGGACGAATGCGACCTGGAGGCCGAAGAGCCCCTCGTGCGGCTCCTGATCGACGAGCTGGGCGCCCGAGGCCTCGAGCTCGCCGAGCGCGACGACCACGTCGGGAACCTCGTAGGCGACGTGGTGCATCCCGGGTCCCCGCTTCGTCAGGAACCGGCCGACGGGGGTGTCGTCGCCGAGCGGCGCGACCAGCTCCACCCGCCCGGTCCCGAGCAGAACGGCCGCCGCCTCGACGCCCTGGGCGGGAACGAGGTCGCGGTGCTCGAGCTCGCCGCCGAAGAGCTGCACGTAGGTGTCGACCGCCTCGTCGAGGTCGCGCACGGCGACGCCGAGATGATGGATACCGCGGGCCTTCACCGCTCCTACCCTAGTGTCTAGGGAAGAACGCGAACGGTGCCCATGGTCTCGGACGCGCGCGACTCCGGCTCGAGCTCGTGCAGGAGCTCGCGGAGCTCGTGGCGGTCGAGCGTCTCCTGCTCGAGCAGGGCCGCTGCGAGCCGATCGAGCATCCGCCGGTGCTTGGCGAGCAGGCGCTGCGCCTCCTCGTAGGCCTCGTCCGTGAACCGGGCCTGCTCGGAGTCGCGCATCCGCTTGCTCTCCTCGGAGAGCGCGTAGTTGTCGGCACGCAGCGTCCGCGCCGAGGCGATCTCGGACATCCCGTAGTCGAACACCATCGCGCGGGCGATCTCCGTCACCTTCTCCAGGTCGGACGCGGCGCCGTTCGTGACCCGCCCGAAGACGAGCTGCTCCGCGGCCCGGCCGCCGAGCGCGATCTTCATCACGTCGAGCAGCTCTTCCTTGGTGTGCAGGTAGCGATCCTCGGCCGGGAGGTAGTACGCGTAGCCGAGCGCGTCGCCGCGCGCGACGATCGTGACCTTCTGGATCGGGAGCAGGTCGCCCATCAGATGCGCGAGCAGCACATGACCCGCCTCGTGGAAGGCGAGGATCCGCTTCTCCTTGTCGGAGACGACCCGGCGCTGCTGGAGACCGCCGATCACGCGCTCCATCGCGTCCTCGAAGTCCTCGAGCACGATCTCGTCGGCCTCGCGGCGGCCCGCGAAGATCGCCGCCTCGTTGCAGATGTTGGAGAGCTCGGCGCCCGTCAGTCCGGCGGTCTGCCGCGCGACGACGTTCAGGTCGACACCGTCGGCGAGCGGCTTGCCGCGCGTGTGCACGAGCAGGATCGCGTGGCGGCCGACGAGATCGGGCGGGGAGACGAGCACCTGCCGGTCGAAGCGGCCCGGCCTGCGCAGCGCGGGATCGAGATCCTGGAGCCGGTTCGACGCCCCCATCACGACGACCTGCGCGGACTCGTCGAAGCCGTCGAGCTCCACGAGCAGCTGGTTCAGCGTCTGGTCGTGCTCACGGTTGAAGCTGTTGCCCGAGCGCGAGGTGCCGACCGCGTCGAGCTCGTCGATGAAGATGATCGCGGGCGCGTTCTTGCGGGCCTCCTGGAAGAGCTTGCGGATCCGCGAGGCGCCGAGGCCGGCGAACATCTCGACGAACGCCGATGCGCTCTGCGAGTAGAACCTTGCGCCCGACTCGTGGGCGACGGCCTTCGCGAGCAGGGTCTTGCCGGTGCCGGGCGGGCCGTACAGCAGCATCCCCTTCGGGACGCGGGCGCCGAGTCGCTGGAAGCGCTCCGGATACCGGAGGAAGTCGACCACTTCCTGCAGCTCCGCCTTCGCCTCCTCGACGCCGGCCACGTCCGCCCAGGTGACGGACGAGCTCGAGTCGGACTCGATCGCCTGCGACTTCACGCGCGGCATGTACTGGAGCGAGCGCCAGATCAGGTAGATCAAGGCGCCGAAGAAGACGATCGGCAACCAGGTGAGCGCGGCGCTGCCTAGGGCGTGCAGCATCTCCCCGAGGTTCGGCATCACTCCTCTATCGGCAACCCGCTACGAGGGCTGTAGCACCCCCAAGATCGCCGCCTCGCCGGCCGAGAGCCGGAGCTCGATCGCCACAAGGCGTGGGTGGCCGAGCCAGAGCTCGCGGACGGGATCGGGGCCGGCGCGACCGGGCGTGAGGTTGTCCAGTACGAGCGTTCCGCCCGGTGCGAGCAGGTCGAGCACGGCCGGGTTCGTCTTCATCGCTTGCCCGCCGCCGTCGGCGAAGAGGAGGTCGAACGGCGCCTCGGCCGGGAGCACGGCGGCCCAGTCGCCCTGGAGGACGCGCGCGTGGCCGTCCTCGGCCAGGAGCTCCGCCGCTGCCGCCGCGCGCTCGGGGTCGAGCTCCACGGTGACGAACGGCGTCTCGGGCGGCAGCGCCGAGAGAATCCAGGCCGAGCCGACACCGCAGCCGGTGCCGATCTCGCCCACGCGAGTGCGCCCGCGCTGGCCCGCCAGAACCCGGAGGAGCAGGCCGGCCTCGGCGCTGCACGAGCGCTCGAAGCCGCTCCGCTCGGCAAGCGCGAGCGCTCGCTGGACGAGCGGCGGGAGCACGCGCCTAGCCTAGCCCCGCTCTAGACTGGCGCCGTGCCCGACCCGCTCCCGCTGCCGCCCCACTGGGCACCCGAGCGAGTCGGCGACGTCTGGCGCGTCGACTACGCGGCCCGCTTCGAGGACGCCGCGCGCTGGCGGGAGGAGCAGGCGCTCGCCGCGGCGGCGACGGACCGCTTCCGGATCGCGCTCGTCGTCGTCGACGTCCAGAACACGTTCTGCACGCCCGGCTTCGAGCTCTTCGTCGGCGGCCGCTCCGGCACCGGCGCGCTCGACGACTCGCGCCGCCTCTGCGAGTTCGTCTACCGGAACCTCGGTGCGATCACGCAGGTCTTCCCCACGCTCGACACGCACCAGGCGCTCCAGATCTTCCACCGCGTGCTGCTCCTCGACGAGCAGGGCCGCCATCCCGAGCCGTTCACCCAGGTCTCGGCCGAGGACGTGGCCTCGGGCCGCTGGCGGATCAACCCGGCCGCGGCGGACGGGCTCGGCCTGGACGCGAGCTACGCCGAGGAGCACCTCCGCTACTACACCAGGGCGCTCGAGGAAGGCGGCAAGTACGGCCTCACGATCTGGCCGTTCCATGCGCTCCGCGGCGGGATCGGCTACGCGCTCGTCTCGGCCGTCGAAGAGGCGATCTTCTTCCACACGATCGCGCGCTACGCGCCCGCCGGCTACCAGCCGAAGGGCGACAACCCGCTCACCGAGCACTACTCGATGCTCGGCCCCGAGGTGGCGGAGGATCGCGACGGCGAGCCGCTCGGGCGCCGAAACCAGCCGCTGATCGAGGAACTCCTCCGCTTCGACGCGGTCGTGATCGCGGGCCAGGCGAAGAGCCACTGCGTCGCCTGGACGATCCAGGACTTGCTCGAAGATCCGACCGTGCGCGACCGGCACCTGGAGGAGAAGGTGTACCTCCTCGAGGACTGCACCTCGCCGGTCGTCGTCCCGGGCGTGGTCGACCACACCGACGGCGCCGATGCCGCGTTCGCGCGGTTCGAGGCAGCCGGCGCGCACGTCGTCCGCTCGACGCAGGCGCTGAGCGAGTGGCCGGGCTGCGTCGGCGAGGCGACGAAGATCGGGGACACTTGATGGGCGATTTCTCCGCGCCTGGCGACGACGGCTACTTCGGCGAGAGCGTCGCCGCGCGCTACGACGACGACGGGGAGATGTTCGACCCGGCGGTCGTCGATCCCGCCGTCGACTTCCTCGCCGGGCTCGCCGGCGACGGCCGCGCGCTCGAGCTCGGGATCGGGACGGGCCGGATCGCGCTCCCGCTCGCCCGTCGGGGCGTGCCGGTGCACGGGATCGACCTCTCGAACGCCATGGTCGCCCGCCTGCGCGCCAAGCCGGGCGGAGAGGAGATCGGCGTCACGATCGGCGACTTCGCGACGACGACCGTCGACGGGACGTTCTCGGTCGCCTACCTCGTCTTCAACACGATCATGAACCTGACGACGCAGGCGGCGCAGGTCGCGTGCTTCCGGAACGTCGCCGCGCACCTCGAGCCAGGCGGCGCCTTCGCGATCGAGGTCGGCGTCCCCGGGCTCCGGCTGCTCCCGCCCGGCGAGACCGTCCACGCCTTTCACTTCGAGCGAGACACGCTGGGGGCTCGACGAGTACGACGTCGCGAACCAGGGGCTCGTCTCGCACCACGTCACCCTCGTCGGCGAGAGGATCGAGCGGAACTCGATCCCGTTCCGCTATGTGTGGCCGGCCGAGCTCGACCTGATGGCGGAGCTCGCGGGGATGACGCTGCGCGAGCGCTGGAGCGGCTGGAAGCGCGAGCCCTTCACGAGCGAGAGCGACAAGCACGTCTCGGTCTGGGAGACGGCCTAGGTTTCTTAGGGCCGCGACCAGCTGAGCAAGCTGCCGACGGGCCGGTAGCCCAGCTTCTCGTTGACTCTGAGCATCGGCCCGTTCGTCTCGTGATTGTCCGTGGAGACGAGCGCGACCCCACGCCGGGCCGCGTTCACCAGGGTGGCGCGCTTGACGAGCGAGGCGAAGCCGCGGCCGCGGTAGTCCCGCAGCGTTCCGGTCATGTCGTTCACGGCCTGGCCACCGGACCCGACGCGGAGCAGCGAGAAGGCCACAGGCTTGTCGTCGACCAGGGCCGCGACGCTCGCGTCGAGATCCATGTCCGGATGACGCCAGAAGTCCTCCAGCCATTGCTCGAACGAGCGTGGCGTCGATCACCACTTCCCCGGGGATGTCCACCATCGCCTCCGCGTCGAGCTCGAACACGCGTTCGTGGGTCGAGCTCGCCGAGCGCGCGCAGCTCGACGCCCGGCGGAGTGCTCGCCGGCTCGATCGTGCGCGGGTCGACGCCGGAGATCCGGATCGTGCGCGTGTGCCGAAAGCCATGCGCGGTGGCGAAGCTGCGAGACGCAGCCTCGTCAGTCGTCAGAGACAGCGTCATCGCGACGCCGACGTCGGCCAGATGAGCGTCGCAGCGCTCGAGCAGGGCAGCACCGAGCCCGCGGCCGCGGAACTCCGGGGCGACGGAGGCTTCCAGGGATCCCGGGCGTTCCGAGCTCTCGTAGCTGATCGACGCCGTCGCCCAACCGACGAGCTCACCGTCGTCCTCGGCCGCCCAGTAGCAACGGTGCGCGTCCGGCGGCTCCGCGGCTGCCGCGTGTCGGAGCCCCCGCTCCGAGCCGATGCGGTGCGGCCAGACCCGGTTCAGCAGGTCTGTCGCCGGACCGAAATCCTCGCTCCGACCCTCCCGCACCACAATCGAGCTTGGGAGACCGCTAGTTGACGAGCTCAAGCCGCTCGTTCGGGCGGAAGCGGCGTCCGACCTTCGCCGCCGGGCGGCCGTCGGCCAGCACGATGTCGCCGGTGAAGTCGTTCTGACCGCGGATCAGCGACGAGCCGACGCCGTAGGCGTCCACCGGCACGCCCGTCTCCTCGAACTGCTCGATCTTCTCGACGGTGAAGCCGCCGGAGGCCACGATCTTGACCCGCTCGAACCCGTCCGCGTCGAGCGCGTCCCGCACCTTGCGCACGAGCCGCTCGTTGACGCCTCGGGGGTCGAAGTCGCCCATCTCGTCCCAGAGCGAGCGGTCGACGAGCTGGCCGGAGGTGTCGAGCCGCACCCCCCAGAGCCGCGGCCCGAGCGCCCGCGCGACCTCGAGAGAGGTCCGCACCGAGTCGTTCTCGAAGTCGACGAGGACGACGATGTTCAGGTCGCCCGCCCACTCCGCGAACTTCGTCGCCGCGAGCACGGTGTTCCCGCCGTAGGCGGCGATCAGCGCGTGCGGGACGGTCCCGACGCCGCGGCCGCCCCACCAGGACGCCTGCGCGTCCGAGGTGACGCCGATCGGGGCGCCGACCATCGCGCCCGCCACATACGCGGCGTAGCCGTCGCCGGTCTGGACGCGATGGTGGTCGTGCCGCGCGGGCATGAAGATGATCGGCTTGCCGTTCGCGGCCTCGACGACGCGGGCGACGTTCGTCGTGATCAGCGTCCGCCGGGTGAGGACGCCGAGGTAGAGCGTCTCCAGGTGCGCGAAGAGCGTGTAGTCGCCTTCGATCGTGAGCACGGTCTCCCACGGCTCGATCCGGTCGCCGTCGCGCAGGGCGTGCACGGTCAGCGCCTCCCAGTCGTGCGAGCAGAGCTTGAGGATCGCGATCGCCTCGTCGACGCCGCCCAGCATCGCCGTGTTCCGCTGGAAGACCTGCATCACGACCCGCGGATGGCGGCCGTCTGCGAGCAGCGTCTCGCGCGTGTGGTTGAAGTAGGCGTCGGTGTAGTAGCCCTCCCGCATCTTCTCGACGGGAAGGTCGAAGATCTCCGGGGGCAGACGCTCGGTTCGCTCCCGGGTCGCCATCTAGCCCTCGAGCTCGAGGCAGGCGGCGAGCGCGGCCTCGGCGACCTCGAGCTGTGCAGCGCTCGGCTCGGCCGTCGCGATCCGGTGCTGCAGCTCGTGGCCGGGCCTGGCGAGCGCCTTCGCGAGCGGGTGCTCCGGGTGCTTCGTCATCCAGGAGAAGACCTCGACGGCGACGCCGACGGCACCGATCGAGCTGGCCATCCGGGCACCGCCCCGGAGCTGCTCGGGCGCGCGGGCGGCGAGGACGTTGCCGGCCGCGGACGCTGCGAGGAGCGGGCCGATCAGGTGCGAGCCGCACCGCTCGTGCTCCCTGGCGCGCTTCTCGCCGTGCTCGTAGGTGCCGATCGAGACGTGCTCGGCGCCGTGGTAGGCGGCGAGCTGGCCGCCGCGCAGCGCGAGCAGCGCCGGCGCGAGCGAGATCGCACCCGAGAGGAGCTCCCGCGCCGCGTCGCCGAGGCGGGTGGCGCGGCGGACGGCCTGGATCGTGAACGCGCTCGCGAACGTGGCGGCGAGGATTCCCGGCCGCTCGAACGGGAGCCTCGCCTCGGGCAGCCTGCGCCGCAGCTCGGGCAGGAAGGCGAACGACTCGACCAGCTTGATCGGCCCGCGCAGGAACGGCTGCTGCAGCCGCGGCGCCAGCACGCGCTTCCGCGCGGACGCGATCTTGATCTCCCCGGCCTCGGTGCGGATCGCGCAGGCCCACGAGGTCGGGCCGTGGACGAGGACGCCGTTCGAGAGCGCCATGCCGCCCAGCCTCACCTTGTCCTCGCTCATGGAGGCAGCGTAGCCTCGGCGGAGCGTCTCAGGACTGCGTAGCCTCTCGGCGCAGCGCAGCCTGGAGCGCGTCCGCCGCCGGGCCCCGTCCGAGCGGCTGTCCGTCGAGCTCCGTGACGGGCATCACCTCCCGGATCGACGAGGAGGTGAACGCCTCGTCGGCTCCCACGAGCTCGGTCAGCGGGTACGCGCCCTCGACCACCTCGTAGCCAAGCCCGCCCGCCAGCTCGACCACGGCGGCCCGCGTCACGCCCGCGAGGATCCCGAGCTCGAGCGCGGGCGTGAGGAGCGTGCGGTCGCGTCGCCACCAGATGTTCGTCGTCGGGCCTTCGAGCACGATCCCGTCGCGGTCGACGAAGACGGCGTCGTCGGCGCCGCGGCGCTTGGCCTCGGCCTCGGCGGCGATGTTCACCGCGTAGCTCGTCGACTTGACCCCGGGCAGGAGCCAGGGCTCCTCGGCGCGGATCCCCCGGAGCGTGATCAGGCGCTGGCCGCGCTCGCGGAGCGCGTCGTAGTGGCTCGGTAGAGCGCTGACGAGCGCCAGCGAGGTCGGCGTCCCCTCGCCGTTCCCGGGCGTCCAGAAGAGGCGGAGCGCGGCGTCGCCGACAGCTGCGGCCTCGATCGCCTGCTCCGCGAGCTCACCGAGCTCGAGGCCGTTCACCGCCGGCAGGGCCATCCGCTCGGCGGACTGGGCGAGCCGGGCCAGGTGCTCGGCGAGGCGGTAAGGGCGCCCGCCGTAGACGCGCACGGTCTCGAAGGCGGCCCGCCCGCGCAGCAGCGCCTCGTCGTCCGCGCGGAGGACCGGCTCGTCCGGATCGACGAGCCCACGCCCGCCCACGGCGACGGCGAGCAGCGTCACCGGTTCACTTCCAGCTCGGGAACCTCGAACGGCGCTCCGAGCGCGGCGAGCAGCGGCCGCGCCTTCGTCCACGACTCCTCGATCTCCTCGTGCGGGTTCGAGTCCCAGACGATCCCGCCGCCGACCCAGAGGTGGATTCGCCCCGCCGCGACGGCGAAGGTCCGGATGGTCAGGGCGAGCTCCAGGTCGCCGTTCCCGCGCACCGTCCCGAGCGCGCCCATCGAGGCGCCGCGCCCGACGGGCTCGAGCCGCGCGATCTCGTCGAGGGCGGCCAGCTTGGGCGCGCCGGTGACCGAGCCGCCGGGGAACGTGGCGGCGAGGAGCTCGGCGAGCGAGACGTCCTCGCGGAGCGTCCCCTCGACGCGGGAGACGAGATGGGTGACGCCGGCGAGCTCGCGCTCGGCCATCAGCTCGGGCCAGCGCACAGAGCCGGGCTCGCAGACGCGCGAGAGATCGTTGCGCTCGAGGTCGACGATCATCACGTGCTCGGCCTCGTCCTTCGCTCCCTCGACGTGCTCGCCGAGCGGGCGCGTGCCCTTGATCGGCATCGTCCAGACGCGCCGCCCGCGGCGCGCGAGGAAGAGCTCGGGCGAGGCGGAGGCGATCGCCCAGCCGTCGCCGGCCAGGTACGGCGCGAGCGGGTCGAAGCCGGCGAGCGCGGCAGCAAGCGCGGCGGGCTCGCCCTCGAAGTCGGCGGCGAGGTGCTGGACGAGGTTGACCTGGTAGACGTCGCCGCGCTCGATCGCGGCGCGCACCTCCTCGACGGCGGCGGCGTACTCGTCGTCCGCCCAGCTCCGCCGCCAGCTGCCGATCCGGCACCGTCCGGTCCGGACGTGTCCCAGGGACAGACCCTGGGACATGTCTCGGGACGTGTCTCGAACGGACACGGCCGCTAGGGGCAGGCTGCACGGCTCGGGCGGCGGCGGCGCGGCCGAGCGCCGCAGCGGCTCCGAGAGGCCGTAGCCGAGGTAGAGGTCCGCGACGAGCTCCTCGCCTCCCGCCCGGAAGAAGCCGCGCTCGCGCAGGTACGCCTCGATCCGCTCGAAGGCATCCTCCGGCGACCAGAGCTCGAGCACTAGCCCAGCGAGCGGGCGAGCGAGCGCAGGAACTCGACGCCGAGCTCGAGGTCGTCGACGTGCACGCGCTCGTCGGCCGAGTGGATCAGGCGCGCCGCGAGCTCGGGATCCATCGTCCGCGACGGGAAGAACCCGTAGGCGACGGTTCCGAACGAGTCGCGGAGCCAGTGGGAGTCGGTGAAGCCCGCGCAGCAGACCGGCACCGCCTTCGCGCCCGGCTCGGTCGCTTCCACCCAGCCCTCGATCGCACCCCAGAGCGGCGTCTCCATCGAGGAGCGCGTGCCGCCCCACCGCTCCAGGAACTCGAGCTCGTAGTCGCCCTCGCCCACACCCGTTCGATTCAGCACGCCGCGGATGATCGGCTCGACATCCTCGGGGGTCGTCCCCGGCGGGAGCCGGCAGTCCACGGTGACGTCGCAGAGCGCCGGGATCACGTTGCGCCGCTCCGAGGCGGAGACGATCGTCGGCGAGAGCGTCAGCGAGAGCAGCGGCTCGATCAGCTCGACCGCGAGCGGGTCGAGCGCGCCCAGCCTCGCCAGCACCTCCTCCGGTGGCGGCTGCTCGCCGAGCACGGTCGCGAGGAACGCCTCGACCTCGGGCCCGACCTCGGGCTCGGGCCGGTAGGCCCCGAGCGCCTCGATCAGCGGAGCGGCCTTGACGAGGGCGTTGTCCGCGATCCCGGGCATCGACGCGTGCCCGCTGCGGCCGTGGACGCGCAGGCGGAACGGCGCCGTCATCTTCTCCGCGCAGGCGCAGAGGTAGTAGGCCGAGCCGCCGAGCTCGACCCGCTCGCCGCCACCCTCGTTGATCGCGTAGTCGACGCGAACTGCGTCCGGATGCTCCTGGCAGAGCCATTCGAGCCCGAACGCCTTCCCGACCTCCTCGTCGGCCGCGGCGATGAAGACGAGATCGCCGGGCGGCCGAAAGCCCTCCCGCGCGAGCGAGGCGAGAGCGACCGCAGAGGCCGCCACCTGGTTCTTCATGTCGAGCGCGCCGCGGCCCCAGATGTGGTCGTCGGCGAGGTCTCCCGACCACGGGTCGCGCGACCACTCGGCCGGATCGGCGACGACCGTGTCGGTGTGGCTCAGGAAGGCAAGGCTCGGCCCGTCGCCCCCGGGAATCCGGGCGACGAGGTTTGCCCGCTCGGGCGAGCGCGCGTAGAGCTCGCACTCGACCCCGTGTCCGGCGAGGTAGTCGCGCAAGAGGTCCGCCGCGATCGTTTCGTTGCCTGGCGGGTTGACGGTGTTCAGCCGGATCAGCGCCTGGAGCAGGCCGGCCGCTTCCTCCCGCAGCTCGCTCATCGACGGGTCCCGACGACGAGCAGGTACTCGTTCGGGTAGCGCACGCCGTTCGAGTCGCGGTAGCGCTCGTAGAGATCGACGACCGCGTTCCGAAGGGCCGGTCGTCGCTCTTCGGGCAGCGTGCCGAGAAGCGCCTTGAGCGGCGGGGCGGAGGTCGAGTAGAGCCGCCAGAGCTCGGCCCCGTTGCGTCCGGTCACCCACCAGGTACGCCGTTCCACCTCGAGCCCGAACGAGTCCCCGAGCAGCCGCTCGAGGCTGTTCGCGTCGCCCCAGGCGTCACCCGGAAGCTCGTTGCTCTTCGTGAACGGCTCGTAGACCGCCGCCAGGGCGGCATCGGGGACCCAGGCCGTCAGGCCGAGCCGGCCGCCCGGCCGGCAGACGCGCGCGAGCTCGGCTGCGGCGAGCTCAGGCTGCGGAGCGAAGACGACGCCGAAGGCGGAGGCGACGAGGTCGAAGGAAGCATCGCCGTAGGGGAGCGCGCGGGCGTCGGCGACCTCGAAGTCGATCTCGGCCGGGCCTGCAGCGGCGCGCGCCTTCGCGATCATCCCGGGCGCCAGATCGCAGGCCGAGACGCTCGCGCCCGCCCTCGCCGCCCGGATCGCGACCGCGCCGGTTCCCGTCGCGACGTCCAGGAAGTCGCTCGCCGGGCCCGGGAGCGAGCCGCTCGTGGAGCAGGTCGTGAATCGGCGAGAGCAGCTCGACCAGGCGCTCGTACGTGCCCTCGCCCCACCAGACGGCGGCGTCGGTCACGTTTCCTTGGAGAGCGCGGTGAGGTCGTTCCGGGCGCGCCAGAGCTCGGGGAAGAAGGTGTGGTGGATCAGCCTCCCGAGCACCTCGACCGGCGTCCCCTGCGTCCCGACGACGGAGTCGCCGATCACCCGCGCGACGACCTTGTAGTGGCGGACGCGCCACATCGAGATCCGCTCGTCCCACTCCATCAGGGCCTCTCCGAGCTGGTAGAGCAGCTCGTGCTCGCGGCCGCGCACGTAGACGTCGACGACGCTCAGGCCCGCCTGCTCGCGCAGCGCGTGGAACGCCTGGCCGAGCGCGGGGGTGACGCGCCTGATCTCCCGCCAGCCGGGCGAGTCGAAGCCGCTGCCGTGGCCGAGCACCTTGCGGATCTCCTGATACTCCCAGGGCGACATCTGCTCGAGCATGTCGAGCTGCGTCGTCGCATAGACGAGGCAGAGCGCCGCCCGGCGCAGCAGCCGCAGCGCCGCGTCGCCCTCGTCGTGGCCGAGGTGGCGCGTGGCCTCCTCGACGTCGTTCCAGGCGAGCTTCAGCCAGAGCTCAGAGGACTGGTGCACGACCTGGAAGAGGAGCTCGTCGCGGTGCACCCACTCGTCAGGGCCTTTCTGGAGCGCGAGCAGGCCGACCGTATTCAGGTAGCGCTCGTAGTCGCTCTCCGCATCCCCCGGCAGGATCGGCTCGGAGAAGTCCTCGGCCTCGTGGGTCGCCACGGGGCGGAGCATACTTCGCGCATGTCGGATCTCTTTGCCGATGCGGCCCGGGAGCGGGCTGCCGCCTACGCCCCGCTCGCCCAGCGCGTCCGGCCCCGGACGCTCGACGAGCTCGTGGGCCAGCAGCACGTGCTCGGGCCCGGCTCGGCGCTCCGCCGCTCGATCGAGGAGGACCGGCTGCGCTCGCTGATCCTCTACGGCCCGCCCGGGGTCGGCAAGACGACGCTCGCCCGGATCGTGGCCGAGACGACCGGAGCGGCCTTCGAGGAGCTCTCCGCGGTCTCCGCCCGCGTGGACGACGTCCGGCGCGTGCTCCAGGCCGCACGCGACAGGCTCGGCGGCAACGGGCAGCGGACGATCCTCTTCCTCGACGAGATCCACCGCTTCAACAAGGCGCAGCAGGACGCGCTGCTCCCGTCGGTCGAGGACGGCCTCCTGATCCTGATCGGCGCCACGACCGAGAACCCGTACTTCGAGGTCAACTCGGCGCTCCTCTCGCGCTGCCAGGTGGTCGAGCTGGAGGCGCTCGGCGAGGACGAGCTGCTCGAGGTCGTCCGCCGCGGCGCGGAGGCGATCGGCGCGGAGGTGCCGGACGACGTCGCCGTGACGATCGCGCGCCGCGCCGGCGGCGACGCCCGCACCGCGCTCAGCACCGTCGAGCTCGCCTGGGAGACGGCCCATGCCGAGGGAGTGCCGCTCGAGGAGCGCCACGTCGACGACGCGGCCCGCAAGCGGCCGCTCCGCTACGACAAGGGCGCCGACCAGCACTACGACTTCGTCTCGGCCTTCATCAAGTCGATGCGCGGCTCCGATCCCGACGCGGCCGTCTACTACCTGGCGGCGATGCTCGAGGGCGGCGAGGATCCGCGCTTCATCGTCCGGCGGATGGTGATCTTCGCCTCCGAGGACGTGGGCAACGCCGATCCGCGCGCGCTCCAGGTCGCCGTCGCAGCGGCGCACGCGCTCGAGCACGTCGGCCTCCCCGAGGCGCAGCTCAACCTCTCCCAAGCGGCGCTCTACCTCGCGCGTGCGCCGAAGTCGAAGGCGAGCGCGATCGCGATCTGGGAGGCGCGGGAGGACGTGCGCAAGGGCGGCAACCTCCGGCCGCCGGCGATGCTGCGCGACGCGCACTACGCCGGCGCGAAGAAGCTCGGCCACGGCGAGGGCTACATCGACCCGCATACCGACCCGCGCGGCTTCGAGCTCGACTACCTCCCCGAGGAGCTGCGCGGGCGGCGGTACTATCGCCCGAGCGGCGAGGACGAGGGTCGCCGGCACGGCGACGGCGACGAGGGGGACGAAGGTGATCGAGACCGGCAGCGAGGCGCCTGACTTCGACCTGGAGGTCGACGGCCCGGAGCGCGTGCGGCTCGACGACTTCCGGGGGCGGCGCAACCTCCTGCTCGTCTTCCATCCCTTCGCGTTCACGGACGTCTGCGAGGAGGAGGCGCGCGACCTCGAGGAGAACCTGCCGTCGTTCGCGTCCGCCGACACCGACGTCCTGCTCGTCTCGTGCGACACGGCAGCCGCGCGTCAGGCCTGGAAGCACAAGCTCGGGCTCACGTACACGGTTGCGTCCGACTTCTGGCCCCATGGCGCGGCGGCCAAGGCGTACGGCGTCTTCGACGAGTCGAAGGGCGCCGCCGTTCGGGGCACCTTCCTGATCGACAAGGGCGGCGTCGTCGTCTGGTCGCTCGTCAACGACGCCGACACGCGCCGCGCGGAGCTCGTGTCCGGGCCGCTCGCCACGACTCCCCGTTGACGCTGCGAAGCCACGAATGGGGCGACCGGGGCTTGCCGGTCGTCGTCTGCCTGCACGGGATCACGAGCCACGGAGGCCACTTCGCCAAGCTCGCCGAGCGGCTCGCGGGCGGCTTCCACGTCGTCGCGCTCGACCTGCGCGGGCACGGCGGCTCCGACTACGAGCCGCCCTGGAACCTCGAGCAGCACGTCGAGGACGTCCTCGACACCCTGCAGGAGCTGGAGCTCGCCCGCGTGCCCGTTCGCCTGCTCGGACACTCCTTCGGCGGCCGGATCGGCTTCGAGGTCGCCGCGGCGGCACCGGAGGTGGTCGAGCGGCTCGTGCTCCTCGATCCCGCGCTCCTGATCTCCGGCAACGCCGCGTTGAACGGCGCCGAGGCCGCCCGGCTCGACCGCTCCTACGCGAGCTTCGAGGAGGCGATCGACCGGCGCTACGAGGAGAGCCGGTTGACGCGAGCGCCGCGCGAGCTCCTCGTCGAGGAGCTGCGACATCACCTCGTCGAGCACCGCGACGGCCGCTTCCGCTACCGCTACCTCCAGAGCGCCGTCGTCGCCGCCTACGGCGAGATGAGCCGCGAGCCGCCCCCGTTCGAGCTCGTCCGGGTCCCGACGCTCGTCGTCCTCGGCGAGGACTCCTACATCCCCTACGACCACCTGCTCGAAGCCCACACCGCGGTGCTCGGCGACGAGCTCGAGGTCGTGCGCGTCCCCGGCGGGCACTCGGTGCTGTGGGACGCTCTCGAGGAGACGGTCGCCGCGGTCGAGGTGTTCCTGGCTCTAGGCGGCGGCGCGGTGGGCGAAGGCGGTGCGGGTCTCGACGGCCGCGGCGAGCGCGTCGACGACGACGCGAAGCTCGGTGAGCAGCTCGGCATCGACGCCGTCCGCGAGCCGCGCGTCGGCCTTCGGGACCGCGACGGTCTCCTCGAGCGTGCGAGCACCGAGGGCGCCGAGGACCTTGCGCGTCTCCGCCGCCGCCCAGACACCGCCGAACATTCCCGTGCTCGAGGAGAGCACGGCGACCGGCTTGTTGCGGACCGGCGACTCGGCGAGCGGCCGCGAGGCCCAGTCGAGCGCGTTCTTGAGCGCGCCCGGGATCGAGGAGTTGTACTCCGGGGTGGAGATCAGGACCGCGTCGGCGTCCGCGAGCGCCGACTTGAAGCGCTCCACGGCGCGGGGCGTCTCTCCGGGGCCGTCGTCGTCGGCGTCGTAGGGCGGGATCTCCTTCAGCCCGTGGTAGAGCTCGATCTCGATCCCGTCCGGGGCCGCCGCGGCGGCCCCGCGCAGGAGATCCGTGTTGTGGGATCCCTGGCGGAGGCTGCCGCTGAGCGCGAGGATCTTCACGGCTACCCCTGCACCAGTGCGAGGTTGGCGGTGATCAGGACGTCGTCGGCGAGCATCTGACCGCCACCCGGGAGCTCCGCGCTCCAGTCGATCCCGTAGTCCCGCCGGTTGATCGTCGTCTCCAGGTCGAGGCCGAGCCGCTGCTTGCCGTAGCCGTCCGTGATCGGACCGGAGATCGTGCCCGAGAGCTCGACCGGACGGGTCTCGCCGCGGAGGGTCAGGTCACCGGCGATCGAAACGGTGTCGCCGTCGCGCTCGATCGAGCCGGCGACGAAGCGCAGCTCGGGGAACCGCTCGGCGTCGAAGAAGTCGGGCGTCTGGAGGTGACCGGCGAGGTTCGGATCGTCGACCTGGACGCTCGCGACCCTGGCGCTGCCCTCGAGCGTCCCATCGGCGAGTCGCGCGTCGTACTCGGCGAAGTCGCCCTTGAAGGTCATCACCCCGCTGTGCTTGACGGCGAAGCCGATGCTCGAGTGAACGGGGTCGAGGCCGAAGGTCCCGGTCGGGACGGCGGTCGTTTCCTGGGTGGTGGTGCTCATTGCGGCTCCTTTTCGTGTCGTGTATCCTTGAGTACGCAAGCAACTGTAGAGGACAAACGTTGAGCCGTCAAGTATTGAGCCCACAAGCTGTTGAGCTGGAGGCCTTCGCCCGCCTGATGCGGGCGCACACGATCCTGCGGCGTGAGCTCGAGGCCGAGGTGCTCTCCCCGCGCGGGCTGACGAGCACCGACTTCGAGACGCTCCTCCAACTCGCCCACGCGGACGACCAGCGGCTGCGCCGCACCGATCTCGTGGCGCGGCTGATGCTGACTCCCTCCGGCGTGACCCGACTGCTGGAAGGGCTCGAGCGAGCGGGCCTGATCGAGAACCGCCGCTGCGACGACGACGGGCGGGTGACCTGGGCGAAGCTGACCCCGGCGGGCGTCGAGACGCTGGAGTGCGTCGGCGTCAACCACGCCGAGCGGCTGCGCACGCTCTTCCGCGGGACTCTCGGCGAGGACGAGGTCGCGCAACTCTCCGAGCTGCTCGGCCGGCTTCCGGGCGTCGGCCAAGGCTCCTGCGCCGGCTAGCTCGATCAGCTCGCGGCCCGGCGCTCCCTCATTCGGATCAGCAGCTCCCGCAGGAACTCGTCCGTCGCATGCTCGTCCTGGCCGATGACTCTTCGAGTCCGGCCACGATCGTCCGGTAGGAGACGGCATGGTGCAGGGGCCTGACGACCGCCGCGAGCTCGACCGCTTCCCGCAGGAGCTCGGGCTCGGCTGCGCCTGTCCCAGCCCTCGAGGTACGCGTTCAAGAGGACTGCGCGACTCGCCTCGTCGGGCTCCCACTGGAGCGAGATCAGATCGAGGAACGGATGCGAGATGCACGCGTCCGTCCAGTCGAAGTAGACGAGGTCACCGTTCAGGCGGGCGACGTTCAGCATGTGCAGATCTCCGTGGAGGAGCGTCGCCGGGAGCTCGAGAGCGTCCAGCCGCCTGCAGAGCTCCACGAGCGCCGGCTCCAGCCCTCGCAACTCGGCGGTCTCGTCGGCGGTGAACCGAGCGGTCGCCACCGGATCGTGGAGCAGTGGGTGGATCTGGGCCTCCAGGACCTCGAGCCGGCGATCGAGACAGCCGTCGGCCAGGAGCTCGTCCGTCACGGCGGCACTCCGGCGCTGCATGCCGGCGAAGCGGCGGAGTGCGTCCGCCCGCGTGCTCGAGCGGCGCGTCCCAGTCGAAGAGCTCGTCGAACTCCGGGAGCAGGAGCCAGCCTCGCTCCGGCTCGACCGCCAGCGGCGCCGGGACATAGCCGGGGAAGCGCTCGGCCAGCCGCGCCGTCACGATCCCCTCCTCGACGAAGAGCGGCAGTCGCGCCGGCACCTTGAAGTACATCGTGGGACCGTCGGTCCGGACACGCAGGACCGACGAGATGCTCCACTGCTTGACCTGCTCGATCCCGACGAGCACGTGGCCGAGCCGCATGGTCTCTTGCTCGATCCAGCTCCGAACCTCCACGGCCCAGCCCGATCGTGCCCACGGCGGGCGCTCTTTCGGGATCACGCCTGCTGCGAGCTCGTCGAGGTACGAGCTGAGGAACCGCCGGTCGGCGTCGTCGATGCGGAGCCGGTCGAGATCTTCCGAGTCGATCCAGCGCCCATGCGCCGGCGCCTCCCACAACGGGTCGGCCGGCTCGAGCTCGAACCATGCGTCCAGCCGCTGCGCCTCTTCACGCCGCTCGAGGCGCAGCTGCCGCAGGAGCCACGGCCTCGTCCCTAGCCGGCGCTCGAAGGCGGAGACGACCGCGGCGGCGTTCGCGACCCACAGCGCCTCACCCAGGACGACGCGCGGCAACCGCCAGACACGGTCGCTCCGAAGCAGGAGGACGCGAGGCTCGTCAGGATGGCGAAGCACCCCGACGAGGTGCGAGCGCCAGGGCATCTATCCGATCGCGTACTCGTCCGCGATCGAAAGCGCCTCGTCGAGCGTGGCGAGGCCCTCGTCGAGCTCCTCGCGGGTGATCGTCAGCGGCGGGCAGACCATGACGACGTTCCAGTGGGTCATCAGGTAGAGGCCCTTCTCGAGCGCCGCCTTCGCCAGCCGTGCCACGGGGGCGGCAGCCTCGCCGCCCGCGTTGAAGGGGACGAGCGGCTCCCGCGTCTCCCGGTTCTTCACCAGCTCGAGCCCCCAGAAGAGGCCCAGCCCGCGCACCTCGCCGATCGACGGATGCTTCTCGGCGAGCGCGGGAAGCGCCGTCGCCAGGTACTCCCCGTGCTCGGCCGCGTTCTCGACGATCCCCTCCTCGCGGAAGGCCTCGATCGAGGCGACGGCCGACGCGCACGCGAGCGGATGACCGGAGTAGGTCAGGCCGCCGGCGAGGAGCCTGGGGCGGAGCCACTCCGAGATCGGCTGCGAGACGGTCATCGCGCCGAGCGGGACATAGCCGGAGTTGATCCCCTTCGCCATCGTCAGGATGTCCGGGACGACGTCCCAGTTGTCGCAGGCGAACCAGCGGCCGGTGCGGCCGAAGCCCGCCATCACCTCGTCGAGGATCAGCAGGATCCCGTGCCGGTCGCAGGTCTCGCGGATCGCGCGGAGATACCCCTCCGGCGGCGGGATCACGCCGTTCGTGCCCGTGACGGTCTCGAGGATCACCGCGGCGACGGTGTGCGCGCCCTCGTACTGGAGGATCTCCTCGAGGTGCGGCGCGCCCGTGCAGACCGGGCACGGATCGGGATGGCCGGCGGGGCAGCGGTAGGTGTACGGGTCGAGCATCCGGACGACGCCCGGCAGGCCCGGCTCGGCGTGCCAGCGGCGCGGGTCGCCGGTGAGCGTGATCGCACCGCCCGTGGCCCCGTGGTAGGAGCGGTAGCGCGCGACGATCTTGTGCCGCCCGGTGTACCAGCGGGCGAGCTTGATCGCGTTCTCGTTCGCCTCCGCGCCGCCGTTCGTGAAGAACGACATCTTCAGGTCGCCCGGCGTGACCTCGGAGAGCAGCCGCCCGAGCTGCGAGCGCGGCTCGGTGGCCATCGGCGGGCCGATCGTGCAGAGCCGCTCCGCCTGCTCCTTGATCGCGGCGATCAGCTTCGGATGCCCGTAGCCGATCGAGACGTTGACGAGCTGAGAGGCGAAGTCGAGGTAGCGCTTGCCCTCGTAGTCCCAGAAGTAGCGCCCTTCGGCGCCCGCGACCGGAATCGGGTTGATCGCGTCCTGCACCGACCAGGAGTGGAGGACGAACTCCTTCGCGTCGGCCCGAACCTGCTCGCCGAGCTCCGCGTTCGTCTCGATCGTCGCCATGGCCTCGGAGTCTAGTGGCGCGATACCCTGCGAGCACATCCTTCGAAGGAGCTTCCGATGACCGAACTCGCCACCGCACCCGAGACTCGCGACGCGCCTGTGGCGCGGATCAACCACTGGATCGGCGGCGCGGCCGTCGCCGGCGAGTCGGGCCGGAGCGGTCCGGTCTACAACCCGGCGACCGGCGAGCAGTCCGGTGCCGTCGACTTCGCCTCGGTCGAGGAGATCGACCGCGCCGTCGCCGCGGCCAAGGCGGCCTTCCCCGCCTGGCGCGCGACCTCGCTCTCGCGCAAGTCCGAGATCTACTTCCGGATCCGCAAGCTGCTCGACGAGCACCGCGAGGAGCTCGCGCGCGCTCCTGACGGCCGAGCACGGCAAGGTCCTCTCCGACGCGCTGGGCGAGGTCGCGCGCGGGCTCGAGGTGATCGAGTTCGCCTGCGGGATCCCGCACCTCCTCAAGGGCAGCTTCTCGGAGCAGGCCTCGACCGGGATCGACGTCTACTCGATCCGGCAGCCCCTGGGCGTCGTGGCCGGGATCACGCCGTTCAACTTCCCGGCGATGGTTCCGATGTGGATGTGGGGGCCGGCGCTCGCGTGCGGGAACACGTTCGTGCTCAAGCCGTCGGAAAAGGACCCGTCCGCGTCCATCCTCACGGCCGAGCTGCTCAAGGAGGCGGGGGTGCCGGACGGCGTCTTCAACGTCGTCCACGGGGACAAGGTCGCGGTCGACCGGATCCTCGAGCACCCGGACATCGCCGCCGTCAGCTTCGTCGGCTCGACTCCGATCGCGCGCTACATCTACGAGACGGGGACGAAGCACGGCAAGCGCGTGCAGGCGCTCGGCGGGGCCAAGAACCACATGATCGTGCTCCCCGACGCCGACCTCGAGATGGCCGCCGACGCCGCGGTCAGCGCCGCGTACGGCTCGGCCGGCGAGCGCTGCATGGCGATCTCCCAGGTCGTCGCGGTCGGCGGAGTCGGCGACGAGCTCGTGGCGGCGATCAAGGAGCGGCTGCCGAAGATCAAGGTCGGAAACGGGCTCGACGAGGGCATCGAGATGGGCCCGCTCGTCACGGCCGCGCACCGCGACAAGGTCGCCGGCTACGTCGAGGGCGCGAGCGCGCAGGGCGCGACGGTCGTCACCGACGGCCGCGAGACGGCGCCCGAGGGCGACGGCTTCTTCCTCGGCGTCACCCTGCTCGACGACGTCACGCCCGAGATGGACGCGTACAAGGACGAGATCTTCGGTCCCGTGCTCGGGGTCACGCGCGTCGAGACCTACGACGAGGCGCTCGAGCTCGTGAACGAGAACCCCTACGGCAACGGCACGGCGATCTTCACCCGTGACGGCGGCGTCGCCCGCCAGTTCCAGTTCGACGTCGAGGCGGGGATGGTCGGCGTCAACGTGCCGATCCCGGTGCCAGTCGCCTACTACTCCTTCGGCGGCTGGAAGGCGAGCCTCTTCGGCGACACGCACATCTACGGGCCGGAGGGGATCAACTTCTACACCCGCGGCAAGGTCGTCACCTCGCGCTGGCCCGACCCGGCCACGTCGAAGGTCGACCTCGGCTTCCCGCAGACGCGCTAGGACCGACGGCTTGGCCGAGCTGCTCGAGCGGGAGGATCTGCTCGCGAGGCTCGGCGAGCTTCGCGCGAGCGGCGGCCGCCTCGTCTTCGTGGGCGGCGAGGCGGGCGTCGGCAAGACGGCGCTCGGTGCGCGAGCTCGCGGAGCGGGTCGGCGGCGTCCGCCGCGGCTCGTGCGAGAACCTTGCGGCCCCGGCGCCGCTCGGGCCGTTCCTCGATCTCGGCGTGGCGCCCGGTGATTCCAGGCGAGTCGCCGCCGAGACGCTCGAGCTGGACGGCGTGGTCGTGCTCGAGGACGTGCACTGGGCCGGACCAGTCGTCGCTCGACGTCCTCCGGGTGCTCGGACGCCGTGTCGACGCGCACCGGAGCGTTCGTGCTCGCCACGTATCGCGACGACGAGGTCACGGGCGACCATCCGCTCCGCGTCGTCCTCGGAGAGCTCGCGTCGGCTCCAGGCGTCGTCCGGCTCGGCGTCCCGCGCCTGAGCCTCGACGCCGTTCGCGAACTTGCGGAGCCCACCGGGGCGGACGCCGAGGCGATCCACGAGCTGACCGAGGGGAATGCCTTCTACGTCACCGAGGTTCTGGCGGCGGGCGGTAGCGAGCTCCCCGAGACGGTGCGGGACGCGGTGCTCGCGCGCGTCGCGCTCTTGCCCGAGCCGGCGAGGCGGCTGCTCGAGGCCATCGCGGTCGTCCCGCTCCGTGCCGAGCTCTGGCTGCTCGAACGGCCGGCGCCCGCGGCCATGTCACCGCCGTAGACCACGTCACCCGCCTTGACAAAGCCACCCGACGACTCGATTCGTGACCGGGTCGAGCTCGAACGGGCCCGCGTCCGTCCCGAACCGAAGCGATCCGAAGTCCGGAGTCATCGCGAAGAGGGCTAGCAATCCGCGACCTGAGCCGTCACGCTGCGTCGCGTGCAGGAGGGTTGTAGTGCGAAGGTGCTGCTGCTGCTAACCGGTCGGGGCGGACGACCTACAACCACGAAAGGAGACGATGATGAGGAAGGCCCTGCTCGCCCTCGGCGCGCTCGTCGCGCTCGCGGCAGCGACTTCTGTCTCGGCGACGACAGGCGCCGCCGCGCCGACTCCGAAGCAGCAACTGGTCGCCTACTTGCAGGCCACGCAGCCGCAGGTCGTGGCCGCTGGTCGTGCGAGCACGCAGGCGACGTCGGTGCTTGCGGCGGCCCTGCGCGGGCAGCGGTCGGCAGACCTGAATCAGGTGATCGGCGAGGCGGCGAGGCTGCGCCTGATCGCCACGCGCCTCGCTGCGCTCAGGACACCAGGCGATCTTCGCGAGCCCCACGCTTCCCTCGTCACGGGTGTCAGGAAGACCGCAGACTTCCAGGCGGCCGTCGCGAACGATCTGGATTTCGGGCGCGTCCAGGACGCGCTCGACCGGATCCGCCGGGTCGGCCCGGTGCTCGAGAAGACACTGTCTCACTGGCGGCTCGAGGTGACCGCGAAGATGCGACGATTCGGGCTGGTCGTGCCGTTCTGGGTGAAGAGGGTCGGGACGTAGCCGAAGGGCTCCTGCGGAAGGCGCTGCGCAAGGGGCGGTCGCAGGCGCTGACGGGGCGCACTCTCTAGGCTCCGCAGCATGGCCGCCTGCGCGAGCTGCGGAGCCGAGAACCGTGAGGGCGCCCGCTTCTGTGACTCCTGTGGCGCCGTGCTGGCCGAGGCCGAGCTGCCGCGCGAGCAGCGGAAGACGGTCACCGTGCTCTTCTGCGACGTGATCGGCTCGACCGCGCGCGCCGAGCGGCTCGACCCGGAAACGACGCGCGCGACGATGACGCGGTACTTCGAGACGGCGCGAACCGCGATCGAGCGTCACGGCGGCACGGTCGAGAAGTTCATCGGCGACGCCGTGATGGCCGTCTTCGGCGTGCCGCAGGTGCACGAGGACGACGCGCTGCGAGCCGTGCGGGCCGCGCTCGAGCTCCGAGATTCGGTCGAGATCGACGTCCGGATCGGCGTCAACACTGGCCAGGTCGTCACGGGCACGGCCGACACGCTCGTCACGGGCGACTCGGTCAACGTCGCGGCGCGACTCGAGCAGGCGGCCGGGATCGGTGAGGTGCTGCTGGGCACGGATACCTACCGGCTCGTGCGGGACGCGGTCGAGGTGGAGCTGCTCCCGCCGCTCGAGGCGAAAGGAAAGTCGGAGCCGCTGACCGCATACCGGCTCGTTGCGATCACCGGCGAAGTGGCGCACGTCCGGCGGCTCGACGCACCGCTCGTGGGCCGGAGCCGCGAGTCGCAGCTGCTCGCCGGCGCCTGGGAACGCGTGCGATCGGAGCGGGCGTGCGCCCTGTTCACGATCCTCGGGCCTGCGGGCGTCGGCAAGTCGCGCCTCGCGCAAGAGTTCCTCACCCACGTCGACGCAACGGTCGTCAGCGCTCGCTGCCTGTCCTACGGCGAGGGGATCACCTACTGGCCCGCGGTCGAGATCGTCAAGCAGCTCCTCGGCACCGAGCCGGCGGACGATCCCGCCGTCGAGGCCCTGCTCGGCCACGGTCAGGCGGCGACCGACGAAATCGCGTTCGGCGTCCGCAGGCTGCTCGAGGCGCGGGCGGCCGAGCGGCCGCTGGTCGTCCTCCTGGACGATCTCCACTGGGGCGAGCCCGCGTTCTTCGAGCTCGTCGAGCACGTCGCCGACTGGAGCCGGGATGCCCCGATCCTGATCCTCTGTCTCGCCCGGCCCGAGCTGCTCGACCGGATGCCCGGCTGGAGCGGCGGCAAGCTCAACGCCACGACCGTCCTCCTCGAGCCGCTCGCGCCCCAGGAGACGGACGAGCTGATCGATGGGCTGCTCGACGGTCTTCCACTCGACATCGGCCTCCGCCGGCGAATCGGCGCGGCGGCCGAAGGCAATCCGCTCTTCGTCGAGGAGATGCTGGCGATGGTTCACGAACGCGGAGCGGACGAGGTCAGCGTGCCCCCGACCATCCAGGCGCTGCTGGCTGCTCGTCTCGATCAGCTGCCTCGACCCGAGCGGGCGACGCTCGAGCGAGGCGCGGTCGAGGGTCAAGTGTTCCACCGAGGCGCCGTTCAGGCGCTCGCGCCCGAGGAGACGCAGGTCGCCACGCACCTGCTGGGACTCGTGCGCAAGGAGCTCGTTCGTCCCAGCCCGGCGACGCTTGCCGGTGACGACGCCTTCCGGTTCCGCCATCTGCTGATCCGCGATGCCGCCTACGAGGCTCTGCCGAAGGCGACCCGCGCGGAGTTGCACGAACGCTTCGCGGACTGGATGGGCGGGCACGGCGAGAGTCTCGTCGAGCTCGACGAGATCACCGGCTACCACCTGGAGCAGGCCGCGCGGTACCGGCTCGAGCTCGGGAAACCGGCGCCGGAGCTCGCTGCGCGAGCGGCCGCGCTGCTCGCCGCGACCGGGGCTCAGGCACTCGATCGGGTCGACATGCACGCGGCAGCAAATCTCCTTACGCGCGCAAGCGAGCTTCTCGGACGCGACGACCCTGCACTCGTCCCCGTGCTGGTTGCGCTCGCGGAGGCGCAGTACGGCCTGGGCGACCTCGAGCGCTGCGATGCTCTCATCGCAGAGGCGGTCGAACGTGGAGCGACACTCGGCCTGGAAGCCCCGGTGGTCGCTCGCGCCCGGATTCTCGGAGTGCTCAGGCGTGGCCATTCCGGAGGCGAGATACCGTCGCTCGCTGCTGAGCTCGACCGCATCATCGCCGAGCTTCGCGACGCGAGCGACGACGAGAATCTCGCCAGGGCGCACACGACTCGTGGTTGGCTCAGCTTCTGGATCGGCCACGCGGATGAGGCAACCGAGGAGGCGCGACGCGCGATCGAGCACGCCCTGGAAGCGTCGACGCCGTCACTCGAGGCCGAGGCTGTGGCGCTGATCGTGACGGCGATGCGCTTCGGCCGGACGCCCTGGTCGGAGCTCGAGCGCTTCGTCGATGAGCGACTCGCGAGCGTGGGAGATTTTCACGTCGGTGGCCGCTACGGCGCGGGGCTGCTCGACCGGCGAGGCGTGGCGCTCGCCGCGCGTGGCGACTTCGACGCCGCGCGTGAGTTCTATGCCGGCCTCCGCCAGGCGAACCTCGAGCGCGGCATGGCGCTGATCGCCACAGCAATCTCCGAGGAGAGCGGCGCGGTGGAGCTTCGCGCGCGCGAGTGGGAAGCCGCGGAGCGCATCTTCCGAGAAGCGTGGGATTCGCTCGGCGAGGCCGGCGAGCAAGGCTTCCGCTCGACGCAAGGCGCGAATCTCGCACTGGCTCTCGTCCAGCAGCGTCGGCTCGACGAGGCGGCGGCGATCGTCGACGAATGCGAGCAGATGACCTCTGCAGACGATTTCGTGACACATGCCAGCGTGGCGCTCGTTCGTGCCGGCATCGCCACGGCGCGAGCCCAGCACGCCGACGCGGTCGCCTACGCGAGAGCCGCGCTCGAGCTCCTTGCTCCGACCGACTACCTGGAGATGACGGCGGAGGCCTATGTCGTGCTCGGCGAGGTGCTCCTCGCCGCGGGCTATCGATCCGAGGCGGTGGTAGCACTCGAGACGGCCGAAGCGCTGGCGCTCCAGAAGGATTCTCTGGTGCTCGCCGGCGAAGCGCGCGCGCTACTCGATGGTGTGCCTAAGCAGGTCTGACGAGCTCGAAGCGAACCTGCCGCTTGGCGACGTCGGCCGACTTGAGCTTCACCTGGACGCGCCCTCCGAGCGGCAGTTGCTCGCCCTCGCAGCGCGCCGTCACGGCGGGCTCGGTGAGCTGGACGGTGCCGCCGCCCTCGTGCTCGTCCACCTCGATGACCACCGCCTCGAAGGTCTCGCCGACCCGGTGCTCGAGCAGCGCCGCTTCGATCGTGGAGAGGATCCCGCCCTCGTACTGCTGCGCGCGCCGGTTCGACCGCTCCATCGTCTCGGGCAGGCCGGGTAGCGCGTCCGTGACCCAGGCGGGCACCTCCTGCCCGGCCGAGACGGCGAGACAGACCTCCCCGACGTAGCGGTCGACGAGCCGGCGGAGCGGAGCGGTCGTGTGCGCGTAGGGAGCGCCGACTCCGGCATGGACGGCGGCGGTGGGCACCTCGTCGTCGAAGGCCGCGTAGCCGGAGCCGCGCAGAAGCACGGTCGACTCGGCCAGGAACGCGGCTTGCGCCGGCACCTTCGGATCGAGGCTGCGGATCACGTCGGCGAAGCCGAGCTCCGGCGCCCACTCGATGTCGAGCGCCTTCGCCGTCCTGCGCAGCCGCTCGACCGCCTTCGGATCGGCGGTCGGCAGCGTCCTCAGGATCCCGACGTGCGCGCCGAGCATGAGCTCGGCCGCGGCCTGGCCGGCCATCAGCGAGATCTGTGCGTTCCAGCCCTCCACCGGCAGCGGCGCGCGAAACGCCAGCTCGTACCCGTTCTCGCCCTGCTCGACCTCCTGCTCGGGGATCGGCAGCGCGATCCCGCCGCGGCGCTCCTCGCGCTCCTGACGCAGCAGCCCGACCTCGCGGAGGAGCTGCAAGGACTCCGACGCGCCACCGTCCTCGAGCTGGCGCTGGACGCCCTCGTAGCTCAGCTTCTCGCGGCTCCGGACGAGCGTCCGGCGGACGTCGCACCTCGACGCCCTCGCCGGTCTCGTCGACCTCCATCGTCCAGAGCACGGCCGGCCGAGTCTCGTCGGGGAGCAGGCTGCCGGCGCCTTCGGAGAGCTGCGGCGGATAGAGCCGCGCGTTCCCGTCGGGCGCGTAGAGCGTCTGGCCGCGCTCGTGTGCCTCGACGTCCATCGGCCCGCCCGGGGTGACGAAGGCGGCGACGTCGGCGATCGCGTAGCGGACGCGGTAGCCCTGCCCACGGCGCTCGAGGTGAAGCGCCTGGTCGAGATCCATCGACTCCGGCGGGTCGATCGTGACGAACGGGATCGCCGTCTCGTCCGTGTCGGGCAGGCGCGGCGAGCGAACCGACGCATCCGCGTCGGCGAGAACCTCGGCCGGGAACTCGAGCGATACCTCCAGACTCTCGCGCAGGTCGGCGAGCGAGGCAGCGATGTCGGCGACGTCGGTGTGGGCGAGGCGAAGATGACGTCGCGGCACGGCCGCAATCTAGTCGGTGGCCGGTCATTCGCTTTCCCACCCCGACTGAGTCACACTGAGCACATGGCCGCCGTCGGGCTCGCCGAGCGCGTCCGTCCTTGTATCGGTCGACACGCCGAGCTGGCAGCGCTCGCTCGTCTGACGATCGAAGCCGACGCACGCGTCGTCTTCCTCCACGGGATCCCGGGGATCGGCAAGTCGGCTTTGCTGCGGACATTCCTGAGCGGCGCGCGGGCCGGTGGCGCGAGCGTCGTCGCCCTCGACTGCCGGACGGTCGAGCCGACCGAGCGCGGTCTTCACGACGCAATCGTCGGATCCCCCGGAAAGACCGGCGCGCTGGCTGAGCACCTGAGCACGCTCCCCGCTCCCGTCGTGCTCGCGCTCGACCACTACGAGGTCTTCCGGTTGATGGACACCTGGCTCCGTCAGGTGCTCACTCCGGAGCTGGCTCCCGGCACGCACCTGGTCCTGGCCGGACGCGTCCCTCCGGTCGCGGCGTGGTACTCACTCGGCGCCGACTTCCAGAGCCTGCCGCTCGGACCGCTCCGCGACGAGGACGCCCGTGCCCTCCTCGCCGAGCGAGGTGTCGCGTCGGCGAATGCGGAGCGGCTGAACAGGATCGCTCGCGGACACCCGCTCGCCT
This sequence comes from uncultured Gaiellaceae bacterium, assembly GCA_963810875.1. GTDB lineage: Bacteria > Actinomycetota > Thermoleophilia > Gaiellales > Gaiellaceae > Gaiellasilicea. The sequence goes on along the minus strand of CAWEPD010000003.1, from coordinate 339,319 downwards.
TGACCCTCGCCGCGGCAGGGGTCGCCGAGCACCCGCAGCTCGCGCTCGAGGACGCGGCCGCGGCGCGCGTCGTCGCCGAGCTCGCGCGGCTGTACCTCGAAGAGGCTCCCGATCCGCAGGCGCGCCGAGTGCTCGAGGCGGCCTCGGTCATTCGCCGTGCAACCGAGCCGCTCCTCACGGCGATGCTCGAAGACTCGAGCGACGTGTTGCACCCATTGCTCGAGCTGCCGTTCGTGGAGACGAGCCGCGACGGGATCGTCGTCCACGACGCTGTCCGCGAGGCGGTCGCGGACAATCTTCGCAGCACGAATCCGGTGCAGCATCGTCAGTATCGGCGCGCCGCGTGGCGGGAGCTGCGCAACGAGGTGCGCGAGGCGCCGCCGGCCGACCTCTGGCGCTACACCGCCGACATGCTCTACCTGATCGACAATCCGGTCGTCCGCGAGGCGTTCTTCCCGTCCGGCTCCCAGCCGCTCGCGATCGAGCCGGCGCGCGCGGGCGACGCCGAGGCGATGGAGGCGATCGCGGCGGAACACGAAGGCCCGGTTGCAGCGGGATTGCTCCGCCGCTGGTGGGAGGATTCGCCCGAGACCTTCTCGGTCAGCCGCGATCGGGATGGAGTCGTGGTCGGGTTCTTCAGCCTTCTGCAGACGATGCACTTACGGCCGCAGCGTGTGCCCGATCCGATCGTCGACTCCTGGACGCAGCATCTCCGCGATCAGCCGGTACCGAAGGGTCAGCTGGTACTCGGCTTTCGCCGCTGGCTCGACAGGGAACGTGGTGAGCTCCCATGCGCGTCGCAAGCCGCGTCCTGGCTCGACGTCAAGCGCACCTACATGGCGCTGCGGCCTGCGCTGCGGCGGATCTACGTCGTCGTTCAGGACGTGCCGACCTACTGGCCGGTCGTCGAGAAGCTCGGCTTTCGCCCGATCGCGGACGAGGGCGTCGAGCTCGACGGCTCGATCTACACGAGCGTCGTACTCGATTTCGGCCCAGGCTCGGTCGACGGCTGGCTCGCGGGCCTCGTCGCCGCGGAACTGGGACTCGAAGACGAGCCGGGAGTCGACGACGACGCGCGTGAGCTGCTCGTGAACGGCGAGCGCGTCTCGCTGACGCCGCTCGAGTTCGGGCTCTTCGTCCATCTCCGGAGCCGCGAGGGGAAGACGGTCTCGCGCGACGAGCTCCTGCGCGAGGTCTGGGGCACCGAGTTCACCGGCGGAAGCAACGTCGTCGACGTCGTCGTGCGCTCCCTGCGCGGCAAGTTCGGCGACGCCGCTCCGGTTCTCGAGACCGTTCGCGGCAGCGGCTACCGCCTCAGCGAGGCCTGGCGCTCTCAGCTCCGCTAGACCCAGCCCACATCCTCATCGAAGCCTCATCCACCGCTCATCGAGTGCCGGACGACACGCGCGTAGCGTCGAGACCATCGACGCGAAGGCACGGATGTCCGAGCACCCAAAGCAGGTTGTCGAGCGATACCTCGCCGAGGTTCTCACAGGCGATCGCGAGACCGAGCCTGCCGAGCTGATCTCGAACGACGAGCTCCGCCAGCGCGTCGCGCGCTTCCGGACTGCCTTTCCGGATCTCGAGGTCGAGGTCGGACCTGTGCTCGCGACGGACGACCTCGTCGCCGTCCATCTCGTCGGCCGTGCGACGCACCGGGGCCTTTTCCAAGGCGTGCCGCCCACAGGACGAGGCTGGGAGGCGCGCTGCACCGCGATCTACCGCGTCGCCGACGGCCGAATCGCCGACGCGTGGGTCAACTGGGATCTGCTGACGCTCCTGGAGCAGCTCGGCGCTGTCGAGCGCGTTCGAGACGGTCAGCGCCTGACGAAGGAGGAAGACGATGCGCAAGCTCGTGATCATCGGTCTTGCAATCCCGATCGCCGCGATTGCAGCGACCATCGCTCTCGCAACCCCGGGCACGGGTGTGCTCGGCGCCCCGATCCTGGCCCGGGCCGCCTTCGGCGGCGACGTGACGCTCCACTCGAAGCCGAACCAGGCGACCGGCCTCGCGTGGCGCGGACGCAACTGGAAGGCCGGCGAGCTGCCGGAGTTCCTGAGGATGCTCCGCGACCAGGGCAACGTCGCCGACCTCGGCGCCTGGGTCGCGGATCACCCCGCCGCTGCGTCCGCGTTCGGCCTCCCGTCCTCGCGCAAGGTGCCGGCGGCGGACTTTGCCGTCCAGCAGGTGACGCTCGGCCCCGGCGGAGCGACCGGCTGGCACACGCACGCCGGCCCGGCGCTCGTGCTCGTCAGAGCCGGAGAGTTCACCCTCTACGACGCGAAGGCGGGTTGTCAGGGAACGATCTACAAGGCCGGTCAGAGCTTCGTCGACGCAGGCTTCGGCAACGTCCACATCGGTCGCAACGAGGCCCCGGCCGGCAACGTCGAGCTCTACGTCGTCTACCTGACCCCGGCGGGCGCGGGCGTCCGGATCGACGCGCCGAAGCCCGCAACCTCGACCTGCAGCTTCTGAGACGCCGGACGATGCTCAGGAGACCGCTGATCCTCTCGCTGGTGGGCTCGCTTGCGGCCGGAGTCATCCTCGCCTCCGTCGCACCCGCAACCACCCGTGAGACCGGCGAGCTTCACGTCGACGCGGTCTTCGAGATGCGCTGGGCGTTCGGCGACCACTGTCCGCCCGGGACGGCGGGTCGATCTCGCCTGTGTCCGGTTCCTCGGGACGGGCGGGATCCCCGGACTGGGTCTCGCCACCGTGACGTACGTCAAGACCGTCGACTTCGCCGATCCTGCCTGCCCCGTCGTGCAGTTCAGGACGGCTCTGCTCGCTGTTCGCGGCAAGGGGGAGATCAACCTCTCCGTGCCACGGGAGATCTGCGGCCAGACTGCGCCGGCGACCACCCGCGCCGTTCGAGGTCACGATCGTGGCGGCTCGGGAGCCTACGCGAACGCGTCGGGCCGGCTGCGGTTCAGCTCGAACGTCTTCCGGTCCGAGAGGGCGCGCGATACGTGGACGGGCACGCTCACCGCGCCCGGCGTCGAGTTCGACGTGACGGCGCCCCGCTTCGACGGGGCCGTCTCGAGGACGGTGCGCGCTCCGACGGGCTCGAAGCGGATCCGCGTGCGCTTCTCCGTCACGGCGAACGACGCCCGCGACGGCTCCGTTCCAGTCGCCTGCACCCCGCGCTCGGGCAGCCTCTTCGGGCTCGGTCGAACGGCGATCGCCTGCTCGGCCACGGACTCGAGCCAGAACACGGCGCGAGCACGCTTCACGATCACCGTCAGGTAGCTCCCGAAAGGAGCGGAGCAATGGGAACGCCCACGCGCATCGTTCTCGCCGGACTCGTGCTGGCGACCGCACTCGCCGGAGGCGTCGCCTGGGCGACGACCACCGTGGCAGCAGGCCCCGCGGCGAAGAAGGTCCCGGCGACCGCGAACATCTTCGGTGCCGGGACCGCCACGGCGCCTGAGCCGGGCGGTGGCGGCGGGGGCGTCCCTCCGGTGGTCTGGCTCCTTCCTCGTGGATCGCACCGAGTCGTGACCTTCCCGAGGATCACCGGCAGCGTCACCCCGATCGCGGGAGAGGTACGGAGAAACGGCGCGGACGGCGACCACAGAGGCCCAACCAGCATCAAGTCCTACAAGGGGATCTCCGGGATCATGGACTTCACGAACGGCATGTTCCTCGTCGGCGTCTTCCTGTCCGACTCCAAGCCGAAGCGACCCGCTCCCCCGCAGTACGACTTCACGGACCGCGAGCGGTTTCGGGTGCTCGCGCCGCGACTCGGGCAGACGTTCTTCGTCGGGGACGGGAAGGGACGGAGCTACCGGGTACCGGCCGCGGCGACGAGGCTCTTCCTCGGCTTCGCGGACGGGTTCTTCTACCAGGGCGCGCCGGGCTGGTACGGCAACAACGCCGGCAGCCTGAGCGTGACGGTCGACGTTGCGAGCTGACCGCTGCGCCCGACGACGATTCCGTGACCGAAAGGAGCAGGAGCAATGAGAACGCGCGCGCGCATCTCCCTCGGCGCCCTCGTGCTGGCGGCCACGCTGGTCGGCGGCGTCGCCTGGGCGACGATCCCGGACGGCACCGGCCTCTACACGGCCTGCAGGCTCAACGCCGGCGGCACGATCCGGTTGATCGACCCCTCCGGGCCGAGCGGGTCACTGCTCAGCCGCTGCACGAGCTACGAGACAAGGATCACCTGGAGCCAGAGGGGACCGGCGGGGGCGCCCGGCGCAGACGGAGCGGCCGGCTCCGCCGGGCCTCCCGGGCCGACGGGCGACCAGGGAGAGCGAGGTCTACCCGGTGAGCGCGGGGCAAGCGGCGAACCCGGTGCTCCGGGTGTTCCCGGCGCGCCGGGCGATCCAGGCCCCGAGGGGACCGCAGGCCCACAGGGACCTCAAGGACCGCCTGGCGCGCCCGGTTCGGTTGTGAGCGGACGGATCGTCGTACGAGCTCAGAGCGCGCTCGACTCGATCGAGGTCAAGTACGCCCGCGCCGACTGCCCGGCCGGCAAGGTACTCGTCGGCGGCGGGTCCTCCTTCGACAACGGCCCTCCGACCGAGATTCGGATCACGGTGAGCGTGCCAGAACTGGCCAGCCAATCGTGGCTCGCCGGCGCGATCGAGGACGCTCCGACAACGTCGCTCTGGAGCATCAGCGCCTACGCGATCTGCATCGCGGGGTGACAGGCTTCGCTAGCCGACAGCCACCGACGAGCGCAGCTGCTCGCCGAAGCGCGCCCGCTTCACGAACTGCCCGCTGCCCGGCTCCGCGACGACCTCGCCGCCGTCCACGATCACGTTCCCGCGCAGGAGCACCGTCTCGACGTCACCGACCACCTCGGTGCCCTCGTAGAGGTTGTAGTCGGTCTTCGACTCCTGCGCGGCGGCGGTGATCGTGTAGCGCTTCTCGGGATCGAAGACGACGAGATCGGCGTCGGCGCCGACCGCGATCGTGCCCTTGCGCGGGTAGAGGCCGAAGAGCTTCGGCGGGATTCGTCGCGAGCAGCTCGACCATCCGGTTCAGCGTGATCCGGCCCTCGGACACGCCGAAGTGGTGGATCAGCCGCACCCGGTCCTCGAGCCCAGGCCCGCCGTTCGGGATCTTCGAGAAGTCATCTCGGCCGAGCGTCTTCTGCCCGTCCCAGAGGAAGGCGCAGTGGTCGGTCGAGATCGCCGAGAGGACGTCCGTGCGGACGGCGTTCCAGAGCACCTCCTGGTTCGCCTTCGCCCGCGGAGGCGGCGTGTAGACGAACTTCGCCCCCTCGAAGTCGGGTCGCTCGAGGAAGGTCTCGTCGACGAAGAAGTACTGGGTGCACGTCTCGCCCCAGACGTCCCAGCCGAGCTCGCGCGCGCGCATGATCGGGTCGACCGACTCCTTGCAGGAGACATGGACGACGTAGAGCGGACAACCGGCGACGCGCGCGAGCTGGATCGCCCGGTTCGTGGCCTCGCCCTCGGTCTCCGGCGGCCGCGTCCGCGCGTGCCAGACCGGATCCGTGTTCCCCGCCGCGAGCGCCTTTTTCACGAGCACGTCGATCGCGTCGCCGTTCTCGGCATGGACCATCACGAGCGCACCGGTTTCAGCGGCGACCTCCATCGTCTTGAAGAGCGTCTCGTCGTCGACCATCAGCGCGCCCTTGTAGGCCATGAACAGCTTGTACGAGGTGATCCCCTGCTCGGGCAGCGAGGCGAGCTCCTCGAGCGTGCCGCCCTCCTTCAGGTCGGTGACCGCGATGTGGAAGCCGTTGTCGATCAGCGCCTTCCCCTCGCGCTTCGCGTGCCACATGGCCAGCGAGTCGCCGAAGCTCGTCCCCGGCTGCTGGATGCAGAAGTCGACGTGCGTCGTCGTGCCGCCGCGCGCCGCCGCGGCGTGGCCGGAGGTGAAGTCGTCGATCGTCGTCGTCCCCCCGAACGGCATGTCGAGGTGGGTGTGCGGGTCGATCGCCCCCGGGAGGACGAGCTTGCCGGCGGCGTCGATCACCCGGTCGGCGGCGACATCCAGCGACTCGCCGATCAGGGAGATCCGCTCGCCGTCCACGAACACGTCGGCCACGGTGTCGTCCACCGCGGTCACGACGCGGCCGCCTTTGATCAGAACGGACATGCGGATCTCCCCTCTCGGTCGCTTGCCTACTGCCGGTTTCCTACTTCCCTCCTGCCGTCACCTTGACGGTCGCCTTCTTCCACTTGGCGCCCCTGACGTCGACGCCCTGCTGCCTGAGCGTCGCCACCGCGGCCTTCGCCAGGTCGGAGCGGAACGCGCCGGTGGGCAGCTTCTTGATCACGCCGAACTGCCGCGAGATCGAGGCCGTGCGGGTGAACGCCTTCTGGTTCATCACGCCGATCCCGAGCGGCGCCGGCCAGATGAGCGCGTTGACCTCGTTCATCTGCCAGGTCTGGTGGCCCTTGCCGAGGATCGGCGAGTTCTTGAGCACGATCCGGGTGCAGTCCGCAAGGTGGTCGCGGCACCAGATCCAGCCCCTGAACGACGCCTCGAGGAACTTCTTCGCGGTCGCCTGGTTCGCCGTGTCCTCGATCCAGTCGCCGCGCACGAAGATCCCGTCCTCGAGCATGCCCGTGCCGACGGCCTCCATCTTGATCACGTTCAGATCCCTGAGCTGGTAGAGCTTGCCCGTCTTCGGGTTCTTCGTCTCGAGCACCTGGGCGAGCTCGTTGTAGGTCATCGCCGAGGCCGCGTCGATCTTCCGCTGCAGGAAGAGGTTCATGTCGAACGGCTGCTGGACGATCGTGACGCCCTTGTTCTTCGTCGGGTCCATCCCGTTCTTGACGAGCGCGGCGAAGAGCTCGAACTCGTTCCCGAAGAGCCAGTTGCCGACCTTCTTGCCGCGCATCTTCGCGATCGTGTTGATCCCCGAGTCCTTCCAGGTGATCTCGGTCATGCCCGAGCGCGCGTAGACCTGGGCGATGTTGACGAGATCGGAGCCCTTGTCGCGGGAGGAGAGGAGGCTCGGGAGCCAGTCGATCCCGAACTCCGCCTGGCCGGAGGCGACGACCTGCTCGGGCGTGATGTCCGGGCCGCCCGGCTTCAGGTTCACGTCGAGGCCCGCCCGCGTGTAGTAGCCCTTGGCCTTCGCGGCGTAGAAGCCGGCGAACTGCGCCTGGGTGACCCACTTGAGCTGGAGCGTCACCTTCTTCGCCTGCGCCGTCCCGGTGGCGGCCTCCGGGCCGGCCGCGTACGGAGCGGGCTTCGCCGTCCCCAGCGACGCGAAGACGAGTCCGACGAGCGCGACGAGCGCGACCGCCGGCCAGTACCAGCGACGAATCTTCATCCAGTGCCCTCCTTCGTTGGTTGTTCGGTTCGATCGGTCACAGCCGCCGTTAGCGCCCTCGGGGCGCGGACGGGTACCACCTTGTCACGATCCGCTCCACGAGCGCGATCGCGAGGTAGAACGACATCCCGAGAATGCAGGCAACGAGGATCGCCGCCCAGGCCGTCTCGAAGTTGAAGAGCGCGGAGGCGCTCTTGATCTGGATCCCGAGCGAGGTGAGCGAGCCGCCGAAGTACTCCGCGACGATCGCGCCGATCATCGCCAGCACGCTCGCGACCTTGAGCGACGAGAAGAGGTAGGGGAGCGAGTTCGGGATCCGCACGCGGCGGAAGATCTGCGTCTCGCCGGCGGCGTAGGAGCGCATCAGCTCGATGGACGACGGCTTCACCGAGGTGAGCCCCTTGAGCGTGTTCACGAGCACCGGGAAGAAGCAGAGCAGGCCTGCGATCGCGATCTTCGAGCCCTTGTCGATCCCGAACCAGGCGATCGCGATCGGGGCGAACGCGATGATCGGAATCGCGTTGCCGGCGATGAAGTACGGCATCAGCGCCGTCCCGAGCGAGCGGAAGCGGGCGAGCACGAGCGCGGCGAGGATCGCGGCCGAGCAGCCGGCGGCGAAGCCCCAGAGGGCCTCCTGGAAGGTGAACCAGCCGGCCGCCCACAGCGTCTCCCGCTCCTCCCAGAAGCGGGCCGCGATCGCGCTCGGCTTCGGGAGCAGGAAGCGCTCGACGTCGAAGACCTCGATCGCGAGCTCCCAGCCGACGAGGATCGCGACGAGGATCACGAGCGCCGGGATCCAGTCGCGGAGCCCGCGGCCGACCCCGCGGGCGAGCGTGCGCCCCGGCGCCGAGACGACGACGGTGCTCAATGCACGCTCTCGCCGGCCGGCAGCGGCTCGCCTGCCGGGAGCTGCTCCACTCCACGGCCGCGGAGCAGCTCCCGCAGCTCAGTCGCCAGCTCGAAGAACCGCGGCTCCTCACGCGTGTCGGCCGAGCGCGGCTGCGGCAGGTCGATCTCGACGATCCCCGCGATCCGGCCGGGACGCGGGCTCATCACGACGACGCGCGTCGAGAGGAAGACTGCCTCGGTGATCGAGTGGGTGACGAAGACGACCGTCGAGCCGCTGGCCTCCCAGATCCGCAGGAGCTCGAGGTTGAGCCGCTCGCGCGTCATCTCGTCGAGCGCTCCGAAGGGCTCGTCCATCAGCAGGAGCTTCGGATCGAACGAGAGCGCGCGGGCGATCGCGACGCGCATCTGCATCCCGCCCGAGAGCTCCCAGGGATGGTGGTTCTCGAAGCCGGAGAGCTCGACGAGGTCGACCATCTCCTCGACGCGCTCGGCGCGGCGGCGGCGATTCCAGCCGGCGAGCTCGAGCGGGAGCGCGATGTTCTTCGCCACGGTCCGCCAGTCGTAGAGCACGGCCTCCTGGAAGACCATCCCGTAGTCGCGGTCGAGCCGCGCCTGGTGCGCGGTCTTCCCGCCCACGTGCACGGTGCCCTCCGTCGGCTGGACGAGGTCGGCGATCACGCGGAGGAGCGTCGACTTGCCGCAGCCGGACGGCCCGATCAGGGAGACGAACTCGCCCGGGTGGAGCTCGAGATCGATCTCCTGCAGCGCGGTCGTGCCGCCCTTCTGGAACCGCTTCGTGAGGCCACCGATCGTGACCGCGGCCGCCTTCGTACGCTCCGCGCTCACGCGACGTGCTCCGGAGCCGTGCGGACGACGAGCCGCTCGGCAAGGACGACGACGCAGAAGAACGTGATCCCGAGCATCGGCGGCGACGATGTTCGTCGCCCAGAGCGCGGCCGGATCGAGCGAGTAGTACTGGTTGAAGTTGAGGATCGCCCCACCGAGCCCGTCCTGGATCGAGGAGGGAAGCTCGCCGATGATCGCGCCGACGACGCTCGCGGTCGCCGCGATCTTCAGCGCCGCGAAGATGAACGGCAGCGAGGCGGGGAACTTGACCTTCCAGAGCACGGTCCACGGCGAGGCCGCGTACGTCCGCATCAGCTCGAGGGCCCGCGGGTCGGCCGAGTCGAGCCCCTTGATCGTGTTGATCGTGACCGGGAAGAAGGTGAGGAAGGCGGAGATGATCCCGACCCGTGCCCACACCGGCAGGCCGACGCTGCCGCCCCAGATCACGACCATCGGCGCGATCGCGAGGATCGGGATCGTCTGGGAGGCGACGACGTACGGCAGGAAGCCCCGCCGCAGGAGCCGGGAGTGGTGGAGCACCGCCCCGATCGCGAAGCCGGACACGGCGCCGAGGGCGAAGCCGAATGCGGCCTCGCGCGCCGTGAACGCGCTCTTGTCGAGGAGGTCGCGGATGAGCGGCGGCTGGCCCTCGGCGAGCGGCTCCCAGAGCCGGCTGACGATGTCGGAGAGCGGCGGCATCGTCAGGTCGTCGACAACGAACGGGCGCGTCCAGCCGGTCCGCATCCACAGCCAGCGGTAGCCCTCCCAGAACGCCCAGAGCGCGGCCAGGACGAGCGCGGTCAGGAGCAGCCGCTTGAGGAGGGCGGCGGGCCAGTCGCGCTCCTTTCGGACGGGTGTCGGCCGTTCGATCGCCACCTCCGCGTGCACGTTTCATTGGTAACACGACACCGGGTGCGATGAAAGGGGATCCGTCCCCCGTTTAGGCTGGTCTCATGGCGCTCTCTCCCAGCCGGACCGTCGCCGAGCTGAGCGAGCTGCGCGAGCTCACGGGCGACGAGGAAGGCGCGCAGCGCGTCGCCTGGACGCCGACGTGGGCCCGGGCGCAGGAATGGCTCGCGGCGAGGCTGGAGGGCCTGCCACTCGAGGCCGAGGTGGACGAGGCCGGCAACCGCTGGTGGACGCTGCGCGGCGACTCGGAGCGGGCGCTGCTGCTCGGCGGCCACATCGACTCCGTCCCGAACGGGGGCTGGCTGGACGGCTGCCTGAACGTCGTCGCCGCGGTGGAGGTGCTGCGCCGGATCGCCGGAGAGGGGACGCCGCCCGTGACCGTCCGGCTCGTCAACTGGGCCGACGAGGAGGGTGCCCGCTTCGGGCGCTCGCTCTTCGGCTCCTCGGCCGCCGCGGGCTCGATGGCCGACCAGGACGAGCTGCGCGAGCTGAGCGACCGCGACGGTGTGGCGCTTCCGGACGCGCTGCGCGAGTACGGCGTCGAGCTCGACCGGGCGCTCGAGGCCCGCTCGCAGCTCGAGAGCGCGGCCGCCTATCTGGAGCTGCACATCGAGCAGGGCCCCGTGCTCGAGGCGCTGGGGCTGCCGCTCGGCGCAGTCCTGGGCACCTTCGGGGTCGAGCGGCACCGGATCACCTGGCGCGGCCAGGCAGCGCACGCCGGCTCGACGCCGATGGATCAGCGCCGCGACGCGCTCGCGGGAGCCGCGAGGCTCGCGCTCGAGCTGCGCGAGATCGCGAAGCGGGTGGGCGGTGGAGCCGTGCTGACGAGCGGCGGCGTCGTTTGCAGGCCGGGGATCGTCACGTCGGTCGTGGAGACCGCCGAGCAACTGCTCGACCTGCGCCATCTCGACGCCGGCAAGCTCGCCGCGATGTGGGAGCAGGCACGCGAGGCGTGCGAGCGGTTCGCGGCCGAGGAGCGGCTCGAGGTCGAGACGGAGCGGATCTGGCAGATCGAGCCGATCCTCTTCGACCCGCACCTGATCGACCTTTGCGACGAGTCGATCCGCGAGGTCGCCGGCGAGTCGCACCGGCTTCCCTCCGGCCCCCTGCACGACGCCGCCGAGGTCTCGCGGGCAGGCGTCCCCACCGTAATGCTGTTCGTCCAGAGCCTGCGCGGGCTCTCGCACACGAAGCTCGAGGACACGAAGCACGAGCACCTCGAGCTCGCCGTCCGGGCGCTCGACCGGCTCGCCTCGAAGACGATCGCCTGGCTGTCGGATCAGTAGGGCTCGCGGGCTGACCCGACCACCCTCACCTCCGGCCGCGGTCGTCTTCGACTGCGACGGTCTCCTGCTCCAGACCGAGGATTGCTGGACGCGGGCCGAGGAAGACCTCTTCGCCCGCTACGGCAAGGAGTTTCGGGACGACGAGAAGCGAGCCCTGATCGGTAGCTCGATGACCACCGGCGCCCGCGTCCTGGAGCGCCTCCTGGAGCAGCCCGGCCGCGCGGATGCGCTCGGCCTGGAGCTGCTCGAGCTCGTCGAGCGGCGCCTGCTCGAGGAGGCCGTCGCCTTCCCGGGTGCCGCCGACCTGGTGCTCGAGACGAAGGCTCGCTATCCCGTCGCGGTGGCCTCGAACACTCCACGCCGGCTGCTCCGCGGAGCTCTCGCATGCGCCGGAATGGCCGAGCTCTTCGAGGTCGTCGTCGCGGCCGACGACGTCCCCGAGCCTAAGCCCTCACCGGATATCTACCTTCGCGCGTGCGAGCTCCTCGGCGTCGAGCCGTCTCGCTCGATCGCGCTCGAGGACTCGCCCACCGGCGTCGCGGCCGCGCGAGCCGCCGGCCTGTTCGTGATCGGGATCCCGTCCTTCCCCGGCGTCGTCCTCGACGGCGCGGACCTAGTCGGCGAATCGCTCGCCGACCCTCGGGTGCGCCGGGCGCTCGGGCTCGATTAGATGGTTGATGCCATGAGATCTTGGGGCGCGAGATCGTGGCGGCGATCATCTAGGCTTTCAGGACGATGACCATGGTGACGTTCCGTGTCCGTCCGGCAGCGGCCCCCTCAGCGGGGAGCGGTCGGCCAGCACTTCCTCCGCAGTAGCCGGCTCGCAGCCGACGTCGTCGCGCAGGCCGAGGTTGCCCGCAGCGACCTGATCGTGGAGGTCGGTGGAGGCACAGGCGCGCTCACCCAGGCGCTCGTACGCACCGGCGCGGCGGTCCTCGTGATCGAACGCGATCCAGCGCTGGCCGCTCGACTGCGCCGGCGCTTCGATCGTTGCGCATCTCTCACGGTGGTCGACGACGACGCTGCGTCGTACTGCTGGCCGCGGGAACCGTTCGCGGTCGTGGCCAATTTGCCGTTCGTCGCATCCGGGGCGATCCTCGCCGGTCTGCTCCGCGATCCTCTGACCCCGTTGAGACAAGCGGATGTGATCGTTCAGTGGGAGTTCGCGTCGAAGCATGCCGCCGTCTGGCCCGCGACGCTTCGCTCGAGCCACTGGCGAGCCTGGTACGACGTCTCGCTCGTCCGCCGTCTCCATCGAACGGCCTTCTCACCGCCGCCGAGCGTCGATGCCGCGGTGCTTCGGCTCACGCGCCGACCGCGGCCACGCGTACCGCCTGAGCTCGGCGCGGCGTACTGGGAGTTCCTCGCCTCTGCCTTCGCCGCGCGAGCACCAATCCGTCGCGGTCTAAAGTCGTCGCTCTCGCCGCTCCAGCTCAAGCGTCTCGCTCCCGCGCTCGGCTTCGCAATCGACGCTCAGCCGCGGGACCTCGACGCCGAGCAGTGGGCGCAGCTCTTCGCTTCCGCCCGGAGCGGGCAGGCGTGACGTTCAGAAGACGCGGACGAGCACGACGCCCGCTGCGACGAGGGCGATCCCGAGCAGCCGCCCCGGCGTGATCGGGTTCTCGTCGAAGCCGACGAGCCCGAAGTGGTCGACGGTCAGCGACGCCGCCGCCTGCCCGGCGAGGATCAGGGCGACGAGGGTGGCCGCGCCGAGCTTCGGGGCGGTGACAACGCTTCCGAGGACGTAGAACGCCCCGAGCAGCCCGCCGGTCCAGACCCACCAGGGCGCCTCGGCCGCCCGCTCGACCGAAGGCGCGCCGCGGAAGAAGGCGAGGACGGCCACGAGGAGCACGAGCGCGCCGACCACGAAAGAGACGAGCGAGGCGCGCGCGGCGCCGTCGACGTAGCGCGCGAGCACCGAGTTGATCCCGAACTGGAACGGCAGCATCGCGCCGGCAACGACCGCGAAGGCGTAGTACGGCCACGTTGCCACCCGGCCCGATTCGGGAGAGAATGCCGCTTTCCCTGCCCGACTTCCGGCCCGCAACGTCTGGAGTGCCAATGCTCAGCTTCGGCGTCACCGTCCTGCCCGATCCGCCCTACACGCGCCTGATCGAGCTGACGAAGCTCGCCGAGTCGCACGGCTTCGAGTACGGCTGGACCTACGACTCGCACGTGCTCTGGCAGGAGTCGATGCCGGTGATGGCGCTCCTCGCCAACGAGACGTCGACGATCAAGCTCGGCCACATGGTCACGAATCCGGCCACCCGCGACCCGACCGTGCTAGCGAGCGCCTACGCGACCCTCCAGGACATCTCGAACGGCCGGATGATCATGGGGATCGGCCGCGGCGACTCCGCCGTCCGCACCATCGGTCGCCAGCCGATGAAGGTGGCCGCGTTCGAGGAGGCGCTGCAGCTGATCAAGCCGTTCATGAACGGCAAGGAGGTGACCTGGAACGACAAGCAGCTCCAGCTCAAGTGGGTACGGCCGGAGCAGCCGGAGATCGAGATGCACGTCGCGGGCTACGGGCCGAAGGCGCTCGCGGTGGCGGGCCGCCAGGGCGACGGCGTGATCATCCAGCTCGCCGACCCGGACATCATCCAGTGGATCATGGCGACGGCCCGGAAGGCGGCCGAGGAGGCGGGGCGCGACCCGGCGGCGCTCAAGTGCATCGTCAGCGCGCCGAGCCACATCTCCGACGACCTCGCCGACGCGCGCGAGCAGGTGCGCTGGTTCCCGGCGATGGTCTCGAACCACGTCCAGGACCTGATCGACCGCTACGGCACCGACGGCTCGACGATCCCCCAGGCGCTCACCGACTACGTCCAGGCGCGCAAGTTCTACGACTACAGCGAGCATTCCCGCGTCGGCGCGAAGCACGGCGAGTTCGTGACCGACGAGATCTGCGACCGCTTCTGCGTGCTCGGCAACTCGGGGCAGGCGACGGAGAAGCTGCGTGAGCTCGAGTCGATCGGGGTCGACCAGTTCAACATCTACCTGATGACCCACGGCCAGGAGGAGACGCTCGCGGCGTACGGCAAGGACATCCTGCCGCAGTTCTCGGGGGTGGCGGCGTAGACCCAGGCGAGGACGTGCGGCGGCGCTGGGACTCCGCCGCGGAAGCCTGGGAGGCACAGCGCGAGACGCTCGAGGCCACGAACGCGCCGGTGACGGCGGCGCTCGTCGCAGCGCTCGCCCCGGGCCGCGACGACACCGTCCTCGATCTCGCGGGCGGCACGGGAGACCTCGCCGCGGCGCTCGCCGGCCGGGTCGCGCTCGTGATCTCGACCGATCTCTCACCTGCGATGGTCGAGGCGGCGCGCCGTCGTGGGATCGAGAACGCAGAGCACCGGACGATGGACATGCAGGCGATCGACCTCCCCGACGCGAGCGTCGAAGCCGTCGTCTGCCGCTTCGGCTACATGCTCGTCCCCGATCCGGAGCTCGCCCTCCGCGAGACGCGACGTGTGCTTCGAGCCGGCGGCCGGCTCGCCTTCGCGACCTGGGCGCCCGCGGCGCGGAACCCGTGGGCGACTGCGTACGGACCCGTCCTGCTCGAGCGCGGTCTCCAGGAGCCGCCGAAACCGGGAGAGCCGGGCCAGTTCGCGCTCGCCGAGCCGACTCGGATCCAGGCGCTCGTACGGGCCGCCGGCTTCGCCGAGGTCGACGGTCGAGGAAGTGCCTCTCGAGTTCCGATTCGCAGACTGGGCGGACTATCGCCGAGTTACGACGAGCCTCGCTGCGTCCCTCCGCGCAACGCTCGAAGACCTTCCTGACGACGTTCGAGCCGAGGTCGACGAGGCCGCGCAGCGACGGATCGAGCGCTTCCGCACCGCCGCCGGTTACGTCCTGCCGGGTCTCGCGCTCGTCACGTCCGCGCGCTAGAGAATCGTCTTGCCGAGCGCGCTCGCGACGAGCTCGACGGCCAGCAGCGCCGTGGCGTTCTCGCGATCGAGGATCGGGTTCACCTCGACCACCTCGAGCGAGCCGGCGAGGCCCGATTCGGCGACGAGCTCGAGCGCGAGGTGCGCCTCGCGATAGGAGAGCCCGCCGCGGACGGGCGTGCCGACCCCGGGTGCGACCTCGGGATCGAGCGCGTCCATGTCGAGCGAGACGTGGACGAAGCCCGGGCCTGCGATGTGTGCGAGGGACTCCCGTACGGCGCGCTCGATCCCGATCCGATCGACGTCGCTCATCGTGTAGATCTTCACCCCCAGCTCCCGGATCCGGCGCCGCTCGCCGTCGTCCAGCGAGCGAATCCCGACGAGCGCGACCCGATCCGGCGTGACGGCTGGAATCGTCCAGCCGTTCCGCTCGAACAGCTCGCCGGCCATCCCGAGAGCCGCGGCCAGGGGCATCCCGTGCACGTTCCCCGTCGGCGAGCTCGCGGGCGTGTTCAGGTCGGCGTGGGCGTCGATCCAGAGCACCCCGCCGGTCGTCCCGTGCGCCCGCGCGAGGCCGCCAAGCGTGCCGAGCGCGACCGAATGGTCGCCGCCGAGGACGAGCGGGAGCTGGCCCTGCCGGAGCGCGAGTTCCACGAGGCCGGTGACGTGGACGCACGCCGTCTCGATCTCGGGGAGATAGCGGGCGCGCTCGTCGACGACGTTCGTCGCCTCGAGCACAGCGGTCTCGACGTTGCCCCAGTCGAGACACGTGTGGCCGAGCCCGGTCAGGCGCTCCTCGATCCCGGCATAGCGGATCGCCGAGGGGCCCATGTCGACCCCGCGCCTCCCGGAGCCGAGGTCGAGCGCCGCGCCGATGATCGCCACCTGCTTGGGAGTCACGGCCGCAGACCCTACTCGCGCAGTCGGCTACGCTTGAGCCCTCGGAGCTAGGCGAGGTAGCTCAGTTGGTAGAGCACACGGCTGAAAACCGTGGTGTCGCCGGTTCAAGTCCGGCTCTCGCCATCAGGGAGGTGCATCGCCCGTCCACTGCACGGTGGGTGCGGCGCGCGCGAGGAAAGGACGTCCGGGCCGGTGATACCGTGCCGCGAACGCCCTTGTGGGACGGAGTCTGACAGACCGGCCAGCCGGCTGCCGGGCCTATGGCTGGAGGACGCTGATCCGCAGGGACTGACCCGGTCGAGCCTGCAGCATCTCGGCCGCGCTGCCGCCGCTGATCGCGAGCGACATGTTCCGGTAGCTGTCCTCGTAGAGGATGAGGTCGCCGGCCCGGGCATCCGCGAAGGTGCGGGCAGCAACCGCGAAGACCCGCTCCCCGCCGACCTCGAGCTCGACCTGCATGCCGGGGACGATCCCCGCGCCGTTCGCGTGCTCGCGGGTCAGGTTGAGCGCGATGTTGCCGAAGTTGTCGACGTAGAGGACGACCGCCCCGATCCGGGTCTGGCCGATCTCGGGCGCGGGCACGTCGAGGCGGACGAGCGCGTCCACCGCGAGCGGCGGGCCGAGCTCCTCGAGCGGCACCCCGCGCGAGAGATGTGCGGCGGCCGGCGCGAAGAGATCCCTGCCGTGGAAGGTGCGCGAGACCGCGTCGAGCGCGTAGTCCGGATTCGCGAGCTCGTGCACGGCCGCGATCCCGTTGCGCTCGGCCGCCGGCACGAGGAGCCCGTTGTCCGGCCCGACGAAGACCCGGCCCTCCTCGTCCCGGAGCGCGAGCGCTCTCCGCGGGCTCCCGACCCCCGGATCGACCACCGCGAGATGGACGCCGACCGGCATGTACGGCACCGTGTTCGCCAGCACGAGCGCTCCCTGGAGGATCTGGAGGCGCGGGATCCCGTGCGTGATGTCGATGATCTGCGCCTCCGGGGCGATCCGCTTGATCACGCCGTGGCAGGTGCCGACGAAGTCGTCCTGGAGCCCGAAGTCGCTCAGGAACGTGACGAACACGGGCTGAGGTTAACGCGCCGCCGCGGCGATCGCGGCGACGATGCCGTCCAGGTCGTGCGTCGTGGCCTCAGCGACGATCCGGACACCGGCCGAGCGGGCAGCGGCGGTGGTCTCCGGGCCGATCGAGACGGCCGGGATCGCCGCCTCCGACCTCGCGAAGGCGCGCGCCGCCGAGGCGGAGGCGAGGACGGCGAGATCGGCGGCCGGAAGCGTCGCCGGTACGAGCTCGCGCGTCCGGTAGAGGGTCACGACGTCGGCGTCGAGCTCGTCGGCGAGGAGCCGCCGCGCTCCCTCGGCTCCGGCGAAGAGGACGCGCCCGGCCGGCCGCGGCAGCTCTGCGAGCAGCCCTTCCTGCGTCGAGACGGCCGGGACGAGATCGGCGCCGCCGAACGCCTCGGCCGTCGCCGCCCCGATCGCGGCGAGTCGCGCCGGCGCTCCTCGCATCCGCCGACGCAGCTCGCGGGCTCCGTTCACGCTCGTGACGACGACCCAGTCGTAGGCCGAGACGTCGATCGGCTCGTCTCCGAGCGCCTCGATCTCGAGCAAAGGGCAGACGATCGCCTCGTGACCGAGGGCCTCGAGCCTCCGGACGAGCTCGGTCTCCTGGCCGCGCGGCCGGGTGACCAGGATCCTCACCGCACGAGCCTCACCGCACCGAGGCGAGCAGCTCGGCCGCGACCGCCTCGGCGTCCGTCCCGCTGCGCCGCTCGATCCAGGCTCCGTCCTCGTCGGCGACGAGCGCGGTCAGCTTCGCGCCGTCGTGATACGCGGCGACCGGCGCGAGACAGCCACCACCGACGAGAGCGACGCAGCGCCGCTCCGCTTCCACGCGGCGACGCGTCTCCTCGTCGTCGGCGCGGGCGACGAGCTCCTCCTCGCCGGCCCGCACCTGCAACGCGAGCGCACCCTGGCCCGCCTCCGGCAGGAGCTGCTCGGGATCGAAGCGAAGGCCGATCTCGCGCTCGAGCCCGAGCCGGTCGAGCCCGCAGGCCGCGAGCACGACGGCGTCGAGCCCGCGCTCGCCCCGCTTGCGCAGGCGCGTGTCGATGTTGCCGCGCAGCGGCTCGATCGAGAGCGTCGGCTCGAGCGCCAGGAGCTGGGCCCGACGCCGGACGGAGGCCGTGCCGATCCGCAGCCCCGGGCGGATCTCGGCGACCCCGCAGAGCGCATCGCGTGGATCCTCCCGCGCGGGATAGGCACCGACGGCAAGGCCATCCGTGTCGGTCGAAGTCATGTCCTTCGCCGAGTGGATTGCCACGTCGATCCGGCCCGCGAGCAGCGCCTCCTCGAGCTCCTTGACGAAGACTCCGCGCTCGCCGATCTGCCCGAACGGCTTCGTCCGGTCGCGGTCGCCGGCGGTCGTGATCGGAACGAGCGCGATCTCCACCCCTGACTGGCGCAACGCCTCGGCGGCGCGCTCGGCCTGGGTGAGGGCGAGCCTACTGCCGCGGGAGCCGACGCGGATGAGCACAGTGACGCCGCGCTCCCGTCAACGCCGACCGAGGCCTCGACTCACCGCAGCCACGCGTCGCCGGCCTGATCCTGACGAATGCCGGTGGGCGCCTGAAGCGGCAGCGGGCGGCCGGTGACGTACCGCGTCGTCATGCGCGCCGCTCGTCGTCACCCAGGCCGAAAAGATGCCTCACCACGTCAGCATAGACCACGCCATCGGCTGCCGCGGCCGCCTCCTTCATCCGGATCGTGGGCAGGTGCAGGAGCTTGGCGAGGATCTGCGAGGTGACCGATTCGACGTTTCTGCGCTCCGACTCCGAGAGCCTCGAGCCCGCCCGCTCGAGCTCGCTGTCGCGGATCTCCTCCGCGAGCGCGCGGAGCGAGGCGATCGTCGGGACGACGTCGAGCGAGGCGCGCCAGCGGCGAAAGCGCTCGCCCTCGTCGGCCACGAGCTGCTCGGCGCGGGCCGCCTCGCTCCGGCGGCCGGTGATCGTCTCCGCGACCACGGCCTCGAGGTCGTCGATGTCGTAGAGGAAGCAGTTGTCGAGCTCGTTGATCGCGGGATCGAGGTCGCGGGGGACGGCGAGATCGACGAGCAGCAGCGGGCGGCCCCGCCGGGAGCGCAGGGCCGCGGCGACCTCGGACTTGTGCACGATCGGCTCGCGTGCGCTCGTGGAAGCCACGACGACGTCTGCCGCCTCCAGCTCCTCGCCGAGCTCGCCCAGCCCGATCGGCCGCGCGCCGAACGAGGCCGCGAGCGCCTGCGCGCGCTCGGGCGTCCGGTTCGCCACGGCCGCGATGTACGCGCCTCTGGAGACGAGGTTGCGCGCCGTCAGCTCGCTCATCTTGCCGGCCCCGAGCAGGAGCACCCGCTTCCCGTTGAGATTCTCGAAGACCTGCTGCGCGAGCGCTGCCCCGGCCGCCGGGACCGAGGCCGGGCTCTCGCCGATCGCGGTTTCCACCCGCACTCGCCGGCCGGCATGCAGCGCCTGACGGAAGAGACGGTCGAGGAACGGGCCGGCCGAGCCTGCTTCGAAGGCGCTCCGCACCTGGCCGAGGATCTCGCCCTCGCCGGGCACCAGCGAGTCGAGCCCGGCCGCCACGCGGAAGAGATGGAGCGCGGCCGCCTCGTCTCCGAGCCGGTAGAGGACGGCGCCGAGCTCCTCCGCGCGGTCGCCCGCCAGCTCCGTCAGGGTCGCGACCGCGATCTCCTCCACGTCGTCGGGACGGGCGAGGTAGAGCTCGGTGCGGTTGCAGGTCGAGAGGACGACCGCTTCCGGACCGAGCTGCGCCGCCAGCGCGGCTGCTCCCTCGGAGTCGAGCGCGACCCGCTCCCGAAGCTCGATCGGAGCGCGGTGGTGCGAGACGCCGACGAGCGTGAGCTTCACCGGTCGCACCTCATTGCGCGAAGTGGGTCAGGGGCAGGACGACCGCGACGAGCGCGAAGCCGCAGAGGTTGAGCAGGGCCGCGCGGCGGCCCCGCCAGCCCTCGTGGCGCAGCACGAGCAGCGCCGCGTAGACGGCGAGGATCGCGAACGTGACCACCATCGCCGCGTCGAGATCGCCACGCTCGAACCGCGACGCCCCCACGGCGATCCCGAGCGCGAGCAGCCCGAGCCCGGCGAGCACTCCCCGCGCCGCCAGCCGGTCGAGCGCGTCGAGCGGCGGCACCCGGACGCGCAGGACGCGCCGTTCATGCCGCTTCAGGCGCCGTTCCTGCCAGACGTAGAGCGCCGCCATGGCGGCCGAGAGGGTCAGGCTCGCGAAGCCGGCGAGCATCAGGCCGACGTGGAGCGCGAGCACGATCCCGGAGTCGTCGCCCTGGTCGAGGCCCGTTCCGCCGCCCGCCCAGGCGAGCGCGAACAGGATCGCGGCGACCGGCATCACCGCCAGCCCGAGCAGGCGGTACCGCGGGCGGCAGCCCCAGATCAGGTAGGCGCCGACGACGAGCCAGACGAACAGGTTGAGCGCGCCCGCCCAGGTTCCCCAGGGGAATCCGTCGGCCGAAGCGGCCTGGCCGACGAGGAGCGCCGTCTGGGCGAGCCAGCCGACGCGAACCCCCCAGGTGGCGAGTCGCCCCGCGAGCCCTGGCCCGCGCAACTCCCCCGCGTACGCGAACGCGGCCTCCCCATAGGCGAGGAGGGCCGGAACGACGAGCAGCTCAGACATCGGCGCCGGCGTTCGAGGCGCGCCGGGGGTTCCTCGCCAGCTCGGCGAGCGCCGCCGTCTCCCGCTCGAGACGCGCGAGCTTGGCTGCGATGATCGCCACGTAGACGAGCAGCGCGACGAAGACCACCCCGTACGCCGCCGCGACGTACTCCCCCTGGCTCACGCGAGCCTCACGAGAGCGCCTCACGTAGCTCGCGCAGGTTCGAGTCGAGACGCTTCCCGAGCAGCTCGAGCCGGTAGAGCGTGTACGCGAGCACGGAGATCGCCGCCCAGGCGATGCAGAAGGTGAGGAACATGACGCCGCTCATCTGCGGCCCGTCGCGGGTGAACACCGTCGGGTGGATGATGTTCTCGGCCAGCCGGATCGCGAGGAAGCTGACCGGGATCAAGACGACGCCGAAGAGTGCGTAGACAGCAGAGATGTTGGCGCGCCGCGGCCCCTCCTCGATCGAGAAGCGGAGCATGAAGTACGCCGAGTAGAAGAGGAACAGGACGAGAAAGAGGACGAGCTGGTTCTCGCTCCAGAGCCACCAGTGCCCCCAGGAGGCCTTGGCCCAGATCGAGCCGGTCAGCAGCGTGAGCGAGCCGAAGATCGTGCCCTGGTGGATCGCGACGTAGCTCTCGAGGTCGTAGCGCTCGTCCCTCCGCCACAGGAGCAGCAGGCCCTTGAAGGCGCCCCAGCCGAAGCAGGCGTACGCGGTGAGCGCGATCGGAACGTGGAAGTAGAAGATCCGCTGCGAGACGCCCTGGTCCGCGTCCTCCGGGGCGACGAAGAACGCGAAGAAGATCGCGATCCCGACCAGTCCCGCGGCAAGCGCAGCGAGCGCCGGAACAGCGCTCCTCGACGTGACGCTATTCGGAGACGACGTACTCAAAGGACGCCCAGCACAGTATCGAGAAGATCGCGTCGTACAGCGCGAGGAAGGCCAGGTAGCGGCCCGCATCCGGCGAGACGCTCGCCCCGACGCCGCCGACGACGAGCGGAATCGCGAGCGGCAGGAAGAGCAGCGGCAGCACCAGCTCTCGCGTGCGGCTCGCGGCCGCCATCGCAGCGAGCAGCGTCCCGACCGCGCAGATCCCGATGCTCGCCAGGATCACCCCCGCGACGGTGGCCGCGTCGACCGAGCCGAAGAAGAGCGCGAACGCCGGCAGCGCGACGAGCTCGACGGCCGAGAGGAAGGCGAACACGGCCGCGGCCTTGCCGAGCCAGATCGCGCTGCGGTCGCACGGGGCGAGCACGAGCCCCTCGAGCGCGCCGCTTTCGCGCTCCGGCGCCCACGCGCGGGCGAGCCCGAGTAGCGCCGTGAAGACGAGCGCCACCCAGAGGAGCCCTTGAGCGGCGACCTCGTCGGCGCCTTCGGGCAGGGCGAAGTGGAAGACGACGAGCGTCGAGACGACAAAGAGCAGCATCGCCGGCAGCGTGTCGCGCGCCCGGAGCTCGAGTCGCAGATCCTTTCGCGCCAGCGTCGCCACATCCGCGAGGTAGCTCATGCGAGCGCCACGCGGCCCGTCGCCAGCCGCTCGACGCGCGCCGGCTCGTGCGTCGAGAGGAGGATCGTGCGCTCGCCGCAGAGCTCGGCGAGCTGGGCGTCGAGCAGAGCCGCCCCTTCGGCGTCGAGCGCCGTGAACGGCTCGTCGAGGACGAGCAGCTCCGGCTCGTGGATGAGCGCGCGGCAGAGCGCGAGTCGCTGCAGCATTCCGCGCGAGTACGCGGCCGCACGCTCCGAGCGGGCCTCCCAGAGGCCGAAGCGCTCGAGCAGCATGCCGATCCGCTCGCGCCGCTCGGGGACGCGGTAGAGCCGGCCGTAGAGATCGAGGTTCTCGACCGCGGTCAGATCGCGGTAGAGGAAGCCTTCATGGCCGAGATAACCGAGCGCGGAGCGATCGACCCGCACCTCGAGCCCGCCGCGAGAGGGCGCCGTGAGCCCCGCCACGAGCCGGAGCAGCGTCGTCTTGCCGGAGCCGTTCGCGCCGGTGACGACGACGAACTCGCCGCGATGGAGGATGAGATCCGTCGGCCGTAGCGCCCGCTTCGGGCCGTAGCGCTTCTCCAGGGCGCGCGCCTGAATCACGGGCGCCCGGATCAGCGGCGCCGGAGGCTCGGCCGCGCTCACGAGCGGTACGTGGCCCCAGGGGGGCGGATCGCGCCCCCTGAGCTCACGCTAGCGACGATCCCTGCACGGATGTGTGACGCCATCGTGTCGAGAGTGTGACGCTTCCGGGCTAGCCGGCGATCGTGTCCAGGAGGACGAAGGCGAAGAAGACGACGCTGATCATCCCGTTCACGGTGAAGAACGCCGCGTCGAGCCGCCTGAGGTCGCCGGGCCGAACGAGCGAATGCTCGTACGCGAGCAGCCCGGCAACTGCTCCCACTCCGAGCCAGTAGGCGAGCCCGACGTCGAGCCCTGTGCCGGCGAGCGCGAGGAGCGCGACCGTGCCGGCGTGGTGGAGACGGGCTCCCGTGAAGACCCCGTGCTCGCCGAACCGCACCGCCCAGGACGCGAGCCCCTCCCGCCGATCGTGCTCCACATCGAAGAGCGAGTAGAAGAGGTCGAAGCCGGCGACCCAGAGCGCGACCGCGGCACCGACCGTCCACGCCTGCCACGGCAGCTCGCCGGTGACGGCCGCCCACGCCGCCACCGGCGCAAGCCCGATCGAGGCTCCGAGCCAGAGGTGACAGAGCCAGGTGACGCGCTTGAGGTAGGGGTAGACGACGAAGAGCACGACCGGGACGGGCCAGAGCCAGCGCACGAGCGGGTCGAGCTGGAAGACGGCGACGAGGAAGACGCCGAGGGCCAGCGCGCAGAGCGCCAGAACCTGCGACCGCGTCAAGGCGCCCGACGGGAGCTCGCGTGAGGCCGTCCGGGGGTTGCGGGCGTCGAGCTCCGCGTCGATCAGGCGGTTCAGCCCCATCGCGAGGGTGCGCGCCCCGACCATCGCCACCGTCACCCAGAGCCAGTCCGCCGCGGGCGCAACCTCGTCGAGCGCGAGCAACATCCCCACGTACGCGAACGGCAGCGCGAAGACGGTGTGCTCGAGCTTGACGAGTGAGGCAAACCGGCGCGGAAGGCCGACGGCGGTGGCGCTCACGTCTGCCGGTGGGCCGTCTGCTCGTCTGCGAGCAGCTCGAGCGCGTGCTCGAGTGCGGGACGGAGGACGGCGAAGCCGTCGCGGCAGCCGCCGGGCGAGCCGGGCAGGTTGACGACGAGCGTGCGGCCGTGGATGCCCGCCACGCCCCGCGAGAGCAACGCATGCGGGGTCTTGGCGATCGAATCGGCGCGAATCGCCTCGGCGATCCCCGGTGCGTCGCGGTCGATCACAGACCGGGTCGCCTCGGGCGTGACGTCACGCGGGGCGACCCCGGTTCCGCCTGTCGTCAGCACGAGCCTCGCCTCGTCGGCGAGCTCGAGCAGGGCGGCCGCGATCGCATCGGTCTCGTCCGGGACAGCCCGCCGGCTCACCTCGTAGCCGTCCGCCTCGAGGAGCACCGCGAGCAGGTCACCGCTCCCGTCCTCGCGGGTCCCTGCCACGACGCCGTCGGAGACCGTCAGCACGGCGGCCCTCACGCCGGCTCCTTCACCTTCTCGACGAGCTGAACCTCCGCGACGACCATGTGCTTGTCGATCGCCTTCGCCATGTCGTAGACGGTCAGCGCCGCGACCGAAGCCGCGACGAGTGCCTCCATCTCGACTCCGGTCTGGGCGATCGTCTCCGCCGAGGCGGTGATCTCGACCGCCGCCTCACCCACCTCGAGCTCGACGTCGACCGCCGAGAGCGGCAAGGGATGGCAGAGCGGGATCAGCTCGCTCGTGCGCTTCGCCGCCATGATCCCGGCGAGCTGCGCGGTCGCGAGCGCGTCGCCCTTCGGCAGTTCGCGCAGGCGCAAGGCCGTCTCCGGGGCCATCCGCACCGTGGCGCGTGCGACGGCTCTCCGGCGCGAGAGCGGCTTCGCGCCGACATCGACCATTCGCACCGAGCCGGCAGCGTCGACGTGCGAGAGGTCGCTCACGAGCGCATGCTAGTCGCGCGATCGAGATCCGCGAGCTGCGCCTCGATCCACCGGTTCAGATCGTGGGCGCGAACGTGCTCGCGGATGGCCGCGGCCCGCTCGCGCCGCTCTGCGGCCGGCAGCGCGAGCGCCTGCTCGAGCGCCTCCGATTGCCCGGCGACGTCGAGTGGATCGACGGGAAGCACCCACTCGCGGAGTTCCTCGATCGCACCTGCGTTTTCGGATAAGACAACGACACCGTCACGGGTGTTCACGAGCGGCGCCTCCTTCGCGACCAGGTTGAGGCCGTCCATGACGGCGTTCACGAGCAGGACGTCGAACTGCTTGTACGCGCCAACCGACTGCGGGAAGTCGTCGGCGATTCGAAGCCGGAGCGACCCGGGGAACCGTGCCTCCAGCCGCGCGGCCGCGGCCTCGATCGCCTTGCGTTCGGCGACGTACTCCGGAATCGCCTGCCGAGAAGGGTCGAGCAGCGCGAGCAGGACGACGCGGCCGACGAGGTCGGGTCGGCGGTCGAGGAGCCGCTCGAACGCCTCGAGCCCACGAACGACGTTCTTCGAGGGATCCGTGCGGTCGACGCGGAGGATCAGCTGCTCGGGCCGTCCCGCCAGGAACTCGCGCTCGCGCTCGAGCACGGCCGGGCTGTCCGCAAGCGACTCGAACTCGGCCACGTCGACGGAGATCGGGTGCGCCGTGACGACGCTGCGCTCCGGCGCGAGCCCGAGCGCGGCGCACGTGGCGAGGAACGCGCCCCGCCACCGCTCGGTGTGGAAGCCGACCACGTCGCTGGCGAGCAAGCCTGTGTGGATCGCCCGCACGATCGGCTCGGGTAGCGCGTCCCACCCCTCCGGGCCGACCCAGGGTATGTGCGTGAAATGGGCAAGCACGGCGCCGGGCCGAGCCTCGCGAACGAGCCCCGGTGCCAGATAGAGGTGGTAGTCCTGGAAGAGGACAGCGGCGTCGGGCTCGCGGTCGAGCTCCTCGCAGACCGCGGCCGCGAACGTCTGGTTCACGATCTCGTAGCCGGCCGCCCAGGCGTGCTCGAGGCCTACGCCGGGCTCGTGCTTCAGGTCCCAGAGCCCGTGCTGCACGAACCAGAGGGTCGGGTTCGCGACGACGTTGTAGTAGAGGTCGTAGACGGCCGGGTCGTGCGCGACGAGCCGGAGCCGGTAGTGGGAGCCGTCGCGGGCCACCTCCTCCGAGGGGCCGGTCTCCGCGAGGCTCCGCTCCTCGTCGGAGAGCGCGCTCGCGATCCACGTCACCTCGTGCTGCGAGACGAGCGGGCTGAGCGCGGTCACGAGCCCGCCCGCGCCACGCTTGACGACGCGGGCTCCGGAGCGATCGCGCTCGTACCCGACCGGGCCACGGTTCGAGACGACGATCAGCTTGCGCCGGCGCGGCACGTAGGCGCTAGAGGAGCTTCGTGAAGCGCAGCCGCGAGCCGCCGTTCGCCCCGGGTCCGAGCTCGAGCTCGTCGGCGACGGAACGGATGATCGCGATCCCGAGCCCGCCCTCGCTCAGCCCCTCGCCCAGGGCGCGGTCGGCGGCCACCTGCTCGACCGCCTCCCGTTCGAACCCCTGCCCGTCGTCCGAGACCTCGACGATCAGCCGGTCGTCGCACAGCTCGAAGCGGATCTCGACCCTCCCCTCGTGCGACCCCTCGTGCGAGTACGCATGCCGAACCGAGTTCGAGGTGGCCTCGGTGAGCGCGAGCTTCAGGTCGGCGAGCGTGTCGTCAGGGAGCGGTCGAACATGGGAGAGACCGGTCAGCGCGAGCCGCGAGAGGGTGATGTACTCGGGCTTGGCCGGAATCGTCAGCGTGACCACTCGGTGATCGCCATTCGCAGCGTCGGATGCCTCTACCTGCTCGTCCACGCGCCCTTCCCGGTCACTGTTTCTACCGAAAACTATCGAAGCCTCGCTAGTTCTAAGCACGTTATCCCGCGGACGGCTGGACGCTAAACGGCAGTTTTGAAGCCGCCGTCAACCCTGGGGATTCGCGGGCCGCTCGACGAGCCGGACGCGCACCGTCTCGCGCTTGCCGGTCCCGCCGCGGATCACCGTCACGGGCACGAGCTGCCCGGGCCGGAGCCGTTCGGTGACGATTCTGGCGATGTCGTCTGCACGGACAACAGTTGAGCCCGCGATCGAGACGATCAGATCGCCGCCGAGGCTGACCGGAGAGCCGTTGAAGACGACTTGCCGCTTCGATCCGTTCAGCCCGGCGCGCTCGGCAGGAGCATTGTCGACCGCCTCCTCGATCAGCGCGCCGCGCTTCGCGCCGAGGTCGTACCGACGGGCGAGCGCGGGCGTCACGTCGAGCGTGGTGATCCCGATGTAGGCGTAGGCGACGCGCCCGGTCGCGATCAGCTGCTCCATCGACCGTCGCGCGGCGTTGATCGGGATCGCAAACCCGACGCCTTCCGCGTTCCCGGACTCCGAGCGGATCTGAGCGTTGATCCCGATCACGCGGCCCCGGCCGTCGAGCAGCGGCCCGCCGGAGTTGCCGTGGTTGATCGGGGCGTCGATCTGAATCGCGTTGGAGACGTTGTACTCGGAGGTCAGCGACGGGATCGAGCGGGAAACCGCGGCGACGACGCCGACCGCCAGCGAGTTCTCGTTCCCGAAGGGGCTGCCGATCGCGGCCACCGGCTCCCCGACGACGACGGCCCCGGAATCGCCCAGCTGCAGCGGAGAAACGGCGTGGTTGCGAGGATCGAACTTGATCAGGCCGGTGTCGTCGAAGAGATCCCAACCGACGATCGAGGCCGGGAGCCGGTCCCCGTCGGAGAAGACGACGTAGACCTGCTCCGCGCCACGCGCGGTGCTCTCCGTCTCGCCGGCGGTGGTGATCACGTGCGAGTTGGTCAGGACGTGGCCCTGCTTCGTGACGACGAAGCCGGAGCCCTGCGAGCGGCCGCCGCCCGGGAAGACGGAGTAGATCGTGACCACGCCGGGCGTGCTGCGGGCGAAGATCGCGGCGGGATCGAAGGGACTGCCTGCAAGCGGCGTCGCGACAGGCGTTGCGCCGGCGGCCTCGTTGGCCTCGGCCGGGACGACCACCGTCTGGACTGCGGCGTCGTCGTCGATCCAGCCGACCGATTTCCCGAGCACGAGCGCGCCCGAGGCGCCGAGGGCGGCCGCCACGAGCGCGACGACTGCAAGCACGGCCGGACGCATGCGGCCACTGTAGCCGCCGACCCTCGTTTTCACGTGAAAACGGAGACCGGCTCGGGCTTCCCGGCGAGATCCGCCTGAACCGAGCGCAGCGCGAGCGTGACGACCGTGCGGCCGGAGGAGGAGACGAGCTCCACGTTGCCTCCCATCAGGGTGGCCAGCTCGCGTGCGATCGCGAGCCCGAGCCCGCTTCCGGAGGCCACGTCCCCCTCGCCCCGGTAGAAGCGGTCGAAGACGTGCTCGAGATCCTCCTGGACGATTCCGGGCCCGTCGTCGGCCACGCTCAGCGTCGCGCGGCCGTCCTCGCTCGAGGCGCGCACCGTGATCCGCGTTCCCGCGGGCGTGTGCACCAGGGCGTTACCGACGAGGGCGCGGCCGATCTGGAGCACCCGCGGCTCGTCGCCCACGGCCACCGGGTGCCCGTCCACGACGAGCTCCAGGGTGTGACGCCGCTGCTCGGCGAGGGCCCGGAACTCGTCGCCGAGCACGTGCACGACCGTCGCGAGGTCGACCTGCTCCGCCTCGACGTGCATCCGGCCCGCATCCATCCGGGAGAGGTCGAGCAGATCGGTGGCGAGCCTCGTCAGGCGCGCAACCTGCTCGCGCATCGTCCCGAGGAACTCCTGCCGGGTCGGCTCGTCCAGCTCCTCGTCAGTCATCAGCTCGAGGAAGCCCCCGAGCGAGAAGAGCGGCGTGCGCAGCTCGTGCGAGGCGTTTGCGATGAACTCGCGCCGCGCGCGATCGAGCATCTCCAACTGGCCCCGCATCCGCTCGAACGCGGCCGCGAGCTCGCCGACCTCGTCGTTGCCCCCGTCCACCACGGGCTCGTCGAAATGGCCGCTGGCGATCCGCTCCGCCGCACGCTCGAGCCGCCGGATCCGGCGTGCGTGCAGCGAGGCTCCGGCATAGCCGAGGAGGAGCGCCACGAGCAGGGCGATCAGGGCGGCCGCGAGCAGGCGTCGCTCCACCACCTCGACGCTCGAGAGCGGATCGGCGAGCGAGCTGCTGAGCAGGACGATTGGCCCGTCCGGCGTCACGGGCAGCGCCGCTTCCGCGAACTCGTCCCCGCGCCGGCTCACGGTGCCGCGCTGGGACTCTGAGGTCGCCGCCGCGAACTCGGCCACGATGTCGTGCTCGACGTCCTGGGACGACGCGGGGCGCGAGTCGGCGAGGATCTGCAGCGCCGGCGGCTCGCGCTGGAGCACGTCGTAGATGACGACGCGGGCGTTCAGGACGGCGGAGCCGGTGTCCGCGCACTCCTGCCAGGGGAAATCGGTCGCCTTGATGCAGTCGGAGACGGTGACCGCGTTCGCCTCGAGCTGGTCGATCTTGGCGTCCACGAGGCGGCTCTCGAGCGTCGGGACGACGATCAGATAGGCGACCACGAGCGCGCCCGCGACCACTCCCAGCAGCGCCAGGGCGAGCCGGAGCCGGATCCCCTTGATCACGGGCGCCGGGTCAACGGTCGCGGAAGCGGTAGCCGACCCCGCGCACGGTCAGGATCAGCTCCGGTGCGCGCGGATCGCTCTCGATCTTCTCGCGCAGGTGGCGGACGTGGACGTCGATCGTTCGCGGCTCGCGGTAGTCCGCGCCGCCGCGCAGGCGCTCGAGGAGCTGCCGCCGGGAGAAGACCCGCCCGGGCGCTGCGGCGAGCACTCGAAGCAGCTCGAACTCGACGAAGGTGAGCTGAGCCTCCTGCCCGCGGACTTCGACGACTCTGCGCGGGACGTCGATCCGCACCTCGCCCTCCTCGATCACCTCCTCGCCGTCGGAGCGCTCTCCCGGGCGAGGAGCGGTGGCGCGGCGGAGGAGAGCGCGGACGCGGCTGCGGAACTCCCGGATCGAGAATGGCTTGGTGATGTAGTCGTCGGCGCCGAGCTCGAGCCCGAGCACCTTGTCGAGCTCGTCGTCGCGCGCCGTCAGCATGATGATCGGGACGGTGCTGTCCGCGCGCAGCCGCTTGCAGACCTCGAGACCGTCGAGGCGCGGCAGCATCAGGTCGAGCACGACCAGATCGATCGGCTCCTCCGCGAACCGCTTGAGCGCCTCCTCGCCGTCGCGCGCCACGACCACCCGAAAGCCGTCGCGCTCCAGCGGATACGCGAGGAGCCGCTGCACGGAGTCCTCGTCGTCCACGAGGAGAATGGTCGATGCCTCAGCCATCGCTGCCGCCCATGGTACGGCCCGAAGTGGAGGATCCACTCCCTACACTGGGGTCTCATGTCCCCGCCCCGTCCCGAGCGGCCCGACCCTCGCGCGGCGCCGCGGGGCCCGCGCCGCGGCGCCTCTGCGCGGGCGGCACGCTCGCGGGCGCGTCACAGCACGATCGAACGGCCGGTCAACGCTCGGCTCGTCCGCGGAACCTGGCTCTTCGTCGCCCTGCCGCTCCTGCTCGCGGCATTCACGGTGGCGCGGCCGCAGCCGTTACCGGCGCCGACGTTGCCGCCGACCTTCGACGCACGCGCGGCAGCCGGGCTCGCCCGGGAGCTGGCGCGCGACTACCCGGACCGCTCGCCCGGCTCCGCAGGCGCCCTCGGGGCAAGCCAGTGGTTCGCCGACCAGCTTCGCCTCTACGGCCTGCGGACGGAGACGGACGCCTTCACGGCACGGGTGCCGGGCCAGGGGGAGGTCGAGCTGCGGAACCTCGTCGCGGTCGTGCCGGGGCCCTCCTCCCGGGCGATCGTGTTCCTGGCGCACCGAGACAACACCGGCCGGAGCCGCGGGACGAACGACAACGCCTCCGGCACCGCCGCGCTCGTCGAGCTCGCCCGCGCGTTTGCGCCGGTTGCGGGCGTGTCGGGCGGCCAGGCGATTCCGGCCCACACGCTCGTCTTCGTCTCCACCGACGGTGGCGCCTACGGCGCTCTCGGCGCGGCCCGCTTCGCAGCCACGTCGCGCTACCGCGAGGACGTCGTCGCGGTGGTCAGCCTCGACGCGATCGCGGGAAACGACATCCCGAGCGTCCTGATCGCGGGCGACACGCCGCGCTCGCCCTCGCCCGTCCTCGTCCGCACGGCCGCGACGCGCATCCTCGAGGAGTCGGGAGCCGAGCCGCGCCGCCCGAGCGCGCTCGACCAGCTGCTCGATCTCGGCTTTCCGTTCACGCTCGGCGAACAGGGCCCGCTCGTCGCCCGGGACGTGCCGGCGCTCACGCTGACGACGGCCGGGGAGCGACCCGCCTCCACGTTCGGGGACGAGCCACTGAACGTCGAGCGACTCGGCGAGGTCGGCCGGGCCGCTCAGAACCTGCTCGGCTCGCTCGACGCAGGGGTCGAGCTCGCACGAGGGACGCCGACCTACGTCTACCTCGGCCGGCGCATCGTGCGCGGGTGGGCGATCGAGCTCGCGCTCTTCGCCGCGCTCCTCCCGTTCCTGATCGCGACGGTCGACCTCTTCGCACGCTGCCGGCGACGACGGATCCCGCTCGCAGCCGCTGCGAGGAGCCTCCGAAGCCGGCTCGCGTTCTGGGGCTATGCCGGGGTGCTGCTCTACGTCGGTGCACAGCTCGGGCTCTTTCCCGATGCTGAGCCGCGCCCTCTCCCCACCGATCTTTCCGTGGTGACAGAGCCACCCGCACTTGGAATCACCGTCCTGGCCGTGCTCCTGCTCGCCGGCTGGCTCGTCGGCCGGCAACGCCTCATCCCGCAGCGTCGCTCGACCTCCGAGGAGACGCTCGCGGGCCACACGGTGGCGCTGCTCGCGCTCGGGCTCCTCACCCTGCTCGTCGTGGCGACGAATCCCTTCGCTCTGATCTTCGTCCTCCCGTCGCTCTACGCCTGGCTCTGGCTGCCCCAGGCGCGCGCGGTCGCCGCGCGGGTCGCGCTGCTCGGAGCCGGAATGCTCGGCCCCGCCCTCCTCGTCGTCGAGTACGCGCGGCGCTACTCCCTCGGCCTCGATGCCCCCTGGTACCTGCTCTCGCTCGTCGGCGTCGGCTACGTGCCCTGGCTGGTGGCCGCGCTCGCGCTCGTCTGGATCGCGATCGCAGCGCAGCTCTCGGCGCTCGCCGTCGGGCGCTACGCCCCGTATCCGGACGTCCGGGCGCGCCGGCCGAGAGCGTCTCTGCGCGCCCTCGCTGCGAGGGCTGCTCAAGCCCGCCGAACACCGGCCGATCTAGAGGACGTGCAGGAAGCGCCGTGAGAATGCTGGCTCGCATCGCCGGCACGATCCTGATCGTCGCGGGGATCGGACTGCTCGCCTGGTCGATCACGGTCTGGCAATGGCAGGACCCGATCACGGCTGTGCTGAACCGCGTTGAGCAACGCGAGCTCGAGAAGAGCCTCGAGCGCACCTTCGACACCCGCCCGCCGGAAGCCCGGACGCTCCCTACCGCGCCCGTGGCACGCCGCCGCACCCTTGAGCGGGAGGCGCGCCTGTGGCGGCGAGCGACAGAGGAGGGCGACCCGATCGCCAAGCTCCGGATCCCCCGCCTCGGCCTCGACGCGGTGGTGGTGAACGGCACGCGCTCCGACACGCTCGAACGTGGCCCCGGACGGTTCCTCGGCTCGGCGATGCCTGGTGAGGGCGAGCTCGTCTACATCGCGGGCCACCGGACGACGTACGGCGCTCCGTTCTCGCGCATCGACCACCTGCGCAAGGGCGACCGCGTCTTCCTCGATCTGCCATACGGCACCTTCGAGTACACGGTCACCGGCTTTCGGATCGTCGACTCGGACGAGCTCTCGGTGCTGAAGTCGAAAGGGCGCGAGCAGCTCGCGCTGCAGGCATGCCATCCGAGGTTCTTCGCCTCGCACCGGTACATCGCCTACGCGACGCCCGTCTCGGTCACGCCGAACGGCGGCGGCAAGCCGCTCGCGGCGGCGAGCTAGAGCCGCAGGAAGGGGAGCCGGTCGCCTGCGGTCGGGTCGCGCTCGCCCCTCCGGACGAGGACGAGCACATCGGCTCCGGCGGCGCGCGCGATCATGTGCGACTCCTGCCCGGAAAGTGGCTCGAGCACCGTCTCGCCGTCCTCGAGCCTCGAGCGGGCGCGGACGAGCTGGTCGCGGTCAGGGCTCGCCCGAAGCGGCGTCGCAAGCCGGCCGACGGAGTACGCGGGGGCCGGGTGCGCGGCGCCCTGGAGCGCGAGGACGGCGGGCCGGACGAAGAGCTCGACCGCGACGAGCGCGGAGACCGGGTTCCCGGGCAGCCCGAAGACGAGCGTCCGCCCGCGCTTGCCGAACGCGAGCGGCTTGCCGGGCTTCACCGCCACGCCCCAGAAGACCTCCTCGACGCCAAGCTCCGCGCCGATCCGGCGGACGAGGTCGTGCGGCCCGACGGAGACTCCGCCGGAGCTGACGAGCACGTCCGCCTGGAGGCCGAGCTCGAGCGCCGCCCGGTGGCGGTCGGGCTCGTCGGCGACCGCGTCGAGCCGCTCGACCTCCGCGCCGGCCGCCTCGAGCGCGGCCGCGAGCATCGGGGCGTTCGACTCGTAGATCTGGCCGGGGCCGAGGCCCTCGCCCGGCCGGCGCAGCTCGCTCCCGGTGCTGAGGATCGCGACCCGCGGGCGGCGGCCGCAACGGACAGAGGCCACGCCGGCGGCAGCGAGGGCGCCGATCTGCGCCGGACCGAGCAATGTGCCGGCCGAGAGCAGCAGCTCGCCCGCGCGAACGTCACTTCCGATCTCCCGGATGTTGTCATTCTTGTCAACAACCTCGGGAACAACGATAGCGTCGCCGTGATCCTCGACCCGCTCGAGCTGGATCACGGCATCGGCGCCGTCGGGGACGCTGCCCCCGGTCGCGATCCCCATCGCCTCGCCGGGAGAGAGCGCCGCGCCGGCCGGGTGCCCCGCGGGGATCCGCGCCGCCACCGGGAGCCGGCCCGGCGTGTCCGCGGCCCGGAGCGCGAACCCGTCCATCGCCGAGCTGCGAAACGGCGGCAGCGTCGACCAAGGCATGGGCGTCCTCGGCGAGGATCCGCCGCGCGGCGCTCTCGATCGGGACGGTTTCCGCCTCGAGCGGCGGCGCGTGCTCGAGCACGAGGGCGAGAGCGTCGTCGAGCGAAAGAAGCGGCATCGCGGCGTACGCTAACGGCGCGGCGTGGCTAGGCTCCCGCGGTGATCTCCGTCGTCGTCCCTGTGCACAACGAGGAGCGCAGCGTGGCGCTCCTGCTCGACGAGCTCGGCTCCGCTTTCGCAGGGATGGGGGCGCCCGAAGCGAAGCGGTCGGACGTGGGAGGTGATCTTCGTCGACGACGGCTCCACCGACGGCACCTTCTCGGCGCTGACCCGGCTCCACGACGGGGCCGACAACGTCCGGATCGTGCGTCTCCGCAGGAACTTCGGCAAGGCCGCGGCGCTCCAGGCCGGCTTCGAGGAGGCCCAGGGCGAGATCGTCGTGACGATCGACGGCGACCTCCAGGACGACCCCGCGGAGATCCCGCGCCTGCTCGCGAAGCTCGACGAAGGATTCGACCTCGTCTCGGGCTGGAAGACGAAGCGCCGCGACCCACTCAGCCGCCGGATCCCCTCGAAGATCTTCAACTGGGTCAGCGGGCGGATGTCCGGTCTGCGCCTCCACGACCTGAACTGCGGGCTCAAGGCCTATCGAGCCGAGGTGCTCGACGGCCTGCGGATCTACGGAGAGCTCCACCGCTTCATCCCGGTCCTGGCGCACTACCGCGGCTTCCGTGTCGCCGAGGTGGCGGTGAACCATCGCCCGCGCGAGCACGGCCGCTCCCGCTATGGCATGGAGCGCTACGTGCGCGGCTTCCTCGACCTCCTGACCGTCACCTTCATGGGCCGCTACCGACACCGCCCGCTGCATCTGTTCGGCGGGCTCGGGCTCGGCCTGTCCCTGCTCGGCGGGATCGTGCTCGCCTACCTGACGGTGCTCAAGCTCGCCGGCCAGGCGATCGGGCACCGACCCCTGCTGACGCTCGGCGTCCTGCTCGTCGTCGTCGGGATCCAGCTCCTCTCCCTCGGCCTCCTGAGCGAGCTGATCACGAGCCACCACGAGGAGCGCACAGGCGACCGGGGGGCAGGCGCCCACCAAGCGGGCGACAGGCACGTCGACGAGATCCTGCGCTAGCGCGCCTGTGCGAGTCCTGTACTTCGGCACCTACGAGCGCGACTACCCGCGCAACGCGCAGGTGATCTCGTGCCTGCGCGAGGCGGGAGTCGAGGTGCTCGAGCGGCATGCGAGCGTCTGGGAGCGGCGGCGGCACAAGTGGTCGCTCGGGCTGGGCTCGGCGCTCAGGGTGGGGCTCGCCGAGGCCGGGCTCGTCCTGGGGGGCAGGCGCGAGCGCTTCGACGCGATGATCGTCGGCTATCCGGGCCACTTCGACATGCCCGCGGCACGGCGGATCGCGCGCGGCAGGCCGCTCGTCTTCAACCCGCTCGTCTCTCTCTCCGAGACTCTCGTCGACGACCGGCGGCGCTTCGCCCACGGCTCGCCGGCCGCCTCCGTGCTCCATCACGTCGACCGGATCGCGCTCCGGCGCGCCGACCTCGTCGTCGCGGACACGACGCAGAACGCGCGCTTCTTCGCCGAGCTCGGCGAGATCCCGCGCGACCGGGTCGAGGTGTGCTTCGTCGGCGCCGAGGAGCGGCTCTTCCGGCCCGGCTGGCAGCCGCGGGAGAGCTTCCACGTGCTCTTCGTGGGCAAGCTGATCCCGCTCCACGGGCTCGAGACGATCCTCGAGGCCGCGCGGCTCGCGCCCGAGATCGCCTTCCGGATCGTCGGCAGCGGCCAGCTCGACGCGCTGCTCGCGGACCGGCCCGCGAACGTCGAGTGGGTCGAGTGGGTCGAGTACGAGGCGCTTCCCGAGGAGATCCAGAGCGCCGGCTGCGCGCTGGGGGTGTTCGGGACGTCGGAGAAGGCTGCGCGCGTGATCCCCAACAAAGCCTTCCAGGCGCTCGCGTGCGGGACGCCGCTCGTCACGGCGGACACGCCGGCGGCTCGGGAGCTGCTGCGCGACGGCGAGAGCGCCCTGCTCGTGCCGGCTGGTGACGCCGCCGCGCTCGCGGCGGCGGTGCGGCGACTCGCAATCGACGCCGAGCTGGCCCGGCGGATCGGCGCCGGCGGCCTCGCCGCCTACCGCGAGCACGCGAGCGAGGAGGTGCTCGGCCTCCGCTGGCGCGGCCTGCTCGAGCGCCTGCTCGATTCGCGGCTCGAGCCCGGCGCGCAAGCTCGGTGAGCGGAGTGCCGTGAGGCTCGGGGAGGCACGGCTCAGCCCGACGGTCGTCCTGTGGACCGCCGCGGGCGCCTTCGCCGCGGGTTTCGGCTCGCTCGCCGCGCTCCGGCACCTCGCGTTCAACACGGGGCGCTTCGACCTCGGGAACATGGTGCAGGCCGTCTGGTCAACCGCCCACGGGGATGTGCTCTCCGTCACCGACCTGCACGGAGACCAGATCTCGCGGCTCGGCGCCCACTTCGACCCGATCCTCGCCGCCTTCGCGCCGCTGTGGTGGCTGTGGCCCGACCCGACGATGCTGATCGTCGTCCAGGCACTTGCGATCGCTGTCGGAGCCTGGCCGGTCTTCCTGCTGGCGCGTAAGCACCTCGGCTCGGAGCGGGCCGGGGTCGGATTCGGGCTCGCATATCTCCTCTACCCGCCGACGCAGTGGCTCGCCCTGAACGAGTTCCACGCCGTCGCGCTCGCCACGCCGCTCCTGCTCTTCGGCTTCTGGTACCTCGACGAGGACCGGCTCGTCGCGTTCGCGGTGGTCGCAGGGCTCGCCTGCCTGACGAAGGAGCACATCCCGCTGGCGGTCGCTGCGCTCGGCGTCTGGTACGCGCTCGCCCGAGGACGGCGGCGGGCCGGTGCCGTGATCGCCGCGGCGGGAGTAGCGGTCTCAGCGGTCGCGATCGGGATCGTCGTGCCGCACTTCGCGCCGGCGGGCTCGTCCCCGTTCGAGGGCCGCTACCGCGAGGTGGGAGGCTCGCCGCTCGGGATCGTCGAAACCGCTTTCACCGATCCCCTGCGTGTCCTCGAGCAGGCGTTCGGCGGTCACGGAGTCCCGTACCTGCTGGAGCTGCTGCTGCCGCTCCTCGCGCTGCCGCTCCTTGCGCCGCTCGCCGCGCTGACGGCGCTTCCGGAGCTCGCCGCCAACCTGCTCTCCTCCACGCGGACCCAGACGTCGATCCACTTCCACTACACCGCAGCCGCGATTCCCGGCCTGATGGTCGCCGCCGTTTTCGGGGCGGCCAAGCTGCGCGCCCGCACCGGCCGCGTGCGCACGCTCGCCACGGCCGTCGTCGTCGCCGGGATCGTCGCCAACTACGCGCTCGGCGCGATCCCCGTCTGGCGCGCCTTTCCCGGCGGGGAGGCGCTCGGCTCCCGCGAGCACGAGGTGACCGCGCACGACGAGGTGGCCGAGCGAGCGCTGCGGCTGATCCCGGACCGCGCGGTCGTCAGCGCCACCAACTCGCTCGGGGGGCACCTCTCGGAGCGGCGGCGCGTGCTCAGCTTCCCGGTCTTCGGCGGGGCCGAATGGATCGTCGCGGACGAGACGCGGCCCGGCTATGCCGATCGGATCGCGCCGCTCGCGACGAGCGAGCGCCTGCGCCGGCTACGGCTCGACCGGCGCTGGCGGATCGTCTTCGACGAGGACGGGATCGTCGTCTTCCGGCGGCGCGCCTAGGAGGGTTTGGCGGAATGCCGATCGTCCGGATCGGTGCGATGGGTGCGCTGTGGCAAGGACGCAGGGAGCGTTCATACCTGTAGGTATGGACGCGACCGAGGACGCCGCCACAGCGTGCCCAGCGTGCCGAGACGGGCACAGCCGGTATTTCGCCAAACCCTCCTAGAGGATGGTCTGGGGCAGGAGGTAGGCGCAGAACGCGAGCGCGACGAGCTGCGCTCTGCGGTCGCCCTCCGCCGCGGCGAGGGGGAGAGCCCAAACGGCGTACCACGGCGCGAGCCAGGGCGTCGTCGCGAGCAGGAGGCAGCCGGCTCGCCCGAGGCAGACGCGCCCGCGTGAGGCCTCGCGCGCCAGCCAGGCGAGGCCGCCGAGCAGCGCGAGCGCCGCGAGCACGAGCGTGACGGCGTGCGGCACTCCGAGCTGCTCCAGCCTGTGCGGCAGCGCGTAGCTCGTCTGGCCCTCGGCGTTGCGAGCGAGTGGGCCGAACGCGCGCAGCCAGTCGAGGCCGTAGCGCCAGAGGGCGAGCGCACCGACGAGCGACGCCGCGAGGGCGAATCCGAGGTGGCTCACGCGCCGCCCGGCCGCCCGCGCCTCGATCGCTCGCAGCGCGAAGAAGACAACCGGGATCCACTTGACGAGGATCGCAAGCGCCCAGGCGGCTCCCGCCGCGGCCTTGCGCCCCGAGGCGGCGAGCACGAGCGCCCCGAGCACGAGCGCCATCATCACCGAGTCGTTGTGGCCTCCTCCTGCGAAGTGGATCGCGAAGAGCGGGTTCCAGCCGATAAGCGCCACAGCGAGAGCCCGCTCGCGCGCCAGCGCCGCGGCAAGGCCCGTCAGCGCGAGCATCCCGAGCGCTGCGAGCACCTTGAACGTCCAGGCAGCCGCGTCGTGACTCGAGCCCACCGCCCGCGCAACGAGCTCCGAGCCGAGGGTGAAGGCGGGCCCGTAGACCGAGCTCGTCTCGCGCCACGCAAACCCGGCGTGCTCGTACGCCGGGTTCCTCGGGAACTCGCTCGGCGCGTCCCGGTAGGGGTTGCCCACCTCGGCCGCGATCGCGCCGTACTGCCAGTACGTCCAGGCGTCGGTCGAGAGTAGGAGCGGCGCGCCGAGCGGCAGGAGCTGGATCGCAGCGGCCACGACACCGACCGCGACGAGCGACGGCTTCCCTCGCCGGAGGAGCATGAGCGCGATCAGATAGACGGCAAAGGCGCCCGCGAGGCAGGCGAGGAAGACCCCGACCCAGGTCTCGCCGTCCTCCCCGGCGCGGCCTGCATCCGCCGGAACGAGCGGAGCGCCGGCCAGCCACGCGGCCACGACGCAGCCGGCGAGGAGGACGAGCACGAGGCAACCGAGGATCGGCGCCGAAAGGGTCGCCCCTCGCGAGAGCCCGGCTGGAGCGAGCCCGGCTGGAGAGACCGCAGAGCCGGCGGGGCGGGAGGGAGCCGTCAGGGCTCGAGCGGGGGCGGCGGCTCGGTGGACGCGGGTGGAGGCGGCGCCGTCGTCGGCGGCGGTGCGGGTGGAGGCGCCACGGTGGTCGGCGCCACGGTCGGGGTCGGCGACGGGGTGGAGGTGGCCGTGGTGGCCGGCTCCGGCTCGGGCTCGGAGCTCTCGTCGGTCTCGGCCGGCGCAGTCTCGGCGTCCTCGGAGTCGTCGCCGTAGTCGGAGGGGCCTGTGTACCCGAACGAGCGGCCGATCGTGCCCCGCTCGAACGAGACCCACTCCGGATAATCGGTCGGCTCGGGGAACTCCAGCGGCTCGAGCTGCCCGATCGCCGAGGACATGAAGAGCCGCCAGATCTGCGCCGGGAAGCTGCCGCCCGAGACGCTGATCCCGTGGACGTTCGTCATCGGCACCTTTCCGCGCGGGTAGCCGATCCAGACAGTCGTCTGGAGCCTCGGCGTGTAGCCCGCGAACCAGGCGTCGGAGTGCTCCTCCGTCGTGCCGGTCTTCCCGGCCGCGGGATGCCCGAAGGCGGCGCCGGTCCCCGTCCCGTACTGGACGTTCTGCTCGAGGATCTTCGTCACGGTGGAGGCGACTCCATCCGAGATCACCCGCCGACGCTTGGGCTTCCCCCAACCCGCCTGCTCGTCGTCCTTGCCGTTCGCGAGCACGACACGCCTGATCGCCCGCGGCTCCGAGTAGATCCCGCCGGCCGCGAGGGTCGCGTAGGCCGACGCCATGTCGAGCGGCGAGACCTCGATCGAGCCGAGCCCGATCGACGGAACGTAGGCCCCGTCCCCGGTCGTCAGCTTCGAGCGAACCCCGAGCTTCTCCGCCATCTTGGCCACCGCCTCGGCGGTGACGTCGAGGGTCAGCTGCGCGTAGACCGTGTTGTCGGAGCGGATCGTGGCCCGCTCGATCGACGTCCAGCCGGTGTAGCTGTGGTCGTAGGTCTCGGGGCACCACCAGGTGCCGTCTTCGCAGTCACCGTCGGGCGTCGGTCGGTAGAAGAACGGCGCCGAGAGATAGCTCGTGGTCGCCGGGTTGATCCCCTTCTCGACCGCCGCGGCGAGCACGAACGTCTTGAACGTCGATCCGGATTGACGCTTGGCCTGGGAGAGGAGGTTGAACTGGTTCTTGCGCACGCCCGGGGTGACCGCGGTCATCGCGCGGATGGCGCCGCTGCGCGGGTCGATCGAGATCACGGCCGCGGCGGGGTCGGTCCTCTCGTAGAGGGTCTCGCGGATCGCCTTCTGCGCGGCGCGCTGGAAGCGCGGGTCGATCGTCGTGTACACCTTGAGCCCGCCGGAGCGGACGGTCGCGACGCCGTACTCGGCGATCAGCTCGTCGCGGACGTAGCTGAAGAAGTAGGGCTCGCGGATCGTCCGGTAGAGCTTGCCCGCCTTCAGCCCCAGTCCCCGGCGGACCGACCAGTCGTGGGCGCGGCGGTCGATCATCCCCTCCTGGAGCATCGCGTTCAGCACCTGGTTGCGCCGCTGCGTCGCGATCTCGGTGCGGTTGAAGGGGTCGTAGGCCGACGGTGCCTGCGGCATCCCGGCCAGGAGCGCGGCCTCGGGCAGGTTCAGCTCGTGCGCGTTCTTGGAGAAGTAGGTCTGCGCCGCCGCTTCGATCCCGTAGGCGAGGTTGCCGTAATAGACCTGGTTCAGGTAGGTCGCGAGGATCTTGTCCTTCGACCAGGCGCGGTTCAGCTTGATCGCGAGACACGCCTCCTTCAGCTTGCGCTGGAACGTCTGCTCGCGGCTGATGTAGAGGTTGCGGACGAGCTGCTGGGTGATCGTCGAGCCGCCCTGCACGACCTTGCCGGCCTGGACGTCGGCCCAGACCGCACGGGCGATTCCGCTCGGGTCGACGCCGCCGTGCTGGTAGAAGCGGCGATCCTCGATCGCGACGGTCGCCTTCGGCATCCAGGCGCTGATCCGGCCGAGGCGGACGGGCTGGCGGTTCCGCTCCGACGGGATCCCGCCGAGGATCGAGTTGTCGGCCGCGTAGACGAACGAGTTCTGGCCGATCTCGACCCGGCGGAGCGCGCTCAGGTCGCACGAGCTGCCGAAGCTCGCAACGCTTGTGACCGCGCCGCCCGCGACGACGGCGAGCAGGCCGACGACCGCGACGAATGCCAGCACGGCTCCGCGGCGCCGGTTCCGCTTGCGCTCGACGCGGCGGCGCTTCCGGCGCTTCGCGCCGTGGCGGTCGTCGGCGGCGGCCGGCAGGCGAACCCGGGGGTTGGCGCGCCGCCCTCCTCTCGGCGGCGGCGTCACGCGTAGATCCCGTGCTCGCGCAGGCGCGTGTGAACCCGTAGGCGGAGCTCGTGCTCGAGCCGCTCCGCCGCGGCCTCGCTGTCGGTCCATGCGCGAAGCGTCAGGGTGGGAGACCCTTCGAGGGCGCTGACGAAGACCTCGTCGCGCTCGCCGGGTGCCTCCTGGCGGAGGGACTCGAGGAGCGGGGCGAGGTCGGTGGCTTGAGGAACCTGCACGGTGACCTGCGCGTACTTCGCGGGACTGCGGATTGTCGAGTTGCGGATGGTATCCGACGCCAATTTCTCGTTCGGGATCACGAGCCGCGCGTTGTCCTCGGTCCGGATGAACGTGTACATCAGGCCGATCTCCTCGACGCTCCCGCCGACGCCGCCGACCTCGACCCAGTCGCCGAGCCGCAGCGGCTGGGTGATCGCGATCATCAACCCGGCCACGAAGTTGCCGAGCGTGCGCTGGGACGCGAAGCCGATGACGAGGCCGAGGATCGCCGACGAGGCCAGGAGCCCGCCCGCGATCGCCCGGACCTGCGGGATCACGAGCAGCGCCGAGAGCAGCCCCACCCCGATGATCGAGACGCTGATCGTGCGGCGCAGGACGCGGTAGCGCGTCAGCGCCTCCGGACTGCGATCGCGGCCGAGGATCCGCTGGTCGATCATCCGGGCGAGCACGATCGCGGCGACGAGCACGATCCCGATCGCGAGCAGGCGCTGCCAGGGCTCCATGCGGCTCGATTCGACAGGAGCGCGCGGGTTCCTCAGGCCCGCCTATCATCGAGCCCTCGTGGACGTGGGTCAGCGGCTGCGGTCTGCCCGGCGAAGTCCCGCGCTCGAGCTCTTCCTCTGGAGCCGGATCGCGCTGTGGCTGGTCGCGATCTTCGCGTTGCTCGTCTTCGAGCCGAACAGGCATCCCGAGGCGGACCGCTGGGACAGCGAGCGCCTGCACGATCTCGGCTACGGGATCGACGTCTGGGCGCGCTGGGACAGCGACTGGTACCTCCGGATCGCCGAGCACGGGTATGCCGACTCCCCCTCGAGCACTGCCGCCTTCTTCCCGCTCTACCCCGGGCTCGTGGCGCTGCTCGGGCGGGTGCTCGGAGGACACTTCGTGCTCGCCGGCGTCCTGCTCTCGCTGGCCGCCTGCGTGGGGGCGTTCGTGCTCCTCTACCGCCTCGCGGCCGGCCGGCTTGGCCCCGACGGCGCGAGGCGCACGGTGCTCTACCTCGCGATCTTCCCCACCGCGCTCTTCCTCCAGGCGGTCTACAGCGAGTCGCTCTACCTCCTGCTCGTGCTGGCGGCGTTCCTGCTCGCGGAGCGCGGCCGGTTCCTCGGAGCCGGAACGGTCGCCGGGCTCGCGATGCTGACCCGGCCCGTGGGGATCGCGCTCCTGCCGGCGCTCGCCGTGCTCGCATGGCGCTCGGACGATCGTCGAGGAGCCTTCCTCCGGCTCTCCGTCTCGCTCGTCGTCGCGGCCGCGTATCCGGTGCTCCTGGCGGTGTGGATCGACGAGCCGTTCGCGTTCCTCCGCGCCCAGGACGGGATCTGGCAGCGGGAGCTCTCGCCCGCCGGGCCGCTCGGCGGGCTCTGGGACGGCGTTGCCGTCCTCTTCAGCGACCGCTCGGCCCGCGACCACGCCCTCAACGTCCAGCAGTTGGGATTCACGCTCGCCTTCCTGGGCCTCACCGTCGTGGCCTGGCGGCGCTTCGGCGCGGGCTACGGGCTCTTCGCCCTCGTCAGCCTGGCGATCCCGCTCTCGTTCCCGTCGGAGCGCTGGCCGCTCCTCTCGATGTCGCGGTTCGGGCTCGTCCTCTTCCCGCTGCTGCTCGTGCTCGCCGTCCTCGGCGCGCGGCCGCGCCTCCATTCCGCGTTGACGGCGGTCTCGGCCGCGCTGCTCGGCCTCGCCGTGGTGCAATGGGCCCTGTGGCAATGGGTGGCATGAGCGAGGAGCGGGCCGGCCGGCCGACACACCCGACGAGCGGGCGCCGGCTCGTCGCCTGGCTCATCCTCGTGGCCGCGCTCGCGACGCTCGGCTACGTGGGCCGCGCGACCGGCGGCAAGCCCGACGAGGACGTGCTCTACCGCTACGAGACGGCGGTCGGGAGCATCCTCATCTACGGGATCCTGCTCGCGATCCTGCTCTTCGGGATCGGACGGGGGTTCCCCCGCGCCGAGTTCTTCGCCCTCCGGCGGCCCCGCTCGTGGCCGAGGGCGCTCGGGAACGCGCTCGCCGGCTACGTCGCGATCTTCATCGGCGCGGGCCTGCTCCTGCTCGGCCTCGACGCCGGTGACGAGCAGGGACTGACGCCCGAGGGCTGGGACTCGAGTCGTGCGGGCGCCTACGCGGCGAGCTTCCTCGCGATCGCGTTCGTCGGCCCGGTCGTCGAGGAGCTCCTCTATCGCGGCGCCGGCCTCTCGCTGCTCCTGCCCTTTGGCCCGGTGGTCGCGGTCCTCGTCACTGCGGTCTGCTTCGGGCTCGGCCACGGCCTCGTGCTCGCGCTGCCGGCGCTC
The DNA here is from genome assembly GCA_963810875.1 of uncultured Gaiellaceae bacterium. Classification (GTDB taxonomy): domain Bacteria; phylum Actinomycetota; class Thermoleophilia; order Gaiellales; family Gaiellaceae; genus Gaiellasilicea. Next base: position 295,714 of record CAWEPD010000003.1, on the reverse strand, counting down.
GTCGTCTTCGGGCTCGTGACCGCGATCGTGCGGCTCCGGACCGACAGCATCTATCCCCCGATGCTCGTGCACTGCGCCTTCAACGCCACGAGCCTGATCGTGGCTGTCGCCGCCTGAGCGGTGGCTATTGTCCCGCGCATGCGGGTTGCCCTCGTCGTCCTCGCCGGCCTCGCCTTCGCGGCGAACGCGGCTGCGGCGCCTCCCGCGCTCGTCGCGACGGCCACCCCGTCGACGGGCGTCGGCCCGCTCGCGATCACCCTGAGCGCGACCGGCGATCCCGCGACCTACAGCTGGGCGCTCGGAGACGGCGCGGCGGCGGTGGGGCCGACGGTGCGACACGTCTACCGGCCGGGACGCTTCGTCGCGGTGGTCACGGCCACCGGGCCGAGCGGAGAAACAGCCGAGGCGCGGGTCGCGCTCGTCGTCCTGCGACGCACGGTCGCGCTCTCGGCCCCCCGATCCGGTGACTTCGGCGCCCCCGTCGCGCTGAGCGGCGTCCTGCGGCCGGCGGTCCCGGGTGGGCGCGTCCAGATCTATCGCGGCGGGACGCATGTGACCTCGGCCCGTGTCCGGATCGACGGCCGGTTTCGCACCGTCCTGCGGCTGCGCTCGCCGGGCCCGTACCACGCCCGCTACGGCGCCGCGCGCTCGAAGCCGCGGGCGATCCTCGTCCGGCCGCTGCTCGCCGCCTCACTGAGCGGGACGGGGGGCGCGACCGCGCCGGTCGGCGGCCCGCTCTCCGTCGCTGCCCGCCTGACCCCCGCAGCCGCCGGGTCGGTTCGAGTCGAGCTCCGGCGCGGCGGGCGCCTGATCGCGGCGAAGCAGGCCCGGCGCGCCCTGCGCGTGGCCGTGCCCACGGCGCGGCCGGGGTCTCTGCACGCACTCGTCCGGTCCGTGCCGAAGCCGGGCTTCCTCCCGGCCCGCCGGCGACTCGCGACCGAGATCGTCTACCCCTCGCTCGCGCTCGGCGCCCGCGGGTCGAGCGTGCTCGCCCTCGAGCGGCGGCTGGCAGAGCTCCGTTACGCGCTTCGCGGCGTCGACTCCGTCTACGGGACCGACACGCTCGAGGCGGTGCTCGCGTTCCAGAAGGTGCACGGGCTGGCGCGGACGGGACTCGTCGATGCCAGCCTCTGGCGCCGTCTCGCCGCGGCCGGGATCCCGAATCCGCGGGTGCGCGGCTTCGACCACATCGAGGTCGACAAGACGCGGCAGGTGCTGCTCGACATCCGGGACGGCCAGGTGCAGCGGGTCGTGCACGTCTCGACCGGCGCCACCGGCAACACGCCGCTCGGAACCTGGCGCGTCTACCGCAAGGTCACGGGCTTCGACTGGGTGCTCTGGTACCCGATGTACTTCCTGCGCGGCTTTGCGATCCACGGCTATCCGTCCGTCCCGGCCTACCCGGCCTCGCATGGGTGCGTGCGTGTGCCGATGTGGATCGCGCCGCAGCTCTTCGCCGGCCATCCGTACGGTGCGACGGTCACGGTCTATCTCTAGCGCGGCCGTGCTCGCTGTCATCGCCCTGGCCGCGTTCGGCTGGCTGGGCTGGCAGGCGCTCTGGGCGCACGGAGGGGATCGCGACCTCGCCTTCACCGACCTGACCGGCCGGACGCTCGGCGAGCCTTCGCGCTCGCAGCTGCGCGCGTTCGGCGACCGGGCGTCCCTCCGCGCGGCTCTCGGCCCGGCCTCCACTGTGCCGCCGATCGACTTCCGGCGGCGGGAAGCGGTCCTCGTGGCCGCCGGCCCTCGCTCGAGCAGCGCCTACGCGCTGGACGTCGTCCGCGTCCGGGAGGAGCGCCGTCGCGTCGTCGTCACGATCCGCGAGCGGACGCCCACGCTCGCGCGGCCGGGAGCGCCGAGACTCGCGTTTCCGTTCCGCCTGCTCACGATCGAGCGCAGCGGCAGGCCCGTCGCGCTCGAGTGGGAAGGGCGTCCCTGAGCGACGACGACCCGATCCGCGCCCTCCGGGCAGAGCTCGCGGAGCTCGACGAGCGGCTCGTCGAGGCGGTCAACCGGCGGCTCGAGCTCGTCGTCGAGCTGAAGCGGGTCAAGGCCGAGCATGGCCTCGACTTCCTCGATCCAGACCGCGAGCGCTGGCTGCTCGCTCACCTCGAGACCCGGAACCGAGGCCCGCTCATCACGCGAGGGGCTGCACGAGCTCGTGACCGAGCTGCTCGCGCTGACCAAGCGCGAGATCGAGCGCGGGACGCGCTAGTTCTCTTCCTCGCGGGCGAACTCGTCGGGGTTGACGGTGTCGAGGAAGCGGCGGAACTCGTCGGGATCGAGCTCGGCGAGCGGGGTCACCCCCGCGAGCTCGTCGTGCTCACCGCCCTCGCCCTCGAACTCGATCCCGGACTCCTCGATCACGTCGTCCGCGACGAAGATCTTCGCCCCGGACCGGACGGCGAGGGCGATCGCGTCCGACGGGCGCGAGTCGATCTCGATCTCGGAACCGTTCTGCTGCAGCGTGATCCGCGCGTAGAAGGTGTTCTCGCGCAGCTCGGTCACCGTCACGGCGATCACCTCGGCGTCGAGCTGTCCCAGCATGTCCGTGACGAGGTCGTGCGTCATCGGCCTCGGCGTCGCCGCGTTTTGGAGCTTGAGGAGGATCGCGGCCGCTTCCGGGTGGCCGATCCAGATCGGGAGGAACTTGTTCCCGTCGGACGTCTTCAGGAGAACGATCGGCTGCTTACCGACCAGGTCGAAGCTCACCCCGTAGATCTGCATCTCGCGCATCCCTGGGCCTCGCGGTCAGTGTAGCCAGCCGGGGCGTCCGTAACCGGGTGGGGAGCCGAGCCGTTGCACCCCCATGGTCGATCTGTGGCTGCACGACATCGAGTCGCTCGAGGCTGTCGCGCAGGACGAGAACACGAAGCGTCTCTGTCTGCGCCTGGCGGCGATGTCGAAGAACGGCACGCTCGAGCCCTTCGTCGCCACGATCCACCGCGACGACGAGCTCGACGACGGCACGAAGGGCAAGATCGCGGAGATCGCGAGCGACGAGCACTTCCTGCTCGCGCTCGAGGACTACGTGCGCCGCACCGCCCTGGCGCACTAGCGCTGGTCCCGCTGGCCCCTCTGGCTAGAATCGATCGCCGCGAGGGCGATTAGCTCAGTTGGTTAGAGCGCCGCTCTGATAAGGCGGAGGTCCCTGGTTCGAATCCAGGATCGCCCATCTCTCTCGTGCGTCTTGCGTCTAGAGAGATTCGAGCGTCTCGACGAGCTCTTCCAGGCGGAACTCCTCGCCGAAGTGGAGCTCGAGCTTTCCCGCCGAGATGCGGGCCGGAAGACCGGTCAGGCGCTCGGCCGCCGCGCGCGCGCGCTCGGCCAGCGCCGGGTCGATCCTGGTCGCGGCGCGGGGGCGGCGGGTCGCGCCGCCGTCCTGGGCCGCCCTCTCGGCGCCGCGCACGGACATGCCCTCGCGAACGATCCGCTTGGCGAGCCGCTTGCGCTCGTCGTGCTCCGGCAGAGAGAGCACGGCGCGGGCGTGCCCCTCGGTCAGCTCGCCGCGAGCGACCATCCAGAGCACCTCCTCGGGGAGCTCGAGCAGCCGCAGGCGGTTCGAGACGGCCGGCTTCGAGCGGCCGACGCGCTCGGCGACGTCACCGAGGGTGAGCTCGAACTCGTCCACGAGCGAGGCGTAGGCACGGGCCTCCTCGACCGGCGAGAGTTGCTCGCGAGCGACGTTCTCGACGAGCGCCAGCAGGAGCGTCTCGCGGTCGTCCGCGTCGCGCACGAGCGCCGGCAGCGTCTCGAGCCCCGCCTCGCGCGCGGCCCGCCAACGCCGCTCGCCGGCGATCAGCTCGTAGCCGCCCTCGTTCCGGGGCCGGACGACGATCGGCTGGAGAACGCCCTGCTGCTTGAGCGAGCTCGCGAGGCCCGTCGTCGCCTCGGGCTCGAAGCGCCGGCGCGGCTGGCGCGGGTTCGCGTGGATCGCGTCGACCGGGAGGTGCGCGAGCCGAGGCCCCTCGGCTTCAGCGCCGCCGATCAACACCTCGAGCCCCCGGCCGAGGCCGCGGCGCTGGCTAGGACCGCTCGACAAGCTCCATCGCCACCTTCCAGTACGCCGCGGCTCCGGGGGAGTTGCGGTCGTACGCGATCGCAGGGAGGCCGTGGCTCGGCGCCTCGGCGAGGCGCACCGAGCGCGGGACGGTCGTCGCGAACACGAGGTCGCCGAAGTGGCGGCGAACCTCGGACTCGACCTCGGCCGCCAGCTTCGTGCGCCCGTCGACCATCGTCAGGAGGATCCCGGCGATCCCGAGCCTAGGGTTCAGCCGCTTCTTGACGAGCTCGATCGAGCCGAGCAGCTGCGACAGCCCCTCCAGGGCGTAGTACTCGGCCTGAACCGGCACGAGCACGCGGTCGGCGGCGGCGAGGGCGTTCACCGTGAGCGGCCCGAACGAGGGCGGGCAGTCGAGGAAGACGAAGCGGTAGCGCTCGCGGGCGCCGGCGAGCGAGCTCTGGAGATACCGCTCTCCGTCCGCATGCCGTCCGAGCTCGACCGCAGCGCCCGCGAGCTCCGCCTTCGCCGGCACGAGCTCGAGGTTCCCGAAGCGAGTCGGCCGGGCGACCTCCGCCACGGACGCGCCGTCGAGCAGGTCGTAGCTCGAGCTGCCGTTCGCCTTCTCCCCCAGCCCCGAGGTCGCGTTCGCCTGCGGGTCGAGGTCGACGAGAAGCGCCTGCTCTCCGGCCTCGGCCAGGCAGGCGGCGAGGTTGACCGCGGTTGTCGTCTTGCCGACGCCGCCCTTCTGGTTCGCGAGCGCGTAGATGGTGCCGGGCACGGTTCCAGGGTAGAGAGGGCGGCGGCTAGAGTCGCGGCGATGCCGGTCGAGCTGCGCGACGCCGACCCGGACCGGGACCTCGCACGGATCGCGGAACTGCTGACCCGCCACGGCGTCGAGCCGGTCGAGGACTGGGAGCTGCGGGAGGAGCACGAGCGGGTGGTCGAGGGCAAGCTCCTGCGGCGCGTCGTGGCAGAGCTTGACGGAACAGTGGTCGGCGTAGGGACCTGCGTCCGCTACCCGTCGCAGCCGGCCGGGCTCTACCACGTGCACGTCGTGGCCGAGCCGGAACGGCGAGGGACCGGCCGTCTCCTGGCGCGACGCCTCCAGGAGGTGCTGGATCCGGAGCCGGTCGAGGAGCTCTGGGTCGACGTGCGGGAGGATCGTCCCCGCGGCCTCTCGTTCGCCCGGTTGCAGGGATTCGAGGAGCGGGCGCGCCACGTCAAGGCCGTGCTCGACCTGCAGGGCCGGCGAGGCCCGACAGCCCGGCTCGACCGACCGCCTCGCGACCGCAGGCATCAGGCTGCTCGACTTCGGCCAGACCGCGGGCGACGAGGACGCGCTGCGGAACCTCTACGAGATCAACCGGAGCGCCGGCCTCGACGATCCTGCGTCGACAGGCGGCTTCCCGGAGTACGAGAACTGGCTCGGGCTGGTGCCTCGGAGCGTCGGCTTCGACCCCCGCGGGCAGATCCTCGCGGAGCACGCCGGCCGCTTCGTCGGACTGGCCGCCGTCGGCAGCTCGGGCGAGCGGGCCTGGAACGCGATCACCGGCGTCGAGCCCGCGTTTCGCGGGCGGGGGATCGCCCGCGCCCTGAAGACCCGGGCCGCGCTCTATGCACAGGAGCGCGGTGCGCTCGTGCTCGAGACGGAGATGAGCGCGGCGAACGAGGCGATGCGGAGGCTCAATCGCTCGCTCGGGTACCGGGAGCAGCCGGGTTACGTGACGCTGAGCAGGCGCATCCAGCTCGGCTAGGCCAGCGGGCGCTTCCTCGCCAGCCCGGGCCGGCGAGGGAACCCCGGCGGAGTCGGCCCCGTCTTGCGAAGGACGAGGAACCCCGGTGGGCTCTCCGCGAGCTCGCCGCCGAGCTGCTCCGCTGCGCGCGCGACCCGTGCGGGCTCGGCGCTCGGGCCGACCCAGAGGATCGCGGCGCCGCCCTCCGCCACGAGGGGCAGGCACCACTCGGCCGCGACCGGCGGGTGCGCGAGCGCCTTCGCGACGGCGACGCCGTAGCGCCCTGCGTGCTCTTCCGCCCGTCCCCAGACGACCCGCAGGTTCGGGAGCTCGTCCTTCCACCGCTCCAGGAACGCGGTCTTCCGCCGCTCCGCCTCGAGCAGCGTCACCTCCCGCTCCGGCAGCGAGACGGCCAGCGGGATCCCCGGTGTGCCGCCGCCCGAGCCGACGTCCACGATCGAGCCCTCGAAGCGGCTCACCAGCTCCGCCCGCCCGGCGAGCGCATGCGTCGAGCAGCACCCGTCTCGCCTCGACGGGACTCCTTCAGCGCCGTCAGCCCGGGAGTGCGCAGACGACGGCCGCGCGGCAGCCAGCGCTCGAGCAGGTCGTTAGACAGCGACGTTGCGCGGGACGATCACGACGTAGCGGTTGGGCTCGGCTCCCTCGCTCAGCGTCTCGATCTCGGGATCGTCCTTCAGCCGCTCGTGCACGATCTTGCGCTCGACGGCCGTCATCGGCTCGAGCTCGACCCGCTGCCCGGTCGCAGAGGCCTGCTCGGCGAGGCGGAGCGCCAGAGCGTCGAGCGTCGTCTGCCGGCGGGCGCGGTAGCCGGCCGCGTCGACGACAACCCGCTTGCGCTCCTCGAAGCGGCCACGGTAGAGGACGGCGCTCGCCAGATACTGGATGGAGTCGATCGTCTGCCCGTGCTTGCCGATCAGCATCCCGAGCTCGGGGCCGTCGCAGGTCGCCCGCAGCTCCTCGTCCGTTTCGGCGATCTCGATCCGGGACGGGACGCCGAGCTCGCGCGTGATCCGGTCGACGAGCTCGCGCAGCCGGACGCCGTCGGCGCTCTCTCCGGGGGCGGGGAGCGAAGCGGCCGGCTCCGGAGCCGCGCCCTCGCCGTCCGCCGCAACACCGGCGTCCACGCTGGCGACGACCCTGGCGGGCTCGTAGCCGACCCCGAGGAGCCCGCGCTCGCCCTCGCTCACGACCTGGAAGCGCACCGCCGTCTTGTCGAGTCCGGGCTGCTTGCGCTCGAGGTCGCGAAGCGCAGACCACTTCGCCTCGCCGACCGTCTCGCCCGTCGCCTCGACCGAGATCTCGGTCAACGGCGAGCGCCCTTCTTGCGCTTGACCTTCTTCACGCGCTGGGGCGCGGCCGGCGTCGGTTTCGCCTGGGCCGGCTTCTCGACAACGGCGGCCGGCGCCTCGCTCTTCGGCGGTGTCCGCGAGCTCTTCTTCGGCGGCGGCTCCCGTTTTGGCGTCAGCTTCCGCGTGATCAGGCCCTGCCCGGTCGTCCACAGGTTCGTCGTCAGCCAGTAGAGCATCAGGCCGGCCGGGAAGTTCAACACGAAGGGGATGAACGCGATCGGCAGGATCAGCATCAGCGCCCGCTGGGCGGGCTGCATGGTCGTCGACATCAAGTAGGACGAGGTCAGCTGGCTGATCGCGTACATGACGACGAGCAGCGGCCCCCAGCCGACCTTCGTGTTCTCGACGATGTTGATCAGGTGCAGCCACTCGAGGTTGCTCGGTCCCTCCCCGAGCGCCAGGTACTTGGGAAAGATCTCGTCCTCGAAGCCGCGGAGCACGAAGAAGAGGCCGATGAAGATCGGGATCTGGGCGATGATCGGCAGGCAGGAGGCGGCCGGGTTGATCTGGTTCTCCTTGTAGAAGGCCATCAGCTCCTGGTTCATCTTCTGGCGGTCGTGCTTGTACTTCGTCTGGATCGCCTTCATCTCCGGCGCATGGGCCTGGAGGTTCTGCATCGAGTGGATCTGGCGAACGGTCAGCGGCACGAGCAGCATCCGCACGATCACGACGAGGGCGACGATCGACCACGCCCACGTCAGGCCGACCGTGTCGTGGAGGTTCGTGAGCGCCCACGTGAGCAGGTTCTCGAGCGGGGTGAGGATGCCGGCCAGGATCATGAGTCGGCCAGCATCATGCGTAGTCCACGCCGCCGTGGCTCCAGGGATTGCAGCGGGCGAGGCGCCAGCAGGCCTTCGCCGCACCCCTGACGAGCCCGTACTTGCGGAAGGCGTCGAGCGCGTACTGCGAGCAGCTCGGGTGGTACTTGCAGGTCCCCTCAGGGGTCAGGCGCCCGAGCGTCTGCCGCCAGGCCTGAACGAGGGCGATCCCGACGAGCTTCACGCGCTCGCCTTCTCGAGGATCTCGCTCACGCGCTCGAGGAGCCACTCGTGCCCACGCGCGTCGGCGGCCTCGGCAAGTCCGGGGCGGGCGACGAGCACGTAGTCGTGGCCCGGGCTCGCCTGCGCGGAAAGCACTGCCCACGCCTCCCGGAGCCGGCGCTTGACGCCGTTCCGGACGACCGCGTTCCCGACCGACTTCGGGACGGCCAGGCCGAGCCGCGGCGCCTCGTCTGCCGGCGTCCGTCGCGCGGGAACCAGTGGAGGACGAGGTAGCGGGTCGTCGTCGAGCGGCCCCGGCGGTAGACGGCGTCGAAGTCCCGGGAACGGGAGAGGCGGTTTCGCCGCTGCGTCGTGTCTTCAGTGATGGCGTTCAGGCTGATGCGCTCGGGATGGCGTCGGGCGCTCGGTCAGGCAGACAGGCTCTTGCGGCCCTTGGCCCTGCGGCGCTTGAGAATCGCCTGTCCTGCCTTGGTGGACATGCGCGCGCGGAACCCGTGCTTGCGCTTGCGTCGCCGGACGTTGGGCTGGTAGGTGCGTTTCACGGTGAGGTTTCGCTTCCGTCGGAAAAAAGCCGCCGGGCTGGCGGAGCGAAAAGTATAGACGAGGGTTGTCGAAATCGGTTATCCACAGGTGTGTCGCCGCGTGGGAAAGAGCCGCAAAGAGCGGCCCGCGGCGACACGTCGCCCACAGGTTCTCCACAGGTGTGAACAAGTCTTGGCCGCGAGAGAAATCCCTGCTCAGAGCAACTTCTTGGCCGTTGGGGTCGGATTGAGCCGGCCCGCGGACGCTGCTATGCTCGCCGCTCCCTACGAGCTGTGAGAGGACCCGAGGCGCCGGCGTGGAGCACCAAATCGAGCTGACTGCGGACAGCCTGTGGGACGAGGTCTCCGGCCGGCTCAGGGGAGCGCTGAACGAGGCGACATTCGGCACGTGGTTCGGGGAGGCGGCCGGCGCGGAGCTCACCGACGACGCCTTCACGCTCGCCGTCCCGAACGACTTCACCCGCGAGTGGATCGAAGGTCATTTCCTCGGCCTGATCCGGGCCGCGGTCAAGGACGCGACCGGGCACGAGCGCAGCGTCCGCCTGACCGTCCGCGACTTCACGGCGAGCCAGTTCCCGGCGGCCCGGAGCGACGACGGCGTCGTCTCGGTCGAGACCCCGGCCCGCCCGGCGCCCGAGCAGCCGCTCGGCTTCGGGGGGATGAACCCGAAGTACACGTTCGACCTGTTCGTGATCGGCTCGTCGAACCGCTTCGCGCACGCGGCCGCGCTCGCCGTCGCAGAGGCGCCGGCGCAGGCCTACAACCCGCTCTTCATCTACGGGAGCACCGGGCTCGGCAAGACCCACCTCCTCCAGGCGGTCGGGCAGTACGTCGGGGAGCACGGGAACGGCCTGACCGCGCGCTACGTAACGAGCGAGACGTTCATGAACGACTTCATCAACTCGCTCCGGGACAAGCGGATCGAGGGGTTCAAGCAGCGCTACCGCACCTACGACGTGCTGCTCGTGGACGACGTCCAGTTCCTCGAGGGCAAAGACCGGATGCAGGAGGAGTTCTTCCACACCTTCAACACGCTCTACGAGGCCGGCAAGCAGATCGTCCTCTCCTCCGACCGGCCGCCGAAGGAGATCGCGACCCTCGAGGAGCGCCTGCGCTCGCGCTTCGAGTGGGGCCTCATCACCGACATCCAGCCGCCCGACCTGGAGACGCGGATCGCGATCCTGCGCAAGAAGGTCAAGACCGACCAGATCCACGTGCCGGATCCCGACGTGCTCACCTACGTCGCCGAGCGGGTGACCACGAACATCCGCGAGCTCGAGGGAGCGCTCACCCGCGTCGTCGCGCTCTCCTCGCTGACCGGGCGCGCGATGACGGTCGAGCTCGCCGAGGACGTGCTCAAGGACGTCTTCCCCCAGGGAAAGCCGGTCGAGATCTCGATCCGGCGGATCCAGGAGACCGTCTCCGAGCGGTTCGGGATGACGATCGGGGAGCTTTGCAGCGCCAAGCGCTCCCAGGCGATCGCCTATCCGCGCCAGGTCGCGATGTACCTCTCACGGGCGCTGACCGACTCCTCGCTCCCGAAGATCGGCAAGGAGTTCGGCGGGCGCGACCACACAACCGTGATGCACGCAAACGCGAAGATCGAGGGGATGATTCGCGAGGACCGGTCTGTGTTCAACCTTGTGCAGGAGCTGACGGCACGGATCAAGCAGGCCGACTGATTCTGTGGAAACCTCGCGAAAGGATGTTCAGCTTGTGGGCGGGTCGGGGTTCTCCACCGCGTGGACCCACCGCTCGATCCCGCTCGCAGCCCCAGGCGCCGCCGTCTTCCCCGTCGTCCACACTCCCTATGACTGCTACGAAAGGATCTAAAGAAGAATGATGGATATAGAGGCAGCGAGGGAGGCGGAGATCGACACGACCGTTCAGGCCGGGGTCGGCGAGGGGAACACCGGGATGAAGATCACGGTCTCGAAGGACGAGCTCGTCGCCAAGCTCGGCGTGGTCTCGCGCGCGGTCTCGAGCCGTGGCACGGTCCAGGTCCTCTCCGGGATCCTGCTCTCCGCCGAAGCGGGCACACTCTCGCTCGCCGCGACCGACATGGAGCTCTCGCTTCGGACAACGCTCGAGGCGCAGGTCGAGGGAGAAGGAGCGGTCGTCGTTCCCGGCAAGCTCCTCGTCGATCTCGCACGGCTCCTGCCGGAGAGCGAGGTCACGTTCCAGTACCAGCCCGCCGAGGGCGTCGTGCACGTCGTCTCCGGGACGACGTCGTACCGGTTGAACACCTACGCGGCAGAGGACTTCCCACGCCTGCCGGCGCTCGACGCGCAGCTGCACGCAATCGACCGCGACGCGCTGCTCGAGACGATCGCCCGGGTCGCCCGCTCGGCCTCGCGCGACGAGTCACGGCCCGTTCTCACAGGGATCCTCGTTCGCTTCGAGGCGGGGAAGCTCGTGATGGTCGCGACCGACTCCTACCGGCTCTCGGTCAAGGAGACCGAGCTCGAGGCCTCGGCGCCGGAGCTCGAAGCGATCATCCCTGCGCGCGCGCTCCAGGAGCTCTCCAGGCTGGGCTCGTCGGGTGGCGCGGGCGAGACGGTCGAGCTCGGCGTGCACGAGAACCACGTCGTCTTCGGGACGAGCTCGCCGACGGGAGGCGACGCGTGGCTGACGACGCGCCGGATCGACGGCCAGTTCCCGAACTACCGCCAACTCCTGCCCGAGGCATTCGAGGTCGAGCTGACGATCGCACGCGCGGAGCTCGGAGACGTCGTTCGCCGCGTCTCGGTGATGGCTCAGCGCAACTCCCCGCTGCGACTGCGCTTCGCCGAGGGCGAGCTGACGATCTCGGCCCAGACCCAGGACGTGGGCGAGGCCAAGGAGTCGCTGCCCGTCAACTACACGGGCGAGGAGTTCGTGATCGGGTTCAACGCGGAGTTCCTGCGCGACGGAGTCGACTCGATCGCCGGCGACGACGTCCAGGTGAAGCTGATCAACCCGCTCCGCCCCGCGATCCTCGTCGACCCGACGGGAGACTTCACCTACCTGATCATGCCGATCCGGCTGGCGGGCTGAGCGCTGCGCCGGCCCACCAGCCGGTCGTCTGAGCCTGGCCGCCGCTGATCGTCTCCACGGTCTCGCTGCGCGACTACCGCTCGTACGCCCGGCTCGAGCTCGAGCTGGAGCCGGGGCTCGTCCTCGTCACCGGCGCCAACGGGGCCGGAAAGACGAACCTGCTCGAGTCGCTCCACGTCGGCACCCAGGGCTTCTCGCCGCGGACGCGAGCCGACACCCAGCTCGTCAGGCTCGGCACGGACGGGGCGAGGGTCGCGCTCGGAGGCACCCGCGCCGGCCGGCCGGTCCTCCTCGAGCTGACCGTGCAGCCGCAGCAGGGCAAGCGCGCGAAGCTGAACGGGGCCGCCCTCCGCTCGACCGAGCAACTTCGCGGAGAGGTGGCGACGCTCGTCTTCACGCCCGACCGGCTGGCCGTCGTCAAGGGCGGCCCGGCGGCCCGGCGGGCCTACTTCGACCGCGCGCTCTCGCGGCTCCTGCCGAGTCGCGCCGCACTGCCGATCGACTACGCCGCCGCGGTCGGGCAGCGGAATGCCGCGCTGCGCCGCCTGGCAGGAGGATGGGGGACTCCCGCGGCGGTCGAGCCGTGGACGCAACAGGTCTCGGCGCTCGGGACGCAGCTCGTCGCATCCCGCCGCGAGGCGCTCGCGCTTCTCGGGCCTGGATTCCGCGAGCGCGCCGGCGAGCTCGGGCTTCCGGAGGCCGCGCTCGACTACACCGGCGAGGGACCGTCCGTGGCCGAGCTCGAGGAGCGCCTCGCGAAGGACGTCGAGCGCGGGGTGACCGGGCTCGGCCCGCACCTGGACGACGTCACGATCCGCTCCGGCCCGCGCGAGCTCCGGAGCTTCGGCTCTCAGGGCGAGCAGCGGCTCGCCGTCCTCTCGCTCCTCCTCGCCGAGGCCCAGGTGCTGGCGGAGCTGCGCAACGTGCCGCCACTCGTGCTCCTCGACGACGTGCTCTCCGAGCTCGATGCCTCCCGCCGGCGGACGCTGGCGGAGCGAATCGGCCTCGTCGGCCAAACGCTCGTCACCGCCACCGGGGCGGAGGCGCTGCCGCTCGAGCCTGCGCAGCTGCTCGAGGTGACCCCCGGTGAGGTGCGCGTCCTCTGATGGAACGTCTCGAGGGCCAGCTCCGGAAGGAGCTCCGCCGCGCCGGTTCCCCCGGACAAGGAGAGGGGGGCCAGGGGGAGCAGGGAGGCGAGCTTGTCGCGATCGTGCGCGTCTGGCCCGAGGTCGTCGGCGCGGAGAACGCGAGGCGCGCGTGGCCGGCCCGGCTCGCCCGCGACGGGAGCCTCGTCGTCCACGCGAGCGACTCCGTGTGGGCCTTCCAGCTCGGAATGCTCGCCGGCTCGATTCTCGAGCGGCTCGTGGAGGCGCTCGGCGACGCAGCTCCCGTCGGCCTGCGCTTTGTCCCGGGACCGATCCCCGCGCCAGCTGCAGAGCCCCTCCAGGAGCGCCTCCCGAAGGCCCCGGTGATTGCCTCGGAGGACGCCGAGCGGGGGGTCGCGATCGCTGCTGCGATCGAAGACGAGGAGCTCCGCGAGATCGTGGCGAGAGCCGCCGCGGCGAGCCTCGCCCGGTGGCCCGCAGAGGGCCGGTCCGACCGCACTTTCTGATACACTGCTCCCTGCCCGCAAGATGGCTATTTGCAGGGCTTTTTTCATGACTGAAACCGACTACACCGCAAAGGACATCACCGTGCTCGAGGGCCTCGAGCCGGTCCGGCTCCGGCCCGGGATGTACATCGGCTCGACCGGCTCGCGCGGCCTCCACCACCTCGTCTACGAGGTGGTCGCGAACTCCGTCGACGAGGCGCTCGCCGACCGCAACGACCGGATCGAGTTGACCTTGCACCCGGACAACTCGGTCACGATCAAGGACTGGGGGTCGGGGATCCCGGTCGACGCGATGGCGGACACCGGCGAGTCGGCGCTGACGGTCGTGATGACGAAGCTGCACGCCGGCGGCAAGTTCGGCGGCGACGGCTACAAGGTCTCGGGCGGGCTGCACGGCGTCGGGATCTCCGTCGTCAACGCGCTCTCGGAGCGACTGGTCGCCGAGGTTCGCCGCGACGGCAAGCTCTACCGGCAGGAGTACGCGCGCGGCGTTCCCCAGACCGACGTCGAGGTGGTCGGGACGGCGAGCGACACGGGCACGACGATCTCCTACCTCGCCGACGCCGAGATCTTCGAGGAGCTCGACCTCTCGACACCCATCCTCGTCCAGCGCCTGCGCGAGACGGCGTTCCTGACGCGCGGGCTTCGGATCACCCTCGTGGACGAGCGCGAGGGCGAGGACCGGCACGAGTTCTACGCCGAGGGCGGGATCCGCGACTTCGTCGCCTACGTCAACGACGCAAAGGAGCCGATCCACAAGCACATCGTCTACTTCGAGGGCGAGAACGACGACGGCGCGCTCGAGGTCGCGATGCAGTGGAACACGTCCTACGTCGAGTCGGTGTTCTCGTTCGCGAACAACATCAACACCCACGAGGGCGGGACGCACCTGTCCGGCTTCCGCGCCGCGCTCACCGGCACGCTCAACCGCTACGCGCGCGAGAAGGGCCTGCTCAAGGAGAAGGAGGACAACCTCGAGGGCGAGGACGTCCGCGAGGGGCTCGCAGCGGTGATCTCCGTCAAGCTCCGCAATCCACAGTTCGAGGGCCAGACGAAGACGAAGCTCGGCAATCCCCCGATCGAGAGCCTCGTCAAGCAGGTCGTGAACCAGCGCCTCGCCGAGTTCCTGGAGGAGAACCCGCAGGACGCGCGGCAGATGGTCGCGAAGGCGATCTCCGCCCAGCGCGCCCGCCAGGCCGCCCGCAAGGCGCGCGAGCTGACCCGCCGCAAGAGCGCGCTCGAGAGCATGTCGCTCCCCGGCAAGCTCGCCGACTGCTCGATCAAGGACCCGGAGGCCGCCGAGCTCTTCATCGTCGAGGGCGACTCCGCGGGTGGCTCGGCGAAGATGGGCCGCGACCGCACCTACCAGGCGATCCTCCCCCTGCGCGGGAAGATCATCAACTCCGAGAAGAACCGGATCAACAAGGTGCTCTCGAACAACGAGATCCAGGCGATGATCACAGCGATCGGGACGTCGCTCGGGGACGAGTTCGACATCGCGAGGCTCCGCTACCACAAGGTGATCGTGATGACCGACGCCGACGTCGACGGCTCGCACATCCGGACGCTGATCTTGACCTTCCTCTACCGGCAGATGCCGGAGCTGATCGAGCGGGGCCACATCTACATCGCCGTCCCGCCGCTGTACAAGGTGAAGCTCGGGAACCAGGAGTTCTACTTCGAGAAGGACGCGCAGCTCGAGGAGCTGCTCGTGCGCGAGCGGGTCGGCGAGCTGGAGATCGCGTCGGCGGGTGGCGAGCCGCTCAAGCTCACCGAGGCGCGCTGGGGCCGCTTCGTCCGCGCGCTCACCGAGTTCGAGGGCTGGCTGGCGCGCCTGCGGGCCGACTACGGGGCGCCGGCGGCCGACTTCATGGTCACGCACCGGCTCGTCTCGAGCGAGTTCGGCTCGCTCGGCGCCCTCGACGACGCCGTCACCGCGGCGCTCGAGAACGGCTACGTGCTCTCCATCCGCGGCCGGCGCGAGGGATCGATCGACGTCAAGGTGGTCGAGACCGAGACGAGCGCGGCCACGCACGTCACCGTTCCAGCCGAGCTCGTCGCCTCCCCGATCTACACCAACCTGCGCAAGGCCTACGCGAAGCTCGTCGAGGTCGTGGGCACGCCGCCGTACACCCTCGCTGTCGGCAGGAAGCGTCGCGCGGCCGAGACGTTCGCAGAGCTCCGCGGCGAGGCGCTCGAGCTCGCGAAGGAGGGCCTGCAGCTCTCGCGCTTCAAGGGTCTCGGCGAGATGAACGAGGAGCAGCTCTGGGAGACGACGATGGATCCCCAGAAGCGGCTCCTGATCCGGGTCGACGTCGAGGACGCCTCGGCCGCCGACCGGCTCTTCTCGACCCTGATGGGCGACCAGGTGGAGCCGCGCCGCGCCTTCATCGAGGAGAACGCCCGGGACGTCCGCTTCCTCGATGTCTAGACGCGGAGGAACCCATGGTTCCCCCGCGGGCCCCCTCCTTCTTCGCTCCGACTCGGAGAGGACGGGTGCGGGCCTCCCGGCCGGCGGAGCCGGCCTCCGGCCGCGGAGTCGAGGCCTTCGTGCCGGCTCGCTGAGAAGAAGCATCGATGTCTGACCTCGTCCCCGGAGGCATCGGCAGCGGCGGCCGGATCGAGCCGCGCGAGCTCGAGCAGGAGATGCGCTCGAGCTATCTCGACTACGCGATGAGCGTGATCGTCGGGCGCGCGCTGCCCGACGTGCGCGACGGGCTGAAGCCCGTGCACCGACGCGTGCTCTTCGGGATGCACGAGGCGGGTCTGCAGCCGAACCGGCCCTACAAGAAGTCGGCGGCGACGGTCGGCGACGTGATGGGCAAGTACCACCCGCACGGCGACGCCTCGATCTACGACACCCTCGTCCGGATGGCGCAGCCGTTCAGCCTGCGTTACCCGCTCGTCGACGGCCAGGGCAACTTCGGCTCCATCGACGACGATCCGCCGGCCGCGATGCGGTACACCGAGGCGCGGCTGGCGCGGATCGCCACCGAGATGCTCCGCGACATCGATGCGGACACCGTCGACTTCGTCCCGAACTACGACGAGTCGCGACGCGTGCCCGACGTGCTCCCGTCCCGCTTCCCGAACCTGCTCGTGAACGGCTCCGCCGGGATCGCGGTCGGGATGGCGACGAACATGCCGCCGCACCGGCTCGGCGAGATCATCGACGCGATCGTCCAGCTCCTCGACAAGCCGGATGCGAACGTCGAGGACCTGATCAAGCACGTCAAGGGCCCCGACTTCCCGACCGGGGCGATCGTCGTCGGCCGCAGCGGGATCCGCGACGCCTACCGCACCGGCCGCGGCCGGATCGTGATGCGCGCCCGCGCGCACGTCGAGGAGCTGCGTGGCGGCAAGAGCGCGATCGTGATCACCGAGCTGCCGTACGGGGTCAAGAAGGGCGGGGAGAGCGGCGTGATCAAGAAGATCGCCGAGCTCGTCGGCGAGAAGGTGATCACCGAGATCTCGGACCTCGCCGACCACTCCGACCGGACCGGGATGCGGATCCAGGTCGAGCTGAAGCGCGACGCGATCCCCCAGGTCGTCCTGAACAAGCTCTACAAGCACACCTCGCTCCAGGCGACCTTCGGCTACAACGCCGTCGCGCTCGTCGACAACGTGCCGAAGACGCTCTCGCTCCTCGAGCTCGTCACCCACTACCTGAACTACCAGCGCGAGATCATCACGCGCCGGTCCAAGTTCGAGCTCCGCAAGGCGGAGGACCGCGCGCACGTCCTCCAGGGCTACCTGATCGCCCTCGACAACCTCGACCAGGTGATCCGGATCATCCGCGGGGCCGAGGACACCGATGGGGCCCGCGAGGAGCTGATGTCGGCGTTCGCGCTTTCCGAGATCCAGGCGACGGCGATCCTCGACCTGCGCCTGCGCGCGCTGACCGGGCTCGAGCGCCGGCGCGTGGAGGGCGAGTTCAACGACCTGCAGGAGCAGATCGCCGAGCTGCGCGCGATCCTCGGCGACCCGGCGCGGATCGACGCCCTGATCCGCGAGGAGCTGCTCGAGCTGAAGACGATCTACGGCAAGAACGACGACCGCCGGACGGAGATCATCGCGGCCGAGGGCGAGTTCTCGCTCGAGGACATGATCGCCGAGGAGGACATGGTGATCGCGATCACGCAGTCCGGCTACATCAAGCGGCTCCCGGTCACCACTTACCGCGAGCAGCGCCGCGGCGGGCAGGGCGTGATGGGGATGGACCTGAAGGACGAGGACTACATCGAGCACCTCTTCGTCGCCTCGACGCACGACTACATCCTCTTCTTCACGAGCGTCGGCAAGGTCTACCGGCTGAAGGTGCACGAGCTTCCGCTCGGCTCACGGCAGTCCAAGGGCCGCGCAATCGTCAACCTGCTCCCCTTCCGCCAGGACGAGTCGGTGCGCGCCGTGATCGCGACCCGCGACTACAAGGAGTCGAAGTTCCTCGTCTTCGCGACGAGGAAGGGGGTCGTCAAGAAGACGGAGTTCCTGGAGTACAACACGCCGCTCAAGGCCGACGGGATCATCGCGATCAAGCTGCGCGAGGACGACGAGCTCGTGGGCGTCCGCCTCTCGGACGGCGACGACGACATCCTGATGGTCTCGCGCTCCGGTCAGGCGATCCGCTTCCACGAGAACGACGTCCGCTCGATGGGCCGAGCGGCGTCCGGCGTGCGGGGGATGAGCCTCCGCTCCGGCGACGAGGTGATCGAGGTCAACGTGGCCGAGGACGACGCCGACCTCCTCGTCGTCACCGAGAACGGCTACGGCAAGCGCACGCCGCTCCACGAGTACCCGAAGAAGGGGCGCGGCGGGCTCGGCGTCAAGACGGTGCAGCTCACCGAGGCGAAGGGCAAGCTGGCCGGCGCGCGCGTCGTCCGCGACGGGTACGCGGTGATGCTGATCTCGACCGGCGGGACGGTGATCCGGATGCCGGTGGAGGGGATCCGGCGAGCGGGCCGCTCGACGCAGGGGGTGATCGTGATGCGGTTACGCGGCGACGAGATCGTCTCCAGCCTCGCCCCGGTCGTCGAGAGCGACGCCTCCGCAGAGGCGTCGATCGATGCGGCTGCGGACGCGGCCGTGGAGGCCGGGATCGAGCCCGCGGCCGAGCCGCAGTTCGACGAGGACGGCTTCGCGCCACTCGCGGACGGCGACGGGACCTAAGGCCTCCGGCCGCTCCGGCGGCGTGCTTCCAAAACAGCGGAGAACCGTGTATATCTCCCTCTTAAGGGATCGCCGTCCCCGCCGATAAAGGGTTCCATATGTCTTACAGCAATCAGCTCGACCTGCTGGAACCCATAAATCTCAGCGAGCACTTGGAGAAGGTCGAGCTCTATCTCGGCCAGGTCTGCCACATCGCCGGGATCTCGAAGATGCAGCTCGACTACTGGACGAACAAGGCCCAGATCCCGACGAAGGGCAAGAAGCAGCGGATCTACGACATCGAGGCGCTCGAGACCGTGATGCTGATCAAGCAGGCGAAGGACAAGGGCCTGAACCTCGGCGCTGCGATCGACGCGGCCCGCCGCTTCCGCGAGACGAACGGCCAGCTCACCTAGCTCGAGCTCGGCTGGCTCGAGCTCGGGCCGCCCTCCGCCTTGTTTTGCGCGGCGCCCATGAACGCCGTCAGCATGTCGATCGGGGCGGGGAAGACGATCGTCGAGGAGTTGGTCGCGCCGATCTCGAGCAGCGTCTGCAGGTAGCGCAGCTGCAGGGCCATCGGCGAGCGCGCCATCACGTCGGCCGCCTCCGAGAGCTTCTGGGAGGCCTGGAACTCGCCCTCGGCCGCGATGATCTTCGCCCGTCGTTCCCGCTCCGCCTCGGCCTGGCGCGCCATTGCGCGCTGCATGCTCGCCGGGATCTCGACGTCCTTGACCTCCACGATCGCGACCTTGACTCCCCAGGGCGAGGTCGCCTCGTCGATGATGTTCTGGAGGATCGCGTTGATCTTGTCGCGCTCGGAGAGCAGCTCGTCGAGCATGTGCTGGCCGAGGACGGAGCGAAGCGTCGTCTGGGCGATCTGCGAGGTCGCGACCATGAAGTTCTCGACCTGGACGATCGCGTTCTTCGGCTCGATGATCCGGAAGTAGGCGACCGCGTTGACACGAACCGGCACGTTGTCCTTCGTGATCACCTCCTGCGGCGGCACGTTCAGCGTGATCGTGCGCAGGTCGACCTTGACCATCCGGTCGATCACCGGAATCAGGAGGAAGAGCCCCGGGCCCTTCGGCTCGGGCAGAAGCCGGCCGAGCCTGAAGATGACCCCACGCTCGTACTCCCGAGCGACCTTGACCGCCGCGAACAGGAACATCAGGAGGATGAGGACGACGGCGGCGAGCGCGATCAAGGTGATCGACATCTAGCTCCTTTCGGGAGACGGTTCGGGGGCGGAGACGACGAGCTGGAGGTCCTCCTGGTGCACCGACTCTACGCGCACGTGCTCCCCCGGGTGCAGCGGCGAGCCGTCGGCGGTCGAGGCACGCCAGAGCTCTCCGTCCACGAAGACGAGACCCTCGGCGCGCACCTGCGCCGGCTCGCCGACGAGCCTGTGCGCGCCGACCGCGGCGGGCGCGCTGCGGGCGCGGGCCGCCTTCGTCAGGGCGAAGCCGAAGAGGAGCGCGAGCGTGGTCGCGATCGCGAGCGCCACCTGGATCGAGACCTGGTACGCCTCGCCGGCGGGGTCGAAGAGCATCAGGGCGCCGATCACGAACGTCACGGCTCCCGCGACGGCAAGCGCCCCGTGCGAGACGATGAAGCCCTCGGCGACGAAGAACGCGGCCGCCAGGATCATGAGGAGCAGGCCGGCCGCGGAGACCGGCAGCACCTGGAGGCCGTAGAGCCCCACGATCAGCGAGATCGCGCCCACGGTGCCCGGGAACACGAGCCCGGGGTTCCAGAGCTCGACGACGATCCCGATCAGGCCGATCGAGAGCATCAGCGCGACGATGTTCGGGTCGATCAGGAGGTCGAGGATCTGCTTCCAGGTCGACATCTCGGTCCGCTCGATGGTCGTGTCCGGTGGCGTCGAGATCGTCAGGTCGGGCTTCGTCGGTGGGACGGTGCCGTCGATCTGGCGGAAGAGGGACGCGTAGTCGTCGGCGACGACGTCGATCACGTTCAGGCGCAGCGCCTCGCTCGCGCCGAGGTTCGAGGCCTCGGTCACCATCTTGCGCGCCTGCACGACATTCCGCTCATTCTCGCGCGCGAGCTCCCCGATGTAGGCCGCCGCGTCGTTCACCACCTTGCGGCGCAGATCCTTCGAGAAGTCCTCTCCACCGGTGGAGATCGGCGTCGAGGAGCCGATGTTCGTCCCGGGCGCCATCGCGAGCACGTCGGCGGACATCCCGATCACCGCGCCGGCGGAGTCGGCGCTCGAGCCGGAGGGGGCCACGTAGACGACGACGGGGACGTTCGCCGCCAGGATCCCCTTCACGATCGCGCGCATCGACGAGCCGAGCCCGCCGGGCGTGTCCATCTCGATCACGACCGCGGCGAAGCCCTCCTCCTCGCCGCGCTCGATCGCGTCGAGCAAGTACTCCTGCGTGACCGGGTTGACGTCGTTCTCGAACTCGGCGACCAGCACGCGCGGCGCCTCTGCGGCCGAAGCCGGGGCGGCGAGCAGAAGCGCGGCGGCCGCAGCTGCCAGCGAGAGCAGCAGACCCCGCGAGAGCGAGACGTGCAAGGCAGGCCAATCCTAGCCTGTAAGGATTCGGTCAAGCAGGGGTCGGGCCGCTTGTCGGCGAAGGGAGCGATCGCCACTGTTGGCGTACCCGTGAAGAAGCTTGGCCCCCTGCTCCTGCTCGGTGTCGCCTTCGCGCTGCCCGCACAGGCTCGGGCGGGCGACGCGACCATGGTCGTGCGCGACGTTCCGGTCGGCGCCGCTCGCGCGCTCGCGAGCGCTCCTCCCTCCCGGTTCAACCTCGTCGGCGTGCACTGGCAGGGGCCCGGGACGGTGCGGTTCCGGACGCGGTCGCTCGACGGCCGCTGGAGCGAGTGGGTGGATGCGGCTCCGGAGGCGGAGGACCGGCCCGACTCGCGAACCGCGGAGCGGGCGCGCAGGAGCGGCTGGCGGCTCGGGAACCCCTGGTGGGTCGGGGCGTCCGACCGGATCGAGTACCGGCGCCTCGGCGTCGTCACCCGGCTCCGCGCCCACTTCGTCTGGAGCGAGGCCTCCTACGTCCCCGCGAGGACGCTCCAGCGCGCGGGCTCGCCGGCGATCGTCCCGCGCGCCGGCTGGAAGGCCGACGAGTCGATCGTGCGCTCCAAGCCGGCCGTCGCCTCGGCGCTCAGGGTCGCGGTCGTCCATCACACCGCCGGCGCGAACGGCTACGACGCGGCCCAATCCGCGGCGATCGTCCGCGGGATCCAGGTCTACCACGTGAAGGGGAACGGCTGGAACGACATCGGCTACAACTTCCTCGTCGACCGGTTCGGCAAGGTCTTCGAGGGCCGCGGCGGCGGGGTCGAGAAGAACGTCGTCGGCGCGCACGCAGAGGGCTTCAATACGGGCTCGGTGGGCGTGGCCGTCCTCGGTGAGTACGGCTCGCTCGCGGTCGCCCGGGCCGCCCAGGACTCCCTGGCGCGGCTGCTCGCCTGGCGGCTCGACGCGGCGCACGTCGATCCGCTCTCGACGCTCTCGTTCATCTCGAACGGCAACCAGCGGTTTCCTTCGGGCCTGCCGGTGTTCCTTCGGGCGGTCTCCGGGCACCGGGACACGGGCTTCACCGACTGCCCGGGCGCGGCGCTCTACGGCCTCCTGAACGGGCTCGCAGGCACGGTGCGCGCGACGGGGTTGCCGAAGCTCTACGCGCCGCTCGTCTCCGGCACCGTGCCCGGCAAGGTGCGCTTCCGGGCGCGGCTCTCCTCGGCGCTGCCCTGGACAGTCGACGTGCTCGACGCGAGCGGGAGCTCGGTCGCCGGGACGACCGGCCAGGGGCCGAGCGTCGACTGGACCTGGGACGCGACCCTCGCGCCCAAGGGCCCGTACCGCTACTCGATCGCGGCCGCCGACGCGACACCTGCGCGAGGGTCGCTGGGCGGGATCGTCGCCGGCCCGGCCGCCGAGCTGACCATCGCCGGCCTCGCCGCGGACCCCGAGACGATCTCGCCGAACGACGACGGGGCCGCCGACGCGTCGAGCATCACCTACACCCTGAACGACGGCGCGAACGTGACCGTGACCATCCAGGACGCCGTCGGGGAGACGGTTCGGGCGATCCCGAGGGCGTATCGCCGGGCCGGAGAGCACGTCGTCCCCTTCGACGCGTTCGGGCTCGAGGACGGCGTCTACACGGTCTCGCTCGAGGCGACGGCGACCGGCGGGCGGATCGCCGCCGCGTCCGTCGAGGTCGCGGTCACGCGCACGCTCGGCGGCTTCGTGCCTGCTCGATCCGCGTTCTCGCCGAACGGGGACGGTCGGGCCGACCGTCTCTCGCTCAGCTTCGTGCTCGCAGGCCCGGCCGAGGTGCGGCTGCGCGTGCTCCGCGACGGCAAGTGGGTCGCGACCCCGTTCACGGGCCCGCTCCTGCCCGGCCCGCAGCGGCTCGAGTGGGACGGGAGCAAGCGGATCGGCCGCCTCCTCGACGGCAGCTACGAGGCCGTGCTCGAGGCAACCGACCCGATCGGGACGGCGCGGATCGCGGTTCCGGTCGTCGCGGACACGCGCGCTCCAAGCGTGCGGATCGCGCAGCGCTTCCCGCTCAGGCTCGTGCTCAGCGAGCCGGCCGAGCTCACCGTTCGAGCGGGCGGCAGGTCGTTCAAGCGCCGCACCGCGACCGCCGGGACGGTGCCGATCTACGGGATCCCGCGTGTCGGCGTCGTGCGGGTCGTCGCCTGGGATCCGGCCGGCAACGTGAGCCGACCCGCCTCCAGGCGCTAGCCGACCCGCCTCCGGCTGGCCGACCCGCCGCCGCTGGCCATAGCATAGGCGGGTGCAGCCGCGCCCTCTCCACGCTCGCTCGATCGGCCGGGAGCTTCGGCCCGACGGGCCGGTCGTGCACGCTCGGCTCAGCGATCCGATCCTGGTCCGCCGGGCGAAGGACGGCGACCGGCTCGCGCTCGCCGCGCTCTGCGAGCGCCATGCGCCGAAGGTCGAGCGACTCGCGCGCCACCTCCTCCGCGACCCGGAGGACGCCCGGGACGCCGCTCAGGATGCGCTCGCCCGACTCTGCGTGAAGCTGCCGCAGTTCAGGGGCGAGTCGGCGTTCTCGACCTGGCTCCACCGCCTGACCGTGAACGCGTGTCGCGACGTCGCGCAGCGCCAGATGGCGCGACGCTGCGAGCCGCTCGAGGAGGACCGCCGCGTCTCGCGTGAGCCGGGCCCCGCCGGGCAGGTGGAGGCGTCGGAGCTCCGGGCGGAGCTCGGCGCCTGCCTCGCCGAGATCGCGCCCGCCCAGGCGACGGTGATCGTGCTCAAGGACGCGTTCGACTTCAGCTTCGAGGAGATCGCCGGCGCGGCGGGCATGCCCGTCGGCACGGCCAAGTGCTACGCCCACCGGGCCCGGAATGGGCTGCGGCACCGCCTGGGCGAGCGGCTGAGCGCATGAGCGCCCCCCTGAACGAGCTTCCCCTCGACCGGGAGGCGATCGAGCGGATCCTGCCGCACCGCGACCCCTTCCTCCTGCTCGACGAGGTGATCGAGCTCGACCCCGGCACGCGCGTCGTCGCGCGCAAGCTCGTGACCGAGGTGGACTGCGCCGGGCACTTTCCCGGGAACCCGATCATGCCGGGGGTGAAGATGGTCGAGGCGCTCGCGCAGGCGGGCGCCGTCGCCGTGCTCTCGGAGCCCGAGAACCGCGGCCGGCTGGCGCTCTTCGCCGGGATCGACGACGTTCGCTTCAAGCGCGTCGTCCGCCCCGGAGACCTGCTCGAGCTGACCTGCGACCTCGAGCAGGTTCGGGGCCCGATCGGACGCGGCAAGGCGCGCGCGACCGTGGACGGGGAGCTCGCCGTCCGCGGCACCCTCACCTTCGCCGTGGATCAGTCCTCGTGATCGGCGCGGCGAACGGCGCCCGCGTGAGCATCACCGGGCTCGCCGCCCACGTGCCGGAGCGCGTTTACACGAACGCCGACCTCGAGCAGTTCGTGGACACGACGGACGAGTGGATCGTCGAGCGGACGGGGATCCGCGAGCGCCGTTTTGCCGAGCAGCACGAGGCGTTCACCGACCTCGCGCTGCCCGCGGCCCGGGAAGCGCTTCGGAAGGCCGGCGTGGAGGGGAAGGACATCGATCTCCTGATCTGCGCGACCGTCACCCCCGACATGATGTTCCCCACGAGCTCGGCGCTCCTCGCCGACTCGCTCGGCGCCGCCGATGCGGGAGCCTACGACCTGCTCGCCGGCTGCACGGGCTTCATGTACGCGATCGCCCAGGCCTACGGGATGCTCGCCTCGGGGCTCTCGCAGCGGGCGCTCGTCGTGGGCGGCGACGTGCTCTCGAAGATCCTCGACTGGACCGACCGCTCCACGCTCGTCCTCTTCGGCGACGGCGCCGGCGCCGTCGTCCTGGAGCGGGTCGACGCCGGCGGCTTCCTCGGCTTCGAGCTCGGGGCCGACGGGGCGGGCGGCGAGCATCTCTGGCTTCCGGGCAGCGGCTCGCGCCACTTCGACGACCCCGACTCGTTCGTGAAGATGAACGGCCGCGAGGTCTTCAAGTTCGCCACGCGCGTGCTCGTCTCGTCGGCGGAGAAGCTCCTCGCCGAGTGCGGCAAGACGGTCGCGGACGTCGACGTCTACGTGCCTCACCAGGCGAACCGGCGGATCATCGACCACGCTGCCGGGAAGCTCGGGATCCCCGAGGAGAAGGTCGTGGTCAACGTCGACCGCTATGGGAACACTTCCTCAGGGTCGATCCCGCTCGCGCTCGCGGAGGCGGAGGCGGACGGACGGCTGCACGAGGGCGAGCTCGTGCTGCTGACGGGAATGGGAGCGGGTCTCACCTGGGGCTCGGCACTGATCGAATGGACGGAGAGGACGGCTGCATGACGAAGGTTGCATTTTCAGCATGGGGGAAACCATGTTTCCCCCATGAGCCCCCTTCTTCGGAAGGGCGACAGGCATGAGCAAGGTTGCGTTCTGCTTCCCGGGCCAGGGGTCCCTGGAGACCGGGATGGGCAAGGAGGTCGCCGAGGCGGTGCCCGAGGCGATGGAGGTCTTCCGGGTCGGAAGCGAGGCCTCGGGTCTCGACCTCGCCCGCCTCTGCTTCGAGGCTCCGCTCGAGGAGTTGGTCGACACCGAGGTGCAGCAGCCGGCGCTCGTGGCCACGAGCCTCGCCGTCCTCGCCGCGCTGAAGGCGCGCGGGATCGAGCCGGACGTCGTCGTCGGCCACTCGGTGGGAGAGTTCGCGGCGCTCGCGTCCGTTTCCGCGATGTCGAACGGCGAAGCGATCGGGCTCGTCCGCGAGCGCGGCCTCGCGATGGCGGAGGCGGCCCGCCAGCATCCCGGCTCGATGGCCGCGATCCTCGGGCTCGAGGACGAGGTCGTGGAGAACCTCTGCCGCAAGATCCTCGGGGTGTGGCCCGCGAACTACAACTGTCCCGGCCAGATCGTCGTCTCCGGCGAGGACGGCGCCGTCGAGGAGCTCTGCGCCGAGGCCGAGTCCCTCGGCGCTCGACGAGCGATCAAGCTGCGCGTCTCGGGCGCGTTCCACAGCCCGCTCGTCGCCCGCGCGGCAGACCGTCTGCGCCCGGCGATCGACCGGATCGGCTTCCACGACCCGCTGGCGCCGTTCATGTCGACGGTGACGGCGAAGATCGAACCCTGCCAGCGCTTCGGCACCCTGCTCGTCGACCAGCTGACGGCGCCCGTGCGCTTCACCCAGTCGGCGACCGAGCTGATCAAGGGCGGCGTCAGCACCTTCGTCGAGGTCGGTCCCGGCAACGTCCTCTCGGGGCTCGTCAAGCGGATCGACCGGAGCGTGAAGGCGATCTCGGTCTCGAACGTCGCCGGCCTCGACAAGGTCGAGGAGGCGCTCGAGACCGCATGAGCTTTGCGTCGCTGGAGGGCAAGACCGCGCTCGTCACGGGCGCCTCGAAAGGCATCGGCAAGGCGATCGCAATAGAGCTCGCGACGGCGGGCGCCGAAGTGGTCGTCGGCTATCGCACGGGGAGGGACGAGGCCGAGGCGCTTGCCGCGGAGCTCGGCGGCCGGGCCGTGCAGGCGGACGTCTCGAGCTCCGAGGAGGCGAAGCGCCTCGTCGAGGAGGCCGGCGAGCTCGACATCCTCGTCAACAACGCCGGGCTCACCCGGGACGGTCTGCTCGCGCGGATGACCGACGACGACTGGCGGACGGTGCTCGAGACGAACCTTTCCTCCGTCTTCTACACCTGCCGGGCCGTGACGCGGCCGATGATGAAGAAGCGCGCCGGCGCGATCGTCAACGTCTCCTCGATCGTCGGCGTCCACGGCAACGGGGGCCAGACGAACTATGCGGCCTCGAAGGCGGGGATCATCGGCTTCACGAAATCGCTCGCCCGAGAGCTCGGTTCCCGCAACGTGCGCGCGAACGTGGTGGCCCCGGGCTACGTGAGGACGCAGCTCACCGACGTGCTGCCCGAGGATGCGACCGCTGCGATGCTGACCTCGACGCCACTCGGCCGTCTCGGCGAGCCGGCTGACGTGGCCGGCGCTGTACGCTTCCTCTGTTCCGACGCGGCTTCGTTCATCACGGGCGAGGTGCTGCTCGTGGACGGTGGCCTGGGAATGTGAGGGGAAGAGATGAGCGCTGACAACGGCAGGAGACGCGTGGTCGTCACCGGCCTCGGGATGGTGACGCCGCTCGGCAACGACGTCGAGACGACGTGGGACGCGCTGATCGCCGGCGAGTCAGGCGCCGCGCCGATCCAGCAGTTCGATGCCGGCGAGTTCCCGGTCAACTTCGCCTGCGAGCTGAAGGACTTCGACCCCACTCAGTGGATCGAGCGGAAGCAGGCGCGTCGCATGGATCGCTTCGCCCAGATGGTGCTCGCAGCCGCCCGCCAGGCCGAGTCCGATTCCGGACTTCAGATCGAGCGCGAGGCGGACCGGATTGGCGCCTCGATCGCCACCGGGATCGGCGGTCTCGGCGCCTTCCAGGACTGCTACCAGACGTTGATGGACCGCGGCCCGGACCGGATCAACCCGTTCTCGATCCCCGCGATCATCCCCAACATGGGCGCCGGTTGGGTCTCGATGGAGCTCGGCACCCGCGGCCCGCTCTCCTCGCAGTGCACGGCGTGCGCCGCCTCGAACATGGCGATCGGCGAGGGCGCGGACGCGATCCGGCTCGGGCGGGCGGACGTGATGTTCTGCGGTGGGACCGAGGCCGGGATCACGCGGGTCGGGATCGCCGGCTTCGGCGCGATGCGCGCTCTCTCGCGCCGCAACGACGACCCGGAGGGCGCGTCAAGGCCGTTCGATGCGGGGCGCGACGGCTTCGTGATGGGCGAGGCCGGCGCCGTGATCGTGCTCGAGGAGCTTGAGCACGCCCGGGCGCGCGGGGCGACGATCTACGCCGAGCTGATGGGCTACGGCGTCTCCTCGGACGCGAACCACATCACCGAGCCCGACCCGAGCGGCGAGAACCCGGCGCGGGCGATGACCATGGCCCTGGGCGACGCCGGCCTCGACGCGAGCGACGTCGACTATGTCAACGCGCACGGCACCTCGACGCCGCTCGGCGATGCGTCCGAGACCCGCGTGCTCAAGCTCGCCCTCGGCGAGGAGAACGCGCGCGCGACCCCGATCTCCTCCACGAAGGGCGCGACCGGGCCACTGCCTCGGCGCGGCTGGAGCGGTCGAGGCGATCTTCACCGTGCTCGCGACGAGCCGCGGCGTCCTGCCACCGACGATCAACTACGAGGTCGAGGATCCGACGTGCGACCTCGACTACATCCCGAACGAGGCGCGGGAGGTCGAGATCGACGTCTCGCTCTCGAACTCCTTCGGCTTCGGCGGCCACAACGCCTGCGTCGTCTTCCGCCGCCTCGACGCGGAAGCCAAGTAACAGACTGTCACTTGGCCCCCGCCGCCGAGCGCGGCGGCGGCCCGAAACGCCGCCCTCAGGCCCTGGACGATCCAGCCGCCGAGGGCCAGGAGCACGAGGCCGAGGGCGAGAGCGAGCCAGAAGAGTCGCCGCCGGAGCGTTCGCCGCCGCATCGGGATCAGACCGCCGCCGGGACGCCGTCCCTGGCCTCGCTGGGCGCGTAGCTCGCCCGGTAGCCGAGCGCGCGACCCACCGGAGCGCCGAGTGCGAGGCCCAACCGCTGCAGCCACACGGGCGGGAAGGGCAGGCGCACGTCGTCGAAGTGGTGACGCGCGATCACCGCCAGTCGCAGCGGATTCGGCATCCCCTTGCGGTTCGTCTTGCCGTCGGCGGCGAGCGCGAACATCGTCTCGAGCAGCGCCTCGAACTGCAGCGCCGGCCGCACCTCGCAGACGAAGTGGGCCTCCTCCGTCGCCGGCGTTCCAGAACTGGTGGCGCATCCGGGCGGGAACGAGGACCCGCCGGCCGGGGCCCGCTTCGAACTTCGGGCCGTCGAGCCGGAAGCCGAGCGTGCCCTTCAGGATCTCGAAGCGCTCGCTCTGGTGCGGATGCACGTGGGCTGCCGAGACGCACCCCCCGGGCTGCACGAAGCACTCGAGGACGACGAGCTCGCCGTTCGTCTCGCGCGAGGTCTTGTGGAACACGATCCGCTCGCCGGTGACCGGGTTCTCGATCGTGTCGCCTGCCTTGATCATCTCCTGCTCCTCTCCTTGCGGTTCGACTGGACGTTGTGAAGGGTCGGAGGTGGCGCTTACGATCCGCTTACGGGGTGCTTACTGCGGCGCGGAGACTGGAGTTCAGGCTGCTCGGGCCGCTCGAGGTCGCGAGCGACGGCGACGCGCTGCCGCTCGGCGGCCCGCGCCAGCGCGCGCTCCTCGCCTTCCTCGCGCTCCACGCCAACGAGCTCGTCGGCCGCGCGCGCATCGTCGACTGCCTCTGGGGAGAGCGGCCACCGGAGACGGCCGCGAACGCGATCCAGGTCGCCGTCCACGGCTTGCGGCGCGTGCTCGGGCCCGGAGCGCCTGGAGACGCGCGGCTCCGGCTACAGCCTGCGGATCGAGCCCGGGGAGCTCGACCTCGAGCGGTTCCGGCGGCTCGTCGCCGGCGCTCGCTCGGCGCGTCCCGCCGCCGCTGCGGAGGACCTGCGCGAGGCTCTGGCGCTCTGGCGCGGCTCGCCGCTCGGGGACCTCCTCGCCGCCCCGTTTGCGGCTGCCGAGGTCGCACGGCTCGAGGAGGAGCGGCTCGGCGCGGTCGAGGCCCGTCTCGAGGCGGAGCTCGCGCTCGGCCGGCATGCGGAGCTGATCCCCGAGCTCGAGGCGCTCGTCGGGGAGCATCCGTTCCGCGAGCGGCTGCGCGGCCAGCAGCTCCTTGCGCTCTACCGCTCCGGCCGCCAGGCGGAGGCGCTCGAGGCCTACGCCTCGGCCCGGCGCACGCTCGTCGAGGAGCTCGGCGTCGAGCCCGCCCCGGCTCTCCAGGAGCTCGAGCGCGCGATCCTGCGGCAGGATGCCTCGCTCGAGCCGCCGCCTTCGCCGGCCGCTGTGGCCGTCCAACCTGCCCGCTCCGGCGACTCCGCTGATCGGCCGCGGGCTCGAGGTCGCCGCGGTCACCGCGCTGCTCGGACGCGACGACGTGCGGCTGCTCACGCTGACCGGCGCCGGCGGCACCGGCAAGACGCGGCTCGCCCTCGCGGCCGCCGAGGAGCTGCGCGGCGACTACGACGACGGAGCCTGGCTCGTCACGCTGGCGCCCGTCCTCGATCCCGCAGCTCGTCGCCTCGACGGTCGCCGGGGCGCTCGGCGTGGTGGAGAGCGGCGGCGGTACGGCCATCGACGGGCTCAAGCTGCACCTGGCCGGCAAGCGCGTGCTGCTCGTGCTCGACAACTTCGAGCACGTCGCGGAGGCCGCGCCGCTCGTGGCGGAGCTGCTCGCCGCCGCTCCCGGGCTGAAGGTGCTCGTCACGAGCCGCTCAGTCCTCCACCTCTCCGGCGAGCACACCTATCCCGTCCCGCCCCTCGCGCTGCCCGAGCGGGAGGAGTGGGGCGACGTGGAGGCGCTCGCGCAGAGCGAGGCGGTGGCGCTCTTCGTCGCCCGCGCCCGCGCCGTGCGACCGGACTTCGGGCTCGAGGGGCACGAGCGCGAGGTCGCCGAGATCTGCGTCGCGCTCGACGGGCTGCCGCTGGCGCTCGAGCTCGCGGCCGCGCGGACGAGCGTGCTCTCGCCCGA
This sequence comes from uncultured Gaiellaceae bacterium, assembly GCA_963810875.1. Taxonomy (GTDB): domain Bacteria; phylum Actinomycetota; class Thermoleophilia; order Gaiellales; family Gaiellaceae; genus Gaiellasilicea. The sequence goes on along the minus strand of CAWEPD010000003.1, from coordinate 265,172 downwards.
GGCGCTTCGCGCCCGGCTGGAGAGACGGCTGGGCGTCCTCGTCGGCGGCCCGCGCGACCTCCCGCAGCGCCAGCAGACGCTGCGGGCGGCGATCGACTGGAGTCACGAGCTGCTCGACGCGGACGAGCGGGCGGCCTTTGCGCGGCTCGCCGTCTTCGCCGGCGGCTGTGGCACCGAGGCGGCCGAGGCGGTGTGCGACGCGAGCCTCGACACGATCGCCTCGCTGGTCGAGAAGAGCCTCGTCCGGCAGCGCGACTCCGCGGACGGACTGCGCCTGACGATGCTCGCGACCCTGCGCGAGTACGCCTGGGAGCAGCTCGAGGCTCGGGGCGAGGGCGAGGAGCTCCGCCGCCGACACGCCGAGCACCTGCTCGCCCTGGCGGAGGCAGCCGAGCCCGAGCTGAAGGGCGAGGGAGCGTCGCCCTGGCTCACCCGTCTCGACGAGGAGCACGACAACCTGCGTGCGGCGCTCGCGTGGGCGGGCTCGGCGGGAGCCGTCGAGCTCGAGCTGCGGCTTGCGAGCGCGCTCGAGTACTTCCTGCGCCTCCGGGGGCATCTGAGCGAGGGCAGGAGCTGGCTCGAGGGCGCCCTCTCCCGGGTCGGCGATGCGCCGCTCGAGGTTCGGGCGAAGGCGCTCAACGCGGCCTCGATCCTCGTCGACCGGCAGGGCGACGTGCAGCAGGCGCGTTCCCTGCTCGAGGAGGCGCTCGCGATCTACCGCGAGCTCGAAGACGAGCGCTCGGTCGCACGGATGCTCTCGAACCTCGGGGGTGTCGCCGTGGCCGAGGGCGACCTGGCGCAGGCGGAGACGCTCTTCGAGGAGACGCTGCCGCTCTTTCGCCGGATGGAGGACAGCCGCGCGCTGATGGTCACGCTCTCCAACCTCGCCGCGCTCGCCAACCTCGGCGGCGACCACGAGCGGGCCCGGGCGCTCGGGGAGGAGGCGCTCGCGATCGCGCGGAGCGAAGGAGACCAGGATCAGACGTCGATCTCGCTCCACAACCTCGGCCGGGCCGCCCTCAACGAGGGCCTGCTCGACGAGGCCGGCCGGCGCTTGCGCGAGAGCCTCGAGCTCAGCGCCGGGCTCGGGTACAAGGAGGTGATCGCCTACTGCCTCGAGGGGATCGGCGAGCTCGCCGCGCTCGGAGGGTCGGAGCGAGGCGGTGCGCGGCTACTGGGCGCCGGGATCGCGCTGCTCGCGGAGCTCGGGATCCCGATCGGGCCGGAGGAGCGCGAGGGCTACGAGCGCGCCGTGGCCAGGCTCGAGCTCGCGCTCGGGCAGGAGCTCTTCGGTCGGCTCGAGGCGGAGGGACGGGAGCTGCCGCTCGAGCAGGCGGTCGCGGAGGCGCTCGAGCTCGTCGGGAAGCGGCCCCCGCCGGGCTAGAGGCGTCGCTCGAGCAGGACGACGTCGCGCCAGACGCCGTCGAGTCGGCCGATCCGCTCGCGAACGCCCACCTCGCGGAAGCCGGCGGAGCGATGGAGCGCGAGGCTCGCCTCGTTCTCCGGGAAGATCCCGGCCTGGAGCGTCCACAAGCCGCCGGCGCGGGCGCTCTCGACGAGCCCGGCGAGGAGGGCACGGCCGACTCCCCGGCCGCGGGCTCGAGCGGCGACGTAGACGCTCACCTCGGTGACTCCCGCGTACGCCGGCCGGCCGGAGGTGGGAGAAAGCGCGGCCCAGCCGACGACGTCGCCCTCTTCGCAAGCCATGAAGCGGTGCTCTGCGAGATGGCCGGCATCCCACGTCCTCCCACGTCGGAACCGCCGTCTCGAAGGTCGCATTTCGGGTCGCGATCCCCTCGGCGAGGATCGCCGTGACGGAGGGCCAGGCGGCCTCGTCCAGGGGCTCGATCCGCATGAGGCTCGACAGTAAGCTCTCGGCATGTCCCGCTGGGCGACCTTCGACTGCTACGGCACCCTGATCGACTGGAACGCGGGGATCGGCGGGGTGCTCGAGCGCCTGTACGGAGCCGAGCAGGCCCCGGAGCTCCTCCGCCGCTTCCACGAGCTCGAGCCCGAGGTGCAGGCCGAGCGCTACCGGTCGTACGCCGAGGTGCTGACGCTGACGCTCGAGCGGCTCGCAAACGAGGTCGGCTACGGGATCCCGGAGGGAGAGAGCGGCGTCCTCCCGCAGTCGCTTCCCGACTGGCCGGCCTTTCCCGAGGTACCCGAGGCGCTGGCGGAGCTGCGCCGACGCGGCTGGAGCCTCGCGATCCTCTCGAACTCGGATCGGGAGCTGATCGCGGCCTCGCAGCGCACGCTCGAGGTGCCCTTCGATCTCGTCGTCGTCGCGGAGGACGTCGGCTCCTACAAGCCCGCGCCGGGGCACTGGCAGCGCTTCGACGAGCTCACGGCCGACCGCGAGCAGCACGTCCACGTCGCCGCGAGCCTGTTCCACGACATTGCGCCGGCCAAGGAGCTCGGGCTGAAGACGATCTGGATAAACCGGCTCGGTGAGGACGCGGAGCCGAAACCGGACGTCGAGCTGACGGATCTCTCGGGCCTCCCGGACGCGCTCGACCAACTCGTTCCGCGATGAACGTCCGGCGCCCGACCGCGGACGACCTCGAGGCGGTGCTCGCGCTGATGCGGACCACCGACATTGCGGTCTCCGGCGACTCGGACTGGACGGCGAGCGAGCTCGCGGACACCTGGGGCGACCTCGACCTGAACCGTGATGCCTGGCTCTTCGAGCTCGACGGAACGATCGCCGGCTACGCGGACTTCTCCGCGAAGGGGAGTCGGCTGAACGGGGACGGCTATGTCCATCCCGAGTTCCACGGACGCGGGATCGGCTCGGAGATCCTGCGGCTCACCGAGGAACGCGCGCGCGAGGAGGAGTCGAACGTTCCTGCCGGTGAGCGCGTCTACCTCCAGAACGCGACGATCGACCGCGACGAGGCCACGGACTCGTTCTACCGCGCCCGCGGCTATACGCCGGTGCGTGGTTTCAGGGGGATGTCGATCGAGCTCGAGACAGAGCCGGAGGTCGTACCGTTAGCCGGGGATCGAGATCCGCCCGTATCGCCATCCCGAGGAGGGGCGTGCCTTCCACGCCGCCCAGCAGGAGGCGTTCGCCGACCACTGGGAGCACCGCCCGACCCCGTGGGAGGAGTGGGAGGAGAAGCGCTTCGGCCGGGAGTCGTTCGACCCGACGCTCTGGTGGGTCGCCGAGGCCGAGGCGGACGGCGAGCTCGCCGGCGTGCTCTTCGGCGAGCACCGGCGCGATCCCGACCAGGGCTGGGTCGACGTGCTCGGCGTGCGGCGCGCGTATCGCCGGCGCGGGATCGCCGAGGCGCTGCTGAAGACGGCGTTCGCGGAGTTCTTCCGCCGCGGCGAGCGCAAGGTCGGGCTCGGTGTGGACGCCGAGAGCCCGACCGGTGCGACCCGGGTCTACGAGCGAGCGGGGATGCGGACGCTCTGGCACGCGATCGTCTACGAGAAGGAGCTTCGTGCAGCTACGTGAGCCGACGCGAGACGATGCGCCGGCGATCGCAGAGCTGTTGGGCGCTCACTCGCACGCGCTCTACGGCGAGCGTGATCTCGCGCCGGCGGAGATCGTGGACTGGTTCGCGCTCCCGGACATCTGGATGAGGCTGGCCGAGACCGAGGAACGACCGGTGGGGTACGCCGACGTCTCCGAGGAGGGCGGCCGCTGGAGCATCGACATGCGCGCGCTCGACGCGGACGCCGCCCGTGTCCTTCTCGAGGCCGCGCGCGAACACGCGGGCGGGGGCGCGCTCCTTCGCGGCTATGCACCGTCGGTGGACGACGTCGCCGCCGACGCGTACCGCAGTGCGGGCTTCGGGATCGTCCGCCACTCCTTCCAGATGCGAGTCGCGCTCGATGCACCGCCCGATCCGCCCGAGCTTCCGAGGGGGATCGTCGTCCGGCCGATGCGCGAGGGCGAGGAGGAGCGCATCCACGCAGCGCACATGAGCGCGTTCGCCGACCACTGGGAGTTCCACGCGCAGAGCTACGAGCAGTGGCGCCGCTGGCACCGCGACTCGGAGTCATTCGACTCGACGCTCTGGTTCCTCGCTCTCGACGGGGAGGAGATCGCGGGCTTCGCGCTCTGTGGCCCGCATTTCTCGGGCGAGCCCGACTTCGGCTGGGTCAACCTGCTCGGCGTCCGGCCGGAGTGGCGGCGACGGGGCCTGGGCGAGGCGATGCTTCGCCACGGGTTCCGGGCGCTCTACGCACGGGGCTACACGCGGATCGGGCTCGGTGTGGACGCGGAGAACACGACCGGCGCGGTTCGGCTCTACGAGCGAGTCGGGATGCGGCCGGTGCGACGCAGCGATACGTGGGAGCTGCGCACATGAGGAAGCCGGGAACGTGAGCCGCCTGCGCGCTCGCTGTCCTGATTGCCGGACGCTGACCGCGGTCGCGATCGGACCGGAGTACCAGTGCCACTCCTGCGGCCGCGAGTTCGGCGCGGGCCTCGTCCGGGTTCCCCGGGCGTGGGGCCGGGAAGGCGAGGCGATGGCCCGGGCCGCGTTCCTCGAGCTGCCCTATCCCGAAGCGAGCGTCGTCAAGGAGGACACGCTGGCGGAGCAGACGCTCACCGTCGCCTCAGACCTGCCCGCCCGACCGCTCGTCCTCGGCGGCTGCTGCTGCGCTCATCTCGGACCCGTCAAGCGGCTGGCCTCGGGCGACGAGAAGCTGGCGCTCGTCTGGATCGACGCGCACGGGGACCTGAACACGCCCGCCTCCTCGCCCTCCGGCGACGCCTGGGGGATGCCGCTGCGGATGCTGCTCGACGAAGGGGCGATCGAGCCCGGCGACGTGGCGCTCGTCGGGGCGCGGAACCTCGACCCGCCCGAGGCGGAGTTCGTTGCGGCGTCGGGGCTCCACACGGGTGAAGGCGCGGTCGAGCGGGCGCTCGAGGGAACGGACGCCGTCTACGTCGCGCTCGACCTCGACTCGCTCGAGCCGGGCGAGCTCGCCGTCTTCATGCCCGAGCCGGACGGCCTGACGCTCGACGAGCTCGAGGAGCTGCTCCGCTCGCTCGCCGATCGGACGCGGGTCGCCGGAGCCGGGCTCACGGGCCTCGTGGACGACCCGGAGAACGCGCCGAAGCTCGCCCGAATCTGTACAGCGCTCGGCCTCTGAGGAGCGAGCCTGTGACGGGCGTGCCGGTGCAACCTCGGGCGCCGGGAGCAGGTCTAAGATCAGGCATGGCCGAAGCGAGCAGGATCGACGTCTCCATCGAGCACAAGCACGCGCCGGAGCCGCCGCCCAGGAAGCATCCCAACACCTGCCCGAGCTGCGGCTCGCATTACCGCGACGACGAGCTCGACGCCTCCCTGCGGGTGTGCACCCACTGCGGGCACCACTTCCCGGTCAAGGCGCGCCAGCGGATCGAGCAGCTCGTCGACCGCGGCAGCTTCGTGGAGGAGGCCGCCGATCTCCGTTCCGCCGACCCCCTCGAGTTCTTCGACCTGCGTGCGTACAAGGAGCGGCTCGCGGAGGCCGAGGTGGCGACCGGGCTCGGCGATGCGATGGTGATCGGCAGCGCCACGGTCGAGGAGCAGCCGTGCGAGCTGGCGGTGATGGACTTCTCGTTCATGGGCGGCTCGATGGGCTCGGTGACCGGTGAGAAGTTCGCGCGCGCCTGCGAGAGCGCCGCAGAGGCGGGGATCCCGCTCGTCTCGATCTCGGCCTCCGGCGGCGCGCGCATGCAGGAGGGGATCCTGGCGCTGATGCAGCTGCCGAAGACCGTCTGCGCCGTCGAGGAGCTGCACGAGGCCGGCTGCCCGCTCCTCAGCGTGATGGCGCATCCCACGACCGGCGGCCTGCTCGCGAGCTTCGCGAGCCTCGGCGACGTCCTCTTGGCCGAGCCGGGCGCGCTCATGTCGTTCGCCGGCCCGCGCGTCGTCGCCCAGACGACGAGGGAGAAGCTCCCCGACGACTTCGGGCTCGCCGAGTCCAACCTCCGCTTCGGCCACGTCGACGCGATCGTGCCGCGCCCCGAGTTGCGACCGACGCTCGCGCGCCTGCTGCGGCTCTTCGGGGAGGATCGTGGTGGCCAATGAGGCAGAGATCCGACTCAGGGACCGGTTGAGCAAGTTGAGCGGTCTCGACCTCCTCCGCGGCGCCCGGCTCTCCGGCGAGCTCGAGCGGCTGAAGCGCCAGCTCGACCGGATCGAGGCCGAGCCGACCGACGAGGAGATCTGGAGCAAGGTCGAGCTCGCCCGGCACGAGGAGCGCCCGTACACCCTCGACTACGTCGAACGGCTCCTCGACGACTGGTTCGAGCTGCACGGCGACCGGGGCCGCGCGGACGACGCCGCGCTCGTCGCCGGGATCGGGAAGCTCGAAGGCCGTACGGTGGCGCTGATCGGGCACCAGAAAGGCCGCGACATCAAGGAGCGGACGAACCGGAACTTCGGGATGGCCTATCCCGAGGGCTACCGCAAGGCGATCCGCGTGATGGAGCTCGCCGAGCGCCACGGCTTCCCGCTCGTGACGCTCGTCGACACTCCGGGCGCGTATCCCGGCGTCGCGGCCGAGCAGCACGGTCAGGGCGGCGCGATCGCGCGCTCACAGGCCGTGATGGCACGGCTCAAGGTTCCGACCGTCGCCTGCATCATCGGCGAGGGCGGCTCCGGCGGGGCGGTCGCGATCGCGCTCGCCGACACCGTCCTGATGCAGGAGAACGCGATCTACTCCGTGATCTCGCCCGAGGGCTGTGCGGCGATTCTCTGGCGCGACGCCGGCGAGCGCCAGAAGGCCGCCGCCGCGTTCAAGCCCGACGCCGTGCACTGCCTCGAGCTCGGTGTCGTCGACGGGATCGTCCCCGAGCCCGTGGGCGGCGCCCACGCGAGCCACGACGAGGCGGCCCGGCTCCTCGGCGCCGCACTTGCCGATGCGTTCGAGGAACTCCAGAACATTCCCCAGGCCGAGCTTCGGGCGCTGCGCCGCCGTAAGTTCCGTTCCATGGGCGTCCTCGCCTGAGTCGCGGAGCTTTCCACATCTTCCACAGGCTTTTCCCCTGCCCGGAATATGGATCGAAACAGGTATCGGAGAAACGTTGAGGCCGGCAAGCGCCGGCCTCAACTCGACCCCCACGTGGGTTCTCCATCCCCCGGCCCAAGGTGGCGAAACATTCCTCGCGTAACGAATGTCGTGGCGTGATGCCGCCGCTGCGCGAGTACCGGCGCAAGCGCGATCCCGCGAAGACGCCGGAGCCGTTCGCGGAGGGCGCCTCGGCGCGGGCGGACGCGCCGGTCTTCGTCGTCCAGCGCCACGACGCGACCCGGCTCCACTACGACTTCCGGCTCGAGCGCGACGGGGCGCTTGCGAGCTGGGCCGTCCCGAAGGGGGTGCCGCTCGAGCCCGGCACCCAGCATCTCGCCGTCCACGTCGAGGATCACCCGCTCGACTACGCGAGCTTCGAGGGCGAGATCCCGAAGGGGAACTACGGCGCCGGGACGGTCGAGATCTGGGATCGCGGCACCTACGAGCTCGTCGAGGAGAAGCGCGACGGCGGCCTGACGGTGCACCTCCACGGCGAGCGGTTGCAGGGGCTCTGGACGCTCGTCCCGGCGAAGCTGAGCGGCGATCCCAAGAACTGGCTGCTCGTGAAGAAGAAAGAGGCCGCGGAGCCCGAGCGGCGGCGCGAGTACCGGCCGATGCTCGCCACCCTCGCGGCCGGCGTGCCCGGCGGCTCGGACTGGCTCTTCGAGGTCAAGTGGGACGGCTACCGGGCGCTCGCGACGATGCGCAGCGGCGAGGTCGAGCTGCGCAGCCGGAACGGCAACTCGCTCGGGGAGCGGTTTCCGACGGTGGTCAGCGCCCTCGAGCGCAGCCTCCGGACGCCCGACTGCGTGCTCGACGGGGAGGTCGTCGCGGTCGGGGAGGACGGACGGGCGACCTTCTCGGCGATGCAGCAGGGGAAGCAGGGAACCGTCTACCTCTACGTCGCCTTCGACGTGCTCGAGGTCGAGGGGGAGCCGCTCCTCGAGCTGCCGCTCCTGGAGCGGCGCGCGCGGCTCGCGGAGCTCGTCGACCTCCGGCGGGGCGGCGTCCAGGTCTCGGACGTGTTCGACGACGGCGAGGCGCTCTTCGCGGCGGCGCAGGCGCAGCGGTTCGAGGGGATCGTCGCCAAGCGGCCGGACTCCGTCTACGAACCAGGGAGGCGCTCCCGTGCCTGGCTCAAGATCAAGACCCACGGCCGCCAGGAGTTCGTGATCGCCGGCTACACGAAGGGCCAGGGAAACCGGGCCGGCCGGTTCGGCTCGCTCCTCCTGGCGGTCTCCGAGGAGGGCGGGCTGCGCTACGTGGGCAACGTCGGCACCGGCTTCGGCCACGCCGAGATCGAGCGGCTGCTCGGGCTGCTGCGGCCGCTCGAGCGGCCGACGACCCCGTTCGCGGAGGCGCCGAAGCTGCCGAAGGTGCGCAAGGCCGACATCGTCTGGGTCGAGCCGAAGCTCGTCTGCGAGGTCGAGTTCGCCGAGTGGACGCACGACGGGCGGCTCCGAGCGCCCTCGTACCAGGGGCTGCGAGAGGACAAGACCACTGACGAGGTGCTGCGGGAGCGGGAGCCGCTCGGCCCGGAGGTGAGGCGCGGCAAGCGGCTGCTGAAGCTCTCGAACCTGGACAAGCCGTTCTGGCCGGAGGAGGGAATCACGAAGGGCGATCTCCTCACCTACTACCGCGACGTCGCACCGGTGCTCGTGCCGCACCTGCGCGACCGCCCCTTCACGATGAAGCGCTACCCCGACGGCGCGTTCGGCAAGTTCTTCTTCCAGAAGGATGCGCCCGGCCACATGCCGGAGTGGATCCCGACGCGCCGCTTCGAGGTCTCGACGCGCGAGTCGCCGCGCACCCGCCGCGAGATCGACTTCGCGCTCGTGAACGACGAGCTCGCGCTGCTCTGGGTCGTGAACATGGGCTGCATCGACCTGAACACGTGGTACTCGCGCGTCGACAAGCCCTCGCGGCCCGACTGGGTGCTCTTCGACCTCGACCCCTCGCCGGACGTCGGCTTCGCGGAGACGATCGAGGTGGCGCTCCTCGTCAAGCAGGTGCTCGAGCTCGTCGGGCTCGTCTCCTTTCCGAAGACGAGCGGCTCCGAGGGGATCCACATCCTCGTCCCGGTCGACCGGCGGCACAGCTTCGACGAGACGCGCGGCTTCTCGGAGATCGTGGCGGGCGCGATCGCCCGCGCGCATCCCCGGCTCGCGACCACGCAGTGGGCGAAGGCGAAGCGCCGGGGCGTCCTGATCGACTCGAACCAGAACGGCGAGGGCAAGACGATCGCGTCCGCCTACTCCGTCCGGCCGAAGCCTGGCGCGCCGGTCTCGACCCCCTTGCGGTGGGAGGAGGTGAACCCCTCGCTCGACCCGGCCGCGTTCACGATGGAGGCCGTGCTCGAGCGGGTTGCGCGCGAGGGCGATCTGTACGCCGGCGTCCTGACGACGCGGCAGTCGCTCGGCGCCGCGTTGAAGTCGTTGCGCTAGCCGGGGGCGCCGGCGGCGCTGAGCTCGTCCGGCCGGCCGCGCTGAAGGAGGGCGAGGAGTCCGAGCGCGAGCCCCCCGCCGGCCAGCGAGCCGACCGCCCCTTGGGCCACGACCTGGCGGAAGACGTCCCACGAGAACGCCCCGCTGACGAGCCAGCCGCAGGGCGCGGGGTTCAGCGCCACCGGGTCGAGGCAGCTTCCGATCGACGGGCTGCCGACGATGCCGACCGTCGCGACCGCGCCGGCGACGAAGCCGGCGGCGAGCGAGTCCACGAGCCGGGTCGGGTTCCGCGAGAGGAAGGCCGCGAGCGCGCCCGCAACGACCTGGGTGGCGAGCGCGAGCACGAGCATCCAGAAGTAGAACGAGAGGAGGAATGCGTCCGTCGCGCGGGTCTCGGCCGAGACCCCGTTGTGCAGCGAGATGCGCAGGAGGAGGAGGACGGCCCAGAAGCCGAGCCCGGCGAGGAGTCCGATCGCGAGCGGACGCACGACCCGCAGCGCGAGCGGCGGCTGTCGCAGCTCCCCGCCCCGCTCGAGGAACGCCCAATCCGCATTCGAGTCGGCCGCGTCCTCCTCGGATCGCCGCCGCCAGAAGGCGGCCGTCAGCGGCAGGGCCCACACGAGGACGAGTGCGGGCAGGATGAAGGGCCGTTGGGCGACGACGAGGAAGGCGGGATCCATGAGCGCTTGCCAGAGCCAGACGGGGCCGGCCCACGCGGTCTGCGCGACTTCGGCGTGCTGAAGCTCTGATCCCTCAGCCGAGACCTCGAAGACCTCGCGGGTGTCCCGGGCGATGTAGAAGACCGCCATGAAGACGCTGAGGACGCCCGCCGCGGCGAGCAGCGAGACCGCCGCGGCGAGCCGAGGCTCCCGGTTGCCGAGCGAGCGGAGCCAGTAGGCCGCACCGGTCGCGAGCCAGCCGGTGAGCAGGACGAGCCCGACGACGAACGCCAGCCCCCAGAGCAGGTCCTCGCCCTTGACGAGGCTCGAGAGCAGCGCGTCGTCCTCCGTTGCGACCGTCTGGGCCAGCGAGAGCTCGGGGCCGAGCAGAAAGCCCGCCGCAAGCGCAAGGCCGAGGCGGATCGCCGGGATCCCCGGTCGCCCGTCCGCGGTCGCCGCGAAGGTCGCGCGCCAGATCCCGTAGCCGACGATCCCGACCGCGAAGGGCGCAAAGGCGAGCGCGGCCACGAAGCGCAGGTCGATCGGGTCGAGATCGAGCGACTCGACCAGGGTGACGACGTTCTCGTAGGCGATCGTCGCCGCGACGCCCGAGCCGAACGCGACGAGCGGGCCAAAGCGGAAGAGCGGCCGCGTGTCGTCCAGCGCGCGCAGGCGCACGGCCGGATCGGGGTGCAGGCGCCGGAGCCGCGCCGCCCATCCCTCTGCCGGCTTCGGCAGGCCTGCGAGCAGCCGCCGTAGCCCGCCGCTGCGCCCGTCCGCGACCGAGGCGCGAACGTCTGCGTAGACCTCGCGCGAACGGAGCACGGCGTTGCGCGTCAGGTAGACGAGGAGCGCCAGGGCGAGCAGCCGCCACGAGAGACGCCCGATCGTGGCGAGACTCTCGTCGAGCAGGGTGAACACGAATGGCACGACGGCCGCGGCGAGGAACGCGTACCAGATCGCGAGCGTGGTGTACGTCGTGTCGACGTCGCGGTTGCGGATGTGCGCGAGCTCGTGCCGAACGACGGCGTCGAACGCCGCGGGATCCGCGATCTGGCGCGTGACGAGACCCCCGGTGAGCGCCACCGAGTAGCGCCCGAGGTGCCCGTAGGCGAGCCCCGTCGGCGCGGGATCGAGCGGATTCCAGAGGAAGCGCGGCTCGTGCTCCTCGAGGCCGGCCTCAACGACGAGCTCACGGAGCCGTGCGAGCACCGCCGGCGCGTCCTCCTCGGTCAGGGGCTCGAGGCGCCGGCGCCGCTCGATCCAGTGCGGCGCGAGCGCGACGAGCGCGAGCGCGACGAGGAGCAGGCCGGCCGTGCCGCCGAGCATCCACCAGACGTTCTCGCGGTAGGCGGCGTCGAGGCAGGCCGAGAAGGCCTCTGAGGCAGCCGAGAACGACTCCAGGTCGCGGGCTCCCACCGCGAACGGCGAGAGCGCGAGGCAACCGCGAAGCTGGTTGAGCTGGTCCGTGGGGTCGCGGACCGCGAAGAAGATCCAGTTCCAGACGTAGAGGTTCGCCCCGAGCACGGCCGTGACGAGGAGCGCGAAGCGGAAGGTCGTGTCCGACGGGAAGACGAACGGGTTCAGCCTGGGGCGCTGCTCCTCCGGCGGTCCCTGCTCTTTGGGCGGCTCTGGCGAGCCGTCGGCGATCATGCCGTCGCGAGGCTGCCGACGAGCGACTCGGCGAGCAGCTCCGCCTTCGCGTCGGAGAGCTTCAGCTGCTTCGCCTTCTCGAGCGCGAGCGTCCGCACCTGCTCGAGCTGCTCGTCGGTCAGCTCGGCGGGCTCACCCTCCGCGGGCTCGCCGGCGGAGTCGTCGGCGGGCTCCTCGCCCCGCCGGAGGAGTCGGTTCAGGACGCGGTCGATCGCGCCCTCGCCCTCCTTCTCCGCTCGGGCGCGCAGCTGCGTCCCGATGAACTCGATCACGTCCTTCGCGACCGCCAGCGCGACCGGGGTCACGAGCATCACGGCGGCGTCGACGCCGAAGCCGAGCATCTCGTCGCCGGAGCGCTGCCGCTCGAGCGACGCGGGGTCGTCGAAGTAGGCCTCGCTCGTTGCCCGAAAGAGGGGCAGCTCCTCGGGTGCTGCCCGCTCCACCGAGGCCCGGGCGAGCGCGGCTACGAGAGCGTCGTCGGTCGACTGCGCGCTCACGGCGCCGATCCAGCCGCCGCAGCAACGGTCCGGGTCGTCATCTCCTGCCTCCTGTGTCGCGCCGACGATAACCGGCCGGGTCGCGAAGTCAAGCGAACAGGTTGCGGCCCGCAGGACGGATCCAAATTGACATCGCTTATCTCTTTGATTAGAACTTCAAATCTTCACCAAGTCACTAGGCAAGATCGGAGAACCCATGCGTCGCTTGATCACGACCCTGCTCACGCTCGCCCTGGTCGCGGCGGCGCTGACAGCACAGCTCGCCTCGGCCGGTTCGACCGGCGAGCAACGCGCCGCCGGCCGCGAGGCTCTCGCTCGTCGCCTACTCGACCCCCCGCGAGGCCTACCGGCAACTGATCCCGGCCTTCGAGCGGACGGCGTCCGGGGACGGCGTCTCGTTCAGCCAGTCGTACGGCTCCTCGGGCGAGCAGACCCGGGCGGTCAAGGCGGGCCTCGACGCAGACGTCGTCGCCCTCTCGCTCGCCCCGGACGTCGACGAGCTCGTCAAGGCGAACATCGTCGAGCGGACGTGGAGCCGGCAGGCGCACCGCGGGATGGTCACGAACTCGCTCGTCGTCTTCGTCGTCCGCGACGGGAACCCCAAGAAGATCTACAGCTGGCGCGACCTCGTCCGGCCCGGGATCGAGGTCGTGACGCCGAATCCGTTCACCTCCGGCGGCGCCCGCTGGAACGTGATGGCGGCCTACGGCGCGCAGCGCAAGCTCGGGAAGACCGACAGGCAGGCGCAGGCATTCCTGCTCCAGCTCTTCCAGCACGTGGTCGCGCAGGACAAGAGCGCCCGCGACTCGCTCCAGACCTTCAACGCGGGTCGCGGCGACGTCCTCCTCGCCTACGAGAACGAGGCGATCTTCGCGAAGGCCCAGTTCACGATCCCGCGCTCGACGATCCTGATCGAGAACCCGGTCGCGGTCACGAAGACGAGCGAGCACAAGACCGAGGCGAACGCCTTCCTCGCGCTACCTCCGCACGCCCGGCGCGCAGCAGGTCTTCGCCGAGAACGGCTACCGGCCGGTCGTCAAGTCCGTGCTCGAGCGGAACCGCAAGCGCTTCCCCGTCCGGCCGGGCCAGTTCGACGATCGACGAGCTCGGCCTCGGCGGTTGGGCCAAGGTGCAGCCTCGCTTCTTCGACCCGACGAACGGGATCATGGCCCGGATCGAGCGGCAGGTCGGCGGGGGAACGGGCTAGAGATTGAGCTCGATCCCCGCAACGGCCGCGCCGCGGGCTCGGGTCGGGGCCCGACCGGGAGAGGGGCGCTCGACGGCCCTCTCCCTCGGCTTCGTCGTCAGCTACCTGACCCTGATCGTCGGCCTCCCGATCGCCGCGCTCATCTTTGCCTCCGCGGACGCGGGTGCCCGCGGCTTCTGGGAGGTGGTCTCGAGCCCGCAGTGCGTCGCGGCCCTGAAGCTGACGCTCGTCGCCTCGGTCGCCGCCGCGCTCCTGAACGCCGTGCTCGGGACGATCACCGCCTGGGTGCTCGTCCGGGACTCGTTCCGCGGCAAGTGCGCTCGTGAACGCGATCATCGACCTTCCGTTCGCGCTGCCGACGATCGTCGCCGGTCTCGCCTGATCGCCGCTCTACGGGCCGAGCCGATCGACCCGATCGGGGTTCCACCTCGCGTTCACCCAGGCCGCGATCTACTCGCGGTGCTCTTCGTCACGCTGCCGTTCGTCGTCCGCACGGTGCAGCCGGTCCTCCTCGAGCTCGACCACGAGGTGGAGGAGGCCGTCCCGCTCCCTCGGCGCCTCCGAGCTCCACACCTTCCGGCGCGTCGTCTTCCCCGACATCCTCCCGGGGATCCTCTCGGGGGTCGCGATCGCGTTCGCGAAGGCGGTCGGTGAGATCGGGGCGATCGTGATGATCGCCGGCAACCTGCCGTACGAGACCGAGGTGGCCTCGATCCTCTCTTCGACCGGATCGAGAGCAGCGACCCCGACGGCTCCGCCGCGGTCGCCGTCGTCCTGCTCGCGATCTCGTTCGCGGTCCTGCTCGTGATCGGACGATCCGCCACACGCGCTGCGTTCATGACCGTAAGGCCGAGCCGCGGAGCCGGTTCACCCTCCGCTCAGTCGCGTTCGGCTATCTGGCGGTCGATCCTCGTCGGGCCGCTCGTGATCGTCTTCTGGCGCACCTTCGAGAATCGGCGTCGGCCCGCCTGGGCGGCGCTCTCCTCGCCCGAGACGATGCACGCGTTCAAGCTGACGCTCCTGATCACGGCGATCGCCGTTGTCGTGAACACCGTCTTCGGCATCGTCTGCGCGATCGTGATCGTGCGCGGCGACTTCCGGGGCAGGGGCCTCGTCAACGCGTTCGTCGACCTACCGCTCTCGCTCTCGCCGGTCGTCGTCGGTTTCTCGCTCTTCGTGCTGTACGGGATCAACGGCTGGTTCGCCTGGTTCCAGAGCAACGGCTACGAGATCCTCTTCGCGACGCCCTCGATCGTGCTCGCGACGATCTTCGTCACGCTGCCGTTCGTCGCGCGCGAGGTCGTGCCGACGCTGCGCGAGATCGGCGACCGAGCAGGAACAGGCCGCGCACACGCTCGGCGCCTCGGGTTGGCAGACCTTCTGGCCGCATCACCCTCCCGTCGATCCGCTGGGCCGTGTCTACGGCGTCGTGCTCACGGCGGCACGCGCCTCGGCGAGTACGGCGCCGTGGCGATCGTCTCCGGCGACTCGCCGGAGAGACGCAGACGGCGACGCTCGCGTCGACGAGCGTACGAGTTCGCCTACGGGAACTACGCGCCCGCCTACGGAATCTCGATCGTGCTCGCGCGACGCCGATGCTTCGTCCTCGTTCCTGACCCTGATCGTCGACCACCCAAGGAGGAGGCCCTGATGTCGATCTCCGTTCAGCGGATCACGAAGCGTTCGACGACTACGTCGCTCTCCGCGACGTGTCGGTCGAAGTCCCCAAGGGGTCGCTGACGGCGCTGCTCGGCCCGAGCGGCAGCGGCAAGTCCACGCTGCTGCGGATCGTGGCCGGGCTCGAAACGGCAGATCAGGCGAGCGTCTTCATCGACGGCGAGGACGTCACCGGGCGACCGCCGCAGGAGCGCGGTGTCGGCTTCGTCTTTCAGCACTACGCCGCCTTCAAGCACAAGACGGTCGCCGACAACGTCGCCTTCGGCCTGAAGATTCGCAGGCGTCCCAAGGCCGAGATCGCCGAGCGGGTGAACACGCTGCTCAAGCTCGTGCAGCTCGAGGGGCTCGCGAAGCGGTACCCGGCGCAGCTCTCGGGGGGACAGCGGCAGCGCATGGGGCTCGCGCGAGCTCTCGCAATCGACCCGTCGGTGCTGCTCCTGGACGAGCCGTTCGGCGCGCTCGATGCGCGCGTGCGAGCGGAGCTGCGGGAATGGCTGCGTCGCCTCCACGACGAGACGCACACCACGACGGTGATCGTGACGCACGATCAGGAGGAGGCGATGGAGGTCGCCGACGAGGTTGCCGTCATGAGCAGCGGAGTGATCGAGCAGGTCGGCTCGCCACGCGACGTCTACGAGCGGCCGGCCAACGAGTTCGTGATGCAGTTCGTCGGCCAGGCCCACCGGGTCGGGGACGCGTTCGTGCGGCCGCACGACTTCGAGATCCTGCTCTCGCCGGCGGAGCATGCCGCCGAGGCGATGATCGAGCGCATCGTCCATCTCGGCTTCGAGGTGCGAGTCGAGCTCGTGCGGGGGGACGGCGAGAAGGTCTGGGCGCAGGTGACGCGAGACCAGTGCGAGGAGCTCGAGCTCGAGGACGGGCAGATCGTCTACATCCGGGCCGTCAGCGAGCGCGTCTTCGTCTAGGGGCGGCCGCGTTCGGCAAGGTCGGCGAGCGAGGTTTCCTCGAGCACGCCGCGCATGCTCGTGCGCAGCTCGATCCACACGTCGCGAAGACCGGCTGCGGCGCCGGTGTACTCGACGTCCTCGGGGCGGGCACCGCGGACGGTGGCGATCGGCCCCTCGACCGCGCGGATCACGTCGGCGACGCTGAGCTCCTCCGCCGGCTTCGCCAGGCGGTAGCCGCCCTCGGCGCCGCGCTGGCTGGCGACGATCTCGGCTCGGCGCAGCTCGAGCAGGATGTTCTCGAGGAACTTGAGCGGGATCCCCTGTGCGGTTGCGAGGCGTTCTGCCTTCACGAGGCCGGGCGGGGATGCTGCGAGCTCGGTGACGGCACGCAGCGCGTAGTCGACCTTGGCCGAGACCCGCATTGGCGCATTCTCTACGTGACCTCCGCCAGACGCCGCTGCAGGAACGCCCGGTCGGCGGCGTTCATCTCGAGCGCGAGTGCCTCCACATAGGCGTCGGCGGCCTCGTCCAGCCGGTCGAGACGCCGAAGCAGGTCGGCGCGTGTCGCCGGCAGGAGGTGGTATCCGGGCAGGTCGATGGCCTCGATCAGCTCGAGTCCGCGCTCCGGCCCCTCGGCCATCGCGACCGCGACCGCCCGGTTCAGGGCGACGATCGGCGAGGCGTCGAGCCGGGCCAGAGCTTCGTAGAGGCCGGCGATCTGCTCCCAGTCGGTCTCCTCGGGCCTCCGGGCCTCGACGTGGAGCGCGCCGATCGCCGCCTGGAGCTGATACGGCCCCGGGGCGCGGAGCGACATCGCGCGCTCGAGCACGCGCACCCCCTCGGCGATGCGCTCGGCGCTCCAGAGACCGCGGTCCTGGTCGGCGAGCAGCACGATCGCGCCGTCGGCCGCGGTGCGCGCCTCGCGCCTCGCGTCGTGGAAGAGCATCAGCGCGAGGAGTCCGAGCGCCTCGGCCTCGTCGGGCATCAGGACTGCGAGCAGCTTCGCGAGCCGGATCGCCTCCTCGCAGAGGTCCGCGCGAACGTGCTCGCCGCCTCCGCTCGCCGAGTAGCCCTCGTTGAAGACGAGGTAGAGCACGGCGAGCACGGAGCGAAGCCGCTCGGGTAGGACGTGGTCGGGCGGGACGCGAAACGGGATCCCCGCCTCGCGGATCTTCCGCTTCGCGCGAACGAGCCGCTGGGCCATCGCCGGCTCTGCGACGAGGAAGGCGCGGGCGATCTCGGTCGTCGTCAGGCCGGCGACCTCCCGCAGGGTCAGCGCGATCCTGGCGTCGGCCGCGAGCGCCGGATGGCAGCAGGTGAAGACGAGCGCAAGGCGGTCGTCCGGGATCGTGCTCACGTCATCCTCCTCGGCGGGCAGCGACTCCAGTCGCGCCAGCAGCTCGGCCTTTCGCGCGAACACCTGCTCGCGCCTGATCCGGTCGATCGCGCGGTTGCGCGCGGTCGTGACGATCCAGGCTCCGGGGTTGAGCGGCAGCCCGTCGCGCGGCCAGCGCTCGACGGCGATCGCGAATGCGTCCTGCACCGCGTCCTCGGCAAGTGAGAGATCGCCGAGGACGCGGGTGAGGATCGAGACCGCCCGGCCCCACTCCTCGCGGAAGACCGGCTCGATCAACCGACCCCGATCACCGTTCGACGAGCGGGCGGATCTCCACCGAGGCACGCTCGACGACCGGCACCCTCGACGCGATCGAGATCGCCTCGTCGAGGTCGTCGGCCTCGATCACCATCAGGCCGCCGATCTGCTCCTTCGTCTCGGCGAACGGGCCGTCGGTGACGACGCGCTCGCCGTCCCGGAGCCGCACGGTCTTCGCCGTCTCCGGATCGTCGAGCTCGCTGCCGGAGAGGAGCTTCCCGCTCGCCCCGAGCTCGCCGAAGAGCGCGTTCCACTTCGGCACCTCGGCAGCGCGGGCGGCCGCCTGCTCGTCCTCGGCCATCGTGGCCCAGCGCTCGCGATCTTCCTGGCTGTTCGTGAGCAGCAATGCGTACTTCATGCCACGGCCTCCTCGGACTCGTCGACGTAGCAGGGCCGAACCTCGATCGCGCCGTCCTCTGCGCCGGGGATGCGCGCGGCCCAGTCGACCGCGTCCTCGATCGAGTCGCACTCGAGCAGGAAGTAGCCGCCGAGCGCCTCCTTCGACTCGACGAACGGGCCGTCGGTGACGAGCGTCTCGCCGTTCCTGATCCGCACGGTTGTGGCGGTCGCGGTCGCGGCGAGCTCGCTGCCGTCGGCCAGGACGCCCGCCTTGCCTGCGTCGTCGGAGAATGCGGTGTAGCGGGCGTAGACGGCGCTCCGCTCGTCCTCCGAGAGCGCGTCCCATCGGCTCTCGGGGCCGTAGATCATCGCCAGGTACTGCATCGAGCCTCCTTTGCGGTCGATTTCACCATGGTGACGAACGGGAAGCGGCGAAATCGACACCTGCCCCTACGTGCCCCCAGGGGCACCCCGGGTGTCCCTACCGAAACGCTATCGAGGATCTCTGCACAAGTGTGAGTCGAGACAGTGCCGAATGTGTGTCAGCTCGCGAGCAGGCGTTGCAGGAGGAGGAGCGCCCCCGCCTTGTCGAGGAACTCGTTCAGGTTGCCGCACTTCGGGCTCTGGACGCAGCTCGGGCACCCGGCGGAGCATGGGCAGCCGGCGAGCATCCGGGCCGTGTCCTCGACCCAGCCCTCGAAGCGCTCGAAGCCGCGCTCGGTGATCCCGACCCCGCCGGCGTGGCCGTCGTAGACGAAGATCGTCGGCAGTCCCGTCTGGAAGTGGATGTTCGTCGAGAGCCCGCCGATGTCCCAGCGGTCGCACATCGCCCAGAGCGGCAGGAGCGCGATCAGCGAATGCTCGGCCGCATGCAGGGAGGAGAGCAGCTTGGGCATCTCCTCCAGGCCGTCGAGCTGCGCCGCAGTCGGTGCGAACCAGATCGCCTCGGTCTCGAAGCTCGTCTCCGGTAGGTCGAGCGGCACGGTCTCGAGCGTGTCGCCGCCGCTGATCGACTTCCGCTGGTAGGCGACTACCTGCTCAGTCACCGAGACACGACCGAAGAAGAGCTCGAGGCCGAGTCGCGGCTCCACGCGCAGCGGCTCCACGATCGCCGTCTGCGTCTCCTTCTTCGCCTGCGTGTACCAGTCGACCGCGGCGGGAGTGACGAGCGCCGTGCGCGCCTCGAGGTCGAGCTCCCGGACGAGGTGCTGCTCGCCGAGGTGGAGGTAGACCGCGCCTTCGTGCACCGTCGAGTAGGCGCGCGAGCGCTCGACGAGCCCGAGCACCGAGCCGGTTTCGCGGTCGACCACGGTGAACGACTCCGGCTCGCCCGAGCGCAAACCGACGCGCGCGGCCGGGTAGTCCGTGCCGGCCCAGATCCAACCGGCGCCGGTGTGCTTCAGCTCGGGCAGGACGGCCGCGCGCGCGAGCGCCTCGGGGCCGAGCGTCTGCGCGTCCGCCTCGTCGATCGGCCCCTCGAACGCGGCCGAGAGCACGTGGCCGTCCAGCACGCGCGGGTTCGCGTGGTCGAGGATCGCGGCCTCGACGGTGCGGGAGAGGAGCGCCTCTGGATCGCGCATGAAGAACTGGTCGAGCGCGTCCTCGCTCGCGACGAGGACTGCGACGCCGTGAGCCGCGCCGGCCCGCGCGCCCCCACTGCTGGCGCAACGAGGAGACCGTGCCGGGGAACGCGACCGAGATCGCGCAGTCGAGCGCGCCGATGTCGATCCCGAGCTCGAGCGCGTCGGTCGCGGTCACCCCGAGTAGCTCGCCCGCCATCAGCCGCCCCTCGATCTCGCGCCGCTGGGCCGGGGTGTAACCGGCGCGATACGGCGCGAGCCGCTTCGCCGTGGCCCCGTCCACGCGCTCGACCGTGAAGCGGTGGATCAGCTCGACCGCCTTTCGGCTCTTCGCGAAGCAGATCGTGCGCAGGCCGCGCTGCGTGAACCCGGCCAGCAAGCGCGACGCCTCGCCGAGCGCGCTCGCCCGCAAGCCGAGCTCGGGATCGGTGAGCGGCGGGTTCCAGAGCGCGATCGTCCGCTCCGCCCGCGGCGCAGCATCCCCTGCGATCACGGTCGCGGGCTCGCCGAGCAGCGCTGCCGCCAGCTCGCCCGGGTTCGCGATCGTGGCCGAGGCGAGCACGAACTGCGGCTCGGCCCCGTAGGCCCGGGCCAGCCGCCGCAGCCGCCGCAGCACGTTCGCGACATGCGAGCCGAAGACGCCGCGGTAGACGTGCGCCTCGTCGACGACCACGAAGCGGAGGTTCGAGAGCACGTCGCCCCAGCGGTCGTGCCGCGGGAGGATCCCGACGTGGAGCATGTCCGGGTTCGTCAGGAGGACGTTCGCCCACCTGCGGATCTGCCAGCGCTTCTCGCTCTCCGTGTCCCCGTCGTAGATCGCGGGCTTGACCCCCTTCAGCCCGAACGACTGCAGCGCCCGCGCCTGATCCTGCGCCAGGGCCTTCGTCGGATAGAGGTAGAGCGCCCGGCTCTTCGGCTCCCGCGCGAGCAGATCGAGCACGGGCAGGTTGAAGGCGAGGCTCTTGCCGCTCGCGGTGCCGGTCGTGACGATCAGGTTGCCGCCGCCGCGGGCCGCTTCCCACGCCTCGGCCTGGTGACGCCAGAGCGCCGTGATCCCGAGCCCGACGAGCGCGGAGGCGACGCGAGGGTCCAGGTCGTCGGGGAACGGCTCGGAGCGGCCCTCGCGGGCCGGCTCCGTACCGAGATAGGCGAGCTCCTCGCCCTCGAGGGTCTGCAGCCAGGCGGGCTGAGCCGATGCGCCGGGTGCTAGCGACGCCACCGCAGCGCCAGCGTGTACGGGTACTCGAGGTGGCCCGGCTCCTCGATCCGCTCGAGCGCGAAGCCGGCGTCGACGAATCGTCTGGAGGAAGGGTGCGAGCGGGAGATGCACGGCGCCGACTCGCGCCCGGATCCCTTCCGGGGCGATCGCCTTGTCGTAGCGGCCCTCCTCGCGATAGCCGGGCTCGAGTCCGGGCAATCCCTCGCCGGCGAGAAAGCGCGAATGCGGCCCGACGAAGCACGGGTGCGCGCCGAAGTACACGAACGGCGCTCCCGGTCGGAGGACACGCGCGACCTCGCGCGCCTCGCTCGCGAAGTCGTCCACGTCGGTGTGCGTCCACATCGAGACGGCGGCGT
This sequence comes from uncultured Gaiellaceae bacterium, assembly GCA_963810875.1. Lineage (GTDB taxonomy): Bacteria > Actinomycetota > Thermoleophilia > Gaiellales > Gaiellaceae > Gaiellasilicea. The sequence goes on along the minus strand of CAWEPD010000003.1, from coordinate 243,959 downwards.
CGAAGCTCGCTGCCCCGAACGGCAGCTCTTCGGCGCTTCCCAACCTCGCATAGATCCCGCGGGAGCGTGCGAGCCGGAGCTGATCCTCCGAGACGTCGACGCCGGTGACCGTCCAGTCGAGCTCGGCGAAGGCGACCGCATGCGAACCGCCACCGCAACCGACGTCGAGCAGGGCTCCCTGCCCGGACCCGAGCAGCCGAATCACGGTCTCGCGGCCGAAGATGCCGAGCTCGGACGTCGCGAACTCCCGGTCGTACCAGTCCGCGTGTCCGTCGTAGCGCGCCTCGGTCATCGCTCGATGCTAGTCAGCGGGATCGCGTTTAGCCCCATCGAATTTCGCTTGCGCCGGGCGGTCCGAATCGTAAAGCTAGGACGACGGTGCTCGGCTACCTGATCCGGCGCCTCGGCTGGGCCGTGGTGCTCTTCCTGATCGTCACCCTGTACACGTACGTCCTCTTCTTCATCCTCCCGGGGAACAACCAGACGGTCCGCCGCGGCTTCCGCTCGGTCGCCACCCCGAGCTCGCTCCGGAACGACACCGCCGGCGACGAGCAGCTCTCGCTCGTCCACGAGTACGGCACCTTCGTCTGGGGCCTCGTCCACGGCGATCTCGGCACCTCCCGCGTCACGCGCGAGCCGGTCACGGCGATGATCGGTCGCGCGGCGCCGGTGACCGGGTCGCTGATCCTCGGCGGCGTCATCTTCTGGCTCGTGCTCGCCTTCCCGATCGGGATCCTCTCGGCGTTGCGGCCGCGGTCGCTGCTCGACAGAGCCGGGATGATCTTCGTCCTGATCGGGATCTCGGCGCACCCGCTCTGGATCGGTCTCGTCCTCTCCTACGTCTTCAGCTTCCAGCTCGCCCTCACTCCGATCAGCGGCTACTGCTCGGTCTTCAACGCCAGCGAGACCTGCGGCGGGCCGGTGCAGTGGGCCTATCACCTGATCCTGCCCTGGACGGCGTTCGGGATCGTCTTCGCGGCGATCTACGCGCGGATGATCCGGGCCAGCATCCTCGAGACGATCGACGCCGAGCACGTCCGCACCGCGCGGGCGTACGGGATGGGCGAAGGGAGGATCCTGAAGACGCAGGTGCTGCGGAACGCGATGCTGCCGATCGTGACCATGCTCGGGATGGACATCGGAATCGCCTTCAGCGGGGCGATCTTCGTCGAGCGGGCGTTCGCCTTGCCGGGAATCGGGCCGCTTCTCTTCGGCTCGCTCGCCCGGCGCGACCTGCCGGTGATCCTCGGGATCGTCGTGCTCGTGACGACCACGATCCTCCTCTTCAACCTGATCGTCGACCTGCTCTACCCGCTGCTCGACCCCAGGGTCCGGCACGTCCAGACCGCGACCGAGCGCGTCGCCCCGCCGAGCGAAGCGCCGGCGCAGCCCCGAGCGCGCTCCGGCTACGGCTCCCTGAGCTCCGACGGGCCGAGCCAGTCCGCCCAGGCCCGCTCGAAGTGCGACCGGGGACGGGCCCCGATCACCTCCGACCGCGGCTCGCCTCCCTCGAAGAGGATCACCGTCGGGAGCGAGAGGACGCCGTAGCGCGACGGCACGGCGAGGTGCTCGTCGATGTTCAGTCCCACCAAACCCAGCCGGTGCTCGTCGGCGAGAGCCTCCAGGATCGGCTCGAGCGCCTTGCACGGCTTGCACCAGGGCGCCCAGAAGTCCACGATCACCGGCCCGCTCGCACCGAGCACGTCGGTCGCGAAGCTCGCGTCGGTCGCCTGCCTCACACCTTCCCCCGCAGCGAGGCCAGTCGGAGCGCCGGCACCTTCCAGATCGCCTCGGCGACGATCGCGTGCGTCATCTTGGAGCCGCCCACCTCGCGCTCGGAGAAGACGATCGGGATCTCGACGACGCGGAAGCCGGCGCGGCGGGCGCGGAAGGTCGTCTCGATCTGGAACATGTAGCCCCGCGAGGTGATCGCGGTCAGGTCGAGCCGCTCGAGCACCTCGCGCCGGAAGCACTTGAAGCCGCCGGTTGCGTCCTTGACCGGCATCAGGAGCAGCCGGGTGTAGACGGAGGCCCCTCGCGAGATCAGCCTGCGGAGGAGCCCCCAGTCGCGCACGGCGCCGCCGGGGACGTAGCGCGACCCGAGCACGAGATCGGCTGTGTCTGCGGCCGCGATCAGGCGGGGCACGTCCCTCGGGTCGTGCGAGAAGTCGCAGTCGAGCTCGAGCACGAGCTCCGCGCCGCGGTCGAGGGCGACCTTGAACCCCGCGACATACGCCCGCCCGAGCCCCTCCTTCCGCTCGCGGTGGAGCACGTCCACGAACGGAAGCTCAGCCGCCAGTCTGTCGGCGAGCTCGCCCGTGCCGTCGGGGGAGTTGTCGTCGATCACGAGCACGCGGTCGTCCGGCCCGAGCACCTCGCCGAGCGCGCGCAGCATCGGCTCGAGGTTCTCGCGCTCGTTGTAGGTGGGGAGGCAGACGCACGCGCGCACCGCCGTATCATCGCCGTCAGTGGCCCAACTACCCAGAAACGACGAGCTCGCCGAGCAGCTCGAGCTGCTGGCCGACCTGGGCGAGCTCGAAGGCGAGAGCTCCTTCCGGGTGCTCGCCTACCGGCGCGCGGCGACCCGAATCCGCGAGACCGGCGGGCCGGTGGCGCAGCTCGCGCTCGACGGCAAGGCCAAGAGCCTGAGCGGGATCGGAGCCACGATCGAGGGGAAGATCGTCGAGGTCGTCGAGCTCGGCGAGATGAAGGCGCTGACGAAGCGGAAGGCGCTGATCCCCGAGGAGGTCGTCAAGTTCATGCGGCTGCCGGGGCTCGGCCCGAAGACGGCGCGCCGGATCTGGCAGGAGCTCGACGTGACGACGCTCGAGGAGCTGAAGGAGGCGGCGGAGCAGGAGCGGCTGCGCACGCTCGCCGGTCTGGGGGCGACCACCGAGGCGAAGATCCTGAAGGCCCTCGCCGAGACGCCGCAGGACCCGCGCGAGTCCCGGCGGCTGCTCGGCGCCGGCCTGCCGGCGGTGCTCGCGGTCGTGTCCGTCCTCCGCGAGCACCCCGCGGCGGTGAAGGTCTCCGAGGCGGGCTCGGTCCGGCGCCGTCGCGAGACCTTCCGCGACCTCGACATCATCGCCACGTCGACCGATCCGCCGGCCCTGATCGACTACTTCACGAAGCTCCGCTGGGTCGCCGACGTCGTCGCCAAGGGCGACACGAAGGCCACGGTGATCTCGAACGAGGGGCTTCGCTTCGACCTCCGGGTCGTTCCGCCCGAGTCGTACGGCAACCTCCTCCAGCACTTCACCGGCTCGAAGGAGCACAACGTCGCCCTGCGGGAGGACGCCGTCCGCCGCGGCTTCTCGGTCTCCGAGTACGGGATCACGACGACCGAGACCGGCGAGGTGTTCAGTGCCGAGGACGAGGAGGCGGTCTACGCGCACCTCGGCTACGCCTACATCGAGCCCGAGCTGCGCGAGAACGGCGGCGAGCTCGCTGCCGCCCGCGAGCGAACGCTGCCCGTGCTCGTCGAGCGGGCCGACCTGCGTGGCGACCTCCACTCGCACTCGACCTGGTCGGACGGCAAGGCCACGATCGAGGAGATGGCGCTCGCGGCACGCGAGCTCGGCCACGACTACCTCGCGATGTGCGACCACTCGCACCGGCTCCGCGAGGGCCGGCTCGAGCGGCAGTGGGAGGAGATCGACGCGCTGAACGAGCGGCTCGCGCCCTTCCGGATCCTCAAAGGGATCGAGGTGAACATCCGCGCGAACGGCGAGCTCGATCTCCCCGACGACCTGCTCGCGCCCCTGGACTGGGTGATGGCCTCGGTGCACTCGAGCTTCGAGAACGACCCGACCGGGCGGGTGCTCGCCGCGCTGGAGAACCCGCACGTCGACTGCATCGGGCACCTGACGAGCCGGAAGATCGGCAAGCGGAACCCCTCGACGATCGCGGTCGAGCGCGTGGTCGAGCGCGCGCTCGAGACCGGGACGTTCCTCGAGGTCAACTCGCAGCCCGACCGACTCGACCTCCGCGACGCGAACGCACGGCTCGCGGGCGAGGCCGGCCTCCGGCTCGTCGTCTCGAGCGACGGCCATTCCACCGGCGCGCTCGGCTACGTCGAGCTCGGGATCGCGCAGGCGCGCCGCGCGTGGCTGACGAAGGAGCAGATCCTGAACACGCGCCCTTGGGCCGAGATCGAGCAGCTCCTGAAGTGAGCTTCCGCGAGGACGGTGCCGCGACGCTCGAGTGGGTCGCGTCGTATCTCGAGCGCGTCGGTGAGCTGCCGGTGCGCGCGCAGGTCGAGCCGGGGGAGATTCGCGCGCGTCTACCGGCCGCCCCGCCGGACGCGGCCGAGCCGTTCGCGAACGTCCTCCGCGACCTCGACGAGGTGCTGCTGCCGGGCCTCACCCACTGGCAGAGCCCGCGCTTCTTCGCGTACTTCGCGAGTACCGGCTCCGAGCCGGGCATCCTCGCCGAGCTCCTGATCGCCGGCCTGAACCAGGTCGGGATCCTCTGGCGCACCTCGCCGGCGCTCCAGGAGCTCGAAGAGCTGACGCTCGACTGGCTGGCGCAGCTGCTCGGGCTCCCGAGCGGGCTGCACGGCCACATCGAGGACACCGCTTCGACGGCGACGATGGCGGCGCTCGCGGCGGCGCGCCACGCGAAGTCGGGCTCGCGGGTGGTCGTCTGCTCCGAGCACGCCCACTCGTCGGTCGAGAAGGCGTGCCGGCTGCTCGAGCTCGAGCTGCGCACCACGCCTGTCGACGACGGGTTCCGCCTCCGCGCGGACGCGCTCGATCTCACCGGGGCGTGCGCGGTCGTCGCGACGGTGGGAACCACGTCCACGAGCTCGGTCGATCCGGTGACCGCGGTCGCTGACGCCGCTGCGAGCGAGGGCGTCTGGCTGCATGTCGACGCCGCCTACGCGGGCTCGGCGGCCGTCTGCCCGGAGCTCCGCCCGCACTTCGCCGGCTGGGAGCGCGCCGACTCGATCGTCGTCAACCCGCACAAGTGGCTCCTCACCCCGATGGACTGCTCCACGCTTTGGACGCGCCGCCCGGACGACCTTCGCGCCGCCTTCAGCCTCGTCCCGGAGTACCTGCGCGTGAGCGAGGAGGTGGCAAGCCTCTCCGAGTACAGCCCCGCGCTCGGCCGCCGCTTCCGCGCTCTCAAGCTCTGGGCCGTCCTTCGCTGCTACGGCCGGACGGGACTGCAGGAGCGGATCCGCGAGGCGATCCGATTGGCGGCGCTCTTCGAGGGCTGGGTGCGCGACGAGCCCGGCTGGGAGCTCGCGGCGCCGCGGCCGTTCTCGCTCGTTTGCTTCCGGCGCCAAGGCTCTGACGAGGAGAACGAAGCGCTCCTCGAGCGCGTCAACGCGAGCGGCGAGCTCTTCCTCTCGCACACGCGGCTGAACGGCCGTTACGTGCTCCGGCTTGCGGTCGGCAGCGCCAGGACGACCGAGGCGGATGTCGAGCGGGCCTGGGAGGTGCTACGCCGCTGCGCCGGCTGATCTCTGACGGAGCGCTCGCCTAGACGGGCAGCGGCTCCGTCGCGACCGCGTTCACGGCGCGCTCGAGCAGCTCGCGGTCGCCCTCGACGTGGACGCCGTCGTGCGAGCCGTTCACGAGCAGGTGGTAGAAGCCGCTCGCGTCCGTCTCGACCAGCACGTCGGGGTCGTCGACGATCCCGGCAGTGGCACGGCCGGAGACGACGGACGCCTCCTCGTCGCCGACGCGGAAGGCGAGGCTGCCCTCGATCGTCACGGGTGAGAGCGCGACCTCGAGCGCGTTTCGGAGCCAGCCGGGCCTGAGCGCGTCGTCCGGCGGCGGGCCGAGCGTGCGGGCCCCCCAGCGGGCGAGCTCGTGGAGCACCGGGCGCAGGCCGCGGCCGCACTCCGTGAGCTCGTAGACCGTGGAGGCCGCGGGCGGGGGCAACTTCGTCTTCCGCACGATCCCACCGGCTTCGAGATCCTTCAGCCGCGAGGCGAGGATGTTCGTGCCGATCCCGGGCAGCCCGTCGACGAGATCGGTGTAGCGCTTCGGCCCGTCGACCAGCTCGCGGACAACGAGCAGCGACCAGCGCTCGCCGACGAGGCCGAGCGAATGGGCGATGGGGCAGTACTGGTCGTAGCGCTTCACGTCACGTCCTCGGTGATCGACGCTTCACAATCTACATCGATCGCTTGCATTTTGCAAGCAGATGCTGTAGCTTCGCAAGCTCGCAGAACGAGTTCGCAAGCAGAGGGTATCGCGGAAAGGAAGAAATGGCCGCTTCGACTGACAAGAAATGGTTCGCGCTGGCGCTCCTCAGCGCCGTGCAGTTCATGGTCGTGCTCGACATCGCGATCGTGAACGTGGCCCTGCCGTCGATCAAGGTCGACCTGGGCTTCTCGCAGGAGAATCTGCAGTGGGTGATCAGCGCATACGCGCTCTTCTTCGGCGGCTTCCTGCTCCTCGGCGGCCGGCTCGCCGACATCCTCGGCCGGCGGCGGGTCTTCGTCGCGGGCCTCGTCCTCTTCACGGTCGCGTCGTTCCTCGCCGGGATGGCCTGGAGCGAGGGCTCGCTGATCGCGGCGCGCGCGCTGCAGGGGCTGGGCGCAGCTGTGATCTCGCCCGCCGCCCTCTCGATCCTCACGACCACGTTCGCCGAGGGGAAGGAGCGCAACGTCGCGCTCGGTGTCTGGGGCGCCGTCGGCGGCTTCGGCGCCGCAGCGGGCGTCCTGCTCGGCGGGGTGATCACGGACACGCTCAGCTGGGAGTGGATCTTCTTCGTCAACATCCCGGTCGGGATCGCCGGACTGGCGCTCGCCCCGATCCTGCTCGGCGAGAGCCGCGACGCGCGCGTGAAGAGCTTCGACGTCCCCGGCGCCGTGCTCGTCACGGGCGGCCTGATGGCGCTCGTCTACGGGATCACGGAGGCGAACGACTTCGGCTGGGGCTCGGCGACCACGTGGGCGATCTTCGCCGGCGCGCTTGCGCTCCTCGCTGCCTTCGTCGTCTGGGAGCGGCGACATCCCGAGCCGCTGATGCGCTTCGGGATCCTCCGGACGAGCACGATCCTGGGCGCCAACGTCGCCGGCTTCATCCTCGGAACGGCGATGTTCGCGATGTTCCTGATGCTGACGCTCTACATGCAGCAAGTGCTCGGCTACTCCGCCATGAAGACCGGGATCGCGTATCTCGCGGTCGCCGGGACGGCGATCATCTGGTCGGGGGTCGCGGCCCAGCTCGTGACGAAGGTCGGCGTCAAGCCCGTCCTCGTCGCGGGGATGGCGTTCCTGACCGCCGGGCTCGTCTACTTCACGCAGGTGTCGGTCGACGGCACCTACCTCGGCGACCTCCTGCCCGGCTTCCTCGTGATCGGCGTCGCGCTCGGGTTCTCCTTCGTCCCGATCTCGATCGCCGCGCTTGCCGGCGTCCAGCCGGCAGAGGCCGGTCTCGCGTCGGGCCTGATCAACACCTCGCAGCAGATCGGAGGTGCCCTCGGGATCGCGGCGCTCTCCGCGGTCGCGATCAACCTGACGACCGACGCGGTCGAAGGGGGCGCGGCCCAGCCGGTGGCGCTCGTCGACGGCTTCCAGGGCGCGTTCTGGGCCGCGGCCGTGATCGCCGCGCTCGGGATCGTCGCCTCGATCACGTTGATCCGCCGCGACGAGCTCGTGGACGAGGCCGCGGTCGAGGCCGTGCCCGCGCTCGACACCGCGTAGCCGCTCCCGCTAGAGCCGCCGCAAGAGCTCCAGGAACTCCGCGGGGCTGCCGACCACCACGTCGGCGGCCTCGCGGAGCTCTGCAGGCCCCTCCGCCGACGCGACCGCGACCGCCACGCCGAGCTCGAGCTGCTGCAAGCGCGCGGAAGGCGTCGAGGTCGGTCGTGTCGTCGCCCGCGTAGAGGGCGCGCCGGAGCCCGCGCTCGCCGAGCAGGTGAGCCACCGCCGTCCCCTTGTCTGCGGCGAGCGGTGGCCGTAGCTCGAGCACCTTCCGGCCGAAGCGCGCCACGAATCCCTCCGCGCGGGCGCGCGTCGCCACCGCCTCGAGGAAGCGCACCGCCTCGGCCTCGTCCTCCGCGCGGCGATAGTGGAATGTGATCGTGAGCGGCTTTCGCTCCACGTCCTCCCAGTCGACGGTCGCGGCCAGCCCGAGCAGCCGCTCGCTCCAGGCCGACGCCTCGGGCACGAGCTCGAGGCCGTGCTCGCCCACGTAGACGAGCTCGTCGAGGCCGACCACGCGGCGGGCGTCCGTACCCGCCCGGCCGCTGATGCAGCCGACGAGCGCGTAGCGGGCGTGGAGCCTGCGCAGCTCGACTCTCGTCTCCTCGGGAACGGCAGCCTCGTGCGGCACGTCGACGATCGGCGCGAGCACCCCGTCCACGTCCAGGAGGAGCGCCGCCCGCATCGGCTCGCTCGCGAGGCGCGCGATCAGGGCGGCTCCGGCCACCCGCCTAGGATACGGCGATGCTGCGGCTTGCCCTCATCGGCCTCGTCGCAGGGCTCTTCAGCGCGCTCTTCGGAGTCGGCGGCGGGATCGTCGTCGTGCCGCTCCTGATCCTCGTCGCCGCCGTGCCGGCCCACGTCGCCACCGCAACGTCGCTCGCCGCGATCGGGATCACCGCGCTGGCGGGGGCGACGCGCTACGGCTTCGAGGGGCATGTCGACATCGGGCACGCGGCGCTCGTCGGGCTGCCCGCCGCGGCCGGTGCGATCGTCGGGGCGACCCTGGCCCAGCGAGTGGAGGCTCGGCCGCTCACGCTCGGCTTCGCCGCGCTGCTCGCCTCGATCGCCGTCTGGCTGCTCGTGTGAGCGCCGGCACCGTCGGGCTCGCGCTCCTGCTCGGCTTCGGCGCCGGCGTGCTCGCGGGGCTCTTCGGAGTCGGAGGCGGGATCCTCTTCGTCCCGACGCTCGTCGGGCTCGGGCTCGGACAGCTCGACGCCGAGGCCACCTCGCTCCTCGCCATCCTCCCGACCGTCGCCGCCGGCACGTGGCGGCAGCGGCAGTACGGCAACGTCCGCTGGCGGACAGCGCTCGTCGTCGGCGTGGCGTCGATCGTCGGGGTCGAGGCCGGGGTGCAGATCGCGACGGCGCTCTCCGAGGAGACGCTGCGGCGGCTCTTCGCCGTGCTCCTGCTCGGCGTCGCCGCCCAGCTCGCCTGGCGGGCGCGTCGGCCGGCCGAGACGCCCTATGCTTCCCCCCGATGACGGAGCACGAGGAGATCTGGCTCCCGCTCGTCGACGAGCCGATCGGCACCATCGTCGCGCAGCTCCAGGCGGAGGATCCGGAGCTCGAGCGCCTCGTCGGATCGCCGAGGCGGATCCTCGCCTTTCGCACGTTCGCCTATATCCGGGTCGGGATGAAGCTCGGCGAGCTCCTCGTCGAGACCGACCTCCCGCCCTACGACGGGAGCGAGACGTGGATCGAGCTGCTGCTCCGGGACCCCGTGCACAAGGAGGCGGTGGCGCGCGAGATCCGGGCGGTGGCCGAGGAGATCGCGGCCGATCCGAGCGTACGCGGACGAGGAGTACCTCGGCCCGGACGAGGCCGCCCGCGAGCGCTTCCGCGACTTCGCCCGCCAGGAGCTCGAGCAGCGTCAGTGAGCGGCGATCAGGCTCGTCAGCAGGATCGCGGCGAAGCCGCCGACCGTTAGCAGGACGCGCTTGCCCGAGGGGTGCTCGTGCGCGTGGGGAAGCAGGTCGGTCGCACCCATGAAGAGGAAGAAGCCGGCGTAGACCGCGAGCGCGGCGCCGAGGTTCTCCTCGGAGATCGAGAGCGTCGAGCCGATGATCACGCCCAGGAGCGGGGCGGCGGCGTCGACGATCAGCCAGCGCACCGCACGGGCCCGGTCGCCCGATTGCCGGAGCACGAAGCTCACCGTGTTCAGCCCGTCCGCGAAGTCGTGCGAGATCACGGCCACGAACACGAGCAGGCCCGTAGCGGTCGAGACGTCGAACGCCAGCCCGATCCCGAGCCCGTCGACGAAGCTGTGGAGCGAGAGCCCGGCCGCCCCGAACGCGCCCACGTGCGCGTGGGCCTGCGCCTGTTCCGCGTCGTCGCGGTGATGGAGCACGAGCAGCCGCTCCGCGACGAAGAAGACGAGGAACCCGACCCCGACGAGGAGCCCGACCCGCTGGGGGTCGTCGACCGCGTCGATCGACTCCGGGAGCAGGTGGAAGAGGGCGACCGCGACGACGATGCCGCCCGTCAGCGCGATCGCGGTGGTCAGCTCCTTCCCGAGCCGGAGCGCCACGAGGCCGCCTGCGAGGGTGGAGAGCACCGTGAGGCCCGCCAGCGGAATCGCGATCCAGGTCATCCGCAGCGCTCGCAGGTGCCGTAGATGTCGAGCTCGTGGCCAGCCGGCCGGAAGCCGTGGAGGCGCTGCAGCTCCTCGGCGGGCGGCGCCGCGCAGAGCTCCGTCTCCTCGACGCCGCCGCAGCTCGTGCAGACGAGGTGGTGATGGTGCTCCGGCCCGCAGCGCACGTACGCGTGCTGCCCCTCTCCGACGAGCGGATGGCCGAGCAGAGGGTGGACGGCGCCGCTTCCCCGCAGGAGCTCGATCGTCCGGTAGGTCGTGGCGAGCCCGAGGCCCGGTTCGACCTGCCGCGCCCGCTCGTGGAGGTCGGCGACCGTGAAGCTGCCACGCCATTCGGCCACCAGGCGGAGCAGCACGCGCCGCTGGGAGGTGAGCCGCAGCCCATGCGGAAGAGGCAGGTTCGAGACGACGGGGTCATGTGCCACCGCGGGAGCTTACATGAGAGCGATTCTCATTATCAGACGCTCAGTTCGTTAGACTGGCCCGCAATGCGGGGCCTTCAGGCTCCTTTCCGCTACCCCTCGGGAGCTCGTGAACCGGAGATTCGCACTCTTGCTCGTCCTCGCCACCGGCCTCGCGGTCGGCGGAGCCGGCTCCGGCAGGAGCGCGGACGCGCCCTCCGCGTCGGCGAGCGCGTACGCGATCAGCGTCGTCGTTCCCGGTCAGTCGGGCGCCGGCGCGGGAGTGGCGTCGGCGCCCGGGAGCGGCTCGGCGGGGTTCGCCGACGCCTTCGCCTACCCGGCCGACGGCTCGATCGTGCGCACCGGCGCCCTCGCCTCGAGCGTCTCGGCGGAGGCGACCGCGGGTGCCGCCGCGTACTCCGTCACCGACGTCCTCGGAGTCAGCCTCTTCAACGGCGAGATCACCTTCGACAGCGCGGCGGGCCGCGCCCGCGCCGCGAGCTTCGCGGCCGACACGGACGGCTCGACCGTCTCCAACCTCGTCGTCCTCGGTCAGCCGATCGGGGCCGCGCCGAACCAGCGGGTCGCCCTCGGCGACTGGGGCACTCTCGTCACGCTCGAAGGCGGCAGCGAGCGCACGACGGGCGAGACGATCGACGCTCGCTCCTCGGTCACCGCGGTGCGCGTCACGCTGACCGCCGAGCACGCCGGGCTTCCCGCCGGAAGCGAGCTCGCGTTCGGGCACGCGGAGTCGGCGATCGCCGCGCCGCTGCCGGTCGCCGCGCCGACGACGACCGCCACGACCACGACCACGGAGGCGCCGCCCGCCGCGAAGCCGCGCCCGACGCCCGGGGCCGCCGCCAAGCGGAAGCAGAAGCTGCCCAAGCCACCCGAGCCGGGCAAGGATCCGATCCCCAAGATCCGCACGGCCCCGACCGACATCTCGGCGCCGCTCTCACCCGGCGGCTACGTGTTCCCGATCTACGGGCCGTCGTCCTTCTCCGACACCTACGGCGCGGCGCGCGCCGTCGTGACCTGGCATCACGGCCAGGACATCTTCGCGCCGCTCGGCGCGCCGATCCTCGCGATCACCGACGGAACGGTGTTCTCGGTCGGCTGGAACGACATCGGCGGCTACCGCTTCTGGCTGCGCGACCGCGCGGGCAACCAGTTCTACTACGCGCACCTCTCCGCCTTCTCGCCGCTCGCGGTGAACGGACGCGAGGTGAAGGCCGGTCAGGTGATTGGATTCGTCGGCAACACGGGCGACGCCCAGGGCACCCCGTACCACCTGCATTTCGAGTTCCACCCGGTCGCGCTGCTGCCGCTCGGCTACGACGGGGTCGTCAACGTGTACCCGTACTTGATCGCGTGGCGCCGGCTCGAGGATGTCTCATTCGCAGCCGGGCGCGGGTGGGCGCCCCCGGTGCCGGCCTCGGCCACGGCTCCCCGCCCCGGCGCGTTCCTGCTCGGCTCGACGGACATCTCGAGCGCCAGCGGTCTCGACCCCGGCTCGCTCGAGCGGGCGCTCGTCGCCCCCGTCTCTGCCGAGGGCGACGGCGCGTTGCTTCGTAGCGGCTAGGCCGCGGTGCCCGAGTTGCCGGAGGTCGAGTCGACCGAGGAGTAGCCGAAGTCGTCCGAGCTCTCGCCGGTGATCTTCTCCATCAGCCAGGCGCGCGTCGCCGGGCCGGTGATCGGGTTGAAGAGGGCTCCGAGGGTGATTCCGACGAGCAGGAGGAACTTGTTGCGGGCGCTGTGATCCTTCTTGCCCTGGAACCGGTCGGCTGCGGTCTTGAGCTCGTCGACCGTCCTCTTCAGGCTGTCCTGGATGTCCCGGTCGGTCGCGACGCGCGTCGCGGCGGTCGTCATGTTGCGGTTGCCGAGCAGCTCCGCGTAGACGTCGCGGGCGGAGTTGAAGGCTTCCTTGAGGTGGTCGCGGAGCTCGTCGTCGTGCAGCGCACGGTCGACGTATGGGCGCATCGTGTCCGCCGTGTCGTACAACTTTTCCTTGGTCTTCGCCATGGTGGCTCGTCCTTTCGAGTGTGGAGTCTTCAGCTCAGTGTTGCCGAGTCTCGATCCTTGCAAACGGCGGCTCAGCGCGCCTGAGCCGCCGCCTGACGCTCGAGGGCCGTCCGCCGGCGCCGCGAGACGAGATCGTCGCCGTCGAAGGCGTTCGCCAGCACCTCCTCGATCGAGTCGACGAGCACGAACTCGAGCTGGTCGCGCGTCTCCTGCGGCAGCTCGTCGAGGTCGTGCTCGTTCTCGCGGGGCATGATCACGCGCTTCAGGCCGGCCCGCTGCGCGGCCAGGACCTTCTCCCGGAGCCCGCCGATCGCGAGCACCTGGCCGGTCAGCGTGATCTCGCCGGTCATCCCGACCTCCTCCGAGACCGCCTGGTTCCGCGCGAGCGAGGCGATCGCCGTCGCCATCGTGATCCCCGCGGACGGGCCGTCCTTCGGCACGGCGCCGGCCGGAACGTGGATGTGGAGGTCGTGCTCGGCGAACCACTCGGGCTCCAACCCGACCCGGCTCGCGTGCGAGCGCGTCCAGGAGAGGGCCGCCTGCGCCGACTCCTGCATCACCTCGCCGAGCTGGCCGGTGATCCGGAGCCTCCCCCGGCCCGGGTACGCGGTCGCCTCGATGAAGAGGACGTCGCCGCCCACGGCCGTGTAGGCGAGCCCGGTCGCGACGCCGGGATCGGCGGTTCGCTTCCGGGCCTCGCTCGAGAAGCGGCGCGGCCCCAGCCACTCGCGCACCCGGGCCTCGTCGATCCTGATCTTCGACGTCTCGCCCCGGGCGACGAGCGTCGCCGCCTTGCGCAGGAGCGTCGCGATCTGCCGCTCCAGGTTCCGGACGCCCGCCTCGCGCGTGTACTCGGCGATCGTCAGCCGGAGCGCCTTGTCGCCGAGCGCGACGCGCGACTTCGTCAGCCCGTGCTCGCGCAGCTGCTTCGGGACGAGGTAGCGCTTGGCGATCCCGAGCTTCTCGTCGTGCGTGTAGCCGGAGAGCTGGATCACGTCCATCCGGTCGAGCAGCGGCGCCGGGATCGTCTCGAGCGTGTTCGCGGTGCAGATGAAGAGCGTCCGCGAGAGGTCGAACGGCAGGTCGAGGTAGTGGTCGCGGAAGGTCGAGTGCTGATGCGGGTCGAGGACCTCGAGGAGCGCCGAGGCCGGGTCGCCGCGGAAGGAGTCGGAGCCCAGCTTGTCGATCTCGTCGATCAGGAAGACCGGGTTTCGCGACTCGGCGTCGCGGATGGCTCGGATGATCGTTCCGGGCATCGCGCCGATGTAGGTGCGCCGGTGGCCGCGGATCTCGGCCTCGTCGCGCACGCCGCCGACGGAGATCCGCGCGAACTTGCGTCCGACGCTGCGGGCGATCGACTGCCCGAGCGACGTCTTGCCCACGCCCGGAGGGCCGACGAAGCAGAGGATCGGGCCCGAGAGGTCGTCCTTGAGCTTCGAGACCGCGAGGTACTCGATGATCCGCTCCTTGACCTTGTCCAGGTCGAAGTGATCCTCGTCCAGGATCGCCCGCGCCCGGTCGAGGTCGAGGTCGTCCTGGGTCGACTCGGTCCAGGGCAGGCTGACGATCCAGTCGAGGTAGGTGCGGATGACGCCGTACTCGGCAGCGGCCGACGGCAGCTTCTCGAGCCGGCCGAGCTCGCGGCTCGCGGCCTTGAGCGCCTCCTCGGGCAGCTGCTTTGCCTCGACCTGCTCGCGCAGCTCGTCCAGCTCCGCCTGGTGGTCGTCCACCTCGCCGAGCTCCTCCTGGATCGCCTTCAGCTGCTGGCGGAGGAAGTACTCGCGCTGCCCCTTCTCGATCTCCGAGGCGACCTGCGTCTGGATCCTCGAGCCGAGCTCCGAGACGTCGAGCTCGCGCGCGAGGATGACCGAGACGGCGCGCAGGCGCTCGAGCACGTCCACGGTCTCGAGCAGGGACTGACGCTCGCCTGTCTTGAGGCGAAGCGTCGAGGCGACCAGGTGGCAGAGCGCGCTCGGGTCCTCGACGTTCGCCGCCGCGAGCTGCAGCTCCTCGGGCAGATACGGCGTCATCCCGATGATCCGCCCGAACTGGGCCTGGACGTTGCGCGTGAGAGCCTGCACGTCGGGCGAGCCGGGGACGACGTCGTCGAGCTCGTCGAACTCCGCGACGAGGTACGGCTCGGCCCGGACCGGCTCGCGGAGGCGGACCCGCTGCAGCCCCTGGACGAGGATCCGCAGGGTGCCGTCGGGAACCTTGATCAGCTTGTGCACGATCGCGGCGGTGCCGACCTGGTGGAGGTCGGCGAAGCCGGGCTCCTCGGGGGGTTCCTCGCCCTCGACGCTGCGGACGGTCAGGAGCGCGAGCATCCGGTCGCCCGCGACGACGTCGTCGATCAGCTTGATCGACCGCTCCTGGCCGATCGCGAGCGGCGTCATCGACTCGGGGAAGACGACGGTCTCCTTCAAAGGGAGGACCGGAAGCCGCGAGGGGGGCTCGAGCGCCGCCTCCTCGGCGGCGAGCTCCGCGGCGAAGTCGCTCATCCGATCCTGCGCACGACGATCGCGACCGGCTGGTCGCGCAGGCGTCGCTCGACCAGCGGCAGCGTGATCGTCAGCAGCCCGCGCTCGTAGCTCGCGCTCGCGGCGGCGACGTCGACGTCGCCCTCGAGCCGCACGACCCGCCGGAAGGGGCCGTACTCGATCTCGATCTGCTGGTAGACCTGCCCCTCGACGCGCGGTCGCGGCCTCTGGCCGGCGATCGTGAGGGAACGCTCGTCCACGGAGACCCGAACCGATTCCGGATCGACCCCGGGCAGCTCGACGACGACGGTCAGCTCGTCCGGGTCGCTCGTCTGGAAGCAGTCGACGGCCGGCCGGAAGCCGTGGCGCATCCCGGCGATGCGTGGAACCTCCCAGAGGTCGGCGAAGATCTCCTCGAGCTCCCCCTTCAGGCGGTCGATGTCGCGCCGCGGCATGCCCGCGGAGCCTACCCGCGCGTACTGTTCGGCGGGATGAAGCTGATTCGACGCGTTCTGCGGGCGCTCGCGGCCGGGCTCACCTTCGGGGTCTATGTCTGGTACGCCGCGGTCCGGCACGCTCCCGCCGTCAAGCGGCGCAAAGCGGCGAAGAGGGCCGGCCGGAGGCCGCCGACCGGGCAGGCGTAGATGGAGCGCTGGACGAGGCTCGTGCTGCGGCATCGCTGGCTCGTCGTCGGGATCTGGATCGCGATCCTGCTCACCGGAGGCGCGCTCAGCACGGGGCTGAGCAAGCTGCTCTCGAACGAGTTCACCACTCCGGGAACCGACTCGGACGAGGTGCGGACGCTGTTCCAGCAGCGCTTCGGGCAGCGGGACGACGGCTCGTTCCTCGTCGTCTTCCGGGTCGAGGACTCCGCCGACGCCGCCACGCGGGCGCGTCTCGCGGCGGCGCTCGAGCGGGGCGCGGGAGCCGTCGAGGGCGGCCGGGCGCAGCCGCTCCAGACGGCCGGACCGACGGTCGTCTTCGGGACGATCGGCTCGCCGCTCGAGCTGACCGAGGCCAAGCGGGCCACGCCGACGGTGCGCGCGGCGATCGGGCGGCCTCGCGGAACGGAGACCTTCGTCAGCGGCACGCCGGCGATCCAGGCGGACCTCGATCCGATCTTCGAGGACGACCTCCTGAAGGGCGAGGCGATCGCCCTGCCGATCGCGCTGATGGTCCTGCTCGCGGTCTTCGGGCTCTCGTTCGCAGTTCTGATGCCGTTCATCGTCGCCGCCTCGACCATCACGGCCACGCTCGGGATCGTCTGGTTCGTCGCCCACTCGATGACGATGGCGATCTACGTCACCAATCTCGTGCAGCTGATCGGACTCGGGATCGCGATCGACTACTCGCTCCTCATCGTCTACCGCTACCGCGAGGAGCTCGAGCGGGGCGACCCGAAGGACGAGGCGGTCGTCCGGACGATGGCGACCGCCGGGCGGGCCGTCGTCTTCTCGGGTGTGACGGTCGCGATCGGGTTGTCGCTGCTCCTCTTCATGCCGCTTGCCGTTCATGGTCTCGATGGGCGTCGGCGGCTTCCTGATCCCGCTGCTCTCGATCCTCGCGGCCGTCACCCTCCAACCCGCGCTCCTCTCGCTCTTCGGGCGTCGGGGCATGAGGCGGCTGCCGGTCGCGGACTTCCTGCGCGAGCGGCTGCGTATCCCGCTGCCGCGCCTCCCGGGCACGAAGGACCCCGATCGGGGGCTCTGGGCGAGGCTCGCGCGCTCGATCATGCGCCGGCCGCTCCTCTACCTCGGGATCGGGGCGACTGCGCTCCTGGCGGCTGCAGCTCCGGTGCTCGACCTCCAGCTGACCCCAGGCTCGGCGTCGGGAACACCGCGGTCTCCGGAGTCGATCCGGGGCTTCGACGTGCTCCGCGAGGCGGTCGGGCCGGGCGCGCTCGCTCCGACCCAGGTGCTCGTCGACTCGGGCGAGCCGGGCGGCGTGCGCCGCCCGGCTGTGCAGAGCGCGATCGGCTCCCTGGTCGAGCGAGTGCGGCGCGACCCGGAAGTCGCGCGGATCGACCACGGGCCGGCGCCTCCCTACGTCGACGCGAGCGGCCGCTTCGCGTACGTGACGATCGCGGGCCGGCATGAATACGGCGCCCTCGCGGCCCAGGACTTCGCCCGCCGGCTGCGCACCGACCTGATCCCCGCGGCCGGCTTTCCCGCGTCGGCGACCGTCCTCGCCGGCGGTGGGCCTGCGCAGGGGATCGACTTCATCGACAGCGCTTACGGCGCCTTTCCCTGGCTCGTCCTGGCCGTTCTCCTGCTCACCTACCTGACGCTCATGCGCGCGTTTCGGTCGCTGCTCCTGCCGCTGAAGGCCGTCCTCCTCAACCTCCTCGCGATCGGCGCCACCTACGGCCTGATCGTGATCGTCTTCAAGTACGGGATCGGGGCCGAGCTCCTCGGCCTCTACCAGCTCGACCAGGTGGAAGCGTGGATCCCGATCTTCCTCTTCGCGATGCTCTTCGGCCTCTCGATGGACTACGAGGTCTTCCTGGTCACGCGGATGCGCGAGTTCTGGGACGCGGGCGAGACGAACGAGGACGCGGTGGCCCACGGGCTCGAGCGCACCGGCCGGATCGTCACGGCGGCGGCGATCGTCATGGTCGCGGCCTTCTGCGGCTTCGCGGCGGGCTCGATCGTCGGCCTGCAGCAGTTCGGGCTCGGGCTCGCGATTGCGATCTTCCTCGACGCCACCCTGATCCGGGCGGTGCTCGTGCCGGCGCTGATGCGGCTCTTCGGCCGCTACAACTGGTGGCTCCCCGCAGGCGTTGCGCGGCTGATGCGGGTCGAGCCGTCGCCGCTCGCGCCGCGCGACGGGCGGCCGCGGGCACCCCACGAGCGGCCGCTGACGGAGCCCTGACCGGCGGCGCCGGCCCGGACGGCGTGCCGCTCCGCGTCCGCTAGCTTCGAGGCATGCATGCGCCCCCCGAGCTGCGCGGCGGCTTCGCGACCCGCCTCTCCGCGCTCGTCTTCGGGCTCTTCCTCTGCGCCCTCGGGATCGTGCTCTTCCTCGAGTCCGAGCTCGGCCTACCGCCGTGGGACGTCCTCCACCAGGGACTCTCGGAGCAGCTCGGCGTCTCGTTCGGCGTCGCCAACCTGCTCGTCTCGGGAGCGGTCCTCGGGCTCGCCTGGGCTCTGCGTGCCCGGATCGGCCTCGGCACGCTCCTGAACGCAACCCTGATCGGAACCTTCGTGATCGCGCTCACCGCGATCGACGGCGTCTCCGCGCTCTCGGACGAGGTGCTCGCCGTCCGGATCGGCCTGCTTCCGCTGGCGCTCGCGTGCTTCGGCGTCGGCACGGCCTTCTACATCGCGCCGAGCATGGGCGCGGGCCCTCGGGACTCCCTGATGCTCGTCGTCTCGCACCGGCTGCGCCTGCGGATCGGCACTGCCCGAACCGTGGTCGAGGTGCTCGCCCTGGCGGTCGGCTTCGCGCTCGGAGGCACCGTCGGCATCGGCACCCTCGTCTTCGCGCTCGGGATCGGGCCCGCCGTCGAGCTCTCGTTCTGGCTGCTCGAGCGGACGCCTCTCGCCGGTCCCGCAGTAGCATCGCCGCAGCTATGAGGTCGAGACCGTGAGCGTGAAGGGACTGATCGCCGCGGGTGGGGAGGCGACGCGGCTCGGCGAGCTCACGCGCGTCGTCAACAAGCATCTGCTCCCGGTGGGCGGCTGGCCGATGATCTACTACCCGCTGCAGCTGCTCCAGCTCGCCGGCGTGCACGACGTGCTGATCGTGACCGGCCAGGGCCACGCGGGCCAGGTGATCGACCTGCTCGGCGACGGGCGAATGCCGCAGCGGGGCTCCAGAGAGCCGCTCTTCGACCTGGATCTCACGTACAAGGTGCAGGTCGAGCCCGGCGGGATCGCCCAGGTGGTCGGGATGGCCGAGAGCTTCGTCGGCGCCGACAAGCTCGTCGTCTGCCTCGGCGACAACATCTTCGAGTACGCCGAGGTGGCGGCGATCCGCTCCTTCGTCGAGGGCGACGACGGGGCGGCCGTCTTCGTCAAGAACGTCCCCGACCCGGAGCGCTTCGGCGTCGTCGTCTACGGCGAGGACGGCCGGGTCGTCGACGTCGTCGAGAAGGCGGGCGTCGTCGATACGCGTTACGAGACGCCGCCCTCGAGCGACGCGGTCGTCGGCCTCTACTGCTACGACGGCGGCGTCTTCGACGTGATCCGGGAGCTCCGACCGTCCTCGCGTGGCGAGCTCGAGATCACCGACGTGAACCGGCGGTACGCCGAGCGCGGCGCGCTCGCGTCGCATCGGGTCACGGGCTGGTGGGAGGACGCGGGAACGCAGGAGTCGCTGCCGGAGATCGGCGCGCTGATCGCCCGCACGGGTGTGAACAAGGTCACGTGATCGAGGGCATCCAGAGGGTTCCGCTGCGGCGGTTCGAGGACGAGCGCGGCTGGTTCGTCGAGCTGCGGCGCGAGAGCATCCTGCCCCGGCCGACCAGGCAGACGAACGTCTCGTTCTCGCGCCGCGGCGTGCTCCGCGGGCTCCACTACCACGAGCGCGGGCAGGACGACCTCTTCGCGTGCCTCCAGGGAACGGCGCGGGTCGTCGTCCTCGACCGGACGACCGGCGAGACCTTCACCGAGGACATCGGCGACGACAACCAGGTCGCGATCTACATCCCCGGCCGGCATGCGCACGGCTTCGAGGCGCTCACGGATCTCCTCTTCTGCTACCACGTCACGGAGGAGTACGACCCGGCCGACCCCGACGAGCACGGGCTCTGCTGGGCCGATCCGCGGGTGAAGCACCTGTGGAGCACCGAGACGCCGATCCTCTCGCCGCGAGACTCTGCAGCCTGTTGAGCGGGGGCAGCCTGTTGAGCTGGGCCGCTTGCTGATCACCGGTGCGGGTGGGCAGCTCGGGCGCGCGCTCGTCGAGGAGTTCCCGGAGGCGCTGGCGCTGACGCGCGCCGAATGGGACGTCGCGTTGCCGGCACCCGAGCTCCTCCCACCGGCGGACGTCGTCCTGCACGCCGCGGCGTGGACCGACGTCGACGGCGCCGAGGACGACCCGCAGGGCGCCGCCGCCGTCAACGTCGGCGGGACGGCGAACGTCGCCGCTCTGGGCGCGCCGCTCGTCTACTACTCGTCGGACTACGTGTTCGACGGTCGCAAGCGGGAGCCGTACGTGGAGTCGGACAGCCCGAACCCGGTCTCGGCCTACGGCCGCTCGAAGCTCCACGGCGAGGCGGTGGCCGGCGAGGGCTCGTGGATCGTCCGCAGCTCGTGGCTCTTCGGCCCGACCGGGCACAACTTCGTGCGCACGATGCTCCGGCTGGGCGCCGAGCGCGACGAGGTCGCGGTCGTCGACGACCAGCGCGGCTCTCCGACGTTCGTCGCGCATCTCGCCTCTGCCACGCGGGAGCTGCTCGAGCGGCCGCCTGGGATCTGGCACGTCGCCGCCGAGGGCGACTGCACCTGGGCCGAGCTCGCGGCCGCGATCTTCGAGGAGGCCGGGCTGGACTGCCGCGTCCGGCCGATCGCCACCGCCGAGCTCGGCCGGCCGGCGGCGCGTCCCGGCTACTCGGTGCTGCGGAGCGAGAAGGGGGCGCCGACGCTGCCGCACTGGCGCGACGGGCTTCGCGAATGCCTCGCCCGGCTCGCGTAGGAGGTCGAGCCTGGCCCGCTACTCCTTCCTGACGACGTGGGCGCTGGCCGCTCCGATCGACGACGTCTGGGAGGCGCTCCACGCGACCGAGCGCTGGCCCGAGTGGTGGCCGGGAGTCAAGGTGGCCGAGCGAATCGACGACGGGCCCGGCGAGAGCGACGCGACGGTGACGGCGTCGGCTCGATCCACCGCTACGTCTGGCGCAGCCGGCTTCCGTACGACATCGAGTTCCGGATGCGCACGACGCGGGTCGAGCGGCCGCACCTACTCGAGGGCGAGGCCGACGGCGGCCTCCGCGGCACGGGCCGCTGGCGGTTGTGGTCGGGAAACGGGACGGCGGTCACCTACGAGTGGGACGTCGAGACGACGATCCCCTGGATGAACGCGATCGCGCCGCTCGGGAGGCCCGTGTTCCACTGGAGTCACGACCACGTGATGCGAAACGGCGGCCGTGGGCTCGCGAGGCTGCTGGATGCGAAGCTGCTCGTCTGCGACTAGCTCCGCCGGCCTGCGTCCGAGGTGCCGTCCCGAGCCACGAGCCGTCCTGGTCCACGAGCCCCCTACGGGGGAGCGAGGCCCCCACTCGGAACGCTAACGGCCGAGGTGCAACGGGGGTGTGACGCGTCTGTGCCGGATTCGCATCTTCTCGCGGACGCTACGCTGCGGCCCATGCGCGTGCTCGTCACCGGTGGGGCCGGGTTCATCGGCTCCCACTTCGCCAAGCGCCTCCTCGCAGCCGGCGAGGACGTTCGCGTGCTCGACAAGCTGACCTACTCCGGGAACCCGGGCAACCTGGGCTCGGACGTCGAGCTCGTCGTCGGCGACATCTGCGCTCCGGACGCCGTCGCGGCCGCGGCGGACGGCTGCGACGCGATCGTCAACTTCGCGGCCGAGACGCACGTCGACCGCTCGATCCTCGGCTCGGTGGACGTGATCCAGACGAACGTGATCGGCGCCTACGTCCTGCTCGAGCACGCCCGCGCGACCGGGGTGCGCCTGGTGCACGTCTCGACCGACGAGGTCTACGGCGACGTCCCCCCGGGCGCGCCGTCCTCGACCGAGTCGGACCCGCTCGCCCCTTCGAGCCCCTATTCGGCCGGCAAGGCAGGCGGCGACCTGCAGGTGCTCGCCCACCACCGGACATACGGCGTCGACGCGCTGATCACGCGCGGCTCGAACACCTACGGCCCGAACCAGTATCCGGAGAAGCTGCTCCCGCTCTTCCTCACGAACGCGCTCGACGGCGAGCCGCTGCCGATGTACGGGGACGGCGGCCAGATCCGCGACTGGCTCTTCGTCGAGGATCACTGCGCCGGGATCGAGCTGGCGCTGCGGCGGGGGAGCGCCGGCGAGGTCTACAACATCGGTGGCGGCGAAGAGGCGACGAATCGCGAGATCACCGACCTCGTGCTCGCCCACACCGGCGCCGACGCGAGCCTCGTCCGCCGCGTCGAGGACCGGCCCGGCCACGACCGGCGCTACTCGCTCGATACGGCCAAGATCCGCGAGCAGCTCGGCTGGGAGCCGCAGACGCGCCTCGCGGACGGCTTCCCGCTGACCGCGGAGTGGTACCGCGAGCACCGCGACTGGTGGGAGCCGATCAAGCGCTCGGGCGGCTTCCGCGAGTACTACGACAAGCAGTACGCGGCCCGCCTCGCCGGCTAGTCCTCGTCTTCCTCGCAACTTTGCGCTGCCTCGCGGCGGAGCCGGGTGATCTCGCTCCGCTCGCCTTGGACGGCCTCGGAGCGATCGAGCAGAGCGAGCACGCCCTCGCAATTGCCGAGCGCGAAGCGGGTGTAGGCGAGGTTGTAGCTCGCGTACGCCTCGGTGAGGCTGCCGGCCCCCGCCAGGCCCGAGACCGACTGCTCGAGGAGCGGCAGGGCGCTCGCGTAGTCACCGGCGCGCATCAGGGCGTAGCCCCGGTCGTTCAGCGACGCGGCGCTGCCTGTGGGGACGGTCGGCGCGGGCTGGGTCGTCGGTGCTGTTGGCTCGGTCGTGGTGGGCTCTGGCTCCGGCTCGGCGACCGTGGTCACGGTCTCCACGACCGTCGTGCCCGCGAGTGTCACGGTCTCCTTCACGGTCTCGGGCGGCACGGTCTCGGGCGGCACGGACTCCTGCTCGGTCTGAGCCGTCGACTCGGCCGCGCTCTTCGTCGGGTCGTCGGTGTCCAGCACCGCGGCGAGGCCGAGGCCCGCGAGAACGAGTGCCGCGATGCCCGCGGCGAGGAGCGGGATCCGGCCCCTGCTCCGCGCGCGGCGGAACGCCGGCACGGCACTGACGGCCGTGCGCCCGGCCGCCGTCTCGAGCGCGTCTTGCAGGGCGTGGACGAGATCGGCGCAGGCTGCGAAGCGCTGGTCGGGCTCCTTCGCGAGGCCCTGCGCGAGGACGGCGTCGACCTGAAGCGGGAGCTGCGGGTTGCGCTCGGACGCCCTCGGAATCGAGCCGTGGACATGCGCCGCGGCCTCGGCCGTGGGCGAGTCCATCCCGAACGGGCGCGAGCCGGTGAGCAGCTCGAAGGCCACCACCGCAAGGGCGTAGCGGTCGCTCGCGGAGGTCGCCTGCGCACCCTGGGCCTGCTCGGGAGCGAGGTAGCCGGCCGTGCCGAGCACCGTGCCGGCCGCGGTGAACGAGTCGAGGCCGACCGCGATCGCGATCCCGAAGTCGGCGACGCGCACGTCGCCCTCGTCGTCGAGCAGCAGATTCGCGGGCTTGACGTCCCGGTGGACGATCCCGGCGGCGTGCGCCGCGTCGAGGGCGGCCGCCGTCTGCCGCAGCCACTCGAGCGCTCGCCCGGGCGGCTGGGCGCCCTCGGCCGCGAGGCGGTCCGCCAGCGACCCCCCGGGCAGATACTCCATCACGATGTACGGCCTGCCCTCGTGCTCGCCGACGTCGAAGATCGTGACCGTGTTCGGGGCGTTCGAGAGCCGAGCGGCGGCGAGCGCCTCGTGGGTGAAGCGCCGCCGGATCCCGTCGTCGTCGGCGAAGCGCTCGGCGAGCAGCTTGACCGCGACGACCCGGCCGAGCACCCCGTCCTCGGCCCGGTAGATCTCGCCCATCCCGCCGCGGGCGACCAGCTCGGGCTGTCGATAGCGCGGTGGCAGGAGCTCGCCCATCGGTTCTGGTTGCCCCCGCGGCCTGGCGCGAAAACGCCTGGAAAGGCCGTGCCGACTTGAAGGTTCGGTAAAGAAGCTCAAGTGCCCGAGGACCCTCCGCTAGCCTCAGCGCCGGAGGTGTGACCCTGCTTCGCGCGTTTCTCTCACTGCTCGGACTAGCCCTCGTCCTCACCGGCCCGGTGGGGGCAGGCGTCCGCGCGCCTGCGCCACCACTGGCACCCGCGCCGGCGCCCGTGACCGCGACGACCTTCCTCCTGAGCGGCCGCGGCTGGGGTCATGGCGTCGGGATGAGCCAGTACGGCGCGCTCGGCTTCGCGAACGAGGGCTGGACGCACGACCAGATCCTGAGCCACTTCTACGCGGGCACGACGCTCGGCCCGGCGCCCGTCGCGCAGGTGCGCGTGCTGCTCGCGGAGGCGAAGCCTCGGCTGACAGTCTCCTCGAAGGCGCCGTTCCGTGTCCGGGACGTCTTCGGCAAGACCTCCCCGCTCCCGGCCGGCACGGTCGAGCTCGGCCCGAAGCTCGAGCTGACGCTGAACGGCGCACCGACGCCGCTCGCAGGCCCGATCGTCTTCCTGCCGGGCCGCGCGCCGCTCGAGCTCGGGGGCGCCGGCCCGACGGCGAGCGCGGCGGCGTATCGCGGCCGCCTCGAGGTCGCCGTCTCCGGGAAGAACCTGAGCGCGATCAACGTCGTCGGGCTCGAGGACTACCTCGCCGGCGTCGTTCCGCGCGAGATGCCGGCGGCCTGGCCGGCGGAGGCGCTCAAGGCACAGGCCGTCGCCGCCCGCTCGTACGCGCTCGCGCACCGGCTCGCGGGTAAGACCTTCGACCTCCACTCGGACACGCGCAGCCAGGTCTACGGCGGCATCCTCGGCGAGGACGCGCGCGCCACCGCGGCGATCAGGGCGACGGCCGGGCGCGTGCTCCTCTACGAAGGGAAGCTCGTCGACGCGCTCTTCCACTCCACCTCCGGCGGCCGTACGGTCTCCGCGGCCGAGGCCTTCGGATCGGTCGTCCCGTACCTCGTTGCCGCCGACGACCCCCACAGCGCCCTCTCTCCCGTCAACCGATGGGGGCCGACGCCGCTCACGGACGCGACGATCCGGAAGGGCCTCGGGATCGCAGGCCCGGTGCTCGGGTTGCAGCTCGTCCGGAGCGGATCAGGGAGGGTACGCAGCGCCGTCGTTTCCACGCCCGCGGGCCCGAAGAGCGTGAGCGCCGGGGTCTTCCGGAGCAGTCTCGGGCTTCGGTCGACGTGGATCACCTCGCTCGCGTCGCTCTCCCTCACCCGCCCGGCCGGGGCGCTCACCTATGGCCGCAACGTCACGCTTCGGGCCACCGCCACGGGCGTCAAGGATGCCGTCCTCGCCCAACGGGTGAACGGCGTGTGGACCCAGGTGGCCGCGCGGACCGGAGCCGGAGCGCTCGCCTTCAAGGCGCGCCTGCTCGCCCCGGCGAGCTTCAGGCTCTCCGCGGGAGCCGTCGCCGGGCCGGTGCTCGCGGTGCCGGTCGCGCCGCTCGTCAAGGCGTCGCGGCAGGAGGGCGGCATCGGTGGAACCGTGCTTCCCGTCCGGCCCGGCACTGTGCAGGTGCAGCTGCTCGAGGGCGCGAGGTGGGTCACGGTCGAGGACGCCGTGCTCGACGCCGCCGGCGCCTTTCAGGCCGAGCTCGGCGCCCTCTTGCCCGGCACGTACCGGGCTCGCGTGGCGCCCTCTGGTGGGTTCGCCGAGGGGTTGAGCCCCGAGCTCCGGCTCGAATGAGCGGCGTCCAGCGCGCTCTCGCGCTTCTCGTGCCGGTCGTGGTCGCAGGAGTCGCGCTCGCAGCATCGCCGGGGCAGGCCTCGGGCGCACGCTACGCGGTCGGCGTCGCCACGACCGCCGCGATCCCCGAGCTTCGCCGCGCGCTCGGTCCCGGTGCGGAGAGTCTCGCGCCGCTGCCCGCGGTCGTCGTCGAGCGCTTCGCCGCTCCGCGGCTCCGCTCCCTCCCCGGGGCAACGTACGTCGAGCGGCTCGGCACGCGGCGGCCGGCGTTCCAGCCGAACGACCCGCTCGCACTCGGGCAGTGGCACCTGGCCGCGAATCGAGCCTTCGACTTCTGGCCCGAGCTGCCGCTGCTGCCACCCGTCCGGGTCGCGGTGATCGACTCCGGGGTCGACGCCGGCCATCCCGAGCTGAAGGATCGGATCATCGAGGCGAAGAGCTTCGTCGGCACCTCGGTCCGCGAGGACACGACTGGCCACGGCACGTTCGTGGCCGGTGTGATCGCCGCCACGATCGACAACGCGGAGGGCATCGCCGGGATGGCGCCGTCGGCCGAGCTCCTGATCGCGAAGGTCGTCGCGGACGACGGCTCGATCGACATCGAGGCCGAGGCGCGCGCGATCCGCTGGGCGGTGCAGAACGGAGCCCGGGTGCTCAACATGAGCCTCGGCGGCGTCCGGGACCCGCGGGACGCGAGTCGCGACACCTACTCGCCGCTCGAGGAAGCCGCGCTCGCCCACGCGACCCGCGCGGGAGTCCTGGTCGTGGCGGCGGTCGGGAACAGCGACGCGGCGCCCGCGCAGCCGTGGCCGTTCGCGAGCTATCCCGCCGCGCTCCCGCACGTCGTCGGGGTCAGCGCGCTCGCACGCAACGGCTCGTCGCCCGCGTTCTCGAACCGGGACCGGATCTTCAACGACCTCGCGGCCCCGGGACAGGGGCTGCTCTCCACTTTTCCCCGCGCCCTGACCGCGCCGTTCAAGGAGTGCTTCGACCAGGGCTACTCGAGCTGCGGCCCGGAGGGTTACCGCCAGGCCGAAGGGACGTCGTTCGCCGCTCCGCAGGTCAGCGCCGCCGCCGCCTCGTTGATCGCGCTCAGGCCGGCGCTGCGCCCCGAGCAGGTGTCCGCGCTCCTGACCGGAACCGCTGCCGACGTGAACGCGGCCACCGGCTGTCGCGCCTGCGGCTTCCGCCGCGACGCGCTGACCGGCTGGGGCAGGCTCGACGTCAACGCCGCGCTCCGCGCGCTCGACGCCGGCTCGGTGCCGCCCCCCGACGCACGCGAGCCGAACGACGACCTGGGCGCGAAGGCCGCTCCTGTCTGGGGGACGATCCAGAGGCTGGAGGCGACGCTCGACTACTGGGACGACCAGAACGACGTCTACGCGATCAGGCTCCGGCGCGGACAGCCGTTCTACGCGAGCGTCCGCGGGCCTCCCGGCACCGACACGAACCTGATCGTCTGGCGTCCCGGCGCGCGGAGCCTCGACGATCTCGCCTCCCAGCGCCGTGTTGCGACCCAGTCCGCCCGCCCTGGCGCGCGCGAGTTCCTCCAGTACCGCGCTCCAGCGACCGGCACCTACTACGTCCAGGTGAAGCTGGGCTCGCGCGGAAGCGGCCGCTACAAGCTGACGATCGTCAAGGCCTAGAGCTGGTTCTCGAGCAGCTCCTCGTCCGGGAACCTCGCGGAGCACCCGGGCGGGGCTGCCGACGACGAGCGTGCGCGGCGCCACGTCCTTCGTCACGACGGCGCCGGCGCCGACGAACGCCTCCTCGCCGATCTCGATCCCCGGGCAGAGGATCGCGCCGCCGCCGATCCGTGCGCCTCGCCTGATCGTCGGCCCCTTGATGTTCCCGAACCGCGCCTCGGTCCGGCCCATCCAGTTGTCGTTCGTCGTCACGACGCACGGCGCGACGAAGACGTTGTCCTCGAGCGTCGAGTAGGCGGTGATGTAGGCGTCGGCCTGGATCTTCGTCAGCGCCCCGATCGTCGTGTCGTTCTCGACGAGCGAGCCGCGGCCGACGACCACGTCGTCGCCGATCTCCACTCGCTCGCGGATGCACGACTGGTCGCCGAGGATCACGCGCGCCCCGATCGTCGTCCCGGCGAAGACGATCGCGCCGGTCGAGACGATCGTGCCGTCGCCGAGCGTCGTGGGCGGGAGCGGCTCGCGCTTCGCGGTCGAGCGCGGCGAGAGCGTCGGCTGCTTGCCCACGACTGCGTTCTCGAGCACCTTGACCCCGTCGCCGAGCACCGTGCCCGGATACACGGTCGCGGTCGGGTGGATCGTCAGCCACGCAGCGACTCGGTCAACCGGTCGAGCGCGCGCACGACGGTGAGCCCGTCCTGCGCCTCCTCGTGCCCGCCGGGGCCTCGCTCGACGAGGCGCAGGAAGTGCTCGCACTCGAGCCGCAGCGGCTCGTCGTTCGGGATCTTCGGGCTGAAGATGTCGCCGGTGCGCGTTCGCCACTCGCCGTAGGTCCCCGCCGGCTCCCACGGCGCCTTCTCGTAGATCGTCACCTTGCGCTCGAGCTCCATGTCGTCGAAGACGGCCATCTTCTCGTTCCCGACCACGGTCAGCTTGCGCATCTTGTGCGGGTCGAGCCAGGAGAGGTGCATGTGCGCGATCTTCCCGCTCGGAAAGCGGAGGTAGCAGAAGACGACGTCCTCGACGCCCGGGTTCAGGAACGCGTTCCCGTTCGCGACGACCGTCTCCGGCTCCTCGCCGACGAGGTAGAGGATCACCGAGAGGTCGTGGACCCCGAGCGACCAGAGCGCGTTCTCGTCCCGGCGGATGATCCCCAGGTTCTGGCGGTTCGAGTAGACACAGAGGATCTCGCCCAGGTCACCCGAGTCGACGAGCTCCTTCAGCTTGCGGACTCCGGGGTGGTAGAGGAGCAGGTGCCCGGGCATGAGGACGAGGTCGCGGTCCGCGGCCAGCGCGACGAGCTCCTCCATCTCGGCGCCCTTCATCGCCGGCGGCTTCTCGACGAAGACGTGCTTGCCGGCCTCGAGCGCCTGCTTCGCGAGCGCGTAGTGCGTCGGCACCGGCGTCGCGATCACCACCGCGTCGAGCTCGGGATCGGCGAGCAGCTCGCCGAACTCGCCGGTGATCCGAGCGTTCGGATGACGCTCCCCGAACTCCGTCCGGAGCTCCTCCGAGGGATCGCAGAGCCAGGTCAGCTCCGCGAGGTCGTCGAAGTTGCGGACGAGGTTCTTCCCCCAGTAACCGAGTCCGGCCTGGCCGACTTTGGCCATCGCCTAGAGCTTCCAGATCTTGTCGCCGTTCGTGATCCCGTTCCGGCCGGTGGCGTTGCGGAAGTCGATCACGAGCTGCGCGTCGCGAACGAGGGCCTCGTAGTCGATCCCCGAGTGGGCCGTGACGATCACGACGGCGTCGTAGGCCGCAGGGTCGAGCTCCACCGAGCGGAGGGAGAGCCCGTGCTCTTCGACCTCGGCCACGTGCGGGTCGTGGTAGGAGACGTCGGCGCCCGCGTTCTGGAGCAGCGCGATCAGCTTCAGCGCCGGGGACTCGCGCATGTCGCCGATGTTCGCCTTGTAGGCGACGCCGAGCATCAGCACCTTCGAGCTCGCGAGCGACTTTCCCGCGCCGTGGTTCAGCGCCTGCGAGACGACGGAGCGGCAGTAGTAGGGCATGTTCTGGTTGACCTCGCCGGCCAGCTCGATGAAGCGGGTCGTGAAGTCGTACTCCCGCGCCTTCCAGGTGAGGTAGAAGGGGTCGATCGGGATGCAGTGGCCGCCGAGCCCCGGCCCGGGCTCGAAGCGCATGAAGCCGAACGGCTTCGTCGCGGCCGCGTCCACGACCTCCCAGACGTCGATCCCCATCCGGTCGCAGAGCATCGCGAGCTCGTTGACGAGCGCGATGTTGACCGAGCGGAAGATGTTCTCGAGCAGCTTCGTCAGCTCCGCCGCCTCGGGCGTGGAGACGCGATGGATGTTGTCGATCGCGCTGCCGTAGAGCTCCGCCGCCGCCTCGGTCGACGCTGCGTTGATCCCGCCGACGACCTTCGGCACGGTCCTGGTCGTCCAATCGGTGCGCCCCGGGTCGATCCGCTCGGGCGAGAACGCGACATGGAAGTCCTCGCCGGCCACGAGGCCGCTCTCCTCCTCCAGGATCGGCAGCACCTGCTCGCGGGTCGTCCCGGGATAGGTCGTCGACTCGAGCACGACGAGATGCCCCTGGCGCAGGCGCCGGCCGATCTCGCGGCTCGCGCCGAGCACGATCGAGAGGTCGGGCTCGCGCTGCTTCGAGAGCGGCGTCGGGAGCGCGATCAGGATCGCGTCGCAGTCGCGCAGCTCGTCGAAGTCGGTCGAGGCGCGCAGCGCGTGCTCGTCGACGAGCCGCTTCAGCGTCGCCGAGGGCACGTCCTCGATGTAGCTCTCGCCGCGGTTCAGGAGCGCGACTCGATCGGCATCGACATCCAGGAGGAGGACGGAGCGTCCGGCCTCCGCGAAGACCTGGGCGAGCGGGACGCCGACGTAGCCGGCTCCGACGATGGCGACGTCAGTCACGGGCGCCGATCCTATCCAGCAGGGCTCTGCGCGACCCGTTCCGAGGCGTGGCCGTCGCCGTAGAGCTCGGGCAGGTCGTCGGGCAGACGGGCGTTGCGCACGGCTTCGACGAGCCGGTCGGGATCGTCGTCCACGAGCACGTTCGCGCCCGTCGCGACCGTGTCCACCCACTCCGTCGAGGGGCGGAGCGTCACGCACGGGAGTCCGTACCAGTACGCCTCCTTCTGGAGCCCGCCGGAGTCCGTGAGGATCACGCGCGCCTGCGAGGCCAGGGCGGCGAGCTCCAGGTAGCCGAGCGGCTCGAGGACCTCGACATGAGCTGCAAGCTCGAGCCCAGCGCTCGCGAGCGCCGCGCGCGTCCGAGGATGCAGGGGGAAGACAATCGGCTCGGTGAGGCGATTCAACCCCTCGACGATCCGGCCGAGTCGGGGCTCCGACACGTTCGCCTCTCGGTGCACCGTCGCGAGCAGGTAGCTCCCGGGCTCCCGGTCGATCGTCACGCGCGCTCGTGCGAGCGGGGCGAAGAGCCGTGCCGCGTCGGCCATCACGTCGCCGACGACCGCCGCTTCGCCGGGCACCCCCTCGGCCGCCAGTGTCTCCCTCGATCGCTCGTCGGGACAGAGCAGGAGCGCCGAGATCCGGTCGACCTCGATCCGATTTCGCTCCTCCGGCATCGCGAGGTCGCCGCTGCGCAGCCCCGCCTCGACGTGGGCGACCGGAATCCCGGCCTCCACCCCGGCGAGTGCCCCGGCCAGCGTCGAGTTCGTGTCCCCGAAGACGAGCACCCAGTAGGGTCGCTCGCGCTCGAGCGGCGCGAGGATCTCCGGCCGCATCAGCGCCGCGTCGGCCGAGCGCAGGTCGAGCGGGTAGAGCGGCTCGGCCAGCCCGAGCTCGTCGTAGAAGACGGCCGACATGCCCCGGTCGTAGTGCTGCCCGGTATGCAGCGAGACCTCCTCGATTCCCGCCTCCCGGAGAGCGAGCGAGAGCGGCGCGGCCTTGATGAACTGCGGCCGGTTCCCGACGACGGTCAGCACCTTCATGCGTGGCTACACTAGTCAGCCGTTCGGGCCGTTAGCTCAGCTGGTAGAGCAGGGGACTCTTAATCCCAAGGTCGAAGGTTCGATCCCTTCACGGCCCACTTGAAGGCGATGGCGGCGGTATTCGGTGTCTGACGACACCGGGGCGGCGGACGGTCCGGAGGAAGCTGTCGGAGACCCGACGCCCTCGGGCGGGGTGCGGGCGGTCGTGTATCGAGACGAGACAGGCGCGGTCGTCGAGATTGCCGAGCTCGACAGCGAGGGCCACCCGATCTTCCGGACGTACGCTGACCGAACGGTGTCGGTCTCAGTTTCGGAGGACGAGATCGACGACACGCTGGAAGCGGAGGGAATCGAGTTCCCGCAGCCACGGCGCCCTGGCAACGAGGGCGCAGGCATCTAGACACCTCCCCTGCACGCTGCAAGCGGAGGTACGGAAGGAACCGGCAACATCTCCGCCCTCCGTCTGGAGTCGATCGCCGCGCGACCCTCGTACACTTCGTCGTCGATGGACGTGACGCTCGGCGACCGACTGGACGAGGGCCGGCAGGCGCTCGAGGCGGCGCACTGGGAAGAGGCCCGGACCGCCTTCGAGGCCGCGCTCGCCGACGAGGAGACGCCCGACGCGCGCGACGGCCTCGGTCTCGCTCTGTGGTTTCTGGGTGGCGTCCGGGACGCCATCGCCGCCCGCGAGCAGGCTGTCGAGGGGTACGCGCGCGACGGCCGCTGTGACGACGCTGCCCGGCTCGCGGTCTGGGTATCGCACCAGCATCTGATCGGCGGCCGTGCGTCCGCCGCGCGGGGTTGGCTGGCGCGCGCGGAGCGCGTCGTCGAGGGCACCGGCACGTGCCCCGGCCAGGGCTGGGTCGCGGTCGAGCGCGCCCGACATGCCGAGAACCTCGAAGAACGGATCGAGCACGCCCGCAGAGCCCTGGCGATCGCGAGGGACACCGGAGCCGGAGACCTCGAGGTGTTCGCGGTCAGCCTGCTGGGGCGCGCCGAGATCAGCGCAGGACGGAGGGAGCAGGGCATGAGGCTGCTCGAGGAGGCGATGGCCGCGGCCTCGGCCGGCCGGGTTCGGAACGTCCACACGCTCGCCGAGGCGTACTGCAACCTCATCGCCGCCTGCACGAGCGCAGGCGACTGGGAGCGTGCCGCGGAATGGTGCGAGCTCGTCGACGAGTTCGCGCGCGACCGCGATGCGACGCCGCTCTACGGGTCGTGTCGGACGATCCATGCCGACGTGCTGCTCGCGAAGGGCCGCTGGGACGAAGCGGAACGCGCGCTGCAGAGCGCTCTCGATGCCCATGCGCGCTACGTCCCCGAGCTGGGAGCGCCGACCCTGGCGGCGCTGGCGGAGCTCCGTGTCCGCCAGGGTCGCTTGCAGGAGGCCGAGCAGCTCCTCGTCGGCCGCGAGGAGCATCCCGAGTCGTTGCGCGCGCTCGCCCACCTCCGCGTCGCCCAGGGAAAGCCGCAGATCGCGGCTGCGCTCCTCGAGCGCGGGTTGCTCGCGGCAGAGGGAGATGCGCTGCAGACCGCCCAGCTGCTCGCTCTCCTCGTCGACGCACGCCTCGCCGCTGGAGAGCAGGCCTCGGCGGAGGCCGCGGCCCTGGCGCTCGACGAGCTCGCGAAGAGCTCGGGCATCGCGATCGTCGCCGCACGCGCAGAGCTGGCGGCCGCTCGCGTCGACGTCGCCGACGGGCGCTTCGACGCGGCCGGCGAGGCCGCACGGCGGGCGCTCACCGGGTTCGGGCGTCTCGGGATGCCCTACGAGATCGCAGAGGCACGCGCCGAGCTCGCGCGGTCACTCGCGTCCGAGGCGCCCGATGTCGCGCGCGAGGAGGCGCGCGCCGCCTTCGAGACCTTCCTCGAGCTCGGCGCCTCCCGCGGACGGGACGCTGCCGCCGCGATCCTGCGTGAGCTCGGAGCGGCGCCGGGGGCAGGACCACGGTCGAGCGGGGAGCTGACCGCCCGCGAGGCCGAGGTTCTCGGGTTGCTCGGAAGCGGAATGTCCAACGCGCAGATCGCGACGACGCTCTTCATCAGCGAGAAGACCGCGGGCCACCACGTCAGTCACATCCTCGCCAAGCTCGGCGTCCGGAACCGCGCGGAGGCGGCAGCCGTCGCTGCCCGCACCGAGCGCTGAGCGTCCTCGAGATGGGGAGCAGATAGGGAGTTCTCCCGATGTGCGTCGTCCGGCGCTCCGGCAGGGTTGCCGAAACGACGTAGAGGAGGAGACATGAGCGTGCAAGTCGTCGATTCTGAGCTCAAGACACGCCACCGGGCGATGTGGGGCTCGGGTGACTACCCGTTGATGGTCGACACGTTTCTCCTGCCCATCGGCGAGCGGCTCGTCGATGCGTGTGGGATCGAGCCGGGCACACGCGTGCTCGACGTCGCGGCCGGCACCGGCAACGCGTCGCTTCCGGCTGCTCGCCGAGGCGCCGCCGTCACGGCCAGCGACCTGACTCCGAGGCTGCTCGAGACCGGCCGGGAGCGCGCGGAGGCCGAGGGTCTCGAGCTCGAATGGATCGAGGCGGACGCCGAGCACTTGCCGTTCGAGGACGATTCGTACGACGTCGTCATGTCGGCGATCGGCGTCATGTTCGCCCCGCACCACCAGGAGGCCGCCGACGAGCTCGTGCGCGTCTGTCGTCCCGGTGGGACGATCGG
The DNA here is from genome assembly GCA_963810875.1 of uncultured Gaiellaceae bacterium. GTDB lineage: Bacteria > Actinomycetota > Thermoleophilia > Gaiellales > Gaiellaceae > Gaiellasilicea. Next base: position 210,049 of record CAWEPD010000003.1, on the reverse strand, counting down.
CCTTCTGAGCTGGACGCCGGACGGCATGCTCGGAGCCCTCTTCCGCACCATGAAGCCGTTCGCGCCGCCCCCTCCGCCCGGTGCCCAGGCCCCGCCCCTCTGGGGCGGCGAAGACCATCTCCGCGAGCTCCTCGGCGACCGCGTCGAGCTACGGAGCGTCGAGCGGGGCGTGCTCGAGATCACCGCGTTCGCACAGCCGCGCGACTACGGGGACCACTTCAGGGCCTACTACGGGCCGACGATCGCCGCGCGGGCGAACGCCGAGCGCGAGGGACGGGCGGACGAGTTCGACGAGGCGCTCGACGCGTTCTGCGACGAATGGAATCTCGGAACGCCGGAGGAGGCACGCTTCGAGAAGGAGTACCTCCTCACCGTCGGGACGAAGCGCTAGGCAGGCAGGCGGGCGAGCGGGCGCCGTCCCGCTCGCCCGCCCACGGCTGGCGGTCCCGAACCGCCGGTACGATCCCGAGCAACCGCCCAAGGGGTCGTAGAGACGTGTCGGTTCGGCAAGGCGAGGAGCGTTCTACCTGGCACCTCGGTGGGGGCGGAGCCGCAGACGAGTTGCGCCGGCTCGAAGCCGTCTACCGCATGGCCGAGACCGTCGCCCGGGCCGAGTCGCTCGACGCGATCGCCGCCGCCGGAGTCGGCGCCCTCGTCGAGGGCCTCGGAGTCGAGCGGGTCTCGCTCCAGCTCGTGGACGCCGCCGGCTCGCTGCGCTTCCGGGCCTGGCGCGGGCTCACCCACGAGTACCGCGAGGCGCTGGAGAGCCACCGGCCCTGGCGAGTTGGAAAGCAGGATCCACAGGTGATCCTCGTTCCTCGGGTCGGGCAGGACACCGAGCTGCGGCAGCTCTCAGCGACCTTCGAACGAGAGGGCATCGAGGCGCTCGCGTTCGTCCCGCTCGTTCACGCGGGGGAGCTGCGTGGCGCGTTCACGGTCGCGTATCCGGCTGCGCACGAGTTCGCCGCGGACGAGCTCCAGGTCGCGCAGACCGTCGCGAGCCATCTCGCAGCCGAGCTCGAGCGGAGGCGGACGAGCGAGCGCGTGCGCTTCCTCGCGGAGACCGGCACGCTTCTCGCCTCGACGCTCGACCTGGAGGTGACGCTGGCGCAACTCGGCGGCGCGCTCGTCCCGGCGGTCGCCGACTACTGCATCATCGACCTCGTCGAGGAGGGGCGGCCGCTCCGCCAAGCGGCTCTCCGCCACACCGAGCCGGCGAAGGAGGAGTTGCTCCGGGAGCTCCGCCGGCTCTATCCGCCCGACGGGAATCCGGATCATCCCGCCTCGCGGGTGCTCGCGAGCGGTACGCCGCTGCTGATCGAGCGGGTGGACGAGCGCGTCTTGGGCGCGGCCTCGCTCGACGAGCGGCACCTCCGGCTCTACCGCGGCCTCGAGCCGATGTCCTACGTCGTCGTGCCGTTGCTTGCCCGCGGCGGCATGCTCGGCACGCTCTCGCTCGGAACCGGCGAGTCGGGGCGCCGGTACAGGCCCGACGATGCCCTCTTCGCCGCCGAGGTGGCGAACCGGATCGCGCTCGCGGTGGAGAACGCGCGGCTCTACGCCGCCGTCCAGTCCTCCTACGCTCTCCTCGACACGCTGCTGCTCTCGGCGCCCGTGGGGATCGGCTTCTGGGATCGAGATCTCCGCTTCGTGCGCGTCAACGATGCGCTCGCCGAGATCAACGGGCTCCCCGTGGGCGAGCACGTCGGCAAGTCGCTCGCGGACGTGAAGCCGGAGCTCGCCCCCGGCCTCGAGCCGCTCTACAGAAAGGTGCTGACGACCGGCGCTCCCGTGATCCACAACGAGTCGACCGACGATGCTGGGCTCCGGCCCGGAGCGCGACGCCACTGGCTCTCGAGCTACTACCCGGTGCGCGCGGCCGACGGCGAGATCACCGGTGTCGGTGCGGTGATCATGGACATCACCCGCCAGCGCCGCGCCGACGACCGGCTCCGCCTGCTCGCGGAATCCGGCGAGCTCTTCGCCTCGTCCCTGGATGCCGACGCGGTCTTCGCCCGGATCACCCAGGTCGTCGTCCCGAGGCTCGCCGACTCGGTCAGCATCTTCCTGGTGGACGGCGAGAGCCTCGAACGTGTGGCTTTCGCCCACGCGGATCCCGAGCTCGAGCCGTTGCTCGAGGCGCTGCCGCACTCGTATTCGCTCAGATCGGATTCGCCTGCTTCCGTGAGCGGTTGTCTTTCGGCACGCGGAGCCGATCCTCTTCACCAACGTCTCGACCGACTTCTACGAGCAGCTCGCCCGGCTCGGAGCCGAGCGCGAGCTGCTGGAGCGGATCGGCTCTCGCTCGCTGATGCTCGTACCGCTTCTCGCCCGAGGAGAGTCGCTCGGCGTCCTCGTGCTGGGCTCCCGAGAGCCGGGACGCTACAAGAAGGACGACTTGGCGCTGGCCGTGGAGCTTGCCGCCCGCGCGGCGGTCGCCGTGGACAACGCCCGCCTGTTCCGCGAGGTCTCGTTCCGCACGACCGTGCTCGAGGCCCAGCAGGAGGCGTCGCTCGATGGCCTGCTGCTCGTCTCGCCGGAGGGCCGGATCCTCTCCTCCAACGCGCGCTTCAAGGAGATCTGGGGGTTCTCGGAGGAGCTCATCGCCTCGGCGGACGACGAGGCCGCCCTCGCCGCTGCGCTGGAGAAGGTCGCCGACCCCGAGAGGTTCATCGCCCGAGTCCAATACCTCTATGCCCATCCCGAGGAAACCGGTCGAGAGGAGATCCTGCTCCGGGACGGCCGCGTGCTCGACCGCTACGGCGCCGCAGTGCACGGGCCCGACGGCCACTACTACGGCTGGCTCTGGTCGTTCCGGGACGTCACCTCGGCCAAGCGCGCGGAGGTCGAGCTCGAGCGGCGGGCCCAGGCCTCCCAGGCGCTCGAGTTCGTGGGCGACGGCGTGTTCCTGCTCGACGCGCAGGGCGTCGTGCGGCTCTGGAACCCGGCGGCCGAGGCGATCACCGGGCTCCGCGAGGCCGATGTACTCGGCCGGCCCCTCGCCGAGACGTTTCCCGGCTGGGCCGACGTGGAGCGGCTGGCGCCGGTCGCCGAGCGCCGGCACGGCGGCGTCGTCCGGGCCGAGACGCTGCCGCTCGAGGCCGGCGACCGCGAGCTCTGGCTCTCGATCTCGGGGGTTGCCTTCGGCGAGGGAACGGTCTACGCCTTCCGCGACCTGACCGAGGAGCGGGCGGTCGAGCGGCTGAAGAGCGACTTCGTCTCCACGGTCTCCCACGAGCTGCGGACCCCGCTCGCCGCCATCTACGGCGCGGCGATGACGCTCAAGCGCGGCGACGTGACGCTCTCCGCCGAGCAGCGCGACGGGATGCTCGGCGTCGTCGCCGGCGAGTCGGAGCGGCTCGCGAAGATCGTCAACGACATCCTGCTCGCGAGCCGGCTCGACTCCGACATGGTCGACGTCTCGATCGAGCGGACCGACGCGGCGGCGATCGTGCAGGACGTCCTCGCGGCCGCGCGCGCGCACCTGCCGCCGGGAATCGAGCTCTCGGAAGCGGTGCCGGACGACGTGCCCGCGATCTCGGCCGACGGCGACAAGGTGCGGCAGGTGCTCGTCAACCTCGTGGAGAACGCGATCAAGTACTCGCCCGACGGCGGCCGCGTCTGCGTCCGGCTTGCTCCCGTGGGGGAGCAGCTGCGGATCTCGGTCGCGGACGAGGGGCTCGGGATCCCGGCGGCCGAGCACGGCCGGATCTTCGAGAAGTTCTACCGGCTCGACCCCAACCTGACGCGCGGCGTCGGCGGGACGGGGCTCGGCCTCTACATCTGTCGCGAGATCGTCCGCCGGATGGACGGGACGCTCTGGGTCGAGTCGACTCCGGGCCACGGCTCCACCTTCAGCTTCGAGCTCCCGCTCGCCTGAACCGGAACGAGAAGAGGCGGCCCGGAGGCCGCCTCTCGTCGAACCGCGGAGCTCTTCGGCTCAGACGGGGCCGTCGTCCACGTAGGTCGTGCGCCGGCGCGTTCCGCCCGCGACGCCGCCCCACGACGACCAGAAGATCAGCGACAGTACGAGGCCGACGATTCCGACGATCAGGAGGATCACGCCGATCGTCTGGATCTCGAGACCCGACACCGTGGCGTTCACCGCCCAGGTCAGGATTGCGCCGACTGCGATCAACAGGATGCTCACTCCAACGCCCACGATCGTCCTCCTTGGTCTGCCAGGGTCTTGCCCGAATGTGTCCCGGAGAAGCGCGTCACGAGCAGGGACGTCACTCGAACGGATGAGCAGCCGCCCCGGATACGGGGTCGTGTAGGCTCGCCGCGGTGCGCAGGGGCTCGATCGTCCGCATCACGATCTACGGCGTCATCGCGGGGACGCTGGCGTCCGTCGTCGCTGTTCTCGTTCCCTGGCTGCCCACCTCCGCCTCGGAGGAGATGGACCGGATCGAGTTCACCTTCTGGTTCACGACCGTGATCTGCATCGGGATCTTCGCGATCGTCGCCGCCGCGATCGCGTACTCCGTGCTCAAGTTCCGCGCCGACGACGACGACGAGCGCGACGGCCCGCCGGTGCACGGCCACACCGGCCTCGAGATCGTCTGGACTGCGATCCCGGCAGTGCTCGTGACGGCGATCTCCGTCGTCAGCGCGGTCGTGCTCGCGAAGAACGACGACGCCGGCAAGAACCCGCTCCGGATCGCGGTCACCGCGCAGCAGTTCGCCTGGAAGTTCGAGTATCCGGACGAGACGACCTCGGGCCGGCTCGTCCTGCCCGTGAACCAGGCCGTGAAGCTGACCCTCCGCTCGCTCGACGTGATCCACTCGTTCTGGGTGCCCGAGTTCGGCCAGAAGTCCGACGCCGTGCCGGGGATCGAGACCACGCTCGTAGTCACGCCCACCCGGATCGGGAACTACTCGCTCATCTGCACCGAGCTCTGCGGTCTCGGGCACGCGACGATGCGGGCACGCGTGGAGGTCGTGAACCGGGCCGGCTACGAGGCGTTCCTGGAGGAGCAGGCGGCCGGCGGCGGCCCCGCGGGGAGCGACGACGGCGCGGCCGTGTTCGCCTCGGCGGGGTGCGGCGGCTGTCACGCCTTCGAGCCCGCCGGCAGCGACGCGGCCGTCGGGCCCTCGCTGAACGAGCTCGAAGGCGACGAGGCGTCGATCCGCGAGTCGATCGTCGATCCGAGCGCGACGCTCGCGCCGGGATACCAGGACGGGGTGATGCCGACCACCTACGGTTCGTCCTTGACCGACGAGCAGGTCGACGCGCTCGTGCAATATCTGAGCGAGGGCCAGGAAGGACCGTAGGAGACGTGACGAGCGCGTGACCGAGATCGCCCACAGCACGCACGAGCAGCACGCGCCAGCGTCGCCGCCGCCGCGGGGGCTCGCGCGCCTGCGCTCTCCCGGCTACCTGCGCGCTGCGTGGACGACGCCTCTCTTCGCCGCCTTCGGCTTCGGGATCGTCGTCTTCTTCCGCTGGCTCGGCCACTACGAGCCGATCGTCGACTGGACGATCGTCACGGTCGTCGCCTTCCTGACGCTGGCTCCTCTCGGCTTCCTCACCGGAATCGGCGCGTTCGACTACTGGGCCTACTACGTCTCCGGCCGCCCGACCAGGCCCGAGGATCATTCGAGCCACGGGGCGACGAGCTGGAAGGACTACTTCCGCGTCAACACGGACCACAAGGTGATCGGCGTCCAGTACCTCGTGACGACGTTCTTCTTCTTCGTGATCGGCGGGCTGATGGCGATGATCTTCCGCGCCGAGCTGGCGAAGCCGGACCTGCAGTTCGTCGACACCCAGACCTTCAACGGCCTGATCTCCGAGCACGCGGCGCTGATGATCTTCCTCTTCATCATCCCCGCCTTCGCCGGGCTCGCGAACTTCGCCGTGCCGCTCATGCTCGGCGCGCCGGACATGGCCTTCCCGCGCCTGAACGCGCTCTCGTTCTGGCTCCTCCCGATCGCCGGGCTGATGTTCCTCGCGGCGTTCCTCGTCCCCGGCGGCGCCTTCGCGACGGGGTGGACGAGCTACGCGCCCCTGGCCTCCGACCAGCCGCTCGGGCAGGTCTTCTTCAACATGGGCGTCCAGTGGGCCGGCGCGAGCTCGATCATGACCGCGCTCAACTTCCTGGTCACGATCATCACGATGCGGGCGCCGGGGATGACGTTCTGGCGGATGCCGCTGCTCGTCTGGGCGAACTTCACGACCTCACTGCTCGTCGTGATCGCGACGCCGTTCATCGCCGGCTCGCAGTTCTTCGTCATGTTCGACCGGATCATGCACACGAACTTCTTCCGGGTCGACGAGGGCGGCTACACGCTCGGCTACCAGCACATCTTCTGGTTCTACTCGCACCCCGCCGTCTACATCATGATGCTGCCCGGCTTCGGGATCATCTCCGAGGTGATCGCCGTCTTCTCGCGGAAGCCGATCTTCGGCTACCGGCTGATGGCGCTCTCGCTGATGGGGATCCTCGTGCTCGGCTTCTCGGTCTGGGCCCACCACATGTTCGTGGCCGGCCTGGCGCCGTGGCTGCGGGTGCCGATGATGGTCACCTCGATGATCATCGCCGTCCCGACCGGGATCAAGATCTTCTCCTGGCTCGCGACCATGTGGGAGGGCAGGATCCACCTGCGGACGCCGATGCTCTTCGCGCTCGGGTTCCTCTCGATGTTCGTGCTCGGCGGCCTCTCCGGGATCTTCCTCGCGTCGGTGCCGATCGACATCGCCGCGTCGGACACCTACTTCATCGTCGCGCACATCCACTACGTGCTCTTCGGCGGCTCCGTCTTCACGATCTTCGCCGGCGTCTACTACTGGTTCCCGAAGATGACGGGACGGATGTACTCCGAGCGGCTCGGCAAGCTCCACTTCTGGCTCACGTTCATCGGCTTCAACGGCACCTTCTTCCCGATGCACTGGGTCGGGCTGCAGGGGATGCCGCGGCGGGTCTCGGACTACGCGGAGCAGTTCGGGAACTGGAACATGGTCATCTCCCTGTTCTCGTTCCTGCTCGGCGCCTCGACGATCGTCTTCTTCTACAACATGATCATGAGCTGGCACCGCGGCCCGATCGCGCCCGGCAACCCGTGGCGGGCGATGACGCTCGAGTGGCAGGTCAGCTCGCCGCCGCCCATCTTCAACTTCGACGAGATCCCGCAGGTCGTCGCGGGGCCGTACGAGTACGGGGTTCCGGGAGCGCGCCACGCCGTATTGGGCGGAGGACACGCGGAGGTGCACGAGGAGGTCAGGCATTGAGCGTCGAGCCTGTGGGTCCTCAGCCGCGGAAGCTCCTCGTCGTCGCGAACGAGACCCTGACCGGGGACGAGCTGATCGCCGCGATCCGGGCTCGAGCCGGCGACTCGGACGTGCTCGTCAGCGTGATCGCCCCGGTGAGCGCGCCGAGCGAGGGGTACGTCGTCTATCAGGACACGAGGCGTGCGGCGGCTGGGCGCCGGCTCGACCGGACGCTGGCGAAGCTCCGCGAGGCGGGGATCCCGGCGCTCGGGAACGTCGTCGACAACGACCCGCTCACGGCCGTGCGCGACGCGATCGCGCTCGAAGACCCCGACGAGCTGATCGTCTCGACCCATCCCGAGTCGAAGTCCGGCTGGCGGAGGCGCAACCTCATCGAGGAGATCTGCAAGGTTGCCGGCGACCGCCCCGTCGAGCACGTGACGTCCGATGTCGCAGCCCGGACGGGCGCCGAGAACGTGCTCGTGCTCGCCAACGAGACCGTCGTCGGCGAGCCGCTGCTCGAGCGGATCCGCGAGAAGGCGAAGGAGAGCGAGCGGGCGAGCTTCCTGATCGTCTGCCCGCAGAGCGATCCGGAGCAGGGCGATCACCCCGAGGCAGAGCGTCGGCTTCGCCACGCGCTCGCCCGTCTTCGGGCGGAAGGGATCGAGGCGCACGGCCAGGTCGCCCACCCGGATCCGTTCACGGCGGCGATCCATGCCGTGCGCGACGAGCGCATCGATTCGATCCTCGTCTCGACCTTCCCCGAGCAGCGCGGGTCCTCGTGGCTCCGGCGCGACCTGATCTCGCGACTGCAGAACGAGGCCAACGTCCCGGTCGAGCACGTCGTCGTCCAGCCGGAGGAGGTGAAGGGATGAGCGCGCACGCGGAGCCGCATGCGGCGGCGGGGCACCACGGGCCTCCGCTCGCGAACCAGAGCTCGCGCGTCAGCGCCAGCGTGCTCGGGATGTTCCTCTTCATCGCGTCCGAGGCGATGCTCTTCGGCGCGTTCTTCACCGCGTACTTCTTCGTCCGGGTGGTCAATCCCGAGGCTCAGCCCTGGCCGCTCGAGCCGTTCCACCTGCCCGTCTTCGTCGCCGGGGTGAACACGGCGATCCTGGTCACCTCGAGCTTCACGATGCACTGGGCGCTCCAGTCGGTGAAGCGCGGCAACCGCGCGGGGCTGAAGGCGGGCCTCGTGCTGACGCTCCTGATGGGCCTCGCGTTCCTGATCACGCAGATGCTCGAGTACGCACGGATTGGCTTCAACCCGAGCGACGGCGCGTTCGGCACCATCTTCTTCGGGCTGACCGGACTGCACGGCGCGCACGTCTTCGTCGGCCTGACCCTGCTCGCGGTGGCGACGGTGCGGGCGTTCCGGGGTCACTACACCCCGGAGCACCACCATGGCGTCGAGATCCCCGGAATCTACTGGCACTTCGTCGACGTAATGTGGATCGTGGTCTACGCGACGATCTACCTCATCTAGGCGGCGACCGTGGCCCGGAATCCTCTCCGCAGCGAGGCAGAGGCGTTCCGGTTGGTCCTGCTCACGGTCGCCTACTTCGCGCTGATCGTCGCGGCGGCCGCGATCCACCGCTGGGTCGGCGTCGCGGTGTTCGTGCTCCTCACCGGCCTGGCCCTCTGGCGCTGGACGCGCGGAGGCGGCGCCGAGCCGCGGGAGCGGACGAGCGTCCCGCACCGGGGCGGCGAGGACGAGCGGCGGATCCTCGTCGTCGCGAACGAGACGGTCGGCGGGAAGGAGTTGCTCGACGTGCTGCGCAGCAAGGCGGAGGGCGTGCGTGAGCAGGTGCTCGTCGTGACGCCTGCGCTGAACACGCCCTTGCGGCACTGGGCTTCTGACGAGGACGCGGCTCGCGCGGCCGCGCAGGCCAGGCTCGACGCGAGTCTCGCTCAGCTCGCGCGGGACGGGATCGACGCCCGCGGCGAGGTCGGGGACGGAGATCCGCTCCAGGCGATCGAGGATGCCCTCCGCTCCTTCGGCGCCGACGAGATCCTGATCTCGACCCACCCGGAGGGCCGCTCCCACTGGCTCGAGCGCAACGTGGTCAGCCGCGCCCGCGAGCGCTTCGACGTCCCGATCACGCACGTGATCGTCGACCTCGGCGGCTCGAGCTAACCGCCCTGCAGGGACACGTCCGGGGTCAAAGCCCGGACGTGTCCGTTTCGGGCGCACGTGTCACGGTTCTGTGTCAACTCGTCCCGCCCACTATCGGGTCGCGCTGCCCTCGCCTACCGTCGGTGTATGCCACGGCGTCCGCGGCTCCAGATCCCTGGCGGGGTCTACCACGTCACCCAGCGAGCGACGGACAAGGAGACGCTCTTCGTCGAGCTGTCGGATCGAGTCGGGTTCGACAATCTGCTGGTTCGAACTGCTGCCCGTTACGACTGGGAGATCCACGACTACTGCCAGCTGAGCAATCACTTCCACCTCCTGCTCACGACTCGCTGCCCGAACATCGCCCAAGGAATGCAGTACCTGAACGGCCGCTACGTGCAGACGTTCAACGACCGGCACAGCCGGCGCGGCACCTTGGTTCAAGGGCGTTACTACGCAGGCCTGGTCGAATCGGACGCGCACTTCCTGATCGTCCGCGCCTATCTCGCCCTGAACCCGGTGGGCGCCGGCCTCTGCCGTGAGCCCGGCGATTGGCGGTGGAGTGGCTTCGGCGGAGCCGGCAGGATCGTGCCCGAGCCCGACGCGCGGTTGAAGCGGTTCGTGGCGGACTATCGGGCGCGCCGGAAGCGTCTGGAAGCACTGGCTCTTCGGGACATGGCCGGGCTTTGACCCCGGACAGGTCCGCAACGGACGTGTCCTCAGCCGCCGGTCGACGCGACCACGTAGTCGGCGACGGCCGCGATCTCGTCGGGGGTTTGCGAGTCGGCGAAGGACGGCATCGCGCCCTTCCCGTTCGTCACCCGCTCGATCACGAGCTCCTTCGAGGGCTTCGCCTCGTCGAGGCTCGGGCCGACGTTGCCGGATGCGCCGGCGGCCTCGAGGACGTGGCAGCCGCCGCAGCCGGCGGAGGCGAAGACCGCCTCGCCGTCGGGCCCTCCGCCCGCGCCCACCTTCGGTGTCGAGCCGCCCGTGTCGGTGCCCGCAGCAGCAGGGGACGCAGCCGTCTGCAGTCCCGCCACCGAGGCCACGTACGCAGCGATGTCCTCGGCCGCCTGGTTCTGGTCGGCGACGCAGCCCTGCGGCTCGTTCTCGCTCCCCTCGTCGCATTCGGGGAGCAGCGTGTCCGGGCCGGGCATCCCGGGCGCTCCCGTCGACGGCTCCTCCACCGGATACTCGATCTGGCCGCGCACGACCGACTGGATCGTCGCCTCGCCGAGCCCGTCAGCGCGCGACTGCAGGAACGCGTCGTCGAGGTTCGGCCCGATCTGGCCCTTCGTGCCCGCGTCCGCGAGCGTGTGGCAGCTGCCGCACTTCTGGACGAACAGCTCCTTGCCGCTTCCGGCGTTCCCCTCGCCGGCCTCCGAGAGCCCGACCGTGCCGCAGCCACTCGCGGCGAGCACCGCAAGCAGGATCGCGCAGGCGGCGGGGAGGACGCGGGTCAAGCTACGCGGTCGACCCCGAGCCCAGCGAGGCCACGGCCGCGTCACGCGTCTCGTGGATCGTGAAGACGCGATCGAGCCCCGTGATCTCGAAGATCTTGGCGATGTTCCGGTCGCTGCAGACGAGGGAGAGCTGGCCCTCGTTCGTCCGCAGTCGCTTGACCCCTCCGACGAGCACGCCGAGCGTGGTCGAGTCGATGAAGGTCGTGTCGCTCAGGTCGACGATCACGTCACGCCCGCCCTGGTCGATCACCTCGAGGAGCTGCTGCTTGAACTCGGGGGCCGTATAGAGATCCACCTCGCCCGCGAGCGAGATCACGTACTGCTCCTCGCTCAGCTTCTCGGTCTTGACGTCGAAGTTCATGCTGATGCCCCCGGTCTGGCCGCTCGATGATGGCCGCGAAGTTCTCGGACGCGGCTGAGTCTAACCTGAGGCCGCAGGCTGGAGCGCAGCCTGCAGTTGCTTGATCTGCGCCTTCACGATCTCCGCGCTCGCGTCCTCCGGAGCGAGCTTCAGGAACTGCCGGTACGCGGCGATCGCCCTCGGATAGTCGCGCCCCTGCTCGGCGGCCTGCGCGAGCTCGAGTTGGAGATTCGGGTCTCGCGGCGCGACCTTGACGAGCTTCTCGTAGGTCGCGACAGCCTGGGTGAAGGAGGTCTGCGAGCGCTGGAGCGCCGCGTTGATCCCCTCGTTCGCCTCCGTCGTGATCGCGGTGGTGATCGGATCATCGCCGAGGGTGACGCCCCCGGTGCCCAGCTTCAGCGGCTCGACGAACGTCGATCCGGGGCTGAGGTAGGCCCCGCGGGTCTGCGCGTTCTGCGCGTCCCGCTGCGCGAGATTGCCCTCGGTGAGGTGGAGCCCGGCGAGCTCGCGCAGCGCCTCCTCGTCCTTGGGGCGGAGGACGATGTACGCGTTCAGCTCCTCGATCGCCTCGCTGTTTCGCCCGTCGGTCTGGAGCGCGGTCGCGAGCTCGCGTCGCGCGTCGGCATCCTTCGGGTCCTCGGCGACGCGCTCGCGCGCGTCGGAAACCGACGCGACGCCGCCGGAGCCGCCGCTGCCCCCGAGGATGTCGCCGATCCCGGTGCCGGCGTTGTTCGCGCCGACGCCGAAGATCACGAAGCCACCCGCGAAGATGACGGCGAGGAAGACGAACATCCACTTCGCGTGCTTGCGGATCCGCACGAAGAACATCGTGTCTTCGATGTTCTGCTGGTTCACGTTGCGGGCGTGGGCTGCCGGCCCAGAAGCCTGCTTCGCGCGCGCGCCGCGGCGTCGATCAGCTCGTGCCATTCGTCTCCTCCTTTCTCGTAGCGGGTCTCGCCGTCGACGAGGGTAGCCAGGATTCGCGCGGGGCCGCCTCCGAAGATCACCGCAGCCGCCGGGTCCTCCCATGGTAGATACGACGAGTCGGCGAGGCCGATCACGGTCAGATCCGCGCGCTTGCCGGCGACGAGGGAGCCCGTCTCCCCGGCGAGCCCGAGCGCGCGCGCGCCGCCGAGCGTCGCCAGTTCGAGCGCCTCGCTCGGCGAGAGCGCGTCGGCCCGCTCCGAGCGCGCCCGCGCCGCCGCGATGACCGCCCGGAGCTCCTCGAAGAAGTTGTGGGAGGGAACCGACGAGACGCCGTCGGTGCCGATCCCGACTCTCAGGCCGGCCGCCCGGAGCTCGGGCAGCGGGGCGATCCCGCAGCCGAGCAGCGCGTTCGAGCGCGGGCAGTGCGCGACTGCGACGTCGTGCCGGGCGAGGAGGCCGAGCTCGTCGTCGGCCAGCTTGACGCAGTGGGCGGCGACAATGCTGCTGTCGAGGAGCCCTGCCTCGGCGAGGCGGCGGATCCCGGTCTGCCCGTCCGGCTCGATCAGGAACTCCGCCACCGGCCGCATCGGCCCGACGCCGCGCTCCAGCCAGTCGAGCTCGTCCTGGCTCTCGTTGAAGTGCGTCATCACCGGGCCGCCGAGGGCGAGGCAGGCGGCGTAGACCTCGGTCGAGCAGGAGTACGGCGCGTGAGGCGAGACGCCGGCCCGCACGCGCTCCGAGAGCGCGGGTCGCGCGTACTCGAGCTTCTCCTCGTACAGCCGCAGCGCCTCCTCCGGATCCGCGCCGAAGACCTCCAGGTAGACGATCGCGCGCAGCCCGAGCTCGGCGCAGGCATGTGCGCTTGCGCCCGCGAACGCCGCGTCGCCGACCGTGGTGACCCCGGAAGCGAGGCACTCGGCGGCCCCGAGGCGGGCGATCGCCTCCATCTCGTCGCGGTCGATCCGGGCCTTGCGCTCGATATGGGTGGCGAGCCAGGGCGCGAACGAGCTGCCGTCGCCAAACCCGGCGTAGACGGCGTACTCGAGATGGGTGTGCGCATTGACGAAGCCCGGCACGATCGCGGCGTCGGGAAACCGCTCGCCCTCGCCGAGCGCCGCCGCCGTCCCGACCGCGGCGATCCTGCCGTCCTCGACGGCGACCGCGCCCCCTTCGATCGGGGCTCCTTCGACGGGGAGCACCCAGTCCGCTGAGAGCACGCGCCTCACCGCGCGTGACTCTAGAAGGTCCTCGACCGGGTCGATGACACCTCCTTGCAAACCGGACCGAACCGACTTGCAAGCGAGGACGAAGAACCTTGGGGTCCGCGGACGCACCGATCAGCTCGGTGCCAGCCGCTGGTGCGTCCTCGGCCCTGCTAGCCCGTCACTCGCGATCCGGCCAGAGCCCGCCGAAGCCCTCGAGGTCTGGGTCGAGCTGCCAGCGCTTCTCCATGAAGCTCGAGAGCCAGATCGAGAGCTCGAAGAGGAGGAGCAGCGGGGCCACCTCGAGCGCCAGCGAGACCGGGTCGACGGTCGGCAGAAGGACGGCGAAGACGACCATCACCACGTAGCCGAGCCGCCGGTTCCGGCGCAGCTTCGCCGCCGTGAGCACGCGCAGCCGCACGAGGGCGAGGATGAAGATCGGCATCTGGAAGGCGAGGCCGCTCGCGAGCAGCGTCACCGTCACGAACGAGAAGTAGTAGCTGGCGCGGATCTCGATCTGGAAGTTCTCCTCGCCGAAGTTGGTCAGGAACGTGAGCGCCCGCGGAAGCACGACGAGATACGAGAACGCGACCCCGCCCGCGAACAGCAAGCTCGAGAGGAGGACGAAAGCGGAGACCGTGCGCTGGGTGTGCTCCTCGATCGCCGGGGCGAGGAACGACCACAGCTGGTAGAGGAGGATCGGGAGCGTGACGGCGATCGCGGCCGCGAGGCTCACCTTGACCGAGGTGGTGAACGGCTCGGTCACCCCCAGCGTGACCAGCTTCTTCTCGTCAGGGAGCGGGTCCGTGAGCCAGTCGATCAGCCGGTCGTGGAAAGCGAAGGCGATCGCGAAGGCCGGCACGATCGCGAACAGGGCGATCACGAGCCGCGTCCGCAACTCGCCGAGATGCTCGACCAGCGTCGCTTCCTCGCCGTGGCCGAGGCGCCGCGGCAGCCGCTTCCGGATCATCGCCGCAGGAGGCTAGGTGATCGTGTCGCGCTCGCGCGTGACCCGGTCACGCTCGGGCGGTTCGACCTCGCCGTAACCGACGGCGTCCGCCGGCTCGTCGGCCGGCGGGAGCTCGGTCGAGTAGCGCTTGTGGACCGGCTCGTCGTCGTCGTGATTGCCCGAGATCGAGTCCTTGAACTCGCGCATCCCCTTCCCGAGCGAGCGGCCCATCTCCGGCAGCCGCTTCGGCCCGAAGAAGACGAGCAGCACGATCAGGAGGATGACCATTTCGGTGACGCCGATCCCGAAGGGCATGGCCCGACTCTACCACCGTTTGTCCAGGCTCGGCCCAGGGCAGGCCGCCCGAATGAAGGCAGCCGAATGAAGACTGGCCGGATGAAGAAGCCGCTCGCCGATCAGGTCGTCGTCGTGCTGGGCGCCTCGAGCGGGATCGGACGGGCGACCGCGCGGGCTGCAGCGCGTCGAGGCGCCCGCCTGGTCGTCGCCGCGCGGAACGCCGGCGCGCTCGAGACGGCCGTGCGCGAGATCGAGGAGCTCGGCTCCGAGGGGATCGCGGTTCCCGCCGACACGACCGAGCCGGGCGACCTCGAGGCGGCTCTGCGCCCGCGCGGTCGAGCGCTTCGGCCGGATCGACACGTTCGTCGCCTCCGTGATGGTGACCGTGTACGCGGAGGTGGAGCAGCTCGATGCGGAGGAGCTGCGCCGGGTGTTGGAGGTCAACTTCCTCGGCCGCGCTCACGCCTACCGGGCCGCTCTGCCGCACCTGCAGGCCTCGCGGGGAACGTTCGTGGATGTCAACTCCGGCCTCTCCTACCGTGGGATCCCGCTTCAGGCGGCCTACTGCGCGTCAAAAGCCGCCGGCCGGGCGTTCTTCGAGGCGGCGAGAACCGAGCAGGAGCATCACCGCACCGGGGTCGACATCAGCCTGGTCCTGCCCGGCGGCACGAACACCCCGCAGTTCGACCGCGGCCGCCAGAAGCTCGGCAGGCAGCCGCAGCCCGTTCCTCCGATCTACCAGCCCGAGGTCGTCGCCGAGGCGATCCTCCACTGCTGCGAGCGGCCCGAGCGGGAGCTGCCGGTGACGTGGGCCGCCCAGCGGCTCCTCTGGGGCCAGAAGCTCTCGCCGCGGGCCGGCGACCTCGTGCTCCTGCGCACCGGCTGGCGCGACCAGACGACCGGGGAGCCGAAGCCGGTCGACTCGCCCGACAATCTCTACGAGACGATCGGAGTCGACCCCGGTGCCCGCGGGCGCTTCGACCGGCAGGCCAAGGGATCGAGCGCCTGGACGGCGACGCGGCTCCGCCTCGGCAAGGTAGGCTCGATCGCAGCCCTGACGGCGCCGGTTCTGGCAGGTCTGATCGGCTACCATGGGGTCACGAAGCGGCGCTGATTCCGGCTTGCCGCAGCCAATGGAGGAGTCACAAGCTTGGCGTTCCTGGAACTGAAGAACCTGCACGTCGCGCTCGAGGACGGGACCGAGATCGTGAAGGGCGTCGACCTCGCGGTCGACCTGAACGAGAAGCACGCGATCATGGGTCCGAACGGCTCCGGCAAGTCGACCCTCGCCTATGCGCTGATGGGCCATCCCTCCTATGAGGTCACCCAGGGCGAGATCCTGCTCGACGGCGAGTCGGTCGTCGACGAGGGCGCCGACGTCCGCGCGCAGCGGGGCCTCTTCCTGGCCTTCCAGTACCCGCACGCGATCCCGGGCGTCACCGTCACGAGCTTCCTCCGGAGCGCGATCAACGCGATCCGGAAGGCGAAGAACGGCGGCCAGGACGACCCGATCCCCGTCAAGGAGTTCCGCACCGAGATCCTCGCCGCGATGGAGCGTCTGAAGGTGCCGCGCGAGCTCGCCTCCCGGTACCTGAACGACGGCTTCTCGGGCGGCGAGAAGAAGCGCGTCGAGATCCTCCAGATGGCCCTGCTCCAGCCGAAGATCGCGATCCTCGACGAGACCGACTCGGGCCTCGACATCGACGCCCTGCGGATCGTCGCGAACGGCGTCAACGAGCTCGTCGGCTCCGAGATGGGCGCGCTCGTGATCACGCACTACCAGCGGATCCTCAACTACGTCACGCCCGACTACGTCCACGTCTTCGTGGGCGGGCGGATCGTCGAGAGCGGCGGCCCCGAGCTCGCCCACCGGCTCGAGCAGGACGGGTACGACGCCTTCCTGCCCAAGGAGGTGGCGGCATGAGCTCCTCCGAGACCGAGATCGTCCGCGGGATCCGCGACGAGTACCAGTTCGGGTTCAAGAACTCGGACGAGGCGGAGAACTACTTCTTCAAGTCCGGGCGCGGGGCATCTCGCACGAGGTGGTCGAGGCGATCGCCGAGCACAAGCAGGAGCCGGACTGGATGCGGAAGTTCCGGCACAAGAGCCTGGACTACTTCCTCGCGCGGCCGCTTCCGACCTGGGGCGGGAACGTCGCCGAGATCGACTTCGACAACATCTACTACTACATCAAGCCGACCGAGAAGCAGGCCAAGAACTGGGAGGACCTGCCGGCCGACATCCTCGACACCTGGGACAAGCTCGGGATCCCCGAGGCGGAGAAGAAGTACCTCGCCGGCGTCGGGGCGCAGTACGAGTCAGAGGTCGTCTACCACAAGCTCCAGGCCGACCTCGAGGCGAAGGGCGTCCTCTTCCTCGACATGGACACGGCCCTCCGCGAGCACGAGGAGATCGTCAAGCAGTACATCGGCACGATCATCCCGCAGAACGACAACAAGTTCGCGGCGCTGAACTCGGCCGTCTGGTCGGGCGGCTCGTTCATCTACGTGCCTCCCGGCGTCAGGATCGAGCTCCCGCTCCAGGCCTACTTCCGGATCAACGCCGAGAACATGGGCCAGTTCGAGCGGACGCTGATCATCGTCGACGAGGACGCCTACGTGCACTACGTCGAGGGCTGCACCGCGCCGATCTACTCCTCCGACTCCCTCCACTCGGCGGTCGTCGAGATCGTGGTCAAGCCGCGCGGGCGCTGCCGCTACACGACGATCCAGAACTGGTCGAACAACGTCTTCAACCTCGTCACCAAGCGCGCCGTCGCCTACGAGGACGCGACGATGGAATGGGTGGACGGGAACCTCGGCTCGAAGCTGACGATGAAGTACCCGGCGATCTGGCTGGTGGGCGACCGCGCCCACGGCGAGGTGCTCTCGATCGCGTTCGCCGGCAAGGGCCAGCACCAGGATGCCGGCGGGAAGGTCGTCCACCACGCGCCGCACACGACCTCGGTGATCACCTCCAAGTCGATCTCGAAGAACGGCGGCCGAGCGGGCTACCGCGGCCTGCTCGAGGTCGCGAAGGGCGCCGTCGGCTCGAAGTCGAAGGTGGTCTGCGACGCGCTGATCCTCGACGAGGAGTCGCGCTCCGACACCTACCCCTACATCCGCGTCGACGAGAACGACGTCGACCTCGGCCACGAGGCGACCGTCTCCAAGATCGGCGAGGAGCAGCTCTTCTACCTGATGAGCCGCGGCCTGACGGAGGCCGAGGCGAGCGCGATGATCGTCTCCGGCTTCGTCGAGCCGATCACCAAGGAGCTCCCGCTCGAGTACGCCGTCGAGATGAACCGCCTGATCCAGCTTCAGATGGAAGGCAGCGTTGGCTAGGAGCCGGTTGGCTAGCCCGGTGACGGGCGTCGACTTCGTCGCGGTCCCGTCCACGGACTGGAAGCGCTCCCGGGACTTCTACGTCGACACGCTCGGGCTGCGGCCCGACGAGACCGGCGACGCGGAGTTCTGGGTCGGCGAGACGTGCTTCGGGATCTACGAGCCGACCACGTTCGGCCTGGAGTTCGCGCCGCAGAAGACCGCGCACCTGGCGCTGCACGTCGAGGACATGCCCGCCGCGCGCGCCGAGCTCGAGGCGAAGGGCGTCGAGTTCGCCGGCGAGACCTTCGACACGGGCGTCTGCTACATGGCGTTCTTCGAGGATCCCGACGGCAACGCCCTGATGCTCCACCACCGCTACTCGCCGCGCGGAGAGGCCGACGAGTGATCACGGTCGAGCGGACGGACTTCATGTCCGTTCCGGTCACGGACATGGAGCGCTCCACCCGCTTCTACGGCGAGACGCTCGGTCTGCCGCGCGCGTCCGACGGCACCGGCTGGCCCGAGTTCCAGCTCGGGGAGAACGTCTCGCTCTACCTCGTCGATCCCACCAACATCGGCCAGGAGTTCGCCGGCCCGCATACCGCGTCGATTGCGCTTCGCGTCGCCGACGTCGCCGAGGCGCGGGGGAAGCTCGAGGCGGCCGGCGTCGAGTTCGAAGGCGAGATCCTCGACACGGGCGTCTGCCACATGGCCTTCTTCAAGGATCCGGACGGGAACGCCCTCATGCTCCACCGCCGCTATGCGCCTCCCTCGGACGGCTCGTAGTCGTGGCAGTCGAGGGCACCGGCACAACGGACGATCCCTGGATCCTGAAGACCCCGCCTGGCTCGTCGGAGTACCGGATGCACCGCGACGAGTCGGCCGATCCGCCGGCGCTCGTCTGCCAGGTCGGCTCGACGAAGCTGAGCTACGACCTGCGCGCCCTCGACGACCTCCACGCGATGCTGAAGGAGCACGGCGACTGGATGCCGCTCGGAGCGGCCGACGAGCAGAAGGCCGCGGCCGAGGGCACCGTCGAGGCGTGGGCTCGCTCGGAGGACAACCCGCTCGGGGGCTGGTACGGCCTCCGCAAGGGCTACCGCGGCCGCTTCGCGATGTACGTGCCGCCGCTCCTCGAGGCGCTCGGCCGGGCCGAGCTGACGCACGAGGCTCGCAACAACAGGATGCGGGCGCTCTGATGGCCGCCTCGCGCGAGGACGCGCGGCGTCTCTACGACGCACTCCCGATGCCGACGACCTCGGACGAGTCCTGGCGCTTCACGAATCTGAAGGGCTTCGATCCAGCCTCATTCGACGCGAACGGCGCGTCCGGGGTGGCGAGCGCCGCCGGGATGCTGGAGCTGGAGGCCGCCGGGATCGTCCGCGTCTCCGAGGGCGGGCTCGAGCTCGAGCGCGTGCCGGAAGGGATCCGCTTCGAGAAGCTGGCCGACCACCCGCGGCTCGGCGAGCTCGTCGGCTCGGACGAGAAGTTCGCCGCCCACAACGCGGCCATGTGGGAGAACGGCCTGCTCGTCCACGTGCCGAAGGGCGTGCGACTCGAGCAGCCGCTCTACGTCCGCATCGTCAACTCGGTCGAGGGCGGCTCCCTCTTCTGGCGGCTGCTCGTCGTCGCCGAGCCGGAGAGCTCGTTCACCGTGATCGAGGAGTACGTCTCGACCTCGCCTGAGCTCTCGGGCTACGTGAACGCGGCGGTCGAGATCGTCGTCGAGCAGGCCGCGAAGGTCGAGTACGTCTCGGTGCAGTCGACCTCCCAGGAGACGTGGCACTTCGGGACGCATCACGCGCGGGTCGAGCGCGACGCCGAGCTCGACTGGGTCGCGGGCGGCTTCGGCTCGAAGAAGGGGAAGATCCGGATCCAGAACGACCTCGCCGGGCCGGGCGCGACCTCGCGGGTGACCGGCGCCTACTTCGCAGACGGGACGCAGCACCTCGACTACGACACCTTCCAGGAGCACATCGCCCCGAACACGACCTCCGACTTCGCGTTCAAGGGGGCGCTCCGCGACGAGTCGAGCGCGGTCTGGCGCGGGATGATCCGGGTCGAGAAGGACGCCCAGAAGACCAATGCCTACCAGGAGAACCGGAACCTGCTCCTCTCGAAGACCGCGCACGCCGACTCGATCCCGGGCCTCGAGATCCTCGCGAACGACGTGCGCTGCACCCACGGCGCCACGCTCGGCCAGGTCGATCGCGAGCAGCTCTTCTACCTGATGGCCCGCGGGCTGACGCGGCAGGAGGCCGAGCGGATGATCGTCCGCGGCTTCTTCCAGGACGTCCTCGACCGGATCGAGCTCGAGCCGGTGCGCGAGGCCCTCGGCGCCGCGCTCGAAGCGCGCATCCCGCAGGCCTAGGCCGGCATGAGCGGTCTCCACGGCTGGGAGACGAACGAGCGGGTGCTCGACTCCGGAGGGTTCGAGTCGCGCCAGCGGGTGCTCGTGGCGGAGCCGGTCGCGGAGGCGTCGGAGGCCGGCGCGCGCTGGCTCGGGATCACCTACTGGCAGGCGGTCGACGGGTTCACGCGTGGCAGTGTCCGCGCGACCTGGGGCGACGATGGTGGACGTCTTCGCCTGTTGGGGGGCGCGACGCTGCTCAGATTCGGCCCGCCCGAGCTCGGGTACGCGGACGGCATCGTCTCGTGCCGCTACTCGATTGCGGGCGGTCTGCTCGCCCTGCGGGCCGGTGGTTCGGTCATGCTTGCGCAGCGCCCTGAGGGAGACGAGCACGAGCTGACCGTCACCGTCGAGGAATACCTGCCGCGGCTCGCGGCCCGCGCCGGAGCCCCGTGGTGGACGGGCGTGCTCTACGCGAAGGGCCAGAGCCCGTTCCACGCCGCCGTGAGCCGCCGCTACTTCGAGCTGCTCGAGCGAGGGCGTGCGGCGTGAAGGTCGTCGTCTTCGGCGCGACCGGCGTCGTCGGCCGGGCGCTGCTGCCGCTTCTCGTGGCCGAGCACGAGGTCGTCGCGGTCTCACGCGGCGAGCAGGAACCCGAGCCCGGGCTCCGGTGGGCCGAGGCCGACGTCTGCTCGGGCGAGGGAGTCGCGGAGGCGCTCGAGGGCGCGGAGGTGGCGTACTACCTCGTCCACTCGCTCGGGGCGCGCGACTTCGAGCGCCAGGATCGCGAGGCGGCCGGGAACGTCTCCAGGGCGGCCGCCCGACGCCGGCGTGGGGCAGATCGTGTACCTCGGCGGTCTCGGCGGCGATGATCCAGGGGCCTCAGCGCACCTGCGCAGCCGACGCGAGACGGGCGAGCACCTCGCCGCCGACGGGATCCCGGTGACGACGCTCCGCGCCGCGATGGTGATCGGCAAGGGCAGCGCCGCCTTCGAGACGATCCTCAGCCTCGTCAAGCGGCTGCCGGTGATGATCACCCCGAGCTGGGTCTCGACGCCGACGCAGCCGATCGCGCTCGCCGACATCGCGCGGTACCTGGCAGGCGTGGCGGGAAACGACGACGCGCTCGGGAGGGCGTTCGACGCCGGCGGGCCCGACGTGATGACCTACAGGCAGATGATCGAGCGGATCGCGGCGCTGCTCGGCAGGAAGCCCCGGATCGTCGAGGTGCCAGTCCTCACCCCGGCGCTCTCGGCCCTCTGGCTCGAGCTCGTGACGCCGGTGAACGCGTCGGTCGCACGCCCGCTCGTGGAGGGCCTCCGCAGCCCGACGATCGCCCGTGAGGAGCGGCTGCGCACGCTGCTGCCGTTCGAGCAGACGTCCTTCGAGGGCGCCGTGCGCGAGGCCCTCGCCGCCGGTTGACCCCTTTCCCGGGCGGGCGTACGATCGGCGCCTGGTGGTCCTGCGGCTCGGCCTTCTCCTGCTGGTGGCGCTCGTCCTCGCCGGTTGCGGCGGCGACGACGAGCCCGCGGCGACCGCCGCCGCGACCACGGCGACGACCACGCGGCAACCAAAGCGAGCTGCGTGCCGGCCACGAGCGACCTGATGACGCCCGTCGGCGGGCGGGTCGCGCTCGCCCATCCCGGCATGCGTGTCCAGAACGGGCAGCTCGTCCAGTCGGAGGCCACGCCGGGCGTCTGGTTCCTCTCGGTAGAGCTCGACGGGCCCGGTTTCGAGGAGACGGGCGACATCGCCACCTGGGCGACCACGAGCCGATTCGGGGGCGAGGCGATCTACGCCGTCGACGAGCTCGCCGAGCAGCACACCGACTTTCGCCCCGTCGCGCAGGCGGAGGGAATCTCGGCCGACGATCCGGCCGCCGAAGCGTCCCGCGCCTGCACCGAGTAGCGCCGGCGGGGGCGCGCCGGTATCACTACGCCCGTGCCGGCGGCGACACACGAGCGACGCGCGCGAATCGGCGTGCCGGCGGTCGCGGCTCTGGCGGCCGCGGTCGTGGCAGTGGCGCTGGTCGGCCTGCGACCCGAGACCGCCGCCACTCAGAGCCCGAGCTGCGCGCCGCCTCGCGCGAGCGCCGCGCACACAGCTCGGGTCGACCGCGCGCTCCGGACGCACCACGACGTCTGGGGGAACGCGCTCCTCGCGGCCCCCGGCGGGCCGAGCTACGACGCCGCGCGGAAGCTCCTGCCGCCGCTCCTCTTCGCCCGCGCTCCCGGCAAGCGGCCGCTGACCGAGTCGGGCGTCTACTACCTTCCGTTCGGCCAGCCGCTGGGCGCCCGCGGCGCGGGGTCGGTCGCGCTCCACGTCGCCGACGGGAGCCAGGTGATCGCCGAGCGCGTCGGCGGCAGGCGGCTGACGGTCCTCGTCGGCAGGCAGGGGCGGGAGCGCTACGGCTCCTGCCTCGCCCGGCTGGGCCAGGCGCGCCTCGCCGACGGGTACCAGCCGATCCTGACGACGACCTACGTGGACTCGACCGGCGCTCGCTACCGGCAGGAGTCGTTCGCCGCGCAGACCTCGGAGACCGGCTCGCTCGTCAGCTTCGTCCGGCTCGACGTCGACGCGACGAGAAGCTCGGCGAAGGCCGTCCTACTCCGCCTGAAGCCGTCCGTGCGGAGGCTCCGCCCGGTGCTCGCCTTCAGCCCCGGCGGGGTCGTCAAGCGCTCGGTCCTCTCGTACCGGATCCCGCGGGGGACGCGCCGCACGGTCTACCTCGCCTGGATCAACTACCCGGCCGGGAAGAGCATCGCAGTCGGCGCCGCGCGCCACGAGAGCGCCCGCCGCGCCGTCCGCGCCTACTGGAGCAAGCGGCTGACCGAGGGCACGCAGATCGTCGTCCCCGAGCAGCGCGTCACCGACGCCTACCGCAACGTCGTGATCCAGAACCTCCTCCTCACGTGGCGGTACAGCATCGGCAACCCCTACGAGCAGTTCTCGTTCCCCGAGGGAGTCGACGTCGCCGAGACGATGGGAGAGCTCGGGCACGCGGGCGTCGCCCGCTCGATCATGCAGACGGCCCTCACCCGCAAGGACACCCCGTACCCGAACTGGAAAGCTGGGCCAGCGGCTGATCGGCTCGGCGCTCCACTACCGCCTCACGCGCGACCGGGCCTACGTCGACGGCGCGACGCCGGTGCTGCGCGGCTACGTCGAGGAGCTCGCGCGCCAGCTCGGAGCGAGCGAGACGGGCCTGCTCGCGCGGGAGCGCTACTCGTCGGACATCCCGGACGAGGTGCTCGGCCTGCACTCGCAGGCGACGGCGTGGCAGGGGCTGCGGGAGATGGGACACGTCTGGGCGCAGACCGGCCAGGAGGAGCTGGCGCTTCGCTGCGCGGCGCTCGCGGCGCGGCTCGAGGCCGGCCTCCGCCGGGCCGTCGCCTCCTCGCAGCGCCGCCTCGGCGACGGCTCGCTCTTCGTCCCCGCCAGGCTGCTCGACGGCGAGCGGGCCTACGACTCCCTGACGCAGGCCAGGCTCGGCAGCTACTGGAACCTCGTGATGCCCTACGCGCTCGCCTCCGGCCTCTTCGCTCCCGGCAGCCCGGAGGCGAACGGGACCCTCCGCTACCTGCTGCGCCACGGCTCCCGCCTCGCCGGGGTCGTGCGCGCCGGCGCCTATGCGCTCTACCGCGATCCGGTCTTCCCGACCTCCGGCACCGACCAGGTCTACGGGATCAACGTCGCCCGTTTCCTCGCCGACAACGACGTCGCCGACCAGCTCGTGCTCAGCCTCTACGGCTCGCTCGCGACGGCGATGACGCCGAACACGTTCGTTTCCGGCGAGGCGGCAAGCGTCGCCCCCCTCGGCGGCAACCACTACCGCTCGATGTACCTGCCGCCGAACGGGGCGAGCAACGCCGCGTTCCTCCAGACGCTCCGGTCGCTGCTCGTGCACGAGACGCGCGACGCCGACGGCGCGCCACTCGGGCTCGAGCTCGCGTTCGCGACCCCGCGCCCGTGGCTCTCGGCCGGCAAGCGGATCGCGGTGAGCCGGGCGCCGACGAGCTTCGGGCCGGTCTCCTACTCGCTCGAGGCTCGCGCGGACACGATTCTCGCGACGGTCGAGGTGCCGAGACGGCCGGCCCCGAAGTCGCTGAAGCTGAGGCTGCGGCTGCCTCGCGGCCAGCGGATCGAAGCCGTCACGGCCGGCGGGACGCCGGTCGAGCGCGTGCAGGGCGAGACGATCGACCTGACCGGGCTCGCCGGTCGCGTCGAGCTCGTCGTCCGCTACGGCAGCCGGCGTCCCACCTCGTCGGCGGGCGTGACGGCGGTGAAGCGGTGGCAGATCCGCTATCGCGCCCACGACGGCCGCTCGAGCAGCGCCACCCTGGTGCTGCCCGCCTGGTACGGCCCGGCCGCGAACCCGCCGCTCCCCCTGATCATCTCCCCGCACGGGCGCGGGCTCGGCGGGCGTGCGAACTCGATCCTCTGGGGCAACCTGCCCGGCCGCGGCTCCTTCGCCGTGATCAACCCGGACGCACGCGGCCGCAGGGTGGCGGCCCACTCGTGGGGCTACGCGGGCCAGATCGCCGACCTCGCGCGGATGCCCGAGATCCTGCGGACGGCCCTGCCCTGGCTGCGGATCGACCGGCGCAAGGTCTACGCGTTCGGCGGGAGCATGGGCGGCCAGGAGACGCTCCTCCTCGTGGCCCGCCATCCGAGGCTGCTCGCCGGCGCCGCCGCCTTCTCGTCCGTGACCGACCTCGCGCTCCAGTACCGGAACTTCACGCGGCTCCGCTGCAACGCCGCGTGCCGCACGCTCCTCGGCAAGAAGCAGTTCGGTGCCGGCCTGCGCGAGCTCGCCCGCAGGGAGATCGGCGGCGGGCCGGGCACCTACCCCGCGGCGTATGCGGCGCGGAGCCCGATCAGCTTCGCCGGCGCGATCGCCCGCTCGTGCGTCCCGCTCCAGCTCTGGTGGAGCGTCGCCGACCAGATCGTGGTCGACCAGCAGTCGCAGACGGGCAGGTTCTTCTGGGAGCTCCGCCGGCAGAACCCGGGCGCGACGGTCGATGCGTTCGTCGGCTTCTGGATCCACTCCGCCGAGATGCGGGCCCGCACCGGGCTGCCGCTCGCGCTCGCCACGTTCGGGCTCCTGCCCGCCGCGTCCCCGTGGGAGCACATCCGGCGGGTGCGGCCGATGCCGGGCCGCACCTGCGTTCCCTCCCGCTAGGCGACGACCGCCGCGACCGCGGCCTCGAGCTCGGCGTGCACGCTCGCGGCGACGTGGACCGTCCACGGATGGGCCGGCTCGCCGCCCGTGTACGCGATGACCGGGATTCCGCGGCCGAACGCGTACCAGGCCTCCATCGCGGTCCCCTCGTCGGGCCGCGTGAAGTCGGCGAGAACGGAGTCGCACGAGTCGATGTCCGCGAGGTCGCCCGCAACGATCTCGGCCTCGCGGCCCTCGGTGGCCCCGCGGAAGTCCCGGCGCATCGGGTCGACCGGATCGCAGCCCGCCTCGCGCAGGAGCCCGCCCGCACGGCGGCGGTACTCCTCCGCGAACGGGGGGCCGGCGAGATAGACGCGCTGCACGGGTCTACGATAGGGCCGTGAGCGACTCCCTCCCCGAGTTCGTCGCGCTCGGTCACGCCGGCTCCGAGCACTACGCCGGGCTGGAGACCTTCCCGAACCCGGGCGTCGCCTTCGTCGAGCTCGAGAGCGACGAGCTCGTCGCCGTCTGCCCGATCACCGGCCAGGCCGACATGTACGTCGCGACGATCGAGCTCCAGCCCGACCGGCTCTGCCTCGAGTCGAAGTCGCTGAAGCTCTACCTCGCCTCCTACCGGAACGAAGGCGTCTTCTGCGAGGCGCTCGCGGTGCGGATCCGCGACGACGTCGCGCAGGCCCTCGAGCTCGGCCCGGAGCGCGTGACCGTGACGCTCGTGCAGAAGGCGCGCGGCGGGATCACGATCACCGCGACCGCGTAGCGGCCGTCAGACGACGAGCCCGTGGACTCGGTCGGCCGCGGCCTCCGTGACCGGGTCGCCGTGGCCGACGCCGACGATGGTCGCCTCGAGGCCCGCGAGCCGGCGGATCGAGCGGCGGTGCTGCTCGAGGTTGAGGTTGAACGCCGGCCAGCCGGCCTCGAAGCGCGGCCAGGTCGCGATCGCGTCGCCCGCGATCACGAGACCCCGCTCCGCCCAGTGGAAGCCGAGATGGCCGGGCGAGTGACCGGGGATGTGCAGCACCTCGAGCGGCCCGACGGCGGCGCCGTCGGCCACCGGCTCGTCGATCGGGCACGGCTCGTGCTTCGGCCGGCCGAGGAAGATCCCGACCTGGAACGGATAGGTCAGGAGCGGCTGCGTCGGCTTGAGCCCGACCGACTGCGCGGGCCGCTCGCCCGCGACGATGTCGGCCTCCCACTCGTGGGCGAGCACCGTCGCGCCCGTCGCGCGCTTCAGCGCGGCGAGCCCGCCCAGGTGGGAGCGGTGCGCGTGCGTCAGCACGATCCGCCTCAGGTCGCGGGGGCTGCGACCGAGCTTCCGGATCGCCTCGAGGACGCCGTTTCCGTGTCCCTCGAAGAGGGTGTCGACGAGCGTCAGCTCCCCGGCCGTCTCGAGCAGGAAGGCGCGGACGCGCCCCCCTTTGGTGCCGCCGAGGCAGTGGACGCCCTCCGCGAGCTCCCTCAACCGCCGACCCGCGTCCAGGGTGCGAACGCGTTCTCGACTCCGCGCAGCGCGGGCTCCAGCTCGGGATAGTGGCGCAGGAGGATGTCGATCATCGTCGTCTCCTCGATCCAGTCGAGCCCCGCCTGCGTGTACATCTCGGCGTTGTAGTCGCGAGTGAAGAAGCGGTCGCTCTTCAGGCGCCGCGAGGCCATCAGGATGAAGACGCGAAACGCCGTGTCGCTGAAGCCGAACCCCTTCGGCAGCGGCTCGGCGTAGAGCCCGACCATCAGGTCGACCCGCTCGACGTCGCCGTAGACGCGACGCAGCTCCGCCGCCCACTCGGGGTTGTCGGTCAGCTCCTCGAAGCTCGCCGCGGGCTTCAGGTGGAAGAGCCGCCGGAACTCGTTGTAGCGCGGGACGCCGCGCTCGCGGACGCGGAGGATGTCCGTCGCGGCCAGGTCCATCACGGTCCCGTCGGGCCGCTCGAAGTGCTGGAGGAAGCGCGGGTAGTTGTGCAGCGTGATCGCGCCGGGATGCGCGATCCCGAGCGAGTAGAACGCGTTCGGGAGGCCGAGCTCGTCGAGCCGGGTGCGCGTGTGGAGCGCTCCGAGCTCGCGGAACGTCCGCTCCTCGAGCACCTCGTCCGTCTCGAGCGAGCGGAAGGTGAAGTCGTCGGGGAGGAGCGGGTGCATCCGGTAGACCGCGACGAACTCCTCGGTCAGCGAGTAGGGAACGCCGTGGTGGTCGGTCGGCGAGCCCGGGATCCCGCCGAGCACCTCGTTCGAGCTGCGCTTGCCGAGGCGCTTGCCGAGGATCCCGTACCAGTTCGCGCGCATCGCGTACCGCGTGGTCGGGTGCGCGATGATCGCGGGCGTCCACTCGACCGTGTGGATCTTCGCCATCAGCGCGGCGTTGATCAGTCGGGCGCGGTCGTACAGTTGCTCGTCCGACCAGGCCGGGTATTCCCGCGCCAGCCGCGCGCAGATCGCGTTGTGCTCGCGCGTGAAGAGCGTGTGCAGGAGCGCGAGGCCGAGCCAGAAGTTGCCGGCGACGCCGGTGAGGTCGACCAGCGACTCGAGGTCGCGGGGGAGCTGGCCGTCCGGGTCGAGGCGGAGCCTCCCGCCCTCGCCCTCCCGCAGCGCGGCGGCGAAGGCGCGCGTCGCTGCCGTAGATCTGCGAGCCGTCCCACCAGTGCGAGTCGACCGTGACGTACGTGGGCGGCGAGCCGTCGTCCCGGTGGCTCGCGTCCGGCCGGGTGCGCTGGATCCGCATCGGCCGCTCGGGCCAGTCGTCGTCCTCGCCGAGCTCGAGCTCGAACGGCTCCTCGTCCACGTTCTTCCCGTGGCTGAACCAGTCGTGCACCTCGAACTGGAGCCACGCGCCCGCGAGCACGTTGACGATCGTCGCCGGCTGGAACTCCGTCCGGGTGAGGAGCTCGCGGCTGACGAGCCGCGGGTTCGGCTCGAGCAGCCCCGGCAGCGGCTCGGGGTAGGTCCGGTCGACCGGGACGTTGCGGCCGAAGCGCGCGCCGACCGCGCCCATCGTCGGCACCTCGAGATCGTTGTAGCTGCCGTCGAGCGTCCGCGTGCGGAGGTGCCGGTCGCCGTTCGCGTGCTGCTGGACCGACTCGACCGTGCCGGTGTCGTAGAGGTTCTTCTCCCGCAACCGGGTGCGCAGGCCGACGAGCGTCACGACGCCGAGCGGTCGAGGCAGGCGATCCCACCCGAAGCGCCGGTCGAGCGCTGCCGCGGCAGTGGTGAGCAGCTTCGTCAAGGCGGCCATGTCACGTGTCCTTTCGCCGGGAGTGGAGGCGGTCCCACCGCGCCGCAGGCACGAGTCGAGGGGCGGATACCGACCCCACGATGAAAACACCGGAGGCGCCGTGCGTCAATCCGAGCCGCGCGCGCGGGCCTCCTCGACGAGCTTCGCCGGGGCAACCTCGGCGTAGGCGTCCTCGAGGATCCCGTCGACCTCGTCCAGGCCGAGGCCGCGATCGAGGCGGACGCCGAGCCAGCCGCGATGACCGACGTAGGGAGGGACGAAGAAGCGTTCCGGATCGGAGCCGACGAGCAGGCCCTGCGCGCCGTCCTCGGCCGCGCACCAGAGCGCGAAGCGCCCGTCGCCGTGGTGGTTCTGCAGCACCATCGCAAACGCGCGCTTGCCCCGCACGAAGAACGTCGGCGCCCCGTGGCTCAGCCGCTCGCTCGTCTCGGGCAGGCCGAGGCAGAGCTCTCGGATCCGCGCCAGCGTGCGCTCGACGTCGGCGCGGTGCGTCATCCAGCCAGCGCCGCTGCAGCCCGCGCCCAGGCCTCGCTGCGCGGGTCGATCGGCTCGAAGTGGCCGACCCCCTCGAGCTCGATCAGCTCGACCGGGTCGCCGGCGGCACGTGCGGCCGCCGCGTAGCGCCGCGACTGCTCGATCGGCACCTGGTCGTCCTCGACCCCGTGGACGAGCACCTGGCGGACGCCGGTCGGCAGGCGGGCGAGCGGATCTGCGAGCGCATAGGCCTCGGGGCGCTCCTCGGGCATCCCGCCCACGAACTCCGACGCGGCCGCCTGGCCGATCCCGGCCCGCGCGGCTTCCGCGAGCTCCGCCACGCCGCAGAGGGAGACCGCGGCGGAGACGGCGCCCGTTCCCGCCGACCAGAGGGCGAGGTGCCCGCCGGCGGAATGACCGATCGCCGTCGTCCGGTCGAGGTCGAGTGGCGCGTCGAGCGTGTCGAGGTGCGCGAGCGCGGCCACGAGATCGTCGAGCGTCTCGGGCACCCCGCCGCCACAGCCGACGCGCCGGTACTCCACGTTCCAGCTTGCGAAGCCGCGCCGGGCCAGGTCGACGGCCAGGGCGGCCGTCGTGTCGCGGGTGTACGGAGCGCGCCAGAAGCCACCGTGGATCACGACCGCCACCGGGTGCGGGCCCTCGCCGTCGGGCAGGCGGAGGTCGGCGACGTGGTGCTCGCCGGGACCGTAGGCGTGGGTCTCCACCGGCCGCTCGTCGGCCGCGGCGAGCGCTTGCAGCTCTGCGAGGAAGCGCTCGAGGTTCAAGCGGCGCACGACGGTCAGCTGCCGCCGAGCGCGCGTTGGAGCTCGGCCACCTGCTCCTCGAGCCGGGCCACTCGTTCCTCGAGCGGGCTGTGGGGCGCGGCGGCGCTCACGTCTCCGGCCGGAGCCTCCTCGCTGCCGCCCAGCAGCTGCGCGAACCGATCCTGGCTCTGGCCGGGGCGGCGCGGAAGCTGCGCCACCAACTCCGCGTCGATCAGCGCGTCCAGGGCTTTCTGGACGTCTTCGAGCGTCCCGAACGGGTAGAGGCGCTCGACGCGCGCCTTCAGCTCTCCCGGGGTCTGCGGCCCGCGGAGCATGAGCACGGCGAGCAGGGCGATCTGCGAGGGCACCCGGCCGAGCGCGTCGTCCAGCAGGTGCCGGTACTTGGCCGTCCGGCTCCCGGGCCCGGAGGCGAGTCGAGCCCAGCCGCGCCGCGTCAGCTTCTCGAGCGCCGCCCGCACGGTTGGCTCGTCGTAGTCGACGACCGGATCCCGGTTCGTCGCCTGATTGCACGCGAGACGGAGCGCGTTCAGCGAGAGCGGATAGACGTCCGGCGTCGTCCGCTGCTTCTCGATCAGGCAGCCGAGAACGCGGATCTCGGTGGGATCGGCATCCACGGCCGAACGCTATCGCGGTCTGCGAGACTCCGTTCGTGGTGCCAGAGGCTCCCCGAGATGCAGTGCCGGAGGCTCCCTTGGAACAGGGCGACGGCGGCCTGGCCCCGAGCGGCGAGGGCTGGTTCGTCCTGAACGCGAAGGAGGCGCGCTGGCTGGACGGCGACTTCGGCGCCTACACCCGCTTCGAGGGCGACGTCCGCTTCCCGAGCGTCGGGGTCAACATCGGCGTCCTCCAGCCCGGCCAGGCGGCCTGCATGTACCACGGCGAGGACGAGCAGGAGGACTTCCTCGTGCTCCGGGGTGAGTGCCTGCTCCTGATCGAAGGCGAGGAGCGCGCGCTCGAGGCGTGGGACTTCGTCCACTGTCCGGCCTGGACCGAGCACGTCTTCGTCGGCGCGGGTGAGGGGCCCTGCGCGATCCTCGCGATCGGCAGCCGGACCGGCGGTGGGGTCGTCTATCCGGCGTCGGAGCTCGCGCAGCGCCACGGGGCAGGCGTCGCCGAGACGACGCGGAACTCCAAGGAGGCGTACGCCGGGAACGCCGAGGACGTGCCGACCGCGTACCGCGAAGGCTGGCTCCCGGGCTGACGACCGCGGCTAGACAAACTCGAGGCCGTGTCGCGGTGCGGCGGCTGCGAAACGGGCCCCGACCTCGTCGAGGTTGTCGGGCGGCTCCGACGCGCCACTCGGCGCCGGCTCGAGCGTCTCCTCGAAGAACCGCTCCATGCCCGCCGGCGTGAACGTGAGCACCATCCGCGCGGTTTCCGTCCCGGCGTTCCTGAAGCAGTGGACGGTGCCGCGAGGAACGTTGACGAAGTCGCCGGGACCGGCGGTGATCGTCTCGTCGTCGAGGACGAACTCGATCGCGCCCTCGGTCAGATAGAAGGTCTCGTCCTCTCTCGTGTGGATGTGCGGAGGCGGGCCGCCACCGGGTGGGACGAGCGCTTCCATGGCGAAGTAGGCTCCGCCCGATTCCTCGCCGGTGACGAGGAAGCTGTAGTGGTCGCCGGGGCCCCAGTAGGCGGGACCCGTCGCGACGGGGCGGTGGAAGGGCCGGGCTTCGGCCGTTGTCTGATTGAGGCTCATGACAGCTCCTTCGTGTCGAGGTGGGTCGAGCGGCTGCTAGCAGACCGCTCGGGCGGAATCGGATGGTTTGACCTGATCAGGTCCGACGGGTCGAGAATCGCCTTGATCTGGCGCAGCCGGTGGTAGCTCGCGCTCGAGAAGAGCGTCGTCGGCTTGCGCCTGCTCTCCGCGAAGTTCAGGTACGTGTGCTCGGCCTCCCACGGCTCGAGCGCGTCCATGAGCTGCGAGAGGAAGCCGTGCACCACGGCGCCGAGCTCGGGCGTGGGCGTGATCCCGAGGGCGAACATGATGTACGGGGCCTCCCAGGCGTCGATCGCGCCGTGATCCGAGGAGCGCCGCGCCACCGCGCCGCCGAGGTGGCGGATCTCGGCCGAGAGGATCGGCGTCCCGACGACGCGCTCCACGAAGGCGTCGATCAGGTCGTCGTCGACGTCCGAGAGCATCCCGCCGTCACCGAGGCCGGGAGCCGGCCCTTCGGGATCCATGTGCAGCTTGGCGAGCTCGCGGACGGGCGTCGGCGCGACCGTGTCCATGACCGGGCCGAGCTCGCGCAGCGGCTGGAGGACGCGCTCGCCCTCGGCCTGCTCGCCGAGCCAGATCGCCTCGACGACGACGAACGACTTGCCGCGCACCGGCTCCGGGATCTCCGGGATGGGCGGGAACTGGAGGATCCGGCCGACCGAGGTCATCTCCTCGGGCAGGTCGTCCGTCCAGGCGCGCCACGCCTTCAGGATCTCCGCCGAGCGCTCGACCGGGAACCAGAGGATGCCGGCGTAGACCTCCTCGATCGGGAAGAGGTTGAACTCGATCGCGGTCACGATCGCGAAGGAGCCGCCGCCGCCGCGCAGCGCCCAGAAGAGGTCGGGCTCGTTGTCGCGGTCGGTCCGGAAGAAGTCGCCGGACGCGGTGACGCCCTCGATCGCGGTCACCTGGTTCGCGCCGATCCCGTACTTGCGGGCGAGCCACGAGAGCCCGCCGCCGAGCGTGTAGCCGACGACGCCGACGTCCGGGGAGGAGCCGGCGAGCGCGGCGAGGCCGTGCTCGGCCGCCGCCTCGACGACGTCGATCCAGAGCGCGCCGGCCTCGACCCGGGCGATCCGCGCCTCGGGGTCGATCTCGACGCCGCGCATCCGGCTCGTCCTGAGCAGGATCGTCCCGTCCAGGTCGCCGAGGGCGGAAGCGCCGTGCCCGGTGCCCTGCGGGGCGATGCGGAGGCCGTTCTCCCGCGCGAACGCGACGACGGCCACGACGTCGAAGGCCGACTCGGGCAGCGCGACCGCGGCGGGCCGCTGGTCGACCGCCAGGTTCCACGCGCGGCGGGCCTCGTCCCAGCTCGCGTCGCCGGGGCCGACGGCCTCGCCGTCCATGTTCTCGCGCAGCGGGCGCAGTCGAGGCCGGTCGCCCGGGGCTCTTCCAGCAGGGTCTCTCGCAGCAGCTCGGTCATCGTCGTCGGCTCCATTCGGTCGGGGTACGACGATGGTGCTTCGGAGAGGGGCCTCGCCGCATCGGCCGGGTGGCGGAAATCCGCCGCCGCCTGGGAGGATCCTCCCCTCCGTCTCCGGGACGACCGGCAGCCGTCCGTCAGGACTACGGAGCCCGGGCGGGTACGAGCCGCCGCCGTGGGCTGCTCGTGATCGAGAGCGCGACGAGCGAGGCGACGAGGGCCGCGACGGCGCTGAGCGCGAAGGTCGTCGTGAAGGCCGATTCGGCCGGTGCGGAGGTCGAGCCGATGGTCTGCGCCGTCAGGAGCGCCGCTCCGACCTGGCCTCCGACGACCGCCCCGATCATCCGGACGACGGTGTTCATCCCCGTCGCGACGCCCATCTCCGTTGCCTCCACGTTCTCGGCGATCAGCGCCACCATCGCCGCGAAGGCAAGCCCGACGCCCATGCCCAGCCCCGCGCTCGCGGTCACGACCTGCCACGGCTCGTCGTGCGCTCGCGCGAGCACGAGAGCCGAGAGGCTGACGACCAGCATCCCGCCCGCGAGCGGCCACTTCGAGCCGAAGCGACGGCCGATCAGCCCCGCGACCGGTCCGAAGATGAGGATCGCCAGCGACGTCGGCAGCAGGAAGAGCCCGGCCTGCGTCGCGGTCGCGCCGAACCCGTAGCCGCGGGCCTCAGGCGCCTGCACGAAGGTCGGGACGAGCACGAAGCAGCTGAAGAGCGCAAAGCCGGAGACCATCGTCGCGGTGTTCGTCAGGAGCACGGGCCGGTGGGCCAGCATCCGCATGTCGACCATCGGCGAGCTCGAGCGCAGCTCGACAAGCCCCCAGACGAGGAAGAGGAGCGCCGAGGCGCCCGCCAGCCCGAGCACGGCCGCGGAGGTCCAGCCCCAGTGCTCGCCTTCGGTGAGCGCGACCATCAGCGCGATCAGGCGCGCCCGCGAGCAGCAGCGCGCCGGGCAGGTCGACCCGCGAGGGCGAGCGCACCGGCGACTCGGGCACGAAGCGATGCACGAGCGCGATCGAGATCGCGACGGGGATCGAGCCGAGCACGAAGAGCCACCGCCAGGAGACGTGGTCGACGATCACGCCCGAGAGCACGATCCCGAAGCCGCCGCCGACCCCGAACACCGCCGAGAGGAGGCCGATCGCGACCTTCACCCGGTGCGGCGGGAACTCGTCGCGGATGATCGCGAAGCTGAGCGGGAAGAGCGCACCGCCCGCGCCCGAGAGCATCCGGAACCCGATCAGCGAGCCGATGCTCCAAGCCAAGGTGGCGCCGATGCAGCCGGCGAGGAAGAGCCCGAGGCTGACGAGCAGCAACCGCTCCTTGCCGTACTGGTCGCCGAGCCGTCCCAGGATCGGCGTCGTCACGGCGGCCGCGAGCAGAAACCCCGTGAGCACCCAGGTCACCCAGGCGGTCGTCGTCTCCAGGTCGTCCTGGATCGCCGGCAGGGCCGGGAAGACCATCGTCTGCTGGAACGCGAACGCGATCCCCGCGAGCGTGAGGATCCCGAGCGTGACGTTGTGATGCTGGCGCTTCGCCTCTATCCCACGAGCCTAGCCGCGCCCTGCAGCCGGTTCGTGGGGCTATCTAGGGCGACGGCGAGTTGCGCGAGCCGAGCGAGAGCGCGAACGCGCGCAGCCCCTTCCCGAGGGCGAAGGCGGCGAGCGCGACCGGCACCGAGACGACGGCGGCGACGAGGGCCGCGCCGGCCGAGCTCTCGATCTCGCTGTCCTCGTACGGCTCGATCCGGTAGTCGAGCGCCGCCCAGGCCGGGAGCACGAGCACGAACAGCCCGGGCCGCCAGCGGAGGCTCACGGCCCCCAGCGCGAGCGCGAGCGGATAGACGAGCTGGAAGGCCCAGTCGAGACCCGGGACGAGCGCCAGCCCGAGCGCCGCCCCGATCGCCAGCGCGAGCCCGCGCGCGAGCAGCACGACTCTCCTATGCGCGCACGAGCGGCTTGTACTTGATCCGATGCGGCTCGAGCGCCTCGGCGCCCCGGGTCTCCTTGACCCAGTCCGCGTACTCCTGGTAGCTGCCCTCGAACCACGTCACCTGCGAGTCGCCCTCGAAGGCGAGGATGTGGGTGGCGATCCGGTCGAGGAACCAGCGATCGTGCGAGATCACGACGGCGCAGCCCGCGAAGTCGAGCAGCGCCTCCTCGAGTGCGCGGAGCGTGTCCACGTCGAGGTCGTTGGTGGGCTCGTCGAGCAGGAGCACGTTCCCGCCGGAGCGGAGCAGCTTCGCGAGGTGAACCCGGTTCCGCTCTCCCCCGGAGAGGTCGCCGACCCGTCTTCTGCTGGTCGGATCCGCGAAAGTTGAACCAGGAGACGTACTGGCGCGAGTTGATCTCCTTCTTCCCGAGCTCGATCGTGTCGAGGTTGCCGGAGATCTCCTTCCAGACCGTGTTCTCCGGCGTCAGGCCGCCGCGCGACTGGTCGACGTAGGCGAGCTCGACCGTCTCACCGATCGTGAGTACGCCGGCATCGGCGCCCTCCTCGCCCGAGATCATCCGGAAGAGGGTCGTCTTGCCGGCGCCGTTCGGGCCGATCACGCCGACGATCCCGCCGGGCGGGAGAGAGAAGGAGAGCTCTTCGAAGAGGAGCCGGTCGCCGAAGCCCTTGGCGACGTCCTTCGCCTCGACGACGACGTCGCCGAGCCGCGGGCCGGCCGGGATGTGGATCTCGATCTTGTCGAGCCGGACGTTCTGCTCCTCGGCGAGCAGCTTCTCGTAGCCCTGCACGCGCGCCTTCGACTTCGCGTGCCGCGCCTTCGGGCTCATCCGGACCCACTCGAGCTCCCGCGCGAGCGTGCGACGGCGCGCCGACTCCGTCTTCTCTTCGATCGCGAGCCGCGCCTGCTTCTGCTCGAGCCACGAGGAGTAGTTGCCCTCGAACGGCAGCCCCTTGCCGCGGTCGAGCTCGAGGATCCAGCCCGCCACGTTGTCGAGGAAGTAGCGGTCGTGGGTGACGGCGACGACGGTGCCCTTGTACGACTCGAGGAACCGCTCGAGCCAGGCGACCGACTCGGCGTCGAGGTGGTTCGTCGGCTCGTCGAGGAGGAGCAGGTCCGGGGAGGAGAGGAGGAGCCGGCAGAGCGCGACCCGCCGCCGCTCGCCGCCGGAGAGCGTGGTCACGTCGCGGTCGCCCTCCGGGAGGCGGAGCGCGTCCATGGCGCGGTCGAGGGTCGCGTCGAGGCTCCAGACGTCGTGCCGGTCGATCTGGTCCTGCACCTTCCCCTGCTCCTCGATCAGCGCGTCGAAGTCGACGTCCGGCTCGGCGAAGCGCGCGGAGATCTCGTTGAAGCGGTCGAGCAGGTCGCGCATCGGACGGACGCCGTCCTCGACGTTCTCGCGCACGTTCTTGCCGGAGTCGAGGTCGGGCTCCTGGGGGAGGAAGCCGACGGTCGCGTTCGGAGCGAGCTCGGCGATCCCGCTCGAGGGCTCCTCGAGCCCGGCCATGATCCGCAGCAAGGTCGACTTGCCTGCCCCGTTCGGGCCGAGGACGCCGATCTTCGCGCCCGGGAGGAACGAGAGCGAGATGTTCGCGAGCACCTGCCGGTCCGAGCCGTAGAACTTGTCGGCGCGGTACATGCTGTAGACGTAGTCGCTCATCGCCTGCGAGGGTACCGTGGCCCTGTGGGCGGTTGCTGCGCGAGGCACGGCCAGGAGGAGCTGTTCGGCGAGCGCTTCGCCGAGCGGACGGCGCGCCGGTACCGGCGGCGAGGGCCGGACCGCATGGCGCGGGCGCTCGCGCGGCGTGCGTCGGCCGGCGGGCTCGAGGGCCGGACCGTGCTCGAGATCGGGGGCGGGATCGGCCAGGTGCTGCTCGAGCTGCTGAAGGCGGGGGCGCGCGAGGGCGAGGTCGTCGAGCTCGTCCCGAGCTACGAGGAGCATGCGCGGGCGCTCGCGGCCGAGGCGGGCGTGGCCGACCGTGCGGTGTTTCGTGTCGCCGACCTCGTCGCCGACCCGGCCGATCGCCGCGAGGCCGACGTCGTCGTCCTGAACAAGGTCGTCTGCTGCACGCCGGACGGGGTCGAGCTCGCCGGGATCGCCGCCTCGCTCGCCCGGCGAACGCTCGTCCTCAGCTTTCCCCGCGACGTCTGGTGGGCTCGCGCCGCTCTCGGCACCGTCAACCTCGGCCTCCGCCTGCGCCGGCGGCGCTTCCGCGTCTTCGTCCATCCGCCGGCGACGCTCGGGCGGGCCGTCGAGAGCGAGGGCCTGACCCTCCGCTCGGAGCGCGATGGTCCCCTCTTCCGGATCGCCGCCTTCGAGCGCGCGTAACCTTTCCGTCGTGGCAGAGCTCGGACTCTTTCCGCTCGGGATCGTGCTGCTGCCGACCGAGCAGATCCCGCTCCACATCTTCGAGGATCGCTACCAGGAGCTGATCGGCGAGTGCCTCGACGAGGAGCGGGAGTTCGGGTTGATCTACGCCGACGACGACGGCCTGCGCGAGATCGGCACGCGCGCCGCGGTGACCGAGGTCCTCGACCGCTTCGACGACGGCCGGCTGAACGTCGTCGTCGAGGGTCGCGAGCGCTTCCGGCTGCTCGAGCTGACCGAGGGGAGGATCTTCCAGACCGGGCTCGTGGAGCCGGTCGAGGAGCCCGAGGACCCCGCCGAGACCGCGGACGCCGACCGGGCGCTCGAGCTCTTCCGCAAGCTCGTCGAGCTGACCGGCGCGGAGGTCGAGCCGCCGCCGGCCGGCGCCGACCAGCTCTCGTTCGAGCTGGCGGGCCGCTTCGAGCTCGCGCCCGAGCTGAAGCAGCGGTTGCTCCAGATCACCTCCGAGCGGGAGCGCGTGAAGGTGCTCGCCGACCTGCTCGAGGGCGCGGCGCAGACGGTCGAGCGCGAGCAGGACGTGGCCCAGCGCGCCGCCTCGAACGGCAAGGTCGACCCGCGCGGGTAGCCCCTCCTGGCGCCTACCGGGCGGGCAGTACCATGCCGAGCATGGCCGTTGCCGCCCTCGCGAAGCTCGACGCCGAGCGCCTGCGCGCAGATTTTCCCTACCTCGAGGAACTCCAGAACGGCCTCCCGGTCGCCTTCCTCGACTCGGCTGCGTCGAGCCAGAAGCCCCGCCAGGTGCTCGAGGCGATGACGGAGCTCTATGCGCATTCCTACGCCAACGTGCACCGCGGCGTCTACCGGCTCGCGGAGCGGGCGACGGACGCGTACGAAGGCGCGCGGCTCAAGGTGGCGGCGTTCGTCAACGCCCCCTCCGAGCGCGAGGTGATCTTCACGCGGCAGGCCACCGAGGCGCTCAACCTCGTCGCCTACGCCTGGGGGCTCGACAACCTCGGCCCCGGCGACCTCGTGGTCGTGAGCGAGCTCGAGCATCATTCGAACTTCGTGCCCTGGCAGTACATCGCCGGCCGCACCGGCGCCGAGTTCCGGACGATCCCGATCGACGACGCCGGCGAGCTTCAGCTCGACGCGCTCGACGGGCTGGCCGCGACGGGCCGCGTCAAGGTGGTCGCGACCGGGCTCGTCTCGAACACGCTCGGCACGATCAACCCGGTCGAGAAGCTGACCGCGTGGGCGCACGAGCAGGGGGCGATCATGGTCGTCGACGCGGCGCAAGCGGCGCCGCACCGGACGATCGACGTGCAGGCGCTCGGCTGCGACTTCCTCGCGATCTCCGCTCACAAGATGTGCGGCCCCACCGGTGTCGGCGCCCTCTGGGGCCGCCGAGAGTTGCTCGAGCAGATGTCGCCGTTCAACCTCGGCGGCCACATGATCCGCACGGTCACCGCCGAGGAGACGACGTGGGGCCAGCTCCCGTACAAGTTCGAGGCCGGCACGGGGCCGATCGCCGAGGCCGTCGGCTTCGGGGCCGCGATCGACTACCTGAGCGCGATCGGCCTGGACGCGATCGAGCGCCACGAGCACGAGCTGACCGAGTACGCGCTCGCCCGTCTCGCGGAGCTCGACTGGGTCGAGACCTACGGCCCACCGGTCGCTCGCCGCGCCGGGATCGTCTCGTTCAACGTCGAGGGGATTCATCCGCACGACGTCTGCCAGATCCTCGACTGGGAGGGAATCGCGATCCGCGGCGGCCACCACTGCACGCAGCCGCTGATGCACCGGCTGGGCGTGATCGCGACCAACCGGGCGAGCTTCTACCTCTACACGGTTCCGGAGGAGATCGACCGGCTCGTCGCCGGGCTCGAGAAGGTCAAGAAGAGCCTCGGTTGAGCGAGTTCGATCAGCTGTACCGGGAGGTCATCCTCGACCACTACCGGAACCCGCGCGGGCACGGCGTCCTCGAACGGCCGGACGCGGAGGCCGAAGGGCAGAACCCGCTCTGCGGCGACGAGATCTCGATCTCGCTCGCCTTCGACGGCGACACGATCTCGGACGTCCGTTTCGAGGGCCGCGGCTGCGCGATCTCGCAGGCGGCGACCTCGATGCTGACGGAGCTCGTTGTGGGGCGCGACGCCGCGGAGGTGGCGCGGCTGCCGAAGGAGGAGCTGCTCGAGGAGATCGGGATCCCGCTCACGCCCGTCCGGCTCAAGTGCGCCCTGCTCGGGCTCGGCGTGCTCAAGGTCGCGCTGAACAAGGGCAAGGGGACGCCGCTGCCCGAGGAATGGTCGAGCGGCGACGGTCTCTCGTTCAGTTGACGGTCGACGTCTGCCCGGTCGAGGAGCTTCCGCCCGGCCACGTCAAGATCGTCTACGCGGGCATCGTCGGGATCGGCGTCTACAACTGCGGGGGCAAGCTGTACGCGATCGAAGATCGCTGCTCCCACGACGACGGGCCGCTCGCCGAGGGCGAGTGGGAGCCCGAGCTCTGCGTCGCGATCTGCCCGCGCCACGGCGCCCGTTTCGACATCACGACGGGCAGTGCCCTGACCCTGCCGGCCTTCGAGCCCGTCGACACCTATCCGGTGCGGGTCGAGGCCGGCTGGGTCAAGGTCGACGTTCCCTAGCGGTTGACGCCCATCGCGATCGTCCCGACGTAGCCGCCCTTCCCGTCCTTCGCGAGCCGCACCTGCGAGCGGTTGCCGCCGTTCCGGAAGATCGAGTCGTCGGCGTTCCGCGTCGTCCGCGCGCCGCGCAAGCGGTACGGGGCCTTGCGGTAGACGGCGTCGGTCACCGTGTCGTTGAAGTAGAGCTGGCCGGTGTGGACGACGGTGCCGCCGATGTGCACCTTGACGTGGATGTGGACGGTCCGGCCCTGGTACCAGCCCGGATAGATCGTCGTGAACCGGGCAAGGCCCTTCGCGTCCGTGCGCTGGCCGCCACGGAGGAACGTCCGGCTCGAGGCGCCGGCGCCGAAGCCGGAATAGAGGCCGGCCGCGTCGCAGTGCCAGATCTCGACGAGGGCGCCCTTGACGGGCTTGCACGTCGAGGCGTCGACGACCGTCGTGCGCAGGTCGAGCAGAGCGCCCTTGTGGCCGTCCCGGATGTCGCGACGGACCTTCTCGTTCGCGATGTAGTAGGGGCCCTCGGTCTGCTCGGGGGTGAGGATGCAGGTGACGAGGCCGGCTGCGACCGCGGCCGGGCCGACTCCGGCCGCGTCGGCCTCCTCCGGGCTCCCTGTCTTCCAGGCGACACCGCCCAGGCCCGAGGCGAGCAGCCCTCCGAGGGCGAGGAGGGAGCCGCGGCGGGTGGTGCGAGTGCGCTCGGCCGGGTGATCGTTGGTCTCCATGAACGGACCGTATCGAGGCCTCCTAAGACCCCCGTAAGAGTTGCCGAGGGATCTCCGGGATCACCGCCGACGAAGTCGCTACACTCCGCGTACCGCGGAAAGGAGGTGGTCCGGTAGTGACAGATTCCAGTACGGGCAGTGGAGGTACTAGCGGGTAGGGGCGTGTCCCCGGAACCTGCAAGGGGAATCGTCTAGCCAGCGTGGGGGACGTCGCGTTACGCGCCGCCGTTCCAGAGGAGAGCGGCCCGGAACGCCCCTATCCACTCCAAGCTAGTCACCGGTCTCGGGGGTCCTGTCAAGGGCCCCCGATTCGTTTGTCGACACGTCCGGAGGCGGCGCGTCAGGCCGCGCGACGCAGTTGCTCGTCGAGCGGGAGGAGCGGCAGGCCGAACGTGTCGACGGCGTCCGAGTTGGTGACCACGTTGTCGCCGGCTTCGAGCATCTTCAGCTGGTCGCGCGTGACCGGCGGGTTCGGCAGGCGCTCCAGCACCACGGCCTGCACGCGCATCAGGGCGAACGGCAGGTGCACGGACGGGCGCTTCTTGCCGAGGCTCGCCTTCAGCCGCGTCCAGAACTCGTTCCAGCTGACGACGTCCGGGCCGCCGAGCTCGAAGGTCCGGTTCGCGGCCTCGGGCAGATCGAGCGCTGCGGCGAAGTAGGCTCCGACGTCCTCGGCCCAGATGGGCTGAATGCGCTGCGTCCCAGGCCCGACGATCGGGGTCACGGGGGCGAGCTTCGCGATCCTGCTGAACTGCGCGAGGGCGCCGCCCTCCGGTGCGAAGACGAAGCTCGGCCGGAAGATCACGTACTCGAGGCCCGAGCCCTCGACGGTCTGCTCCATCTCCCACTTGGCGCCGTAGTAGGGAACGAGGTCCTTCGTCTGCTCGTCGGTGCCGAGCGCCGACATGAGCACGAAGCGGCGGATCCCTGCGGCGGCCGCCGCGGCCACGAGGTCGCGCGTCCCCCCGGTCATCGACCTGCTCGAACTCGCGCGGCTTGCCGCTGAGGATCGCGACGAGATGGACGACCGCGTCGCACCCTTCGACGGCCCGCTCCAGGCTCGCCCGGTCGGTCATGTCCCCGACGACGGTCTCGCAGCCCCAGGAGGAAAGCCGCGTCGTGTCGGCGCCCTCGCGCACGAGTGCCCGCACGGGCCGCCCCTCGGCGCGGATCGCGTGGACGATGTGCGGCCCGACGAAGCCGTTGGCTCCCGTGATCAGGATCACTCGAAGTTCTTCCAGTAGCGGGACGGTGTCGGCCCCTTCTGCCCCTGGTACTTCGAGCCCAACCCACCGGAGCCGTACGGCGTCTCGGCAGCCTCGCTCATCTGCATGAACGAGACCTGGCCGATCTTCATCCCGTGGTAGATCGTGATCGGCAGGTTGGCCACGTTCGACAGCTCGAGGGTGACATGCCCGTCCCAGCCGGGGTCGATGAAGCCGGCGGTCGAGTGGATCAGGAGCCCGAGCCGCCCGAGCGAGCTCTTCCCCTCGAGCCGGGCGACGAGGTCGTCGGGGAGCCGGATCCGCTCGAGCGTCGAGCCCAGAACGAACTCGCCGGGATGGAGGATGAACGGCGTCTCGTCCTCGATCTCGACGAGTTCGGTCAGCTCCTCCTGGGCCTGCTTGACGTCGATGAAGGGGTAGCGCGAGTTCCGGAAGACGCGGAAGTAGCGGTCGACGCGCACGTCGACACTCGAGGGCTGCAGCAGCGACTCGTCGTACGGATCGATCCCGATCCGGCCGTCGGCGAGCTGACGGCGGATCGTCCGGTCGGAGAGCACCACGGCCCGATTCTACGGCGAGCCGCCGCAGGCCACGCCTGGACCGCGTACCGTTCCCGCGCCCGTGTCGATGCTGTTCGAGCCGCTGGAACCGAACGAGCGCTTCCGCGCGCGGCGCGAGGCCGCCCGCCGGCGAAAGCGGCGCCGGCGCACGTTGGCGGTCGCGCTGCTCCTCACCTGTTTGCTCGGGCTCGCGGCGGGCGCGCAGGTGATCACGCGCGAAACGGCGGTACAGGCCGACCCGGCGCCGGTCCCCGCCGCCAAGCCGAAGCCGAAGCCAAAGGCACCGCAACCGCGCGCGCTTCCGCGAGAGGTGCGCGGCGTCCACGTGACGATGGCGCTCGCCTCGCTCGACGGGAAGCTGAAGGAGTACCTCGATCTGACGCGTGAGGGCCTGAACACGCTCGAGCTCGACATCAAGGACGAGAACGGCGAGGTCGGCTTCGTCGCCTCGGCCGTCCCGCTCGCGACGAAGGTCGGCGCGGCCCGGCCGTACTACAAGCCGCGGCAGGTAGCTGCTGCGGCGCACGCGCGTGGCGTCTACCTGATCGGACGGGTCGTCATGTTCGAGGATCCTCGCCTCTCCGAGGGGCGGCCGGACCTGGCGATCCGGACCGCGGACGGTTCCATCTGGCGCAACCACGCCGGGACTCGGCTGGACGAATCCGTACGACCGGCGCGTGTGGGACTACAACGTCTCGATCGCGGAGGTCGCCGCCCGCGCGGGGTTCGACGAGATCCAGTTCGACTACGTGCGCTTCCCGACCGACGGCGACGTCGAGGCGATCGTCTACCCCGGCAAGACCGCGACGCCGCCGGCCTGGGTGATCGCGGAGTTCGTCCACTACGCCTCCAAGCGCCTGAAGCCGCTCGGGGTTCGCGTCTCGACGGACGTCTTCGGGCTCGCGGCCACCCGCGACCTCGGGATCGGGCAGTTGCCGAAGCGGATCTCGAAGTACGTCGACGCCGTCTACCCGATGGTCTACCCGTCCCACTACGGCCCGGGGGAGTACGGGCTCGCCGATCCCAACGCCGCGCCGGGCGAGACCGTCCAGTTCTCGCTCTCGCACTTCCGGCGCGAGCTCCGCGCGAGCAAGGCGGCCCTGATCCCGTGGCTGCAGGACTTCTCCTACGGCCGCACGTACGGCCTCGCGGACGTCCAGGCCCAGATCGCCGCGGCCCGGAAGCAGGGAGCCCGCGGCTACCTGCTCTGGAACGCGTCCGGCATCTACACGCCGGGAGCGCTCGCACCGGCTCGCTAGGGAGCGAGCCGCTCGCGTCGCCAGCCCTTCTCGTCGCGGACATAGCGGACGCGGTCGTGGAGGCGGTCGTCGCCGTGCTGCCAGAATTCGTACGACTCGGGACGGAGCAGGTAGCCGCCCCAGTGCTCGGGTAGCGGCACCTCGTCGTCCTGGAAGCGGGCCCGAGCCTCCTCGACGAGCCGCTCGAGCTCCGCGCGCGCGATCGGCCGGCTCTGCGGCGAGGCCCAGGCGGCGAGGCGG
Source organism: uncultured Gaiellaceae bacterium (assembly GCA_963810875.1). GTDB lineage: Bacteria > Actinomycetota > Thermoleophilia > Gaiellales > Gaiellaceae > Gaiellasilicea. The sequence continues at coordinate 166,106 of CAWEPD010000003.1, read as the reverse complement.
CTCGCGCGGGGCCGCGTCGCGAAGTAGGCGGCCGCCGCCTCCCGGGACCCGGGCTCGACCTTGCCCTCGACCCGGACCTGACGGCCGAGGGTCTGCCAGTGGGCGAGCAGCGCCGCCTGCGGGTTCTCGGCGAGCTCGGCGGCCTTCCGGCTCCCGAGGTTCGTGTAGAAGCCGAAGCCGCTCTCGTCGACGTGCTTCAGGAGCACCATCCGCACCGACGGCCTGCCTCCCGCGGTCGCGGTCGCGAGCGCCACCGCCTCGGGTGCCGCGATCCCCGCTCCGGCCTCGGCGAACCAGGCGCGGAACTGCGCCAGAGGATCGGGATCGAGGGTCGATGCATCGAGAGTATTCATCTATACAGCGCTCGACTCCTTGGCTATCCTGGGCGTGTGGCGACGACGAAGACCATAGAGCTGAGAACGGCCATACCGGGCCCGCGCTCACAGGCGATCCTCGAGCGCAAGCAGCGGGTGATCGCGAACGCGAAGTCGATCGTGCACCCGCTCGTCGCGCACGAGGGCCGCGGCGCCACCCTGACCGACGTCGACGGCAACGTCTTCCTCGACTTCACCGGCGGGGTCGGCTGCCTGAACACGGGCCATTCGCACCCGCGCGTCGTCGAGGCCGCCCAGGAGCAGCTCGGCCGGTTCGCCCACACCGATTTCACCGTCGTCCCCTACGAGCCATACGTCGAGCTCGCCGAGAGGCTGCTCGCGCGCGCGCCGTTCACGGGCCCCGCGAAGGCTGCCTTCTTCAACGCCGGCACGGAAGCCGTCGAGAACGCCGTCAAGTTCGCCCGGCTCTTCACCGGCCGCCCGGCCGTGATCGCATTCGAGGGCGCCTTCCACGGCCGCACGCTGCTCTCGATGACCCTCACCTCGAAGCCGCACCCGTACAAGCTCGGGATGGGCCCGCTGGCGCCCGAGGTCTATCGCGCGCGCTTCCCCCAGCCCTATCGCGGGCCGGACGCCGAGACGGCGCTGGCCGAGCTGCGCAGGCTCTTTCTGACCCAGGTCGCGGCCGAGCAGGTCGCCGCGATCATCGTCGAGCCCCTCCAGGGGGAAGGCGGCTTCCATCCCGCCCCCGACGAGTACCTGGTCGCGCTGCGCGCGCTGTGCGACGAGCACGGGATCCTCCTGATCGCGGACGAGGTGCAGACCGGCTTCGCGCGCACCGGGAGGTTCTTCGCGATCGAGCACTCGGGAGTGGAGCCGGACCTGCTCGTGGTCGCCAAGTCGATCGCGGCCGGGCTGCCGCTCTCGGGCGTGCTCGGCAAGGCGGAGATCATGGACGCGGCGCACGACGGCGCCGTGGGCGGCGCCTACGTCGGCAATCCCGTCGCGCAGGCCGCCGCGCTCGCGGTGCTCGACGTGATCGACGACGAGAGCCTGATCGAGCGCGCGAGCACGATCGGCGAGACGATGCGCGCGCGGATGCTCGCCTGGCAGGACCGGTTCCCGGCGATCGGAGAGGTCCGCGGACTGGGCGCGATGCTCGCGCTCGAGCTCGTCGAGGATCGCGCGACGAAGGCACCCGCGCCGGCCCTCGCCCAGAGCGTGATCGACGCTGCGCTCCAGCGAGGCCTGCTCCTGCTCAAGGCGGGCACCTACTCGAACTGCATTCGCGTGCTCTGCCCGCTCGTGATCACCGATGCCGAGCTCGACGAGGCGCTGGCGGTCTGGGAAGACGCGCTGGCCGCCGTGCTTCTCTGAGCGCCGGCGTCCTTCCAAATCACCTCTTGACACTCCCGTAACACGGGCTACTCTTCGCGAGCCGCCTTTGGGGAATTGCGGGCAGGGCTCGTGCACTTGACCAACTAGGGAGAGGACACCGCAGAATGAGGCATTTCTGGCGCACCCTGTGTGCGCTCACACTGTTGCTGCTCGTCTTCGTGCTGTCGGCTGCGGCCGCGCCGGAGCCGAAGTCAGCGGGCGATCCGCGCGACCAGAAGGTCGTCGGGCAGGACACGGCGCACAACCTGTCGACGCCGTGGAGCGAGAAGCAGGACGCTCTTCGCGAGGCCGCTCTCGCGCAGAAGCTCGAGGGCGTTCCGTCCGCACAGGGCAGCGTGGTCAACGTCGCCAAGGTGGGCAAGAAGGCGCAGTACGTCGAGCTCGCGCGCGAGAGCACCGATCGGGTGTTCGTGATCATCGCGGAGTTCGGCAACACCCGGCATCCCGCGTACCCGGATCTGATTCCGGACACGCGGCCGACGCCGGCGATCACCTTCGAGGGGCCTGAGCACAACAAGATCCCCGCGCCGAACCGCGCGACGGACAACTCGACCCTCTGGCAGCCCGACTACAACACGGCTCACTACGAGAACATGTACTTCGACCGGATGCGGGCGTACTACGAGAAGCAGTCGTCCGGGCGGTACTCGATCGCGGGTGAGGTGAACGGCTGGGTCAAGGTGCCGTTCAACGAGGCGCGCTACGGCCGCAACTCCTGCGGCGGGATCGTCTGCAACAACACCTGGTTCCTGATCCGGGACGCGATGGCGTACTGGGTCGAGGGCCAGCTCGCCTCCGGCAAGACGATCGCGGAGGTCGCGGAGTACCTGAAGACCTTCGACATCCAGGATCGCTACGACTCGAACGGCGACGGGAACTTCGACGAGCCCGACGGGTTCATCGACCACTTCCAGATCGTCCACGCGGGCGGCGACGAGGCTGCCGGCGACGACCAGCAGGGCGAGGACGCGATCTGGTCGCACCGCTGGTACGCGCAGCTCTTCGCTGGTGGCCCGAACGGCTTCCCGGGCTTCGACGCCGGTAGCGGCGGCCTCTCGGGCGGCATCGTCCAGGTGCCGAACAACCCGACCGGCGTCTGGGTCGGCGACTACACGATCCAGCCGGAGAACGGCGGGCTCGGCGTCTTCGCGCACGAGTTCGCCCACGATCTCGGCCTGCCGGATCTCTACGACACCTCGGGCAACACGGGTGGCGCGGAGAACTCGACCGGGTTCTGGACGCTCATGAGCTCGGGTTCGAACATCGGTGACGGCGGCCCGAACGGGATCGGCGATCATCCGACGAACCTCGGCGCGTGGGAGAAGCTCCAGCTCGGCTGGCTCGACTACACCGAGGTCGACCCGAGGAACAAGACGAACCTCAAGCTCGGCCCGGCCGGGTACAACTCCTCCCTTCCGCAGGCGGCTGTCGTGAACCTGCCGGACAAGCAGGTCATCACGGAGCTCGGTGGCCCGTACGAGGGCTCGAGGTACTACTACTCGAACGCCGCCGACGACCTGGACAACTTCATCACGAAGCCGGTCACCCTCGCGGCGCCCGGAACGCTCACCGCGAAGGTGCGGTACCAGATCGAAGAGGACTGGGACTACGCCTACGTCGTGATGTCCACGGACAACGGGGCCCACTGGACGAGCCTGCCGACGAACCTGTCGACGTCGACCGATCCGAACGGCCAGAACCTCGGCTTCGGGATCACGGGCACCACGAACGGGCAGTGGGTCGACCTGACGGCGAGCCTGCCGGCCGGGTCGTACCTGCTCGGCTTCCGGTACGTCACGGACGGAGCCGCAGTCGAGCCGGGCTTCTCGGTCGACGCGATCTCGGTGGCGGGCGGCCCGATCGACGGGGCAGAAGGCGCCTCGACGTTCACCTTCACGCCCTCGAGTGACGCCGGAGGCTTCCGGATCACGACCGGCAGCGAGGAGTCGTTCCACGAGAACTACTACATCGCGGAGAACCGGCCGTACCTCGAGTACGACCGCTCGCTCAGGACGGCCTACAACTTCGGCTTCCTGAACACGCTGCCGAACAAGGTCGAGCACTTCCCCTACCAGGACGGTGTCCTGATCAGCTACTGGGACACCTCGCAGAACGACAACAACGTCGGTGACCATCCCGGCGAGGGACTGATCCTGCCGATCGACGCGAACCCGGCCCCGCTCCACTGGGCCGACGGCGAGCTGATCCGGCCGAGGATCCAGTCGTTCGACTCGACGTTCACCCCGGAGCGGTACCAGTCGATCACCGTGCACAAGAACGGCGTTCCGGTGCGGATCCCGTCCAAGCGTGGCGTCGACACCTTCGACGACACGAAGACGTGGTGGTCGGACAGCGACGGCCACTCGGCCGCCTCACACGGTCGCTACCAGGTCGGCTGGATCGGCGTCAACCCGCCGAAGACCGGGACGACGATCGAAGTGAAGGACTTCAAGGGCCGCTACAACGAGCAGGCCAACCTCAAGATCGGTCCGTCCAAGTCGAAGTAGCGGACGACTGATTCGAGGCACGACCGAACCGGGCGGGGGAAACCCCGCCCGGTTCTCTTTTTCGCCGGCCGGCGCACAGGATTCTCGTTTTCGGGGCATACTGTTCGCGATGCGATTCCTGCTCCTCGCCGCTCTCCTCACCCTGATCGCCGGCTCGGCGGCTGCGTCTGCCGCAGGCCCCGAGCCCACGCTTCGGGTCGTGCGGGCGAAGCCGCTCGTCGTCGCCGGCTCGGGCTTCGAGGCGGGTGAGACCGTGCGCGTCGTGGCTCTCGGTCACGGCGGCAAGCGGTCGAAGACGGTGGTCGCAGGCGCGCGCGGAGGCTTCAAGGTCGAGCTGCCGGCCCGGCGAACGATCGGCTGTGCGCCGACGCTCGTCACCGCGTCTGGCGCCAGGGGCGGCAAGGCGAGCCTGACCGCGGTCGCGGGCTGCGTGACCGTCCCGCCCCCGCGGGACTAGAGCCCGACGGGCTGGGCCGGCGGGGAACGGGCTGCGCCCGCTCCCGGCGGGTACCTTGGCGATCGTGAAGGACCTGGTCGCCGAGAGATACGAGCTCAAGCACGCCGTCGGCAAGGGCGGGATGTCGACCGTCTACTGCGCCTACGACACGCAGCTCGAGCGGAGCGTGGCGCTGAAGATCCTGCACGAGCACTTCAGCGAGGACGACGAGTACGTCGCCCGCTTCCGGCACGAGGCACGGGCCGCCGCGCAGCTCTCGCATCCCGGGATCGTCACCGTGATCGACCGCGGCGAGGAGGACGGCCGCCAGTTCATCGTCTTCGAGTTCGTGGAGGGGCAGACGCTCAAGCAGATAGTCGAGCGCGGCGGGCCGCTGCCGGTCCGCCGGGTGCTCGAGGTCGGCCTCGAGGTCGGGCGCGCGCTTGCCTTCGCCCACCAGCGGGGCCTGATCCACCGGGACGTGAAGCCGCAGAACGTGCTCGTGAACGGGGACGGTCGCGCCAAGGTGACCGACTTCGGGATCGCCCGCTCCGTGGACGCCGTGGACGGCAGAACAGAGGTCGGCACCGTGCTCGGCACGAGCCACTACATCGCGCCCGAGCAGGCGCGCGGGGAGCGCGTGGACGCGCTGACGGACGTCTACTCCTTCGGGGTCGTCCTCTACGAGTTGCTGACCGGACGGGTCCCGTACGCGGGCGAGAGCTTCCTCGCGGTCGCCATGCAGCACGTGAACGAGGCGGTCCCGAGCCTGCTCGAGGCGCGCCCGGACGCGCCGCTCCGGCTCGCCGCGCTCGTCGAGCGCTGCCTGGCCAAGGATCCCGCCGACCGGCCCGCCTCGATGGACGAGGTCGTCCTGGAGCTCGACGCGTGCCTCGCCGAGCTCGACGGTCGTCCGGACGGCGACGCCACGCTGATCAGCAGGCGACCCGTGGTCGAGCAGAGCAGTTCGAGGCCGGCCCGCTCCCGTCCGCGCTCCCGCCGGCGCCGCCTCGGGCCGCTCCTGCTCGTCGTGGCCGCCGCGCTCGTGCTCGTGGCCGTGGCCGCGGCGCTCCTCCTCGGCGGCGGCGACGACGAGGGAGGCAGCGCCGATCCCGGCTCACCGGTTGCGCTGAGGGGCGTCGGCTCGTACGACCCGCAGGGCGACGGGGTCGAGCACCCGGAGGCCGTTGCCCGCGCCGTGGACGGCGATCGCGCGTCCTACTGGACGACGGAGACCTACGACGACTTCGCCTCGACGAAGGAGGGCGTGGGGATCGTGCTCGACGCCGGCGAGCGGCCGCTGTCCTCGCTCACGGTCGCCACCGACACTCCGGGCTTCACCGCCGAGATCCAGGCGGGCGCCTCCCCGGAGGGCCCGTTCGAGGTCGTCGCGGGAAGCAAGCCGGTCGCGGCGAGCACCACGTGGGAGCTCGACAGCCCGGAGGCCCGGTACTACGTCGTCTGGATCACCGACCTCGACGGCCGCGCGCGCATCAACGGGATCACGGCCACGTCCCAGGAGTCGGGCAGCTAGTACTCGAGCCCTGTTAGTACTCGAGTCCTGCGCGGCGCTCGTGGCGCTCCAGGGCGAGCTCGATCAGGCGGTCGAGCAGTTGCGCGTACGGGATCCCGGAGGCCTCGAAGAGGCGGGCGTAGACGCTCGTCTCGGTGAAGCCCGGGATCGTGTTCAGCTCGTTCACCACCACCTCTCCGCCCTCGCGGACGAAGAAGTCGACGCGCGCCATCCCCTCGCACTCGGTCGCGACGAACGCCTCGATGGCCAGCTCCTGGACGCGCTCCGCGGTCGCGTCCGGAATGCGCGCCGGGACGACGATGTCGGAGCCGCCCGCCGCGTACTTCGCGTCGTAGTCGTACCACTCGGCGTGCGGGACGATCTCCCCGACGACCGAGGCGACCGGTGCCGGTCGCAGGTTCCCGAGCACCCCGCATTCGACCTCGGTGCCGGCGACGAACTCCTCGACGAGCACCTTCTCGTCGTGCCGCCGCGCGAGCGCGACCGCGGCCTCGAGCTCGGCCTCGTGGTGCGCCTTCGAGATCCCGACCGAGGAGCCGAGCCGGGCGGGCTTGACGAAGACCGGGTAGCCGAAGGGGTTCGCGACCTCGTCGCCGAGCCGGAGGGTCGCGTTCCGGGCCACCGGGATCCCACGGTCGCGCAGCACCGCCTTGAAGAGATCCTTGTCCATGCAGAGCGCCGACGCCGCGACCCCGGCGCCCACGTAGGGGACGCCTGCGAGCTCGAGCAGGCCCTGGACGGTCCCGTCCTCGCCGAACGGTCCGTGCAGGATCGGCACGACGACGTCGACCGAGCCGAGCACCCGAGCAGGCGAGGCGGACTCGGCGACGACCGGCAGCGTCGCCGCGACGTCCCCTTGCAACAGACTGTTGCTGGGCTCCCCGAGCTCCCAGCGTCCTTCGCGGCCGATCGCGATCTCCTGCACCTCGTACCGCCCCGGGTCGAGCGCCGCGACGACCGACCGCGCCGAGGCCAGCGAGATCTCGTGCTCGCTCGAGCGGCCGCCGGCGAGGACGGCCACGCGGATCCGCCGGCTCACGGGTCGAGCGGGACCGTGTCGGTCGGCCCGGTGTCGGGCGGCACGGGACCAGTGTCCGTCTGGGTCGGGACCGTGTCGGTCGTCGCGGGAGGCGGCTCGACCAGGCGGCCGACGAAGATCGTCACGGTCGTGCCCGGGCTTCGCCTCCTGCCCGCCCGGCGGGTCCTGCGAGATCACGTTGCCGTCCGAGAGCGGATCCTCGGTGTCCTGGGGCACGACCCTGACCCGGAAGCCGGAGCCCTCGAGCTGGCTTCGCGCCTGGTCTGCCTGCTGGCTCGTCACGTCCGGGATCGCCGAGGTCGTCGGCCCCTCGGAGACCTGGAGCGTGATCGTGGAGCCCTTGCCGGCGGACGCGCCCGCGTTCGGATTCTGGCCGACCACGATCCCGGCGGGCTCGTTCGACTCGACGTCGGTCCGCGCGACGCCGAAGCCGATCCCCTGGAGTTGCGAGGCCGCCGACTCGTAGGCGACGCCGACCACGCTCGGGACGGCGATCGGCTTCGGGCCGATCGAGACGTTGATCCGCACGATCGAGCCCTCGACGAGGGTCGTGCCGGCCCGGGGCGACTGCGCGGTCACGGTGTTCGTCGGCCTCTCGGAGTTGATCTCGACGACTCTCGGGGTCAGGTCGGCGTCCCGGAGCGCCACGACCGCGTCGTCCCGGCTGCGGCCGACGACGCCGGGCACGCGCGTCTTCGGCTTGCCCGTCGAGACGACGATCGTGACGAAGTTCCCCTTCTCGATCCGGTTCGGAGGCTCCGGATCCTGCTCGGCGACGATCCCGATCGGCGTGTCCGAGCGGGGCTCGCGGCGCACATTCGCCTGCAGTCCCTCCGCCTCGATCTGGTTGACGGCCAGCGACTCGATGATCCCCTCGACGTCCGGTACGGTCACCGGCTCGGAGGCACTCAGCTGATCCTGGAGCTGCTGGTAGCCGAAGACGCCGCCGACAGTGGCGAGCGCGATCGCGAGCACGGCCAGCAGCCACGGCCACACCGAGCGCCGCCGGCGCGTCTCGTCGTACTCGTAGTAGCGCCCGGCGTATACGTGGTCGAGGCGGCGGAGCGGATCGTCGTCGGCGCGTCGAGCACGTCGCTGCGCGCGAGCACGGTCGTCGCCGCCTCCGCGGTCTCGGCCGAGACGCCGATCCCGCGCCCGATCCGCTCGAGGTCGGAGTCCATCTCCTCGGCCGAGTGGTAGCGCTCGGAGGACTCCTTCGCGAGCGCGCGCAGGATCACGTAGTCGATGTCGCGCGGGATCTCCGGCCGGTGCGTCGACGGCGGCTCGGGCGTCTGCGAGAGGTGCTTCATCGCGATCTCGACCGGGGTGTCGCCGTTGAAGGGAACCGAGCCCGTCAGGAGCTCGTAGAGGACGATGCCGGTCGAATAGAGGTCGGAGGTCTGGTCGACGGGGGCGCCGCGGGCCTGCTCGGGCGAGAGGTACTGGGCCGTGCCGATGATCGAGCCCGCCTCGGTCATCTGGCTCGTGCCGGCGCGCGCGATCCCGAAGTCCATCACCTTGACCCGCCCGTCGCCGTCCACGATCACGTTGTGCGGCTTGATGTCGCGGTGGACGATCCCGCTCCGATGCGCGAAGCGAAGCGCGGAGAGGATCTGGCGCGAGTAGTCGATCGCGATCCCGATCGGCGAGGGGCCGCGGGCGACGATCAGCTCCTTCAGCGTCCGGCCCTCCACGTACTCCATCGCGATGTAGTAGGTGCCCTCCGCCTCGCCGCGGTCGTAGATCGAGACGATGCTCGGGTGGGAGAGCCCGGCGGCGTTCTGCGCCTCGCGCCGGAACCGCTCGACGAACTGGTCGTCGCTCGCGTGCCGGTCGTCCAGGATCTTGATCGCCACCCGCCGGCCGAGCTCCTGATCCTCGGCGAGATAGACGTTCGCCATCCCTCCCGAGCCGAGCTTGCGGGAGATCAGGTAGCGCCCGTCGAAGAGGGTATGGAGGAGGGGGTCGGTAACGGCCATGGACAGTCCGCTCTAGGAGTTCGGCGTCCGCGGGAAGAGTGCCTGCAAGACGTCGCGGGCGATCGGCGCCGCGGTCTGGCCACCGGTCGAGCTCTGCTGCTCGACGACGACCGCCACCGCCACCTGGTTGTCCCCCCGCCCCGCGAAGCAGACGAACCAGGTCGTGTTGCGGCCGCGAACCCCCGTCTCGGCGGTTCCCGTCTTGCCGCCGACCGGGAGCCCGGAGATGCGGGCCGCCGTCCCGGTTCCCTCCTCGACCGCTCCGCGCATCATCGCGGCGACCGCGCGCGCCGTCTCCGGTTGGACGGCCCGGCCCAGATCCTCGGGCTTCGTCTTCGTGACGAGCGAGCCGTTCGGGGCGCGGATCCGATCGACCACGTACGGCCGCATGAGGACGCCGTCGTTCGCGATCGTGCCGACGACCATCGCCATCTGCAGGGGCGTCACGAGCAGCCGCTCCTGGCCGAAGGCGAAGCGGCCCGGATCGACGTCGGAGTCCTGCTCGGGGTCGAAGAGCTCGCTGCCCTTGTAGAGGCCGCTCGGCGCCCGCTCGTTCGAGGGCGTCTCGAGCGGCGGCTTGGCGTAGAAGCCGAAGCGCTTCGAGACCTCGACGAGTTGCTTCGAGCCGAGCTCCTTGCCGATGTTGCAGAAGACGGAGTTGACCGAGTACTTGAGGGCGTCGCGCAGGTTCAGCTCGCCGAAGGGCCTCGTCGTGTCGTAGTTGTTCACCCGCCTGCCGTAGACCTCGCAGTAGCCGGGGTCGACGAACTTCGAGGCGGCGGTGTACTTGCCGGAGTCGAGCGCGGCCGCGGCGGTGACCACCTTGAACGTGGAGCCCGGCGGGTAGAGGCCGTTCGTCGCCCGGTTGAGGAGCGGCGCGACGTACGAGCAGGGAGCCTGGATCTGGGCGATCTTGCCGAAGCTCCGCTCGATCAGGTTCGGGTCGTAGGTCGGGTAGTTGGCCATCACGAGCACCTTTCCGGTGCGGACGTCGAGCGCCACGACCGAGCCGCAGCGACCGCCGAGCGCCGAGAACGCGGCGCGCTGCGCCTTCACGTCCAGCGTCAGCTCCAGCGAGCTCCCGGTGACGGTCGAGCCGGTGAGCTTGTCGAGCACGGCCCCGAGATTCGCGTTCGAGCCGGTCAGGTAGTCGTTCATCGAGCGTTCGAGGCCGGCCCTCGCCCGCGACTGGGTCGAGTAGCCGACGACGTGGGCCGTGAGGCCGCGCTGCGGATAGCGGCGGAAGTAGAAGGTGCGGCCGCTCTGCCTCACCTTCCGGTTTCGCGCCAGCGGTCGCCGGGCGATTGCGGTGATGTCGCCGCGCTCGATCGTGAACTGGGCAACCCGCTGGATCTGGTTGTCCTGGCGGTCGGCCAGGTCGCCCGCGGCGAAGGCCTGCCAGTAGGTCGTGGCGACGACGAGCACGAGGATCATCGACGTCCCGACGAGCGCGAGCTTTCTGATCTGGTCGTTCATCGCTACCTGAGCGTGTGCTGGGCGTTCGCCCGGTTGGAGACGAGCAGGAGCCCCGCGAGGAGGACGAAGTTGGCGACGACGCTCGAGCCGCCGTAGGAGACGAACGGCAGGGTGATCCCCGTCAGCGGGATCACGCGGAGGACGCCGCCCACGATGATGAACGTCTGGAGCGCGAAGCCGAACGTGAGCCCGGCGGCGAGGAGCTTCGAGAAGCCGTCGTCGGCGCGGAGCGCGACCCGCATCCCGCGCGCGACGAAGAGCATGAAGACGAGGAGCAGGGCTGCGGCGCCGACGAGCCCGAGCTCCTGCGCGATCGCCGAGTAGATGAAGTCGGTGTTGAGGAAGGGGATGATCGGGTCGCCCCCGGTCGTCGTGAAGGTGCCCTGGCCGAGGCCTGTGCCGCCGAAGCCGCCGTTCCCGATCGAGTACAGGCTCTTGACGAGCTGGAACGAGCCGCAGTCCTGGCGCAGAGCCTCCCCGCCGGTCTGGGCGCAGTAGACGGGATCGTCGGTCCACGGCTGAAGCCAGATCGTCACCCGCTGCTGGACGTGGTCGACGACCTGGTAGACGGCCGTCGCCCCGAGCATGAAGAGCGCGAGCCCGGCGGCCACGAACCAGGCCCGGCCGGTGGCGACGTAGAGCATCGCCAGGAAGATCCCGAACTGGAGCAGCGCGCTCCCCAGGTCGTTCGTCTGGAGGAGCACGAGCATCGCGGCGCCCCAGATCAGGAGCAGCGGGCCGAAGTCCTTCAGCCGGCCCTGCGCGAGCACCTCGCGCTTGTCGCGGAGGTAGCCGGCGAGGAAGACGATCAGCAGGATCTTCGCCATCTCGCCCGGCTGGAACTGGAGCGGCCCGACCTTGACCCAGAGGCGCGCGCCGTTGATCGTCTGGCCGATCCCGGGCAGAGCCGGCAGCGCCAGGAGGACGAGCGAGCCGAGCCCGAAGAGGTACTTGTACGACTCGACCCGGCGGTAGTCGTGGCGGAACGCGATCAGGGTCGCGGCGAAGAAGCTGACGCCGATCACGACCCAGAGGCTCTGCCGGAAGGCGTCGTCCGGCTCGAGCCGGTAGATCTCGGTCACGCCGATCGCGGTCAGGAGCGCCGCGAGCGGCAACAGGTAGGGGTCGGCGTACGGCACGGTGGCCCGCGCGACGAGGTGGCAGGCGAGATAGAGGCCGAGGAAGATCCCGGCGTAGGTGAGCGAGGCGGTCGAGACGATCTCCGACCGGGCGATGTAGACGCTCGCAAAGCCGGTCGCTGTGATCAGGCCGACTGCGACCAGCGTGAGCAGCTCGCGGTTTCGCTGCGTCAGCGGTACAGCCCCCAGACGACGAGCGCGGCGATTGCTGCGACGAGCAGGACGAGGAGCAGGAGCGGGAGGACGCGCCGGCGGGGCTCGGACCGCGCGGGCGGAGCCGCCGCCTCGGTCTCCCGCGCCTGGGCTCGGAGCTGCTCGCGGACGTCTTCCGCGGAGAGGACGGCGGTGTCGACCACGGGCACGCCCTCGAGCCCGGAGAGCGTGTCCTCGTCGTCGGCCGGGAGCTCGTCGGGCACCGCCCGGAGCTTCCTGGTCTCGGTCGCCGCCGCTTCCTCCGCGATCTCGAACGCGACCACCGTGATGTTGTCCCCGCCCCCGCTCCTGTTCGCCGCCTCGACGAGGCGGCGGGCGGCGGCCTCGATGTCGTTGCCGTCGCGCGCGACGAGCCCGAGGATCTCCTCGTCCGTGATCATGTCGGTGAGCCCGTCCGAGCAGAGCAGGAAGAGGTCGCCGGCGCGCGCGTCGACCGTGAACGTGTCCACGTCGACGTCCGGCTCGGTCCCGATCGCCCGGGTGATCACCGAGCGCTGCGGGTGGCTCTGCGCCTCCTCGGGCGAGAGCCGGCCGCTCTTCAGGAGCTCGTTCACGAGCGAGTGATCCTCGGTCAGCTGCTCGAGCACGCCGTCCCGGACGAGGTACGCGCGCGAGTCGCCGACGTGGCCGATCGCCACGCTGTCCGCCGCCCCGTCGACGAGCGCGACGGTCATCGTCGTCCCCATGCCGGAGGCCGCTGCGTCCTCGTTCGAGCGCTGGAAGACCCGCCGGTTCGCTTCCTGGATCAGCTCTGCGAGCCGGGCCTCGCCGAGCTCGTCGTCTCCTGCCTGCTCCAGCGCCGTCTCGTTGAGGACGGCCGCCGCGAGCCGCGAGGCGACCTCGCCGGCCTGCGCGCCGCCCATCCCGTCCGCGATCGCGAAGAGCGGCGGCTCGCAGACGTAGGTGTCCTCGTTGTGCCGGCGCCGGCGGCCGGTGTCGGTCAGGCCGACCGACCGTCCCAGACTCATTGGCCAACCTTCGGTCGGACGCTCATACGTCCACCCTAAAGTCGGTCTGGCCGACGCGGACGACGTCGCCGCTGCCGAGCCGCCTCGGAGTGGTCACCCGGGCGCCGTTCACGAAGGTGCCGTTCGTGGAGCCCGTGTCCTCGACCCAGAGCCCGTCGCGGCGGGACTCGAAGCGGGCGTGCAGTGCGGAGGAGAACTCGTCGCCGTCGAGCGGGATGTCGTTCTGGCCGCCCCGCCCGATCGAGACCGGAGCCGAGTCGACCGGGATCTCCTCTCCGGTGGCGAGCGCCGGGCTCGTCAGGACGACGAGCCGGGCCCGCAGCCTCCGCTCCGGCTCCGACGGCGGGCCGGCGCTCGCGACCTGGCCGCCGGCCGCCCGGCCGGGCGCGACGATCATGCTCTCCTGGGCGCCGCCGCCCTCGTCGCGGAAGTCACGACTCGCGCTGCGCACGATCCGCCAGATGAAGAGGTAGAGGAGGACGATGAAGGCGATCTTGAGGACGAGGAGCGCCTCGTCGACCTCGATCCCATTCATCAGCCGCCGGCCCGGTCGCGGGCGAAGACGAGCTCGAGCTCGCCGAGCCCGATCCGGTCGCCGTCCGCGAGCTTCGCGCGCTGGACGCGCTTGCCGTTCAGCTCCGTGCCGTTCGTCGACTCGAGGTCGACGAGCCACCACGAGCCGCCTTCCTCGCGCAGCTCGGCATGGCGGCGGGAGACGTTCGCGTCCGGGACCTGGACGTCGCATTCCTTCGAGCGGCCGAGCACGGCCCGGTGGTCCTCGAGGACGTACGTCTTGCCGTTCAGCGTCACGGTGTAGCGCTCGGACTCGACCCCGAGCTCGACCGGCGAGGCGGCCTCGGTGGGCTGCGGCGCCTTGGCCTTGTAGATCATCGTCGCGCCCGGCTCGACCTGCTCGGCCGGCTCGTCGCGCACCGGCGCCTTGCGGCCTTCCGGCTGCACCATCCGCGTCGCGATCCCGAACTCGCCGATCGAGAGGTCGTCGTCGGTCTTCATCAGCACCTTCGGCGAGGTGAGCGTGGCGTAGCTCTCGCGCCGCGCGTGCTCCACGAGGTAGTCCTGCAGCTCACCGACGAGCGAGCCCTCGTAGCCCGTGAACTGCTCCCGGTCGGCGCTGGAGAGATAGACGGAGTACTCGTTCGGGACGTAGACGCGCGAGACCGAGATCGTCCGGTGCTCGTCCATCTCCTTCGCCAGCTTGCGGGCGAGCTCGACCGGCTGGACGTGGGTCCTGAAGGCGCGGCCGAACATCCCCTCGAAGAGGCCTTCGATCTTCTGCTCGATGTTCCGGAGGACGCTCATGCCAAAGGGGTGCTTCCCCCTGGGGCCAGTGTAATGCCCGTGGATCAGGCCTCCTGCTCGTGACGCCAGGCGAGCGCCGCGCAGATGAGCCATGCGGCGGCGACGAGCGGAAGCGCGGCGGCGGAAGGGGCGAGCAGGAGCGTCGTCGCGAGCGCGCCCGCTCCGAGCAGGGCGATCCGCCAGAGGCTCGTCGCGTACGGAATCGCGACCGCGACGGCGGCGAGCGCGGCCGCTTCGAGGGCGAGCTCCGGAGGCAGCGCCGCGAGGAGAGCGCGTGCCGCCTCGACGGGGCTCTCGAGACCGGCCAGCTCCGGCGTCGAGACGGACGTGCCGAAGGGGAGCGTCGTTCCCCGGAGACCGGCGGCGATCGCGGCTGCACCCACCGCTGCTACCGCGTGAAGCGCCCGGCGCACCGAGCCCGGAACCGGCTGGACGGCGAGCGGCACGAGGGCGATCAACCCGAAGGGGGCGAGGAGCGGCCCGGCGAGGAAGGCGAGCCCGCTCCGGGCGTCGCGCCAGGAGAGCGCGAGCCACCCCGCGGCCAGGCCCGTGTAGAGGATGGCGAGCCCGAGCGAGAGGTTGCCGAGCGGGAAGATCGGCGCGGCCAGCGCGAGCGCGAGTCCCGCGCGGGGCCGGGCCAGTGTGGCTGCCGCTGCGGCAAGGCCGAGCGCCAGCGCCCAGCCGGCCGGGTAGAAGGGGAGGAAGCCGGCGCCGACCAGCGTCGCGACCCCGGCCGCGGCGGCCGGAAGCGCCTGCGCGAGCGAGATCCCGGCGCGGAGCCGTTCAGCGACCGGGCGTGCGGCGACCGGACGTGCCGGCGCCTCGACGCGGGCTCTGGCGGGCCAGGCTCGTCTGCGCCGGATCCTGTTTCGGGCCTTGGAGCGGCGTCCGGCGGCCGCCTCCCGCAGCTCGTGGGCGAGCGCCGAGGCCGAGGGCCTGCGCGCCGGATCCGGCGCGAGCGCGTGCTCGATCGCGACGAGCAGCCGTTTCGGCAGGCCGGGCCGCTCGGCCTCGAGCGGCGGCGCGCCGGTCTCGATCGCGGCGGCCATCTGCTGCAGCGGCGTTCCCCAGAACGGATGCTTGCCGGCGAGCGCCTCCCAGAGCAGGATCCCGACCCCCCAGACGTCGCTCGCCGGACGGGCCTCCTCGCCGCGGAGCCGCTCGGGCGAGATGTAGGCGAGCGTCCCGGGGACGTCGCCGACGGCGGTCAGCGTCTCGGCCTCGTCGAAGCGCGCGAGCCCGAAGTCCAGGAGGCGGATCGAGACCTGCTCGTCGTCCAGCAGGAGCACGTTCGAGGGCTTCACGTCGCGGTGGACGATCCCGCGGCTATGGGCGTGAGCGAGCCCGTCGAGGATCTGGGCCGCCGCCTCGACGGCCCGCGCGTCCGTCAGCTCGCCCGCCCGCATCGCCTCGCGGAGCGTGCGTCCGCCGACGTACTCGTAGGCGATGTAGACGTGGCCGGAGTCGGCGCCGAAGCCGTACGAGCGCAGGCAGCGCTCGTGGCGCAGCCGCGCCGCGGCCTCCGCCTCGCGCTCGGCCCGATGGGCCGCCTTCCCTTCGCGGGGGACGATCTTCAGGGCCACCTCGAGCCCCGTCTGCTCGTCGCGCGCGAGCCAGACCGACCCCGAGGCGCCGCTGCCGAGCGGACGCAGGGGGCGGTAGCGGTCGAGGACGAGCTCCCGGGACGGGAGTACGGGGAGAGCGGACGACACGTCAGCGTCGGGTTGGCCGCCGCAGGGGAGAATCCTCTCGCCCTTTCCGGCCGATCCAGTGGTTACAGTGGCTCGACTCGACCTTCCGACGCATGAGCAGCCGCGAGCCCGACTTCGAGTTCGACTTCTTCGACGAGCCTCCCACCGAGGAGGCCTCGGGGCAGCGCTCGCTCCGGAGGCCGCTCGGCGGCGGCCCGAAGGAGCCTCGGGGGCCGCGCCGGCCGATCCGCCCCGCCGCGGGCTTCACGCCGCTGGCCCGGCTCGTCGGGCTCGTCGCGTTCGCGATCCTGATCGTCGTCCTGCTCGTGCTCTGGGTCCAGAGCTGCCAGGAGGATCAGAAGCGCGACGCGTATCGCAGCTACCTGACCGACGTCTCGGCCGTGGCGCGCGACTCGGAACGGGTCGGACGCGAGCTGAACGACGTCCTGACCACCCCGGGGATCAAGCCGGCCGATCTCGACAAGCAGCTGGCCGGCCTCGTCCAGCAGCAGCGGATCGGAGCCGATCGCGCCGAGGCGCTCGACGCGCCCGGCCCGCTGCGCCGCGCGAACCAGAGCGTGGCCGAGTCGCTCCGGTTCCGGGTCAACGGGCTCCAGGGGCTCGCGGCGGAGTTCCGGAACACGCGCGGCTCGAAGGACGCGGCCGCGGCGGGCGCGCTCCTCGTCGGTCAGGCCCAGCGGCTCGTGGCGAGCGACGTCGTCTGGGACGACCTCTTCAAGGCCGCGGCGATCGCCGAGCTCCGCGACCAGGACATCACCGGCGTCGAGGTACCCGACTCGAACTTCGTCCAGACCTCCGATCTCGCGAGCACCCGCTCGATGGTGCCGATCTGGCAGCGCCTGAACGGGACGCCGGCCGCCGGGGGCAGCACGGGCGCGGGCCTCCACGGGACCAACCTCGTCGGGGTGCGTGTGCTCCCGGGCGGCCAGCAGCTCTCGACGACGACGGAGAACACGATCGTCGCCTCGACCGACCTCGGCTTCGAGGCCTCAGTCCGGAACGGCGGCGACAACCAGGAAGTCAAGATCGAGGTCACCCTGACGATCCAGCAGAGCCCGACTCCGGTGGTGAAGAAGCAGACGATCGACCTGATCAATCCCAAGGAGACGAAGCGCGTCACCTTCCGCGACTTCCCCTCGATCGACTTCGGCGAGCTGCGGACGCTTCGGGTCGACGTCGCGCCGGTGCCGCAGGAGAAGGTGATCGAGAACAACTCCGCCGAGTACAAGGTCATCTTCTCGGTCGAGTGACCGCTGCGCTCGCCGTCGCGATCGCCGCAGCGGCGGCTGCCGCGGTCGCCGTCGCGCTCAGCATCTGGCTCTGGCTGCGGATCAAGCGGCTGCGCGACGCGCAACGGGTCCTGCTCGGGGGCGGCAGGTCCGATCTGGTCGACTTCGCCGTGTCGCTCCAGGGCCGGATCGACGATCTCCATCGCGCCGTCGACCAGATCGCCGCCGCGCTCTCGCGGGTCGACCGGCGGGTCGACGGCTCGATCACGAACACGTCGGTCGTCCGCTACGACGCCTACGCCGGCACGGGCGGCCACCAGTCGGCCTCGTTCGCCTTCCTCGACGCGAACCGCACCGGCACCGTCGTGACCGCGATCCAGGGCCGCGACTACGCGCGCCTCTACGTGAAGGAGCTCGACCGCGGCCGCGCGCCGATCGCCCTCTCCCCCGAGGAGCTCGAGGCGGTCGACCGCGCCATGGCGCGCTGACGCCCTGGCCGGCCGGCTCCCGGCGGGCGGAGCCCGCCTCCGACGGCCTCGCGCGTCTGAGAGCACCCGGCTCTCCGGGTCTGTGCTGGCGCACTATCCCCTCCGGCCGTGCACTCTCAGCCACGCGCCAGGACGCCAGCGGTGCTGACTTCCTCGCGGCTCGCTCCCGGCCGGGGGAGCCGGCCTCGGCCCACGCTGGAAGAGGCCAGGCACGTTGCTAGGCTTGGCCCAGGTTGCAACACGTCCTCGTCCTGAATGCGAGCTACGAACCGCTGAACGTCTGCTCCGTGCGGCGGGCGCACGTGCTCGTGTGGAAGGGGAAGGCCGAGATCCTGGAGAGCCTGCCGAAGGCGCTCCACTCCGCGACCGACACGTATCTCTGGCCGCACGTGATCCGGCTCGTCAAGTACGTCCGCGTGCCGCGGGCGATCCAGCGCAAGATCTCCCGCCGGGCGCTCTTCGCGCGTGACGGCTGGCGGTGCGTCTACTGCGGCACCTCGAGCGCCCGGCTCACCCTCGACCACGTGATCCCGCGCTCGCGCGGCGGGGAGTCCGTGTGGGAGAACGTCGTCACCGCGTGCTCGCCGTGCAACCTGCGCAAGGGAAACCGCTCGCTCGAGGAGAGCGGCCTGACGCTGCATCGGGCTCCGCGGCCGCCGGCACCCGTCCTCTTCATCCACCTCGCGACACCGGCGATCCCCTCCGAGTGGCAGCAGTACCTGCCGCGAGGATCGACGGCCGCGGCGTAGCGTGTCCTACTCCTGCGCCGTTTGTGGGGAGACGCACGCGGGGGAGACGCGCGACATCAGGCTGGCCCTGCCCGGGCCGATCTTCGTGCTCGACGAGGCGGAGCGCGACGGCCGGGCCTGGGTGGGCGACGACTCCGCGGTGCTGCAGGCTGCCGAGGGCGAGCGCTTCTTCGTCCGGGCGCTGCTCGAGCTCCCGATCGAGGACGACGACGGCTATTTCGGGTACGGGACGTGGATCGAGGTCGGCCGGGAGGAGTTCGAGGCGCTCGGAAGCCTCTGGAACGACGACGAGGGCTGGCGGAGCGACCCGTTCCCGGGGACGCTGGCCAACGAGCTCAGCCCCTTCGCGGCAACGGAGGGCCTGCCTGTGCGGATCCAGCTGCGCGACGTCCAGCTCCTCCCCCTCGTCGAGCTCGAGGACGCCGACCACGACCTCGTCGAGGCCCAGCAGCACGGGATCTCGGTGCACCGCGTGCACGAGCTCGCCGCGACCGTCGCATAGGCGACCGTCTTTCGCTCAACCCCGCTCGACCGGATGGCCGAGCTCCGACCATTCGCTCCACGAGCCCGGGTAGAGCCGCACGTCGTTCCGGCCGGCGAGCGTCAGGGCGAGCACGTCGACGCAGGCGGTGACGCCGGAGCCGCAATAGACGACGAGCTCGTCCGCGGCGAGGAGCTCGGGCGGCACCGGCAGCGCCTGCTGGAACGGGAGGTTGCGAGAGTCGGGAATCCGTCCCGCGATCCGGTCGATCGGCTCGACCTCGCCGCGGTGGCGCTCCGCGGCGCGCGCGTCGAGCAGGACGAGCCGTGGATCGCCGAGGCGCGCGAGCAGCTCTTCGGCGCCGGCCGTGTCGTCCGTGCGCGGTCGCGCGCGGAAGTTGGCGGGCGCGATCTCCTCCGTCCCGGCGCGGAGCGGCCCGCGCCAGGCGTCGAGGTCGAGGACCGCCGCGTCGTCGTGCCCGAAGTGGCGCAGGAGCCACCAGAGCCTCGCCGCCCAGCCGGTGCCCGCGTCGTAGCCGACGACGAGTGTCGTCGACCCGATTCCGGCGCGCGACGCCCACGCGGAGAATGCGGCTGCGGTCGGAAGCGGATGCCGGCCTCCGCCGTCGGTGCCGCTGAGGTCGCGTTCCGGATCCGCGTGCGCCGCACCCGGAAGATGACCTGCGAGGTAGGCGTCCCGCTCGCGGCAGTCGACGAAGCGCGTCTCCACAGGAGCAGTGTGACCAACCGCGAATCGGCGGCGTATGAGAGACATGAGAAAACTTACGATCGTCGTCGCGAGCCTGCTCGCGCTCACCGCCGTCGCCGCCGTCACGCGGGCCGGCGACGCTCCCGCCGCCGCAGGCGATCCCGCTCATGGGATCACCGTCCAGGGCACCGGCACCGTCGCCTCCGTCCCGGATCGCGCGCAGCTCTCGTTCGGGGTCGAGACGCAAGCCGCGACGGCGAACGCAGCCCTCGCGGCAAACGGCGCCGAGCTGCGCAAGGTGATCGCCGCGCTTCGAGCCGCCGGCGCCACCGAGGTGCAGACCCAGTCGGTCTCGCTCTACCCGCGCTCCGCGCAGATGAACGGCTCGGAGCAGGGCGGGATCGAGGGCTATACCGCGCAGAACTCGGTTTCGGCCGTGATCCTCGACGTCGCGAAGGCGGGCGCGGTGATCGACGTCGCCGTCGCGGCCGGGGCGAACCAGGTCTCCGGCCCCTCGCTCTCCCGCGGCGACCAGGACGAGCTCTACCGTCAGGCGCTCCGCGCAGCCGTCGCGGACGCGCGCCTGCGAGCCGAGGCGCTGGCGTCGGCTGCGAACCTGACCCTGGGCCCGATCACGCAGATCGTCGAGGGTGGCGGCGGCGCTCCGCAGCCGTATGCGCTCGACAAGGCGACCGCAGAGTCGACCCCGATCGAGCCGGGCGAGCAGGAGCTCGTCGCCTCGGTCACCGTCACCTTCGCGACGCCGTAGAGTCCGGGCGCGGTGCGCCGACTCGTCGTCGTAGCAGCTCTCGTGGCGGCCGTTCTCGTGGCGGCCGTCACGACGCGCTCGGACGACTCGACCCCCTCGCTCGAGGCGGCCGCGGACGAGGTCGTGGCGAGCGGCGTGCCGGGTGTGATCGTTCGTCTCCGTGACGGGGACGACGTGCAAGAGCTGGCGAAGGGTGAGGCTTCGGTCGGCGACCGCTTCCGGATCGGCAGCGTCACCAAGACATTCGTTGCCGCACTCGCGCTGAACGCCGCGGAGCTCGGCACCCTCTCGCTGGAGGACACCGCCGCCGAGCTCGAGCCGGGGATCGTGTCGGACGCGAAGGAGATCACGGTTCGCGAGCTCCTCTCCCACCGGGCCGGCCTGTTCGACTACACCTCGGATCCGGCTCTGCTTCGCGGCGAGCTCGACCCGCGCGCGCTGATCGCGATCGCGGACGGAAAACCGCGCACCGAGGGGTACGCCTACTCCAGCACGAACTACCTCGTCCTCGGCCTTCTGCTCCAGCGGGCCGGGCTCGCCGGCCTTGCGGAGCAGCTGGAGCGCCAGATCCTCGAGCCGTACGGCCTGGACCAGACGACGTTCGAGTCGGACACGGTCCCCGGGTCGTATCTCCACGGGCACGAGCGGTCGACCCGGGACGGGATCGCGACCGGGACCCTGAGAGACACGGACGACCGCACGGCGAGATCGGCCTGGGCCGCCGGTGCCATGGTCTCGACCGCCGCCGACCTCGACAGCTTCTTCACGCAGCTACTCGCAAGCGACGCTCGGCCGGCGGATGCGGCCGAAGGGCGACGAGCGCTACGGCCTCGGGCTTGCGCGCTTCGACACTCCGTGCGGCCCGGTGGTCGGCCACACCGGCAACCTGCTCGGCGCGATCACCGTCGTCTGGACGCGCGGGGACCGCGTGCTCGTCACCGCCGCGAACGTGTTCCCGCTGACGCCCGAGCAGGAGACTGCGCTGCGGTCGCTGCTCGAGCGCGCTTTCTGCGGCTAGGCGGGCTCGGCCGCCGGAGCCGCCGAGCGGTTTGCCTTCCGGTGAGGGCCGGTGGTATCGTCGGCGCCGTGAGACTTCTCTTCCGCGTGTAGGACACCCGTTGCCGCGCCCCGCCGCTGTGCGGGCGTCGCGTGCCTGGTCCTGGAGTTTTCGCGTGTCGATGGAGGTTCTTGATGAGTGAGGTGATCCCGTTGTCCCGTCCCGCGCCGGCTGTCGAGGTGCGCGACCTCCGCAAGGAATTCGTGCGCCGCGACAAGAAGGCGGGCCGCTTCGCGCGCAAGCGCCGCACCGCCCTGCAGGACGTGACGTTCACGATGGAGCGGGGCGAGTGCGTGGCGATCCTGGGCCAGAACGGCTCCGGGAAGTCGACGCTCGTCCGCTTGCTCTCGACGCTCCTGCTCCACGACGGCGGCAGCGCCTGGGTCTTCGGCCACGACGTCTTTGCGGAGCCGCGGCCGGTGCGCAAGCTCGTGAACCGGGTCTCGGTCGAGGCCTCGTTCTTCAAGAAGATGTCCTCGGGTGAGAACCTGAGCTACGCCGCGCGCTTCTACGGGATGAGTCCGCGCGAGACCAGGGAGCGCATCCCGGAGATCCTCGCCCGGGTCGGCTTCCCGGCCGACCGGCGGAGCGAGCCGATGGAGAACCTCTCCCGCGGGATGCAGCAGAAGGTCGCCCTCGCCCGGGCGCTCCTCACCTCGCCGGTGCTGCTCCTGCTCGACGAGCCGACGACCGGGCTCGACCCGCGCTCGAAGCTCGAGGTGCAGGAGTTCGTCCGCGAGATCCGGAGCGAGCACGACGCGACGATCCTGCTCTGCACGCACGACCTGGACGAGGCCGAGGCGCTCGCCGACCGGGTCGGCATGCTCGACCGCGGCCGGCTGCTCTTCCTCGAGACCGTGCCCGAGATCCGCGAGCGCTTCGGCGTGACGACGCTCGAGGAGGCGTTCTTCGCCGCGACCGGGCGCGCCTTCGAGGCCGAGCACGAGGACGACGACGACGAGGATCGGGAGGTGTTCGCGTAATGCGTGCGTTGGCAGGGACGATGCGCGCCGAGCTGATCGGGCTCGGGGGCGTGGTCGAGCGCAACATCTATCTCACCCGCCGCTACATCTGGTGGGACGTCGCCTTCATGGTCTGGACGATCGCGAACACGCTCACGATCGTCTTCATCGCGGAGGGGATCGAGGCGACCGGCGGCGAGATCGACGTCAACCGCGCGACGACGAACCTCCTGATCGGTGCGGTCGTCTGGGCGTACCTCGGGATCCTGTTCGAGTTCATGACCGAGACGGTCGCCTGGGAGCGCTGGGAGGGGACGATCGAATACACGTTCATGGCCCCGCTCTCGCGGGCGATGCACCTCGCGGGCTCGGGCTTCTTCGCCGTCCTCTACGGCCTGATCCGGGCGCTTCTCCTCTTCGTGATCGTCGCGCTCTTCTTCGACCTCGAGCTGCCGCAGGCGAACTTCCTCGCCGCGTTCGTCGTGCTCGTGATCGCATCGCTCTCCTTCATCGGGATCGGCGTGATGACCGCCGTGCTCCCGCTTATCTCGCCGGAGAAGGGCGCCCAGCTCGGCTTCGTCGCCCAGGGGATGCTGCTCGTCGTCTCGGGCGTCTACTACCCGGTCGAGGTGCTGCCGCAGTGGATGGAGTGGCTCTCGGTGATCTCGCCGGCGACCTATGCGCTGGACGGGATCCGCGGCGCGATCCTGGAAGGCGAGGGCCTCTCGACGATGTGGGACGAGATCTGGCCCCTCCTCGTGATCGGCGCCGTGGCAGCCCCGGTCGGCCTGGCAATCTTCCGCGCCGGCGAGCAGCACGCGAAGAAGCACGGAAAGCTGAAGCGGTCGGGATGATCAGGCTGCGAGCAGCGGAGTCGGAGGGCGATATGGAGGCCTTTATCGCCGTCCGCCGGCGAGTTCATCCGGACGAGGCGGCGGTGACGATGGAGCAGATGCGCGCGCTCCAGGCTCCCGAGCGGCTGTGGCTGCTGGCGGAGCGGGACGGCGAACTCGCAGGGAGCGGGGTCGCCGCGCCCTCGGACACGGGCGGCGGTTTCGTGGCACCTCGCGTCCTGCCCGAGCACCGCCGCCACGGTGTGGGCAGCGCGGTGCTCGAGCGGTTGCTCATGCATGTGCGCTCCTCCGGCTTCGACTCTGCCGCCGCGCACGCGGCAGACCCGGCCGCGATCGCGTTCGCGCTCCGCCACGGCTTCGTCGAATCGGATCGAGAGGTGGAGCAGGTGCGAGCCGTCGGCGCGACGGAGCCGGCGCCGCCGCCGTACGACGGCGTCGCCTTCTCGTCGGTCGCGGACGACTCGACGCTGCTCGAGCGCGCCTACGCCGTGGCCTCGCAGGGCTATGCCGACCTCGCGCTCGCCTCCGGCGGCATCACAGTCCCGCTGGACGAGTGGCTCCGCGACGAGGCGACACTGCCCGGCGGATCATTCGCCGCTCTGGACGGCGATCGGGTCGTCGGCTACGCCGGGCTGTTGTCCTGGAACGACGACGACACGAGAGCCGAGCACGGGCTGACCGCGGTCGACCGCGAGTGGCGGCGGCGCGGGCTCGCGACCGCGCTCAAGCGGCGGCAGCTCGCCTGGGCTGCCGCGAACGGGATTCGCGAGCTCGTCACCTGGACGCAGACGGGCAACGAGGGGATGCGCCGCGTCAACGAGCAGCTCGGCTACGTGACGCGAACGGTGAGCCTCCGCATGCGGCGAGAGCTTGCGCCCGAGCCTCCGGCGGAGTAGCCTCCCGCGCGCAATGCCAGCCTCGGTCTGACAGCGGGTTCGGTTGGGTCTCCGGTAAGAGGGGGCCCGTGCTCCGGCCTGCTCAGCGCCTCGCTTCTTCTCGACCGACTGGAGCTGCTGCATGCGCCGTCTATCGGCCACCCATACCTGGTTCCTCTACGAAGCCGTTGCCTCGTTCTTCTGGACGCTCTCGTTCACCGTCGCCGCCGTCTTCTTCGTGCTCGAGCTCGGGCTCAGCCCGCTCGAGCTCGTGCTCGTCGGGACGGCGATGGAGCTCGCCGTCTTCGCCTTCGAGGTGCCGACGGGGATCGTCGCCGACACCTACGGGCGCAAGCGCTCGGTCGTGATCGGGATGTTCGTCCTCGGAGGCTCGTACGTCCTGGTCGGCGTCTCGACCGCCGCGGTCGGCGTCATCGCCGCCTACGCCGTCTGGGGGCTCGGCTGGACGTTCCTCTCGGGCGCGTTCGACGCGTGGCTCGCGGACGAGGTCGGCGAGGAGCGGCTTGCCGGCGTCTACCACCGCGGCGCGCAGATCGACCGCGTCGCCGGGCTCGTGGGGATCGGGGTGAGCGTGGCGCTCGCCCAGGTCGATCTCCGCCTGCCGATCATCCTCGGCGGCCTCGGGACGATCGCGCTGGGCGTGGTGCTGATCGTCGCGATGCCGGAGACGGGTTTCCATCCGAGACCGCGGGAGGGGCGCGGCCCGCTGGGCGCGATGGGTGCGACGGGCCGGGAGGGCATTCGCGCCGTTCGTGGCCGGCCGCTCCTCCTTGCGATTCTCGGGATCGCGGCTTTCGGCGGGATGTGGAGCGAGACGTTCGACCGGCTCTGGGAGGCTCACTTCCTGGAGAACCTGGGGCTGCCGGGGATCGGCGAGCTCGATCCCGTGGTCTGGTTCGGGATCCTCAACGCCGGCAGCGTCCTGCTCGCGATCGCGGTTGCCGTACCGCTCGGCAGGCGGCTCGAGCACGCCGGACAGGAGAAGGCCGCGCGCGTGCTCTTCTGCCTCGATGCGTTCCTGCTCGTCAGCGCGCTCGCTTTCGCCCTGGCGGGCTCGCTCTGGCTGGCGATCGGCGCCTACTGGGCGACGCGGGTGGCCAGGAACGTCGCCGGCCCGGTCTTCACCACGTGGCTCCAGAGGAGCATCGGCGAGACGGACGCTCGGGCGACCGTGCTCTCGATCACGAACCAGGCGGACGCGGTCGGCCAGTGGACAGGCGGGCCGGCGCTCGGTCTGCTCGGGAATGCCTTCGGGATCCGGACCGCGCTGGCAGCGGGTGCGTTCTGCATGGCTCCGGCGCTCTGGCTGTACGGTCGCGCCGCCCGGCATGGGGGACGGATCGAGGAGTTGGAGGCCGACGCGGCCGTCGTGTAGACTCGCCGGGTCTTTGAGGCGACGAGGCCTCGGGCGCATCGACTGCCGATCGTCTGGCCCGTCGTGTGTCCGGGGTCTCTTTTCATTTTCACGAGAGGAGAAGCTGGATGGCGATGATCGAGAGCAAGCACCGGGCGACCTCGGACCCCGAGGCGCGCAAGGACGTCCTGAAGCGAATCAAGGACGAGAAGGTCGAGTACGTGCTCTTCTGGTTCACAGATCTCGAGGGGCATCTGAAGAGCTTCGCGATCACCCCCTCCGAGATCGAGGCGGCGCTCGACGACGGGATGGGCTTCGACGGCTCGTCGATCACTGGCTTCAACGCGATCGAGGAGTCGGACATGGTCGCGATCCCCGACCCGGAGACGTTCCGGCTGATGCCGAGCGGGGATGGCGAGGCCGTCGTCGGGCGGATGATCTGCGACGTCGTCAGGCCGGACGGGACGCCGTACGAAGGCGACCCGCGCTACGTGCTCCGCCAGGCGCTCGAGCGGATGGAGAGCATGGGCTTCGACACGTTCAACATCGGCCCCGAGCTCGAGTACTTCCTCTTCGCGGACAACAAGGGCACGGAGACGCTCGACGAGGGCGGCTACTTCGCGATGACGACGATGGACGCCGCGACCGAGTTGCGCAACGACACGATCAAGGCGCTCGAGTCGATGGGGATCCCGATCGAGTACCACCACCATGAGGTCGCGCCGTCGCAGCACGAGATCGACATGCGCTACGCCAATGCGCTCGACATGGCCGATCACACGCTCACGTACCGGCTGATCGTGAAGGAGGTCGCGAAGAAGGCGGGCTACCACGCGACGTTCATGCCGAAGCCGCTGTTCGGTGAGAACGGGTCGGGGATGCACACGCACATGTCGCTCTTCACCGACGGGCGGAACGAGTTCTTCGACGGCGACGATCCGCACCACCTGTCGAAGACCGGCAAGGCGTTCATCGCCGGCCTGCTCAGGCACGCGCGCGAGCTCTCCGCGGTCTTCGCGCAGTGGGTCAACTCCTACAAGCGGCTCGTTCCGGGCTACGAGGCGCCGGTGTACGTCGCCTGGTCGCAGCGGAACCGCTCGGCGCTGATCCGGATCCCGCTCTACAAGCCGGGCTCGGAGCAGGCGACGCGCGCGGAGATCCGCTGTCCCGATCCCGCCTGCAACCCGTACCTCACCTTCGCGGCGCTCCTGCATGCCGGGCTGGAGGGGATCGAGAAGGGCTACGAGCTCGAGGATCCGATGGATTCCAACCTCTACCACCTGACGACGGAGCAGCGGACCGAGCAGGGGATCATCTCGCTGCCCGAGACCCTGGGCGAGGCGATCGACGAATTCGCAGGCTCCGAGCTGATGCGCCGTGCCTTCGGCGATCACATCTTCGACAACTACGTCAAGCTGAAGCGCAAGGAATGGGACGACTACCGGATCCAGCTGACCCAGTGGGAGCTCGACCGCTACCTGGCCGTTCTCTAGGCCCTTCCGAAGAGGTCGTGTCCGCGCGGGACATGTCGGGGGTCAAAGCCCCGACATGTTCCGACTGGACATGTCGGCTCGAGAGGTTCACAATCGGAGAGGTGGGCCAGCGGTGCTAGGCGAGCGCCGCGACCTAACTGACGGCCGGACGTGCGGGCTCTCTACGGGGAGCCCGCGTCCGTTCCGGACACGGCCGGGCTTTGACCCCCGACATGTCCGCTGCGGACGGTGGATCTAGCGCTGCCTCAGAGGAGGCTCGCGAAGCGGGAGGCGAGCGGCCGCTAGAGGAACTTGCGGATCGACTCGCGGACGACCGAGAGGCCGATCACGCGCGTCGACTGGTCGATCGCCCCGATTGCCTCGGCCGGCACGAGCCTGCGGCCGCGCATGAAGCCGGAGCGGACGGCGAGCGCGTCGGGAACGTCGGGAGTGGTGCCGTACATCGGCGACTCGACCCGTCCCACGACCTTGCCCCGCGCGTCGGCCACCAGGAAGCCCTTGACGCTGCGGAGATCGAAGGCCACGGTACTCATCACGTGGGAACGTATTCGCCCTGTTTGAAGTTTCTCCCACTCCCGGCGTAAGAAGTTTGTAAACGACCTGCCTCCCTACAATCGAGCGATGGACGCCTCCGCTCGCCATCTCCGGCTGCTGACGGAGACGATCGCGGCCGTCAACTCGACGCTCGACCTCGAGGAGGTGCTCGAGCTCGTCGCCTCGAAGGTCGCGGAGGCGCTCGAGGCGGACGCGTGCTTCGTCTACCTCTACGACGAGCGCGCCGACGAGCTCGTCCTGCGCGCCACCCACGGCACGAGCGTCGAGGAGATGACGAGGCGGCCACGGCTGCGGACGGGGGAGGGAATCACCGGCACGGCAGCCGCCGAGCGCGCCCCGATCGCGATCGCCGCGAGCGCGCACCTCGATCCGCGCTTCAGACAGTTCCCGAACCTGCCCGAGGACCAGTACGAGTCGATCCTGGCCGTCCCGATCCTCGCGCGGGAGACACTGGCCGGCGCGCTCAACGTCCGCACGCGCGCTCCGCGCGCCCACACCGCGGCCGAGATCGAGCTGCTCGTCGCGATCGCATCCCAGGTTGCCCAGACCATCGAGCACGCGAAGCTCTACGCCGAGGCGCAACGGCGGGTGCACGAGCTCGAGGCGCTCGCGCGGATCTCCGAAGCAGTCTCCGAGTCGCTCTACCTCGAGGAGTCGCTCGAGGCGATCGTCCGGACGACGATGGCCGCGGTCGATGCAACCGGGGCCGCGCTCGTGCTCGAGGACGGCGCGATCGCCTGGCCGGAGGGGAAGCCTGGCGCCCACGCGGTCCGGCTGCCGCTGCGCTGGAAGCGGCGGCAGATCGGCGAGCTCGTCTGCGACCGCGACACGCCGTTCTCGGACGAGGACCGCCAGCTCCTCGAGGCGATCGCCCACCATGCGGCCGTCGCGCTCGAGCATGGGCGCGCGGTGATGCGCGGCGTGCTCGCGCAAGAGATCCACCATCGGGTCAAGAACAACCTCCAGACCGTCGCCTCGCTGCTCCGCCTGCAGGCGCGCGCGCCGAACGTCGACGCGCGCAAGGCTCTCGACGACTCGGTCGACCGGATCCTGGCGATCGCCGCCGTGCACGAGGTGCTGACCGAGCATCGTGAGGACGACGTCGACCTCGGCGAGCTGATCGACCGGCTGCGCGCGATGCTCGTCCAGGGGCTCGTGCAGGGATCTGAGCAGGGGCGCGTCGCGGGGAAGCAGGTCGAAGCGGAGCTCGCGACCGTCTCGCTCGCGGGCGACCGGGCCACGGCGCTCGCGCTCGTCTTCTGCGAGCTCTTCGGCAACGCGCTGGAGCACGGAGGCGCGACGATCCGGATCGAGCTGGCATCCCGAGGGGAAGACGTCGTGCTCGCGATCGTCGACGACGGCTCGGGCCTGAACGGCGAGGCGCGCGGGACGGGCCTCTCGATCGTCCGCGCGCTCGTCCGGGACGAGCTCGGCGGCACCCTCGAGCTCCGGAACGACGACGGGCTGCGCGCCGAGGTCGTCTTCCCGGGATGACACACGAAGCGCTGGTCTTCGTCCGCCGCGGCGCCGAGTGGCTCGTCGTCCATCGCGTGCCCGCGCAGGGCGGCTACTGGCACTCGGTCGCCGGCGGCGTCGAGGCGGGCGAGACGGCGGCGCAGGCGGCGGCGCGGGAGCTCGAGGAGGAGACCGGGCTCGCCACCGGCGTCGTCGACGTCGCGGCCCCCTTCTCCTACCTGCCGGAAAGCTGGGAGCCTCGCCGGCGGGGAGACGAGGGCGGCGTCAACGTCGAGTGCTTCCTCGCGGAGGCTCCAGCGGGCTGGGAGCCCGAGCTCGACTGGGAGCACGACGACTATCGCTGGTGCGCGCTCGACGAGGCGCTGGAGCTGCTCTTCTGGCCGGAGCCGCGGGACGTCCTGCGAGGAATCGGATGAGGATCCTGCTCGCCGAGGACGAGACGATCATCCGGTTGGATCTGCGCGCCCTCCTCGAGGCGGCGGGCTTCGACGTCTGTGCGGAGGCGCGCGACGGCGAGGAGGCCGTCGAGCTCGCCCGCAGCGAGCAGCCCGACCTCGCCGTGCTCGACGTGAAGATGCCGCGCCTGGACGGGATCGAGGCGGCGCGGCGGATCCTGGCCGAGCGCCCGATCCCGATCGTGATGGTCACCGCCTACGCGGAGCGCGAGCTCGTCACGCGGGCGGCCGAGGCCGGGGTCTTCGGCTACCTCGTCAAGCCGTTCCGCGAGACCGACCTGCTGCCCGCGATCGAGACGGCGCGGGCCCGCCACGCAGAGCTCGCCGCCCTTCGCGAGGAGGCGGAGTCGCTGGCCGACGCGCTCGCGGCACGGAAGACGATCGAGCGGGCGAAAGGCCTGCTGATGACGAAGGAGGGGCTCACCGAGCAGGAGGCCTTCGCCCGGCTGCGGAAGGCGAGCCAGGTCTCCGGCCGGCCGCTCAAGGTCGTCGCCGAGGCCGTGGTCGCGACGCTCGAGCCGTCGTAGCCGAAGCTAGTTCTGCTCGAGCAGGCGCGTGTCGACCTGCCGCCGCCGGAGGCGCAGGCCGAGCCAGATCAGGATCCCGAGCAGGACGAACGGGCCGGCGATCACGACGAGATACAGCAGCGCCGTGACCTCCCAGGCGAGGATCTCCTTCAGGTCGTCGAAGCGGCCGTTCGCCACCGCTTCCGGCTCGATCGGCTCGGTGGTCAGGCCGAGCTGGATCGTCGCGAACCGGGCCTCCGCGCGGGTGCCGGCGAGCGCGCTCCGCAGGTCTGCGAGCCGGCGGCGCGCGTCGGCGAGCCTCGCCTGGAGCACCGCGCGCTCCTCCGCCTCCAGGTCGGTGTTCTGGAGCCTGACCTGCAGCCGGGCGATCTCCCGCTGGGTCTCCTCGATCTGCGCCGTCAGGTCGTCCGCGGGCTGCTGCAGGTCTTCGATCCCGATCCGCTGGCCGAGGATCGTGCCAAGCGCGGAGAGCTGGGTCAGCGCAGTCTGGACGCGGGCGGTTGGGACGCGGAGGACGATCTGGGCGCCGCCGACTCCCTGCGCCGGCGCGTCGTACTGCACAGAGACGACGTAGCCGCGCAGCGACTGCGCGATTCGCATGGCGCTCTTCGTCGCCGCCGAGAGCTCCTCGACGTCTTCCACCCGCAGGCGCATCTCGGCCTGGAAGCGCTGCAGCCGGCCGACGCTCGGCGCGAGCGCGCCCGAGCCGGTCGTACCCAGCGGCGGGGAACCCAGCGTCTGGGCGGGGAGCGCCTCCTTCGTCGAAGGCTGCACCGAGTCGGCCGACGACTCGGCGCTCGTCGGGCCGACGGCCACCGAGGCGCCGTCACTCCGGGTTCCGTTGTCCGGGAGATTCGCGATCACGCCCGCCGCGAGGAGCACCGTGACGAGCGCGACCGGCGCCACGAGCAGGAGCCTCCGTGGTCGAAAGCGGTCGAGCAGCGACTCCCGCGCCGGCTGCTCCACCGCGATCGAGGCGACGCGCTCGCGCAGCTCGGTCGGTGCGACGGGCTTCGCCTCGCGGATCTGGTCGAGCAGCTGCTCAGACATGAACGGTCATCCTCTCCTCGAGCTTCGTCAGCGCCCGTGACAGCCTCGTCGAGACGGCCGTCGGGCTGATCCCGAGCACGCGCGCGGCTTCCTCGCCGTCGAGCTCGAGCAGGACACGCAGGGCGATCACCTCGCGCTCACCGGCGCTCAGGGCCGCAAGCGCGGCCTCGAGCTCCGGGGACAGACCCTCGGCCATGCCCGCCTCGGACAGGTCGGGCCGGGCCACCGCCTCTTCCCGGCGCCGCCGCCGCTCCTCGGCGCGGAACCAGTCGAGCGCGGTCGTGCGCGCGATCTGGCAGAGCC
The DNA here is from genome assembly GCA_963810875.1 of uncultured Gaiellaceae bacterium. Taxonomy (GTDB): domain Bacteria; phylum Actinomycetota; class Thermoleophilia; order Gaiellales; family Gaiellaceae; genus Gaiellasilicea. Next base: position 134,644 of record CAWEPD010000003.1, on the reverse strand, counting down.
AGGTGCGGGCGCTCGCCCGCCGCGGGTCGAACCGCTGCCAGAGCTTCAGCGCCTTCTCGAACGTCTCGGCCGCGAGATCCTCGGCGAGCGTGCGGTCGCGCGTCAGGTAGACGAGGTAGCCGTAGACGTCGTCGAGGTGCGCCTCCGCGGTCGCCGCGAACGAGGCCGGGAAGGCCGGGGCTCCACGCGCGGAGAGCGTCATCGCCTGCACACCGCGTCTACGCCGCCGGAGCCGCGCGGGTCACACGCGATCGACCTGGGCGGCCTCGAACAGCTCCTCCCAGCGCTCGAGCAGGCCGCGTAGCTCGTCGCGGGCCGTCTTGTGCGCGGCGAGCGTGTCGACGTCGCTCCAGTCCTCCGCCAGCCTGCGCTCGAGCTCCGCGAGCTCGGTCTCGCGCGCGTCGATCGCGGCCTCGACCTGCTGGAGCTCGTTCGGGCGGGTGATCCTCGGCGCGGGCTTCGCGGCCTTCGGCTTCGACTCCTTGATTGGGGGCGGGGGAGCGTCCTCGCCGGAGCGGATCCGCGCGTAGTCGGCCCAGCCGCCGGCGTACGAGCGGAGCTTGCCGTCCTCGATCGCGACGATCCGCTCCGCGACCGCGTCCAGCACGGCGCGGTCGTGCGAGACGAGGAGCACCGTGCCGGGAAACGCCTCGAGCGCCGCCTCGAGCGCCTCGCGGCTCTCCAGGTCGAGGTGGTTCGTCGGCTCGTCGAGGACGAGGAAGTTCGCACCCGAGGCGACGATCAGCGCGAGCGCGAGCCGCCGCCGCTCGCCGCCCGAGAGCGCGACGACCTTCTTCTCGTGGTCGTCCCAGCCCGAGAAGAGGAAGCGCCCGAGGAGCGCCTGCGCCTGCGGGCGCTGAAGCCCCGTCGCGCCCATCGTGCACTCGAGGACGCTGCCGCGCTCGTCGAGCTCGACGTCGTGCTGGGAGAAGTACGCCAGCTCGACGCCGTGGCCGAAGCGGCCGACCCGGCCGTGCACGAGCGCCTCGAGCAGCGTCGACTTCCCGGAGCCGTTCGGGCCGATCAGGGCGACGTGCTCGCCGCGCTCGAGGACGAGCTCCGAGTCCACGAGCAGCTGCTTGTCGCCCGCGGCGAGGTCGATTCGCTCCGCCTCGACGACCGTCCGGCCGCTGCGCGCAGGCTTCAGGAACTCGAAGCCGAGCGTGCGCCGACCGCCTCCGGGGGCCTCGACCCGCACCTTCTCGATCCGCGCGATCTGCTTCAGCTTCGCCTGGGCCTGGCGCGACTTCGTCCCGTAGCGGAAGCGCGCGACGAAGCGCTCGAGGCGCTCGATGTCCTCCGCCTGGCGCTCGGCGAAGCGGGCCTGCATCGCGAGGCGCGATGCCTTCTCCTGCCGCCAGACGTGCCACTTGCCGGGGAAGTAGACCGACTTGCCGCCCTCGAGCTCGAGCACGGCTGTGCCGACCGACTCCAGGAACCAGCGGTCGTGGGCGACGAGGACGATCGCCGCGTCGAGGGTCGAGAGCTCCTGCTCGAGCCACTCGATCGAGGCCATGTCGAGGTGGTTCGTCGGCTCGTCGAGGAGCAGCAGATCGGGCTGTCCCGCGAGGGCGCGCGCGAGCGAGGCGCGCGTCAGCTCTCCGCCGGAGAAGGTCTCGAGGCGCCGTTCCAGGTCGGGGTCGCTGAAGCCCAGGCCGCGGAGGACGCTCGTCGCGCGATCGCGCCAGGCGTATCCGCCGGCGTGCTCGAGCCGGGCCTGCGTCTCGCCGTAGCGGCGCAGCGTCTCCGGGGCGTGGTCGCCGCTCGCCATCGCCTCCTCGAGCCGCCGCAGCTCCCGCTCGGCGGCGACGAGGTCGGCGGCGCCCGAGAGCGCGTACTCGCGCAGCGTCTGTCCGCCGAGCCGAGGCGGGCGCTGGTCGTGGAGCGCCACTCGCGCGCCCTTCTCCCACGCGAGCTCGCCGCCCTGGAGCTCCGTCTCGCCCATCAGCGCGCGCAGCAGCGTCGTCTTGCCGGCGCCGTTCGGCCCGGCGAGCGCGAGCCGGTCGCCGCGCTCGACCTTGAACGAGACCCCGTCGAAGAGCGGGTCGCCGGAGTGCTCCTTGCGGAGCGCGGATGCGATCAGGACGGCCATGCTGTAAGGGTAGTGACGCGCGTTCTCTCCCTCGACCTCGGCACCTCGTCCGTGCGGGCGCGGGTCTACGACGAGCGCGCGGAGGCGGTCGAGGGGGTCGAGGCGCGGTCGTCGTACGAGTCGACCGGCGGTGTGCTCGACGCGGACCTGCTGGTGGAGGCGGCGCGGGACGCCGTCGCGGAGGCGCTGCGCGAGCACGGCGATCCCGTCGACGCCTACGCGACCTCCTGCTTCTGGCACTCCCTGCTCGCGCTCGACGGCAGCAGCCGGCCGCTCACGCCGGTGCTCATGTGGCGCGACGTCCGCTCGGCGCCGCAGGCCGAGGAGCTCGGGCGCCGGCTCGACGGGGAGGCGGTGCATGCGCGCACGGGCTGCACTCTCCATCCGAGCTACTGGCCCGCCAAGCTGGCCTGGCTCGCGCAGGAGGAACCGGGCACCTTCCGCGGCGCGGCGCACTTCGTCTCGTTTCCGGACTACCTGCTCCTGCAGCTGACCGGCGAGCTCCGCTCGAGCCTGTCCCAGGCCTCCGCGACGGGGCTCTGGAGCCGCGACGGCTGGGACGCCGAGCTGCTCGAGGCGCTGGCGCTCGACCCGGAGCGGCTGCCGACGGTCTCGGACGAGCCGGTCGACGAGTGGTACCCCGCGCTCGGGGACGGCGCCTGCTCGAACGTCGGCGCAGGCTGCCTGACGCCCGAGCGAGCCGCGCTGATGATCGGAACGTCGGGAGCGCTCCGGGTCGTGCGGCCCGAGGACGGGAGCTCGCCGCCGCGTGGGCTCTTCCGCTACAGCCTCGACGCGGCACGGCTCGTCGAGGGCGGCTCGCTGTCGGACGGCGGCAATCTCCACGCCTGGCTGGAGCGGACCTTGCGGCTCCCCGCCGACACCCGGATTGCCGAGCGCGAGCCGGACGGGCACGGGCTCACCTTCCTGCCGCTCCTCGGCGGCGAGCGCAGCCCTGGCTGGCGGGCGGATGCACGCGGCGCGATCGCCGGGCTCACCTTCGCGACGGAGCCGGTCGACGTGCTCCAGGCGGCGCTCGAGGGGGTTGCCTATCGCTTCGCGGAGATCGCCGACCTGTTGCCGGGAGTTGTCGACGTGGTGGGCACCGGCGGCGCGCTCGACTCCAATCCCGACTGGGCCCAGATCCTTGCCGATGTGCTCGAGCGCCCCGTCTACAGAGGCGAGGCGGAGGGGTCGGCGCGAGGCGCCGCCGCGGTCGCGCTCGAGCGGCTCGGGATCGCCGTGCCCGTCGTTGCTCCGGGCGACCCCTTGGTCCCGCGCCCGGATCGGCAGGAGACATATCGTTTGGCGCGCGAGCGACAGCGCAATCTCTACGGGGGAGTGACGTGAGCGTCCAACGGAAGGCCGGCGAGTGAGCGAAACGAAGCTGCAGAAGCTGTCGATCGACACGATCCGCACGCTCGCGATGGACGGCGTCCAAAAGGCGGGGGCCGGTCATCCCGGAACCGCGATGGCGCTGGCGCCGCTTGCGTACACGCTCTACCGGAACGTGATGCGTCACAACCCGGTCGATCCGGAGTGGGAGGGCCGCGACCGCTTCATCCTCTCGGCCGGGCACGCCTGCATCCTCCAGTACGCGACCCTCCATCTCTGCGGTTACAACCTCTCGCTGGAGGAGCTGAAGCGCTTCCGCCAGTGGGAATCCCGCACGCCCGGCCACCCGGAGCACTTCGTGACCGAGGGAATCGAGACGACGACCGGCCCGCTCGGCCAGGGCTTCGCGAACGGCGTCGGCTTCGCGATCGCGGACCGCTTCCTCGCCGAGCGCTACAACCGGCCCCAGCACGAGCTCGTCGGGCGACGGGTCTACGCGATCTGCTCCGACGGGGACATGATGGAGGGCGTGACGATGGAGGCCGCGTCGATCGCCGGCCACCTCGGGCTCGGCCGGCTCGTCTACTTCTACGACGACAACCACATCACGATCGACGGCACGACCTCGCTCTCGTACACGACCGAGGACAAGGGCAAGCGCTTCGAGGCGCACGGCTGGCACGTCCAGCAGGTCGACGACTCGGAGGACGTGGCCGCGCTCGAGCAGGCGATCGCGGCGGCCCAGGCCGAGACGGAGCGGCCCTCGCTCGTGATCGTCCGGAGCCACATCGCGTTCGGCGCCCCGAAGGCGATCGACACCGCGAAGTCGCACGGCTCCCCGCTCGGCCCGGAGGAGGTCGCGGCCGCGAAGCAGGCGCTCGGCTGGGATCCGGAAGCACAGTTCCTCGTCCCGCCCGAGGTGATGGAGCACATGGCCGGGCACATCCGTGAGCAGGGGATGGCTGCCCAGCAGGAGTGGAACCAGGCTTTCGAGCGCTGGTCGACCGCGTTTCCGGGGCTCCGCGAGGAGTGGGACGCCGACCGGACCGGGAAGCCGCGGCCCGGCTGGCTCGAGGCGCTGCCGGTCTTCCCGGCCGGGGAGGCGGTGGCGACGCGCGACGCGGGCAAGCGGGTGATGCAGGCCGTCAAGCCCTACACGCCCGACGATGATCGGCGGCGCTGCCGACCTCGTCGAGTCGACCAAGACCGAGTTCGAGGGAGGCGGCCTCTTCTCCGCCTCGCACGCGGGGCGCAACGTCGCCTTCGGGATCCGCGAGCACGCGATGGGCTCGATCGTGAACGGGATCTCGCTGACGCAGGGGATGCTGAAGCCGTACGGCTCGACCTTCCTGATCTTCTCCGACTACATGCGCCCGGCCGTTCGGCTCTCGGCGCTCGGGCACCTCCAGTCGCTCTGGGTGTGGACGCACGACTCGGTCGGCGTCGGCGAGGACGGCCCGACCCATCAGCCGGTCGAGCACCACATGGCGCTCCGGGCGATCCCGAACCTCTGGTACGTGCGTCCCGGCGACGCGAACGAGACGTCGATGGCCTGGCGGATCGCGCTCGAGCGCGAGGGCGGGCCCGTCGCGCTCGCGCTCTCCCGTCAGAAGCTCCCGACGCTCGATCGCTCCGAGGTCGCGCCGGCCGAGGGTGCGCTGCGCGGGGCATACACGCTGTGGCAGACGGACGAGGGCGTGCCGGACGTCGTCCTGATCGCGACCGGCTCGGAGGTGTGGGTCGCGCTCGACGCCGCGAAGGCGATGGACGCGAACGTCCGCGTCGTCTCGATGCCGTGCTGGGAGCTCTTCGCGCAGCAGCCCGAGGACTACCGCGACGAGGTGATCCCGCCCGACGTGCGCGCGCGGCTCTCGGTCGAGGCCGGGATCTCGCTGGGCTGGAAGACGTGGGTCGGCGACGCGGGCGACTCGGTCGCGATCGACCGCTTCGGCGCCTCCGCTCCCGGCGACGAGGTGCTCGAGAAGCTCGGCTTCACGGCCGACAACGTGGCCGCGCGGGCAGCCGCCCTGCTGCAGCGAGTCGCCTAGTGCGGGTCGCGGTCGCCTTCGACCACCGCGGCGTCAAGCTCCGCGAGCGCGTGCTCGAGGAGCTCGAGGGGCTGAGCCACGACGTGGTCGACCTCGGAACCGACTCCGCCGAGCAGCGGATCGACTATCCCGACAAGGCGCGCGAGCTCGGCGTCGCGATCACAGACGGCCGGGCCGAGCGCGGGATCCTCGTCTGCGGCTCCGGTGTGGGCGCCTCGGTCGCCGCCTGCAAGGTCGCGGGGATCCGGGCCGCGATCTGCCACGACACGTACTCGGCGCACCAGGGTGTCGAGCACGACGACCTGAACGTGCTCTGCCTGGGCTCGGAGATCGTCGGCGCGGAGCTGGCCGCCGAGCTCGTCCGGACGTTTCTGCAAGCGAGCTTCGACGGCGGCGAGCGCTACGTGGCGCGGCTGCGCAAGGTCGAGGCGCTGGAGAAGGAGTTGAAGCATGGCGAAGTCACGGCTGCATGAGCTGAGCGAGCAGGGGGTCAGCGTCTGGATCGACTCGGTCTCGCGGGAGATGCTCGAGACCGGGGAGCTGGCGCGGCTCGTGAAGGAGGACGCCGTCGTCGGCGTCACCTCGAACCCGACGATCTTCCAGAAGGCGATGGCGACCGGCGACTGGTACGACGAGCAGCTCGCCGAGGTCGCGAAGACGGAGGACGACCCGACGGAGATCTTCCTCCAGCTCGCGATCGAGGACATCAAGCAGGCCTGCGATCTCCTCCGCCCGGTCTGGGACCGCGGCAAGGGGCTCGACGGCTACGTCTCGCTCGAGGTCGATCCCACGCTGGCCTACGACCGGGAGCGCACCTTCGAGCAGGCGATGCGCCTGCACGAGGACGTCGACCGGCCGAACCTGTTCGTGAAGATCCCGGCGACGAAGCCCGGTCTGGGGGCGATCGAGGACTCGATCGCGAAGGGCAAGTCGATCAACATCACCCTGATCTTCTCGCTGGAGCGCTACAAGGCCGTCGTCGAGGCCTACCTCCGCGGGCTCGAGCGGCTCGTCGCGGGCGGCGGTGATCCCGCCCCCGTCGCGTCGGTCGCGAGCTTCTTCGTCTCGCGGGTCGACACCGAGGCGGATCGGCGGCTCGAGGAGCAGGGCAACGCGAAGCTGCAGGGGAAGCTCGCGATCGCGAACGCGAAGCTCGCGTACCAGCACTATCTGGAGACGTTCTCGGGGCCGCGCTGGGAGTTCCTCGCCTCGAAGGGGGCGACGAAGCAGCGCTGCCTCTGGGCCTCGACCTCGACGAAGAATCCGGCCTACCGCGACGTGCTCTACGTCGAGGAGCTGATCGGGCCGGAGACGGTCAACACGATGCCCGCCGAGACGATCGTTGCCTTCCAGGATCACGGCGAGGTGAAGTCGGGCTCCCTCACGAAGGGCGTGGACAAGGCCGAGCAGTTGCTCGCCGATCTGCGCGAGGCGAAGGTCGACTACGACGAGGTCGTCGACACGCTCGAGGCCGAGGGCGTGCAGAAGTTCGCCGACTCGTTCGAGGAGCTGCTCGACGGGATCCGCGCCAAGCGCTCGGAGCTCGCGGCCGCATGACCTCGCTCGTCGAGCGGATCTGGGCCTACGACGCCTCCGTCTGGACGGGCGCGGACGAGGACCGCTGGCTGGGCTGGCTCGACGTCGTCGAGCGGATCCGGCCGCATGTCGAGGAGCTGAACGCGTTCGCCGCGGGCGCCCGCGAGCAGTTCGACGGCACAGTCCTGCTCGGGATGGGCGGCTCCAGCCTCGCGCCGGAGGTGCTGCGCCGCGCGTTCCAGGCGGACTGGTTCCACGTCCTCGACACGACACACCCGGCCGCGATCCGCCGGCTCGAGGACGGGCTCGACCTCGAGCGGACGCTCTTCCTCGTCTCCTCGAAGTCGGGCTCGACCCTCGAGACGCGCTCGCACCTGGACTACTTCTGGGAGCAGACCGGAGGTCGCGGCGCGCAGTTCGCGGCGATCACCGATCCGGGCTCGGAGCTCGAGCGCGTCGCCACCGAGCGCGGCTTCCGCGCGGTCTTCGCGGGCGAGCCGGAGATCGGCGGACGCTACTCGGCCCTGTCCATGTTCGGCCTGGTGCCGGCGGCGCTGATGGGCGTGGAGCTGGAGCGGTTCCTGGACGGGGCCGCGGGAATGATGGACGCCTGCCGCGGCGAGGACGGCAGCCCCGGGCTCGAGCTGGGCGTGCGGCTGGGCGAGGGCTGGCGGGAGGGCCGCGACAAGATCTGCCTCGACGCGAGCTCGACCGGGTTCGGCCTCTGGGCCGAGCAACTCCTGGCCGAGTCGACCGGGAAGGCGGGCAAGGGCCTGGTCCCTGCTCCCGGCGAGTCGCCCGACGGCCCTGACCGCCAGCGCGGCGAGCTCCTGCTCGAGGACCCGTACGACCTCGGTGCCGAGCTCTACCGCTGGGAGTTCGCGACCGCGGTCGCCGGCCATGTGCTCGAGATCCATCCCTTCGACCAGCCGAACGTGCAAGCTGCGAAGGATCGAACGAACGAGGTGCTGGCGGCCGGCGAGCCCGACGTCGAGCCGCAGGGGTCGCTCGACGAGCTCCTCGCGCAGGCCCGGGAAGGCGACTACGTCTGCATCCAGGCGTTCGTCGACCCCGGCCGCGAGGACGAGCTGGCGCCGCTCCTCGCGCGCGCGCACGAGACCGGCTGCGTCGTCACCTCGGGGCTCGGCCCGCGCTACCTGCACTCCACGGGGCAGCTGCACAAGGGCGGCCCGAACACCGGGCTCTTCGTCCAGGTCGTGGACGAGACCGGCGAGGAGCTGCCGATTCCCGGCCGGGACTTCGGCTTCGCGCGGCTGATCCGGTCCCAGGCGGCCGGCGACCTGGCCGCGCTGGAGGAGAACGAGAGGCGGATCGTACGCACACGACTGGAGGAGATCGGATGAAGATCGGGATGGTCGGCCTGGGCCGGATGGGCTCCGGGATGACGAAGCGGCTCGAGCAGGCCGGCCACGAGATCGCGACCTACGACCCGAAGGTCGAGTCGACCGCGAAGACGCTGCGCGCGCTCGCGAAGCAGCTCGAGCCGCCCCGCCACGTCTGGGTGATGGTCCCGTCCGGCCCGATCACCGAGGACACAGTCCAGAAGCTGCTCGGGATCCTCGAGCCCGGCGACACGATCGTCGACGGCGGCAACTCGAACTTCCGCGACTCCCAGCGCCGCTACAAGGAGGCGCGCAAGCAGAAGATCTCCTTCGTCGACGTCGGCGTCTCGGGCGGGATCTGGGGTCTCGAGGTCGGCTTCTGCCTGATGGCCGGCGGCGACAAGGCCCGGGTGAAGCGCCTGACCCCGATCTTCGAGGCGCTCGCGCCCGAGAACGGCTTTGCCCATGTCGGCGCTTCCGGCGCCGGCCACTTCACGAAGATGGTCCACAACGGGATCGAGTACGGCCTGATGCAGGCCTATGCCGAGGGCTTCGAGCTCATGTACCACTCGGAGTTCAAGCTCGATCTCAGCGATATCGCCGGCATCTGGCGCTACGGCTCGGTCGTCCGCTCCTGGTTGCTCGAGCTGCTCTGCGCGGCGATGGAGCAGCACGGCGACCACCTGGACGACATCGCGCCGTACGTCGAGGACTCCGGGGAGGGCCGCTGGACGATCAACGAGGCGATCAACGAGAACGTCCCGCTCCCCGCGATCACCTCCGCGCTCTACGCGCGATTCGCCTCCCGGCGGGAGATCGACTTCTCCGCCAAGGTGCAAGCGGCGCTCCGGAACCAGTTCGGCGGTCACGCCGTCAAGGCCGCCGAAGAGGCGAAGACGAGCCCTCATCCCAGTTGAAGGCGCGAAGCTGAGCTCGGCGGAGAACCCGCTCCTCGAGGGCCTGCGCCTGCGGCGGACCCCGGAGCCGTGCGCGCTCGTGATCTTCGGCGCCTCGGGCGACCTGACCCAGCGCAAGCTCTTCCCCGCGCTCTACTCGCTCGCCTTCCGCGGCCTGCTCCCGGAGCGGTTCGGGATCGTCGGCGTCGCCCGCACCGAGCAGACGACGAAGGACTGGGTCGCGGCGATGAAGCAGGCGGTGCAGCGGCACAGCCGCGACGAGCTCCGGGACGACGTCTGGCGGTCGCTGGCGGACTCGATGACCTACGTCGCCACCGACTTCGCGGACGACCACGGCGAGGACGAGGTGGTCGAGGCGCTCCGCGCGCTCGACGACGAGCGCGGGACGGCCGGAAACCGCGTCTACTACCTCGCCGTCCCCCCGGCCGCGTTCGAGACGATCGTCAACGAGCTCGGCGAGCGGCGCAGCCAGGACGGCTGGACGCGCCTGATCGTCGAGAAGCCGTTCGGCCACGACCATGCCTCGGCGGGCGCGCTGAACGCGATCCTGAAGCAGTGGTTCCGTGAGGACGAGGTCTTCCGGATCGACCACTACCTCGGCAAGGAGACCGTCCAGAACATGCTGGCGCTCCGCTTCGCGAACGGGATCTTCGAGCCGATCTGGAACCGCCAGTTCATCGACCACGTCCAGATCACGGTCGCCGAGTCGATCGGCGTCGAGGGGCGGGCCGGGTTCTACGAGTCGGCGGGCGCGATCCGCGACATCTTCCAGAACCACCTGCTGCAGCTGATCGCGCTTGACGGCGATGGAGCCGCCGATCGACTTCACGGCCGACTCGGTCCGGAACGAGAAGGTGAAGGTGCTCCGCTCCTTGCACACGCCCGGCCCGAAGTCGGTCGTCCGGGGCCAGTACGGACGAGGCTTCGTGGAGGGCGAGGAGGTGGCGGGCTACCGCGACGAGGCCGACGTCGCCGCCGAGTCGACCACGGAGACGTACGTCGCCGCGAAGCTCTACGTGGACAACTGGCGCTGGGCGGACACGCCGTTCTACGTCCGGGCCGGGAAGCGCCTGGCCCGGCGGGAGACGACGATCGCGATCCAGTTCCAGCGTGCCCCGCACCCGCCCTTCGCGGAGATCGCGGGCGACGGGCTGCGGCCGAACGTGCTCCTGATCCACGTCCAGCCGGACGAGGGAGTCTCGCTCGCGATCGGGGCGAAGGTGCCCGGGCAGGGGATGTCGATCCGGACCGTGCACATGGACTTCCTCTACGGCGGCGCGTTCCGCACGGGCCTGCCCGAGGCCTACGAGCGGCTGATCCTCGATGCGATGCTCGGCGACGCGACCCTCTTCACCCGCGCCGACGAGGTGGACGAGCAGTGGGAGCTCGTCGACTCGATCGTGGCCGCGTGGCGGCGGGGCAAGACGGACTTCCCGAACTACGAGGCCGGAACCTGGGGCCCGCGGAGCGCGGACGAGCTGATCCATCGCGACGGGCGGAGCTGGAGGCGGCATTGAGCCTCGTCGGCGACGTCGAGCGGCAGCTCGGCGAGCTGCGGGAGCTGGAGGGGGCGGACGGCCGGCCCGACCTGCGGACGAGCGTGATGACCCACGTCGCCTGGGCGCCGCCGAAGTGGGCCGACGCGGCGCGCCGGACGCTCGCGGGCCTCGAGGAGCGCCATCCGTCGCGGACGATCCTGCTCTTCCCCGAGCCGCGGGCCGAGGACGGCGTCGAGGTGACGGTCTCGATGCAGTGCTATGCGATGCAGGACGTCTCCAGGGAGGTCTGCTCGGAGGTGATCGAGCTGCGGCTCGGCGGCAAGCGCGTCCAGGCGCCGGCGTCGATCGTGCACCCGCTCCTCATCTCCGACCTGCCCACGTTCTGCCGCTGGCGCGGCGAGCCGCCGTGGGGCAAGCCCGAGCTCGAGCAGCTCGTCGACGTGTGCGACCGGCTCGTCGTCGACTCCTCCGAGTGGTCGCGGGCTCCGGCCGCCTACGAGCAGCTGGCGCTCCTCTTCGACCGGATCGCCGTCTCGGACATCGCCTGGGGCCGCGGCCTCGCGTGGCGGGGACGGCTCGCCGCTCTCTGGCCCGGGATCCGCAAGGCCGAGCGGCTGTCGGTCACGGGGCCGAAGGCGGATGCGGTGCTCCTCGCGGGCTGGCTTCGCTCGCGGCTGCGGCGGGACGTGGCGCTGACCCGGCGTTCGGCGAAGGAGCTGAAGCGGGTTGCGGTGGACGGCGTCGCCGTGGACGCACCGCTCGGCGGCCCGCCGAGCGCGAGCGACCTCCTCTCGGCCGAGCTCGACGTCTTCGGCCGCGATCCGATCTACGAGGCGGCCGTCAAGGCGGCTGTCAAGGCCGCCTGAGCCCGCTCAGCCGTTCAGCGCGCCGAGCGCTTCGTCGTGCAGCAGGCCGTTCGAGGCGAGGGCGCTGCCGCCGTCGGCGCGGTCGGCGCCCGTGAGGTCGGTGAGCCTGCCGCCCGCCTCCTCGACGATCAGCTTCGGCGCCGCGAGATCCCACAGGCTTGCGGCTGGACTCGACGCACACGTCGACGGCACCCTCGGCCAGCAGCATGTACTGCCAGAAGTCGCCGAAGCCGCGTGGGGCCCAGCTCCGCTGCGCCAGCGCCAGGAAGCGCTCGTCGGCGCCGTGCAGGCTCGTGTACGTGAGCACGGCGTCCTCGATCCGCTCGACGCGCGAGACGCGCAGCGAGCGCCCGTCGGCGACGGCTCCCTGCCCGCGCACCGCCCACCAGCGCTTGCCGAGCGCCGGCGCCGAGACGACCGCGACGCGATCCTCGAGCGCGATCAGCGTCGCGAAGATCGGGATCCCGCGGACGTAGTTCTTCGTCGCGTCGATCGGGTCGACGATCCAGCGCTCGCCCTCGCCCGCGTCGGCGCCGAACTCCTCGCCGACCACCCGCTCACCCGGCCGCTCGGCGGCGATCCGCTCTCGCAGCCGCTCCTCGACGGCGCGGTCGGCCTCCGAGACGGGCGTCAGGTCGGGCTTCGTCTCGACGCGCAGGTCGCTCGCCCCGAACCGCGCGAGCGTGATCGCGTCGGCGTCGTCCGCGAGCGAGAGCGCGAAGGCGAGCTCGGGGGTCAGAGCGCCGCCTCGAGCAGGCGCCCCGCGGCAAGCACGAGCGCATCGTCCCCGCGACGGCCGGCGAGCTGAACCGACGCCGGCAGACCGTCCTCGGCCGCTCCGCACGGGAGCGCGAGCGCGGGCCGGCCGAGGGCGGAGAACGGAAACGTGAACCGGATCAGCGACTCCCGCACCTCGAGATCGCCGATCCCGCCGGCGCCGAGCGGGGGCGCCACGAGCGGCAGCGTCGGAGTGAGGACGAGGTCGACGCCGCTGAGCGCCTCGCTCACCCGCTCCTCGTACTCGGCGCGCAGGCGCGTCCCGCGCTCCACCTCCGAGTCGCGCACGGCGAGGCAGCCCTCGACCTTGATCCGCACGTCCTCGCCGTAGCCGTCCGCGTTCTGGGCGAAGAGCTCCCGGTGGACGTCGGCGACCTCGCGCTTGAAAGGCGCGTAGACCTCGTCGGGAGGCAGCGGCAGCTCGACCCGGCGCCGGCGCGGGAAGCGCTCGGCGGCGACCTCGACGCGCTCCCGCACGAGCGGGTCGGCGAGCTCCGTCCACGCGACTCCCACCTCGAGCTCCTCGAGCGACTCGAGCTGATCAGGCTCGAAGCCCGCGACGAGGTGCCCGAGCAGCGTCTCGCAGCCGGCGACGTCTCGCGCCATCGGCCCGCCCGTGTCGAAGCTCGCCGCGAGCGGCCAGCAGCGCTCGAGCGAGACGAGCCCGTAGGTCGGCTTGAAGCCGACGACGCCGCAGCATGCGGCCGGAATCCGGATCGAGCCGGCCGAGTCGGTGCCGAGCGCGGCGTCGGCGAGCCCGGCTGCGAGCGCGGCTGCCGAGCCGCCGCTCGAGCCTCCTGCGACCCGGCCGGGCGCGGCGGGGTTCGGCACCGCGCCGAAGTGCGGGTTCTCCGAGGTGGTGCCGTAGGCGAACTCGTGCAGGTTGGTCTTGCCGACGAGCGCGTAGCCGGCGGCCTCGAGCACGGCCACCGCGGGCGCCGTCTCGGTCGGGACGTGCTCCGCGAAGATCCCCGACCCGTACGTCGTCGCGAGGCCGGCGGTGTCGAAGAGATCCTTCACGGCCAAGCGGATTCCCGGCCCGACCGAGGCCGGCCGCGCCAGGAAGATCCCGTCACTTGAGCCAACCTTCGGTTGGACGCTCACGGCGCCGCCGCTAATCGAGCGCGAGGTAGAGCAGCGCCACGCCGACGGTGCCGGCGAAGAGGAGCAGGAAGACGCCGAAGAGGAGCCAGCCGAGGACGAGGTTCTTGCGCTCCTGCTCCGGCGTCAGATCCAGGGCGTCACGGTCCATCTAGATCCGACCGGCCATCTAGAGCACGACCGGCCCGACGGCCGCCGCCGTGAAGAGCAGGGCGAGGTAGAGGAGCGAGTAGTGGAAGAGGAGCGCGGCTCGGCGCCGGCTCGGCTCGCGCCGAAGCTGCCACGCGAGCCAGAGGAAGGCTCCGCCGAGCACGGCCGCCGCCGCGACGTAGACGGGCCCGAACCAGAATCCGACGGCGAGCGTGAACGCGACCAGGACCAGCGAGTAGAGCACGATCTGGCGCGTCGTCTCGCGCTCGCCGCGGACGACCGGCAGCATCGGGACTTTCGCGGCCGCGTAGTTCTCCTTCAGGAGGAGCGCCAGCGCCCAGAAGTGCGGCGGCGTCCAGAGGAAGACGATCAGGAAGAGCCAGAGCGCGGGCAGAGCCAGGTCGCCGGTCGCCGCCGCATACCCGACGAGCGGCGGAACCGCGCCGGCCGCGCCGCCGATCACGATGTTCTGCGTCGTGGCGCGCTTCAGCCAGCGGGTGTAGACGAGGACGTAGAAAAGGCCGCCGACGAGTGCGAGCACGGCCGCGAAGACGTTGACGACGCTCGCGAGCAGGACGAACGAGAGGGCGGAGAGGACGACCCCGAACTCGAGCGCCCGCGCGGGGGGAACGCGGCCCGCCGCGACCGGCCGCTTCTCGGTCCGCTTCCCCATCAGCCGGTCGAGGTCCCGGTCGAGCAGGTGGTTCAGCGCGCTCGCGCCGCCGCAGGCGAGCGCAAGGCCGGCCATCGCGGCGACGAAGAGCCCGAGCGGCGGCACTCCTTGAGCGCCGACGAACATCCCCGCGGCGCCGGTCACGAGCAGCAGCGACATGATCCGCGGCTTCGTCAGCGTCACGTAGTCCCGCCATGGTCCTGACTCGACGGGCGAGCCTCGGAAGCACTGCGCAGCCGAGACGCAAGCGGCGGCGAGCGACAACGAGGCGAGCGCGACGTGCAGGCCGGGCAGCGTCACCGCGGCCGCGGCTCCGAAGAGAAGCAGCGCCGCGAGCGCCGGCCCGAGCAGCCGCCGGTGCTCGCCCAGGCCGCGACAGCGACGGCGACGAGCGGCGGCGCCGCGAGCGCCGAGATGTACTCGTGCCCGAGCCCGAGCGTCCCCGAGACGACCGCGAGGCAGCGTCCCCGCGACCCCGAGGAGCGCCGCGAGCTGCAGCCAGGGGCCGGGCCGGGAAGCGGGACTAGAGCGCACCGCGCTCCTTCAGGCTCCGGCGGAGGTCGTAGAGGGGCCTCGCGCTCGTCACGTAGGGCACCTTCTCGAAGTTCCAGGGCGGGGGCGGCGAGGTCGTGTACCACTCGAGCGTGTCCGCGAGCCACGGGTCGTTCCCCGCGCGCTTGCCGCTCTTGCGCGTCTTCAGGACGTTGGCGACGAAGATCAGGATCCCGATTCCCATCACGTAGGAGCCGATCGAGGAGACGAGGTTGTACTCCTCCAGGAGCCCGGTGTCCTCGTAGGTGTAGATCCGCCGCGGCATCCCGAGCAGGCCCAACAGGTGCTGCGGGAAGAAGGTCACGTTGAAGCCGACGAAGGTGAACCAGAACCCGATCTTGCCGAGCTGCTCGTCGAGGAGCCGCCCGAACATCTTCGGCCACCAGTAGAAGAGCGCCGCGAAGATCCCGAGGATCGAGCCGCCGAAGAGGACGTAGTGCAGGTGGGCGACGACGTAGTAGGTGTCGTGCACCTGCCAGTCGATCGGGAACGCGGCGAGGAAGATCCCGGAGAGGCCGCCGATCGTGAAGACCGAGAGGAAGCCGAGCGCGAAGAGCATCGCCGTGTCGAAGTGGAGGTTGCCGCGCCAGAGCGTCGCCAGCCAGTTGAAGATCTTGATCGCCGTCGGCACCGCGATGATCATCGACGAGACCATGAAGAACCCGTTCAGGAAGGCAGGCATCCCGACCGTGAACATGTGGTGGGCCCAGACGAGCAGCGAGAAGAAGCCGATCGCGACCGTCGAGAACGCGATCGCCTTGTAGCCGAAGATCGGCTTGCGCGCGAAGACCGGGATCACCTCGGAGATGATCCCGAAGACGGGCAGGATCATGATGTAGACCTCGGGGTGCCCGAAGAACCAGAACGCGTGCTGGTAGAGCACGGCGCTCCCGCCCTCGCTCGGGACGAAGAAGTTCGTCCCTGCCTGGCGGTCGAGCAGGAGGAGGGTCAGCCCGGCCGAGAGGGCCGGCAGGACGACGATCAGCAGGCCTGCGTAGATGTCGATCGACCAGACGAAGAGCGGCATTCGCGTCCAGCTCATCCCGGCCGTCCGCATGTTGTGGATCGTGACCACGAAGTTGATCGCGCCGGCGAGCGAGGCGACCGTGAGGATGTGGAGCGAGAGGATCCAGAGGTCCTGGCCGTTCCCCTCCATGTACACCGAGTTCGGCGGGTAGCTCGTCCAGCCGCCGCGCGCGGCGCCGTACTGGGCGAAGAACGAGAGCAGGAGGATGATCCCGCCGAAGAGGAAGAGCCAGTACGAGAGCGCGTTCAGGCGCGGGAACGCCATGTCGCGGGCGCCGATCATCAGCGGCACGAGGTAGTTGCCGAAGCCGGCGAGGATCGGGACGACGACGAGGAAGATCATCGTCGTGCCGTGGATCGTGAAGAGCTCGTTGTAGCCGTCGCGGGTGATGAAGTCCGCGTTCGCCTGCGCGAGCTGCGTCCGGATCAGGAGCGCCATGATCCCGCCCGCGACGAAGAAGAGCCCGGAGGTGACGATGTAGAGGATCCCGATCCGCTTGTGGTCGACGGTCGTCAGCCAGCTGACGACGCGGCCGCGCTGCCAGGTGGGAACCGGCTTCTCGGCCCTAGCCGCCATCGAAGCCTCCCTCGAGATAGCCGGTGAGCGCGTCCATCTGGCGCTCTCCCCAGTCCTTGCCCACCGGAGGCATCAGGCCGCGGCCGTTCCGGACGACGCTCTCGATCGCCTCCTCGTCCTGGAGGAGGCTGTTGCCGGCGAGTCGCGGGCCGATGTCGCCCTCGCCCGCGAGCCCGTGGCACTTGGCGCACGCGCCTGCGAACGTCTCCTCGCCGAGATTCGACGTGCCGGCCTCCTGCGCCCGCCCCTCCTCCTCCAGCCAGCGCTCGAACTCCTCGCGCGGCAGAGCCTCGACCTGCGCCGTCATGGCGGCATGCTGGATCCCGCAGAACTCGGCGCACTGCCCGCGGTAGATCCCCGGGGCCTCGGCGCGGAACCAGGTCTCGTTGGTGACGCCGGGAATCGCGTCGAACTTGCCGCCGAGCGCCGGGATCCACCACGAGTGGATCACCTCGAACGGCGGCGCGGAGACATCCAGCTTCACGGTCTGGTCGACGGGCGCGCGCAGGTTGTCGACGGCGATCACGCCGTTCGGGTACTCGAAGTTCCAGTAGTAGCGGTAGCCCTGCACCTCGACGTCGACGCGCCCGCCGGCGGCCGTCGCGCTCGGCACGTTCGCGATCCCGGGGAGCTTGTAGAAGACGAACGACCCGATTGCGAAGAGGATCACGACCGGCAGGAACGTCCAGGCGAGCTCCAGGTTCGTGTTCCCGTGCACCTGCGCGCCGTCCTCGGTGCGTCGGCGGCGCTTTGCGCCGATAGCGGACGATGAACCAGATCAGCACTCCCTGGACGAGCACGAAGACGGCTCCGGTGAAGATCGAGACCCACCAGTAGCTCTGGTTGATCCCCTCCGCGTTCGGCGAGGCGCTGTCGACCGGCGCGAAGCCGCCGTTCCCCGCCGCCGCGGTCCCGCAGAGCGCGCCACCGAGGAGGAGCAGCGCGCTCAGAGCAGCGAAGGCAAGGGGTCGACGCACGGCCGCAGGCATTCTATGAAGGTGGCCGAGGCGGTGCGCAGTCCAACCCGCGTTGACCTTCCGGCGGGAATCGAGCGCCCGTTCGAGGTGTACGTGAACGGGGTGGCGCAGGTCGAAGGACGCGACTATCGCGTCCGCGGACGGAGCCTCCACTTCGCGCGCGAGCTGCGCCAGGAGGGCAAGCTGGGGTTCTGGCGCTGGGCCTCGCTCCTCGTCGGCGCGGCGGGCACCTACCGTCAGAACGACCTGGTCGACGTCGTCTACGAGGCGGCCGGGCGGCGCACGGTGGCGAGCGGGCTGCCGCTCGAGGCCGAGGAGGGCTGACGGCCGGCGGCCTCGGTCGCCGTGCGGAGCTCCGCGGCGAGCTCGTCCGTGAGCAGGCCGGGCTCGAGCCGCCACGCCCAGTTGCCGTAGGGCTCGCCCGGCCGGTTCATCCGGGCCTCGTTGCCGAGCTCGAGCACGTCCTGGAGGGGGATCATGCAGAGCGCGGCGCGCGAGGAAAGCGCGAGCTCGAGCAGGCGGCGCTGCTTGCGCCGGGGGAAGTGGCCGCGGAGCGTCTCGGTGTCGTGGGTCGAGGTGTAGACGACCTGCCGCTCACGATGGTTCTCGAGTCGGTGCGGGTTCGTCTTCGGCCCGCCGAACGCCCAGAGGAGGACGACCATTCCGGGGAAGCCGAGCTCGTCGCGCAGGGCCTCCACGTCCGGCGTGATCACGCCGAGATCCTCCGCGATCACGGGCAGCGGGCCGAGCTCCCGCTCCGCGGCGCGGAACATCGCAGCGCCAGGCCCCGGCAGCCAGCGTCCCTTGCGCGCGTCGGTGGTGTTTCCCGGGATCGCCCAGAAGGCCGCGAAGCCGCGGAAGTGGTCGACGCGCGTGAGGTCGAAGAGCTCGAACGTCCGGCGCAGCCGCTCGATCCACCAGCGATAGCCCTCGCGGGCGAGCGCCTCCCAGTCGAAGAGCGGGTTGCCCCAGTGCTGCCCTGCCGGGCCGAGCGCGTCGGGAGGTGCACCCGCGACGAGGCCCTCGAGGAACAGCTCGGGGTGCGAGCGGTGGTCGACGCTGCCCCAGGCGACGTAGATCGGCACGTCGCCGATCAGCCGCACGCCGCGCGCGCGGGCGTAGTCGCGGAGCGCGGTCCACTCGCGCTGGAAGCGCACCTGGTCGGCGAGGTCGCCGCCGGCGTCCTCCCAGTCCTTCGCCCAGTAGGCGTTCCTGCGGCGAAACGACGCGAGCTCGCGCTTGGTGACCGGCGCCTGCGGCTCCGCGAGCAAGCCGCTCCAGGCGGCGAACGCCGAGGCCGACGCGTACGGGGAGCCGACGTCATCGGGCGGGCCGAGCGGCAGCACCTGCCACCAGCTCTGGCCCGCGGCCTGGAGCCAGTCCACGAGCTCGTAGGCGCTCGTCCCGAGCCGCCCTTCCGGGAGCGAGGTGGGGTGCAGCACGACGCCGCTCGATCGGGGAAGCTGCACGGGCTCCATTACCGTTCGGCCAGCGTCGAAAGCCTCGGAACCATGCCCTCGCCCACGTCCAAGCAGCCCCCTCCCCGGATCCAGATCCAGAACGTCCGCCCGCAGGTCGACTGCGGCCGGTATCCGGTGAAGGCCACCGTGGGCGATCGGGTCGAGGTCACGGCGGACATCTTCAAGGACGGGCACGACCTCCTGCGCGCGGTGGTGCGATACCGGCCGGCCGGCACGCGCAAGTGGCTCGAAGAGCCATTGCAGCCGCTCGGCAACGACCACTGGGCGGGCGGCTTCGAGGTCACGGAGCTCGGGCGCTGGCAGTTCACCGTCGAGGCGTGGGTCGACCGCTACGCGAGCTTCCTCGACGAGCTCGACCGCAAGCTCGACGCCGGGCAGCTCGACCTGGCGAGTGAGCTCTCGGAGGGCGACGCGCTCTTCGGCGGCGGCGAGCTCGCCGGTTGGCGCGAGGCCGCGCCCGCGCTCGGGGCGAAGGAGCGGCACGGGAAGGCTTCGGTCCGGGCTCCGCTCGAGGTGGACGTCGAGCGCGAGCGCGCCCGCTTCGGCTCCTGGTACGAGCTCTTCCCGCGCTCGTGGGGCGGCTTCCAGGGGGTCGCCGCGATCCTCCCGCAGCTCGCCGAGCTCGGCTTCGACGTCGTCTACCTGCCGCCGGTGCACCCGATCGGGACGACGAACCGCAAGGGCCGGAACAACGCGCTCGTGGCGGCCGAGGGCGATCCCGGAAGCCCCTGGGCGATCGGCGGGCCGGAGGGCGGGCACGAGGCGATCCATCCGGAGCTCGGCACCTGGAAGGAGTTCGACGCGATGATCGCCGCCGGCCGCAAGGCCGGGGTCGAGTTCGCGCTCGACCTCGCGATCCAGTGCTCGCCCGACCATCCCTGGCTCGAGCAGCATCCGGAGTGGTTCAACCGGCGGCCGGACGGGACGCTCAAGTACGCCGAGAACCCGCCCAAGCGCTATCAGGACATCTACAACGTCAACTTCGACTCGGAGGACTGGCGGAGCCTCTGGGAGGAGCTGCGCACGATCGTGCTCGGCTGGTGCAAGCGCGGCGTCCGCATCTTCCGCGTCGACAACCCGCACACGAAGTCGGTCGGCTTCTGGGAGTGGCTGATCCGGGAGGTGCGCGCCGAGTATCCCGACACGATCTTCCTGTCGGAGGCGTTCACCCGGCCGGCGATGATGACGACGCTCGCCAAGGTGGGCTTCGGGCAGTCCTACACGTACTTCACCTGGAAGAACACGAAGGCCGAGCTCGTGGAGCTGATCGAGCTGCTCGTCGGCTGGTCGCCGTACTACCGGCCGAACTTCTTCACGAACACCCAGGACATCCTGCACGAGTACCTCCAGCGCGGCGGGCCGCCGGCCTTCGCGGCGCGGCTCGTGCTCGCGGCGACGCTCTCCCCGAGCTACGGGATCTACTCCGGTTTCGAGAGCTTCGAGAACGTGCCGCTGCGCGAGGGGAGCGAGGAGTACCTCGACTCGGAGAAGTACGAGCTCAAGCAGCGGCGGCTGGACGGGCCGCTCCTGCCGTTCGTGCAGCGCCTGAACGAGATCCGGCGCGCGGAGCCGGCGCTGCAGCGGTTCGAGAACGTGCGACTCCTCGGGACGCACGGCGAGCACGTGCTCGCCTACGCGAAGGGGCGTGACCTCGTCGTCGTCGTGAACCTCGATCCGCACGTGCCGAGGGAGGACATCGTCGAGGTCCCGTTCGAGCTCGGGCTGCCGCAGGAGTTCCCGGTCACCGACCTCCTCTCGGGCGAGCGCTACCGCTGGCGGAACGGCCGCAACTACGTCGGCCTCCCGCCCGGCGGCAGCCACGTGCTGAGGCTTGGCGGCTGATGAGCGAACCGGGCCACTGGTTCGAGCAGAACCCGCTCTGGTTCAAGACGGCGGTCTTCTACGAGATCCACACGCGCGCGTTCTTCGACGGGAACGACGACGGCTCGGGCGACTTCCGCGGCCTCCAGCAGAAGCTCGACTACCTCCAGTGGCTCGGGATCGACTGCATCTGGCTGCTCCCGTTCTATCCCTCGCCGCTCCGCGACGGCGGCTACGACATCGCCGACTTCTACGGGATCAACCCGGACTACGGCACCGTCGAGGACTTCCGCGCCTTCGTCGAGGCCGCGCACGAGCGCGGGATCCGCGTGATCGTCGACCTCGTGATGAACCACACCTCGTCGGATCACGCGTGGTTCCAGGAATCGCGCAACGACCCGGCCGGGCCGAAGGGCGACTGGTACGTCTGGTCGGACACGAACGACAGCTACCTCGACGCCCGGATCATCTTCGTGGACACGGAGACGTCCAACTGGACGTTCGACCCCGTTCGCGGGCAGTACTACTGGCACCGCTTCTTCAGCCACCAGCCGGACCTGAACTACGAGAGCCCCGACGTGCAGGAGGCAATGCTCGAGGTGCTGCGCTTCTGGCTCGACGTCGGGCTCGACGGGTTCCGGCTCGACGCCGTCCCGTACCTCTTCGAGGAGGAGGGGACGAACTGCGAGAACCTGCCGCGCACGCACGAGTACCTGAAGCGCGTGCGGGCCGAGGTCGACGCGCGCTTCCCGGACCGCGTCCTGCTCGCGGAGGCGAACCAGTGGCCCGAGGACGTCGTCGCCTACTTCGGCGAGGGCGACGGCGACGAGTGCCACATGGCCTTCCACTTCCCGGTGATGCCGCGCATGTTCATGGCGCTCCGGCGGGAGGAGGCGCTCCCGATGATCGAGATCCTCGACCGGACGCCCGCGATCCCGAGCTCGGCGCAGTGGGGGCTCTTCCTCCGCAACCACGACGAGCTGACCCTCGAGATGGTCACCGACGAGGAACGCGACTACATGTACTCCGAGTACGCGAAGGACCCGCGGATGAAGCTGAACGTCGGGATCCGCCGCCGGCTCGCCCCGCTCCTCGACAACGGGCGCGACGAGATCGAGCTGATGCACGCGATCCTCTTCTCGCTCCCGGGTTCGCCCGTCCTCTATTACGGGGACGAGATCGCGATGGGGGACAACGTCTACCTCGGCGACCGCGACGGCGTGCGGACGCCGATGCAGTGGACGGGCGACCGCAACGGCGGCTTCTCGCGCGCCGACTTCGCCCAGCAGTTCCTGCCCCCGCTGATGGATCCCGTCTACGGCTTCCAGGCCGTCAACGTCGAGGCTCAGCTGCGCACCCCGACCTCGCTGCTCCGCTGGCTGCGCCGTTTCATCGAGCTGCGCAAGCAGCATCCGGTCTTCGGCCTCGGCGACGTGCACGTCCTCCGGCCGGAGAATCCGAAGATCTTCGCTCACATCCGCTCGTTCTCGGAGGACATCATCCTCTGCGTGCACAACCTCGCCCGGACGGCGCAGGCGGTCGAGCTCGACCTCTCCTCCTTCGAGGGCCGCGTGCCGGTCGAGCTGCTCGGGAACACCCGCTTCCCGCGGATCGGCGAGCTCCCCTATCTGCTCACGCTGGGCCCGCGCGGCTTCTTCTGGTTCCAGCTCCAGGACCCGGCCGATGAGCGCTGAGCGATGAGCGCCGGCCTGCGCACACGGATCGAGGCGGGTGACCTGCGCTTCCTCGACGGGCTCGTCCTCCTCGGGACGATCGCCTCCCAACGCTGGTTCGGCGGCAAGTCGCGCGACGTGCTCGATGCGCGCGTGCTGGACGCCGGAATCGCGCCCGGCGGCCCGCCGATCCTCGCGTTCGGGATCGTCGAGGTCCGCTACGGCCTCCAGAGCCACGACCTCTACCACCTCCCGCTCGGCTTCCGGCCCGCCGACGAGGGCTGGAGCGACTCGGCGATCGCCGAGGTCGAGGGTTGGACGGTCTACGACGCGATCGCCGACCCCGCGCTCGTGCGGGAGATCGTCGGCCTGATGCGCTCCGGGACGACGCTCCGGCTCGGCGACGCCGCGATCGCCTTCTGGGGGGCGGAGGGACTCGCGGATCGAGCCGGCGAGCTCGCGACGATCAGGCCGATGGGGGTCGAGCAGTCGAACAGCTCGGTCGTGCTGGACGAGCGGCTCGCGCTCAAGCTCTACCGCCGGATCGAGCCGGGCGTGAATCCGGAGCTCGAGCTGCTGCGCTTCCTCACCGAGCGGGGCTTCGAGCACGTCGCCGCGCTCCAGGGCTACGTCGCCTACGCCGGCCGCCCGCTCGAGACGACGCTCGCGCTGCTGCAGGAGTTCGTCCCCTCGCGCGGCGACGCCTGGAAGCTCGCGCTCGACACGATCGCCTCCGAGCCGGAATGGCTGCCGGCGCGGGCACGCCGGCTGGGGGAGGTGACGGCACGACTCCACAACGCCCTCGGCTCCGAGCCCGCGGACCCGCACTTCTCTCCCGAGGAGCCGAGCTCCGAGACCCTCGCCCTCCTCTCGGCCTCGATCGACGAGGAGATCGAGGGCGTCTTCGCCACGCTGCCGGAGCTCGACGCGCTCGCCCCGCTCGCCGGGCGCGGCGAGGAGGTGCGCGACCGGCTGCGGCTCCTGACCCACATCGGCAACGTCGGCAAGGTGATCCGCCACCACGGCGACTTCCATCTCGGCCAGGCGCTCTGGACGGAGGCGGACGACTGGCTGATCCTCGACTTCGAGGGGGAGCCCGCCCGGAGCGTGCCCGATCGGCGGCGCAAGCGCTCGCCGCTCCGCGACGTGGCGGGGATGCTGCGCTCGTTCGCCTACGCCGCTTCGGCCTCCGAGCTGCAGCGCGGGGTCGCGCCGCCCGCGCGCTGGGAGGAGGAGTGCCGCTCGGCCTTCCTCGCCGGCTACCTGGCGGCCGCCGAGGGCTCGCTCCTGCCGGCCGGAGAGCAGGGGATCGAGCGGTTGCTGACCGTCTTCGAGCTGGAGAAGGCGGTCTACGAGCTGCGCTACGAGCTCAACAACCGGCCCGACTGGGTCGGGATTCCCGTGGCCGGGATCCTCCGCATGCTCGAGACGGACGTATGAGCTCCAGGCTCGGGGAGCTCGACCTCCATCTCGCCGGGGAGGGAAGGCACGAGCGGATCTACGAGCAGCTCGGCGCCCATGTCACCCCCGACGGCGTCTCCTTCGCGGTCTGGGCGCCGAACGCTCGTCGCGTCGCGGTCGTCGGCGACTGGAACGGCTGGGACGGCGGCACCGACCCGCTCGAGCCCGCCGGCTCGTCCGGGATCTGGCAGGCGCTCGTCCCGGAGGCAAGCGAAGGCTGCACGTACAAGTTCGAAGTGCTCGGCGCGGACGGCGTCTTGCGGCTGAAGGCCGACCCGCTCGCAGCCGCGGCCGAGGTGCCGCCGCAGTCGGCCTCCGTCGTCTTCACCTCGACGTACGAATGGGGCGACGCCGCCTGGCTCGAGGCGCGTAGGGGCGCCGATCCCCTCCGCCGGCCGATGTCGATCTACGAGGTCCATGCCGGTTCCTGGCGGCTCGGGCTCGGCTGGCAGGAGCTCGCGGAGCAGCTCGTCGCCTACGCCGAGGAGCTCGAGTTCACGCACGTCGAGCTCCTGCCGGTGATGCACCACCCCTTCTCGGGCTCCTGGGGCTACCAGGTGACCGGCTTCTACGCGACGGAGTCGACGCTCGGGTCGCCGGACGACTTCCGGGCATTCGTGGATGCGCTGCACCAGGCCGGGATCGGGGTGATCCTCGACTGGGTGCCGGCGCACTTCCCGCGCGACGAGTTCGCGCTGGCGCAGTTCGACGGCACCGCGCTCTACGAGCACGCCGACCCGCGCCGCGGCTCACACCCGGACTGGGGCACCCTCGTCTTCAACCTCGGGCGCAACGAGGTGCGGAACTTCCTGCTCGCGAACGCCCTCTACTGGGTGCGGGAGTTCCACGCGGACGGGCTGCGCGTGGACGCCGTCGCCTCGATGCTCTACCTCGACTACTCGCGCAAGGCCGGCGAGTGGACGCCGAACGCCTTCGGCGGGCGGGAGGACCTCGAGGCCGTCTCGTTCCTGAAGGAGCTGAACGAGGTGCTGCACGATCGCGAGCCCGGAGTCGTCTCGATCGCGGAGGAGTCGACGGCGTGGCCGGGGGTCTCGCGGCCGACCTATCTCGGTGGGCTCGGCTTCGGCTTCAAGTGGAACATGGGCTGGATGCACGACACGCTCGGATACTTCGAGAAGGACTCGATCCACCGGCGCTTCCACCATCACGAGCTGACGTTCTCGCTGGTCTACGCCTGGAACGAGAACTTCGTCCTGCCGCTCTCGCACGACGAGGTCGTGCACGGCAAGCGCTCGCTGCTCGGGAAGATGCCCGGCGACCGCTGGCAGCAGCTCGCCAACCTCCGCGCGCTGTACGGCTACATGTGGGCGCATCCGGGCAAGCAGCTGCTCTTCATGGGCTGCGAGCTGGCGCAGGAGCGCGAGTGGAGCGAGCCCGCGAAGTCGCTCGACTGGCACCTGCTCGCCGACCCGGACCACGCGGGCGTCCAGACGCTCGTGCGCGACCTGAACCGCGCCTACAAGGCGGAGCCCGCGCTCTGGGAGGCCGACTTCTCCCACGAGGGCTTTCGCTGGCTCGAGCCGAACGCGGCCGGGGAGAACGTCCTCGCCTTCGGGCGCACCGACGGCCCCTCTGACGGTGTCCCCTCTGACGGTGTCACTGCGCGCTGGCTCGTCTGCGTCTGCAACCTCTCGCCGGTCGTGCGGGACGAATGGCGGCTCGGCCTGCCGCTCGCGGGCCGCTGGCGGGAGGTCCTGAACACCGACTCGCGCTTCTACGCAGGCTCCGACGTCGGCAACGGCTGGGGGCTCGAGACGGAGGCGGTGGCCTGCCACGAGCAGGAGCACTCCGCGCTCGTGACCCTGCCGCCGCTCGCCACGATCTGGCTCGTGCCGGACGCCGTGTGAGCTCCGGGCGGCGGCTGGTGCTCGTCCGCCACGCGCGGGTACGGCTCGAGCCGGAGGTGCCGCCGGAGCGGTGGGAGCTCACGGACGAGGGGCGAGCCGACGCGCAGCGGCTCGCTGCGTTGTCGGTCTTCGTCGGCGTCGAGGCCGTCGTCACGAGCCCGGAGCCGAAGGCGCGCGCCACGGCCGAGCCGATCGCGCGCGCGGCCGGCCTCGAGCTCCGCGTCGAGCAGGATCTGCGCGAGGCCGCGCGCGGCGCGTCGCCGGTCGACGACCGCGCCGCCTTCGTCGCGCGGGTCGATGCCTGGCTCGGCGGTGCCCCGGTTCCGGGCTGGGAGGAGCGGGATGCCGCGGCGGCGCGGATCGTCGCCTGCGTCGAGCGGCTGCTCGGCGCGTCGAGTGGCGACCTCGTCCTCGTCTCGCACGGCACGGTCCTCAGCCTCTATCTCGCGTGGCTGCGCGGCCGCGAGCGCGTCGAGCTGGCCGAGTGGGAGGCGATCCCGCTCCCGGGGGTCGCAGTCGTCGACCCGGTTGCTCGCGAGCTCCGCGAGTCGTGGCGCGAGCCGTGACCGCGCGGATGCACAGCGACGAGCTCGAGCTCGACGAGGCGCTCGTGCGCCGGCTGCTCGGTGAGCAGTTTCCCGAGTGGGCCGACCTGCCGCTCCGCCGGATCGAGCCCGGCGGCACCGTCAACGCGATCTTCCGGCTCGGCGAGGAGCTCTCCGTGCGGCTCCCACGCCGCGACGGGCCGACGGAGCCGGATCGGAGAGAGCTCGACTGGCTGCCGCGACTGGCTCCGTTGCTCCCCGTCGCGATCCCGGTTCCGGTCGCGCTGGGGCGCCCCGGGGCCGGCTATCCCTGGTACTGGGAGCTCCACCGGTGGGTCGAGGGCGAGACGGTGCCCGTCGAGGAGATCGACGCGGTCCAGGCAGCGCGCGACCTCGCGGCGCTCGTCGGGGCGCTACAGCGGGTGGATCCGGCCGGAGCGCCGCCGGGACGTGGGATCGCGTTGGCCGAGCGGGACGAGGAGATCCGGTACTGGCTCTCGCGGTTCGAGGGCGACCCGGCCGTGACGGTGGAGTGGGAGCGCGCGCTCGCCGCGCCGCCCTGGGACGGCCCGCCCGTGTGGCACCACGGCGATCTCGACGCGCGTAACTGGCTCGTTCGGGACGGGCGCATCACAGGCGTGATCGACTGGGGCGCGATGGGGGTCGGCGACCCGGCGTGCGACGTGATGGTCGCGTGGAAGCTGCATTCGCCGGCCGCCCGCGACGCGTTCCGGCAGGCGCTGCCGACGGATGCTGCGACCTGGGAGCGCGCGCGGGGCTGGGCTCTGTCGCAAGCGGTCGCGATCCTCGCGTACTACACGCCGGTGAACAACCCGACGCTCGTCCGCGAGGCGCGGAGCTGGCTCGCGCTCGTGCTCGAGGCGCCTCGGTAGGGTGACGGAATGGTGGCGCAGGACAACTCGATCGTCGTCGAAGCGCTCGTGCGCGAGTTCAAGAAGGGCCCTCGGGCGGTGGACGCGATCGACCTCCGCGTCGAGCCGGGCGAGATCTACGGCTTCCTCGGGCCGAACGGGGCCGGCAAGTCGACGACGGTGCTGATGCTGACGACGCTCCTGCCGCCGACCTCCGGGACGGCGCGGGTGGGCGGCTACGACGTCGTCCGGGAGGGCCCGAAGGTGCGCTCGGCGATCGGGGCCGCGCTCCAGGAGGCGGCGCTCGATCCGATGCTGACCGGCCGCGACCACCTCCGGCTCCAGACGACGCTCCAGGGGATCGCCCGCTCCGAGCGGAAGCCGCGCTCGGACGAGCTCCTCGAGCGCGTCGGCCTGAGCGAGGCGGCCGACCGCAAGGTCGGCGGCTACTCGGGCGGGATGAAGCGCCGGCTCGACCTGGCGCTCGCGCTCGTGCACCGGCCGCGGATCCTCTTCCTCGACGAGCCGACGACCGGGCTCGACCCCCAGAGCCGGACGGCGCTCTGGGACGAGGTCGGCCGGCTCGCCCGCGAGGAGGGAGTGACGGTCTTCCTGACCACGCAGTACCTCGAGGAGGCGGACGTCCTCGCCGACCGGGTCGGGATCATCGACCACGGAAGGATCGTCGCCGAGGGCACGCCGACCGAGCTGAAGGCGGAGATCGGCCTCCCGAGCGTGCACGCGATCCCGGCCCACGAAGACGCAGCGGGCGAGGCTCACCGCCGAGCTCGCCCCCTTCGGCGAGTCCCTGGGCGACGGCTCGCGCGACGTCGCCGTCCGGCTCCACGCGGGTCTCGCCGGGCTTCCGGCCGTGATTCGCGCGGTCGACGACGCCGGCCTGACGCTCGCGAGCCTCGAGATCCAGGCGCCGTCGCTCGACGACGTCTTCCTCGCAAAGACGGGCCGCTCGCTCGAGGGCGCGGGCGAAGAGGAGGCCGACGCGTCCGAGCCGACCGGATGAGGACCGCATGAGTCGCGACTCGGGATTCGCCGCGCAGGTGAGCGCGCTCGCGCGCCGCTCGATCCTGCGCACGGTCCGCCAGCCCGCCTCCGTCGTCTTTCCGTTGATCTTCCCGATCATGCTCCTGCTCGTGAACTCGGGCGGGCTCGACGCCTCGACCGAGCTGCCGGGCTTCCCGACCGACTCCTTCCTCGCCTTCGCGCTCGCGGTGCCGTTCATCCAGGGCGCGCTCTTCTCGACGATGAACGCCGGCACCGACCTCGCCAAGGACATCCAGACCGGCTTCCTGAACCGGCTCTCGCTGACCTCGATGCGCGGCGTCGCGCTGATCGCAGGCCAGCTCGCCGGGGTCGTCGTGATGGGCCTCGTCCAGGCCGCCTTCTACGTCGCGGTCGGTCTCGTCGTCGGCGTCGACTTCGCCTCCGGCCCGCTCGGGATCCTCGTCCTCTTCTGCTTCGCCGCGGTGATCTCGATCAGCTTCGGGGCGCTCGGCGCGTTCCTCGCCTTCCGCACCGGCTCGAGCGAGGCGATCCAGGGCCTCTTCCCGCTGCTCTTCGTCTTCCTCTTCCTGTCTTCGATGAACACGCCGCGCGACCTGATCGCGGTCGAGTGGTTCCGCGTCGTCGCGACGCTGAATCCGGTCTCGTACCTGATCGAGTGCGTGCGGAGCCTGATCATCACCGGCTGGGACGAACAGGCGCTCCTGCTCGGCTTCGGGCTGGCCGTGCTGATCGGGATCATCGCGACGGTCCTCGCGAGCCTCACGCTCCGGGAACGGCTGGCGCGGACATGAGGATCTGGCCGGTTGCGTCGGGGGTTGCGTGGCGGACGCTGAAGGTCGTCTTCACGAACCCGTCGCTCCTCTTCCCCTCGCTGATCTTCCCGCTCTTCTTCTTCACCGCGTTCGCGGGCGGCCTCTCCCAGGTCGCGAACGTCCCCGGCTTCGACTTTCCGCCCGGGTACACCGCGTTCCAGTTCTGCTTCGTCCTCGTCCAGTCGGCCGCGTTCGGCGGCGTCTTCACCGGCTTCGGGATCGCGCGCGACTTCGAGTACGGCTTCGCGCGACGGCTCCTCCTCGCGGCGCCGAACCGGATCGGGATCGTGCTCGGCTACGCGATCGCGGCGCTCGTGCGCTGGTCGCTGACCGCCACCATGCTCACGGTCGTCGCCCTGCTCGCGGGGATGAACGTCTTCGGGGGCGCGGTCGACGTCTTCGGGATGTACGCGCTCGCGCTCCTGATCAACATCGCCGGCCTGCTCTGGGCGGCCGGGGTCGCGATGCGCTTCCGGACGATGCAGGCGGGCCCGGTGATGCAGATGCCCGTCTTCCTGGCGCTCTTCTTCGCCCCGGTCTACGTCCCGCTCGTCCTCCTGGAGGGCTGGATCGAGGTGCTGGCCACGCTCAACCCGATCACGTACGTGCTCGAGGCGGTGCGGAGCCTGCTCGCGGGGAACGCGGTCGACGTCCTGCTCGCGTTCGGGCTCGCCGTGGGGCTGATCGGCGCCTTCGCGATCTGGGCGCTGCGCGGCCTCCGCTCGGCCGAGGCGGCAGGCTAGACGCCGGCGTGAGGGTCCGGCCGGGCAAGCCGTTCCCGCTCGGGCCGAGGTGGGACGGCGAGGGAACGAACTTCTCCCTCTTCAGCGAGCACGCGGAGAGAGTCGAGCTCTGCCTCTTCGACGCCGAGGATCGGGAGACGCGGCACGAGCTGACCGAGCGAACCGCGTTCAACTGGCACGGCTACCTCCCCGGAGTGGGGCCGGGGCAGCGCTACGGCTACCGCGTCCACGGCCGCTGGGCGCCCGAGCAGGGACATCGCTTCAACGCGGCCAAGCTGCTGATCGACCCGTACGCCAAGTCGATCGAGGGGCCGGTTGCCTGGGAGCGGGCGAACACGCTTCCCTACGTGCCCGGCGGGGCCGACGCCGACCTCGTGCGCGACGACGAGGACGACGCCGCGGCGATTCCGAAGTCGGTCGTGATCGACGACTGGTTCGACTGGGAGGGCGACCGGCACCTCGAGCGGCCGTGGCACGAGACGGTGATCTACGAGGTCCACGTGAAGGGGTTCACGAAGCAGCTCGAAGGGGTGCGCGAGGACCTGCGCGGCACCTACGCCGGGCTGGCCTCGGAGACGGCGCTCGGCTACCTCAAGGAGCTCGGGGTCACGGCGGTCGAGCTGCTCCCGATCCACCACATCGCCGACGAGCACCACCTCGCGTCGAAGGGGCTCTCGAACTACTGGGGCTACAGCTCGATCGGCTACCTCGCCCCGCACGCCGCCTACGCGGCGACGGACGACCAGGTGCGCGAGTTCAAGGGGATGGTCAAGGCGCTGCACCGGGCCGGGATCGAGGTGATCCTCGACGTCGTCTACAACCACACGGCGGAGGGCAACCACCTCGGCCCGATGCTCTCGTTCAAGGGGATCGACAACCTCTCCTACTACCGGACGAGGGCCGACGAGCCGCGCTTCTACGTCGACTACACGGGGACGGGGAACTCGCTCAACCCGGTGCACCCGTCGGTGCTGCGGCTGATCATGGACTCGCTCCGCTACTTCGTGATCGAGTGCCACGTCGACGGCTTCCGCTTCGACCTCGCCTCGGCGCTCGCCCGCGAGCTCCACGAGGTCGACCGGCTCTCGGCCTTCTTCGACATCATCCACCAGGATCCGATCCTCTCCCAGGTGAAGCTGATCGCCGAGCCGTGGGACGTCGGCGAGGGCGGCTATCAGGTCGGGAACTTCCCCGTCCTCTGGACGGAGTGGAACGGGATCTACCGCGACACGATGCGCGACTTCTGGCGCGGCGAGACGGCCGTCGCGGAGTTCGCCTCGCGCTTCACGGGCTCGAGCGACCTCTACCAGCACGACGGGCGGCGGCCGTTCGCCTCGATCAACTTCGTCACCTGCCACGACGGCTTCACGCTCCGCGACCTCGTCACCTACGACGAGAAGCACAACGAGGCGAACCTCGAGGACGGGAGGGACGGCGACACCCACAACCGGAGCTGGAACCACGGTGTCGAGGGCGAGACCCACGATCCGGAGATCAACGAGCGGCGCGAGCGCTCGCAGCGGAACTTCCTCGCGACCCTCTTCCTCTCGCAGGGCGTGCCGATGCTGCTCGGAGGCGACGAGCTCGCCCGCAGCCAGGGGGGCAACAACAACGGCTACTGCCAGGACAACGAGGTCTCCTGGTTCGACTGGCGCCTGGACGAGCGGGCCGAGCGGCTGCTCGCGTTCACGAAGCGGCTGATCGACTTCCGCTCGCGCCATCCGGTCTTCCGCCGGGCCGACTTCCTGCGCGGCGAGGAGACCCTGGGCTCGGGCGCGCCCGACGTCTGGTGGTTCCGTCCGGACGGGCGCAAGATGACGCAGCGGAACTGGCAGGCCGGCGATACGCACACGCTCGGCGTCTTCCTGAACGGCGCCGAGATCACGACGGTCAGCCCCGAGGGCGCTCCGATCGTCGACGACACCTTCCTGATCCTCTTCAACGCGTTCCGGGAGGCGGTCGTCTTCACCCTGCCGGCGGTCTCGTTCGGCCGCCGCTGGGTGCACGAGCTCTCGACGGCCGAGCCCGAGCTCGAGGCGGGGGCGGTCGCCTATCCGGCGCGGGGCGTCGTCCCCGTCGAGAGCCGCTCGCTCGTCGTCCTCCGCCGGATCGCGTAGCGGCGAGCCGGCCGGGGTCGAACTATTCGGGCGGTGCGTCGAGCAGCCGCACGCAGATGTCGATCACCTGCGGGTCGAACTGCGTGCCCTTGGCCTCTTCGAGCCGCCGCAGCGCCTCCTCGACCGGGAGCTTCGCGCGGTAGGGGCGGTCGGTCGTCATCGCATGGAAGGCGTCGCAGGCGAAGATGATCCTGGCCTCGAGCGGGATCTCCTCGCCGGCCTTCCGATCCGGATAGCCGCGGCCGTCCCACCGCTCGTGGCAGGCCCGCACGATCGAGCAGACGTCCTCGAGCTGGTCGATCGGAGCCAGGATCTTCGCGCCGAGCTCCGGGTGCGTCTCGATCAGGGCCTTCTCCTCGTCGGTGAGGGGGCCGGGCTTCAGCAGCACCGAGTTCGGGATCCCGATCTTGCCGATGTCGTGGAAGAGCGCGCCGAGCTCCAGGCGCTTCAGGGTCTCCCCGTCCAGCCCGAGCTCTTGCCCGACCCTGAGCGCGTTGTCGGTGATCCAGCGGGCATGCGAGGAGGTGTACTGGTCGCGCGCCTCGAGCGCGTTCGCCAGGGCTTCGACGGTCGAGAGAAACGTGAGCTCGAGCGACTCGAAGCTCGTGGCGTTGGCGATCGCGAGCTTCGCCTGCTGAGCCAGGCCGTCGAGCAGCTCGAGCTCGCGTCGGCCGAAGCTCGGGGACTCTGGGGCCGCGACGGCGAGCGCCCCCCAGCGGCCGTCGAAGCAGAACGGAGCGACAGCGACGATCCCGGAGCTGCTGGGCGGCGGCTCCACGAGCCCCGCATAGTCATCGGGCGTGAGCAGGCGCGGCTCGGTCATGGCCGTGAGCGGGGCGATCGCGTCATGCGCGTAGCGGCGCGTCTCGATCTCTTCCGAAAGGTGGTTGCCGATCCGGCAGAGCAGGTCGCCCGTTCCGGGCTCCTGCAGGCAGAGGGACGCAAACGGTGCGCCGAGCAGCCGGGCCGAGCCCTGGACCACCCGGGCGTACACGCTCTCGATCCCCTCGGCGGAGACGAGCTCGCGGCTGAAGTCGAGCAGCGCATGGGCGCTCTGGGCCTCGCGCTTCTGCGCCTCGTAGAGCCGGGCGTTCTCGAGCGCGACGGCCGCGTGACCCGCCAGCACCTCGAGCAGCCGCACATCGTCGGCGTCGAGCTGGCCGATCCCGAGCTTGGAGATCACGATCACCCCGAGCACGTTCGTGCCGAGGTTGAGGGGCACGGCGACCACCGACTCCTCGATCGGGTCGGTGCCCTCGATCTCGACGGCAAACTCGCACTGCGCCGCGTCGGGCAGGAGCAGCGATTCGCCGTGCTCGGCGACCCAGCCCGTGAAGCCGTTGCCGACCTTGGCGGCGAGGATGTCGAACACGGCCCCGTCGGAGCCGGTGAGCTCGCCCTGGAAGGCGATCGGCAGGAGATCGGTGCCGTCGCGGAGGAAGATGCGGCAGTTGTGGTAGTCGATCAGGACGCGGAGCTCGTTCGCGATCGCCATCCCGATCTCGCGGACGTCGTTCAGCCGGTTCAGCTTCCCGACGAGCGACTGGAGCAGTTTCAGATGCGCGATCGAGCGAACGTCCTCCCGTCGCGGCTCCGGCGGGCCGGGGCGCTCTCTCGCCCGCTCGTCGAAGAGGACGACCTGGCTCTTGCCGCGAGCCTTCGCCGTCATCATCGCGGCCTCGGCGCAGAGGACGAGCTCGCGGGGGTTGGCGGCGTGCTCAGGCCCGTGGGCGATCCCGATCGAGACCGAGATCGTGCCGGCGAGCTCGATCTCGACCTCCTCGAGCCGGCGCGAGAGCCGGTTCGCGAGCGCGAGCGCCTGCTCCTCGCCGCTCCCCGACGAGATCACCGCGAACTCCTCCCCGCCGATCCGGCAGACGACGTCGGAGCCCCGGACGCTCGCCCGCAGGTGGTCGGCGAGCTCGGCGAGCACGACGTCGCCGACCCCGTGGCCGTAGACGTCGTTCACCTTTTTGAAGTCGTCGATGTCGACCATCACGACGGCCACCGACTCGTGCGCGCTCGAGGCCCGCGTCAGCTCGAGGCGCAGCCGCTCGTGGAAGTAGCGATGGTTGTAGAGGCCCGTGAGCGAGTCGGTCTGGGCCTGGAGCTCGAGCCGCTCGCGAATGTGGGCGTTGTCGAGGGCGAGCGCGGCAGCGTCGCCGAAGCGCTTTGCCAGCTCGAACTCTTGCTCGCCGAACGAGGCGTCGTCGCCGATCCGGTAGATGTTGAACGTGCCCTTGAGGAGGCCCCGGGCCACCATCGGGATCACGATCAGCGACTCGGGCTCGACCGGTGTCCCCGGCACGAAGCGGACGAGTGGATGGAGGTGGGCCTGGTTCGCGAGCACCGGCTCGCGCTGCTCGACCGCCCAGCCGGTGATCCCCTCGCCGTACGGGAAGCGCTCGCTCAGGATCTCGTTCGCCCAGTCGCTCCGCACGAGCAGCGGCACGAGCTCGCGCCGTGCCTCGTCCGCCTCGTACACGTGCAGCGCCTCGTAGGGGATCAGCTCGGCCAGCGCGTCCGCGATCCGGTCGAGCAGCGCGTCGAGGCTCTGCTCCGAGAGCAGCTCGTGGTAGACGTCCGCCAGCCGCCGGTAGGAGTCGACGAGCCCGTCGTGCGACGCGCCCGGCGCGGCCACAGACGGAACCAGCCGGATCAGCCGGTCGGCGTCATCGAGGGGTGAGCGAGCAGGATCTTCCATGCAAAGGGGTGGAGCGGAACCTCCGCCTTCTAGCATCGGGCATTTCGAGGCCGCTGCTGTCCCTCGTTTGGGGGAGACGAACGCCCGCCGCCCGGCCGACTACACTCCTGCGCGGGGGGTCGAAGCCCCGATCCCGACGGTGGTTTTCCACAGGCCGGCCGGCGGCAGACGAGCTCCATCCTCTCCCGCGAACGATGGAAGCTGCCGACAAACAGCCGGGTGCCGACCCCGCCGGGGCCACGATCCTCGTCTGCGACGACGAGCCGAGCCTGCGGGAGCTCGTGCGTGCCGTCCTCGGCCCGGGCTACCGCTTCGTCGAGGCGGCCGACGGCAAGGCGGCGCTGGCCCTCGCCCACGACCTCGCGCCGGATCTCGTCGTCCTCGACCTGATGCTGCCCGTCATGAGCGGGCTCGCGGTGCTCGAGGAGCTGCGTGCGGACGAGCGCCTGGCCGCCGTGCCGGTGATCGTGATGACGGCCTGGAGCCACGCCGAGGCGAGCGCGAAGACGGCGGGTGCGGATCGCTTCGTCTCGAAGCCGTTCCACCCCGACGAGCTCACGGCAGCGGTCGAGGAGCTGCTCGCATGAGCGGCCGCCCGGAGGCCGGCCGATGAGCATAGGCAGGCGGATGCTCGTGGCGAGCGCCGTGCTCGCCGTGCTCGTCGCCGGCGCGTTCGCAGCGCTGATCTTCGCGATCTCGACTCTGCGGGAGGCCAACGAGCGGGAGGCGCGCTCGAAGGACCTCACCGTGGCGTCGCTCCAGCTCGAGAAGCTCCTCGTCGACCTCGAGACGGGCCTGCGCGGGTTCACGCTCACCGGCAACCGCCGCGTGCTCCAGCCATACACGACCGCCCGGGCAGAGCTGCCTCGGCGGCGCAACACGTTCCTCGAGCGCGCATCCGTCGATTCCGGCCAGTTCGAACGCGCGATCCGGATCTCCCGCCAGATCAGCCAGTACATCCGGGACTACGCCGTGCCGGTGATCGAGCTGACCCGCGAGAGCCCCGCCGCCGCCCGATCCGCCCCGGTGACGATCGAGGGTAAGCGGCAGACCGACGAGATCCGCCGGGCCTTCGACGCCTTCCTCGCGCAGGAGAACCAGCTCGCCCTGCAGGCCGTCGCGTCCGCTTCCAGCCGCTCCGACCGGGCCCTGGCGGTGGGCGCCGTGGGGCTCGGCGCCTCCACGCTCCTGATCGTCCTCTTCGGCGTCTACCTCGGTCGTGCGATCGGCGCGCCGGTCCGTGCCGTCGCCTCCGGCGCGAGCCGGCTCGCCGAGGGCGACCTCGCCCACCGGCTTCCGACCGAGGGCCCCGGCGAGATCGGCGAGCTCACACGCTCGTTCAACACGATGGCCGAGGAGCTGCAGCGCGGTAACGACGAGCTCCGCCTCCAGAACGCGAAGTTGCGCGAGAGCGAGCGCCTCAAGTCCGAGCTGATCACGATCGTCTCGCACGAGCTGCGGACGCCGCTCGCCAGCGTCCTCGGCTTCACGTCGCTCCTCCTCCAGCGGGACTTCGATCCTCAGGCGCGCCGGCACTACCTCGGGATCATCGACGCCCAGGCCCGCCGTCTCGCTGCGCTGCTCGAGGACTTCCTCGACGTGCAGCGGATCGAGGACGGCCGGCTCGAGCTGGCGCAGGACCTGGTCGACATGGCCGCGCTGCTGAGCGAGCAGGTGGAGCTCTACCGGGCCGAGAGCCCCAGGCACCGGCTTCGGCTCGACCTCCAGGAGCGCCCGCTCCCGGTGCGCGGAGACGCGAACCGGCTCGCCCAGGTCGTGGGCAACCTGCTCTCGAACGCGATCAAGTACTCACCGGACGGCGGGGTCGTCGCCCTTGCCGGCGAGCACGAGGACGGTGCGGTGCGCGTCAGCATCCGCGACGAGGGCCTCGGGATCGCGTCCGACCAGCAGAGCCGGATCTTCACCAAGTTCTTCCGCGGCGAGGCCGCCACGAGCGGGATCGGTGGCACTGGTCTCGGCTTGGCCGTCTCGCGCGAGATCGTCGAGGCGCACGGGGGCCGGATCGGGTTCAGCAGCAAGGCGGGCGCGGGCTCGACGTTCTGGCTGGAGCTTCCGACCGCAGCCGCATACACCGCCGGCACCCTCAAGGAACCGAACGGTGGCGAGCGAAAGGAGACGGACTCATGACCCGGCGACTGAAGACGGAACGGCTCGCGCTGCTCCTCGCGGGGCTCGCAGGCGGGCTCGCGCTGGCGATTCCCGCCGCCCGCAGCGCGGAGGCGACGACCGGCCCGGCGACGATCCGGATCACGGACCGCGAGATCGCGTCCACGCGGGTCGACCTCGGGACGCGCGGGCGCAGTGCCGGGGACCTCCAGATCATGCGCCACCTGCTCTACAACCGCCGTCTGACGCCGCAGACGATCGGCCACGTCGAGGTCATCTGCACCTTCGTCGTCGGCAACTCGCGCTACTGCAACGGCACCTACTTCCTTCCGCGCGGGAGGATCATGGTCGGTGGCTCGATCATCTACCCCCAGTTCTACGAGCTCGCCGTGCTCGGCGGCACCGGGCTCTACGACAACGCCCGCGGCACGCTCACGATCACCCGCACGGCACGCAACCCGAATCGCAGCATCGTGATCTTCCGCCTCGTCGGCTAGCCGGCGCCGGCGTCCGTCTCAGGACTCTTGGCACGGATTTGTTGCGGAGTTGTGACGAACCGGGGTGCTGTTCGGGGCATGCTCGTTGGGGACTCGCCTCAGGCACACAGGGCGGGTCCGGACCTCCCGCGCAGCCGGCCTTTCGGCCCTGGAAAAGGAAGCCAGCGTGTCAGACAAGCCCCCCATCGCCCGACTCTCCGCCCTCCTGCTCCTTGTCCTAGCGGCCCTGGCCGGAACGGCGGCCGCCCAGCCCGGGCTCGTCCCGGCGGGAGCGATCGTCGTCCTCGACCGGGACGGCAAACCGGTCCTCGTCCCCGCCGGGAAACAGGTCCGCTTCGACAAGGACGGTCTCAACCCAAGCTTGATCAGCTGCGACCCCGACGACGGCTGCTTCTACGACACCGACAACGACGGCGTCCAAGACAGCGTCGACAACTGCAAGGTCAACTACAACCCCGACCAGGCAGACAACGACCGCGACGGAATCGGAAACGTCTGCGACCCGACACCCAACGGCACCGGAACGCCCCCACCCCCGCCCGGCGGTAGCTCCACTCAAACGGCCAGCCTGACCGCGAACCCCACAACCATCACCCGCGGCCAGTCGACCACCCTCACCTGGACCTCCACCCACTCCCCGTGGTGCTTCACCGACTGGACGGGGACGAGGCAGGGAACCTCGGGAACGGCGACGTTCGCGCCCTCGGTCACGACGACCTACCGGATCGAGTGCGACGGGGCAGCGGCGAGTGCGACGGTGACGGTGAATGCTCCGGCTTCACCGCCCGCCGCCGCCCTCGCCCGACACCCGGATCTCGGGGACCGGCCGCCCAGACTAGCTCAGGCAACTGCACGACCGGTGAGGAACCCCGATCAGCGCTGATCGCCACGACGGCGGAACACGGATGGGGGACGTGTGCGGAACGACGACCGTCGCCACTGCGAACACGTCCGGGTCGCCGTAATCGGCGGACCCGAGGTCGTCTACGATCTACCACGGCCGCTTCAATACTCTCGCTTCTACCAGCCCGTCCTGGAGGCGGTGCGGCACCCTCCGGCCAGTGCCGTACAGCACCTCTCGGGAAAGCCTCTGCGGTTCCGCCAGTCCGATCTACGTCTGCTGGCACCCGCTCGCTCTGACCGTGCTCAGCATCGGGATCCAGTACCCAGGCCCCGTTGGACGTGCTCAGCGGCCGTTCTGGAAGTACGACGATCGACCCCGTTGGACGTTCGGCCCGGTGGGGGCAGGAATAGCTGGCGTCCGGCAGACAGCGTCCTTCACCGGCTGCCCGTAGTTCAACCTGCACGCTCGATGCCGCACGGTCGCCGTGACCACGCGTTCGACATCATCAACGGCAACCGCTACCGGCGAGCGTCAGCTTCTGCTGGCTTGGCGGGAACTCATGGAACGGTATCGGCGGAAGCGGCTCCGGACGGCTGCTCGGCGGGTCCGGTACGATGGTGACGCTCTACTTCGTCGCCATCTGGGTGACGGGATCGGGTCGGCTCCCGACGAGGACATCCCGGTCAGACGACCATCTGGACACCCAGGCCCGATCTCGATGGACAGGTACCGCGCCTGGCGCGGAGGTTCCAGACCTCGCGCCGGTGCGGCCGACTGCCGCTTCGGTAACGCTGCTCGAGCCCGAGGGAAGGAGCTCACGGCGAAACTGGTTCCCCCCGGGGCTTCCTACATCCGGTCGATCATCGCCCGGCCGAAGGCCGAGCAGGAGACCTCCGTCGGGTCGTCGAGCAGCCGCGCGAAGTCGTAGGTGACGACCTTGTCGGCGATCGTCGCGCCGAGCGAGGCGATGATCAGGTCGGCCGCCTCCACCCACCCGAGATGGCGCAGCATCATCTCCGCGGAGAGGATCAGCGAGCCTGGGTTGACCTTGTCCTGGCCGGCGTACTTCGGGGCCGTCCCGTGCGTCGCCTCGAACATCGCCACCTCGTCCGACATGTTCGCGCCGGGTGCGATCCCGATCCCGCCCACCTGCGCCGCGAGCGCGTCCGAGATGTAGTCGCCGTTCAGGTTGAGCGTCGCGATCACGTCGTACTCGGCGGGACGCAGGAGGATCTGCTGGAGGAAGGCATCGGCGATCGCGTCCTTGATCGTGATCGACCGGCCCTCGTGCTCGAGAGAGAGCCACGGCCCTCCGTCGATCGGCGTCGCCCCGAACTCGCGCGCGGCGAGCGCGTAGCCCCAGTCGCGGAAGCCGCCCTCGGTGAACTTCATGATGTTGCCCTTGTGCACGAGCGTGACCGAGTCGCGCC
This sequence comes from uncultured Gaiellaceae bacterium, assembly GCA_963810875.1. Lineage (GTDB taxonomy): Bacteria > Actinomycetota > Thermoleophilia > Gaiellales > Gaiellaceae > Gaiellasilicea. The sequence continues at coordinate 95,157 of CAWEPD010000003.1, read as the reverse complement.
CGTTCGCGAGCGCATACGAGATCGCCTTGCGGACGAGCCGCTCCGTTCCCTCGCGCGAGACCGGCTTGATCCCGATCGACGAGGTCTCCGGAAAGCGGATCTTGCGCACGCCCATGTCGTCCTGGAGGAAGGCGATCACCTTCCGGGCGCCTTCCGTTTCGGCCTCCCACTCGATCCCCGCGTAGATGTCCTCACTGTTCTCGCGGAAGATCACCATGTCCGTCTTGGACGGGTCGCGGAGCGGGCTCGGCACGCCCGGGAAGTAGCGGACCGGGCGCAGGCAGACGTAGAGGTCGAGCTGCTGGCGCAGCGCCACGTTGAGCGAGCGGATCCCGCCGCCGACCGGCGTCGTCAGCGGCCCCTTGATCGAGACGGAGAAGTCGCGGGCGGCCTCGAGCGTCTCGTCGGGGAGCCAGACGTCGTCGCCGTAGAGCCGCGTCGCCTTCTCGCCCGCGTAGATCTCCATCCACTCGATCTGGCGGGTGCCGTCGTAGGCCTTCGAGACCGCCGCGTCGACCACGGCTTTCATCACGGGCGTGATGTCGGCGCCGATCCCGTCGCCCTCGATGAAGGGGATGATCGGGTTGTCGGGCGTCGGCTCGCCGGGGCGGACGCGCTCGCCCGCGGCCGGAACTTCGATCCGCGTCTGCGTGCTCATTCGCCTCCTCCGATCACGACGAAGCGAACGGGCACGCCGTTCACGGAGCGCGTCGGGGCGTCGCTCGTCGCGATCGACTCGACGAATCCCTGCTGCTCCTCGGGGCGCACGGCGACGAGAATCTCGTCGGCGGGAAAGGTCGCGAGGGCGTCGCGGATCGCGAGGTCGATGTTCGCCTCGCCGGCACCGGATTCGACCGTCTCCCCTGGGAGCGCCTCGGCCGTGCTCTCGGCGACCGCCTCGGCCCGCGCGAAGGCCTCCTCGTCGTTCGCGAGCCAGTCGAGGAAGCCCTGTCGAACCGCAGGGACGACGACCTTGACCGTCTCGGCGTCGCCGATCTCCGCCCGCAGGACGTCGTCGGCGTGCTCGACGGTGCTGACGACGAGGACGTTCCTGGCCACGCCGGAAACCTACTGCCTACCGGATTCCGCCCGCCAGAGGCGGTTCAGCTCGCTCTGGGCGTAGATCACCTCGAGCGGGAGGGCGATCACGCCGACGAGGAAGAGCGCGAAGCCGAGCCAGGGGCTCACGCGCCCCTCGGTTCCGCTCACCTCCTGCGCCGACTCGATCCGCCTGAACGTCCGGTAGCTCGAGACGAACGGCGGCACGAGCACGAGCCAGCCGATCGAGATCGCAAGGAGCGAGGTGACCGGGCTCCGGCCGAGGCGCTGCTCCTCGCGCGTTGCCCGGCCGAGATCCCGCAGTTCCCGGTTCACCTTGTAGTACCAGACGAAGTAGTAGATCCCGAGCGTCACGATGACGAGGACGAAGACGGCGAGCGGGTGGCGGAGCTTCGCCTGACCCCCGGTCTCCCTGATCTGCACGACCTCGGCCACGGGGGGAAGGTATACGGCCTCGAGCCGGAGCCATGCAGCCCGCTACCCTCGCTGGATGGCGCAGGAGCACGAGCACGGCGAGACCGCGGAGCGGCTGCGGCTGGCGGCCGACGTGCTCGAGGAGGTCGTGCGCGACCGCAGCCTTCTCCGCGCTCTCTCGCTCGAGGAGCGCACGCGGCTCCTCGCGGCGGCCGGCGATGTCCACAACCCGGACGTGGTCGCGCGCCGGCGGCTCAACAAGGTCGTCCGGCGCGAGAAGAAGGCCTCGCGGATCCGGACCGACGAGACGACGCTCGCCGAGACCGGGATCCGCGTTCTCCGCGCGAGGCCGGTGTTCATGACCCCGAACGTCTTCCCGCCGGCTGGCTTCGAGCAAGCCGACGGAGACGACGATCCGGCGCTCCGGGAGCTGATCGAGCCGCAGCACTGCTATGTCTGCAAGGAGGACTACGCCGAGCTGCACCCGTTCTACGACCAGCTCTGCCCGGCGTGCGGCGACTTCAACTACGGCAAGCGAACGGAGACCGCCGATCTCAGCGGGCGCGTCGCGCTCCTCACCGGCGGCCGTGTCAAGATCGGCTACCAGGCGGGGATCAAGCTGCTGCGGGCCGGCGCGCAGCTGATCGTGACCACGCGCTTCCCGCGGGACGCCGCTGCCCGGTACGCGGAGGAGCCCGACTTCGACGCCTGGGGTGACCGGATCGAGATCTTCGGCCTCGACCTCCGTCACACGCCGAGCGTCGAGGCCTTCTGCCGGCACCTCGGCTCGACGAGGGAACGGCTCGACTACATCGTCAACAACGCGTGTCAGACCGTTCGCCGGCCGGCCGACTTCTACCGGCACATGCTCGCGGCCGAGACGGCTTCCGAGCGCACCCTGGCTCCCGCCGCCCGGCGGCTCGTCGGCGAGTACGAGGGCCTGCGCCGGTCGGACATCCTGCCCTCCGGTCGCGCGGAGGAGCCGTTGCTCGGAATCACGCGCTCGGCGGAGCTCTCGCAGGTCCCGCTCCTGCCGGACGATCTCGCCGGCCAGGGCGACCTCTTCCCCGAAGGCAGGCTCGACCAGGACCTCCAGCAGGTCGACCTCCGGGAGCGGAACTCGTGGCGCCTCCTGCTCGACGAGGTCTCGTCGGTCGAGTTGCTCGAGACGCAGCTCGTGAACGCGGTCGCCCCGTTCGTCCTGAACGCGCGGCTGAAGCCGCTCCTGCTCCGAACCCCGGAGCGCGACAAGCACATCGTCAACGTCTCGGCGGTCGAAGGCCAGTTCTACCGGCGCTTCAAGACGACGCGGCACCCGCACACGAACATGGCGAAGGCCGCGCTGAACATGATGACGCGCACCTCTGCGGCCGACTACCACGCCGACGGGATCCACATGAACAGCGTCGACACCGGCTGGGTGAGCGACGAGGATCCGGCGCACATCGCCGAGCAGAAGGCGACCGAGCACCGGTTCCGGCCGCCGCTCGACATCGTCGACGGGGCCGCCCGCATCGTCGACCCGATCATCGCCGGCAGGCTGACCGGGGAGCACGTGTGGGGGCGGTTCCTGAAGGACTACAAGCCGACCGACTGGTAGCGCCCGGCTTCTCGGCCGTCAGTCCTGGCGCGACTCGGCGAGCCTCTGCAGCTCGAGCGCGATCTCGCGGATCGCCTTCTCGAGCCCCTCGCTGCGGGCGGCGAGCTCCGCGAGCAGGACGCGCGTGCCGGTGGTCGACCGGAACTCCTCCCCCTTGTGCGAGCTGATCAGCTCGTCGACGCGGGAGTACAGGGTCTCATCCAGGGCTTCCACGGCGGCGTTTCCTTCCTCTGAGGCGTGACGAAGTATAGAGCCGCAACGGATGGCCGACCGGCGTCGTTCCGGGCATGATGCCTCCGATGCGGATCGCGACCCTCTCGACGTACCCGCCACGCGCGTGCGGAATCGGGACCTTCGCGTTCGACGTTCGCACGGCGCTCCTCCAGGTGCCCGACGTGGACGAGGTGAGCCCGCTCGCGCTCGTCGACGAGCCGCGGACGCCCGCAACGGCCCGAGATCTTCCGCACGGTCTCCCAGGGCACGCGGGGCGACTACGTGCGCGCCGCTCGGACGCTCGCCCGCACCGACGTCGACGTCGTGCTGCTCCAGCACGAGTACGGGATCTTCGGCGGCCGCGACGGCGAGTACGTGCTCTCGTTCGCCCGGGGGCTGGCGCAGCCGCTCGTCGTCACGCTGCACACGGTGCTCTCGGAGCCGACCGAGCACCAGCTCGAGGTGCTGACCGCGCTCTGCGACGAGGCCGAGCGCGTGATCGTGATGACCGAGACCGCTCGGCGGCTGCTCGGTGCGCTCGAAGCCTGCGGCGACGACGAAGATCCGGGTCGTCCCGCACGGGGCGCCGGTCGAGCTCGGCGCCAGGCGGGCGGAGCAGGACGCCGGACGCCGGCCCCAGTACGTCGCCCCGGTGGGCGGTGGCTACGAGCACATCAAGTCGCGCTTCCTGCTCTCCACCTTCGGCCTCATCTCCCCGGGCAAGGGCCTGGAGACGATGCTCGACGCGTTGCCCGAGCTCGTCGAGCGTCATCCCGAGGTGCTCTACCTGATCGCGGGCCGCACCCATCCGCAGGTCGCCCGCCGCGCGGGCGAGGAGTACCGCCTCAAGCTCGAGCGCCGGGTCATCGACCTCGGGGTGAGCGACCACGTCGAGTTCGACGATCGCTTCCTCTCCGTCGACGAGCTCGCCGATCTGCTCGCAGCGACGGATGTCTTCGTCACGCCGTATCTCGGCCGCGAGCAGATCGCCTCCGGGGCGCTCACGTTCGCGATCGCCGCCGGTTGCGCCACCGTCTCGACGCCGTACTGGTACGCCGAGGACATGCTCGCCTCGGGTGCCGGCACGATCGTCCCGTTCGACGACCCGGCGGCTCTGACCAAGGCGGTCTGCGACTTCATCGAGCACCCGAACCAGCTCGCCGCGGCCCGGCGCGAGGCCCGCCGGCTCGGAGCGGAGCTCGCCTGGCCCTCCGTCGCCGAGGCGACCGCGGCGGTCCTGCTCGAGGCGACCGAGGCCGCTCCCCGGCGGAAGCCGCTGCTCGAGGTCGAGCTGGAGCTCGCCGAGACGCGCACCGACCACCTGCTCACGCTCGTCGACGACTGCGGAATCGTCCAGCACGCGCACGGTGCGATTCCGAACCGGCGAAGCGGCTACTGCGTCGACGATGTCGCGCGACTCGCTCGCGGTCGCGGTCGAGCTGGAGCAGCGCACCGGCGACCAGGGCTGGCTCCCGGTGCTCTATCGCTCGCTCGCCTTCCTCTGCGACGCCGCCGACGGAGCCGGAACGGCCGGGATGCGCAACTTCATGAGCTACGACCGCCAGTGGCTCGACGAGCCGCACGTCGGGGATCACGTCGGCCGGGCGATCTGGGCGCTCGGGGACATCCTCTCGACCGCCTGGGTGCCTGCGGCCGTCGAGCCCTCGCGCCGGCTCCTGGCCGCTCTGGTCGGCTCGCTCGACACGGGAGCTCTCGGTGCGCACGGCCGCCTATGCGGTCCTCGGGCTCGCCCGGCTCGACCGAGACCGGCTCGCACCGGGGGCCGCCGAGCTGCTCGGGCGCTGCGTCACGCAGCTCGAAGCGGCGTACCAGGCAACCGCGAGCCCGGACTGGCGCTGGTTCGAGGACCGCCTGGCGTACGACAACGCCCGGCTCTCGCACGCGCTGATCGTCGGTGGATCCGTCCTCGGGCGCGACGACTCGGTGGCGGTCGGCCTCGAGTCGCTCGCCTGGTACGGAGACGAGTGCGGCCTCGCGGACGGGCTCCTCCGGCTTCCCGGCCATCTGGGCCGCCGCCGCGGCGAGCCCGCCCCCGGCGAGGGCGACGAGCAACCGCTCGACGCCTCGGCCATCGTCGAGGCCGAGCTGTGCGCCCTGGCGGTCACCCACGACTCCGAGCACGGCGCGCGAGCGCAGCGGGCGTTCGAGTGGTTCCTGGGGCGCAACCGGCTCGGCCTCCCGCTCTACGACTTCGTCACCGGCGGCTGCAGCGACGGGGTCGGCGACGAGGCCCTGAACACGAACGAGGGAGCCGAGTCGACCCTCGCCTTCCACCGCGCGCAGCACGTCCTCGAAGCGGCCGGCCTGCGGCGCGTCGTGCGGCGAGCCTCCGCGACCCCCGGAGTTCCCGCGTGAGCGGCAGCGGCGTCAGCGAGCGCCTGGGGCAGCGGGAGCTCTTCCGCCGGCATCCCGGCAACCCGATCCTGACCGCCGCCGACTGGCCGGTGCCCGTGAACGTCGTCTTCAACCCCGCCGCCGCGCTCGTCGGCGGCGAGACCGTCCTGGTCGCGCGGGTCGAGGCGCTCACCGGGATCTCGCACCTCACCGTCGCCCGGTCGGCGGACGGAATCGGCAACTGGAGCGTGGCGCGCGAGCCGCTGCTCGCGCCGGCCGAGGGAGTCGAGAGCGAGCAGTGGGGCTTCGAGGACGCTCGCGTCGTGTGGATCGAGGAGCTCGACCAGTTCGTGATCACCTGCACCGCCTACGGCCCCGCCGGGCCGGCCGTCTTCCTCGCCACCACCAAGGACTTCCGCTCGGTCGAGCGGCACGGCGTCGTGGTCGCTGCAGAGGACAAGAACGCGGCGCTCCTCCCGGAGCGCGTGGGCGGCAAGTGGATCCTCTTCCACCGGCCGACGACCGGCTTCGGCGGCGTCTCCCAGGCCGGGATCGCGCTCTCGCGCTCCGACGACCTCGTCACGTGGAGCCCGCCCGAGGAGGTCATGCACGCGCGAGCCGGCGCCTGGTGGGACTCGCTGCGGATCGGGATCGGGCCCCCGCTCGTCAAGACCGAGCACGGATGGCTGCTGATCTACCATGGGGTCAAGGAGACGGTGGCCGGCGCGGTCTACCGGCTGGGGCTCGCGCTGCTCGACCTCGAGGAGCCGACCCGCGTCCTTCGTCGGGCGGACGACTGGATCTTCGGGCCGCACGAGCCGTACGAGCGCCAGGGCGATGTGGCGAACGCGATCTTCCCCTGCGGCCTGATCCACGCCCCGGACGGCGAGCTCCGCCTCTACTACGGGGCTGCCGACACGTCGATCTGCCTCGCGACGGCGCAGTTCGACGAGCTCATGGAGCGGGTGCTGGCCGCACCGGATGCCGAATGAAGGCGAGGGTGGTCGAGCCCGGAGCCGGGCATCGGGTCGGCAACGTCGAATTCCTCGCACGGAGCGCCGACACGCCGCGCTTCAACCTCGCCCTGATCGAGATCCAGCCTCGTCGCGAAGGCCCGCCGAGGCACGCTCACGCGGCCGAGGACGACTCGTTCTACATCCTCGAAGGCGAGCTCACGTTCGAGGTCGAGGGCGAGGAGGTCGTCGCGCGGCCGGGCACCTTCGTCCTCGTCCCCCCGGGCGTCGAGCACACGTTCGCGAATCGCACCGACGCGGTCGTTCGGATGATCAACGTGCACGCGCCCGCCGGCTTCGACCTCCGACTGGAAGCGAACTGAGGCGCCGCGCCGGCGCCGAAAAAGTCATTCTCGGGTAGGACGCAGGATCGTTCTCGCTGCCGATCCGCCGGCGGAAGCACTGTTCTAGCCTCACGGCATGTCCACGCTGGAATACATGAACGCCCCTGCGCCTGAGGCCCGGGTAGCCGTCTCCGCCAAGCAGAGGGAGGCAAGAACAGGCTTGGCGCCGGTCGTGATCGCCGGCCTCCTCGCGGTCACGCTGCCCCTGATCGGGTTCGTCTCGCTGCTGCTTCGGGAGCAGCTCGACCCTCAGTTCCACAACCACCAGGCGCACTTCGTCATCTTCGGATTCGTGGGCGGCGTCGCGTTCGCGCTCGGCTATGCGGCGGGTGAGGCGGCCAAGCGGCGCGGAGACGCTCGCGTCCTCCTGCTCTCGCTCGCCTTCATGGCGACCGGCGGCTTCATGGGCCTGCACGCCTTCGGGACGGCCGGCGTGCTCTTCTCGGAGAGCCGCGCGGGCTTCCAGATCGCGATTCCGGTGGGGCTGCTCGTGAGCGCCTTCTTCGCCGCCGCCTCCGCGTTCGTCGACGTCCGGCCCGGGCTCGCGCCGTGGGTGATCCGCCACCGGGCGAAGCTCCGGGGAGCGCTGCTGCTCGTGATGGTCGTGTGGTTCGGGTGGACCCTGGCCAACCTGCCGCCGCTGAGCGGACCGAACAGCGAGGCTGCGACCGGGAGCGTGCTCGGCGCGCTGGCCGTCGTGGGGACGATCGTCTACGCGGCGAGCGCCATCCGCTACTGGCAGCTCTTCCGGCACGGGCAGAGGCTGCTCCCGATCGCCGTGATCGCCTGCTTCCTGCTGCTCTCCGAGGCGATGATCGGCGTCGCGGTGACGGGGGAGCGCAAGTGGCACGCGAGCTGGTGGGAGTGGCACGGGCTGATCGTCTTCGCCTACCTGATCATCGGCTTCGCGGCTCGCCGGGAATGGCGGGAGGAGCGGTTCCGCGATCTCTACCTGCCGGCGACGCGCGAGCGCCGCCAGGAGATCAGCGTCCTCTTCGGCGACCTCGTCGGCTTCACGAGCTTCTCCGAGCGCTCGTCGTCGACCGAGGTCGCGGCCGTGCTCAACTCGTACTGGGGCATCGCGGCCCCGCTGCTCACGCGCCGGTTCGGCGGCGAGGTCGAGAAGTTCATCGGCGACGGGATCGTGGCGACGTTCAACAGCCGTGGCGACCAGCCCGACCACGCGGTCCGGGCGGCAGGGGCGGCGCTCGCGCTCCAGCGCGAGGTCGAGGCGCTCGTCGAGGTGCATCCCGGCTGGCCGCGGCTACGGATCGGCGTCAACAGCGGCGAAGCGGTACTGCGCGAGGTCGGAGGGGCGGGGTACGTGGCCTACCCGATGCTCGGCGACACGATCAACACGGGCGCGCGGCTCGAGGGTCTCGCTCCTCCAGGTGGCGTCCTGATCGGCGCGAAGACCTACGGCGAGCTTCCGGCCGGCTCGAAGGTGGAGGCGCGGAGCGGGCTGCGGGTCAAGGGCAAGGACGATCTCGTCAACGCGTACGTCCTGCACGCCGTCGCGGACTAGCCATCGCGGAACGAGATCGGCTGCGCGCCCTCCCAGAGGGGATCAGCCGGCCGAGCTCCTTGAGCTGCTCCTGTCCCTCGACCAGGGTCGCGAAGTGGTTCGCCCAGAGATGGCCGGCCTTGCTCGCGAACGAGCAGTAGCCGTAGGGGAAGAGGAGCTCGGTCTCGCTCTCGCCGCCCGGGTAGAGCGCGAGCTCGCCGGGGTGCGGGTAGCTGGTCGCGTTCTCGGGGCCGATCCCGAGGTCGCGGTCGCCCCAGGGGATCCAGTTCGACTCGCCGCTCCAGCGGCAGTGGATGATCCGGTCCTCGAGCGGGAGGATCGCCTTGAACGCGGCCACCGTCCGCGGCGCGAGCTCGTCTTCCCAGCGGGCGACGAAGCGCATTCCGGCGGCGGTGATCTCGAGCACGGTCGGGCGGAACCTACCGCGCCGCCGCTGCCCACGCCACGAGCTGCGCCCGCTCGTCGTCCGTCAGCCCGGTCGCGTTCCCGGGCGGCATGGCCCGGGACGAGACCTGGCGCTCGATCTGGGAGGCGTTCGCGCGCATCGCGGCGAGCGTCTCCAGCCGGATCCCGTTCGGCGCCGACGCGCCGACGTGGCACGCCGTGCAGCGCGCGGCCACGATCGCCTGCGCGTCGGCGTCGCTGACCTGCCGCGCGACCGCGGGCGTGTCCTCCGGAGCGAGCACGACCGCCAGCGCGACCGCCGCCAGGCCGACCGCCGCGGGAATCCACCACGCCCGCCGGCCCTGGTGCCAGAGGTTGAAGAAGTGCCTCGTCGCGGCGGCGAGGGCGAAGAGTGCGAGCAGGACGAGCCACGCGCTTCCGCTCCCGAACGTGAAGGCGAAGTGGCCGGCGAGCATCGTGAACACGACCGGCAGCGTCAGGTAGTTGTTGTGTACCGAGCGCTGCTTGGCCCGCAGGCCGGGGGCCGGATCCGGCTCGCGGAGCTCCTCCTTCGCGCGGACCAGCTCCCAGTGCGCCGGGATGATCGTGAAGAAGACGTTCGCGGCCATGATCGTGCCGAGCATCGCGCCCACCTGGAGATAGGCCGCGCGGGCCGCGAAGAGCTCGCCTGCCGCCCACGCCGAGGCGACGACGAGCGCGACCACGAACGCGGCGACCGCTCTGTCGTCGCGGAGCACCCGGCAGGCGACGTCGTAGAGGAGCCAGGCGACGACGAGCCCCGCTCCCGAGAGGGCCGCCGCCTGCCAGCCCGACAGGTCGGCGACTGAGGGGTCGACGAGCCGCGTGTCCGGATCCGTCCAGTAGAGGAGGACGAGCAGCGAGAAGCCCGAGAGCCAGGTCGTGTAGGCCTCCCACTTGAACCAGTGCAGGTGCTCGGGCAGCCTCGGCGGCGCCACCTTGTACTTCTGCGAGTGGTAGAAGCCGCCGCCGTGCACGCCCCAGTACTCGCCCGCGACGCCCTCCTTGGGCTCCTTCGGGGGCGCGAGCCCGAGGTCGAGCCGGATGAAGTAGAAGGACGCGCCGATCCAAGCGATCCCGGCGACGACGTGGAGGAAGCGCAGGCCGAGGTCGGCGACGTCCCTCAGGTAGTCCGCGTCCACCCGTCCCGCTCCCATCTGGCTCGGGCGATCGCGCAGAGCTCGCGCAGCCCGGTCTCCAGCTCCTGCTCTCGGCTTCGGCCGAGGCGCTCGCGCAGCACCGGCACGAGCTCCTCGCGGGAGCGGCCGTTCACGAAGACGACGAAGGCGAAGCCGAAGCGCTGCTCGTACTCCTCGTTCAGGTGGGCCAGCTCGGCGAGCACGTCCGCGTCGCCCCCGTGCTGCTCGGGCGAGCGCTCGCCGATCCGCGGGTGCGCGGCGAGCGCGGCGAACCGGTCGGCATCCGGAAGCGCGAGCGCGATCTCCTCGGCGCTGCCGAGCGGATCGTCCCGAGCGGCGAGCTCCTCGACGAGCCGCGTCCGCCCCGAGAAGAGCGCCGCCAGCTCGTCGGCACTCAGCTGCCGCGGTAGCTCGCGCACGAGTAGGGGGAGACGAGGAGCGGCACGTGGAAGTGGCCGTCGCCGAGCTCGACCTCGAGCTCGACCCTCGTGAAGAAGGGCGAGGGAGGGCGGAAGACGAGCCGGTAGGCACCCGGCTCGAGCTCCTCGCCGAGGCTGGCGCGCCCGTCGTCGTCCGTCTGCACGGCCGCCACCAGCTGCGAGCCCCGATGCAGCTCGATCGGGACGCCGACCGCCGGGACGCCGACGCTCGTGTCGAGGACATGAGTGGACAGAGAGGTCATGCCGCGAATCTTCGTGCCTGCACCCGATGGAGGCGGGCGATCTCGCTCTCGTCGGCTCGCACGAGCGCTCCTCCGTCCACCACGAGCTCGCCGCCCACGTAGAGCCGATCGACCCGGTGCGGCCCGGAGAAAACGAGCCCGTCGACGGGATCCGCCGCGCCTCCGAGCTCGAGCCCGTCCGTCCGCCAGACGGCGAGATCGGCGCACTTCCCCGGCGAGAGCTCGCCGATGTCGGCGCGGCCGAGCACCGCCGCACCGCCGCGCGTCCCGAGCCGGAGCGCCTCGCGCGAGGTGAGCGCGGTGGGGCCACCGAGGCCGCGGGCGACGAGCAGCGCCTGCTTCACCTCCAGGAAGAGATCGCTGCGCTCGTTCGAGGCGGAGCCGTCGACGCCGAGGCCGACCCGGACGCCCGCGTCCAGCAGCGCCCGCACCGGCGCGATCCCCGCCCCGAGCCGGAGGTTCGAGCTCGGGCAGTGCGCGACGCCGGTCCCGGTCTCGGCGAACCGGCCGATCTCGGCTTCCGCGAGGTGGACGCAATGCGCGCACCAGACGTCCTCGGCCAGCCAGCCGAGCTGCTCCAGGTACTCGACGGGAGAGCAGCCGAACCGTTCCCGGCAGAACGCCTCCTCCTCGACCGTCTCGGCCAGGTGGGTGTGCAGCTGGAGCCCGAGCTCCCGCGCGAGCGCCGCCGACTCCGTCATCAGCTCGCGCGTGACCGAGAACGGCGAGCAGGGCGCGACCGCGATCTGGACGCGCGCGCCCGGGCCGGGCTCGTGCAGCGCGGCGAGGCGCTTCGTGTCCTCCAGGATCGCGTCCAGCGTCTCGACCACCGAGTCGGGCGGCAGGCCGCCGTCGGACTCGCCGAGGTCCATCGATCCGCGTGCCGCAACGAGGCGGACGCCGAGCTCCCGCGCCGCCTGGAGCTCCGCCTCGATCAGGCCCTGCTCGCCGTGCGGGAACACGTAGTGGTGGTCGAAGACGGTGCCGCACCCTGCGAGTGCGAGCTCGGCGAGGCCCGTGCGGGCGGCCGCGTACTCGGCCTCGGCGTCCAGCCGCGCCCAGGTCGGATAGAGCTCGACGAGCCATTCGAAGAGCGTTCCCTGCGGCGCCCTGGCGCGAGTGAGCGTCTGGTAGAGGTGGTGGTGCGCGTTCACGAGCGCGGGGGTGACGACCGCGCCGGCGAGGTCGGTGCGCTCGTCCGCCTCGGGCTCCCCGCCCGAGCCGACGGCGCCGACGACCCCGTTCTCGACGAGGATCCAGCCGTCCGGATGCTCCGTGCCCGCGTCGTCCATCGTGACGACATGCGCGTGCGCGAGCAGGGATTTCATCGGTGGGTACCGTACTCTTCCGAGCCGTGGAGGTCGTCACCCCCCGGACCCTGGACGAGGCGTTGCGCGTGAAGGCCGAGCGGCCCGAGGCCCGTCCCATCGCCGGCGGCACCGACCTCCTCGTCGAGCTGAACTTCGACCGCGCACGACCGCAGACGATCCTCAACCTGAACGAGGTCGAGGAGCTGCGGGGCTGGTCGCGCGAGAACGGCGAGCTCCGGCTCGGCTCCGGGCTGACTTATGCCGAGGCGATGCGGCAGCCGCTCGCCGAGCTCCTGCCCGCGCTCGCGGAAGCGTCCCGCACCGTCGGCTCGCCCCAGATCCGGACGCGCGGCACGCTCGGCGGCAATCTCGGCACGGCGTCTCCCGCCGGCGATGCGCTGCCGCCGCTCCTCGTCGAGGGCGCCCAGGTCGAGCTCGGCAGCGTGCGCGGGGTGCGGAGCCTGCCGCTGGCGGACTTCCTCGTCGGCCCGAAGCGGAACGCGCTCGAGCCCGACGAGCTGGTGCTCGCGGTCCGGCTGCATCCGAGCGGCCAGCCGCAGACATTCATGAAGGTCGGGCCGCGCAACGCGATGGTGATCGCGGTCTGCTCGCTGGCCCTCGTCGCCGACCGGGAACGGGGTGAGCTGCGGGCAGCGTACGGATCCTCAGGCCCGGTGGTCGGGCTCGTCACAGCCGGGCTCGACGAGCGCGATGCGTTCGCGGACGCGGTCGCCGCGGCGTGCTCGCCGATCGACGACGTCCGCGGCACGGCGGCCTATCGCCGACACGCGCTCCGCGTCCTGACGGCCCGTGCCCTCGACCGGTGCGTGCGGTGAAAATCGAGCTCACGGTCAACGGCGAGCCGCGCGAAGCCGACGTCTGGGCCGGCGAGAGCCTGCTGACGACGCTCCGGGACACGCTCGACCTGCCCGGCTCGAAGAACGCCTGCGAGCAGGGCGAGTGCGGCTCCTGCTCGGTGCTGCTCGACGGCGAGCTCGTCTGCGCCTGCCTCGTCCTCGCCGCTCAGGCCGACGGACACGAGGTGACGACGGTCGAGGGCCTCGCCGACGCAGACGGGCTCCATCGCGTCCAGCGGGCCTTCGTCGAGGCCGGGGCCGTCCAGTGCGGCTTCTGCACCCCCGGGCTCGTCGTCGCGACGGCGGCGCTGCTCGAAGCGAATCCCGATCCCTCGGACGACGAGCTCCGCGAGGCGCTCTCGGGCAATCTCTGCCGCTGCACGGGCTACGCGAAGATCTTCGACGCGGTCCGGCTGGCCGCCCGCGCATGAGCAGGGACATGGCCGGAAGAGATAGGCGCGACGGCGCTGGCGCGGCGGCTCTCTGGGGGCCACCGCTCCTCCTCCCCGCTTCGAGCGTACAACTCGCGACACTCGTCCTTTGCAACGCGCGAGTGCCAAGAGCGTGCCGATTCTCATGAGCTCGACCCCCACCCGAACGCCGGCGCCCGCCCCGAGCAGAACCTCCACGAGACAGCTCGAGCTCGGCCGGGTCGGCGACGCCGTCCCGCGCCACGACGGCGTCCCCAAGGTGACCGGCGAGTTCGCCTACTCGAGCGACCTGCACGCGGCCGGGATGCTCTGGGGGAAGACGGTCCGCAGCCCGCACGCCCACGCACGGATCGTCGAGCTCGACATCTCGGAGGCGGTTCGGCTCCCGGGCGTCCACGCCGTGCTCACCCACGAGGACGTCCCGGGCCAGAAGACGTACGGCCTCGAGTTCGCCGACCAGCCGGTGCTGGCCTCGGATCGGGTCCGCTACTTCGGCGAGGCCGTCGCGATCGTCGCCGCGGAGGAGCCCGAGCAGGCGCGCCGCGCGGCCGCCGCGGTCCGGGTCGTCTACGAGCCGCTCGAGCCGGTGACCGAGATGGAACGGGCGCTCGAGCAGGAGCCGCTCCACCCCGATCGACCGACGATGCCGAAGGGAGCCGGCAGTCACGGCTACCGGGACGATCCACGCCCGAACGTCGTCCGGACGATGGTGATCCGGCACGGCGACCCGGAGGCCGAGGGGGAGGTCTCGGTCTCGGGCGTCTACGAGATCGGGATCCAGGATCAGGCCTTCCTCGGGCCCGAGTCGGGGCTCGCGGTGCCGGACGGAGAGGGCGGCGTCGACATCTACGTGGCGACCCAGTGGCTGCACGTCGACCGCGACCAGGTCGCGCCCTGCCTCGGGCTGCCGCCGGAGCTGGTGCGGATCCACCTGGGTGGCGTCGGCGGGGCCTTCGGCGGCCGTGAGGACCTCTCGATGCAGATTCACGGGGCCCTGCTCGCGCTCCGCACCGGCCGCCCCGTCAAGATCGTCTACAACCGCCAGGAGTCGTTCGTCGGCCACATCCACCGGCACCCGGCCCGGATCTGGTGCGAGCACCGCGCCACGCGGGCCGGGAAGCTCGTCAACGTACGGATGCGGATCCTGCTCGACGGCGGCGCCTACGCCTCGAGCTCGACCGCGGTCACCTCGAACGCCGCCTCGTTCGCGCTCGGCCCCTACGCCGTCGAGAACGCGCTGATCGAGTCGACCTGCGTCTACACGAACAACCCGCCCTGCGGCGCCATGCGCGGGTTCGGCGCCGTCCAGACCTGCTTCGCCGGCGAGGCGCAGCTCGACAAGCTCGCCGCCGCGCTCGGGATCGACCCGGTCGAACTGCGGCTCCTGAACGCGCTCGCGCCGGGAGACGTCCTCCCGACCGGCCAGTCGATCGAGGGGTCACTCCCTGTCGCCGAGGTGATCAGGCGTGCAGCGGCGCTGCCCGTTCCCGAGGCCGAGAGCCTTCCGCGCGAGGCGATCCGGCTCCCCGGCGGCGCCGGCAACACGACCCGGGGCGAAGGGGTCCGGCGCGGGGTCGGCTTCGCCGTCGGCTTCAAGAACATCTGCTACTCCGAGGGGTTCGACGACTCGACGGCGGCGCGGGTGATCTTGAGCGCCGACGGATCCGCGGAGGTCCACTGCGCGGCCGCAGAGGTCGGCCAGGGCGTCACCGACGTGATTCTCCAGGTCGCCCGTACGGAGCTCGGCACCGACGCGGTCGTGCTCGCGGCGCCCGAGACGACGAGCGTCGCCTCCGCCGGCTCCGCCTCCGCCTCGCGGATGACCTGGATGGCCGCGGGCGCCGTCCAGCTCGCATGCCGTGCGGCGCTCGACGAGCGCGAGCGCGCCGGCGGCGGGGAGGTCGATGTCGAGCGGATCTACCGCCACTCGCGCACGACCCCGCTCGACCCGGAGACCGGCCAGATCACCGGCGAGCGCGCCCACGTGGCCTTCGCGGTCGCGGCGATGCGAGTCGTCGTCGAGGTCGACGTCGAGCTCGGGCTCACGCGCGTCGTCTGGATCGGCACGGCGCAGGACGTCGGCAAGGCCGTCAACCCGCTCGCGGTCGAGGGCCAGATCGAGGGGGGCACCGCCCAGGGGCTCGGGCTCGCGCTGATGGAGGAGATCCAGACGCGCGACGGGCTGATCACCAACGCGAGCTTCACCGACTACCTGATCCCGACGACCCTCGACATGCCTCCCGTCGAAAGCGTGCTCGTCGAGGATCCCGAGCCGGACGCGCCCTACGGCGCAAAGGGCGTCGGCGAGCCGCCCACGGTCGTCTCGACGGCCGCGGTCGTCTCCGCCCTTCGCGACGCGACGGGTCGCCCGCTCACGCGGGTGCCCGTACGGCCCGACGACATCGTCGGCCTCAACTAGAGGCCTGCGGCACGATCCCGGGAAGCCAGGCTCGGACGGCGGCTCGCCACCGCTTCGAGGTCAGTCTTCAGACCGTGGTCGCCGGACACCTGCACCACCGTGCGAAGCGCTCCAGCGGTCGGGATCCCGAATCGGTCTCGCGTACCTTGCACCACCAGCAGGGGAACCGAAACGGCGTCGAGCTCGGGCAGACGACTCGGCGACGCGGGGGAGCCAGCGCGGCGCGGCGGCTGCAGCGGGAAGGCAAGGCAGAGCACGCCGACAGCATCCGCCGCAGCAGCGGTGCGGCAGGCCACGCGTGCGCCCGAGGAGCGGCCGCCCACGACGAGCGGCAACCCACGAAACGCGGCCGCACGCAGCTGCTCGACCACTTCCGTCCAGGCGCGCGTCGAGCTGATGTGCGGGCGCGGGCGAGCGGCGGCCGGCGACGCGGTAGGGCTGCTCGACGAGCGCGACGCTGACGCCTACTGCGCGCGCGGCGTGCGTCACAGCGACCAGATCCGGAGCCGCCACCCCTCCACCGGCTCCATGACCGAGAACGAGCCCGGCGATCGGCTCGTCGGCCGGGTGCAGGTGCACGTTCGCCCGCCCGTGCTGCGTCTCGACCGCGAGGATCGTCATCCCGTCAGCTCTTGTAGAGCGACAGTCCGGCACCGATCCCGAGCAGGACGACGCCGATCGCGCGCGGCCAGGTCAGCGCGACCTCGTCCACGCCGAAGAGGCCGAAGCGGTCGATCACCACCCCCATCGCGAGCTGGCCCGCGATCAGGAGGCCGATGGTCGCGGTCGCGCCGAGCCGGGGCGCGCAGACCGTGATCGAGAAGACGACGAGCACGCCCATCCCGCCGCCTCCGAGCCAGTACCACCACGGCGAGCGGAACGCGTCGCCGAGCCCGCCGAGACCCTGGCGCAGCGCGAGCAGGAGCAGCGAGGCGAGGAGAGTCGAGAACGCGAGGTTGGCGACGAGGGCCTCGAACGAGCCGATCCGCTCGCCGAAGCGTCCCATAACAGCGACCTGGATCGAGCCCGCGACGCCTGCGACGAGCGCCAGCGCCACCACTGCAGCCGTTGCTCCCGACACGGGCGCAAGCTATACGCTCCCGCCGTCCTCGACCTAAGGGAGTTCACGATGGTGAGAATGGCCGTCCTCTTCGAGCGCGACGTGGAACCGGACCGGTACCGGCGCCATCTCGATGAGTTCGTAAGCAAGGTCGACTGCCAGGCGTTTCGCCAGGGCAAGGCCTTCGGCTCCCCGTTCGACAAGCCCGGGTTCGCGCACTACGCCGAGTTCGAGTGGGCAGACATGGAGAGCTTCAAGGCAGCAACGAGCTCCACGGAGTTCGCGGCGACCGGAAAGGACGCGATGGAGATGGGCGTTCCGTTCACCGTCACCTTCGCGGAGCTCTCCTAGTTGGCAGAGCCGAAGCAGCCGCACCCGCTCACGCCCGAGGAGCTCGGCTTCGAGACGATCGTCTACGAGAAGTCCGGCCCCCGCGCGACGGTGACCCTGAACCGGCCGGACGTTCTCAACGCCTTCGACTTCCAGATGCTGCGCGAGCTCGCCCGCGCCTTCGAGGACTCCTCCTGGGACGACGAGATCCGCGTCGTCGTCGTCACCGGCACGGGCCGCGCGTTCTGCGTCGGCGCCGACCTGCGCACGTGGGGCGAGGACCTGCTCGGCAACTCGCGCGCGTACTGGAAGTGGTTCGGCGCGTTCAAGGACATGCACGACCGACTGCGAGAGATCGGCAAGCCGACGATCGCCCGCTGCCAGGGGATCGCGGTCGGCGGCGGCAACGAGCTCCAGATGGGTTGCGACCTGACCGTGATGGTCGAGGACGCGTTCATCCGCCACGTCGGGCTCGAGCACGGCTCGGTTCCGGCCGGCGGCGCGACCCAGTGGCTCCCGATCATGGTCGGCGACCGCCGCGCCCGCGAGATCATCTTGCTCTGCGAGGAGATCCCGGCTCCCCAGGCCGCGGAATGGGGGCTGATCAACCGAGCCGTCCCGGCCGCCGAGCTGGACGCCGTCGTCGACGACTGGGTCGAGAAGCTGGCGCGCAAGCTGCCGGAGACCACGCGCTATGCGAAGCAGCAGCTGAACTGGTGGCGCGACGTCTCCTGGCACGAGACCGTCGGGCACGCGCGCGACTGGCTCTCGATGTCGATGCTCGGCGAGGAGGCCCAGGGCGCCGTCCGCGCCTTCCTCGACCGGCCGAAGCCCGAAGCACCGCAGGAGTAGTGGAGCTCCGCACCGAGCGGCTCGTCCTCCGGCCGGTGACCGAGGACGACCTCGACGTGATGCTCGCGATCCGGAACGCGCCCGAGGTGGTCGCGACGACCTCGACCGGGGACGAGCTTCCCCGCGAGCGGATGGCCGGCCAGCTGGAGCGCCGGGCCGAGTCGTGGCGCACGCGCGGGCTCGGCAGCTGGCTGATCCTGCTCGACGGCGCGCCGGCCGGCTTCGTCGAGGTGGCGCCGATCGGTGAGGGCAGCGGTGTCGACCCGGAGGAGATCGAGCTGGGCGTGATCGTCCTGCCCGAGCACTGGGGGAAGGGATTCGCGGGCGAGGCGGGGCTCGCGGTCGCCGCCGACTGCTTCCAGCGGGTCGGGCTCGAACGGGTCTATGCGGGTGTCGATACCGAGAACGAGAAGTCGCTGCGCGTGCTTGCCAAGGCTCCGGGAGTGCGGCAGGTGGACGAGGAGCTCTACGAGCTGACCGCGGCGGCCTTCGCGTCGCGCGGCGTCGGTTAGGGTCAGCGAGATGTCCGAGGTGCTGACGCAGCGGGACGGCGCCGTCCTCACGATCACGCTGAACCGGCCCGAGGTCTTCAATGCGTTCAACGCGGCCCTGCATGCGGCGCTGAGCTCGGCGCTGAAGGAGGCGGCGGCGCCGGACGTCCGCGCGGTCGTGCTCACCGGCGCGGGCCGTGGGTTCTGCTCCGGCCAGGACCTGAAGGAGTTCCAGGAGGCACCCGGCTCGATCCGCGAGCGGCTCGAGCAGACCTACCACCCGAACATCCGCGCGATCCGCGCGCTCGAGAAGCCGGTGCTCGCCGCGGTCAACGGCCCCTGCGCCGGGGCCGGGCTCTCGCTCGCCGCGGCCTGCGACCTCCGGATCGCCTCCGACGCCGCCACCTTCGTTCCGGGCTTCGTCGGAATCGGCCTCGTCCCCGATTCGGGCGGCTCCTTCTTCATCCACCGCCTGCTGGGTTTCGCGCGCGCTTTCGAGTGGATGAGCTCGAACCGGAAGCTGACCGCAGCCGAGGCGCACGCCTGGGGCCTCGTCTCGGAGGTCGTTCCGGCCGACGAGCTCGCCGCGCGCGCCGCGGAGCTCGCCGCGACCTGGGCGGCGGCGCCGACGCGGGCGATCGGGATGACGAAGCGGCTCTTCGACCACGCCTACGACGCCTCGCTGGACGAGCAGCTCGAGCTCGAGGCCGAGCTCCAGGGGGAGGCGACCCAGAGCGCCGACTTCGCCGAGGGAGTCGGCGCGTTCCTGGAGAAGCGCCCGCCGAGGTTCACCGGCTCGTAGTTGGCCCCGGCGGTGGCGAGACCGCCAGGGCCGCTGAGATTCTACGACGTGCGGAGCGCGGCGAGGATCTCGTCGTGCTCGGGGAAGCGGCCCCGCTGCTGCTTCGAGAAGACGAGCTCGCCGTCGGAGAAGACGTCGTACTGGCTCTTCGCGCCCTCGAGGATCGAGGCGTCGATGCCAGCGTCGTTCAGCGCGGCCGCGAGACTCGCGGCCCGGACGTCGTAGCTCGATCAGGTGGGGCAGTAGTGGATCTCGACGGCCACGGCAGCAGCCTAGCCACCGAGGTGGGGGCCGGTGGCGCCACTCCGAACGCGCCGCCGGCGGGATTCCGAGTCGTTGTAGGGTCGGGCTCCGTGCTCAAAGAGTTCAAGGACTTCCTCCTGCGGGGCAACATCGTCGAGCTGGCGGTCGCCTTCGTGCTCGGCCTCGCGTTCGCTGCGCTCGTCAACTCGCTCGTCCAGAATCTCGTGCTGCCGATCGTCGCGATGCTGATCGGCAAGCCCGACTTCAGCGAGCTCACGTTCACGATCAACGACGCGGTCTTCCGCTACGGCGCGTTCATCACCGACGCGATCCAGTTCGTCGCGATCGCCGCCGCGGTATTCTTCTTCGTCGTCAAGCCGATGCAGGCCGTGATGGCGCGAACGCAGAAGCCGCTCGAGGAAGGCATGCCCGACGAGGAGCGCCGCCACCAGGAGCTGCTGGAAGCCCTGCGCGCTAGATCGTCTTGAACTGCTCGAACGGCTGGCGGCAGCTCTCGCAGTAGCGGACCGAGCGGCAGGGCGTAGGGCCGAAGATGTTGTCGAGCCTCGTCTCGGTCGAGCCGCAGTAGGGGCAGCGGAACGCCTTCGAGCGGAGCTGGACGAGCGTCGTCGGGCCGGCCGAGCGCGGGGTCGGTGGGGCGAAGCCGGCGGCTCGGAGCTTCTCGCGGCCTTCCGGGGTGATCCGGTCGGTCGACCACGAGTCGTCCAGCACGACGTCGACGCGCGGCTCGGCGCCGAGGCCCTCGATCGCCGCCTCCATCTGCCCCTTCATCGCCTCGAGCGCCGGGCAGCCCATGAACGTCGGCGTGAACTCGACGTGGACTCGTTCGCCCTGGATCTCGACGCTCTTGACGACTCCGAGGTCGACGAGCGAGATCACCGGGATCTCGGGATCCGGGATCTCGGCGAACGCGTCCCAGACGGCCTCGGCGGTTACCACTGGGCCCCCGCCGGGGCCGAGCGGCGCACCACCGTCATCTCGGCGAGCAGCTCGGCGAGCTCGACCTCGTGCCGGGAGCGCGGGACGGCTTCGACGTCGGGCAGGTCGAAGGGAAGCCGCTCGCGGACGCGGGCCGCGAAGGCGGCCCGGAGCTCCCCGTCGAGAACGCCGAGGGCATACGGCCAGAGCTCGAGCACCGCTTCCTCGAGCCGGCTGCGGCCCTCCGGAACCGCGAGCAGCCGCTCGATCCACATCTCGGCATGGAGGCGGTGGTAGGTCTCCTCGCGCTCGATCTTGCGCGCGAGCCCGGCCACCTCGGGATCCTCCGAGTCCTTCAGCGCCTCGATCCGAATCGCGTCGGCCAGCTCGTAGAGCCAGTGCCGCGCGATCGTCCGCGCCCATTCGAGCCGCCGCAGCTGCACGAGCGGCGCGCAGCGGTACTCCTCGGGCCGCCGGTCGAAGGCCAGCGCGTCGGCATCCGTCCCGAGGTCGCGCGCGGCGAGCTCGTAGAGCGCCCGCGCGTGACCGATCTCGTTCTGGGCGATCGAGGAGAAGGCGACGTCCTCCTCGAGGAACGGCGCGATTCCCGTCCACTCCGAGTCGCGCCAGCCGAGGATCAGCTCGTCGTCGGCGAGCTCAAGAAGGAGTCGTGCCCGCTCGCTCACGCGCCTCCTTCAACCGCGCCTTGATCGAGTAGCCGTCGACGCGGCGGTACTTGAGGTCGAACTCGTCCGGGAACTCGTCGATCTCCAGGATCTGCTCGCGCGGCACGACCCAGAGCGCGACCGACTCCTGCCGGCGCGCGTAGAACTCGCGCGCGTAGGCGTCGGCGAAGGCCTGGTCGGGCGCGTGGAACGAGCCGCCGTGGACGAACGGCTGACCCTTTCGCTCCTGTCGAAAGACCTCCCAGATCAACTCAGGCCGCCTCCGGCAGCATCACCTTCGAGACCCAGTCCACGTCGGCGCGCGAGAGCCGCCGGAAGGCCAGCCGCTCCTGCGAGGCCGGGCCGTGGCCGGTGACGACGGCGGTCAGCCTCTCCCAGTCCGGCTCGGTGTACTCCCAGACGCCGTCTTCGCTGCGGCGCAGCTTCGGATCGGGAAGCTCGAGGCCGAGCTCGAGGATCTGCGGCACGTAGCCCTCGAGGAACTGCTGGCGCGCGTCCTCGTTCCCCTGGCTCTTGATCCGCCAGTGCACCATCGGATCCTCCTCGGCGGGAATCGGGGTGCCGTGGAAATGCATCAGCGGCTCCCACCAGCGCGTCACCGCCTCCTGGACGAGCTCGAACTGCTCCGGCGTCCCTGTGACCATGGCGAGAACGGTGTCGCGGCCGTGGAGGATGTGGAACGACTCCTCCCAGCAGACCTTCTTCATCACCCGCGCGTACGGCGCGTACGAGCACTTGAGGAGCGCCTTCTGGCTGATGATCGCGGCCGCGTCGACGAGCCAGGCGATCACGCCGACGTCGCCCCAGCTCTTCGTCGGGTAGTGGAAGACGTTGTGGAACTTGGACTTGCCGGCGATCAGGTCGTCGAGGCACTGCGCGCGCGGCTTGCCGAGGTCCTCGACCACGCGGTAGATCAGCTGGCAGTGGCCGACCTCGTCCTGGATCTTGGCCGTCAGGGCGAGCTTCCGCTGCAGCGTGGGGGCGCGGAGGATCCAGTCGCGCTCGGGGAGGACGCCCATCAGCTCGGAGTTGCCGTGCATCTCGATGAACTTGATCAGCCGCCTCCGGTACTCCTCCGGGAGCCAGTCGTCGGTCTCGACCTGCCCGCCCGCCTGGACGTACTCGAGGAACTCCTGCGTGCGCGAATCGACTGCCATTCGAGCCTCCCTACCTACCGGTCGTTAGCATCGAGTGTATCGCCAGTCATTCGCCCACGCCTCGAGGCCCCACTCCAGAAGATGAGCTGACCCGCCAGGCCGCCCGGCTCTTCGCGCAGAAGGGCTATCACGGCACCTCGATGGGCGAGCTCGCCGCTGCGATGGGTGTCCAGAAGGGCTCGCTCTACTCACTGACCGTCTCGAAGCAGGAGCTGCTCTACGAGGCGATGCGCGAGGGGGCGGCCGCCTTCCACGCGGGCCTCGACGCGATCCCCGACGAGCTTCCCGCCGGCGAGAAGATCCGGCTCGCGCTGCGCGGTCATCTCCGCGTCGTCGCCGAGCAGCTCGACGTCGCCACCGTCTTCATCCGCGAGTGGCGCTACCTCGAGGGTGAGCGGCGCGACCAGATCGTCGCCGAGCGCCGTCGCTACGAGGAGCGGCTGCGCCTGCTCTTTCGCGAGGGCCGCGATCGCGGCGAGCTGCGCTCCGACCTCGACGAGAGCGCCGCGGCGCTGCTCGCGCTCTCGGCCGCGAACTGGGCGTACACGTGGCTCGAGCCCGGCCGCGAGACCGACGAGCTGGCCGACCGCTTCACGGCGATCCTCGTCGACGGGATCCGCGGGTACGCGAGCCGTTGAGCGCGACCGTCCTGATCGTCAACCCGTTTGCGAGCCGCGTCACGGACGAGCTCGTCGCCGAGGTGGAGTCGGTGCTCGAGCCGGCGGAGACGCTGCGCACGGAACATGCCGGCCACGCGACCGAGCTGGCCCAGGAGTCGGATGCGGCTGCGATCGTCGTCTTCGCGGGCGACGGCGGCTTCAACGAGGTGCTGAACGGCGTCCGGCCCGGCGTGACCGTCGGCTTCCTCCCGGGCGGGGGCACGAGCGTGCTGCCGCGGGCCCTCGGCCTCTCGCGCGACCCCGTTGCGGCCGCCCGTCAGGTCGTGCGCGGACGGA
The DNA here is from genome assembly GCA_963810875.1 of uncultured Gaiellaceae bacterium. Taxonomy (GTDB): domain Bacteria; phylum Actinomycetota; class Thermoleophilia; order Gaiellales; family Gaiellaceae; genus Gaiellasilicea. The sequence continues at coordinate 71,857 of CAWEPD010000003.1, read as the reverse complement.
CTCGCCGGATCTCGCTCGGCCGCGCGAACGGCCGCCGCTTCGCCTTCAGCGCCGGCATCGGGCTCGACGCCGAGCTGATCCGGCTCCTCGACGCACGCGGTAGGGACGCGAAGGGGCGCCGGCCGGGCGACCTGATCTTCGCGTGGACGGCTCTCTCGGCGCTCGCGCGACACCGCGGCAGCTTCGAGCCGGTGCTCGAGATCGCCGGCCACGGCGAGGCGGCCTTCGCGCTCGTCGGCAATACCGATCCCTACACGTACGCCGGTCCGATCCCGTTTCGGCTGACGCCGCAGGCGACCTTCGAGGGCGGGCTCGACCTTGCGGCGCCACGCGCGGTACAGGCGCGCTCCTGGCCGCGCTTTGCCGCCTACGCGCTCAGGGGCCGCGGGCAGGAGAGCGCGCGCGACGTCCTCTACGGCCACGATCTCGACCGGATCGAGATCCGCAGCCGGGAGCCGCAGCCGCTTCAGGTGGACGGCGAGGATCTCGGCGACGTCACCGAGGTCGTGCTCGAGGCCGAGCGTGACGCGGTCGACGTCTTAACGTAGTCGCAACCAGACTAGTCCGGCCCGGACTATAGATTCTGGATCGTGCAGCTCCAGTCCATCTCGGGCCAGGCGACCCTGACGACGACCGAGGCCGCCGTGCTCTGTCTGCTCGCCGTCAACGGTGGTGAGCGCTCGGGCTACGACCTCGCCCGGCTCGCTTCCAGCAGCGTCGGCCACCTCTGGACGCCCGCGCGCAGCCAGCTCTATGCGGTGCTGCCGCGGCTCGAGCGCAGCGGCCTCGCGAGTGGACGCGCCGTCGCCCAGCAGAACCGACCCGACAAGCGCCTCTACCGGATCACGACCGAGGGGCAAACCATCCTCGCCGCGTGGCTCGAGTCGGTCGAGCCCGAGGCGACGGACGCGTTTCGCCTCAAGGTCTTCTACGGCGGCCTGATGCCGCGCGACTCGCTCGTCGCGCACCTCGAGGCAGCCCGGAAGGACGCGGCCGAGCGGCTCGAGCGCTTCGCCGAGCTCGAAACCGAGAACAGCGGCGAGGGCAACGACCGCTTCCACCTGCTCCTGATCCGATACGGCCAAGCGCGGGCGCAGACGGATCTCGATTGGGCAAGCAAGGCCCTGGAAGGGCTGTGAAGAGACTCGCCCTGGCGGTGTCGCTCGCCCTCGTGTTGGGGGCGTGCGCAGCCGGCGCAGAGCCGGCGGCCGTTTCGCCGCTCGAACAGGAGGTTCTGCGGCTCGCCGACGAGCTCGAGCGCACACATCCGAATCTCTTCCATCAGGTGTCTCGCCAGCGCTTCCGAGCGGAGGCGACCGACCTCGCCCGCAAGGCCCCCGAGCTCTCCCGCGACGAGCTCGTCGTCGGGCTGATGCGGCTGACGGCGCTCCCGGGCGAGCGCGACGGGCACACCGGCATCTTCGCGTTCGACCCGTCGCACCCGCGCCCGCTCCACGTCTACCCACTCCGCTTCTACGACTTCGCGGACGGGCCGCACGTGGTCGGCGCAACCGGCCGGCCGGAGCTCGTCGGGCGGAAGCTCGCGTCGATCGACGGCACCCCGGTCGCGCGGGTGGTCGAGCTCGTGCGGCCGCTGATCCCGCGGGACAACGAATCCGGGAGGCGGCTGCTGCTCCCGGAGTACCTCGTCACGGCGGAGGTGCTGCGTGGCCTGGGGATCGTCGAGGGCGACGCAGCCACCTACTCCTTCGCCGACGGCACCTCGGTGACGCTCGACCCCGGCGACGTGGCGGGCCTCGTCGCGACGCTCGGGAGCGCGCTCTCGCCGCCACCCACGACTCGCAATCCGGTCTGGCTGCAGCGGCTCGACCAGCCACATCGGCTGACGACGATCGACCGCGGACGGGCGGTCTACTTCGGCTACCGAGAGGTCTCCTCCTCGGGGCTCGAGCCACGGCTCCAGCGACTCGCTCTGCAGCCGAAGATCCGTCGGGTGATCGTCGACGTGCGGCTGAACCACGGCGGCGACAACACGACCTACGGCTCGCTGCTCGCCCTGCTCCGGCGACCGGCGATCGGGCGGAAGACCGTGATGCTCATCGGTCGCGGAACCTTCTCGGCTGCGGGCAACTTCGCCGGCGAGGTCGATCTCCGCACCCGCGCGCGCACGGTCGGAGAGCCGAGCGGCGGGGCGCCGAACCAGTGGGGCGACTCGAGCACGATCGTGCTTCCGCACGCCGGTCTCGCGGTGCACGTGGCGCTGTACTACGTGGAGGTGGCGCCGCAGCTCGGCACCCGATCCGCAACCGTGCCGGACCTGCCGGTCGAGGCGACGGCGGCCGACTTCTTCGCCGGCCGCGACCCGGTGCTCGCGCGGGCACTGGCCCTGCGCTGACCGTACTGCGCTGACCGATCGCTCGTCTGCACGTCTCAGGGATTGTGCGCCGAGCGTCGTTCCTGATCCTGATCCCGCTGCTGCTCCTGCTCGGCGCGTGCGGCGGTGGCGACGACGGGCCTGCGAAGGAGGAGCCGGTCGCGGCCGAGTCCGCGCGCCTCTTCGAGTTCGACCGCGAGGCGGAGTTCGACTCCTCCGAGGGGGAGACGGTCAAGCAGAAGGCCTTCGTGCTCAAGGGGATGTCGTACGCGAGCCCCGGCGGCGACCGCGTCACCGGGATCGTGGTCGTCCCGAAGAAGCGGATCGAGGGCCGGGCCGGCGTCGTCTTCATGCACGGAGCCGGCGGAACCAGGATCGACTTCGTCGACGAGGCCACCGCGCTCGCCTCCCGCGGCGCCGTCGTGCTCGCGATCGACTCGCCGTTCAGCCGCTCCTCGAAGCCGGAGGTTCGAGCCGGCCAGGCGCCGCCGCCCGTGACGCGCGAGCTGATGATCCGGAACGTCAAGGATCTCGTCCGCGGCTTCGACCTGCTCGTGCAGCGCTACGGGGTCTCGCCGGAGCGGCTCGGGATCGTCGGCTACAGCATGGGCGTCCAGCCGGCGGCGCTCGCCGCCTCGCTCGATGCCCGCGTGCGCGCCGTGGTGCTGATGGCCGGACGCGCCTATCCGTCCGGAACGCCCGGCGACGCGGAGTGGGAGGTGCTCTTCGGCCCGCTCGACACCGTCCACTACGTCCCGCATCTCGCGCCCGCGAAGGTGCTCCTCCAGGGCGGCAAGGGCGACGTGGTGATCCCGCGCGAGGAGATGGAGCAGCTCTACGCCGCGGCGAGCGAGCCGAAGGAGATCCGCTGGTACGACACGGGCCACGAGCTCGCGAAGACGAAGCCCGACCGGCTCGCCTGGCTCGGGGAGCAGCTCGGCCTGAAATAGACTGCGCCCGGATGGCGAGCACGATTCCTGCCGAGCGCGGCCTGCGGCGCGTGATCGGCGACGGCGAGAGCGTTCCCGACGGCGAGGTCGAGGGCCTCGGCGACGAGGATCTGCTCGCGCTCTACCGCTCGCTCGTCCTGCTGCGCACCTACGACGAGCGCTCGGTCGTCTATCACCGGCAAGGGCGAATCGGCACCTACGCGATCCACTGGGGGCACGAGGCGATGCAGGCGGGTGCGGTGCACGCGCTTGCGGAGGAGGACTGGATCTTCCCGAGCTACCGCGAGTCGGCGATCGGGCTCCTCCGCGGAATGCCGGCGGCGACGATCCTCTCCTGGTGGCGCGGTCATCCCGCCGGCTGGTGGAACCCGGCCGACTACAACGTCGCCTCGATCTGCGTCCCGATCGCGACTCACGTGCCGCATGCGGCCGGCCTCGCCTGGGGCAAGCGGCTGCGCGGCGAGAGCGCCTGCGCGATCGCCTTCTTCGGCGACGGGGCGACCTCGGAGGGAGCCTTCCACGAGGGCGCGAACTTCGCCGCGGTGATGCGCGCGCCGGTGATCCTCTTCTGCAACAACAACGGCTGGGCGATCTCGACGCCGGTCTCGGCGCAGACGCGCGCGCAGGCGCTCGCCGACAAGGCGATCGGATACGGGATCCCGAGCGCGCGGGTCGACGGCGGCGACGTCCTCGCCGTCTTCGAGGCGACGCGGGAGGCCGTGGCCCGCGGCCGGGCAGGCGAAGGGCCGACCTTCATCGAGGCGGTCACGTACCGCGCGGCGCCGCACGCGACGGCGGACGACCCGAGCGTCTACATCGATCCCGAGCGCGTCGAGGAGGCGCGCGCGAACGAGTGCCTCGGCCGCTACGAGCGCTATCTCCGCCGGCAGGGCCTGCTCGACGACGAGCTCGAGCAGGAGCTCAAGGCCGAAGCGGCCGACGTGCTGCGTGCGGGAATCACGGCCGCGGAGGCCGAGCCGAAGCCCGACCCGGGGCTCGTCTTCGAGCACGCACTCGTTCAGCCGCCGGCGTCCTTCGAGACAGATCTGGCGGAACTGCGGAGGATCCTCGGTGGCTGAGCGATTTCTCGTCGAGGCCGTCAACGACGCGCTCCACGTCGAGCTGGAGCGCGACCCCGACGTCATGGTCCTCGGCGAGGACGTCGGTCGCGCGGGCGGCGTCTTCCGCGCGACCGCGGGGCTGCGCGACCGCTTCGGCGCCGACCGCTGCGTCGACACTCCGCTCGCCGAGGCCGGGATCCTCGGCTCGGCCGTCGGTCTCTGCATGGCCGGCTTCCGGCCGGTCTGCGAGATGCAGTACGACGCCTTCTCCTACCCGTGCCTCGACCAGCTGATCACGCACGTCGGCCGCTACCGCTGGCGCACCGGCGGCGCGATGACGTTTCCGATCACGATCCGGATGCCCTACGGCGGCGGAGTCCGCGCGCCCGAGCTGCACGACGACTCGCCGGAGACGTACTACGTGCACACGCCGGGAATCAAGGTGGCGATCCCTTCGACGCCGGCGGACGCGAAGGGCCTCCTCGCCGCGGCGATCCGCGATCCCGATCCGGTGGTCGTCCTCGAGCCGAAGCTCGTCTACCGGACCGAGCGGGCCGAGGTTCCCGAGGGCGAGTACGTCGTCCCACTCGGGAAGGCGCGGCTGGCCCGGGAGGGCGACGACGTGACGCTCGTGGCCTACGGCGCGATGGTCCCGCTCTGCGAGCGCGCCGCGGACGAGCTCGACGCCTCGGTGGAGATCCTCGACCTGCGCAGCCTGAAGCCGCTCGACGAGGAGGCGCTGCTCGCGTCGGCGTCGAAGACCGGTCGCGTCGTCCTCGTCCAGGAGGCGCCGCGGACGTGCGGCTACGCCGCCGAGCTGGCCGCGATCCTCGCCGAGAAGGCGATTCTCGACCTGCGCGGGCCGGTGCTCCGCGTGACCGGCTACGACGTCCCCTACCCGTACTGGTCGATCGAGGACGCCTACATGCCGTCGGTCGCCCGCGTCGTGGACGCGGCGCGGCGCCTGCTCGCGTTCTAGCGGCCGCGATGGGCGAGCGGCTCCGGCTCTGGCTCGAGCGGGGTGCGAACGGCTTCTACCTCCGCGACGCCGCGACGGGCGAGCGCGTGCGCTGGGAGGATCCGCGGATCCGGGTCGTGCCGGTGGCCGGGGTCTCCTACCGGCTCGACGCGCTCGACGATCCCTCCTTCGACCCCGGCCGGAAGCTCGCACTCGTCGCCGAGCCGGAGAACGAGCACGACTCGAACGCAGTCGGGATCTGGAACGACGCGCGGACCCTGCAGCTCGGCTACGTCCCAGCCGCGATCGCGCCCGAGCTGCGCGGCGACGAGCAGGCGGTCTCGCTCTGGCGGGTCGAAGGCGGCCTGCGGGTGCTCGTCGCGCCCGCGGAGGCCTGGCTGGGGACTCCTCGGTAGGCTCGCCTTCGTGGCGTACGAGTTCAAGCTGCCCGATCTCGGCGAGGGCCTGACCGAGGGTGAGATCGCGCGCTGGCTCGTCGTCGAGGGACAGGAGCTCGCCGAGGACGACCCGCTCGTCGAGATCCAGACCGACAAGACGACGGTCGAGATCCCGTCCCCAGCGGCAGGCAAGGTCGCGCGGATCCTCGTCGCCGAGGGGGACGTCGTCCCGGTCGGCACGGTGCTCGTCGTGATCGGCGACGGCGGCGCCGCGTCCTCGGAAGCGGCCGACGCCGAGCCGGAGCGAGCCGAGACGCCGGCGCTTGTGCGTAAGGAACACAAGCCCTCGTCGGAGCGCGTCCAGGCGACGCCGCTCGTCCGCCGGCTCGCGGCCGAGCTGGGCGTTGATCTGGCTTCGCTGCGGGGCTCGGGCCCGAACGGCAGGATCGTCGAGAGCGACGTGCGCGGCGCGGGCGAAGGAGAGCTTGTGCGTACGGAACACAAGCCCTCCGGCGAGCGCCGCGAGCCGCTGCGGGGAGTCCGCCGCCGGATCGCCGAGCATCTCGCCCGTGCGCACCGGGAGGTCGCGGCCGTCACGTTCGTCGAGGAATGCGACTTCACCGGAGTGGACGTGGGCCGGCTCGTCCCGCTCGCGCTCCAGGCGACCGCGGCCGCGCTCCGGGAGTTCCCGGAGCTGAACGCGCGGCTCGAGGGCGAGGAGCTCGTGCTCCTCGAGCGCTACGACCTCGGGATCGCCGTCCAGACCGACCAGGGTCTCGTCGTGCCTGTCGTACGCGGCTGCGACACGGCGTCACTCGAGGAGCTCGCGGCGGAGGCGGCCCGGCTCGCCGAGTCCGCGCGGGCGGGGACGCTGAAGCCGGAGGAGCTCCGCGGCGGCACGTTCACCGTGACGAGCGCCGGCAAGCTCGGCGGCCTGCTCGTGACGCCGCTCGTCAACCATCCCGAGGTCGGGATCCTCGGGATCCACCGGATCGGCCCGCGCCCCGTCGTCCGCAACGGGGAGATCGTCGTGCGCTCGATCGGCAACGTCTCGGTCACGTTCGACCACCGCGTCGTCGACGGGGCGCGGGCTGCGGCGTTCACGCTCGACGTGATCGCGCGCCTCGAGTCCGACCTCTCCTCGTAGGAGGGGTTGGCGAAATACCAGCTGTGCCCGTCCCGGCACGCTGGGCACGCCGTGGCGGCGTCCTCGGTCGCGTCCATACCTTCAGGTATGAACGCTCCCTGCGTCCTTGCCACAGCGCACCCATCGCACCGACCCGGACGAGCGGCATTCCGCCAAACCCTCCTAGTCGTCGTCCTTCCCGTTGTCCTTGCCGAGCTGCGCCCGGATCTCGCCGCCCGGGAACATCGAGGTGTGCACGTTGGCGTAGGTCTTGCCCGCTCTGATCGCGGCGAGCAGCTCGTCGAACTCACCCGCGGCGATGCCCTGGCCCGCGGGACCGATCACGTTCGCGGCGACGAGCGTGCCGGTGATCGTCGCAGGGGCGGCGGGACAGGCCTGCGTCCCCGCCGGGCCGTTGCCGAGGTTGCTGCACAGGAAGACGGAGATCCCGCCGTTCACATCTCGCTGCGCGAAGTGGATGTGCGCCTGCAGCACGGCCGCCTCGAGGTCGCGATAGCTGAGCCTGTATTCGATCCTCTCGTTGTCCACGATCTTGGCCTCGAATCGGCCCGAGCCGCGCGAGGAGACGGACGGGACTTCCTGGTAGCCGATCAGCTGGCCGCGGGCGTTCTTCGAGCCGCCGTCGGCCAGCGCGTAGGAGCCGAGACCGAGCAGGAGTATCCCGCCGAGACCGGCGAAGAGCACGAGCTTCCGCATACCTGTCCTCCTTCATTCCCTGGGGATCGCCGAGGAGTGGCTCTCACTCCTACGCGGGAGGACCGGATTCGGTTCGGTTCGAGCCCCGCTCAGGCGAGCAGGTTCAGGCGAAAGCGAGCTCGGCCGGCAGATGCGGCTCGAGCATCGCGTCGATCCGCGGCGCGCTCGTGCGGCCGTCGATCCGCGCGACCGCGCGCTTGTCCTTGACGAGCACGAGCGTCGGGACGATCTCGACCTGGAAGCGCTCGGCGATCTCGGGGCTCGCGTCGATGTCGATGCGGCGGATCCGCAGGCGGGCGCGCTCCTTCCGGGCGAGGTGAGCGAGGAGGCTCTCCATCCGGCGAGCGGGGCCCGAACGTTCAGACCAGAAGAACACGAGTAGGGGGCGCGCATCCTCGGTCACGGTCTCTCCTCCTGGATCATCCTGATGCAGCAGCGGGGGTCGGCTGTTGTATGTCCGGAAAACGAGCCGTCGAAACTAGACTGCCTGCAGTGGGCGACTGGTACTCGATCGGGGTCGCGCTGGGCGTGGGGATCGCGCTGGGCACGCTCTTCGCGGGCCTCCTCCCGGGGACGCGGCTCGGCCGGGGCGCCGCCCTCGTCCTCGCGGGAGCCGCGGGCGCGCTCGCGGGCGTCGCGATCGACGACACGGAGGAGCTGGTCGCCGGCGGTCTCGCGGGGCTCGTGGGAGCGGCGGCGGCATTCGTCGTCGTCTCGGGTGCGCTGCGCCGGGGCGGGACCCGCGCGGGCCTCGCGCTGATCGTCGCCGGCGTCGCCCTCGTCCTCGCCGCGCTCGCGTTCGTGCCCGGCGTGGGCTATCTCCTGGTGCTCGTGCTGACCGGGCTAGCCGTCCGGTTGCGGCGGACCCGGGCCGACCGGTACGCCGGCCTGCGCTCGCTCGCCAAGGACTGAGGTGGCCCGACCGGCCAGGAAGCTCATCCTGATCGTGATCGACGGGCTGACGCCGTCGATGTTCGAGCAGGTCGTCGGCGACGGCTCGGCTCCTGCGCTCGCGTTCCTCGCCGAGCACGGGAGGTACGGCCGGGCGATCTCGACGTTTCCCTCCCTCACCCCCGTCTGCCTGTCGGCGCTCGTCACCGGCGCCCATCCGAACGTGCACGAGATCCCCCATCTCGTCTGGTACCACCGCGAGGAGCAACGGCTCGTCGAGTACGGCTCCTCGTTCGGCGCCGTGCGGGCGGCTGGGACGCGCCGGTCGCTCCAGGACACCGTCTACGAGCTGAACGCGAGCCACCTGGGTGCGGGCGCGGTCACGGTGTACGAGGCGCTCGAGGACGCCGGTCTGACCGCGGCCGCGGTCAACATCACCTGCTACCGCGGCCGGACGCCGCACCTGCCGACCGTGCCGATCCTGACGCGGCCCGCGTACGGGCCGAAGCGGTTCTTCTTCTACAACCTGTTCGAGTCGGACGTGACCGGGGCGCCCCTCTCGGTTCGCAACAGGCCGGGCGGGACGATCGATGCGTATGCGGGAGCGGTCGCGCGCTGGCTCGTGACGAGGGACGGCTTCGACTTCCTCGTCTACTACCTCTCGGACTACGACTACGCCTCGCATGCCCAGGGCCCGGATGCGGCGCACGAGGCGCTGGCGCGGTGCGACGAGGCGGTCGCGGCGCTGGTCGCGGCTGCCGGCGGCGAGGAGGAGTTCCTCGAGCGCTACGCGGTCGTGCTCTGCGCCGACCACGGTCAGACCTCGGTCAGCGAGGTCGCGCGGCTCGAGGACGTCTACCCCGACGAGCTCGTGACCGCCTCGAACCGCGCCGGGATGGTCTACGCGGCAGGCGAGCTCCGGCCGCTCGCCGCTCGGCTGGACGGGAACGAGGCGGTCGACCTCGTCCTCTATCGAGAGAGCGAGGAGGCGGTGGCTCGCCGCGAGGGCGAGGAGCTGCGGTTCGCTCCGAACGGGAACGGCTTCGCGACGGGCGGCGATGCCTCGATCCTCGACCACCCGGACGGGCTCGAGCGCGCGTGGGCCGCGCTTGCGAACCCGAACGCGGGCGAGTTGCTCGTCTCGGCCGCGCTCGGCTGGGAGTTCGCCGACCTCGCCGGCCGTCACCATTCGGGCGGCGGCTCGCACGGCTCGCTCCTGACCGGCGACTCCGAGGTGCCGATGCTGACGGTCGGCCTGGAGACCCAGCCGCGCTCGATCACGGACGTGATGCCGATCGCTCTGGAGCACTTCGGCGTGGCGCCGCCGCCGTACGTCCGGTCGAGGTCGGCGCCGTGACGACGCGGCCGGAGCTCGTCGAGGATCTGCGCCGCCGAGGGATGCGTGACGAGCCGGTGCTCGCCGCGCTCGGCCGGGTCCCGCGCGAGCTGTTCGTCCCCGAGAAGCTGCGCAGCCGCGCCTACGAGGACGGGGCGCTCCCGATCGGCCACGGCGCCACGATCTCCCAGCCCTTCATGGTGGCTGCGATCTGCGCGCTGCTCGAGCTCGAAGGCGGCGAGCGCGTGCTCGACGTCGGCACGGGCTCGGGGTACCAGGCCGCGGTGCTCGCCGAGCTCGCGGCCGAGGTCGTCACGATCGAGCGTGTGCCCGAGCTCGCCGAGCGCGCTCGAGCATCGCTCGCGGAGGCCGGCTACGAGTCGGTCGACGTGCGGACCGGGGACGGGACGCTCGGCGTGCCCGATCGCGCGCCCTACGACGGGATCGCGGTCGCCGCCGCGGCACCCGCGCCGCCGCCCGCGCTCGTGGAGCAGCTCACGCCCGACGGCCGGCTCGTCGTCCCGGTCGGGGGCCGCCGCGGACAGCGGCTTCAGGTCGTGCGCCGGACGGAGACGGGAGCACGAGGCGACCGCTCGATCGGCTGCCGCTTCGTGCCGCTCGTGGGCAGCGGAGGATTCGCCGACGAGACCGGTTGGCGCACCTCGTCCTGAGCTTCCGGCTTCGGATCCTCCGAGGACCGCTGCTAGGCTCGCCCGCGTCCTATGGAGCGCTCCCCAGACGTCCGCCCTCCGGGCGCGCTCGCCCGCACGCGGGGGGCGCTCGGGCGCAGCCACAACTGGGTTCAGCTCGCCAAGTTCTGCGCCGTCGGGGCGAGCGGCTACGTCGTCAACCTCGTCGTCTTCACGCTGCTCGTGCACGGGCTCGGGCTTCACTACCTCGTGGCCGCGACCTGCTCGTTTCTCGTCGCGGTCACGAACAACTACGCGTGGAACCGGCTCTGGACCTTCCGCGGGCAGCGGGGCCACGTCGCCTACCAGGGCCTGCGGTTCCTCGTCGTCTCGACGTGTGCGCTCGCCGCCAACCTGCTGATCCTGCATGTGCTGGTTCAGGTCGGGCTCGCCGAGGTGCTCGCCCAGGCGGCCGCGATCGTGCTCGTGACCCCGCTCAACTTCGTCGGGAACAAGGTCTGGTCCTTCCGAAAGCGCTAGTCGCTCTGGCCGCGCTGCTCGCTGCGGCGCTTCTCGCCGTTCCCGCCGGGGCGGCAACGGCACCGTCGACGCCCGTCTACGACGAGGACGGCAGGCTGGTGCAGACGCCGTTCGCACCCGCGGGCGGCGGCGCCCGGCTCACGGAGCGGGAGGCGCTCGACCTCTTCATCCGCTCGGACAAGGTCGCCGACTGGCTCGACCGCTACCCCCCAAAGCCGACGACGGACGCAGAGCTCGACCCCCAGACCGAGCAGTGGACGCTGAAGGTCTGGTCGGGCGAGGCGGGGCAGATCGCGCTCGGCAAGGTCGACGATCGTACGGGCGCCGTCGTCGAGGCCTGGACCGGGCCGCAGGTCGCGTGGACGATGGCGCGCGGGGGCGCGGGTGCCTTCGGCGGCAAGACGATCAACACGGCCTGGGTCTGGCTCCTCTTTTGCGGGATCTTCCTGCTCGGGTTGGCCAACCTGCGCCGGCCGCTCTCGTGGCGCAACCTCGACCTGCTCGTGCTGCTCTCGTTCACGGCCTCGCTGCGCCTCTTCAACGAGGGCGAGATCTTCTGGAGCGTCCCGCTCGCGTACCCGCCGCTGGTCTATCTGCTCGTGCGCTGCGTCTGGATCGCACGCCGTGACCGGCCGCCGCGGACCTCGAAGCCGATCTGGCCGGTCTGGGTGCTCGCGGCCGCGGCCGTCTTCCTCGCGGGCTTTCGCGTCGGCCTCAACATCGAGGCGCCGCGGAGCACGATCGACGTGGGCTTCGCCGGGGTGATCGGCGGCCAGCGGATCGTGAACGGCCAGGTGCCGTACGGCCACATGCCCGATCAGGGCGACCTGAAGAAGTGCGGGCCGGCCGACGCGACCGGCGAGGTGCGGGAGCGGATCCAGACGAACGGGCGCTGCGAGGCGTCGAACTCGAGGGGCGACACCTACGGCCCCGTCTCGTACCTCGCGTACGTTCCCGGGTACCTCGCCTTCGGCTGGACCGGCAAGTGGGACGAGCTCTGGGCTGCGCACGCGACGTCGCTCCTCTTCGACGGGCTCTGCATCCTCGGGCTCGCGCTCGTGGGCCGGCGGTTCGGAGGCAATCGCCTGGCCGCGACGCTCGCCTTCGCGTGGGCCGCCTACCCGTTCACGCTCTACGCCTCGAACTCGAACACGAACGACGCGATCATGCCCGCGTTCCTGATCTTCGGCTTCTGGCTCGCGTCGTCCCCCTGGGCCAGGGGCGCCGGCGTCGCGCTCGCGGGCTGGACGAAGTTCGCGGCGCTCCTCCTCGCTCCGCTCTGGCTCGCGTACCCGAACGCGCTCCGCTCGCCGCTTCGGCTCGGCCGCAGCGGCTGGCGCTGGGTCGCGGGCTTCGCCGTCGCGACGCTCGCGTCGTTCGCGATCCTCCTGCTCGAGCCGGATCCCCTCCACGCGGCCCGCGTCTTCGGCGAGCGGACCTTCGGCTTCCAGCTCGATCGGGAATCGCCGTTCTCGCTCTGGGGCTGGGGTCAGTACCACGCCGCGGGAATCCCCGACCTGCACCTCGTGCAGCAGGCGCTCGAGGTGCTGCTCGTCGCGGGCGCGGTCGCGCTCGCGTTCGTCCCCCGGCGGCGCTCGCCGCTCCAGCTCGCGGCCCTGACCGCCGCCGTCCTGATCGGCTTCGAGCTCGTGCTGACCCACTGGTTCTACCTCTACATCCCGTGGTTTCTCCCCTTCGTCGCCTTCGCCGTCCTGAGCGCCCGTGATCGCGTCGAGCCGGTTCACTAGCGGCGTCGCGCTCGCCGCGGCCCTGCTCTTCCTCGGCGCGTTCGGGGCGCTCCACGGAGCCTGGTACGACGAGGAGGAGATCGTCGACATCCCGGTCTACGAGACGTACGGGAACGCGATCGAGGGCGGAAAGATCCCCTACCGCGACTTCCGGCTCGAGTATCCGCCCGCGGCGCTGCCGGTCTTCGCGCTCCCCGCGCTCCTCAGCCAGCGCGGCGATCAGGTGGGGTTCCGGCGGGCCTTCGAGTGGGTGATGGCCGCGTGCGGCGTCCTGGCGATCCTCTGCGCGGCACTCGCGCTGGCGGCGCTCCGCGCCTCGCGCACCAGAACCGTCGCCGCCCTCGCCGCGATCGCCGTCTTCCCGCTCCTGCTCGGCTCGGTCGTGCTCACCCGGTTCGACCTCTGGCCGATCGCGATCGTGCTCGGGGCGCTCGCCGCGCTGCTCTGGGAGCGGAACCGGCTCGGCTTCGGGCTGCTCGGACTCGCGGTCGCCGCGAAGCTCTTTCCGGCGGTCCTCGTCCCGCTCGCGCTCTCGCTCGTCTGGCACCGGCGCGGCCGCCGCGAGGCGCTCGTCTGCCTCGGCGTGCTGGCCGGCGTGGTCGCGCTGGCCTTCCTGCCGTTCGTCGTCCTCGGTCCGGACGGCGTCGGCTACAGCCTCGGCCGCCAGCTCGGCCGGCCGCTCCAGATCGAGAGCCTGGGCGCGGCCTTCCTGCTCGCCGGCCACCATCTCTTCGGGCTCGGGATCGAGATGCGGTCCGGGCACGGCTCCCAGAACCTCGACGGGACCGCGCCGGTGGTCATCGCGACCGTGCTGACGGCCGCCCAGCTCGGCGTCCTCACGTGGATCTGGCTGCGGCGGCCGCGGGACGGCGAGGAGCTCGTGCGCTGGAGCGCCGCCGCGCTCGTCGCCTTCGTCGCGCTCGGCAAGGTCCTCTCGCCCCAGTTCCTGATCTGGCTCGCGCCGGTCGTGCCGCTCGTCGCCGGGCGCCGCGGGCTCCGCGCCTCGGCGCTGCTCGCGGTCGCGCTCGTGCTGACCCAGCTCTGGTTTCCGACGCGCTACTGGGAGCTGGCGCTCGAGTTCGACGGGGTTCCGTCTGCGCTCGTCGTCGCCCGCGACCTCGTGCTCGTCGCCGTGCTCGTCGTCCTGCTCAGCCGATCCGGACGCGAACCGGCTCGATCGCCGTAGCCCGGCCGGCCGCGTCGCACTCGATCAGCGCGCCCTCGAGCCGGACGTCCCCGTCGGCGACCTCGAAGCGCACCGGCATCCCGGTGCGCATCCGGTGGATCGCGAGCTCGGCCTTGACGCCGATCACCGAGTCGTGCGGGCCGGTCATGCCCACGTCGGTCATCGCCGCCGTGCCGCCGGGCTGGATTCGCGCGTCCGAGGTCTGGACGTGGGTGTGGGTGCCGAGCACGGCGGTGACGCGGCCGTCGAGCCAGTGCGCGAGCGCGACCTTCTCGCTCGTCGCCTCCGCGTGCACGTCGACGACCACGATCTCGGCCGCGGCCTTCGCCTCCTCGACCAGCGCGTCGATCGTCTCGAAGAGGTCGTGGGCGACGTTGAGGAAGAGCGAGCCCATCACGTTGATCACCGCGACCGGGGTCCCGTCCGTCGCGTGGGCGACGGCGAGCCCGCGGCCCGGCGCGGCGCTCGCGAAGTTGGCCGGCCTGATCACGCGCTCGGAGCCGGTCAGATAGGGGTTGATCTCGCGGCGCCGCCACGTGTGGTTGCCGAGCGTGATCACGTCGGCTCCGGCCGCGAGCAGTCGCTCGGCGAGCTTCGGCGTGATCCCGACCCCGTCCGCGACGTTCTCGCCGTTGACGATGCAGAACGAGGCCCCGAGCTCCTCTCGCAGCCCTTGCAGGCGCTCCTCGACCGCGCGGCGGCCCGGAGCGCCGACCACGTCGCCGACGAAGAGGATCTTCAGCGCAACGACGAAGTCGCGGCGGGGCGGACTTCGAGCGACACGTTGTTCCCGGCGTCCTGGGTGTGGCGCGCCAGCGCCTGCCGCTCCACCTTCGAGAGGTCGAGGACGACGCCGAGCTTGGAACGCGAGGCGGCGACCGCGGAGCCGACGGTGAGCGACGGATCCGGGCGGAGGTGGATCAGCGAGACGACGACAGAGGGGGCGGTGAGCGGCCGGACGTCGATCCGCGCTCCGTGAACCCGGTTCGAGATCACGTAGTCGGAGATCCCGACGATGGTGCCGTCCACGGGCGAGAAGACGTCGGTTCCGGGCGCTGCCCCGATGTCGATCGCCGAGGTGCCGGGGCCGCGGCTGCCGCTCAGCTGGTACCAGACGAGGCGTCCTTCCCGCGAGCCGGCAAGCCGGTGCCAGAGCCGGGAGACGAGGCCCGCGTTGCCCTGATGGCCGACCGGGTCGAGCGTGACGGCGGAGCCGCCGGCTCGGTGGTAGCCGATCGCGGTAACGGAGCTCTGGGCGACGGGGAGCTGGAGCTGGAGCGAGCCGGTAGAGGCGACGACCTGCGGCTCGGGTCGCCCACCCGGAAGAGCGCTCGGGTCGGCGAGCGGCGCCGCGGCGAGCTGGACGGAGGTGGAGCCGAACGCGGTCAGGAGCAGGGTCAGCAGGAGGACCGCCGAGACGAGGGCGGTCAGGACGATGCGTCCCGCGTGCCGTTCCGTGAAGCTGCGTGGGCGGCGGCGGCGCGCGCGCAGGCGCGCCGCGTCCCGTTGTCGGGCCGAAGCCATTGGCGTCCACCTTAGCCGAGCCTCCGGAAACCTTCCACCGGGACCGGGCTACGATCAGCCTCATGGCCGAGACGCAGCTGCTCGCGGCCACGCTGCTCTCTGCTCGGGGCGTCTCGCGCCGATTCGGGAAGCGAACCGCGCTCGAGCCGAGCGACCTCGAGCTCTCGGCGGGCGAGACGGTCGCCCTGGTAGGCCCGAACGGTGCCGGCAAGTCGACGCTGCTCTCGATCCTCGCCGGAGCGCTCGATCCGTCGACCGGCGGCGTCGAGCGCACCGTCGCCGTCGGCTGGGCGCCTCAGCGTCCCGCGCTCTACGGCAAGCTGACCCCGCGCGAGAACGTCGACCTCTTCGCCTCGCTCGCCGGCGTCCCGGCCACAACGCCGGAACTTCCCGACCGGCCAGCGGCCGAGCTCTCCGTCGGCCAGCGCCAGCGGCTGAACCTCGAGCTCGCGCTGCTCGGCTCGCCGCCCGTTCTGCTCCTCGACGAGCCGACGGCCTCGCTCGACACCGAGAGGCGGGCGGAGCTCTGGCAGCTGCTCGCCGGGGTCGTCGAAGCGGGCGGCGCGGTCTGCTTCGTGACGCAGAACCTCGAGGAGATAGAGCTGGCCGATCGCGTCGGGTTGATCGAGTCGGGGCGGCTGAGCTTCCGGTGAGCAGCGCTTCGCGAATCCTCCGCATCCTCCGCAAGGACCTGCGGGTGCTCTGGCGCTCGCCGCTCGCGCTCGTCGTGCTCCTCGCGTACCCGCTCGTCGTCGCGGCGCTCGTCGGCCTTGTCGCGAGCTACGCGAACGCGAAGCCGCGCGTTGCCCTCGTGGACGAGGATCGCCTGCCGACCTCGATCGAGATCGGCGACCGCACCTTCCACGTCGGGGAGACGATCGACCGCGTCGCGGACGAGGTGACGCTCGTGCGGCTGGATCGGGACGAAGCGGAGCGCCAGCTCGCCTCGGGCCGGATCGTCGCGATGCTCGTCGTCCCGCGTGGCTTCGTCGCCGACCTGCGCGGGATGCTCAGAAGCCCGCAGCTCGAGCTCGAGACGACCGAGGGCGGTCTGTCGATCCGAGTCAGCCAGCAGGTGCAGGCGCTCGTCTACCAGCTCAACCGGGAGCTCTCGGACGCATACGTCGAGGCGAATCTGCGCTACATCGAGCTGCTGCTCGAGGGTGGCGAGGGCGAGTTCCTCGGACAGAGGATCGACGTGCTCGGGCTCGCGCGCGCACGGAGCCTGCTCGACGAGCTGCCTCCGGGGCCGCGCCTCGACCGGATCCGCGAGTTCGTCCGCACGGCCGAGCTCGCGCTGGGCGAGACCGACGACGCGCTCAGGGCCACGGCGAGCCCGATCGAGCTCGTGGAGTCGCGCGACGCGGGGCGGACGTGGGCGCTCTCGGCGCAGGTGCAGTCGTACGCGCTCGCGCTGACGATCTCCTTCCTCGCCCTCCTCCTCGCGGCGGCCGCGCTCGCCGGCGAGCGGGACGAGGGAGTGCTCGGCCGCCTGCGGCGCGGCCTCGTCGGGCCGGGAGAGCTCGTGGCCGCGAAGGTCGCGCTCGCGGTCGTCGCAGCGCTCGCGGTGGGGCTGGCGATCGCGGTCGGGTTCGGTGTGATCATCGAGCTCGGCGACGTCGAGGGTGGCCAGCCGTGGACGCGGCTCCCGATCCTCGCCGCGGGCCTCGCGCTGACCGGCGCGGCGCTCGGGTCGCTCGGGTCGCTGCTCGGCGGCCTCGCCCGGGAGGGCCGGACGGCGTCGCTCGTCGCGATCCTCGCCGTGCTTCCGATCGTCTTCGTCGGGCTCGTCCCGCGCGAGGTCGCGCCCGCCGCCGCGCTGATCAGCAACGCCTTCCCCTTCGCCCACGGGGCGCGGTTCTTCACCGCGGCGCTCTTCGACCTCGATCCCTGGACGACGCTCGCGCGCGAGTCGGCGTGGCTCGTGGGGCTGACGCTCGGCTACGGCGCGCTGGCGCGGCTCGTGGTCGCCCGGCTGCCCGCCTGAATCGCGGCCCCGGGCTGACGTAACCTGTTCGGCGTGAGCGCCTTCCCCGCCACGCGCCTGCGCCGGCTGCGGCGCACCGACGCGCTGCGCACGCTCGTCCGCGAGACGAGGATCGAGCTCGACGACTTCGTGCTGCCGCTCTTCGTCGGGCCTACGACGGTCGCGAACGAGGAGCTGCCGGCCATGACGCGCCACTCGGTCGAGGACGCCGTCGCGGAGGCCGGCGAGCTCGTCTCGCTCGGGGTCAAGGCCGTGCTCCTGTTCGGGATCCCCGAGGACAAGGACGAGGAGGGCTCGGGCGCCTGGGCCGACGACGGGATCGTCCAGCGGGCCCTGCGCGCGCTCCGCGCGGAGCAGCCGGAGCTCGTGCTCGTCACGGACGTCTGCCTGTGCGAGTACACCTCGCACGGCCACTGCGGCGTCCTCCGGGACGGCGCGAACGGGGTCGAGGTCGAGAACGACGAGACGCTGGAGTTGCTCGCGCGCACTGCCGTCAGCCACGTCGAGGCGGGCGCCGACGCCGTCGCGCCGAGCGACATGATGGACGGCCGGGTGGGCGCGATTCGCGAGGCGCTCCCCGAGACGCCCCTGATCTCGTACGCCGCCAAGTACGCGTCCGCCTTCTACGGGCCGTTCCGCGACGTCGCGGAGTCGGCGCCGCAGGAGGGCGACCGGCGCGGCTACCAGATGGATCCCGCGAACGTCCGCGAGGCGCTGCGCGAGTGCGAGCTCGACCTCGCCGAAGGCGCCGACGTGCTCATGGTCAAGCCCGCGCTCCCGTATCTGGACGTGATCCGGGCGGTGCGCGAGCGCTTCGACTGCCCGGTGGCCGCGTACAACGTCTCGGGCGAGTACGCGATGGTGAAGGCGGCGGCTGCGCGCGGTCACCTCGACGAGCGGCAGGCCGCGCTCGAGTCGCTGACCGCGATCAAGCGCGCCGGTGCCGACATCGTCTTCTCCTACTGGACGAAGGATCTCGCTCGGTGGCTCTAGCCTCGCGCTCCGCCCTCTGGAGCAGGGCCACGAAGCTGATCCCCGGCGGCGTCAACTCCCCGGTGCGGGCGATGCGCGCGGTCGGGCTGGACGAGCCCGTCTTCATGCGCGCGGGCGAGGGCGCGCTGATCGAGGACGTCGAGGGCAGGCGCTATGTCGACTGGGTGATGTCGTGGGGCCCGCTCGTCTTCGGCCACGCCGACCCCGAGACGCTCGAGGCGATCGGCGACGCCGCGCGACGCGGAACCACCTTCGGCGCGCCGACCGAGGCCGAGGTCGAGCTCGCGGCGGAGATCGTCGACGCGGTGCCGTCCATCGAGCTCGTACGCCTCGTCTCCTCCGGCACCGAAGCGGCCATGAGCACGATCCGCCTGGCGCGCGCCCACACCCACCGCGACCGGATCCTCAAGTTCGCCGGCTGCTACCACGGCCACGTCGACGCTCTGCTCGCCGACGCCGGCTCCGGCCTCGCCACGCTCGGTATCCCGTCGAGCCCCGGCGTCCCGACCGGGGTGACGGCCGACACGATCGTGACCGCCTACAACGACGTCGACGCCGTCGCCGCCGCCGTGGAGCGCTACGGCGAGGGTCTCGCGGCGATCGTCGTCGAGCCGGTCGCCGGGAACATGGGCGTCGTCCCGCCCGAGCCCGGCTTCCTCGAGGCGCTCCGCGCGCTGTGCGACGCCGTCCGGCGCGCTGCTCGTCTTCGACGAGGTGATCACCGGCTTCCGGGTCGCGCGCGGCGGCGCCCAGGAGCGCTACGGCGTCACGCCCGACCTGACGATCCTCGGCAAGATCGTCGGCGGCGGGCTTCCGGCCGCGGCCTTCGGCGGCCGGGCCGAGATCATGGAGCGGCTCGCCCCGGCCGGCGACGTCTACCAGGCCGGGACGCTCTCCGGGAACCCGCTCGCGACCGCGGCCGGGATCTCTGTCCTCCGGCGACTGCGCGACCCGACCTGCTACGAGCGGCTGGAGGAGAAGGGAGCGCGGCTCGAGGCTGGGCTCGCCCGGTTCGGCTCGGTCCAGCGGGTCGGGGCGATGGCGACGCTCTTCCTCGCCGACGCCGAGATCCGCAACTTCGACGACGCGCGCCGCAGCGACACCGAGCGCTACGGCGCCCTCTTCCGCCATCTGCTCGACCTCGGGATCTACCTCGCCCCCTCGCAGTTCGAGTGCCTGTTCGTCTCGCTCGCGCACGAGGACGAGCACATCGACCGGACGATCGACGCCGTTGCTGACTTCTTCGCGTCCTGAGCTCTGGGAGACGCTCGCGGCCGACGCGGCGGCCGAGAGCTCGCTGTGGGCTGCCGCGCTGCTCCCGAGCGGCGACCGAGAGCCACTCGCGATCTTCTCGGAGCTCGCGCCGGAGCGCTTTGCGCTCGCGCTGGAGACGATCTACGAGGGCTATCTCGTCCACTACGGGCGGCCGCGGCTCTTCGCCCCGCCCGACGGCGACGAGGCGATCCTGCTCGGCGACTACCTCTACGCGCACGGGCTCGTGCGGGTCGCGGCCACGGGCGACGTCGAGGCGGTCGCCGCGCTCGCCGACCTGATCTCGACGTGCGCCCATCTTCGGGCCGAAGGCTCGGCCGGCGACGGCGAGGCGTGGGCCGACACCGCCCGCCGGCTCGGGGGCCACGCGGACGCCGCCGCCACGGAAGCCGCACTCGTGGCTCACGCGAAGCGGTTCGGATAAGCTCGCGCGCATGACCGCCTGGCTGCTCGCGAACGCCGCCGAAGAGGGACGCAACGTGATCACCGGGATGCTGATCGTGGGCCTGATCTTCATCACCGTGATCGCGCTCGGCGAGACCTCGCAGGCCATCCGCCGCCGCCGCGGCCGCG
Source organism: uncultured Gaiellaceae bacterium (assembly GCA_963810875.1). Classification (GTDB taxonomy): domain Bacteria; phylum Actinomycetota; class Thermoleophilia; order Gaiellales; family Gaiellaceae; genus Gaiellasilicea. The sequence continues at coordinate 51,633 of CAWEPD010000003.1, read as the reverse complement.
GCCACTAGTCACGCCGGCAGTCGTCGCGCCGGGCGCGCCGTCAGGCCGTCACCAGGAGCAGACGACGCCGGCCGACGGATCGGCCGAGCCGTCGACAGCGGCCTCCCAGGCAGCGCGGATCTCGTCCGCACCGCGTCGACGATCGATCGTCAATGTCGCTCCCACGCGACCTTCGAAGCCGATCCTGGCCGCTTCGAGCCGCTCGGCGAACCCGCGCCCGCCCCATTCGGCCAACCGTCGTTCGACGTGGTCGGGAGCAAAGAACAGCTCCGGCGCCGGGCCGGGAAGTTCGGCGTCCGGTCGGCCCGACGCTTCGTGGTGGGTGAACCCGACGCGCACGCTGCGGGTGAGACGCTCGCCGAAATGTCCGTGCACGGCGGCCAGAACGCCGCTGTCGCCTGCAAGATCGACGTAGACGGCCAAACCGTCGCCCAAGCCGCTCGGCAGATCCTCGTAGGCCGACACTCGATCGAAGGCGCCCGTGGACTCCACGAACTCGACGTGGCGCGCAGACGTCAGCCCGACGAGCCTTCGTGCGCCGCCGATCGACGCGAGGTGGGCGAGCCCGAGCCCGGTCTTGCTCGAGGCGCTCGAGATCACGACGACCTCGGCTCCGAAGAGATCGTGCTGCCGCAGCCAGTCGTCGACGAGGAAGGAGGTTGCGAGGAGCGGCCGCAGGACCGCCGTGCGAGCCTCTGCATCCGGGTCTGGCTTGTCGGAGGCCCGCTGGTACTGGCCGTAGACGGCCGCCAGCCCGGCCTCGCGAGCAGCGCCGTCGGTGAATCCATGTGGCTGGATCTCCACCGGCTCGAGCAGCGCGTGCCTCGACATCGGCCAGAAGCCGAAGAAGCGCTCCCCGGGCTCGATTCCCGGGCACGCCGAGGCAACGACCTCGGCGTGCCCCCAGACCGGGACTCGCCCCCAGCCCGGTTCCCGGGCAGGAAAGCGACGCCAGTACCCCAGGGTGTCGCCGAGCACCGCGTAGGTGACGTTGTTGGCGGTCAGCGCGAAGGAGTCGAGGCGGAAGAGGGCGAGGCCCGCGCCGACCTGGTCGAGAGGGAGCTCGGCCGCTGCGAACCGGGTTCGGCGTAGATCGCAGCGATCCACCTCGAAGTCCACCGGGAGATCGTACGGGCGCCTGCGCACTGGGCGGTTGCACTGGACGGGGGACTGCCTGCCAGACTGGAGCAGTGCGCGATCTGCCCGCCGGCACGGTCACGTTCCTGTTCACGGATGTGGAGGGCTCGACACGGCTTCTGCACGAGCTGGGCGCGGAGGGGTACGCGGGCGCGCTGGCGGAGCACAGGCGTGTGCTTCGGGCTGCGTTCGCGGCCCACGACGGGGTCGAGGTCGATACCCAGGGCGACGCCTTCTTCGTTGCCTTTCCGACCGCGCCGGGCGCGTTGGCGGCGGCTGCGGAGCTGACGGATGCGCTTGCCGGAGGGCCGATCCAGGTGCGTGTGGGCGTGCACACCGGGACGCCGTTCGTTGCCGAGGAGGGTTACGTCGGGGTCGACGTGCACCGGGCGGCCCGGATCGGGGCGGCCGGGCACGGGGCGCAGGTGCTCGTCTCGGCGACGACGGCGAGCCTGGCGGACGTCGCCGAGCTCCGTGATCTCGGGGAGCACCGCTTCAAGGATCTCGCTGCCCCCGAGCGCGTCTACCAGCTGGGCGCAGCCGACTTCCCGCCACTGAAGACGCTCTACCAGACGAACCTGCCGGTTCCGGCGACACCGTTCCTCGGGCGCGATCGGGAGCTGAGCGAGGTCGGCGAGCTCCTGGCGCCGGCGCGGCTGCTGACGCTCACCGGCCCGGGCGGAAGCGGCAAGACCCGGCTCGCGCTGCAGGCGGCGGGCGCCGCCGCGGAGGAGTATCCGCAGGGAGTGTGGTGGGTTCCACTCGCCGCTGTCGTCGACCCCGCATCCGTCCTCGACGCGGCGAGTCGCGCGCTCGGAGCGCCCCAAGGTCTGGCCGAGGCAATCGGCGACCGGCGGCTGCTGCTCCTCCTGGACAACTTCGAGCACTTGATCGACGCGGCGCCCGCGCTCTCCGAGCTGCTTGTCGCCTGCCCAAACCTCGATCTGCTCGTGACGAGCCGCGAACGGCTTCGGATCGCGGGTGAGAACGTTTATCCCGTTCCCGTGCTCGCGCGCGCGGAAGCCCGGGAGCTCTTCTCGACGAGAGCCAGAGCCGTGCGCCCGGACTTCACGCCCGACCGAGCCGTCGACCTCCTCTGCGAGCGCCTCGACGACCTGCCCCTCGCGCTCGAGCTCGCCGCCGCACGAACCGTGATGCTCTCCAGCGACCAGCTCCTCGAGCGGCTCGGCAGCCGGCTCGACTTGCTCAGGGGCGGCCGCGACGCCGAGACGCGACAGCAGACGCTGCGCGCGACGATCGAGTGGTCGCACGATCTCCTCGATCCGGACGAGCAGCGGCTCTTCGCCCGCCTCGCCGTTTTCGCGGGCGGCTGCACGCTCGAGGCCGCCGAGGAGATCTGCGGCGCCGAGCTGGACACGCTCCAGTCGCTTGTCGACAAGAGCCTCGTCCGCGTCCGCGACGATGGCCGCTTCTGGATGCTCGAGACGATCCGCGAGCTCGCGCTCGAGCGCCTCGCCGAGTCGGGTGAGGAGGAGGCGTTGCGGCGCGCCCACGTCGACTGGTTCCTCGACCTCGCGCGTCGATCCGGGCTCGCCGACGACTCGACGTTCCCCGTGCAGCGCCACGAGCTCGTGATCCCGGAGGGAGCGAACATTCGGGCCGCGATCCACTGGGCGGAGGAGGCAAACGAGGCGGAGACCGCGCTCGCGCTCGCCGTCGAGCTCGAGAGCTACTGGGCCACGAACAGTCCCTTCGAGGGTGCGCGCATCCTGACCCGCCTCCTCGAAGGCGAAGGCGTGTCGCCTCTTGGCGTGGCAAGAGGACTGCGTTGTCTCGGTGGCTGCGTGCACATCGTCGGCGACTACGACGCCTCTGCCGCTGCCCACGCCCGCTCGCTCGCCGGCTTCGAGCAACTCGGCGACGAGCAGGGCGTTGCGAACCTCCTCCACCGGCAGGCGGTGGTCGCCTGCGCGCACGACGATCCCGCCACGGCTCGCACGCTGATCGCTCGGATGGACGCGATCCTCCAGCGCGTTCAGGTGCCGAAGCTCGAGGCACGGCGCTCCGGAGCGCTTGCTCACGCCGAGCGGCTCGACGGCAACAGCGCCAGGGCGATCGAGCTCTATCTCGAGAGCGCGCGCAGGGCCGAGGCGATCGGCTACGTCTGGTGGGAGGCGGTGATGACCGGCTTCGCGGCCGAGGTCGCAGAATCACTCGGCCAGGCGAGTGAGGCGCTCCGGCTCGCCCTGCGCGCTGTCGACCTCTGTCACTTGGTCGGTGATCGGCAGAACACGGTGTGGGGGCTCGCGCTCGTCGCGGCCCTCCTCCGCGAGGCGGGCGACGCGGAGCGTGCGGCGGTCGTCTGGGGCGCGGTCGAAGCGGAGGAGCGGCGCGGCCGGCTCGGCGCCTGGGAGGCGCAGCGCGAGCCGTTGGCCGCCCGACTCGCAGACGCGCCGCGCGACGGCGTCCAGCGAGGACACGGGATGACGCTCGACGAGGCCGTCGCGTACGCGTTGGAGCGGCCGAATGTCTGAGCTTCCGTCCGGCACGGTGACGTTCCTGTTCACGGATGTGGAGGGTTCGACACAGCTTCTGCACGAGTTGGGCGCGGAGCGGTACGCGGGGGCGCTGGCGGAGCACAGGCGTGTGCTCCGGGCTGCATTCGCGGCGCATGACGGGGTCGAGGTGGATACGCAGGGCGATGCGTTCTTTGTTGCTTTTCCGACCGCTCCGGGGGCGTTGGCCGCGGCCGCGGAGCTGACGGAGGCGCTCGCGGGCGGGCCGATCCGGGTCCGCGTCGGCGTCCACACCGGGACGCCGTTCGTCGCGGAGGAGGGTTACGTCGGGGTCGACGTTCACCGGGCGGCGCGGATCGGGGCGGCCGGGCATGGAGCGCAGGTGCTCATCTCGGCCTCGACCGCGACGCTCGTGGACGGGTACGCGCTCCGCGACCTGGGCGAGCACCGCTTCAAGGATCTCGCGGCGCCAGAGCACGTCTTCCAGCTCGGGGGAGCCGATTTTCCGCCGCTGAAGACGCTCTTCCAGACGAACCTGCCCGTGCCGGCGACACCGTTCCTCGGCCGGGAGCGCGAGCTGGGCGAGGTCGGTGAGCTGCTCGTCGGCACCCGCTTGCTGACGCTCACAGGGCCGGGCGGTAGCGGCAAGACGCGGCTCGCGCTGCAGGCCGCAGGCGCCGCCGCGGACGAGTACCCGCACGGGGTCTGGTGGGTTCCGCTCGCCGCGGTCGTCGACCCTGCCTCGGTGCTCGACGCGGCGAGCAGGGCGCTGGGAGCGCCGGGGGAGCTGGCCGAGGCGATCGGCGAGCGGCGGCTGCTTTTTCTCCTGGACAACTTCGAGCACGTGATCGACGCGGCGCCCGCGCTCTCCGAGCTGCTCGCCCGCTGTCCGAACCTCGACCTGCTCGTGACGAGCCGCGAACGGCTTCGGATCGCGGGTGAGAACGTCTATCCCGTTCCCGTCCTCGTGCGCGCCGAGGCGCGGGAGCTGTTCTCGACCCGGGCGCGAGCCGTCAGCCCGGACTTCACGCCCGATGACGCGGTCGACCTGCTCTGCGAGCGCCTCGACGATCTGCCGCTCGCGCTCGAGCTCGCCGCCGCGCGCACCGTGATGCTCTCCAGCGCCCAGCTCCTGGAGCGGCTCGGCAGCCGGCTCGACCTGCTCCGGGGCGGGCGCGACGCCGAGACGCGACAGCAGACGCTGCGCGCGACGATCGAGTGGTCGCACGACCTCCTGGACCCGGACGAGCAGCGGCTCTTCGCCCGGCTCGCCGTCTTCGCGGGCGGCTGCACGCTCGAGGCCGCCGAGGAGATCTGCGGCGCCGAGCTGGACACGCTCCAGTCGCTTGTCGACAAGAGCCTCGTCCGCGTCCGCGACGAGGGCCGCTTCTGGATGCTCGAGACGATCCGGGAGTACGCGCTCGAACGGCTCGAGCAGTCGGGTGAAGCGGGTGCGGTGCGGCAGCGGCACCTCGGGTTCTATCTCGACCTCGCGGAGGCGGCCGGCCTGACCGCTGAGCGCCTCACCGAGGAGCGCTTCGACCTTGTTCTGTCCGACCAGGACAATGCTCGGGCCGCACTCGACTGGGCGGTGGCCGCGGAGCCCGTAGCGGGTCTGCGCCTGGTCGTCGCGCTCGAGCACTTCTGGGTCAGCTACGGGCCGCGTGAGGGGGTCGAGCGCACTCGCGCGTTCCTCGACCGTGTGCAGACGCCCGAGCTGCGCGCCCCCGGGCTGCGCGCGGTGGGCAGCTCCGCGAATCAAGCGAACGAGCCCGAGCTCGCCGAGCGCTGCTACGAGGAAAGCCTGAGCATCTACCGCGAGCTCGGCGACGAGTGGGGGATCGCGCACCTGCTCATGCGGCTGGCGCACAGCGCACACGAGCGTGGCGACCGAGGCACCGCCGAGACGCTCGCCGACGAGAGTCTCGAAGTGGCCCGGCGGAATGGCTTCGTGACCGAGGAAGTACAGGCGCTGACGATCAAGGGAACCGTGCTCTGCGAAGCCGGGGATTACGAGAGAGGAATAGCGCTGTTGGAGGAGAGCGCACGTCGCGCCGGCGAGATCGGCTTCAGCTGGTGGCAGATCGTGGCGCTCCAGGGATTGACCCAGCAACTGTTCGCATGCGGGCGGAGCCTCGAGGCGGAGAGCTGCTCGCTCGAGGCCTTGAAGCTCGCCGACCAGATGGGCGACCGCATGCGTCGCGTGTACTCACTTGCGCTGGTTGCGCGGGCCGTCGCCGAGCGTCGTGACGAGAAGCGAGCCGGTCGCATCTGGGGCGCGCTGGAGGCAGAGGTGGTCCGGCACCCGCTCCCTTGGGAGCTCGACGACTTGATCCCCGCCGAGCGTGTGTTCCCGCTCGACAGCCTCGAGTTCACGCGTGCTCGTATGGAAGGGTCGCGGCTGACACTCGACGAGGCGGTCGCCTACGCCCTCTCCGTAGACTCGGGCTGATGGCTCCGCCCTCCGACCTGCGGGACTGGATCCGCCTACTGGAGCGGGAAGGCGAGCTCGTGCGCGTCGCCGCCGAGGTCGATCCCGACCTCGAGATCACGGAGATCGTCGACCGCACCGTCAAGTCCGGCGGGCCGGCGCTCCTCTTCGAGAACCCGAAGGGCGCGCGGCATCCGCTCCTGATCAACCAGTTCGGAACCGAGCGACGGATGTGCCTCGGCTTCGGAGTCGAGCGGCTCGACGACGTCGCCGCCAAGCTCGAGGGCGTGCTCGAGATGCAGCCGCCGGCCGGGCTCGTCGACAAGGTGCGCGGGCTCAAGAAGCTGAAGTCGATCGCCGACTCGCGCCCGAAGACGGTCTCCCGCGGCGCCTGCCAGGAGGTCGTGCTCACCGGGGACGAGATCGACCTCGACGCGCTGCCGATCCAGCGCTGCTGGCCCGGCGATCCGGCGCCCTTCGTCACCCTGCCCGCCGTGATCACGAAGGATCCGCAGACCGGCGGCCGCAACGTCGGCATGTACCGGATGCAGAAGATCGACTCCCGCTCGACCTTCATGCACTGGCAGCTCCACAAGGACGGCCGCGCCGACTACCTCGCGGCCGAGGGCAGGATCCCGGTCGCGGTTGCGCTCGGGCTCGACCCGATCACGGCCTACTCGGCGAGCGCGCCGCTGCCCAAGCACATCGACGAGCTCATGCTCGCGGGCTTCCTGCGCGGGGAGGCGGTCGAGCTCGTCCGCGGCAAGACGGTCGACCTGGAGGTGCCCGCGAACGCCGAGATCGTGCTCGAGGGCTTCATCGAGCAGGGCGAGACCGGGATCGAAGGCCCCTTCGGCGACCACACGGGCTACTACACCCCGCCCGAGGAGTTTCCGATCTTCCGGCTCTCGGCGGTGACGATGCGCCGGGACGCGATCTATCCCTCGATCGTGGTCGGCAAGCCGCCCCAGGAGGACCAGTGGCTCGCGAAGGCGACCGAGCGGATCTTCCTGCCGGCCGTGAAGCTGACCGTGCCCGAGATCGTCGACTACGACCTGCCCGTCGCCGGCACCTTCCACAACTGCGTGATCGTCTCGATCCGCAAGGCCTTCCCCGGCCACGGCCGCAAGGTGATGCACGCGATCTGGGGGCTCGGGATGCTCAGCCTCTCCAAGTCGGTCGTGATCGTGGACGCGCACGTGAACGTGCACGACTACGAGGAGGTCTTCTTCCACGTCTGCGCGAACGTCGACCCGAAGCGCGACCTCGTGCTCACCGAGGGCCCGCTCGACCACCTCGACCATGCGCCGACGCTCCAGTTCTTCGGGGGCAAGCTCGGCATCGACGCGACCGCCAAGGGACCCTCCGAGGGAGCGCGCGAGTGGCCCGACGAGATCGAGATGAGCGCCGAGGTGAAGGCCCTCGTCGACCGGCGCTGGAGCGAGTACGGGATCCCCGAACCGATGTCGATGCAGGGTGGCGGCGGGGTGGTGCAGAATGGCGCGGGCAAGCGCTTGCGGCACCTGGTACGTCGTTGACACGCGCTCGCGCTGACGGATTGAATGCAGCAGGGTTGAATCCAGAGGAGCCGACGTGAGTCCCGACCAGCAACCACACGTCCCGCCGCCGAGCCTCTGGCCGATCGGCTTCGCGATCGGGATCGCGTGCATCCTCACCGGCCTCGTCGTCAGCTGGCCGGCCGTCGTCGTCGGCGCCGTGCTCGCGATCGTCTTCGGCTTCCTCTGGATCCGCGACGTCACCGGCTCGGTCCGGGAGCCCGCGCCCGAGGTCGAGCCCGAGACGCGGCGGGTCGCGTCGAGCCCGGCCGCCGCAGCGCCGCGCGCGCTCGAGGGCCGCCCGGCCATGCCGCCGGTGAGCGACGAGGAGGTCGAGGCCTACCCGCGGAGCACCTTCCTCGCGGCTTCCACGCTCGGGCTCGGCGCCGTGATCGGCGGGCTGATCACCGTCCCGATCCTCGGGTTCGCCGTGCTCCCCTCGTTCACGAATCAGGAGAGCCAGGACGTCGACCTCGGCCCGATCACGAACTTCCCCGAGGGCCAGTTCATGATCGCGACCTACCTGGAGGATCCCGAGATCGGCGAGGTGACGCGCCGAACGGTCTTCATCCGGTACAACGGCTACCTCGTCGACCAGCCGAGCTTCACGATCCTCTTCTCGCGCTGTGTCCACCTGGGCTGTCCGGTGCAGCCGAACGGGCTGATCTACGACGACGAGAAGAAGACCGTCGGGGAGACGCGGGCCGACCTGACCCCGACCCTCGTCACCGGCTTCGGCTGTCCGTGTCACGGCGGCCAGTACGACACCGAGGGCAACCGCACGGCGGGCCCGCCGGTGCGCGCGCTCGACCGCGCCGAGTTCTCGATCATCGACGGCAACCTCCGCCTCGGCAGCTTCTTCAGCGTCGCGGAGGTCGAGTCGACGGGCGCCCGCGCGAGGATCATGAAGTTCGGCCGCGCGGTCCCGGGCGTCCACGTCGACGGGCCCTCGGCCTGGCTCTACCCGATCGAGGTGCCCACCAAGTAATGGCGACGGCTCCTGCACGCAGCAGCAAGAGCCCGCGCCGCGCGCAGATCGAAGCCGCGGCGCTCTATCCCCTCGACTGGCTCGAGGAGCGCTCGGGGCTCGTCGGCGGGATCAAGTACTTCCTCTTCCGCAAGGTCCCGCGCGACACGAACTGGATGCAGACGCTCGGGTCGGCGACGCTGACCGCCTTCATCGTGCAGGCGGTCACCGGCGTGATCCTCGCCTTCTACTACAAGCCCGACCCGGACAAGGCGTACGAGTCGATCCAGATGATCACGAACGAGCTGACGCTGGGCTGGCTCGTGCGCGGGATGCACCGCTGGGGCGCGAGCGTCTTCATCATCCTGATGTTCCTCCACATGGCGCGCGTCTTCCTCTTCGGCGCCTACAAGTATCCGCGCGAGCTGAACTGGATCATCGGCGTCCTCCTGCTCGCGCTCGGGATGGGCGAGGGCTTCACCGGCTATCTGCTGCCCTGGGACCAGACCGCGTACTGGGCGACCGTCGTCGGGATCAACATCAACGGCACGGCGCCCTTCCTCGGGCCCTTCATCGCGCAGTTCCTCCAGGGCGGCGCCGCGATCGGCGAGGACACGCTGAGCAAGTTCTACTCGATCCACATGCTCGTCCTGCCCGGCGCGATCGCCGGGCTGATCGTGCTGCACCTCTATCTCGTGATCCGTCTCGGCGTCAGCTCGCCGCCCTGGTCGCCCGTCGAGGCCGGCCGCGAGCGGGAGCCCGAGCCGCCCTCGACGAACGGTCGCGAGGGCTTGATCCGGCCGAGCGGGCGGGGAGACGCGAATGGCCAGTAGGCGGGTCGAGGAACGGCGCGCGCAGCACGCGCGCTACAAGGAGGACGTCGCCAAGACGGGCAAGCCGTTCTTCCCGCACGCGATGTTCCACGACACGGTGATGAGCCTCGTCGTCGTGTTGGTGATCATCGGGCTCGCGGTCGTCTGGTACCTGGACGCCGACGGAACCGAGGCGGGCTTCCTCGGGCCTCACTACACCGACGAGGCGGATCCTGGGACGACGAACTTCATCCCGCGGCCCGACTGGTACTTCTACTTCCTCTTCTACCTCCTCCGGATCTTCAAGTGGCCGGAGTCGGTCGTCCTCGGCACCGTCGGGATCCCGACGCTCTGTCTCGTCCTCCTGCTCGGGCTCCCGTTCCTCGACTTGCGCCGCGAGCGGCGGCTGCTCCGCCGGCCAGTGGCGCTCGTCGCCCTGCTGCTCGTCGTCCTCTCGATGGGCGTGCTCACGTACCGCGGTGCGACCGCCAAGGAGGCGCTGGGCTCCGAGCTCCTCGAGGCCGTGCCCGTGTGGGCTGAGCGTCAGGGCTTCGAGGACAACGAGGACGCGGTGGCCGGCGCGGAGATCTTCGCCCAGGCCGGCTGCGCCCAGTGCCACCTCTATCTCGGCACGGGCTCGCAGAATCTCGGCGCCCCCGAGCTGACGTCCATCGGGGCGAGCGAGCGCGGCGCCGACTACTTCGCGCGCTACGTCCAGAACCCGGCGCAGTTCGGGAACACAGTGATGCCTCCATATGCCGCGCTGGGCGAGGAGAACCTGCAGAAGCTCGGCGCCTTCCTCGACGCCTCCAAGGGCCCAGAGGACAACTAGTGCGCGTGTTTCTCGGCGTGACGGGCGCCTCGGGCGCGCCGTACGCCGCCCGGTTGCTGCGCTCGCTCGCGGGCTCGGGCTGCGAGGTCGGGATCGCCGCGTCGGCCGCCGGGATCGAGGTCCTGGCGACCGAGCTCTACGGCGAGCCCACGCTGCCGCGCGAGGAGGTGCTCGAGCGCTTCGTCGGCGACGCCGAGGGCGTCACCGTCTACGCGGTCAACGACTACAAGAGCCCCTACGCCTCCGGCTCGGCGAAGGTCGACGCCTACGTGATCTGCCCGTGCTCGATGTCCACGATCGGCACGCTCGCGGCCGGCGCGATGGCGAACCTGATCCACCGGGCCGCGTCGGTGGCCCTGAAGGAGGGCCGGAAGCTCGTGCTCGTCCCGCGCGAGACACCCCTCTCCGCGATCCACCTGAACGGCCTCGCGACGCTCCAGCAGGCGGGCGCGACGATCCTCTTCGCCGCGCCCGGCTTCTACCACGGCGCCGAGACGATCGACGACCTCGTCGACTTCGTCGTCGCCCGGATCCTCGACCAGCTCGGCCTCGACAACTCCCTGATCGCCCGGTGGGGCCAGTGAGGTGGGGCCAATGACGCACGAATCCGGCACGCTGCCGGCCGAGGGCGTCCGCTCGATGTTCGACCGGATCGCGCCGGTCTACGACCTGATGAACCGGGCGATGACGCTCGGGCTCGACCAGCGCTGGCGGCGGCTCACGGTCCGGCTCGCGGTGCGGCCCGGCGACCGCGTTCTCGACGGCTGCTGCGGCACCGGCGACCTCGCGATCGCCGCCCGGCGCGCCGGCGCCGACGTCGTGGGGCTCGACTTCTCGCCCGCGATGCTCGAGCGCGCGCGCCGCAAGGCGCCGGAGCTGGAGTGGATCCAGGGCGACCTGCTCGAGCTTCCCTTCGAGGACGCGTCGTTCGACGCGGCGACGGTCGGGTTCGGGGTGCGCAACGTCTCCGACCTGGAGCGCGGGCTCGGCGAGCTCCGTCGCGTCCTGCGGCCCGGCGGGCGGCTCGCGATTCTCGAGATCACGACCCCGCGCGGGGTGCTGAAGCCTTTCTACCGGCTCTGGTTCGACGTCCTGATCCCGCTCGCCGGGCGGATCCTCCCCGGTGGCTCGGCCTACACCTACCTCCCGGCGAGCGTCCGCCGCTTCCCCGGCCCGGAGGCGCTCGCCTCGCTGATCGAGGCCCAGGGATTCAGCGGTGTCCAGTTCCGCCGGCTCGCGGGCGGGATCGTCGCGCTCCACATCGGGACGGCAGCATGAGCGTCGCTCCGGTGCAGCCCTTCCTCGAGGAGGTGGAGGAGCGTCTGCGCGAGGTGGTCGCCGCCTACCCGGGCCTCGTGGAGCGGCTCGGGCAGGCGGCGGTCGACGCGGGCGGGAAGCGGCTGCGGCCGCACCTGATCCACCTCGTCAGCGACGACCGGCGGCGCGCGCTCCGCTCGGGCGTCGCGGTCGAGCTCGTCCACACGGCAACCCTCGTCCACGACGACCTGATCGACCGCGCCCCGCTCCGCCGCGGGCGGCCGACTGCCTGGCGGCTCGAGGGCGACCGCGCCGCGCTGACCACCGGCGACTATCTCTTCTCGCGCGGCTTCGCGGAGCTGGCCGAGGCCGGCGACCTGGAGGGAGTTCAGCTTCTCGCAGAGGCCTGTCTCGCGCTCGTCCGCGGGGAGGCGGTGCAGCGGCAGCAACAGCATCGGCCCGAGACGACGATCGACGACTACCTCGGCAGGATCTCGCTCAAGACGGGCAAGCTCTTCGAGGCCGCGTGCCTCCTCGGCTCCCGCGACGAGCAGCTCGGCCGCTTCGGGCTCAACCTCGGGATCGCCTTCCAGATCGCCGACGACATCCTCGATTGCGTCGGCGAGGAGACCGAGACGGGCAAGGTTCCGGGCACCGATCTGCGGGAGGGCACGCCGACGCTCCCGCTGCTCCTCGCAGCGCAGGAGGACGACGTCGTCCGCGGCGCGCTCGCGGGCGGCTCGCTCGAGGGCGCGCTCGTCCGGGTGGCCGCGACCGGCGCGCTCGAGCGATCGCGCGAGGTCGCGCTCGAGTTCGCGGAGCGCGCCCGCGCGAGCTTGAACGGAGGCCTGCACCGGGACGAGCTCGAGGCCCTGGCCGACACCGTGGTGGATCGCCGCTCGTGATCAGGCTCTGCTTGTGATCAGGCTGGGCCGCATCTCGTACGTGAACATGGCGCCGGTCTTCCACCGGCTCGTGGCCGAGGTGGACGAGGTGACCGGCGTCCCGACCGAGCTGAACGGGATGCTGCTCGACGGCCGTCTCGACATCGCGCCCATCTCGTCGATCGAGTACGCACGGCACGCGTCGTCGCTACGGATCCTGCCGCGGATGTGCGTGTCCTCGGAGGGGGCGGTCGAGTCGATCCAGCTCGTGTCGAAGCTGCCGTTCACCCAGATCCGATCGGTCGCGGTCACCCCCGAGAGCGCGACGTCGGTCGTGCTGGTGAAGGTCCTGCTTCCGCATGCGACGCAGGTTCCGCTCGACCCGGTGCTCGGCCAGGGCAGCGCCGACGCGAAGCTGCTGATCGGCGACGCGGCGTTGAAGAGCGCCTTTGCCGACCCGACGCCGCACTACGACCTCGGCCGGCTCTGGCTCGAGCGCACCGGCCTGCCGATGGTCTTCGCGGTCTGGGCGGCTCCGGAGCCGCTCGTGCCCGGCCTGCCGGAGCTGGAGCACGCGCTCGTCGCCTCGGTCCGGCTCGCGCGCTCCGAGCCCGAGGTGCTCGCCCACGAGGCCAGCGAGCGCTACGGCTATCCGGCCGGGTACCTCGCGCGCTACTTCGAGAAGCTGCGCTACTCCTTCGGCCCGCGCGAGAAGGCCGGCCTCTACACCTTCCTGGAGATGGCGAGGGACGTCGGCGAGCTCGAGCACGTGCCCGAGCTGCGCTTCGTCAATGCGGCTCCGGCCGCGGTCTGAGCGATGGACGCGGCAACGGGCGATTCCGCCTTCGCAGACGTGCTGGCCGGAAACGAGTCGTACGCGAGCGACTTCCGGCTCGCCGGCCTCGAGCCACTGGCGGCCAAGGGCCTCGCCGTGCTGACGTGCATGGACTCGCGGATCGCGCCGCTCGAGATGCTCGGGCTCGCTCCGGGCGACGCGAAGATCCTGCGGAACGCCGGCGCGCGGGTCACGGACGACGTCCTGCGCACGCTCGTGCTCGCGACCTACCTGCTCGGCGTCGACCGCGCGATGGTCGTCGCCCACACGAACTGCCGGATGGCCGCGGGCGACGAGGACGACGTGCACGCGGCGGTGAGCGAAGCCGGCGGGCCCGACACGCAGAGCCTGGCCTTCCTGGTCACCGACGACCAGGAGGCGACGCTGCGTGCCGACGTCCAGCGCGTGCGCTCGTGGCCGTACCTCAAGCAGCTGCGGGTCGGCGGCTTCCTCTACGACGTCGACACCGGCCGGCTGACGCAGCTCTGCTGAGGATCTGCGACTAAGCGGTGAGCGCGGCCGGCCGCTCGGCGCGGCGGTACTCGACGGTGTAGCCGAGCTTCCGCGGCACGGCGAGGAGCGACTCGAGGTCGAGCTCGATCGTCGCGCCGGCCTTCTGTGTCACCTCGTCCTCGATCGGGAGGTCGAAGTCGTCGGCGCCGTAGTCGAGCGCGCGGAACGCATCCGCGTTCTGGGTGAGGACCGACGTCCGGACGTGCTTCACGTTGTCGAGGAAGATCCGCGAGAGGGCGATCCAGCGCCAGTACTCCTGCGGCGGGATCTCGCGGCCGCCGAAGGCCGTCCCGTACGGCTTGTACGTCCAGCAGAGGAAGGAGAAGAGCCCGTCGAGGCCGTCGGCGTGGAGCTCGTCCTGGAGGTCGCGCGTCCGCTGCAGGTGCTCGAGCCGCTCGTCGAGGGTCTCGTCGAAGCCGATCACCATCGTCGCCGTCGTCCGCAGTCCGGCCTCGACGATCGCGCGCTGAGCCTCGAGATACTCGCGCACCGTGTACTTGAACTTCGCGTGGCGCTTGCGGAAGTCCTCGGTCAGGATCTCGCTCCCCCCGCCCGTGACCCAGTGGACGCCCGCGTCGCGGAGCCGGGCGGCCGCCTCGGCGTGCGTGAGATTCGCGCGGTCGGCGAGGTAGACGAACTCGGCGATCGTGAGCGCGTAGAACTCGACCCGGTCGCCGTAGCGCTCGCGGACGGCGGCGAAGAGGTCGCAGTAGAACTCGAGCGGGAGCTTCGGGTTGAAGCCGCCGTTGAAGGCGACGAGGTCGCCGCCGACCTCGAGCAGGTCGTCGATCTTGGCGAAGACCTCCTCGCGGGAGAGCACGTAGCCGCCCTCCTGGTTCGGGAGCACGTAGAAGGCGCAGTAGTCGCACTGGGCGACGCAGACGTTCGTGTAGTTGACGATCCGCATCACCATGTAGGTGGCGCGATCCGGCTCGTGGAAGCGGCCACGCGCGGTCCTGCGCGAGCGCCTTGAGCTCGTCGTCGGTCGCGTGCAGCCAGAGCTCCCGCGCCTCGTCGACGCCGATCCTGCTCACGCCGGCACCGCCTCCTCGACCGTGACCTCCTCGGGCGCCAGGGTGTCCATGAACGAGCTGACCGAGAAGACCGCGTTCCCCGCCCCTGCGACGCCGTAGCCCGGCGGCGGCTTCAGCCCGTGCTTCTCCAGCGTCTCCCGGTAGGCCTCGAGCAGGCGGATGTGGTACTCCAGCGGCGCTCCGTCGGGGTTGTCGCGGCCGAGCGGGGTCGTCGGCTCCGGGCACCACGTGGTGAAGCGCGGCGTGATCCCTCGGCTCATGAACCAGTCGAGCCCCTCGCTCGTCGACGCGATCGCCTCCTCGACCGTCCGGAACCCGAACGGCTCGGCCATCTCCACCCCGGCGACGAAGTTCGGGATCACGTAGCGCGGGCCGAAGACCTCCGCCGCGTCGAGGATCCGCCGGTGCCACTCCTCCCGGCCGACGTAGCGCTCCTTGCCGGGGGAGATCAGCTCGAAGAGCCGCTTGTCCCAGACCTCGTAGTTCGGGTGGTAGATCGTGATCCCGTAGTCCTTGTAGCGCTGCACGTCCGCCCGGGGGAGGGCCTGCGCGACGACCTTGCCGATCCAGCGGCCCGGGAAGCGCTCCTCGATCGCCTGCGCGTAGCGGCCGTAGAAGTCGGCCTCCGCGAGTCCGTCGACCGTGCTCGTGACCGAGCCGCCCGTGAGCGTGTACGCCTTGCTCGCTCGGTCCGTGTCGTAACGGTCGATCAGCGCCAGCGCCTCGAGCACGTCCTCGACCGGCTTCACTCCCGTGTACGGCCGCCCCTCCCGCTTGTGCTGGCGCCAGTTGTGGTTGATGTCGCAGAAGCCGCACTCCTCCTTGGCGCCGAAGTACTGGCAGAGCCGGAGCACCGTCAGGTAGATCAGATACCCCCACTGGATCGTGGGCGCGGTCTCCATCACCGTCTTCCCGTTCGCGAGCGTGTGGCGGTAGTACTCGGGCATCGGCGGCAGCCCGACGTCGCGATCTCGCGGCCGTCCAGCGAGAGCTTCAGCGCCCCCTCGTCGTTGCGAGTGACGCCGTAGGGCGAGGTCGGGTTGACGCGGACGGAGACGATCGTGCGGCGCAGCTCGTACGGGCCGCCGGTGAGCGCGATCTCCTCCGGCGGGCGGCGCGTCGCGGCCTCGCCGAGCTCCGCGAGTGGCTTCTGGTCGAACGAGAAGATGAAATACGACTTCGGCTTCACCTCGCCCTCGAGGTTGTCCGTGAGCGCCGAGCCGTCGAACGCGATCCCGGTGCGGAGCAGATCCTCCTTCAGCACCGCCTCGGGCGGGATCTGCGGGAAGCGGGCGATCAGGCGCTCCACGAGCTCGGTCCGGGAGTCGCGCGTCTCGGTGCTCACAGAGGCAACCTAGCGGTCGCCACCGGGCCGCGGGCTCCAGGCACGTCCGAAGCGGCCTGTTCGGATTCGGTAAACCGCTGCAAAGTCGGCATGCGCCTTCGGTAGGGTCGAGCAGGCTCGTGCTGCGCAGGACGTTCATCATCTCGGGGTTTGTGGCGCTCGTCTGGGTGCTGCCTGCCGGCGCGCAGGTTCAGACGCTGATGCCCGGCGTCACCTACGAGCGGGCCGTCCAGTTCACCTCGCACGGCCCGGTCGCGCTGCACGTCGTCTCCGGCCCGCGCCCGAACGGCCTCTACTCGCTCCGCCCGGTGCTCTCGAACGAGACGATCTCCGGAACCGAGCGCGTCACCGCGATGCAGAAGCGGCTCTCGACCGGCGCCACGATGGTCGGGATCAACGGCGATTTCTTCAACTTCGCGACCGGACGGCCGAGCGGCGTGCTCCTGCGCGACGGCGTCGTCGACAGCCCGCCGTTCGGCGACCGCTCGAGCGTCGGCTTCTCGGCGGACGGAACCCTCGACGTGCGGCGGATCGAGTTCTTCGGCACCTGGAAGGGGCTCGGCCAGCGGCGGGCGATCAACGACATGAACCAGCTTCCGGGGCCGAACGGCGTCTCGCTCTTCACGTCGAGCTACGGGCCGGCGACTCCCGCGCTGGCGGGCGCCGTCGGCGCCGTGATCTCGCCGCTCCCGGCCGTGACGCCGAACACCGACCTCGCAGGACCGGTCGTCCAGCTCGCCGGCGGCGCCGTCCCGATCCCCGTCGGCGGCGCGGTCCTCGTCGCGCGCGGAACCGCCGCGCAGAAGCTGACCGAGGAGTCCCCTGTCGGCACGAGCCTGGCCCTGCGGATCATCTTCCGGCCCGACTGGGCGGGGATCACGCAGGCGCTCGGTGGCGGCCCGGTTCTCGTGCGCGAGCGCAAACCCGTGTTCCGCGCCCTCGAGGCGTTCTCGGCCGACCAGCTCGTGCCGCGGACGCCGCGGAGCGCGGTCGGCCAGCTCGCGAACGGCCGGATCGTCTTCGTCGCAACCGACGGGCGCCAGCCGGGCTACAGCGTCGGGATGACGAACTTCGAGCTCGCGCAGACGCTCGTACGGCTCGGCGCGGTGACCGCATCGGCGTTCGACGCGGGTGGCTCGACGACTCTGGCCTTCGACGGCTCGCTGCTCAATCGACCCTCCGATCCGCGGGGCGAGCGCGACGTTTCGACCTCGCTCCAGCTCATGTACTACGGCGTCTACGCGCCGGCCGTCGAGCCCGTCGTCTCGCCGAACGCCGACGGCGTGGCGGAGGGCCAGAGGCTCTCGTACAAGGTCGTCCGGCCCTCCACGGTGACGGCGACGCTGACCGCGCCCGACGGTGCGGTGGCCTTCTCGGAGAGCGGTGCCCGCGAGCCGGGCACCTACCCCGTCGCGTTTCCGCCCCTGCCGCTCGACCCCGCCGCGCCGCCGCTCCCGCCGGCCGAAGGGACGTGGCGGCTCGACGTCACCGCAGCCGACGACCAGGGACAGACCTCGACCGCGCGACAGACGTTCGCGGTCAACAACACGCTCGGCGCCGTGCGCCTCTCGGCATCGCGGCTCGCCGCCAGGCTCGGGGGAACCCGACGGGTGCAGGCCGGCGTCGACGTGACCCGCGCCGCGCGCGTCACCGTGTCGGTGGAGACCCGCTCCGGCGTTCGCGTCGCCACCATCGCGCGGCGCACTGCCCAGCCCGGCCGCCTCCTCGTGCAGTGGGACGGCACGACCCCCAGCAGCACCGCACGGGGCGGGCGGGCGCTCGTCTACGGAGGCTTCTACGTCGTTCGCTTCTCGGCAGCGAACGAGCTCGGCACCGTCGAGCTCGTCAGCAAGCCCGTCTTCGTCACCCGCGCGGCGCCGATCCCGAAGAAGCCGAAGCCGCCGAAGAAGATCCTGCCTCCCCGCCGGTAGGCTCCGCCGATGCCGCTCGCCTCCGTCACGGCCGCTTTCATGCCGGCAGCCTCGATCCTGAGCGGCCTCACCGACCTGTTGACGACGCTGATCGGCGACTACGGGCTCTACGCGGTCTTCTTCCTGATGCTGATCGACGCCGTCCTACCGGCGGCGAGCGAGCTGGTGATGGTCTACGGCGGCGCCGTGGCGGCCGGTGCCTTCCTCGGGCAGGAGATCGTCCTCTTCGGCGAGTCGCTCGGCTCGGGCTGGGAGGCCTACCTCGCGGTCGCGCTCGCAGGAACGATCGGCTACACGATCGGCTCGATTCTCGGCTGGTGGATCGGCAGGCGCGCCGGGAGGCCCTTCCTCGAGCGGCACGGGCGCTGGCTGCACCTGAACCCGGCCAAGCTCGACCGGGCCGAGCGTTGGTTCGACCGCTGGGGGGACTGGGGCGTCTTCCTCGGGCGGATCACGCCCGTTGTGCGCTCCTTCGTCTCGATCCCGGCCGGTCTCTTCGGAGCGCAGCTCGGGCGCTACACGCTGCTGACGCTCTTGGGCTCCGCGCTCTGGGCATTCGCCTTCGCGGCAGCCGGCTTCGCGCTCGGCAGGCGGTGGGAGGAGTTCCACCACGCGTTCCGCTACGTCGACTTCGCGATCGCCGCGGCGGTGGCGGCAGGGATCGCGTATCTGGCCTGGAAGCTGGTAGTGCGGCGCCGAGGTTCGGCTCCGCAAGCGCGGTAGACTGGCCCGCTGTGGAGACCGGCCCTGTGAAGATCCCGCTCGTCGACGTGAAGGCGCAGTACCTGCCCCTCGTGCCGCAGATCCGGGAGGCGTTCGACGCCGTCCTCGAGAACGGCAAGTTCGTCTTCGGGCCGAACGTGGCCGCGTTCGAGGAGGAGGCGGCCGCCTACCTCGGGACGCGCGAGACGATCGGCGTCGCCAACGGCACCGACGCGCTCGAGCTCGTGCTGAACGCGATGGAGGTGGAGCCGGGCGACGAGGTGATCTGTCCCGCCTTCACGTTCTACGCGACGGCGGAGGCGATCGCCCGCTCCGGCGCGACCCCCGTCTTCGCCGACATCGACACCGAGACGCTGAACCTCGACCCGGCGGACGTGGAGCGGAAGCTCGGGCCGAGAACGAAGGCGATCATGCCGGTGCACCTGTTCGGCCGGCCGGCACCGCTCGACGCCCTCGCCGAGCTCGGGCTGCCGCTGATCGAGGACGCCGCGCAGGCCTTCGGCTCGCCCGCGATCGCCGGGCACGGGATCGCCTCGACCTTCAGCTTCTATCCGACGAAGAACCTCTTCGGGCTCGGTGACGGCGGGCTCGTCGCCGTCGACGACCCGGAGCTCGCCGAGCGGATCCGGATGCTCCGGTTCCACGGCTCGAAGGCGAAGACGACGTTCGAGTTCATCGGCCGCAATTCCCGGCTCGACGAGATCCAGGCGGCCGTGTTGAGGATCTTCCTCCGCGAGCTCGACCGCTGGACGGAGCTGCGCCGGGAGGCGGCCGAGCGCTACCGCGAGCTCGGGATCGCCGAGCTGTGCGAGGTTCCCGAGGACGAGCCGGGTCACGTCTACCACCTCTTCGTCTGCCGCTCGGAGCGTCGGGACGAGATTCGCGCGGCGCTCGGGGAGGCCGGGATCGGGAACGCGCAGTACTACTTGCCGCCGCTGCATCTCCAGCCCGCGCTTCGGTATCTCGGCTACTCGGATGGCGACCTGCCGGTGACCGAGCAGGTCTCGCGCGAGAACTTCTCGCTTCCGCTCTGGGCGGGCATCGCCGCCGAGCAGCAGGAGCGTGTGGTCGACGTCGTCCGCAGCGCCGTCGGCGCTCGCGCACCGGCGTGAGGTTCCCGATCACGAGGCATAGGCTGCCGCAACTCGCGGCCGACCTCGCGATCGTCCTCGCCGCCTGGTTCCTCGCCTTCCAGCTCCGCTTCGACCCGAGCATCCCGGTCTACTACGACCGCTACCTCGACGCCGAGATCCTCACGCTCCTGGTCACGATCAAGCTCGCGGTCTTCGCGCTCTTCGGCTTCTACAACCGCTGGTGGCGCTACGTCTCGACCCGCGACATGTGGGGCGCCTTCCGGGGAGTCACTGCCGCGTCCCTCGTCACCTTCCTCGTCTTCAGCTTCTTCGACGTCCATGCCGTCGCGGTGCCGCGTGTCGTCTGGATCCTCGACTGGCTCCTCTGCCTCGCGTTCGTGGCGGCCTCGCGGATGCTCGCGCGCACGATCATCGAGCGGCCCCAGACCTCCTCGCTCGTCGCCCGCGGGAAGGAGGTCGTCGTCGTCGGGGCCGGCGATGCCGCGCAGCTGATGATCAAGGAGATGCTGCGGACGCCGGCGATGGGCTACACGCCGATCGGCCTGATCGACGACGACCCGCGCAAGAAGAACCTGCGCGTGCACGGAATTCGCGTCCTCGGGACGACGGACGACCTCCCGAACGTGCTCCGCGACCGGCGGCCGGACGAGCTCCTGATCGCGATCCCGTCCGCCTCGGGCGAGGTGCGCCAGCGGATCGTCGACGTCGCGCAGGTCGAGGGGGTCGCCGTCAAGACGCTGCCGGGCCTGTACGAGCTGATCTCCGGCGACCTCGATCTCGCCAACCAGATCCGTCCCGTCCAGGTGGAGGACCTGCTCGGCCGCGAGCCCGTCGAGGTCGACGTCGAGGCCATCTCCTCGTACCTCGCGGGCAAGACGGTGCTCGTCACCGGCGCGGGCGGCTCGATCGGCTCCGAGCTCTGCCGCCAGATCGCGCGGGCCGAGCCGCGGCGGATCGTAATGGTCGAGCAGGCCGAGAGCGCCCTCCACGACATCGAGCGGGAGCTCGTCGACGAGCGCGGCTTCGCGGCCGGGGTGCCCGTCCTCGCCGACGTGCGCAACCGGACGCGGATGAGCCAGGTGTTCGAGCGCTACCGCCCCGAGGTCGTCTTCCACGCGGCCGCCTACAAGCACGTGCCGTTGATGGAGGCGAACCCGCTCGAGTCGGTGCGGAACAACGTCCTCGGAACGAGGGTCGTCGCGGCTGCGGCCGTGGCTTACGGGGCCGAGCGCTTCCTCCTGATCTCGACCGACAAGGCCCTCAACCCGGGGAGCGTCTACGGGCAGTCGAAGACGCTCTGCGAGTGGATCGTCGGCGCCCACGGCGAGCGGGACGACGTGCCGACGCGCTTCGTGGCCGTCCGCTTCGGCAACGTGCTCAACTCGGCCGGCAGCGTGATTCCCCGCTTCCGCCGCCAGATCGAGCGCGGCGGCCCGGTCACCGTCACCGATCCGGAGATGACGCGCTTCTTCATGACGATTCCCGAGGCGGTCGCGCTCGTCGTCCAGGCCGGCTCGATCGGCGGCCGCGGCCGGATCTTCGTGCTCGAGATGGGCGAGCCCGTGCGGATCCTCGACCTGGCGCGCAACATGATCCGGCTCTCGGGCAAGCAGCCCGAGCGCGACGTCGAGATCGTCTTCATCGGCGCCCGGCCCGGCGAGAAGATCCACGAGGAGCTCTTCGCCGAAGGCGAGACGTGGCAGCCCACCGTGCATCCGAAGATCGTGGCCCTCGACGTCTCGCCGGTCGACCGGACGTGGCTCGAAGAGCAGCTCGACGAGCTCGAGCGGCTCGTCGACGATGGGCGACACGCTCGAGCTCGTGGGGCGGCTCGCCGCGATCGTGCGCGAGCCCCGGCGTGCCGCTGCGGGACACGTCGGTGCGGGCGCCGCCGAAGCAGCGCCCGCACGCTCCGAGCTCGTCTAGCGAGCTTCTCCCCCGGAGCTAAGCACCAGGGATCCAGAGAAGGCCGAGCTGGCCGCCGTCACGCTGGTAGGTGAGGGTGCCGCGCACCTCCTCGTCGATCGCGAGCGTCCCGGCCTGGACGTCGACCAGGAACGCGCCTCGCCCGAAGACCTCCGAGGCGTCGATGATCCCGCTCGACTCCCACGCACCGAGGTTCCCGGGCGCCGGCGCTTCATCGACGTCCGTGGGGCCCTCGTCGGCTGACTGATTGACCTTGGCGACAACGCGGGTCGGCGAGCCTGGTGCGAGGCCGTGCTGCCAGATCCGGGCGGTCGTCGCGTTGGGGTCGGTCGACCCGAACGGGAACTGCTGGCTCGAGCCGGGATCCTCCGTGATCAGGAGGCTCCTCGCCGTCGTCTCGAGGTTGTCCGGCTGGTGGATCTCGCCCGGCGTCTTCACTGGGGCGTCGTCCCCCTCGATCAGGATCGACAGGCTCAGCACCCTCCGCGGATTCCTCGGATCGAGGACGAGCTTCCAGATCCGGCCGTTGGTCGAGATCCCCGGCCCGGTCGGTCCGGCCAGCCCGCGACCGCTGTCGGCGACGTACACGACGTTCTTCATCCCTCGCCGCCGGTCGTAGGCGATGTCCTCGACCCGCACGAACTGGAAGACGTTGAGCGCGTCGGAGGCCGCCTCGAGCCTCGTCTGATCGCCGATCGCATCGGCCTTGGCGATCTTCTTGAACGTGCCGCTGTACGACGCCGTCGAGTTCATCGGGAAGTCGTAGTAGTCGTTGATCGCTGCATCGTCGAGCACCAGGCCGTAGAGGTCGCCCTCGTCGTCCCAGACCGCGTCCGCGTCTTCGGCGATGTACGAGTAGAGCTGGGACTGCGCCGGGTTGGTCGTGAACGTGTCGTCGCCCGACAGGACGACGGGATGACCGTAGCCGGGTATCGCGACCGCGTTTTCGTGGTTGTGGCGACCCATCCCGTAGATCGGCCTGTACCTGTCGCGGCGCACGTCGTATGCGACGACGAGCCCCGCCTGCTCGGCTCCAGGGGTTCCGGGCGGCACGAGACCGGGCCCTGGAACGGCCACGCCGCTCCGGAACACCCAATCCGTCGCCTCCTCGTTCGTGAAGAGGAGCTCCCGGTCGAAGCCCTGTTCCTTCGTGGCGAGGAAGTTCGAGCAGAAGCGCTGGAAGTTCGCCTCCGAGGGGATGGCGTACCGGCCTCGGAGCACGCCGCCGCTCTTCTGGCTCAGCCGTAGCTCGCTGACCATGGCGTTCGTGAAGTCGTTGAAGCCGACGCCCGTCGCCGCGCTGAACGGGAACGGGACGGTCGAGGTCTCGTGGTTCACGAACACGTCGACCGTGCCCTTGCCGTGCTTCTTGAACGAGATCCCATCCGGGATCGACTCGAACATGTAGCCGCTCTTCAGCGTGTCGCCGACGCTGATGATTGGCTCGTACGTCGCGCCGCCGACGCCGTCGAGCATCGGCCCCTGAGCCGTCTTGAACCCGGGCTTGCCGCCCGTTGCCGCGGTTGCGACGACGAGCGTCGCGAGACCGACGGCGAGCACGGCCACTCCGAAAGCCTTCCGCATGTGGATCCCCCTTTTTCCCCTTGTGAACAAGTGGTGTACGACGGCGATCCTATTCCCGTATTGCAGAAAGCAACAGCCCGAGCAGCGTCTCCGGGTCGCGGCGGCGCCGGTTCGCCTTGTAGGGATCCCGCTTGCGGAGCGCGAGCGCGGCGGGATCGGTCAGCTGCCGAAGCCGCCCGTCCCGAATCAGGCGCTCGTCGACCCCTCCGAGCCGGCCGGCGAACGTCGTGTAGACCGGAACCCCGAGCGCCACGGCCTCTCGGTTCATCGTCCCGCCCGCGGAGACGACGAGGTCTGCGTGCGCGATCAGGCTCTGGGCATCGATGGCCCGCCCCGGGACGACGAGCGACGGCAGTCTGAGGCTTCTGATCGCTTCTCCTTGCTCCTCCGTTCGGGGCAGGACGACCGCCTGGACGCTCTCGGCTCGCCCGAGCCGCTCGAGCACGCTCGCGAAGAGCGGGTTCCCGTGCCGGTGGTAGAGCGAGACCTCCGGCGGCGTGCGGACGACGACGAGCACGCGCTCAGGGTCGAGGCCTTCGATCGGCGTCGCGCTCGGCTCGAAGTCCGCGAGGTAGTACTCCTCCTTCAGGCCCTCGTAGCGGAGCAGCTTCGGCGGCCGCGCCCCGTAGCGGGCGAGCCGCTCGGGCGGGATCGCGTCCGGGACGACGACGTGCGTCGCGGCCCGGCAGCCCAGCTGGTGCTGGAGCCACGCGAACTCGTAGTCGAACGCCGTCGTGCTCGGGATCCCGAGCCGGCGGGCGGTCAGGGCGAGCTCGTGCGACCCGTGCGTGAGCGCGAGCTCGAAGTCGCGCGTGCTCGCGAAGCGGTGGAGAGCCTGGAGCCGGCCGGCGAGCGCGCGGGCCTTCCCGACTCGGCCGCCGCCTCCGTGAGGCGGGCCGATCACGTGGTGGGCGATCCCATGCAGCTCGAGCAGCTGCAGCGTCTGTGCGTACTTGCGGGCCGTCACCTCGACCTCGTGTCCCTGCGCCTCGAGCAGCCGGATCAGCGGGCGGAAGAACGGCACGTGCGGCGAGTTGGTGATGTCGATCCAGACCCGCACCGGCCGAGTCTAGTGACGTCGGCGGTCTGGCCGGCTGTCCGGCAGGGTTCGTCGATATAAGCTGTGCTTATGGACACACGGCAACTCGCGGCCTTTTGCGCGGTCGTCGAGCGCAAGAGCTTCTCGCTGGCGGCCGAGCGGCTGGGGGTCACCCAACCGGCCGTGTCGCTCCAGATCCGCGCGCTCGAGAAGCGGCTCGACGCCCGGCTGCTCGACCGCTCGGGGCGGCGGGTCGAGCCCACCGAGGCCGGCTTGCGGCTCTATCGCGGCGCGCAGCGACTGCTCGCGCTCGAGAAGCAGCTCGTGGAGGAGGTCGCCGGCGAGGCCGGCGCGGAGATCGTGGGAGAGCTCCGGCTCGGGGCCTCCACCGGACCCGCCGCGATCGTCGTGCCGCTCCTGCTCTGCGAGTTCCAGCGCGCGAATCCGAGGGTCAAGATCGCGCTCTCGGTGCACGACACCCAGTCGGTGGTCGACCTGGTGGCCGAGCGGGAGCTCGAGCTCGGGATCGTCGGCGCGGCCAGGAGGCACCGCTCGGTCCGGTTCGAGCCCTTCTTCGAGGACGAGGTGATCCTCGCGTGCCCGCCGGGGCATCGGTTCGCCGGCCGCACGGTCGAGCTCGACGAGCTTCGCTCGGAGCAGCTGATCCTGATGCAGGAAGGAGCCGGGGTCCGGCAGATCGTCGAGGACGAGTTGAGGGCGGCCGGGACGCGCTGGCGGGATCTGGACGTCCGGCTCGAGCTCGGCCTGCAGGAATCGGTTCGGAGCGCCGTCCAGGCCGGGTACGGGATCGCGTTCATCTCCCGCTCGGCCGTCGAGTCGGAGCTCGCCGCGGGCACCCTGGCCGCTGCGCGGGTCGAGGGGATCCATGCGACGCGCGAGATCTCGCTCGTGCGGGCGACCGGCCGGACGGCCACTCGCGCAGCCGAGGAGTTCGTCTCGTTCGCGCGAGACCGGCTCGCGTGATCGTTCGCTGGGGGATCGGCGAGCTCGAGGGGCTGCTCGCCGAGCTGGGCGTGTCTCGGCCGTTCGTCTTCGCCGGCGACCGGTTCTCGGACCTGCCGCTGCGAGCGCACGGCCGCTGGTCGGAGGTGCCGACGGATCGGATCGCGGATGCGGTCGCCGAGGCGGCCGGCGCCGACGTGCTCGTCGCGCTCGGCGGCGGCAGCACGATCGACACCGCGAAGGCCGTCTCCTCGGAGACCTCGCTTCCGCTCGTCTCGGTACCCACGACGTACTCAGGTGCCGAGTGGACGCGTTTCTACGGAGTGCGCGACCCCGATCGGCGGATGCGCGGCGGCGGTGGCGGCGCCCATCCTGTCGGGATCGTCTACGAGCCGGAGCTGACGCTCGAGCTGCCCGTCGCCGAGACGGTCGGCACCGCTCTGAACGCCCTCGCCCACTGCGCCGAGGCTCTCTACGTCAAGGAGCACAACGCGGAGGCGGACCGGCACGCGCTCGAAGGGGCGCGGCTGATCTCGACCTGGCTTCCCCCCGTCGTCGCGGGGGACGGGGATCTACTCGAGGGGCGCAGCGGGCTGATGCGTGGCGCGTGCGAGGCGGGCGCCGCCCTCGGGGGCTCGATGCTCGGGCTGGGCCATGCGCTGGCGCAGGCGCTCGGCGGCCGTTACGGCATCTCGCACGGCGCGATGAACGCGCTCTGCCTGCCGCCGGCGCTCCGTTTCAACGCCGAAGTGGCCCCCGAGGCAATCGGCCGGTTCGGCGAGGCGCTCGGCACCGACGATCCGGCTCGGCGGGTGGAAGAGCTCGCGCAGCTTGCCGGCTTCTCGCGTCTGCGCGACTTCGGCGTGCCGGCGGAGGAGCTCGACGAGGTGGCCGAAGCGGCAGTCGGCCGTGCCGGCGCGAGGTCGAATCCGCGCCAGGCGACGGCGGCCGAGGCGGCGGAGCTCTTGCGTTCGATTTGGTGAGCTCGTGCGCACCGCCAGTGGGAGTCCCCGGGTCGGGGCACGCCCCATCGGGACAGGCAGCCAGCAACAAACCCGTGCCAAGAGTCCTGCGAGTGTGAATAAGTGACGCTAATGCCTCGAATCACTGCTGATACCCTCCCCTCGTGACCTCGGCGGCCGGCTTCGACGTGCTCGTGATCGGGAGCGGCGCTGCCGGGCTCGCGGCCGCGGTTTCCGCCGGCCACGCCGGAGCGCGGGTCGCGCTCGCGACGAAGGGGTCGATCCAGGCGTGCAACTCGGCGAAGGCCCAGGGCGGCATCCAGGCCGCCTTCGGCGAAGGCGACTCGCCCGAACAGCATGCCGCCGACATCTGGAAGAGCTCCCACGAGAGCGCGGACATGCGGCTCGTCGAGGTGCTGACCGGCGACGCGCCGGGCGCGATCCACTGGCTCGAGGAGCTCGGCGTCGCATTCACGCGCGAGAACGCCAATGGGAACGGCACCCCCTATCGACTCGCCCGCTGCGGCGGCGCCTCGGCCAAGCGTCTGCTCCAGGTCGGCGACCGCACGGGGCACGCGATCACGAAGGCGCTCCGCGAGGCCTTCGAAGCCGGCGACGGAACCCTCTTTGCCAACAGCCCGCTGCGAAACCTCGACCCCGCGGAGAACGGCTGGCGCGCGCGGTGCGGCGAGCACGATCTCGAGGCGGCGACCGTCGTGCTCGCGGCCGGCGGTCGCTGCTTCAGGGTGGCCGAGGAGCGGGGCGAGCTCTCCACGAACCACCCGAACGCGACGGGCGAGGTGACGCTCCTCGCGCTCGACCTCGGCGCGCAGGCGCGCGACCTCGACGAGCTCCAGTACCACCCGAACGGCGGCGCCTGGCCCGAGACGATGCAGGGCTACTCGATCCCGGAGACGACCCGCGCCTACGGTGCCGTGCTCCTGAACGCCGACGGTGAGGAGTTCACCGACTCGCTCGGCCCACGAGACGTGGTCAGCCAGGCGATCTTCGACGAGGTCGCGAACGGCAAGGGCGTCGAGACGCAGGACGGCCGCCCCGCCGTCTACCTCGACACGACCCGGATCGCGCAGGAGGACGCTGAGATCTCGCTGCCGTACATGCTGCGGCGCTACCGAGGCGCGGGAATCGACCCGCTCGAGGAGCGGATCCTCACCTATCCCGTGCTCCACTACCAGAACGGCGGCCTCGTGATCGACACCGACGGGGGAACGACGCTGGAAGGGGTCTACGCCTGCGGTGAGATCGCGGGCGGGACGCACGGGCGCAACCGGATGATGGGAAACTCGCTGCTCGAATGCTGCGTCTTCGGACGCCGCGCGGGACGCGCGGCCGCAGAGAAGGCGAGCGCATGACGACCGCCACGACGACGGAGCTCCAGCACGTTGTCGAGGACGCGGCCGCGCACCTCTATGTCTGGGCGCTGAAGGACATCCCGCAGGACCTGCGCGACGCGCTCGCGGCGGCGACGGCCCGCGAGACCTCCGTCACCGGCCGGCGCGTGCTCCAGACCATCAACCGGAACGTCTCGATCGCCGACGACGAGCAGAACCTCGTCTGCCAGGACACCGGGATCGCCGTCTACACCTGCCGCGTCGGCGAGCACTTCCCGCTCCATCCCGCCCGGATCTACGAGGCGCTGCGCGACGGAACCGCGCGCGCGACCGTCGAGCATCCGCTCCGCTCGAATGCGGTGCACACGATCACGCGCGAGAACACCGGCCCGAACATCGGCCACCGCCTCCCGATCGTGCACTGGGAGTTCGTCGCCGACTGGGACGGGCTCGACGTGAAGTGCGTCCCGAAGGGCTCGGGCTCGGAGAACATGAGCTTCCTGAAGATGTGCATCCCCGCCGACGGGGTGAAGGGGATCAAGCAGTTCGTGCTCGAATCGATCGTGGGCGCAGGCGGCAAGCCC
The DNA here is from genome assembly GCA_963810875.1 of uncultured Gaiellaceae bacterium. Lineage (GTDB taxonomy): Bacteria > Actinomycetota > Thermoleophilia > Gaiellales > Gaiellaceae > Gaiellasilicea. The sequence goes on along the minus strand of CAWEPD010000003.1, from coordinate 23,395 downwards.
TGTCCGCCCGGGATCGTCGGGGTCGGGATCGGCGGCACGGCGGACTACGCGATGTACCTCGCCAAGGAGGCGATCACGCGGCCGGTCGGGACGCGCAACCCGGACCCGCTCGTCGCGGAGCTGGAGGACGAGCTCTACGGGCTCCTGAACGAGACCGGGATCGGGCCGATGGGGCTCGGCGGTGACGTGACCGTGCTCCAGTGCCACATCGAGCACGCGGACACGCACATGACCCTGAACCCGGTCGCCGTCAACTACCAGTGCTGGGCGGCCCGCCGCGCTTCGGTGCACGTGGACGCGCAGGGCAGCCTCGAGTTCGACCGGGAGTTTTGATGGCGAACCACACCGTCACCTTCCCGATCACCGACCCGCAGGAGATCCTGAAGCTCCGCGCAGGCGACGAGGTCACCGTCCAGGGTCACATCATCGGAATCCGGGATCGCACCCAGATCAGGATCTTCGACCAGGGCGTCGAGCCGCCGATGGATCTCGCCGGCGCGTTCCTCCTGCATACCGCACCGAACGTCCGGAGGCTCGAGAGCGGGCGCTACGAGAAGATCTGCATCGGAACGACGACGAGCGCCCGGATGGTGCGCTTCACCGAGCCCCTCGGCCGGCAGTACGGCGTGCGCGCGATCTGCGGCAAGGGCGGCTTCCCCGACGAGGCGATCGCGCCGATGCACGAGCTCGGGATGGTCTACTTCGCGATCGTCGGCGGCGCCGCGGCGCTCGAGACCACGCAGATCGAGGAGATCGAGGAGGTGCTGTGGGAGGACCTGATGCCCGAGTGCCTCTGGAAGTTCCGGGTCAAGGACTTCGGCCCTCTCACCGTCGGGATCGACGCGCACGGCAACTCGCTCTACCACGACGTCCAGACCGCCGCGCAGGAGAAGCTGAAGGAGCTCCTTGCGCGACTTTGACCTCGGGCTGCCGCAGCGCCGAGGCGGGCTGACGCACGTGATCGACAAGGGTCTCGGCCCCCGCGGGTGGGAGGACGTGCTCGAGGTGGCCGGCGAGCTGATCGACGTCGTCAAGCTCGGCTGGGGCACGGCCTACGTCTCGGCGAACCTGCGGAGGAAGCTGGACGTGCTGAAGGAGAAGCCCGTCGTGCTCGGCGGCACCTTCTTCGAGGTCGTCTACGTCAAGGACCGGCTCGACGACTACAAGCGCTGGCTCGGGGAGCTCGGGCTCACGCACGTCGAGATCTCGGACGGCACCGTCGAGATCCCGCGCGAGCGCAAGCTCGAGCTCGTCGCCGATTTCGCCCGCGACTTCACCGTCCTCTCCGAGGTCGGCTCGAAGGACTCGTCGGTCGAGTACAGCGCCGCAGAGTGGACCGGCTGGCTCCAGGAAGAGCTGGCCGCCGGCGCCTGGAAGGTGATCACCGAGGCGCGCGAGGGCGGCACCGCCGGGATCTTCGACTCCGGTGGCGGGATGCGGACGGAGCTGATCGGCGAGATCGCGGGCGCGGTCGGCACCCAGAACGTGATCTTCGAGGCGCCGTCGAAGGCGGCTCAGGCCTGGTTCGTGAAGCAGTTCGGGCCCGAGGTCAACCTCGGCAACATCCCGCCCGAGGAAGTGATCCCGCTCGAGACCCTGCGCCTCGGCTTGCGCGGCGACACGCTCGTGGAGCTTCTCTTGAAGCAGTAGTTCCGTGCCGACGCTGACCTGGGAGGACGTTCGAGCGCGGCGGCTCGCGCGCCACCGGCTGGCGAAGCCGGCACCGCGAACGCGCCTCGTCGAGGTCGTGCGAGAGGTCGGCGGAATCCACGCCCAGGTGTTGTCGGCCGCGGAGCTCGCGCTCTCGGCTCGGGTGCGCGGGCTGACGCAGGGCCACGTCCGTCACTCGCTCTGGGAGGCGCGAACGCTCGTCAAGACGTGGACGCTCCGCGGCACCCTCCACCTCCACCCGGCGGACGAGCTCGGGCTCTGGTTGGCGGCGCGGCGGGCGGTCGTCGGCGACTGGTACTTCGCGAACGAGGTGCGGCCGAAAGAGGCGAAGCAGATCCTGGCGGCTCTCGCGGACGCGCTCGACGGGCGCTGTCTCACCCGCGAGGAGCTCGTCGAAGCGGTTTCTCCGCGCGTGAGCGGCTGGGCGCGCGAACACGTCGGCTCCGGCTGGGGGACGGTTCTCGGCCCGGCGGCGCTGAACGGCGTCCTCGTACACGGGCCGCCGCAGGGGACGCGCGTCACCTTCGTCCGGCCCGACCAGTGGTTCGGTGAGCAGCGGGAGTGGGAGCCGCAGGCTGCGCTCGCCGAGATCCTGCGCCGCTATCTCGGCGCGTTCGGGCCGGCCACGCACACGGACTTCACCCAGTGGGTCGCGGGCTCCCACTTCAAGGCGAAGGAGGGCCGGGCGCTGCTCGATTCGATCGCCGACGAGCTCACGGAGGTCGACCTCGAGGGCAAGCGTGCCTGGCTCCTCGCCGGCGACCCGAAGCGTGCGCGGGCGCCCGAGGGCGTGCGCCTGATCCCCGAGTACGACGCCTACGTGATGGGGTTCCGCGAGCGCGACCACCTCTTTCCGCCCGAAGCGGTCGCACGGACGAAGGCGCACGGCAAGGGCCGGCTGGAGGGGCCGGGCGCGCTTTCGTGGCTCCTCGTCGACGGCGCCGTCTCGGGCACGTGGTCGCGCAAGCGAACCGCCAAGGGCATCGAGGTTCGCGTCGAGCCCTTCGGCAAGCTGACGAAAGCCGGGCTGGACGGCGTCCGAGCGGAGGCCGAACGGATCGGCGCGTTCTTCGGACTCGAGTCGCGTCTGACGGTGCGTTGAAGGTCGACCTCAGGTCGGGCCGACCGCCGCCCTGCGGATCAACTCCTTCAGCGTCTCCCGATCGAGATCCTCCAGCGACTTGAAGCGGACGCAGGCCTTGCCGATGTCGGCCTTCGGCAGCCGCTCGCCGTACTCCTCCGCCACCGGGCGTCCGTCGAGCTCGCCGCACGTGTAGAGCGAGATGTAGCGCTTGTGGCTCGCGAGCGCCAGGATCGGCCAGTCGCCTTCCCGTCCGGAGGCATAGACGTAGTGATAGCTCCCGTAGCCGAGCATCCCGGACTGGATCGTCGGCGCCAGCTCGGGTGCGAGCTCGCGGATCAAGTCGTGGAGCGCTCGAATCTCGCTCTGCCGCGGCTCCTCGAGCGCTGCGATGTACTCGTCCGGGGTCACGGAACCATTGTGCCGCGAGAGCGGCGAACGTGGTTAGGCTTCGCTCATGCCCCAACTCAACGCGATCGGGATCGTCACCTCGGACATGGCTCGCTCGATCGAGTTCTACCGCCTGCTCGGGCTCGACGTGCCGGAGACCCCCGGCGAGGGCCACGTGGACACCTTCCTGCCGAACGGCGTGCGCTTCATGCTCGACTCCGAGGACGTCGTTCGCAGCTTCCGGCCCGCGTGGACGCGCGAGACCGGCAACCAGGTGGGCCTCGCCCTGGAGTGCGCGAGCGCCGCGGAGGTCGACGATCTCTACGCCAAGGTCATCGCCGCCGGCTTCCACGGCGAGAAGGAGCCGTGGGACGCGGCGTGGGGCCAGCGCTACGCGCAGGTGGGCGACCCGGACGGAGTCCCGGTCGATTTGTACGCGGCCACCGAGGCGGAGTAGCGCCGGCGTCGCATCGTCCTCGCCGCGCGCCGGCTCCTCTCAGGTGGCTAGCTGTCGTCGGGCAGCGGCCCGACAAACTCGATCTTGTACTTCTGCGACGCCTGCTTGATCTGAGCGCCCTGAATCGGCTCCGCCGGCGGTGAGCCGTCCGGCTGTGCCGGGAGCGTGATCGCGCGATAGAACTCTCCGTGCTGCGGCGTCGTCAGGATCAGGTAGCGCGCCGTCTCGGACTCGATCCGGAAGCCGTGTACGGTTCCGCCCGGCACGTGCGCGAAGGAGCCGGCACCGGCCCGGACTCCCGGCGCGTCGCCGATGAAGAGCCTGACCTCGCCATCGAGCACGTAGAACGACTCCATGTCCTCGTCGTGCCGGTGGAGCGGCACGCTGTCGCCGCGCTTCCCGGTCTCGTCGACGAGCGCGAAGGCGCCACCGGTCCGCTCGCCGTCGGCGAGAAAGTACGTGGACGCCTCGCCCATCCATCGGAGCTCGGCCGTTTCGGGCAGCAGGAGATAGCCGTCGGACATCGGCGCGAGTCTACGCTGCTCCCGTGGCCACGATCGACGACGTCCGCGCCGTTGCGACGACGCTGCCGCGCTCGTACGAGGCGTCGGTACGCGGCCGCGTCAAGTTCCGCGTCGGCAGGATCGTCTATCTCGCGTTCTCGCGCGACGAGACGCTGCTGGGCTTCGCCTTCCCGAAGGAGTGGCGGAACGCTCTCGTCGAGAGCGAGCCGGAGAAGTTCATGCTTCCGCGGTCGTCCGACCTCCGTTACAACTGGGCGGTCGTCCGGCTCGCGGCGGTCGACGGGATCGAGCTGCGCGAGCTCGTCGTCGACGCATGGTCGCTCGTCGTGCCGAAGAGCGTCGCAGCACGGCCTACGCGGAAGGCTGAGAGGGCCGCGTATTCTCGGACGCGTGGTGCGAGAGGGAACGAGCGAGGACTTCGGGTCGGCCACCGACCTGCTGAACGGCGTCTGGCCGCACCGCGTCGGATCCGAGCGTGGGCTCCGGCACGCGGCCGCCGCGGAGCCGCCGGACGCGCACCGCCGGTACTGGGCGGCCGAGGACGACGGCAGGCTCGTCGGCTGGGCGACCGCGGCAATCGAGTACCAGAGCTCCGAGCGCCCGGGATTCCTGCAGGTCAGCGTCGCGCCGGAGGTCCGCAGAGCCGGCCTCGGCACAGCCCTCCTCGAGCGCTGTGAGACCCATCTGGCCGGCCTCGGCGTCGCGACAGTGCTCTCGTTCTCGACGCCCGAGGAGGCGTCGCAGAGCTTTGCCATCGCTCACGGTTTCCGGCACACCAACACGAATCGCATCTCCGGCGTCGACCCGCGCACGATCGAGCCTCCGAGCGCCCCGCCCGGCGTCGATTTGCGCCCGCTCGCCGACCTCGACCCCCGAAAGGTTCACGAGCTCGACGCCGAGGCGATGCGGGACGTGCCCGGCGAGGTTGCGATGGACGACGTCTCGTTCGAGCAATGGCTCGAGGACTACTGGCGTCACCCGGACACGGACCTCGACGCGAGCGTTGCAGCCGTGATCGACGACAGGCCGGTCGCGTTCTCGCACCTTCGCATCGCCCCCGGGGGCCGGGCGGTCACCGACATGACCGGGACGCTGCGCGACTACCGCGGCCGCGGCCTCGCCCTGCTGGCGAAGCAGGCGACTCTGGTGAACGCCGCCGAACGTGGAGTCGAGCTTGTCTCCACGGAGAACGACGAGACGAACGGACCGATGCTCAGGGTCAACGAGAAGCTCGGCTATCGGCCCGTCGGCAGCATGCTTGTCTGGTCGCGGCCCTAAGGAATGAGCAGCTTGCTTCCCGATACTTGGCGTCGATGCCGCTGAGCCTCGCCCAGGCCCGTGTGCTGATCGAGGCCGCGCACGATCACGCAGCCGTCAACGGCTGGAAGATCGCCGTGGCCGTCGTCGACGAGGGCGGACACCTCATCACGCTCGGCCGGATGGACGGCGCGTTTCCCCTGTCGGCGCGGATCGCCGAAGCGAAGGCAGCCGGCGCAGCGCTCTGGCAGCGTGACGGGGAACAGCTCGCCGCCAGCCGCGAGTCCCACGAGGGATTCTTCGATGCGGTCGACAGGCTCGTTCGGCTGCCGCTCATTCCGGGCCCGGGCTCGATCGTGATCCGGAGCGGCGAGACGGTGCTGGGCGCAGCCGGAGCGAGTGGCGCAAGCGGCGACGACGACCGCTCATGTGTCGAGGCGGGGCTGCGGGCCGTCTTTTCGTGACTAGACCGTCGGCCGCGCTGGCTCGCTGACGACGGAGTACCTCGCCGCGACGAAGTCGCCGTTCCGGCCGACCTCGTCGAGGCGCAGCTCGATTCGCCGCGGCAGGAGCGGTGCGCCCGCGCCCAGCGTGACCGGCGCGACCGAGACGAGCACCTCGTCGAGCAGGCCCGCGTCCGCGAATTGGCCCGCGAGATCGCCGCCGCCGACGATCCAGATGTTCCTCCCAGCCGCTGCGGCGACCATCTCGGCGTGCACGGCCGAGACCTCGTCGCTCGTGAACTCGATGCTCGCGTCGGGGACGACGGTCAGATCGCGGTGCGTGAAGACCCAGCAGGGGATCTCGTAGGGCCATTTCCACTCGGCTGGATCCTTGCCGCGGAACTCGTGGTCGAGGATCCACTCGTATGTGGTCGAGCCCATCGCGAGCGCGCCCACCTCGGCAATGAACGCGCCGTAGTTCAGCGGTCCCTCCTCGTCGCGCGCGCGGGTGAAGAGCCAGTCGAGCGAGTCGTTCGGATCTGCGATGAAGCCGTCGAGTGTGGTCGCCGTGTAGTACTGCGTGAGGCTCACTGGAGCTCCTTCCTGGATGTCTAAGGTTCTTGCGATGAGGATGCGCGAAGCAGCCTGTCACTGCGGCCAACTTCGGCTCGAGGTTGCGGGCGAGCCTTTCGCTGTCTCGATCTGCAACTGCCTCGCCTGCCAGCGTCGCACTGGGAGCGCTTTCGGGATGCAAGCTGGATTCAAAGCCGAGCAAGTGCAGGTGAGCGGCAGCTTCAGCGACTTCACGCGAATCTCCGACGAGGCCGACCGAAAGGAGGGCGTCTTCCACTTCTGTCCTGAGTGCGGCTCGCAGGTCTTCACGACGGAGCCCGCGGATCCGAATGTGGTTGTGGTCTCCGTCGGTTCGTTCGCCGACCCGACCTTTCCGCCGCCGACCGAATCGGGTTACGACTCTCGGCGTCACCCCTGGGTGCACCTGCCGGATTCGGTCCGGCAGCTTGCCCCGGAATTGTGGTGGGACTCGGCCCGGCCTCTCTACGAGGCCGGCAAGTACGCCGAGGCGGCGGCGCTGGGTCGCGAGCTGATCGAGGCGCGACCCGACCAGCCGTACCTCTACTTCAATACCGCGTGCTGCGAGAGCCTCGCGGGCCAGCCGGCCGAAGCCGTCGATCACCTTCGCCGAGCGATCGAGATGTGGGACGGCTGCCGCGAGCTGGCAGCGCACGACTCGGACTTCGACGCGATCCGCGACGAGCCGGCGTTTCGAGCCCTCGTCGGCGACGCCCGCGCGGAAACACCGACTGGATCCCAGACCTAGAGGAGAACGCATGGAGCGCTTCACCGGCGGTTGCCTGTGCGGCAACGTGCGCATCGTGGCGTCGGGGCTCCCGTACCGGGTCGGCCTGTGTCACTGCCTCGACTGCCGCAAGCATCACGGAGCCCTGTTTCACGCCTCCGCCGTGTTCCCTCAGGATGCGGTGACGATCGACGGCGAGACACGCGACTACGCCGGGCGCTTCTTCTGTCCCCGCTGCGGCTCGTCCGTCTTCTCACGCAGCGCAGACGAGATCGAGGTGAACCTCGGATCCCTCGATGCCCCTGACCAACTGAGGCCGACCTACGAGCTCTGGACCGTGCGTCGCGAGTCGTGGTTGCCGTCGTTCCCGCTCACGAGACGATACGACCGCAATCGGGACGCCACGGGGCGCTCCGAGGGGTAGGTCGCAGGGCGCGAACGCGCCTTTTAGGCTCAGCGAAGAGCGTCCTCGAACCGGGGGTCGTCGCGTACGGCGGCGAAGTCGTCGTCTCTGCGCGCGTCCTCACGAAACCGCGGGAGGAGCTCGACGGAGCGTCGGAGGTGGGCGAAGGTGTCGTCGCCAGTGTCGCCCGCGAGCGTTGCGAAGCACGCAAAGTTGTAGTGCAAGCCCGGGTGGTCCGGCACGTGCTCGAGGGCACTGCGGACCGCTTCGAGCGCGTCGGCGTATCGCTTCTCGCCGTAGGCCGTCATGGAATCGTTGTGGAACGGCCAGGCCTCCCCCCAGTCGATCCCCTGGTACGCCTCGCCGGGTGTGCCGCCGACAGCAAGGATGGTCCCATCCCCGGTCGCGCTTCGCCGCGACTCCGGCCCGACGAACACGAACGTTCCCGGCGGCGCTTCGACCGTCTCGCCGTCGATCTCGAAGGTCGCCGTCCCGTCGAGCACGATGTACAGCTCCTCCTGGCCCGACCCGGCCTCGTCGTGGTCGTTGATCAGCGTGCCGTCCTCGGCGGGCGTGAGAGCGTTGATTCCGAAGGCGTGGATCCCGAGGTGCTCGCGCACCGGAATATCCCTGCCGCGCCGCTCGATGTCGTCGAGGCGCGCGACCTTCCAGTTCGGGTTGTCGTTCATGCGGAGGCATCGTACGCCACTGCCACGTGGCTCCGAGGATCTGGTCGAATGCCGGAGATGGGCGCCAACGTCGAACTTCGAGAGATCACACAGGCCTCACTACCGGCGCTGCTCGATCTCGCGGTCGAGCCCGAGCAGCAGGAGTACGTCGCTACGAACGCTCGCTCCATCGCCGAGGCTCACTTCGAGCCGCGGGCGTGGTTTCGGGCCGTCTATGCCGACGACGAGCCCGTGGGATTCGTCATGGCGTACCGCGACCCGCCGAAGGAGTTCTGGGTGTGGCGCTTCATGATCGACGCCGGCCGGCAAGGCAAGGGGTACGGGCGCCGCGCCCTGGAACTGCTGGTCGGAGAAGCGCGGCAGGACGGCGTCTCGGAGGTGAAGCTCAGCTACCACCCCGGCGAGCACTCACCGCGCTCTTTCTACGAGCGCTTCGGCTTCGTCGACACCGGCGAAGTCGACGGCGAAGAGATCGTCATGCGGCTGACGCTCGAAGAGCTCAGCCGTGACCGCGAGCCTTAGCGGTGCCGCCGGTACTGCAGCTCGACGATCCCGTTGCGTGAGGCGATGCTGGAGATCAGGTCGAGAGCGTAGGACTTGGGGACGCCGTCGAACAGCCGGGTGCCCTCGCCCGCAACGTAGGGGAACATGCTGATCTGGAGCTCGTCGATCAGGTCGAGCTGCATGAGCGACCGCCAGAAGCCGACCCCGCCCCAGACCACGATGTGGCCGTCGCCGCCCTGCCTGAGCTTGTCGACCTCCTCCACCGTGTCACCGGCGGCGATGGTGGTGTTGGCCCAGTCGGCCGTCTTCAGGGTCCGGGAGAAGACGACCTTGCGCGCGGCGGTCAGGACGGGGGAGAAGGGGTGGTCGGTGGACCTCATCATCGCCGGGGCGATGCCCTCGTAGGCGGTGCGGCCCATGATGTGCGCGTACGCGCTCTGGAGAAAGTCGATCTGCGCCGGGTCGTCGGGCTCACGGTTCTCGGGCAGGTCGAAGCAGAACTTCCAGTAGTCGGTGCCCTCGTCGGCGAGAAGACCGTCGACCGAGTAGTTGAACACTGTCGCTATCAGCTTCCGCATGATCAGAGCTCCTGGTCTCGGGTCGTCGTGGGACCGTATACGGGAACGCGTTTCAGACGCCATGGCGGGCCGAAAGTCATCGGTGGCCGAGGCGACGATGATTTGTGCGCCTCCGCCGAGTCTCTCCGAAGGAAGCACCACGCCTACACCGCAAGCGAAGGAGCACCCATGCGGTTTCTTCTCACGTCCGCCGGCATCAAGAACGCGAGCATCCAGGACGCGCTGGTCGACCTCCTCGGCAAGCCGATCGCCGAGTCCAGCGCCCTCTGCATCCCAACCGCGATGTACGGGCACCCCCAGGTCGGTCCAGGAGCGGGGGTCTGGCGTTTCATCAGCGGACGATCCGAACAACCCATGTGCGAGCTGGGCTGGAAGTCGCTGGGAGTGCTCGAGCTCACTGCCCTGCCCAGCATCGACGACGAGCGCTGGGTTTCGCTGGTCCGAGAGACGGATGTTCTGCTCGCGTCGGGCGGCGATGCCCTGTATCTGTGCCACTGGATGCGGCAGTCCGGATTGGCGAATCTCTTGCCGTCGCTCCCCAAGTTGGTCTGGGTGGGGCTGAGCGCCGGGAGCATGGTGATGACTCCCAGGATCGGGGAGGACTTCGTCGGCTGGAAGCCGCCCACCGGCGGCGATGAAACGCTGGGCCTGGTTGATTTTTCGATCTTTCCGCACGTCGATCATCCGGATCTGCCGGAGAACACCATGGCCGAGGCAGAACGATGGGCGGCCGGAATCCCGAATCCGGCGTACGCGATCGACGACGAGACCGCGATCAAGGTGACGAACGGCAACGTCGAGGTCGTCTCCGAGGGGCACTGGAAGCTGTTTGCCCACGCCCCGGAAGCCGCGGCGTCGTAGGATCGCGCCTTGCCGTTCACGCTCAGGAACCTCAAGCAGGATCTGGAGGACGTCGGGTCCAGGTTCGAGGGCGCGCCGGACCTGGAGTTCCGCCTGGCGAGCGAGGCGCTCGAGCTCGAGAAATCAGGGCTGTGTTACCAGCGCGTCCCGGCCGGCTATCGCTTTCCCTACGGCCACACGCACGAGACGCAGGAGGAGGTGTACGTGGTCGTGCGCGGGAGCGGGCGGATGAAGCTCGACGACGAGATCGTCGAGCTCAGAGAATGGGATGCGGTGCGCGTCCCGCCCGGTACGTGGCGAGGCTACGAGGCCGGGCCGGAGGGCCTCGAGCTCCTCGTCTTCGGCGCGCCCAGTCTCGGCGAGGCTCGGCGCGAAGACGTCGATGGGCGACGCGATTGGTGGGCTGACGAGTAGACCTCAGTCGAGGCGGAGGATCGTTTCCTCGATCTCCTCGCCGCGACCGGCTGCGTAGCCGCGGTCGACGCCGACACGCCGGAACCCGGCTTTCTCCAGGACTCGAAGCGAACCGACGTTGTCCGAGGCCGCTCGGGCGTACAGCGGACGTTCGGCAGTCTCGGCGAGAAGAAGCTGTAGTGCTGCGCTCGCGATGCCTCTGCCCCAGTGCGCTCGGTCGACCCAGTAGGTGACCTCACGCCGATCATCGATTGGGAAGGATGCGATCGTTCCGGCGACTGCTCCGTCGACGTCGATGACTCGGTTCGAGTTGCTGGGATCGCCCCACACACGCGACATCCGTTCGAGAAACGCACGGCGATCGGTCTGATCCTCGGCTGTGAACGCGGCCATGTGGATCGACTCTGGATCCGTCGCTTGCTGATAGATCGCGTCGAGATCCCGGTCCTCGAGCGGCCGGAGCGAGACGTTCATCAGGGCGATCCTAAGGTTGTTGCCATACGGCGTCGCTGCGAACGGGGCTCTCGCATGACCGTCTGAGCCGCGGTTCGAGGATCTCTAGCTGTGCGCGTCGTTGTCGAGGCGTTGCGCCACGCTCCGAAGCACCTTCAACGCGATCCGCGGCGTCGTCTCGACAACCTGCCGGAAGTCGCGATCGCTGATCACCAGAAGCCGAACGGGTGAGGTGGCGGTCACCGTCGCCGTGCGCGGCTTGTACCGGAGGATCGCCATCTCGCCGAACCAGTCGCCAGGCCCGAGATCCGTCAGCTTCTTGCCGCCCTGCCTGACGGCGACCGCGCCCTCGACGAGGATGAAGAACTCCCGACCAGGGCGGCCTTCCTCCGTCAGCTTGTCGCCCTCCGGCGCCTCTCGCTCGTCCGCACTGATCGCTACTTCTGTGAGCTCCGCCTTGGAGCATTCCGCGAAGAGCGGAATCCGCTGCAGGAGCTCGACCTTCTCCCTGGTGCTGAGAGGCACGCAACGATCCTATTGTGGCCTGGTCGCACCTCGGCGGCTTCGTGTGGCACGATCCGGATCGTGGATACGGCTCGGATCGCGGCGTTCTCGATCTTCGCCGGATCTTCCCGAGGCCGAGCTTGCCGAGCTCGCAGCCGCAATGCGCGAGATCGAGTTCGAAGCGGGCGCCCAACTCGTCTCCCTCGACGACTACGGAACTGCGATCTACTTCATCGAGCACGGAGAGGCCGATGTCTCGACCGATGGTGGCGAGGCGGCCCAGGCTCTCGGTCCCGGCGACACCTTCGGAGAGATCTCACTCCTCCTGACGGGACAACGGACGGCGACCGTCGTGGCGCGCACGCCGATGCGGCTCCTCTCGCTCTCCGGTCAGGACTTCGACCGCATCCGAGCACGCGTACCCGAGCTCGAACGCTCGCTGCGCCGCCTGGGCCTCGAGCGCGCGGCTCGCTAGACGCACCGATCGTACGAATCCGATTCGCCGACTCGCACGATCTCAGGCGATGCCTACGCCTGGGCCAGTATTCGCGAACGACGCCCGAGCGCGCTTTGGCGTCAGCCGATTTGCTCGGCCAGCCCGATGAGAATGCCCTCGGGGCCTCGGACGTAGCAAAGCCGATACACGTCTTCGTACTGGACCACTTCGTCGACGAGCTCCGCGCCGTGCTCGCGGAGCCGGGCGAGCGTATCGTCGAGGTCGTCCACCGCGAACATCACACGCAGGTAGCCGAGGGCATTCACCGGCGCGTTCCGGTGATCGGCGACCGGAGGCGGCGTGAGAAAGCGCGAGAGCTCGATCTTGCCGTGGCCGTCCGGCATACGCATCATCGCAATCTCGACGCGCTGGTCGCGCAGTCCAGTGACGCGCCCTGACCAGTCTCCTTCGATCATCGCTCGACCCTCGAGCTCGAGGCCCAGCTCGACGAAAAACGAGATCGCGGCATCGAGCGACTCCACCACGATGCCGACGTTGTCCATCCGTTGAAGCGCCACAGAGCCATCATCGCGCATCGCGATACGTCTACCTTCGGGGCGGGAGAGGCCCCATCTTGTGTCACCGTTCGCAGTGGACTTCTGCGCGTACCCGCTCAGATCGGTCGACGGCGCACCCGATAGCGCAGGTGAAGCACCCGGTTGCTCTGAATCACCACGTCAGGATCCTCCAACAGGTGCTGGGTGTGGACCGACCCGAAGTAGCGCTTGCCGGACCCGAACACGACGGGTACGACGTCCATTCGCACCTCGTCGATCAGGCCCGCGGCAAGCACCTGGCCACCGACGTCGCCCGCGGCGACCTCGACCAGGCGGTCACCCGCAAGCTCCTGCGCCTTGGCCACGGCTGCCTCGACGCCGTCGACGAAGTGAAACGGCGCCTCGGGGTCCCAGCCCTCGGGCTCCGGCCGGTGCGTCACGACGACCACGTGCTCGATCCCGCCCGGAGGCTTCCCGTCCCAGCCGTCCGTCATGTCGAAGACGTGGCGGCCGACGATCGTCGCCCCGATCTGGTCCCAGTAGGGCCGGGTGTAGTCGTAGGACGTCTGCGACACTTTCACCTCGCCGCTCTCGTCCAACGGGACATCACCGCTGGACAACCAGTCGAACAGCGGTCCGGGCTGGTCATTCTCGTCCGCGACGAAGCCGTCCACCGACACCGAGCTGTACATGACCACCTTGCCCACGGGGCTCTCCTCTGCTTTCGGGTGCCCCGAAACTAGCGTGACGCGAGCTGTCGCTCGTGTCAGAAATCAACCGGCCGGCAGCGGCCAGCCGTCCAGCGCGTGGCCGGGAGCTGAACAATGGTCCGATGGGTAATCCTTGAAGGACCATCCACGAACGCTCGCCTGGGACAGTGTTCGGGAATGTTTTCTGAGTGATTCCAAACGGCCGCGGGTGATACTTCCGCTTCGATGCGTCCCGTCTCCATCACCGGGGTGTGCGGCGGCGTACTCACGCTGGCCGTAGCGGTTCTCTACGTGGCAATCATCCACTCGCAAGGAGACGATCAGATCGAGCAGTCGGTTCCTTGGGCATTTGGTTTCTTCTCGATCGGACTTGTTGGCGTCGCGACGTCCTTCGTACCGAGCCGCCGACGGAGGCGGCTTGCGTTCTCGATCTGCGCGTTCGCGACTTTGGTCGTCGGTTTACTGGCGATTTTCTCGGTGGGAACGCTCCTGCTTATCGCGGGACTCTTGTTTGCCGCAGCGGCGTCGCGCGCGAGCGCTACGGCTGCCTGAGCGACGAGCTGGTTTAGCGCTGCCTCGCCTGAGCCAGCGTCCGCGATGACGCGGGAGGAGCTAGACGTTGCCGCCGCGCCGTTGGCGTTTCCGGAGACTGATCACGACGACAACGACACCAAGACAATCAGGACGATCCTCGAAACGAGAAGCGGCCAAGTGCTTGGCAGGCGAACCGCGAGTAGTGCCGCGCCCACGAACGCAATGGCCGCCACCATGAGGGCTTTCATCAGCGGCAGGTTGTCAGACGAGCGATGAGTCGGTTGCGCACGTGTTCGGGAATGTCCTGACGCTTGGAGGTCTGTGGTTGAGCCGTGGGGGAGCCGGCGGTCGGGATCTTCGGCGTGCTCCTTCTTCTCGCGTTGCTCGTCTTTGCGAAGGTAGTCCACCCGGCGTCGGTCAGACCCGTCCCCGGATGGACTGTTCGATCGACGCTTTCGCAGAACTCAAGACGCTGCGTGTTCGACTCGACCTACCGTAGGCTTCGGTGGTAACCGGAAGGACGTCAGTCATTGCGGCGCTCGTCATCGCGCTTGCGCTGGCGGGCTTCGTGCTGTGGGGAGCCGCTGTGATTGGCGTGGGCCAGTATGCGGAGGACATCTGCTTCGACGACCTCGTGGGCCGGGCCGAGTACGGCGCGTTCAGGACTGATGCGGACGGATGGCCGCCGTCGTACCAGTGCAGGCTGCTCGGAAACGACGTGGAGCCAATCGTGGTGCAACACCGCGGTGTTGCGCTCGCCCGCCTCGGAGCGATCCAGCTGTTCCCGGTCGCATATGCCGTCGCCGCTACGCTCGGCATCCTGTTCTGGCGCCGTCGCTGGCGGTTTTCCTATCGCGCACCGACATCGAGCGGGAAGTAGGCGTTCGAGCGGGAAGCCGATCCTGAGCCTCGCTCACGCTGCTCAAACCCTCACCGAACGATCGGCGGCCGAAGCGCTGCGGCAGGACGAGCTCTGTAACCGAAACATGTGTGCGTTGGCGAACAACTTCGTCGACTTCGGGTTCACCGTGTTCCTCGACACGGTTCTCGTAGACCGTGCTGAACTCGACTTCTTCATCGCCCTGATGTCGCCGCGGCCGGTGCGCCTGGTGGTCCTCGCGCCGGGGATCGACGTCTGCACGGATCGGAATGCGAGCCGCGCACCCGAGGAGCGATTCGAGTTCGACGGTTACGAGCGCCTGCAGGTCGAGATGGCGAACGAATTCAGCGATGTCGGCTGGTGGCTCGACACGTCTGAGCAGACGGCGCGCGAAACTGCCGATCTCATCGTCGCAAGAGTTGGACTCGACGCTGCGGTCGTCGAGCCGACGTGGAATCGTTGGCTGCGGAGGTTGCACGACGGTTAGGCGCAACTGCAGGCGCGCGGCAACAAGCGCCCGCGGTCGCGCTGGACATGTGCCGTACTAAGATCGCACCGTGAGTCCGAACGCCGGTCGCTACGTCGTCCTCCAGCACATCGGCGACGGTAACTGGCAACTGCTCGGAGAAGTCGATCGACACCCCGGACTACCGGCGCGCAGGTCGCGTGCGCAAGCAGTGCGTGATGTGCTCGGTCGCGAGCCCGAAGAAGGTGAGACCTTCGCCGTGCTTCCGCGGAGCGAGTGGCAGCTGAGCGTCGACCACTAGTTGTCGAGCCCCGAGTCGCATGGGCCAGTGTTCGGCGCGGTCCCAGGGCGATGGCCGGACGACATCGTCCGCGTCGTCGACCGACAAACTCGCGACCGCGGCCAACAACCAGGCATCGCGAACTTCCTCCGGCCTGGATGCCGCCATCGGGCTGCAGCTCACGTTCGAGCAGCCTCGTGTCGACCTCGCCGGCAAGGACCTTGGGGTGGCCAGCGATGTCCCACAGGAACCGTGCATTGGTGCGCACACCCTCGATGTCCGTTTCCTCGATCGCCGCGCGCAGACCCGCAAAAGCGGCACCACGATCCGGGGCCCAGGCGATGATCTCGGCCAGCATCGGGTCGTAGTGGACGACTCACTTCGTCACCGGCCTCGAAGCCGCTGTCGACCCGCACCTGCCGACTGGGCGCCGGCAGCCGGAATCGATGCAGCCGTCCGGTCGACGGCAGAAAGCCGCGCTCCGGATCCTCGGCGTACAAGCGCGCCTCGACCGCGTGGCCACGACGGCGGATCTGATCCTGCGCAAGCGGCAAGGGCTGACCCGAGGCGACGCGGAATTGCCACTCGACGAGGTCGAGCCCGGTGATCATCTCGGTGACGGGATGCTCGACCTGCAGCCGCGTGTTCATCTCGAGGAAGAATGACCCCTGGCCGTCGTACAGGAACTCCACCGTTCCGGCCCCCTGGTAGTCGACGGCGCGTGCCGCGGCGACCGCGGCCTCACCCATGCGCGCACGCGTGCGCTCGTCGATCCCCGGCGCCGGCGCTTCCTCGATCACCTTCTGGTGACGCCGCTGCAGCGAGCAATCGCGCTCGAAGAGGTGCACGGCGTTGCCGTGGCGGTCCGCAAATACCTGGATCTCGACGTGCCGACCCCCTCGACGAATCGCTCCAGCAGCACCCGGTCGTCGCCGAAGGACTCGGCGGCCTCGCGTCGCGCGCCCGCGAGCGCCTCGGCGAAGTCCGCCGCGGCCCGCACGATGCGCATGCCTTTCCCGCCGCCGCCCGCCGTGGGCTTGATGAGCAGTGGGAAACCCATGCGCTCCGCTTGGCTCAACAGCTGCGCGGGCGCCTGCTCTTCGCCATCGTAGCCAGGAAGCACCGGGACGCCCGCCGCGGCCATCAGCCGCCGCGCCTCGCTCTTCGAGCCCATCCTGAGGATCGACGACTCCGGCGGCCCGACGAAGACCACTCCGGCGTCGGCGCAGGCGCGTGCGAAGGCTGCGTTTCGGACAGGAACCCGTAGCCGGGATGGATGCACCGTGCACCGCTCGCGCGTGCGGCGCCGAGAATCGCGGGGATGTTGAGATAGCTTTCGCGCGCCGGCGCCGGTCCGATCACGACCGCCTCGTCGGCGAGCCGCACGTGCAACGCGTCGCGATCGGCCTCCGAATAGACCGCATGGTGCGCATGCCGAGATGCCGCGCCGTGCGTATCACGCGGCAGGCGATTCCACCTCGATTGGCGATCAGCACGCTGTCGAGCACGGCCATGCTCACATCCGGAAAATGCCATACCGCGACTCGCCCGATCGGGCCGCACCGTCGACGCCGCCAACGCGAGCGCGACCACTGCGCGCGTATCGGTGGGGTCGATGACACCGTCGTCCCAGAGCCGTGCGCTCGCATAGGCCGGGTTGCCCTGGTGCTCGTACTGGCCGCGGATCTCATCGCGAAACGCCTGTTCGTCACCGGCGGGCCAGTCCTCGCCGCGGCGCTGCATGCCCTCGCGCTTTACGATTGCGAGCACGGTCGATGCCTGCTCGCCGCCGATCACCGAGATGCGGGCATTGGGCCAGGTCCAGAGGAAACGTGGGCCGTATGATCGGCCGCACATCGCGTAATTTCCGGCGCCGAAGGAGCCGCCGATGATCACCGTGAACTTCGGCACCGTGGAGCAGGCGACCGCGGTGACCATCTTCGCGCCGTCGCGGGCGATGCCCGCTGCTCTCATATTTGCGGCCAACCATGAAGCCGGTGATGTTCTGCAGGAACAGGAGGAATGCGCCGTCGATTGCAGAGTTCGATGAAGTGCGCACCCTTGAGCGCGGACTCGGAAAGAGCACGCCGTTGTTCGCGATGACGCCGATCGGGTAGCCGCCGATGGAGGCATAGCCGCAAACGAGCGTCGTAGCGTACAGCGCCTTGAACTCGTCGAGCTGGAGCCGTCGACCAGGCGCGCGATGATCTGGCGGACGTCGTACGGGGTGGCGCGTGTCGCGCGGCACGATGCCATACAGGTCTTCAGCATCGTAGAGAGGCGCGCGCGCCGGGGCCGGCGGCGGGCGGGCGCCCGTCGTGATTCAGGTTGGCGACGAGCCTTCGCGCCATCCAGAGCGCGTGCGAATCGTTATCCGCCAGGTAGTCGACCACGCCAGACTGGCGGCGCATGCACGTCGCCACCGCCAAGTCGACTCGGCATCGACGCGCTCACCCGTGGCCGCCTGCACCAGCGGCGGTCCACCGAGGAAGATCGTGCCCTGCTCGCGAACGATGATCGATTCGTCACACATCGCGGGCACATAGGCGCCGCCCGCCGTGCACGATCCCATCACCACGGCGACCTGCGGATACCGAGCCCGGACATCTGCGACCTGGTTGTAGAAAATACGGCCGAAGTGATCGCGGTCTGGAAACACCTCGTCCTGTCGCGGCAGGAAGGCGCCCCCGAGTCGACGAGGTAGATGCAGGGCAACCGGTTGTCGAGCGCGATCTCCTGCGCCCGCAGATGCTTCTTGACCGTGATCGGGTAGTACGTTCCGCCCTTCACCGTGGCGTCGTTAGCGACGATGACGCACTCGATGCCGCCGACGCGGCCGATTCCCGCCACGACGCCGCCCGCGGGGAGCCAGTCGTTGTAGAGCTCGTGTCCGGCGAGCTGTCCGATCTCGAGAAAGGGTGAGCCCGGGTCGAGCAGCCGGTCGACGCGGTCGCGAACGAACATCTTGCCGCGTTCCTCGTGTTGCGCGCGCGCGGCGGCGGAGCCGCCCTGCTCGACTCGCATTACCAGCGCCCGCAGCTTCTCGGCGAGCCCGCGGTTGGCCTGCGCGTTGGCAGCGAACTCCGCGGAGCCCCGATCGACTGTCGATTCGATGACGCTCATGCGGACGCCGCCCCGTCAGTTCTTCGGTTCCGCCCGCCCGGCGGAGAGGGTGCGCTCCGCCTGCCGCAGGTGGGGCATGTCGAGCATGCGGCCGTCGAGCTGTACCGCGCCACGGCCGGGGCGACGACCGGAACGCTTCAGCACCCGCTCCGCCCAGCGGATCTCGTCGGGCGAAGGCGTGTACGCCTTGTGGATCGGTGCGATCTGCGCCGGGTGGATGGCAAGCTGCCCGGAGAAGCCGAGCCGGCGCGCCTCGCGCGAGCGCCGCTCGATCGCCTCCGGGTTGCGGAACTCGATGTCGATCGTGTCGTAGGCGGGTACGCCGGCGGCGCCCGCCGCGAGAAGGCAGAGCGATCGCGCGAGAAGGAACGGCGGCTCGTAGGCACCGTCCGCCGTGCGGTTGGCGTCGGCACCGATGTCGGCCGCGAGATCTTCGGCCCCCCAGGTGAGGCCCGCGACTCGTGCGGGCAGCCTTCCCCAGGTGCCGAGACTAAGCACGGTGCGCGCCCTCTCGGTGACGATCGGCAGCATCGCGATCGATCCCGATGCCATTCCATTCGCCGCCTCGAGCGCCTCGAGCCAGTGATCGACGCGCCACAGGTCATCGACCGACTCGGGCTTGGGAAGGAGGATGCCGTCCGGCCGTCCCGGGATCACCGCCGTGAGATCCGCAAGAGCGTCGGAGCCCTGGACCGGATTGATGCGCACCCACTGCGGCACCGGCCGGGTCGTCGCAGCCAGGTGCCGCGCGACCTCGATCCGCGCCGCACCCCGGCGATCGGCGGTGACCGCGTCCTCGAGATCGAGGATCACGGCGTCGGCGCCGCTCGCCGAGGCCTTCGCGAAGCGTTCCGGGCGATCACCCGGAACGAACAGCAGTGACCGCATCAGCCGGCCGCCTTGCGTTTCATCAGGGCGCTGCGCTTGCACACGCCGACTTCCTCGTTGCGCTGGTTGAAGCAGCGATGGATGAACACCACGATACCGGCCCCCGGCCGGGAACGACTCTCGCGCATTTCGTGCACGATCGTCTCGGCGTGCAGAGTATCGCCCGGGAACACCGGGCGCGGAAACCGTACCTCGTCCCAGCCCAGGTTGGCGATCGTCGTGCCCAGTGTCGTATCGCCCACCGAGATGCCGACCATCAGCGCGAGCGTAAACCCGCTGTTGACGATGCGGGTACCGAACTCGGTCCCCTTCATGTACTCCTCGTCGAGGTGCAGCGCGGCCGGGTTGTGCGTGAGCGCGCTGAAGAACAGGTTGTCGGCTTCGGTCACGGTGCGCCGCAACACGTGCTCGATACGCATCCCGACCGAGAACTCCTCGTAGTACAGCCCACCCATCGCCATCGTAGCGCTCCCGTGTGCCCTAGCCCGTCGCACCAAAGCAAGCTCCCGGCCGATCAGCATGCGGCGGATCTCGCTGGTGCCCGCGCCGATCTCGTACAGCTTGGCGTCGCGCAGCAGGCGACCCGCTGGAAAATCGTTGATATAGCCGTTGCCGCCGAGCGCCTGGATCGCCTGCAGGGCGAGCTGCGAATTCGCCTGCTCCGCGGCGAGCAGGATGGCCGCGGCCGCGTCCATCCGCGTGGCCTGTCCACGGTCGCAGGCCTGCGCGACCGAGTACACGTAGGCGCGGCAGGACTGGGTCATCGTGTACATGTCCGCGAGCTTAGCCTGCATCAGCTGGAAGCCGCCGATCGGCTCGCCGAACTGCCGGCGTTCGTGGACGTACGGCAGCACCAGGTCGAGGCCGGCCCGCATCAGCCCGAGCGGACCGCCCGCCAGGACGACGCGCTCGTAGTCGAGCCCGCTCATCAGAACGTGCGCCGCCGCCCACCTCGCCGAGAACGTTCTGCGCCGGGACCTCGCAGTCGTCGAAGATGAGCTCGCAGGTGTCCGAGCCGCGCATGCCCAGCTTGTCGAGCTTCTGCGCAGTCGAGAAACCCTTGAAGCCGCGTTCGATGATGAACGCGGTGACGCCGCGGTTGCCGAGCGTCGGGTCGACCTTCGCATAGACCACCAGCACATCGGCTTGCGGACCGTTGGTGATCCACATCTTGCGGCCGTTGAGGACATAGCGGTCGCCGCGCAGGTCGGCGCGGGTGCGCATGCCCATGACGTCCGACCCCACGGGGCTCGCTCATGGCCAGCGCGCCCACGTGCTCGCCGGAGACCAGCGCGGGCAGGTACGCCTGCTTCTGCGCGGGGGTTGCCCAGCGGCGGATCTGGTTTACGCAGAGGTTCGAGTGCGCACCGTAGGAGAGGCCGACCGAGCCCGACGCGCGGCTCAGTTCCTCCACCGCCACCGACGTGCGCCAGATAACCGAGACCGGCGCCGCCGTACTCCGGCTCGACCGTGATGCCGAGCAGCCCCAGCTCGCCGAGCCGGGGCCACAGGTCGCGGGGAAACTTGTTGTCGGTGTCGATCGCAGCGGCGCGCGGCGCGACTTCCGTGGCCGCGAAATCGCGCACGGTCTCCCGCAGCAGGCCGATGTCATCGCCCAGACCGAAATCGAAGTCCTGCACGGTTCACTCCCCGCCCCTTGCGCGGCGCTCGCCTGGGGGCATATTGTCCGACAATCCGATGATCAGTCAACCCAAGCCCCGCCCCGCCGACGAGACCGAGACCTGCCGGTCGGCTCGAGCCCGTGCAGTTCGAGCGGCTGTCGCCGCAACCGGCGTACCGGCGCGTGTCGACCGCCATCGAGGAAAAGATCCTCCGGCGTGCGCTGCGACCGGGTGACAGGCTGCCGACCGAGAGCCGAGCTCGCACGCCAGTTCGGCGTCAATCGCTCGACCGTACGCGAGGCCCTGCGCCGGCTGGAATCCTCCGGGCTGGTCGACCGGGTCAACGGCGGCAAGCGACTGCTCGTCATCCGTCCGGGTTCCGCCGAGACAGCCTCGCGAGTCAGCCGCGCGCTCGCGCTCGACGATGTGACGTTCATCGAGCTCTGGGAAGCGATGCTCGCCATCGCGCCGCGCACCGCCGCCCTTGCCGCCGAGCGCGCGCATGATGCAGGCGCCGCGCGGCTCGACGCCGTTGTCGCGCGGGTCGATGCCGCCCGGAGCGCGGACGTTGCGGTTGGTGTCGTCGTCGAGTTCTTCGGGCTCCTTGCGGAGCTGGCGGGCAACCGCGTCCTGGTCATTTCGACGCAGCCGCTGACACGACTGCTCGCGCCGTCGCTGCGCCGGATGATCGATCGCGTGCCGCAGGCGCAGTCCCGCATCGTGGTTGCCGAGCGCTGCATCGTCGAAGCGGTGCGCGGCGGCAAGCCTGCCGAGGCCGAGACCTACGGATCGACCGCGCCACAGTCCCAGGACTTCCGGCGCGGCTACGAGCTCGCCGGCATGGCTCCCGACACGCGGGTCGCCATGCCCGCCTGAGCCGCCGCCGGCGTCGTGCAGCCCCTGGCTCGCCGGCTTCCTAACCCCGCGTGAGCCGCGGCTACGTATACAGGTTCGAGTCCCCGTCACAAAGGGTGATCGAACCATGAACCGAGCCTGCCACTTCCGGCCGCGCAACACCGCCTCGCCACCACCGTCTTGCACTCGCAATGGCGATCGCCACGCACCAGGCGCAGTCGCGAGCCTGCACCGGGCAGGTCGAGGTGCACGACCGTGCGCAGGAGCAGGTACCTCCGACCTACCGCAAGTTCGGCCGGAGCTGGATCACCGGCGAGCCGGGCACGAGTACGACCTGCGGATTCGCAACTGCGCCGACGTGCGGGTGCTGGCCGTCATCAGCGTCGACGGTGTCAATGTAATCACCGGCCAGTCCGCCTCGCCCTCGCAGTCGGGCTATGTCCTCGAGCCCGGCGAGCCCTGACGGTCGAGGGCTGGCGCAAGAGCATGGAGCACACCGCCGCGTTCGTCTTCACCGATCCCGCGGATTCGTACGCGGCACGAACCGGTCGCCCGAACGATCTCGGCGTGATCGGTGTCGCGCTCTTCCGCGAGCTCGGCCGAAGGTCGTCGCCCAGGAATGGAACTCAGGACTGTACGGGGTTCCTTCGAGCCGGGCGGAGCCGGCCGCGGAGGCCGCGGCAAAGGCGGACGCGGACACTGCTCGCACCGACGCTCGGCGTCGCTCGGCACGGGCCACGGGCGCAGCGAGCACTCGCCGGCGCAATGGACCAGCTTCGAGCGCGCGAGCGACGACCCGGACGAGACGATCAGCATCCGCTACGAGACGCACGCCGCGCTGGTCGCGCTGGGTGTGCTGCCGCGCGGTGGTTCCCGGACCGGGATCCGGAACCCTTTCCGCAGCTGGGTTTCGTGCCGGACCCGTGAAGCGGACCACGTATGGGCGGAATTGTCGATGCCGCGTCTGCGTTCCATACTCCGACTGCATGCAGGCGCGCGATGCCGGCGATACCGAGACGGATGAGGCCCTGATGCTGGCGTGGCAGGCCGGCGACGCCGCCGCCTTCGACCGGATCTACGAGCGCCATCGAGGTGGCGTGTTCCGGTACCTGCTGCGTCATTGCCGGGATCGGGCGACTGCGGAGGAGCTTCACCAGGACGTGTGGCTGAAGCTCATCGCCGCCCGCGCGCGTTTCGACGCAGCCGCCCGCTTTACGACCTGGCTTTACTCCGTGGCGCGCAATCGCATGATCGATCACTGGCGCAGGAACGCGGCGCAGCGACTCGTCTCGCTCGACGACGATAGCGACGGCCGCGGGATCGGTGAGCTTCTCGAGGACTCCGATCCCGCGGGAAACCCGCAGGGAGCCGCGACCCTCCTGCAGGAAAGCGCCTTGCTGGTCGCGGCGCTCGAGGCGCTGCCGGCCGCGCAGCGGGACGCGTTTCTGCTGCACGTGGAGGGCGGGCTCGCGGTCGGCGAAATCGCCGCGTTGACCT
>CAWEPD010000002.1:0-165307 GCA_963810875.1 uncultured Gaiellaceae bacterium | reverse complement strand
TTAGCAGCCGCTCTAGGTCGTCGCGGCTCCAGGTCATGCTGATCGTCGCGTGTTCACCGCCCTCTGCGGCGACGAGGTCGAGCACGAGCTCCGGGGCGCCGTCCGGCTCGTGCAGAACGTCCGTGATTTGGCGGCGCGACACGCGCGCGCCCACCGCGCGTTGCGCCAGGATGTCGCTCTTCAGATGCGCCGTACCGACTGCATCCACTGCGCACTCTCCCTTCGGCCCCTTGTTTGTTGCACCGCTCACATGACGCGCATCGTCGCAACTTTCTTCCCTTCGCACAAGGCGCGACATGAGCCGGGCGAGCGGGCGTCCAACGCCCACAACCCGGAGGCCCGTCGGCTGCGCGAGAGTTCAGGAATGTTCCCTGACGAATCTCACCATCTGCCGATTTGATCGCCTCGACCCAGCGTGAAACAGTGACCCCATGGCGAAGCTCCTCATCCACATCACACGCGGCCCCGAGGACCCAACTCGAGCGGCGCTCGGCTTTCTGGTCGGCAAGGCGGCGGTCGAGGATGGTCACGACGTGTCGCTCTTCTTGGCGGGAGACGCAGTTCAGCTCCTGAGGCCAGCCGTCCTCGATTCACTCGTTGGACTTGGAACGGGGTCGCTTCGAGACTCGTACGACGCGCTTGTCTCGGCTGGAGCTCGATTCTTCGTGTCAGGTATGTCGAGCAAAGCGCGCGGCTTCGACGCTGAAGGCATCGCCGAACCAGCAACCCCCAACCGACTCGTGGAGCTGGCGTTGGACCACGACCGCGTCATCACGTACTAGCTCCGAATGTCAGGGGGCCAGCGAGAGGCGAGACACTCCGCTGCGCGAGTGTTCCGCAACGTCCCCCGACCGGGGCTTCCCTTCCTCTGTGCGAACCCCCGGGGCCGCGTTCGCTTGTAGCCGCGCTTCCTCGCCGTCGGCTCCGCCTCGACAAGGACCGGGAAATCGCGAACCCACAGACCCAATCGCCTCGGTCCTTCAGGACTCGGCGACCGCTCCTTGGCTCTCCGGGTTGGCGAGCGTTCGCGCCAGGTCGATCGCGTCGTCGGTGTCCATGCCGGCGCCGAGTGCCTGCTCGTTCGCGTATTCGTCCGCGCCGAGGGCGTCGATGAGCGGCTGCTCGAGGTATCGCTCGAGCTGAAGGAATCGCGGGCTGCGGGTGCGGGCTCGTCCAGCTTGTTGACTGCGCCTTGGAGCCGCGCGGCCGATCGCGCGTCCGCCGTGTCCGCTGCGAGCGCGATTCCTGTGAGCGTGTCCGGGAGGGCATTCCGGATCGCGTGTCCGCGGCGAGGACGAGATCGAGCGACTCCGCAAACACTTCTCTCGCCTCGCTACGGCGACCGAGCCCGAGGGCGGCGAAGCCGAGCGCGCATGCGAGCGCCGATGCTCCTGTAGAGGTCTCCGATCGCCCTGACCTTCTCGAGCGCGGAGGCCGCCACGACATAGGCGGCTTCGAAATCGCGCACGTAGAGCTCGAGGTACGCGAGACACATGCTCGTGATTGCCTGGTTCGCTTCGTCCTCCGTTGCGTGGAATCCTCTGCTCGCTTCCTGGAACAGGCGGCGCGCCTCCTCGTCACGGCCGGCCTCCATCTGAAACGACGCCAGGTCGCCCAGAGCAATCGCCCTCAGCCACTCGTCGTCGGCCGCCTCCTCGAGCACGCGCGTGAGGAGCACGGATCGCCTCGTCGAAGTCGCCCCGGCGGGAGGCGACCAGGCGAGGTCCCGGAGGGCGAAGGCGAGCGTTCGGCGCTCTCCCGACTCCTGGGCGAGCGTGACAGCCTCCTGTGCATGAGACTCGGCGCTGTCGAGCTGTCCCAGGCGCAGCTCGATATCGGAGAGGTGCTCGAGCAGCATCGCGCGCGTGCCCGCGGCGAAATCGGTCCGGGCGAGGAGCCGAAGCAAGCGTTCCTGCCCCTCGACGACCCGGCCGCGCGGCAGCCAGAACGACGTGAGCAGATCCGCCGCACGCGCTGCGTCCGGCGGCGCAGCGCCCTCGAGATAGTCGAGGGTTGCCCGGAGGTTGTCCTCCTCTTCCCCGAACCACGCCAGCAGCTCTCGACGGCTCGGAGCCCAGGATGAGAGGTTGTCGCTCCTCGAGCAGCGCCAGGTGGTGGTCGGCGTGGCGGCGGGCGAGCGCATCGGTCTCGCCGGCCTCGTCCAGCCGTTCGCGCGCATACTCGCGGATCGTCTCGAGCATCCAGTAGCGCTCGGCTGAGAAGCGGAGCAGGCTCTTCTCGACCAGCGACTGCAGCGTGTTGATGTCGGCGCCGCAGACCTCCTCGGCGGCGTCCAGGGTGCAGCCGCCGGCGAAGACCGAGAGGGCGCGGAGGACACGTTGCTCTTCCTCGGAGAGCAGGTCGTGGCTCCAGTCGATCGTCGCCCGCAGCGTCTGCTGCCGCGGGTCGGCGTCGCGGCCACCCTCGAGCAGGTCGAGGCGCTGCGAGAGGCGCTCGAGGATCTGCCTCGGCGAGAGCGCCTTGGCGCGCGCGGCGGCGAGCTCAACGGCGAGCGGCAGCTGGTCGAGTCGGACGCAGAGCTCGGCGATCTCCTCGGTCGGCTCGAGCCCGGCGCGCTCGCAGAAGAGCGCCACGGCCTCGGGCGAGGCGAGCGGCGGCACCGCGTACTCGACTTCGCCCTGGACGCGCAGGAGCTCGCGGCTCGTCACGAGCACGTTCAGATTGGCGCAGGCGCCGAGCAGCGCCGACAACTGGGGCGCCGCCTCGATCACCTGCTCCAGGTTGTCGAGCAGCAAGAGCAGCTCGCGTTCGCCGATGTGCTCGGCGAGGCCGTCCTTGGATCCCAGCGTCTGGGCAATCGTCTCGCTGACCAGCGCCGGGTCGCGCAGCGAGGCGAGGCCGACCCAGAAGACGCCTGCCTTGTAGGAAGGGACAAGCGTTGCCGCCGCCTCGAGCGCGAGTCGAGTCTTCCCCGACCCGCCCGGGCCCGTCAGCGTCACCAGCCGTGCGCTGCGGATCGTGGCGAGCAGCTCGCGCAGCTCACGCTCCCTGCCGATGAACGAGCTCGCGGGACGAGGGAGGTTGGTGTTCGAGATCGTCTTCAGCGGCGGGAAGCGCTCGCTGCCGAGCTGGAAGATGGAGACCGCTCCCGGGATGTCCTTCAGGCGATGCTCGCCGAGATCGGTGAGCGGTAGCCCGTCGACGAGCTCGCGGGTCGTCCGCGAAAGCACGACCTGGCCGCCGTGCCCGGACGCCCCGACCCGCGCCGCGAGGTGGACGTCGTCTCCGACGTAACCCTCCTCGGTGACGAGCGGGGTGCCCGTGTGCAAGCCGATCCGTACCTGGATCGGGCCCGCGGCCAAAGCGCCCGTCACCGCCTGCGCTGCGGCCAGCGCCGCCGGCGCCGAGCGAAATGCGAAGAAGAACGCATCTCCCTGGTTGTCGACCTCGACCCCGCCCTCGGCCGTGCACGCAGCACGCACGATCCGCCGGTGCTCGGCGAGGACGTCCGCGTACGCCTCCGCACCCAGCTCGTGCAGGAGCGTCGTCGACCCTTCGACGTCGCTGAAGAGCAAGGTGACGGTGCCGGTCGGGAGCTCCCGTCGCACAGCGCAATCATCCGCCGGGCCCGACCTCGCGTCCAGAGGGGCTCGACTCCGGATACGGATCGTCGCCTGCGCAGGGCGTGCCGCGCGAAGCGAAATTTGGTCGCCGTCGATTCGGGCTTCGCGATCGTCAATCCTTGGACCGAGCAGAAGGTCGGCGTAGGCGCAGCGGTCTGGGCCAGTGTTCTGTCGCCCGACCGTCGCGCTCCCCGGCTCTCCCGCGATTCGCAGTGCTCCACAATTCCCGCGTTCAGGTTTCTAGCTGCGAGCTAGAGCGCGCGTCTCAGGGAAATCGCAGGAAGAGATTGTTCAAGCAGTTCTAGAGCACTTGTAGCTGCAAGCTGAGCTGCAAGCAGCCCCGTACTACTACTACCGATTCAGCTAACGGCTCAACCAACGGCTCGCTCTGCCGATAAGCAGGAAGGTGTACGTCCATTCCGCTGACGAGCGGATCCTCATCGTCGACGACGAAGGGCCGATCCGCACCCTGCTCACTCGCCTTCTCGGCGTCCACGGCTTCGACTGCCTGACCGCCGAGAGCGCCGCCGAGGCGCGGCGCCTGCTCGCCTCCGAGCGGGTCGCGCTGATCCTGAGCGACGTCAACATGCCGGGCGAGTCCGGGCTCGACTTCGCCCGCGAGGTCTCGACCGACTATCCGGAGGTCGCGATCGTCATGGTCACCGGCGTCGACGACCGCGAATTCGCCGATGCGGCGCTCGAGCACGGCGCCTACGGCTACATGCTCAAGCCGTTCAAGCCCAACGAGCTCGTGATCAACGTGACGAATGCGCTCCGCCGGCGCACGCTCGAGATCGAGAACCGAGACCATCGGAGCCGGCTCGAGCAGACGGTGCTCGAGCGCACGTCCTCGCTTCGCGACACGATCTCGCGGCTCGAGAGCTCCGAAGGCGAGCTGCGGCGGCTGCGAGAGGAGACGATCCGCCGGCTCTCGTGGGCGGCCGAGTTCCGGAGCCAGGAGACCGGCCAGCACATCGTCCGGATGAGCCTCTACTGCGCTCTGCTCGCCCGGCTCGCGGGAGTCGAGGCGGAGCGCGTCGAGCTGATCCGGATCGCCAGCCCGATGCACGACGTCGGCAAGATCGGGATCCCCGACCGGATCCTGCTCAAGCCCGGCCGGCTCGCGGACGACGAGCGGCGGGTGATGGAGTCGCACGCGGAGATCGGGCATCGCATCCTCGCCGGCTCGAAGGTGGAGCTGCTCGAGCTCGCGGCGCTGCTCGCGCTGACCCATCACGAGCGCATCGACGGCGCCGGCTACCCGAACGGCCTCGCAGGCGGGGAGATCCCTCTCGAAGGACGGATCGCCGCGATCGCCGACGTCTTCGACGCGCTCACCTCGGATCGGGTCTATCGACCCGCGTTCCAGCCGGAGGAGGCGCGCGAGCTGATGCTCGACGGCCGCGGCACGCAGTTCGATCCCGGGCTGCTGGATCTCTTCCTCGGTGCCTGGGGAGACGTGCTCGCGATCCGGCGGGCGGCGACCGACGGCGCCGTCGAGTCGGCCCTGCTGGCCAGCTAGCTGGAGCGAGACGTCCTGACGCAGCCGCTGTAGGCTCGTCGGATGAGCCGGGTCGACGTCGAAGTCGTCGTCGTCGGCGCGGGCGTGGTGGGACTCGCGGCGACGAGGGCACTCGCGCAAGCCGGCCGGCGACGTGGCGCTCGTCGAGCAGTTCAGGATCGGGCACGACCGCGGTTCGAGCCACGGTGGCTCGCGGATCTTCCGGCTCTCCTATCCGGACGTCCGCTGGGTGCACCTTGCGCAGGCGGCCGCTCCCGCTCTGGCGCGAGCTCGAGGCGGAGACCGGCGCGACTCTGCTCGCGCAGTACGGGTCGCTCGACCTCGGCGACTGGCGGACGAACCGGGAGGCGCTCGCGGCGGCCGGACTCGCCTTCGAGGTGCTGGAGGGACGAGAGATCGCCCGGCGCTTTCCGCTCGCGGTCGAAGCCGGCGAGTCCGGGCTCTACCAGCCGGACGGCGGGATCGTGCTCGCCGAGGGCGCTCTCTTCGCGCTGCACGCATCGGCGGTCTCGGCGGGCGCCCAGGTGCTCGAGGAGACGCGCGTCGACTCGATCGAGACGGACGACGCGGGTGTGACGGTGACGGGCGCTGCTGCACTGTCGGGTGCTCGCTGGCGATCCGGGCTGAGACGGTCGTCGTGACGGCCGGATCCTGGGCGCGCGGTCTCCTTCGGCCGCTCGGAGTGCCGCTCGAGGTCGAGCCGACCCGTGAGACGGTTTCCTACTTCACGCTCGGGACGGGCGAGCCGATCCCGTCGCTGATCGACTTCGCCGAGGGCGCCGGCCCGGGTCAGCTCGGGTACGCGCTGGTCGCGCCGGGGTTGGTCGCACCGGGACTGGTCGCACCGGGGCTCGGCCTGAAGGCGGGAATCCACCACACCGGGGCGAGCGCCGACCCCGACGAGCCGGGAGCCCCGGACGCCGGGATCGCCGGCTGGACCGAGGACTGGGTGACGAAGCGCTTCCGCGAGGCAGTCCCGGTCGGCAGGCTCGAGACCTGCCTCTACACGAACACGAAGGACGAGAGCTTCGTCCTGGAGCGGCGCGGCCGCATCGTCGTCGGCTCGGCGTGCAGCGGGCACGGCTTCAAGTTCGCGCCCGTCGTCGGCCGGCAGCTGGCTGCGCTCGCGCAGTGAGCGGCTCCTGGCGTGCCGCTCGCGGCGCGTAGGCCGGTGGAACAGTACGGAGGTACGAGCCGCCGGCTGGAGCGTCGCGAGCGGTGCGAGGCTACGCCGGAGGCCGGCTCCGCCGGCCGGGAGGCGTAGCCGGCCAGGGGCCGCTCAGCGGAAGAGATCACGGTCGGCCGGCATCACGAGCTCGCGGCCGCTGCCGCCGCCGCTCACGTCGAGCCCGCGGATCACGGCCGCCGGGACCCGCCGCAGCTTCCCGAGCACGAGCTCCGCCGCGCCGGCGAGCTCGTCGGCAACGGCGATCTGGGTGCCTTCGAGCTCATAGCCCTCCGCGTCGCGCCGGCCGGTCAGGTCGAGAACCGCCGTCACCCCGGCGACGCCGAGCGCGACCTCGGTCGTTCCCCGCCGCCACGGACGGCCGAACGAGTCGCTCACGATCACGCCCACGGTCACTCCGGTGCGGTCGCACAGGCCCTCGCGAAGCGCGGCCGCGGAGGCGTCGGGATCGAGCGGGAGCAGAACCAGGGTGCCGGCCCCCTTCGCGTTCGAGGCGTCGACCCCGGCGGAGGCGCAGACGAAGCCGTGGTGGGTCTCCGAGATCACGAGCGGCGGCCGCGAGCGGACGATGCGGGCCGTCTCGTCGAGGATCACCTGGACATGCCGCGGGTCGCGGTCGGCCGCGAGCTCGCGCGCGCGACGCGAGGCGACGACGTCGTCGAGCCTGACGATCCGCCCCTCGGCCTTGGAGACGACCTTCTGCGCGACGACGAGGACGTCGCCCTCCTCCAACCCGCCCGAGCGCTCGGCGGCCTCCGCGAGCAGGGCGACCAGATCGTCGCCCGGCTCGACCTCCGGGATGCCCTCGAGCCCGAAGACGCGGAACTCGCTGCTCACGCGGGCGGCAGGCCGGTGACGCGGAGGCCCGCATGAGCCCGGTAGCGCTTGTTCACGTTCACGATCACGGCCGTCATCCCCTCCAGCGCGCGGGCGCTCGCCAGAGGCCCCGCGTCGATCGCGCGTCCGGACACGAGCCGGGAGGCGAGGTCGAGCGCGAGCGCCTTCGCGTCGGCGTCGTCGCCGCAGACGAGAGCGTCCTCGTCCGGTGGCTCCTCGACGAGGCTCGCAGCCGCCAGCGAATGCAGGCCGGCGACGACGGGGGCATCGAGCTCGACCGCGATCCGCTCGGCGACGGAGGTCGCCTCCGCCGTCGGCTTCACCCCGCCCGGCCCGAAGCGCAGCTCGGCGCACACCGAGAGCACCGGCGTCGTCCCGATCGCGGCGCTCAGCTCACGCGCGGTCTCGACGGCCGCCTCCGACTTCACCGCGAGCAGCACGAGCTCGACGCCGCGGACGGCGTCCTCGTTCGTCGCGCCTCGAGCGCCGAGCGGCGTTGCCGCCTCCTGCGCCCGTTCGGCATCCCGCGAGCCGATCACGATCTCGACACCGGCCGCGAGGAGCCGCTTGGCGACAGCCTGACCGAAGCTCCCCGTCCCGCCGACGACGGCGACCTTCACGCGGCCGCCAGCACGGTCTCGGCCAGCCGGCGCGACGAAGCGAGATCGGTCATCAGCGTCCGGGTCACGACCGCCCGAACCGCGAGCGCTCCGGCCGGGTCCGACTCGTCGACGACGAGCGCGTCGAGCAACCCCGGATAGCAGGAGGCGACGTGCTCGGGCGACGTGCCCCCGGCCATGCGCGCGAGCATCCGATCGGCCGGCCCCTTGACCGCCCGGCCGCCGACGAGCGGGCTGACCGCGATGCACGGGACGGCGCGTGCGGCCAGCGCCTCGCGGATCCCGCGAACGGCGAGGATCGGCCAGATGCTGACGTAGGGATTGCTCGGAGCGACCACGATCGCCTCGGCCTCGGCGAGCGCCTCGAGCACGCCTGGCGCGGCCGCGCACTCGCCCTCGAAACGCACCCCGTCGACGTCGTCCCGATGACCGCGGGCCACGAACCACTCCTGGAAGGGGAAGCTCCCCGCAGGCGTGTCGATCCAGGTGCGCTGACGCTCGTCGGTCGCGGGCAGGATCGTCGTCTCGAGCCCGACGGCTCGAGCCAGGCGGGCGGTGACGGCCGAGAGCGGCTCGCCGGCTCGCAGCGCCTGCGTCCGGACGAGGTGGAGGCCGAGATCGCGGTCGCCGAGCCGGAACCAGTCCTCGCCGCCGAGCGCCGAGACCGTCTCGAGCGCGCTCCAGCTCTCGTCCGCGCGGCCCCAGCCGCGCTCCTCGTCGTTCAGCCCGGCGAGCGCGTAGAGGATGCTGTCGAGATCCGGCGAGACCGCCATCCCGAGCACCTCGAGGTCGTCGCCGACGTTCCCGATCACGGTCACGTCGGCCGGGTCGATCGCCGCCGTCAGGCCCCGTGCGAACCGGGCGCCGCCGACGCCGCCGGAGAGGAGCGCGACCTTCACAGCTCTCGCAGCGCTCCGAGCGCAGCCTGCGTCCGAGGCCCCACCCGCAGCGCCACTCGCTCGAGATCGGCTCGCGTGTCCACGTCGTCCACGAGGTTCGGGATCGCGGCATCCGAGACCTCGTAGCGCAGCGAGAGGGCATGGTCGCGAAACCGGGCGGCGCTGCCTGCCCCGTAGAGCGGCGCGAAGACCTTGGGCCGCGGCAGCGCGAGCGCGTTCGTCGTCCCGTCCTCGGCTTCGACGATCCCGAAGGCGCCTCGCTCCGCGACGTCCGCGAGCGTGCGCAGGTCGCGCGCGACCGCGCAGGGAAGATCGGCGTTGACGACGAGCGCCGGCCGGTCGGGCAGCTCCGCGAGGCCGGCCGCGACCGCCGGCCCCTGGCCGCCCCCTGGGTCTTCCACGAGCTCGGCGCCGAGCTCGTCCGCGAGCCCTCTTCCATCCTCGTCGCGCGTCACGACGAGCGTGCGGTCGGCGGCGACGCACGCGCTCACGACGTCGCCGAGCATCGCCAGCGCGAGTTGCTCGCGCAGCTCCTCCGGCGCGTCGATCCGCTGCTTGCCGGCGAGGCCACGAAACGGGATCACGATTGGCGCCACGAGTGACGAGAGACTATCCCCGGGTGGACAACGCATCGCTTGCCGAGCGGCTGGAGGCATTCGCCGCGCTGCTCGAGCTGAACGGCTCCGGCTTCTACACGACGCGCGCGTACCGCCGCGCGGCCGAGCTGATCCGCTCGACCCCGGCCGACGTCGGGGCGATCGTCCGGGCCGGCAGGGTGCGGGAGCTGAAGGGCGTCGGCCCGGGGATCGAGGCGCGGCTCCGCGAGCTCGTCGAGACGGGCGAGCTCGCCGAGCTGCGGGAGCTCGAGGCCGAGGTGATGCCCGAGCTCGTCGCCGTCGGCCGGCTGCTCGGGCTCTCGCCGAAGCGGATGCGCGAGCTCGGGAACGACGCTCGGCGTGCGCAACCTGGACGAGCTGCGGGCGGCCGCCGAGGCCGGACGGCTCGAGGAGGTGCCGGGGATCGGCCCGAAGACGGCGGCCCGGATCCGGGAGGGCCTCGCCGGGCTGAGCCGGGAGCTCCGCCCGCGTCACGGGCTGACGCTGAACCGCGCCCGCGCGCTCGTCGGGGAGATCGCCGCGGCGCTCGGAGGCGAGCCGGCGGGGGATCCGCGCCGCTTCAGCGACCTCTCGACGCGCCTCGCCGTCGTGGTGCCGAGCAACAGACTGTTACTCGGGCTCGAGCGGCTGCCGCAGATCGTCTCCGTGCTCGAGCGGGAGGACGACCGCGCCGTCGGGGTGACCGTCGAGGGGATCCCCGTCGAGGTGATCGCCGCGACGCCGGAGACCTTCGGGACCGCGCTGCTCCGGGCGACCGGCTCGCCGGAGTACGTGGCGAGCCTCGAGCCGCTTCCCGACGCCGCCACCGAGGCGGAGGCATACGCGGCGCTCGGGCGTCCATTCCGCCCACCGGAGCTGCGCGAGGTGGACGCAGACGACCCACCGCCGGATCTCGTCGAGCTGGAGGACGTCCGCGGCGACCTGCACATGCACTCGACGGCCTCGGACGGAAAGGCGACGGTGCTCGAGCTCGGACTCGCCGCCCGCGAGCTCGGCTACGAGTACATCGCGATCTGCGACCACACGAAGGCCGTCCGCGTGGTCGAGGGGCTGGACGCCGACGGGCTGCGCCGCCAGGCCGAGGAGATCGCCGCGGCGAACGAGGAGCTGGCGCCCTTCCGGATCCTGCGTGGGAGCGAGTGCGACATCCTCCCCGACGGCTCGCTCGACCTCCCGGACGACGTGCTCGCCGAGCTCGAGTGGGTGCAGATCAGCCTCCACGCCGGCCAGCGAGCGAGCCGCGCCGAGCTGACGGCGCGCGTGCGTCGAGGCGATGCGACATCCGGCCGGCGCGTGTCTCTCGCATCCGCTGGGCCGGATCTTGAACCACAGGCCGGAGAACGCCCTCGATCTCGACCGCGTCTTCGAGGTCGCGCTCGAGACGGGCGTCGCGCTCGAGGTGAACGGGCTCCCCGACCGGCTCGACCTCTCCGGCCTGCACGTGCGCGAGGCGCTTGCAGCCGGCGTGAGGATCGTCTGCTCGACCGACGCCCACTCCACGCGCGGGCTCGGGAACATGGCGCTCTCGGTCGCGACGGCGCGGCGCGGCGGCGCCCGGCGGGGCGACGTCCTCAACACGCTCTCGCTCCCGGAGCTGCGAGCTAGGCGTCCGTAGCGCCCGGGGCGCGCCCGCCGTACTCGCGCACGTCGAACCAGTGGGTCGCGCGGAGCGCCTCGGCCACCTCGGGCTCCGTGTGCTCGGCGTAGAAGACGTGGTGCTCGAGATCGCAGCAGATGGCGACGTCCGAGAGCGAGACGTGCGTGATCGTCGTCAGGACCTCGACGGGCAGCTGCGCCTCGGCGACGGTGTAGTGCTTGAACTGGAGGTCCGGCGCGATCTCCATCAGCGTCGGCCACTCGGGACAGGTGCGCGTGCTCACTGGGCCTCGCTCATTCGCTTTGGGGACTTCTGCTCGAGCGTCCAGCTCCCTTCCAGGCGCACGACACCTCGCTCGTCCCCGGAGGGGTAGACGAGGAAGCCGAGCGCGTCGTCGAGCCAGTGGAGGAGCCGCTCGCCCGACGAGTCGCTCAGCCCGAGCCGGAGGTGGAAGCGCCCGTCGGAGAGCGGCAGGCTCTGGACGTCGAAGCGCAGGAGGCGCTCGCCGGCCCCCGGCTCCCAGCCGAGGGTCGCCGTGTCGACGAGCTCGGAGGCGACGAGCAGGCCGCCGTCGTCGCGGAGCTCGAGCTGGAGGGTCGGCGCCTCGACCGCCGCGGCCGCCTCGATCCGCAGCCGGAGCGAGAACGGCTCGCCGGCGAGGAATTGCCGCCGCTCCTCGCCGCCCGCGCCGACGAGCTCGGCTGACGCGATCGTCGCCTCGCCTGTTCCCCACTCGCGCAGGCCGGCGGCGCGCTCGGCGGGATCGGACTCGGCGGCGAGCACGCGCCGGTAGCGGACGAGCGCGTCGTGGGTCGGGCCCGAGAGCTCGACGCCGCCGTCGCGCAGGAGCACGGCCCGCTCGCAGAGGCGCTCGACCTGCGTCGCGTCGTGCGAGACGAAGACGATCGTGCCGCCGCGCTGCTTGAACTCGAAGATCTTCCCGAAGCACTTGCGCTGGAAGGCCTCGTCCCCGACCGCGAAGACCTCGTCGAGCAGGAGCACGTCGGCGTCGAGGTGCGCGGCGATCGCGAAGCCGAGCCGCATGTACATCCCGGACGAGTACGTCCGCACCGGCCGGTCGATCGCGTCTTCGAGCTCCGCGAAGGCGACGATCTCGTCGAAGCGCTCGCGGATCTCGGCCTTGCGGAGCCCGTAGATGGCGCCGTTCAGGAAGACGTTCTCGCGCCCGCTGAAGTCGGGGTGGAAGCCGGCGCCGAGCTCGAGCAGCGAGCCGATCCGGCCGCCCGCCGCGACGCTGCCCGAGGTCGGCTTGATGATCCCCGCGATCAGGCGCAGCAGCGTGGACTTGCCCGAGCCGTTGCGGCCGATCAGGCCGACCGCCTCTCCCGGCTGGACGTGGAGCGAGACGTCGCGCAGCGCCCAGACGTCCGTCGGCTCGGTGCGGCCGCGGAGAACGAAGAGCTCCTTCAGCGTCCGCGCCTCGCGCGCGTGCACGCGGAAGCGGCGCGAGGCCGTCTCGACGCGGATCTCTCCCGTTCTCACGCCTCTGACGGTACAGCGAGGGCCTGCTGAACCAAGCCCGCGAGCACGCGCACGAAGGCCGGGTCGGCGTTCGGCATCTCGATCCGGCGAAGCGCGATCCCGAGCTCCTGCGCCCGCTCGACGGCCTCGGTGTCGAGATCCCAGCGGATCTCGAGATGGTCGGCGACGAACCCGACTGGGCAGACGCACGACGTCTCGGACGCCCTGCGCGGCCAGCGCGTCGAGGTGGTCGAGGATGTCGGGGCCGAGCCAGGGCTCACCGGTCGGCGACTCGCTCTGGAACGAGAACGACCAGTCGTCGAGCCCCGCGAGCCCGGCCACGGCCTCGGCGGTCGCGTTCAGCTCGTCCACGTAGGGGTCGCCCTCGGCAACGATCCGGGCGGGGAGCGAGTGCGCGGTGAAGACGACGTGCGAAGCCTTGTCACAGACTGTTACGAGACGCTCGGCGAGGAGGGCGACGAAGCCGGGGTCCTCGCCCCAGCGCTCGACGAAGCGCAGCTCCGCGCGGTCGCCGATCGCTTCGACGAGAAGCCCGCGGTACTTCTCGATCGAGAGGGACGAGTAGTGGGGGGCGAGCACGAGCCCGACGATCGTCCTCGCCCCGCCGGCGAGCGCCCGCTCCGCGGCCTCCGCGATTCGCGGCTGCCAGTGGCGCATCCCGGTGAAGACGGGCAGGCCGAGCTCGGCCTCCAGGCCGGGCGCGGGTCGCCTCGGTGATCTCGTTCAGCGGATTCGACTCCTCGATCCCGAGCCGCCGGTAGCGGGCGACCAGGTCCTCGAGCAGCTCCGGCCGGATCGGCCGGCCTCCGCGGATGTCGGCGTAGTACGCGGGCACGTCCTCGATCCGGCCCGGCGACCCGTACGCCATCAGGACGACCGCGGCACCGCCGCTCATGCGGGAACGCGGGTCATGCGGGAACGCGGGCGGTCTGCTCGTGCACGAGCGCGCGCAGGCGGCCGAGCACGTCGGGATCGGTGTCCGGCATGACGCCGTGGCCGAGGTTGAAGATGTGGCCCGGCCGGCCCGCCGCCCGCGCGAGCACGTCGAGGGTCGCGCGCTCGACGCGGTCCCAGGGGCCGAAGAGGAGGGCGCCGTCGAGGTTCCCCTGGACGCCGCGGTCGTCGCCCACGACCTCCCAGCCCCAGTCGAGAGGGATCCGCCAGTCGAGCCCGATCACGTCGCCGCCCGCGTCGGCCATCTGGCGCAGGAGCGTCGCGGTGCCGGTGCCGAAGTGGATCGTCGGGCAGTCGACCGCGCTCAGGATCCTGGCCGAGTACGGCTGGACGAACTCCTCGTAGTCCGCGGGAGAGAGCGCGCCGACCCAGGAGTCGAAGAGCTGGATCACGTCGGCGCCGGCCCGCACCTTGGCCTGGACGTACGACGAGAAGACGACCGTCAGCTTCTCCATCAGCGCGTGCCAGACGGCGGGCTCCGCGTACATCAGCCGCTTCACCTGGAGGAACTCCCGGCTCGGCTTGCCCTCGATCAGGTAGCCCGCGACCGTGAACGGGCCGCCGCAAAAGCCGATCACCGCCTGATCGGGACGGAGCTCCCGGCGGACGATCCGCACGGCTTCGAGGATGAACGGGACGGCGTCCTCCGGGTCGGGCGTCGTCAACCGCTCGACGTCGGCCCGGGACCGGATCGGCTGCGCGATCACGGGGCCGACGTTCTCGACGAGCTCGACGTCCACGCCCATCCCGAGCAGCGGCAGCATGATGTCGGCGAAGAGGACGGCCGCGTCGACGTCGTGGCGGCGAACCGGCTGCAGCGTCACCTCCGCGCAGAGCTCCGGCTCGCGGCACACCTCGAAGAGCGTGTGCGTCTTCCGGATCTCGCGGTACTCGGGCAGCGAGCGTCCGGCCTGGCGCATGAACCACACGGGCGTCCGCTCGACCGGCTCGAGCCTGGCTGCGCGGACGAGGAGCGGCTCGTCGAGGAGGGGCTCGGACACGGCAGTAGGCTAGCTTCGTGATGCAGCGAGTCGGCGAGCACCACGTCCCGGCGGGACCGCTCGCAGTGCGCTGGCTCGCGCACGAGCTGCCGGAGCTGCGGGCCGGCACGCGCAGCACGGCGCGGATCCGGCTCGAGAACGCGGGCTCGGCGGCCTGGCGCTCGCGGGACGAGGCGGGCGTCCAGCTCTCCTACCACTGGCTCGACGACCGCGGCAACCCGATCGTCTGGGACGGCCCGCGCACGGCCTTCGTCCGGTCCGTCGAGCCCGGCGAGACGGTGGAGCTCGCCGTCGAGCTCGGCGTCCCCCAGCCGCCCGGCCCCTACCGGCTCGCGTTCGACCTCGTCGAGGAGTACCGCTTCTGGTTCGCCGAGATCGGCTCCTCGCCGCTCGAGCTGCCGGTCGACGTGCGGCCGCGGATCGACGCGCGCAGGCTTGCTGTCGTCGTTCACGGCGGCGGCGACGAGGAGACGTCCGCAGCGCTCGCAGCCCAGGAGGAGCCTCCGGTCCGAGAACGATCCCGTCGCGACTGCCCACCTCGTCGGGGGAGCGGTTCCCGCTCCCGGACTGGTCGCGGCGGCTCCTCGACGCGCACGAGGAGGGCTTCGTCGCTGTCGGCGGCTCGATCGTGAGCCGCGACAGGGCACTGCGACCATGGGCGCCGGGCGGCGGCCGCAATCCCGGCTTCGCGCAGCCGCTGCTGCTCCCCTCGCTGCTCGAGGGCGCACCGACCGAGCTCCTCGGCCTCCCCGCCTACGTTCCGGGCGTCGACCCCTGGCTCTTCGACGGCAGGATCGCGGTCACACTTCGACCGCGACGCGATCGTCCACGCGGGTGAAGACGAACGAGCCGAGCGCGAGCGCGACGACTGCCGAGACGGCGAGGTAGATCGCGTCGCCGGTCGCGGGCGGCTCGCCGAAGAAGATCGGGTCGCGCACCGCCTCGACCGCGGGCGTCAGGAAGTTGACGTAGTGGACGAAGTCGATCAGGAGCGGGTAGTCGCTCACGCCCGGGATGTTGTCGAGCGAGTAGAGGATCGGGGTGAGGAAGAACCAGGGCAGGAGCAGCGCCGCGACGAGATGCTCGACGTCCCGGTAGAGCGCGTTCAGCGAGGCGACCGCGAGCGCGACCCCGGTGACGAGACACACGGCGAGCGCGGCGAGCGGGATCGAGAGCCAGACGGTGTCGCGCGCCTCGGGCACGTAGACCAGGCTGAGCGCGATCACGATCGCCAGCATCACGCCGAAGCTGACGAGCTGCGTGGCGACGATCGAGAGCGGCACGAGCTGGCGCGGGAACCGGACCTTGCGGATCAGGTTGGCGTTCTCGATCAGGCTGCGCGAGGCCGCCTGGAGCGAGGTCGAGAAGAAGACCCAGACCGGCAGGCCGGCGAGGAGGAAGAGCCAGTAGTGGTCGTAGTCGGCCGCCTGGATCTTCAGCATCACGCTGAAGACGAGCAGGTAGACGAGCATCAGGAGCAGCGGGTGCGCGAGCGACCAGAGGAGGCCGAGCGCGGAGCCCTTGTACTTCGCGCGCAGGTCGCGCCGGAAGAGGCTCCCGAAGAGCTCGCGGTAGCGGTAGAGATCGAGGTAGGTAGCCACCCGGGGATTTAGTCTAGGTCGCGTGCCTGCACATACGGCCTTAACAGCACGGGCGTACCCTGTCCGCCTGTGAGCGCTGCCGTCGCGATTGCGGCCTTTCCCGTCGCAGCCCTCGTCCTCTGGACCCTGCTTCGCACCGCGCTCGGCGCGCGGCTCGGCGGTGGGCGGCTGGTCGCGATGCCGTCGGGCGAGCGCTGGCACCAGAACGCGACCCCGAGCTTCGGCGGCGTCGGGATCTTCCTCGGCTTCGCCGCCGGGATCCTGCTCGCGATCGCAGTCGGCGCGGTCGACGCGAGCTCCGAGCTGCTCGGCGTGCTCGCCGGCTGCACCCTGCTCTTCGCCGCCGGGCTCGCCGACGACCTCTTCACCCTGAGCCCGGTCGCGAAGCTCGGCGCGCAGTTCGGCGCAGCGGCGATCGTCCTGGCGAGCGGCCTCTCGGTCGAGATCGTCGACAACGACATCCTGGCGACCACGATCGCGCTCGTCTGGCTCGTCGGGATCACGAACGCCTTCAACCTGCTCGACAACATGGACGGGCTCGCGGCCACGCTCGCCGCGATCGCCTGCGCGTACTACGCGCTCGACGCGGTGACCGAGCACCCGAACACGGTCGCACTCGTGCTCGCGCTCGCGCTCGGCGCGGCCTGCGTCGGCTTCCTCCCGTTCAACCTGCGGCCGGGCCGTGCGGCCGCCGTCTTCATGGGCGACTCCGGGAGCCAGGTGCTCGGCTTCGCGCTCGCCTCCCTTGCGCTCTCCTCGAGCTGGAAGGTCGCCGGCACCACCGTGACGACGATCCTCCTGCCACTCCTCGTCCTCGCGGTCCCGATCCTCGACACGACGCTCGTGACGGTCGTCCGGCTGCTCGAGCGACGGCCCGTCACCCAGGGCGGCCGCGACCACACCTCGCACCGGCTCGTCTACTACGGGATGTCCGAGACGAGGGCCGTGGTGCTCCTCGCCGCCGTCGCAACCGCGATCGGCGCAACCGGGGTCGCCTACAACATCCTCGACGAGCCGCGGGTGACGATCGTCGGCGTCCTCCTGACCTTCGTCCTGCTCGTCCAGTTCGCGAGCGTCCTCGCCGACCTCGAGGAGCGCCACCGCCGGGGCGAGCACGACGCGAGCGCGTCGCCGGCGCTCCTCCAGACGCGGCGGCTCGTCGAGGTCGTGACCGACTTCGCCGCGATCCTCCTCTCGTTCAGCGTCGCCTACCTGCTCTTCGTCGACGGGCTGGGCACCGGCTACCAGCGCGAGGTCTTCGTCGCGGCGCTGCCCATCCTGCTCGGCACCCGCTACGTCGCCTTCGTCGGCTTCAACGTCTACCGGCGGATCTGGCGCTACGCCGGCGCTCGCGACCTGGCCTCGATCGCGGCCGCGACGTTCGTCTCGGCGCCGGTCGCCCTCGGCCTCCTGGCGGCGACGCGGCCGCTGAAGGAGTTCCCTTGGGAGATCTTCGTCGTCGACGCCCTCCTCTGCTTCGTCCTCGTCTCGGCGTCGCGGCTCGTCCTTCGCGCGCTGCCGCAGCTCCGCGATCGCGGCGGCCGGCGCGTGCTGGTCGTCGGGGCCGGCCGCTCGGGCCGCAGTCTCGCGCGCGAGCTCCAGGAGACAGCCGGAGCGCGGGCGATCGGCTTCCTCGACGACAACCTGCAGCTGCGGCGGCGCCGGATCCAGGGAGTCGTGGTGATCGGCAACCTCGACGACGCGGCCCGGTTCGTGCCCGACACGGACGAGGTGCTCGTCTCGATCCCCGATGCTCCAGTCGAGCGGCTCCAGCCGGTGCTCGACGCCTGCACCGGCGCGGGCGTGCCGTGCCGCTTCGTCCGGCGCGACACGACGACGGCGCCGCAGAGCCTGGTCGAGGCGATCGCGGAGTGAAAGCCGCGCGCCCCGCCGCGACCGCCAGCCGGCGGCCGCTCGACCGTGCCGTCGCGGCGCTGCCGCTCGTGCTCGCGTACCTCCTGCTCTGCTGCCTCTACGCCTGGCAGGCGACCCAGCGCGACTCGCCGACGATCTTCACCGACGAGCTCGAGCTCGGCCAGATCTCCCGGGCGATCGCGGACACCGGCGAGGCCGCCCGCCGCGGCGTCCCCTACGGCTTCCAGACGCTGTACTCCTTCCTCGTCGCCCCCGCATGGTGGATCGACGACACGGCGAGCGCCTACGAGGCCGCGAAGTTCATCGGCGTGCTCGTGATGACGGCGACGATCTTCCCCGCCTACGCGCTCGCCCGGACGATCGTCTCGAAGCCGTGGGCGCTCGGCGCGGCGGTCGCGTCGGCGGCCATCCCGGCCCTCGCCTACGCCCCGTTCCTCGTCGAGGAGCCGCTCGCCTACCCCGTCGCGACCACCGCGCTGTGGCTGATCGCGCGGGCGCTGGCGCGGCCGACGGGCTGGACGATCGCGCTCGCGGCAGCCGTCTGCGCCGGCGCGACCCTCGTCCGGGCGCAACTTGCGATCCTGATCCCCGTCCTCGCGCTCGCGCTCGCCCTCGCGTACTGGGAGCGCCCCGCGTTCCGTCGGGCGCGGAAGAAGTGGACACGCGGCGACTACGTCGGGGTCGTCCTGCTGGGGATCCTCGCCGCGCTCGCGCTCAGCGCGTTCCTCGGCCACCGGTCGGAGGAGTGGTACCGCGCCACGGGCTTCTACAAGGAGCGCATGTTCGACTACGGCCTGCGCGCGCTCGGCTCGCTCGTGATCGGGCTCGGCGTGCTGCCGTTCGTCGCCGGGCTCACCGCGATCCTCACGCGACGCCGGGATCCGGACCGGAACGTGCGCGCGTTCGTGCTCACCTCCCTGGCCGCGCTCTTCACGTTCGGCTTCTACACGGCCGTCAAGGCCGCGTACATCTCGACCGAGTTCGCGACGGTCACCGTCGAGCGGAACCTGATCTACGTCGCGCCGCTCCTCCTCGCCGGGACCGCGCTGCTGCTCGAGCGGCCGGGGAGGAGGTTCGGCGTGATCGGCGTGACCGCGCTCGTCGCGCTCTACGTCCTCCTGACGACCCCGTTCGAGCTGGACAAGTACCCCTACTACGACGCTCCCGGCCTGGCGATCGCGGCGCTGCCGAACCGGAACTGGGCCTGGGACGGGGAGCGGATCGAGCACGCGCTCGTCGTCGTCCTCCTGCTCTCCGTCGCACTGCTCGTGGCCCGGAGCTTCGTCGGCGGGCGCCGGGCGGCCGTGCTCGCCGCCACGACCGGCGCGCTCGTCGTCGGCTGGAACCTGACCGCGGAGATCTACGCCGCGGCGGGGCAGAACGACTTCTCGCAGCGCCTGCACGGGAACGCGCCGCAACCCGTCGACTGGCTCGATCGCGCGACCGGCGGGGAGCCGGCGCTCTTCCTCGGCGACGCGGTCGACGACGCGAACGGGATCCACCTGCTCGAGTTCTGGAACCGGTCCCTGAAGCAGGTCTGGAGTCTCGACGGCTCGGCGCCGGGGCCTGGGCCCGACGCTGACGCCGAACCTCGGTGCCGCCGACGGAACCCTCTCGCCCGATCCCGGCTACCGCTGGGTGGTGGCCGAGAACGACGCCGACCTGGTCGGCACCAAGGTCGGCGAGCCGCACGGGTCGATGCAGCTCTACCGGCTCGACGGCCCGCTCCGCCTGACCTCCGCGCGGGGCGGGATCACGGGCGACGGCTGGATGAGCGGGTCCGCGGCCTTCAACCAGTACGCGTCACCCGGCTCGCAACGCGGCTTCGCGAAGATCGTGCTCTCGCGCGTGGCCTCCTGCGGGCCCGACAAGCCGGGTCGCGTGACCGTCAGGGTCGGGACGGTGGTCGTCGGGCCGCAGAAGCAGCCGGCGATCGGACGCGTCCTCCAGGAGCGCCGCGGGGTCGTCCACCAGTGCAAGGCGACCCCGTTCCTGATCCCGGCAACCGTGCCCTTCCGGGTCGAGGTGACGATCGAGCCGACGTTCTCGCCCGCCGACCTCGATCCGCGGAGCGGCGACACGCGCGAGCTCGGCGCCCGCCCCGAGTTCAGCTTCGTGCCGCTTCCCTAGCCGCGCTTCAGCCGGTCGGTGGCTGCTGGGGGATCGCGCGGTAGGTGACGTAGGTGAGCACGGCGTCCTTCGGTCGCTGCTCGCCGGGGCGGCGGCGGGCGTTCAGCCACTGGACGACGTGCGCGGAGAGCTCCTCGACCTCCTCGCGGGTCGCGTAGGCCATCCAGCCGCCGATGAAGGCCGACTCCTGCCACTCCTCGCTGTAGCTCTCCCGGGCCGCCAGGTAGCGGTCGAGGGCCTCCTCGTCACGGGAGAGGATCACGCTCTCGAGCTGCGCCAGCGCCGCGCCGTACTCGGCGTCGTCCGCCGGGACGCTGGAGATCAGGCCGGAGCGCGCCGGGTTCCGCATCCACCAGCGCTCGCGGCCCTTGCGGCGGCTCAGGTCCTCGAGCACGAGCTCCGCCGCCTCGAGCGCCCGGAGGTGGTAGCTCGTCGCGCCGCTCGACTCGCCGAGGTCGCGCGCGAGCATCGAGGCGGTCGCGGGCCCGTCCCGGAGCGAGTCCAGCATCCGCATCCGGAGCGGATGGGCGAGCGCGCGCACCTGGCGCGCGCCGAGCGACCGCGAGGGCTTCATCGACGGCGTGGGCTCCGGGTTGGTGAGGGGCTCTCCCATCGACGGCACCCTACGCTCGAAACCGCTCGGCCGCGACGACCAGGTAAGGTTTAGCCGTGGCTAAACTCACTCGCGGCCGACTCCTCGCCGGCGCCGCCCCGCTCGTCGCCGCGCCGCTCGTGGGGAAGCTCGCCCTCGACGGATCTGCGACCGCGGCGGACCGCCGGCTCGAGGGCCACGTCCACAACCACCGCGCGCTCGGCCACGCCGCGATGCTCGGCGCGCAGGCGCCGGCGGTCGGCGGGCCGAACGACCTCGACGCGCTGCTCTATCCACCGCCCGCGCTCCCGCACGAGCCCGGACGTGTGCGCGAGTACACGCTCCGGGCGATCGACAAGGACGTCGAGATCGCGCCGGGTGTCTTCTTCCCCGCCTGGACGTACAACGGGACGATCCCCGGGCCTGTGATCCGGGCGACCGAGGACGACATCCTGCGGGTCCGGCTCGTCAACCAGGGCTCGCACCCGCACACGATCCACTTCCACGGGATCCATCCGACGAACATGGACGGCGTCTTCGAGATCGTCCCGCCCGGCGGCGCAGTTCACCTACGAGTTCCCGGCCACGCCCGCCGCGTTGCAGCTCTACCACTGCCACTCGACCCCGCTCAAGAAGCACATCCACAAGGGGCTC
The DNA here is from genome assembly GCA_963810875.1 of uncultured Gaiellaceae bacterium. GTDB lineage: Bacteria > Actinomycetota > Thermoleophilia > Gaiellales > Gaiellaceae > Gaiellasilicea. The sequence continues at coordinate 144,135 of CAWEPD010000002.1, read as the reverse complement.
TACGGCGCGTTCATCATCGATCCGAAGGAGCCGCGCCCGCCGGCGCAGGAGCTCGTGATGGTGATGAACGGCTACGACACCGACGCCGACGGCGGGAACAACTTCTACACGGTCAACGGCCGGAGCTTCTACTACGCCAAGTACCCGATCGTGGTCAAGCGCTCCGAGCTCGTGCGGATCTACCTCGTCAACCTGACCGAGTTCGACCTGATCAACTCGTTCCATCTCCATGCCGACTTCTTCCGCTACCAGCCGACCGGCACGGGCGAGAACTGGGAGTACACCGACACGGTGATGCAGTGCCAGGGCCAGCGCGGCGTGCTCGAGATCGACTTCGCGCACACCGGCCTGCACATGTTCCACGCGCACCAGTCGGAGTTCACGGAGCTCGGCTGGATGGGCTTCTTCAACGTGGTCGAGTGATGGAGGCCCGGGCTGCGAAACGGCGCGGCGAGCTGAGCTGGCGGCTGTGGGCGCTGCTCCCGATCGTGCTCCTCGCGCTTGTGGTCGGCGCCTTCGTTGCGAAGGGCTCGTCGCTCGTCGACCTGATCGGGCAGAACCCGCCCCAGCCCGACGAGTTCGACGTCCGGCGGGTCGAGTTCGAGCCCGGCGAGATCCGCGTCCGGGTGACGAACCCGCAGACGGACGACCTGACGATCGCCTCGGTCACGGTCGACGACGCGATCGTCCCGTTCGACGTCGACGGCGACGCGACCCTCGGCCGGCTCCGCTCGAGCACGGTCGTGATCCCGTTCGAGTGGGTGGAGGACGATCCGATCACGGTCGGGATCACGAGCTCCACGGGGATCGAGACGATCGAGGAGATTCCGGCCGCGGTCGAGACACCCAGCCTCGACGGCTCGTCGGTGCTCGGCTACGCGATCATCGGCTTCCTCGTCGGCGTGCTTCCGGTCGGGCTCGGCCTCCTCTGGCTGCCGTCGCTGCGGCGAGCGCGTCAGGAGTGGCTGACGGCGTTCATGGCGCTGACCGCCGGACTCCTCTCCTTCCTCGGCGTCGAGGCGCTCTTCGAGGCGTTCGCGCTCCAGGCCGCCGTACCCGGTGCGTTCGGCGGCCCGGGGCTCGTGCTGCTCGGAGTCGCGCTCAGCTACCTGACGATGACCTTTCTCTCGGCTCGGTTCTCCGCTTCCGGTAGCGGTGGAGTGGTCGGCGGGGCGGCGCTGGCGCTGCTCGTCGCGATCGGGATCGGCGTCCACAACCTCGGCGAGGGGCTCGCGATCGGAACGTCGTTCGCCTTCGGCCAGCTCACGCTCGGCTCGTTCCTGATCGTCGGCTTCATGGTTCACAACATCACCGAGGGCCTCGGGATCGCGGCGCCGGCGGCCGACGAGGGGGTAGCGCTGCCCTGGACGCGGCTCGCGCTGCTCGCCCTGGTCGCGGGCGGGCCTGCGATCCTCGGCGCCTGGATCGGCGGCTTCGTCGCGAACGACGTCCTGGCGGTGCTCTTCTTCGGCGCGGCGGCCGGGGCGGCGTTCGAGGTCGTCGTCGAGGTCGGGCGCTACGTCTTGCGGCGCGATCCGGCCGGCTTCCGCTCCGGCTGGGCGATCGGCGGCTTCCTCGCCGGGATCGCCGTCATGTATGCGACGGGCCTGATCGCCGGCTGAGGCGAGCGAGGCCGGCGACCGCTCCGCCGACGGCGGCCACACCGAGCGCCGCGACGTTCGTCGTCGCGCAGGTTCGGCAGGCGTTGCAGCAGACGGCGGCCATCGGAGCGTGCTCCCCGTACTTCCCGGCCGCCTGGGCAAGTCGGCCCTGCAACACGACCTTCATGCCCCCCCGCAGTGTAGAACGGAGCCGCGCCCGCTCGGCCGGCAGCGCGAAGCCGAGGAGAAGCAGGACGAGCGGGTACGCGGCGACGAGGGCGAGCGCGACCGCGAGTGGCACGTCGACGAGCTTGCCGAGCACGGTCAGGGCGATCGCACCGCCCGCAGCGGTCGCGACACGCCGCCACTGATACGGCGTCGGGAACACGCGCTGCGCCCACCAGGCCATGCCGAGGAACATCGCCGTGTACGCGCTCGCCGCGGCGATTCCCGAGCCGATCAACTCGTAGCGCGGCACGAGCAGGAGGTTGAGGACGACGCTGAGCGCGGCGGCGCCACCCGTGATCACCCAGTTGAACTGCGTCCGCTTCGCGCGCCCGACGCCGATCGCGATCACGATGTAGCCGGCGAACGCCACCGCGCCGAAGGCGAGGAGCGCGACCACCCGTCCACCCTCGTAGTACTCAGGCGTCGCCAGGAGCCGCACGAGCCACGGCGAGAGGAGGCCGAGCGCGAGCGCGAGCCACGATGCGACCGCCACGAGGTAGGTGAGCACGAAGGCGTAGGTGCGCTTCGCCTCGTCGTCGTCCTCGATCGAGTAGGCGAACGCGGGCCAGGCCATCCGGAAGGCGGTGATCAGCAACACCATCGCCGAGGCGATCCGGACACCGAGCTCGTAGCGCCCGACCTCCGCCGGGCCGACGAGCTCGTTCAGGAAGAAGCGGTCGCCGAAGCTGAGCCCGATCAGCGCGAGCGCCGACGGGACGAGCGGGATCCCGAAGCGGTTCATCTCCCGCAGCAGCGGCCGGGAGAGCTGGAGCCCGAGCTGCGCCCGCCGGTAGCCGAGGAGCGCGAGGTAGACGGCGAGCGTGCCGACGAAGTTGCCCACGATCACGCCGAGCGCGCCCTGGTCGTAGCCGACGACGAGCACGAGCGTGGTTGCGATCGTGATCGCGATGTTGACGAGGCTCGCCAGCACGAAGAGGGTCGAGCGCTCCTCGACGCGGAAGAGCGCGGTCAGCTGCTCGTAGTTCATCTGCGCCCAGATCCCGACGAAGGCGGCGCGGACGAGGTTCGCGTCCTCGAGCAGGAGCAGGTCGGCGAGCGGCTCCGCGAGCAGCACTCCGGCCACGAGCGCCGCGGTCGCGCTGGCCATCGTGAACCAGAACGACGTGCGGAGCACGAGCAGCCGCCCGGCGGTGTCCTTCGCGTCGAAGTAGAAGCGGAAGAAGGCGCTCGAGATGCCCGCTCTGAAGATCGTGACGACGACCGCGGAGAGGCCGACGAGGAGACCGACGGCGCCGAAGTCGGCCGGCTCGAGGTAGCGCGTGTAGAGCGGGAGCAGGAAGACGGCGATCACGCGCGAGACGATTCCGCCGAGCCCGTAGATCGCCGAGTGCCTGCCGAGCCTGCGCATCTGGGCGCCGAGCGAGGTCATCAGAGACGAGCGTAGAGAGCGAGCAGGCGGTCGGTCGCCCGCTCGAGGTCGTGCACCCGCTCGACGTAGGCGCGCGAGGCCGCGCCGATCCGGCGGCGCTCGTCGGCGGAGGCGACGAGCTCTCGCAGCCGCTCGCGCAGCGTCTCCTTCGTCGCGCTCACGATCGGGACCCGGACGCCGAACGCGTCCTCGGTGCGGCGCACCGCCTCCTCGTGGAGAAAGGTGACGACCGGTTTGCCGAGCGCCATCGCCTCGATCGCGAAGAGGCCGTACCAGCCGGCGTTCAGCTGGTCGACCACGATGTCGGCGGCTCGGTAGCGCTCGAACGCCTCGTCGTGCGCAGGCCCTCGACGAGCTCGACGTCCGCATCGAGCCCCTCGCACGCCGCGAGCACGTGCTCGGTTCCCTTCCGGCCGCGGTGCGAGGGAGCGTGGACGATCAGCGGCCGCGTGCGGTCCGAGGGCGCCGCCGGCTCGATCCGCGCCAGGTCGATTCCCGGCGGGATCACGTCCGCCTCGGGCACCCAGCGGATCGCGTCGTAGGAGCCCACGATCTGGGCGTCCGCCTTGCGCCCGTAGGCGAGCTGCTCGGGACGTCTTGCCGCGGATGTCCGAGCCGAGGTAGTGCATCACCGACTTCTTCCGCGCGGCGCGAAGGAGCGGGAACTGGAGCGACTGGGGCACGAGCGTCAGCCCGAAGACGAAGTGGAAGACGTCGGTGCGCGGGAGCAAGCGCGCGAACGCAGCCCACTGCCGCGCCTGCCTTCCGAGCAACCGACTGTTACTCGGGATCTCGAGCGACCAGTCCGCCTCGGGATGGAGCCTGTAGCGCTCGAAGACGACGAGGCGCGCGTCGACGCCGCGCGCCCGCAGCGCCTGGACGTTCGCCCACGGCACGCCGGCCGTGTTCACGGGGCAATGGACGACGCGGAGCCGGCGCGGATCGCTCATCGCGGGCGAGGATACGGGCGTCGCGTAGCCTGCCGGGATGGCAGTGATCGAGGCCGAGGGGCTCGTGAAGATCTACCGCTCCCGCCGGAGCGAGGTGCGCGCGCTCGACGGGGTCGACCTCGAGGTGGAGGAGGGAACCGTGCTCGGCCTGCTCGGCCCGAACGGCGCCGGCAAGACGACGACGGTGCGGATCCTCGCCACGCTGCTGCGCGCGGACGCGGGAACCGCGCGCGTGGCGGGGCTCGACATCGTCCGCGACGCGCAGGCGGTTCGCCGCGCGATCGGCCTCTCCGGCCAGTACGCGGCGATCGACGAGAACCTGACCGGCCGCGAGAACCTCTGGATGTTCGGCCGCCTCTACCAGCTCTCGAACGCCGAGGCGAGAGCCCGTGCCGACGAGCTGCTCGAGCACTTCCTCCTCGACGAGGCCGCCGACCGGGTCGCGAAGACCTACTCGGGCGGGATGCGGCGGCGGCTCGATCTCGCCAGCGCGCTGATCGGCCGGCCGCGCCTCCTGTTCCTCGACGAGCCGACGACCGGGCTCGATCCGCGCAGCCGGCTCGGGATGTGGGACGTGATCCGGGCGCAGGTCCGCGAGGGCGCGACGCTCCTCCTGACGACGCAGTACCTGGAGGAGGCCGACGAGCTCGCGAACGAGATCGCGGTCGTCGACAAGGGCAGGATCATCGCGAGCGGGACGAGCGACCAGCTGAAGTCGCAGGTGGGCGGCGAGCGGATCGAGGTGGTCGTGCACGAGCTCGGGAACCTGAGCCGGGCCGCCCAGCTCCTCGCACCCGACGGCCAGTCGACCGCCGAGGAGCACACGCGGCGGCTCACGATCGCGGCCGACGGCGGCGCGGCGCAGCTCGTGGAGGTCGTGCGCCGGCTCGGAGAGGCGTCGATCGCGATCGACGACATCGCGCTCCGCCGGCCGACGCTCGACGACGTCTTCCTCTCGCTCACCGGCCACGCCGCCGAGGAGCTGCCGAGCGAGGAAGCGGCATGAGCGGCGTCCAGGCAGCGGTCAACGACGGCCTGATCATGACCTGGCGGAACCTGAAGCGGGTGCCGCGGATCCCGGAGCTCGCGATCTTCGCGATCCTCCAGTCGATCATGTTCGTGCTGCTCTTCGCGTACGTCTTCGGCGGCGCGATCCCGCTCCCGGGCGGCGGCTCCTACCGCGAGTACCTGATGCCGGGGATCTTCATCCAGACGCTCGGCTTCGCGTCGATCACGACGGCGATCGCGATGACCGACGACCTGGCGAAGGGCCTGATCGACCGCTTCCGCTCGCTCCCGATGGCGCGCTCCGCGGTGCTGAGCGGCCGCACCGTCTCCGACGTCGTCTACAACGCGGGCATCCTCGTCGTCCTGATGGCGACGGGCCTCGTCGTCGGCTGGCGCGTCCACACGAACGTCGGCGACTTCCTGCTCGCGGTGGCGCTGATGCTCTTCTTCACCTTCGCGATGGCCTGGATCGGCGTCCTGATCGGCCTGCTCGTGCCGTCGGTCGAGGTCGGGCAGCAGCTCGGCTTCCTGATCATCTTCCCGCTCACGTTCCTCTCGAACGCCTTCGTCCCGACCGAGACGCTGCCGGACTGGCTGCAGCCGATCGCCGAGTGGAACCCGTTCAGCGCGCTCACGGCCGCGACCCGCGAGCTGTTCGGGAACCCGAACCCGTTCACGTCCGGCTTCCCGGGCGAGCACGCGATCCTGCTCTCGATCGTCTGGACGGTCGGGCTGCTCGTCGTCTTCGCCCCGCTCGCCGTCCGGAAGTACAACTCGATCGACCGCTAGCTCAGGCGTCCCATTCGACCTGGTCGAAGTAGCGGAGCGCAGTCCTGCCCGGCCGCACGCGCCCGCGCAGCGCCACGAGCTCCTCGTCCGAGATCTCGCCGAGCGCCCGCTTGACGCCGAGGTAGGGCAGGTTCAGGTCGTCCTGGTAGACGATCGTGGAGATCCGCGGGTTGATCTCGATCACGTGCTCGCCGACGAGCTGGATGTTGAAGAAGTGCTCGATCGCGAGCTCGGCGACGAGCCGGTCGGCGGTCTCCATCAGGGCCTCGTCCTCGAGCGTGACGAAGTACATCGCGAGCCCGGCGCGCATCGCCTCGCGCGTCTTCGGATGGCCGAGGACGACGCGCTCGCCGTCCGCGATCCCGTCGATCGTCCGCTCGCCGCCCGTCGCGAGCTCCATCACGAGCAGATCCGGCCCGCCCTCGTCGGGCAGGAGCTCGACCGCCTCCTCGAGCCGCATCGCCACCGACCCGGGACGCTCGTTCAGGAGCTGGTGCGCGCGGTCGACCGTCGGGTCGAGGATCCGGAAGCCGCGCGAGCCCGACGAGAAGACCGGCTTGAAGCAGACCGGCCGGTCGGGATAGCCGAGGTCGCGCGCGGCCGCCTCGACCTCGCGGGAGCCGTTCACGCGGCGGAAGTCCGGCCCTTCGATCCCGAGCCGCTGGAGGAGCGCGTACGTCTCCGCCTTGTCGTTCGAGCGGTGGATCGTGTCGGGGCTGGAGACGAGCACCGGCACCGGGAAGCGGTCGCGGTGCGCGGCGAGCCCCTCCAGGTCGTGCGAGGACTGCGGCAGGACGCAGTCGACGCCCTCGCGCTCGACGACGTCGAGGATCGCATCAGCGAAGCCCGGATCGGAGCCCGCCGGGACGAGGTGGAACGCATCGCAGAGGTGGCGGCCGATCGAGCGCTCGCTCATGTCGGTGCCGACGAGCCTCACCGAGCGCTCGCCGTTTGCCCGCAGCCCCTTCAGCAGCGCCGCCGTGCCCGGCGCGCCGGAGGCGGAGACGAGGACGGAGATCGCCTTCACGAAAGGTCGATCCGGTCCGCCGCGAGCTGGTCGAGGCGCCGCGCCTTCTCCTCCTCGAGCATCGCCCGCATCGTCTCACCCATCCGCTCGCCCGGATAGGCCCAGATCTCGGGGTGCGTCAGGAGCTGCAGCCACGGGAAGGCGCCGGCGCGAAGCTCCTCGTGCGGACAGCCGAAGCGCCAGTGCTGGTTCGAGTCCGAGCGGTAGGTCTCCGGGTCGAACCACGGCGGCTCCATCACGTTCAGCGCGCCCTCGATCGGCGCGCGCATGTACTCCGGGTCCGGGTTGTGCCAGGCGACGACGCGCTCGAAGCGCTCGTCGAGCTCGGCGCGCGGGTAGACCGCGTGCAGCCCGACGCGGTGCCCGAGCTCCCGCAGCCGCTCGAGCGCGCGCTCGCCCTCGGACGAATCGAGGTTGTAGAAGATCGAGCTCGTCATCAGGAAGTACGTGGCCGCCGCGCCCGCGTCGGCCTCGAGCTCGGCCAGCCGCAGCGCCGCGTCGAGCGAGAGATCGACGTCGTGGCGCAGGATCAGGTCGCCCTCGGCCGGCTCGCCCCCGAAGAACGCGAAGCGGTAGCCGCCGGCCTTCGCCGCCTCCAGCAGTTCGCGATAGTGCGCCAGGTCGAAGGCGCAGCTCACTCGACCTCGACCTCGAGGAGCCGCGCCGCGTCCTCGGCTCGCTGCAGCGCCTCGACGGAGGTGTCGGCGGTCGCGATCACGTAGCCCCGGCGGTCGCCGTCGAGCCGCACCGGGCGGATCGTCTCGCCCACCTGGAGGTACGTGTCGGCCTGGACGACGCCGGCGGCCGCGAGCACCGGCTCGAGCGGCCCGATCCGGAGCACCTTCCCGACCGGGAGCGGGCCTGGATTCGCGGTGAGGAAGCGGATCGCGAGCGGCTGCTCGAACCTCCGCAGCACGAGGTCGTCCGGGATCTCCTCCCCGAGCGCCTGCCGGAGCGCCACCTCGACGAGGTCGACGCCGACCGCGTGCCGGACGAGATCAGCCATCTGGCCTCCGGGGATCCGCGCCGCGACCTCGACGACCCGCACGGAGCCGTCGTCGGAGACGATCAGCTGCGGGAACGCGATCCCGTTCCGGAGCCCGAGCGCATGGACGGCATGCGTCGCGATCCGCTCCGCCTCCTCCAGCACGTAGCCGTAGATCGAGGCCGGGTAGACGTGGATCCAGCCGACCCCGAAGCCGATCCCGGGCGGGCGGAGCCGGTCGGAGAGCGTGAGCGGAATCGCCTCGCCGTCGCGGGCGATCACGATCCCGTTCAGCTCGAGCCCGTCGTGGAAGCTCTCGACGATCGCCTCCCCGGTGGGCGAGGCCGCGAGCGCCGCGTGCAGATGCGCGTCCAGGTCGTCTCCCGACTCGAGGTAGAAGATCCCGCGCTGACCGCCGGAGTCGACCGGCTTCAGCACCGCCGGCAGCCCGACGTTCTCGAGCGCGGCGCGCGCGCTTGCGAGGTCGCGCGCGGCGGCGAATCGCGGCTGCGGCACGCCGGCGTCCGCAAGCGTCCGCCGCATCGCGATCTTGTGCGTCATCAGATGCGCCGTCTCGACGCCGATCCCGGGCAGCCCGAGCGCCTCTGCCACGGCGGCGACGACGGGCACCGCGCGATCGGCCGAGACGGTCAGTGCTCCGTCGACCGCATGGCGCCGCGCCACCTCCGTGACGGCGGCGACGTCCGTGAAGTCGACTGCCTCGGCGACGTCCGCAACCTGGAGCCCCGGCGCCTCGGCGTTGCGATCCACCGCCACGACGCGCAGCCCCAACTCCTGCGCGCGCAGGATCGCGCGGCGCTGGTGCCGGCCGGCGCCGACGAAGAGGACGGTAGGCACCGCGCGATGCTATCCGTCGACTAGAAGCCGGTCGGGAAGACCGGGCCGAGCCGGTCCCATCGCTCGAAGACGCACCCGCTCGAGCGGTCGAACCGCTCCTTGATCGCGCGGCCGCGGAAGGTGCCCTCGATCGTCGCCACCTCGGGAGTCGCCCCGGGAATCTCGTCGCACCTCGGGACGGGCTTCACCTTCCCGAACGGGTCAGGGAGCGCTTCGAGTCGCGCGCAGGCCGCCTCTGCGTCCGGATGGTCGCCCCCGACCGGCTCGCACTGGAGGGTCCACGTGGTCGAGTCGCCGAGAGTCCCGTTCGGGTAGACGGTGACGCGGAGGTCGACTGCACCACTGCCTCCCTCGTCGCCGTCGCCGCCCCCACAGCCGGCGAGCGCCACGACGGCCAGGATCGCGACCAGCGCCCTCACGGCCCGCCTGCGGCGAAAGCGGGGACGAGGAACCGGAGCCGGTCGAACCGAGAGATCTCGCAGCCGTTGCTGCGCCCGAGCCTGATCCAGACCCGCCGGCTCTCGTAGGTGCCCGCCACGACCGCCTCCTGCGGGCCACCGTAGATCTCGGTGCAAGCCATGTTCCGCGGGATCGGCGCGAAAGGGTTCCGCATCCGGTCGAGCCGCGCGCAGGCTGCGGCCGGGCGAGGCAGCGTCCCCCCGGCCGGGTCGCAGCGGAGGGTCCAGCGGATCGGCGTTCCGCGGCCGCGCCCTCGTGCCCAGTAGGTCACGCGCAGCTCGTCGGAGACCTGGGCGGGGGCGGCGAGCGCGAGCACGGCGGCGACGACCTCGAGCACGGGAGCAACGGTATCGCGGCGCCGATGGTTGATGCCTTGAGCTCGTCCGTCTCGGGGCGTGAGCTGGCCGCTCTGTGGCGCGGGATCAGGCCGTCGCCGATGCTGGTTGCATCGGTGACGGGTTGAGCACGCGAAGCGCACGGACTGGCTGGGCGGCCGCCAGGCCGACCAGGTAGGCCGGGAGCGGCACAGACACGCCAGATCGCGTCGCGAGCGCGCGAGCTCACGGCATCGACCATCTAAACTCGGCGCGTGGCTCTCCAGGGCAAGCGGATCTTCATCACGGGCGGCGCCGGATTCATCGGGACGACGCTCGCCGCGACGCCTCGTCGACGCGAACGAGGTGATCGCGGCCGACAACCTCCACCGGGACGCGCTCACCGGCACGCCGCTCGCCGAGCACCCCAACTTCACGTTCCACGAGGCCGACATTCTCGACCTCGACGCGATGACGGAACTGGCGCGAGGAGCGACGCACATCGTCCACTGCGCCGCGATCGCGGGCGTGTCGACGGTGCTCGAGAGCCCGGTGCGGACGATGCGCGTCAACGTGATCGGCACCTACAACGTGCTCGAGGCGGCGATCTCGACGCTCGAGAGCGTCGAGCGGTTCGTCGACTTCTCCACGAGCGAGGTCTTCGGCACCCACGCCTTCCGCGTCCAGGAGGGCCAGGTCTCGACGATCGGCTCCGTGGGCGAGGCGCGCTGGACCTATGCCGTCTCGAAGCTCGCCGGCGAGCACATGTCGCACGCCTACCACGACGAGCTCGGGCCTGCCCGCGGTCACCGTCCATCCGTTCAACGTCTTCGGGCCCGGCCAGATCGGCGGCGGCGCGATCCGCGCGTTCATCGAGAACGCCCTCGCGGGCCGCGACCTCGTGATCCACGGGGACGGCTCGCAGATCCGCGCGTGGTGCTACGTGGACGACATGGTCGAGGGCACGCTCCTCTGCCTCGAGCATCCGGACGCGGTCGGCCAGGCCTTCAACATCGGCAACACGCGCTCGACCGTGACGATCTACGACCTCGCGCAGCGGATCAGGCGCCTGACCGAGGCCGACGTCGAGATCGTCTTCCAGCCGCTCCACTACGCCGACGTCGAGCTGCGGATCCCGAACGTCGAGAAGGCGGCCGAGGTGATCGGCTTCGCCGCGAAGGTCGACCTCGACGAGGGGCTCGCGAAGACGATCGCGTGGTACCGCGAGCGCACGCCAGCGCCGGTTTGAACGAGCCCGGCGCGAGCGAGCGGATCCGGCTCGCGCTTCCGGACGTCGGCGAGGCCGAGCTGGCGGAGGTCGCCGAGGTGCTCCGCTCCGGGAACCTGACGATGGGGCCGAAGGTGGCCGAGCTCGAGGAGCTCGTGGCGGCGGCCTGCGGCGTCGAGGAGGCCGTCGCCGTCTCGAACGGGACGGCGGCGCTACACCTGGCCGTGCTCGCGCTCGGGCTCTCGCCCGGCGACGAGGTGCTCGTGCCGGCCTACACCTTCCCGTCGACCGCGAACGCCGTCCGGCTGGCCGGCGCGCGGCCGGTGCTCGTGGACGTCGATCCCGACACGTTCGACCTCGACCTCGAGCGCCTCTACGAGGCGGTGACGGCGCGGACGAAGGCGGTGCTCGCCGTGCACCTCTTCGGCCGGCCGGTCGACTGGGCGGCGCTGCAGGACGCGGTCGCGCCGGAGGTCGTGCTGCTCGAGGACGCGGCGGGCGCGCTCGGCGCGCGCTGGCAGGGGATGCCGTGCGGCGGGCTCGGGACGATGGGCTGCCTCTCCTTCCACCCTCGCAAGATCGTCACGACGGGCGAGGGCGGCGCCGTCACGACGAACGACCCCGAGCTCGCGGCCTCGATCCGGCGCCTCCGCCACCACGGGCTCGACGCCGACTCGGACATCGCCGAGCCCTCGACGAACTACCGGCTCGCCGATCTCCTCTGCGCGCTCGGGATCCCGCAGCTGCGCCGGCTCGACGAGCTGCTCGCGGAGCGGACGCGGATCGCGGCCGGGTACGCGGAGCGGCTCGCAGGGGTGGTCGAGCTGCCCACGGCAGCCGACGGGGACACCCACGGCTGGCAGGCCTACGTCGTCCGGCTCGGCCGGCGCGACGAGGCGCTCGCGACGCTGCGGGCCGAGGGGATCGAGGTCCAGATCGGCACCTACGCGCTCCATCACCTCACGGCCTACCGCGACCAAGGCCCGTTCCCAGGTGCCGACGCCGCCTCCGCACACGCGCTCGCCCTGCCGCTCCACTCGCGCCTCTCGGAGGACGATCTGGATCGCGTCGCGGCGGGCGTCGCGCGGTTCGCTTGACAGAGCTCTGTTGTAAGTGAATACTTACTACCAATGAGCACGACGACGAGGCAGACCGCCGAGGCGCGCCGGGCAGCCGTCCTGGAGGCGGCGACGCACGAGTTCGCCGTGAAGGGCCTCTACGGAACCTCGACGGACGACATCGCGCGGGCGGCCGGGATCTCGCAGCCGTACCTGTTCCGTCTCTTCGGCTCGAAGAAGGGCCTCTACCTCGCCGCCTACCAGCACTGCGTCGACGAGGTCTACGCGGCATTTGCCGACGCCGCCCAGGGCAAGTCCGGAGAAGCGGCCCTGCAGGCGATGGGCGAGGCGTTCGGCCGGCTGATGCAGGACCGCGACCGGCTGATGTTCATGCTCAAGACCTGGGCGACGTGCGACGACCCTGACGTCTGCCGAGCCACGCGGACCGATTGGCGCAATCTCGTCGATCTCGCGGAGCAGGCCTCCGGCGAGCCTCCCGAGGTCGTGACGCGCTTCTTCGCGAACGGGATGCTGATCTCGATTCTGATGTCGATGAACCTGCTCGAGGATCCCGAGCCGTGGGCCAACCGCCTGCTCGCGTCGTGCAAGCAGGCGATGGAGACCTGATGCGCGCCCTTTTTTTGTCCGTTCCAGATAGTGACTACTTACTCAGTGCAGAAGGGAGCTGACGCGATGTCGGCCAAGACGAAAACCCTCTGGACGTTCGCGATCACCTCGATCGGGCTCTTCATGGTCACGCTCGACAACCTGGTCGTGACGACCGCGATCCCCGTGATCCGCACCGACCTCGACGCCTCGCTCGAGAGCCTCGAGTGGACGGTGAACGCCTACACGCTCACGTTCGCTGTCTTCCTCCTGACGGGGGCGGCGCTCGGCGACCGCTTCGGTCGCCGCCGCGTCTTCGCGATCGGGATCGGCGTCTTCACCCTTGGCTCGGTTGCCGCCGCGCTCGCTCCGAGCGTGGAGGCGTTGAACCTCGCCCGGGCGGTGCAGGGGCTCGGCGGCGCGATCGTGATGCCGCTGACGCTGACGATTCTCAGCGCGGCCGTCCCGCGGGAGCGGCGCGGGCTCGCGCTCGGCGCCTGGGGCGGGATCAGCGGCCTCGCGGTCGCGTTCGGCCCCGTCGTCGGCGGCGCCGTCGTCCAGGGCCTCTCGTGGCAGTGGATCTTCTGGCTCAACGTCCCGATCGGCGTACTCCTGATCCCGCTCGCGCTCACGCGCCTGCAGGAGACGCACGGGCCGGGCGGCAGGCTCGACCTGCCGGGGCTCGGGCTCGCGAGCGCCGGGCTCTTCGGGATCGTCTGGGGCCTCGTCCGCGGCAACGGCCAGGGCTGGACGAGCCCGGAGATCGTCGGCTCGCTCGTCCTCGGCGGGCTCCTCGTGGCGGCGTTCGTGGCCTGGGAGCTGCGCACGGCCGCGCCGATGCTGCCGATGCGCTTCTTCCGCAAGCCCTCGTTCGCGCTCGCGAACCTGGCCTCGCTCTTCATGTTCTTCGGGATGTTCGGCTCGATCTTCCTGCTCTCGCAGTTCTTCCAGACGGTGCAGGGGTACTCGCCGCTCGGCGCCGGCCTGCGGATCCTGCCGTGGACGCTCGCACCGATGTTCATCGCCCCGATCGCGGGCGCGATGTCCGACCGGATCCCCGGCAAGACGCTCGTCGGGATCGGCCTCACCCTGCAGGCGGGGGCGCTCGTCTGGCTCGGGCTCGTCTCGACGCCGACGGTGGCCTACTCGACGCTGATCGCGCCCTTCGTGCTCGCGGGGATCGGGATGTCGCTCTTCTTCGCGCCGATGGCGAACATCGTCCTCTCGGCCGTGCGTCCGGCGGAGGAGGGTCAGGCCTCGGGCGCCAACAACGCGATCCGGGAGCTCGGCGGCGTCTTCGGCGTGGCCGTGCTGGCCTCGGTCTTCGCCGCCCTCGGCGGTTACGAGAGCGGACAGGCCTACGTGGACGGGATGAGCCCGGCCCTCGTGATCGGCGGGATCGTCGTCGGCTTCGGCGCGCTCGCCGCCTTCCTGATCCCGGGCCGCAAGCGCGAGGCGCAGCCGGTGGGCGCCCTCGCCGAAGCCGCCTGAGCCGTCGCTTCGGGACGTGTCCCAGGGTCTGTCCCTGGGACACGTCCGCTGCGGACACGTCCAGGGGCTGGCCCCAGACACGTCCGTTGCGGACACGTCCAGGGGCTGCCCCGGACGTGTCCGTTTCAGGCGCGGCGTCGCGCAGCGCGCGGTGCTCTAGACGAGGTTCCAGCCCTCGGGGAGCGCGGGAGCGGCCAGGCCGGGTCGGGGCGCCAGTCCTCCCAGCCCGTCGGGAACGGCCATTCCTCGAGCACGCGCCGCGCCTCCGCGCGAACCGCCTCCTCGTCGAGGAGCCCGAGCGCGGCCGCCTGCTCGAGCTCGTCCTCGTCCTTCCAGCGAGACGTCCCGTCCGCTGCGACGATCAGGTCGAGCTTCTCGTCGAAGGTGTCGAAGCCGACCCGGGAGCGCCGCAGCGGCCGCTCGAAGTTCACGTACCAGTGATCGAGCTCCCACTCGGAGCCCCAGAAGAGATAGATGGAGTGGGCGCGGCCGGGCCGCGCGACGCAGAGCTGAGACGCGCGCGGGGCCGTGTCGACGAGCTCCCAGTCGTCGCCGGGGATGCGGAGACCGCCGCCGGGGACCTTCGCCGGCGAGCCGGCGGGGATCCAGAGCGCGACCACCTCGGCACTCTCCGCCACGATCCGGCACGCCTGAGCCCGCCAGACGCGGCCGCGGTGAACGTCGCGCCAGACGGCGTCGTCGCTAGATCGCATCCCAACCTTCTGGGAGCACAGGCGGCGCCCACGTCGGGTCGGGCTCCCACGTCGCCCACTCGTCGCTCCACCAGCGGCGACCGGCGTCGAGCTCGGCACCAAGGCGGGCGCCCTCCGCACGAATCTCCGCGACCTCCTCGCGCGTCCAGCGGCCGCGCTCGACCCACGGGTCGAGCTGCTCGTCGTCCTTGAAGCTCCACGAGCCGTCGGGCTCGATCACGAGGTCGAGCTCGAGATCCTGCGTGTCGAAGCCGAGCGGCGTCCGCCGGAACGGCTCCTGGATGTTCACGTACCAGCCGGCGAGCGCCCGCTCGGGACCGGCCCAGAAGACCCACACGGCATGCATCTCCCCCGGGCGCTGGAGCTGGAGGACGCCGTGGCCATGCCAGCGGTCGCGCCCACTCCAGGGATGCGGGCCGCCCCAATGGTCGCGGTCGGTGAAGCCGAGCGGCGCATGCTCGGGCATGTAGAGCACGAGCAGCTCGGGTGCGTCCTCCACGACGATCCCGCCCCAGCCGACCATCACCTCGCCGTGCCAGACGTCGCGCCGCACGATCGCGTCTCCCGGCTGCCAGCGCACGTCAGCCCTTGTAGCCGATCACGACCCGCTCCGGCCGCGCAGCGAGCGCGGCCGTGCTGGCGAGGAAGAGACCGGCGAGCGACCAGACGACCGCCACCCGCGCCGCATCCGTCGCGCCCTCGCCGCCGAGCACGAGCCAGGCCAGCAGGCAGATCAGGACGCCGTTCCCGAGCCGGGCGCCGAGGCCGATCGCGACCTGCTCCTCCCGGCTGTCGCGCGCCCGGTGGAGCCGGCCGAGCAGCAGCGCGACGGCGACGAGCAGCGCCTCGAGCGGGATCGCGAGCCCGAGCGGCGGATGCAGGGCCACGACGAGCAGCGCATTCGCGGCGACGAGAGCGCCGAGGCTCGCCGCGCACGTCGCGCCCGAGCCGAACCGGAGCAGGAGCGTCGGCTTGCGGTAGCGCGCGTCGCCTGCGCGGTCGCGATAGTCCTTGAGCACGATCCGCGCCAGGAAGAGCGCCGAGAGGGCGGCGGCAAGCCAGGCATCGGCACGACCCGGCTCCCGCCCCGCCGCGATCGCTCCGAGCGCGAACGGCACCGGGACGTACGCCGTCGAGAGCAGGAGCGGGGCGAGCCAGGTGCGGTAGGAGACGCGAAGCGGCGGCAGGGAGTACGCGATCCCGACCGACAGCGAGCACGCGACGACGGCCACGGCGGTCCAGCCCAGGGGCGCGGAGGCGAGGAGCGCGGCCGCGCAGGCGAGCACGTGCAGCCGCCAGAGGTCGCGCTCGCTCGCGTCCCCGGTGACGAGCGGCCGGGCGCGGTCGCCGGGATGGTTGATCCGGTCGACGTCGAGGTCGGCGATGTCGTTGACGGAGGTCGCCGCGACATAGCTCGCCGCCAGGGCAAGCGCGGCCCAGACGAGATCCATCGAGAAGGCCGGCAGCCCCGCCGGCCAGGCCGCTCCGAGCAGCATGAACGTCCAGACCATCGTCGCGACCCGGAACCGGAGCAGCCGCACGGAGAGGGCGGGGAGCCCGCTCACTTCGGCGTGATCACCTTCAGCGGCCAGATCGTCGTCAGGACGAGCACGTAGACGACCCAGAGAGCGTGGTAGAGCGCGAGGAACGCGAGCCCGACCCAGAACACGTTCAGGAGCAGCGTCGCGTCGCCGAGCAGGCTCGCGCGGACAGCGCTCTCGCGGAACGCGACCCCGGCCAGGGAGACGGCGCCGGCGAGCGCCAACGCGACGAGCAACGAGACCCCGGACTCGAGCACGTAGCCGACGTACTCGAGGCCGCCGAACGCGAGTATCAGCGGCAGCCCGCCCGTCGCCACGAGGAGCGCCGCAGCCAGCGCCGCCACGATCAACACGCGCTTCCAACTCGTCGGCATCACTCCGAGCCGGCGCCGGCAGACCCGGTAGATCACGTACAGCGCGAGCGCATAGAGCACGAAGACCGACGCGCCGACGAGAAGCGCTCCGCCGGCCGTGCTCGGGTCGACGAACGCCTCGTAGTCGCCTTCTTCGCTCACCTCGTAGAGACCGCGCGGGCTGAGCACGAGCTTGACGAGCACCACGAGCGCGTTGTAGCCGACCGCATAGAGCGCGACCGTCTGAGGCAATCCGAGATCGTGCGTCAGACCGAAGTAGAGCGCGCCCGTGGTCAGGAGCCCGACCGCGACTCCGGTCACGAGAAGGATCGCGAGACTCGGCACGGCTGCGTCGGCATCGCCGAGTTGCGGCACGAACACCGCGGCGAGCCCTGCGAGCGCGAAGCCGCCGCCGATCTTCGCGACGAGTGGGGCCGTCATCGCGATTGACGGTAGGGCGCGTGGAGGACGGTACTCTCCGGCTGCGATGGCCCAGATCGACGTCCTCAGCGGCTCCGAAGGCCTCGTCGCACGCGAGCCCGGGTCGGCGCCGGACCTCTCGGTCGTGGTCACGCTCTACGACGAGGCGGGCACGATCGAAGAGCTCTACCGCCGGATCGTGGCGACGCTCGACGGGCGCAGCTTCGAGCTCGTCTTCGTGGACGACGGCTCCCGCGACGGCACCTGGCCGATCGTGGAGCGGCTGCACGCCGCCGACGCCCGCGTCCGCGCCGTCCGCTTCAAGCGCAACTTCGGCCAGCACCCGGCAATGCACGCCGGCCTCGCGCGCGCCCGAGGCGAGATCGTGGTGACGATGGACGGCGACCTCCAGAACCAGCCCGAGGACATCCCGAGGCTCGTCGCCGCGCTCGCCGACGGGACCGACGTCGCGAGCGGCCGCCGCGCCGCGCGGCACGACTCCTGGGGCCGCACCCTCCCCTCGCGGCTGATCAACGGGATGCTCCGCCGGTTCACCGGCGTGGCGATCGCCGACTTCGGCTGCGCCTTCAACGCCTACCGGCGCACCGCCGTCACCCCGATGCTCGGCGCGATCGGCAAGCAGAAGTTCACGAAGGCGCTGATCCTCTCCGGCGGCGCCTCGGTCGTGGAGGTAGACGTGGGCCACGCCGCGACGCGCCGGCAGCTCGCGCTACTCCCCGCTGCGCCTGACCCGGCTCGCGCTCCATGTGCTCGCGGGCTTCTGGCCGCAGCCGATCCAGTGGATCGGGATCGCGCTCGGCGCGGTCTGCTCGCTGCTCGCCACCGTCCTCCTCGCCTACGGGATCTGGTTCTGGATCGCCCGCGAGGACTTCCCCGGGCCGCTGCTCGGCGGGGTCGCCGTCCTCTTCGTACTCGGGATCCAGGGCTTCATCCTCGCCCTCGTCGGCGAGTATCTGGGCAGAATCCAGCGCGAGGTCGAGGGCCGGCCTCTCTACTCGATCGCGGAGGAGCTTTGAGGAAGCGCGTGCTCGTCACCGGCGGCGCCGGGTTCATCTCGTCCAACTTCATCCGCCACCTGCTCGCGAACACCGGCTACGAGATCGTCTCGCTCGACGCGCTCACCTACGCCGGGAACCTCGAGAACCTCGCCGACGTGATGGGACACGAGCGGCTCTCGCTCGTCCACGGGGACATCCGGGACGCCGAGCTCGTCGCGAAGGTGGTCGCCGAGGTCGACGTGATCGTGAACGCGGCCGCCGAGTCGCACGTCGAGAAGTCGATCGAGGAGGGCGCCTCCGAGTTCGTGACGACGAACGTCGAGGGCACCCAGATCCTGCTCGACGCGATCCGCCGCGCGCCGGTCGAGCGCTTCATCCTGATCTCGTCGAGCGAGGTCTACGGCACGGCCGAGTACGCGCCGATGGACGAGCGGCATCCGCTCGAGCCGCGCTCGCCGTACGCGGCCACGAAGGCGGGCGGCGACCGGCTCGCCTACTCCTACTTCGTCACCTACGGCCTCCCGATCGTGATCGTCCGGCCGTTCAACAACTACGGGCCGCGCCAGCATCCCGAGAAGGTGATCCCGCGCTTCATCACCCAGGCGCTCACGGGCGAGCCGCTGACGATCCACGGCGACGGGCACGCGAGCCGCGACTGGCTCTACGTGGACGACGACGCCGAGGCGATCGAGGCGATCATCGCGGCCGACATCGACTCGCTCGCGGGCGAGGTCGTGAACGTCGCGACCGGGATCGACATCTCGGTCGCCGACGTCGCCGACGCCGTGCTCGCCGCGGTCGGGAGCCCCGTCGAGAAGGTGCACGTGGAGGAGCGGCTCGGCCAGGTCGACCGGCACATCGGCTCGACTGCGAAGCTCGAGCGGCTCACCGGCTTCCGGGCGCGGACGAGCTTCGAGCAGGGGCTCGAGCAGACCGTGGCGTGGTATCGCGAGAACGAGGCGTGGTGGAAGGAGATCCAGCGGCGGACGGTCCTCGAGCGCGATCTTCCCGTCTCCTCGTTCTAGGGGCCGGGCCGGCGCAGCTCGGGCTCCTGCGCGCCGCGCGCGAGCGGGGCCTGCACGTGCTCGCGGTCGACCGCGACCCGGCCGCGCCCGGCTTCCGGTACGCCGACACGCGCGCGGTCGTCTCGAGCGAGGACGAGCCCGCCGTCGAGCGGCTCGCGAGGGCGGAGAGGGTCGACGGCGTGATCTCGCCCGGCGCCGACTGGACGGTCGGGGTCGCCGCGCGGATCGCGGAGCGGCTCGGGCTGCCGCATCCGATCGACGGCGCGACGGCGGTGCTCGCGACCTCGAAGAGGCTCCAGCGCGAGCGGTTCGCGGCGGCCGGGCTCGCGCAGCCCCGCGTGCTCGACGAGCCTCGCGTGCCCTGCGTCGTCAAGGCGCCCGACCGGCAGGGCCAGCGCGGGCTGACGCTCGTCCGCCACGAGGCCGAGCTGCGCGGACGCGATCGAGACGGCACGCGCCGCCTCGCGCAACGGCAGCTTCATCGTGGAGGAGTACGTCGACGGGCCGGAGGTGACCGTGAACGCGGTCTCGGTCGACGGCGTCTTCCACCCGCTGACCGTCACCGACCGGCTGACGGCCGAGCCGCCGGCGTTCGGGGTCGCGCTCGCCCACGCCTGGCCGGCCGAAGCTCGTGCGCAAGAAACACAAGCGCCTGTCGACGCGGCGCGCGCCGCGGTCGAGGCGCTCGGGATCCGGAACGGGCCGACGTACACGCAGATCCGGCTCGGCGCGGACGGGCCGCGGGTGATCGAAGTGGCCGCGCGGCTCGGCGGCGGCCACGACGCCGAGCTCTGCGAGCTCGCGACCGGCGTCTCCCTCAACGGCCTCGCGCTCGACTTCGCGCTGGGGAAGAACGCAAGTGTTTCTCACGCACAACGTCTCGTCGGCGGCGCCTGCGTCCTCTTCCTCGTCGCCCCGGAGGGGGAGCTGCGCGCTGTCGAAGGGCTGGAAGAGGCCGAGGCCGTCGAAGGGGTTTCAGAGGTGCGCGTCTACCGGGCTCCCGGCCGGCGCTACGGGCCGCTCCTCCGCGGGGCCGATCGCGCCGGGGCGATCCTCGCAACCGGAGGCAGCCGCGACGACGCGCTCGCGCGTGCTCGCCGGGCGGCGGCCGCACTACGCTTCCTCGTCGAATGAGCGTCCGGACAACTCAGCTCGGCTTTCAGCCGCCCGCCCTCGGCGAGGAGGAGATCGAGGCCGTCGCCGACGCGCTCCGCTCGGGCTGGCTGACGACCGGCCCCCGCGCCGCGCTCCTCGAGGAGCGGATGGCCGCGTACCTGGAGGCGAAGCACGTGCTCGCCGTCTCCTCCGGCACGGCCGCGATGCACCTCGCCCTCGTCGCGCTCGGCATCGGAGCCGGCGACGAGGTGATCACCTCCCCGATCACGTGGCCGGCGACCGCGAACGTGATCGTCCACACGGGCGCGACCCCCGTCTTCGTCGACGTCCGCGAGTCCGACCTGAACATCGACCCGGCGCTCGTCGCAGGCGCCGTCACCGAGCGGACGAAGGCGATCATGCCCGTCCATCTCGCGGGCCAGCCGTGCGACATGGAGCCGATCTGGGAGCTCGGGATCCCGGTGGTCGAGGACGCGGCGCACGCCGCCGAGAGCGCCTATCGCGGCCGCAAGCTCGGCGGCCTCTCCACGGCAACGTGCTTCTCGCTCTACGCGACGAAGAACATCGCCGCCGGCGAGGGCGGGCTCGTCGCGACGAACGACGACGCGCTCGCCGACGCGATCCGCAACCTGCGCCTGATGCGCCGCGGAGACGGCTCGCTCTACGACCTGACGGTGCCCGGCTACAAGGCGAACCTCTCCGACGTGCTCGCCGCGATCGCCCTCGTCCAGCTCGACAAGCTCCCCGAGCACACGGTCCGGCGGCAGCGCCAGTTCGAGCTCTACGACGCCGGTCTCGCCGACCTCGACGGAATCGAGCCGCTCGCCCGCGACCCCCGCGACACCCACGCGCTCCATCTCTACGTCGTCCGGATCGACGCGGAGCGCTTCGGCCTCTCGCGCGACGAGCTCCAGCGCGCGCTCGGAGAGGAGCGCGTCTCGACGTCGATCCACTTCCTGCCCGTGCACCGGCTCACGTGGTACCGCGAGCGCTTTCCGGAGCAGCCGGCGCTGCCCGTGGCCGAGCGGGCCGGGGACGAGATCCTCTCGCTCCCGCTCTCGCCGGCGCACTCGGAGGACGACATCGGCGACGTGATCGAGGCGCTGCACAGGATCCACGGCCGCGCCGGATGAGAAGGCTGCTGCGGCCCATCGCGACGCTGCTCTGCACGGGGCTCGCGGTCGCGTATCTCGTCTGGAAGGTCGATCTCGCCCAGACGCTGGACGTGCTCCGGGAAGCGAATCCGTGGTGGTTCGCGCTCGCCGTCGCGATCATGATCCTGACGACGGTGCCGATGGCGCTGCGCTGGCAATGGCTCCTCGCCTCGCAGGGGATGCGCGAAGGCGTGGCCTGGCTGACCCGGGCGTACCTCGTCGCCTACACGGCGGGGCAGATCCTGCCGACCTCGCTCGGCGGGGACGCCGTCCGGATCCTCGAGACCTCGCGCCGGCATCCGGCGAGGCTCGGCGGGATCAGCGCGATCGTCCTGCTCGAGCGGGCGCTCGGCGGCGCGGCGACGGTGCTGCTCGGCGCGCTCGGCTTCGTGCTCGCCGTCGGCCGCTACGACGTCGGCGCCTACCTCTGGCTCGAGGGCGTCTTCGTGTTCGGGACGATCGTGCTCGCATTCGTCTTCTTCTCCCAGGGGGCGCGGCCGCTGCTCCGCCGGTTCGGCCCGCTCCTCCGGCGCGTCCGGCTGGAGAAGCCGCGTGCGCTCGGTCTACGACGGCGTCCACGTCTTTCGCGGCTACCCGCGCCTGCTCGCCGGGGTCTTCACGCTCACGGTCGCGATCCAGGCCGTCCGGATCCTCGCGATCTGGGCCACGGCGCGCGCCGTCGGGATCGACCTCCCGCCGCGGATCTTCTACGTGATGGGCCCGCTCTTCTTCCTCGTCCTGCTCGTCCCGTTCACGTTGAACGGCTTCGCCGTGCGGGAGGCGTTCTTCGTCAGCTTCCTCGGCAGCGTCGGGATCGGCGCCGATGCCGCGTTCGCGGCCGGCTTCCTCTTCTTCCTCGTCACCGTCGTGCTGGCGCTTCCCGGCGGCGCGATCCTGCTCTGGGAGGGTCTGCGCGGCCGGCCCAGCCCTCGTCATGCCTGATCCGGCGCCAGCCGACGTCTCGGTCGTCGTCGTCACGCTACAACGCGCTGCCGTGGATCGAGCAGTGCCTCGCGAGCGTGCGGGACGAGGAGACGATCGTCGTCGACAACGGCTCCACCGACGGGACGGCCGACGTCGTCCGCGAGCTCTTCCCGGCCGCGCGCGTCCTCGAGCGGGAGAACCGAGGGCTTGCGGCGGGCTGGAACGCGGGTCTCGCGGTCGCGTCCGGCCGCTACGTCCTGATCCTGAACGCCGACGCCTGGCTGACCGAGGGCTCGCTCGAACGGCTCGTGGCGTTCGCGGACGAGCACCCGCAGGCCGCGGTCGTCGGCCCGCGGCTCTCGAACCCGGACGGGACGCTGCAGCGCTCGGTGCGCGGGTTCCCGACTCCCTGGCGGCTCGCGACGGAGTACCTCTTCCTGCGCAAGCTGGCTCCGGGAACGCAGCTCCTGAACGCGTTCTACGCCGGCGGCTTCGCCCACGACCGCGTGCTCGAGGCGGAGGTCGTGATGGGCGCCTGCATGCTCGTCCGCCGGGAGGCGATCGACGCGGTCGGCCCGCTCGACGAGGACTTCTTCCTCTTCAGCGAGGAGACCGACTGGTGCTACCGGTTCGGGCAGGCCGGCTGGAAGGTCTTCTTCTTCCCGGGCGCCGAGTGCGTGCACGTCGGCGGCGCCTCGCACGGCGGCCGGCTCTTCCGCGAGAACCTGCGCGGGCACCTGCGCTTCCTCGCCAAGCATCGCGGAGCGCGCAGCGCGGAGCGGACGCGGCGGCTCCTGCGGGCGGCGCTGCTGCTCCGCGGCGCGCTCTTCCGCGGCGAGCGCGGCCGGATGTACCGCGACGGGGCCGCGTGGCTCGGCTCGGGAGCCACCGCCGCAGCTCCTGGCGCGCGGGCCCGGCCGGTGACCCTGCTCCGGCTCGCGCTCGCGACAGCGGTCGTGCTCGCCCCCGGCTGGGCGATCGCCCGCGCGCTCGGCGTGCGCTCGGCCGCGGCCACGCTCGCTTGGTCGCTGGTCGCGATCTTCGGAGCGCTCGCGGTCACGTTCCTCGTCGGCGGCTCGCTGACGCTGACGCTGGCGCTGCTGCTCGCGGTCGGGGTCGCGGCGCTCCTCGCCGGCCGCCGCGCGCCGCGCGGCGAGCTCGTTCCCGGCCGCTGGTGGGTCTTCGGTGCGGGCGCGGTGCTCGGCGTGCTCCTCTGGCACGTCGCCGGGGAGATCGGCGGCGACGGCCTCTTCCATCTCGCCCGCGTCCGCAAGCTCGACGCGTTCGGGTCGCTCTCGCTGGACTCGGTGAACGAGTTCGCCGACGGCGGCCTCCACCCCGGCTACGCCTTCCCGCTCTGGCACGGCTTCCTCGCGCTCGTCGCGCGGGTCGCGTTCGTCGATCCGGCCGACGTCGTCCTCCACGAGGCCGTCCGTGCTCGCGCCGCTCGCGCTGCTCGTCGCCTACGAGGCCGGCTGGGCGCTCTTCCGGCGCGTCGGCCCCGCGGTCGCCGTCGTCCTCGCCACGGTGGGGATCACGGCGCTCGCGCCGAACGGCGGCGGCGCCTACACCGCGCTCGGCCTGCCGGCGACGGCGTCGCAGACAGCTGCTCGTCCCCGCGGCGCTCGCGCTCGCGATCGCCGCTGCCGCCAACCCGTCGCGCGCGCTCCTCGCGTCCACCGCCGCGGCCGGGCTTGCGCTGGCGGTCGTCCATCCGACCTACGCGATCTTCCTCTGGCTCCCCTTCGCCGGCTTCCTCGTCGTGCGCTCGCTCGTCGCGCGGCACGAGTGGAAGGCGATCGCGGCCGCGCTCGCGGCGCTCGTCGCTCCGGCGGCGCTCTACCTGGTGTGGCTGCTGCCGATCGCGCGCGAGACGAGGTCCGTGCGCCCCGGCGCCGGCGAGCTGGAGCGCGCGCTGCGGCAGTACGAGGGCCAGCTCGACATCCTCTCCGAGTCGAGCTACCGGCTGGCGCCCGAGGTGTTCGGCCGCTCGGGGGCGATCGCCGTCGCCGCGCTCCTCTGCGTGCCGCTCGCCGGCCTCGCGCTGCGGCGGCGGTGGGCGGCCTACGTGCTCGGCGGCGCGCTCGCGGTGCTGACGGTGCTGCTCGTGCCGGCGCTCTTCGGCCCGTTCTCCGACGCCGTCTCGCTCTCCCAGTCGCGCCGCGCGGCGGGCTTCCTCCCGTTCGCCTTCGCGTTCGCCGGCGGCCTGACCGTGCTCGCGAGCGTCCTCAGCGTCGCGCTCCTGCCCGTGGCGCTCGTGTCGGGAATCGTGCTCCAGCTCCTCTATCCCGGCGACTTCGGCTACCGGCTCGAGGACGGCGGGCCCGCCCTCGCGACGTGGATCGCGCTGGTCGGAGGCGCCGTCGCGCTCGCGGTGGGAATCGTCCGCCGGCCGCGGCTCGAGTACCGGAGCGCCCTCGTCGCCGGCGCGGCCGCCCTCTTCGTCCTGCCGGTCGCGATCCACGCGGCGGCGAACTGGAGCGCCTCGGACGCGCGGCCACCGAGCCCGCTCACCCCCGGCCTCGTCGCGGCGCTGCGGGACGACGTGCCTGCAGGCGCCGTCGTCTACTCCGACCTCGAGACGAGCTACCGGATCGCCGCCGAGGCTCCCGTCTACGTCGCGGCAGCGCCGCCCGGGCACGTCGCCGACACGGAGGACAACCGCCCGTACGAGCGCCGGCGCGCGAACCGCGAGTTCTTCCGGACCGGCGAGCTCGCGATCCCGCGCGCCGCCGGCGCCGGCTGGCTCGTCGTCGACCGGGAGCGCTTCGAGCTCGAGCCGCAGCTCCCCGTCGTCCATCGAGACGAGCGCTTCACGCTCTACCGGATCGATTCGGCCGCTCCGTAGCATCAGCCCACTAGCATCGACATCGTGAAGCTGCTCCTCGTCTCCCTCTACTGGCCGCCGGCCGGGGGCGGCGGCGTCCAGCGGCCGCTCAAGTTCGCGCAGTACCTGCCGGCGCTCGGGATCGAGACGCACGTGCTCGCGCCGGACGACCCGAAGTGGATCCACGAGGACGCCGACCTGCGCGCGCCGACCCAGGCGTGGGTCCACCGCGCCCGCTACCTCGGCCCGAAGGGGCGCAGGCCCGCCGAGGAGCTGCACGGGAAGGAAGGCGTCGGCCGCGCGCTCGTGCTCGCGAAGCTGGCCTCGCGGCGGCTCCTCGTCCCCGACGAGAACGTGAGCTGGAACCTGACCGCGATCCCCGCCGCGATCCGGATCGCGCGGCGCGAGGGGATCGACGTCGTGCTCACGACCTCGCCGCCGAACTCGATCCACCTCGTCGGCGCCGCCGTGAAGGCCGCGACCGGCGCGAGGTGGGTCGCAGACCTCCGGGACTCGCTCGTCGCGCACCCCCACCGCCGCACCGAGAGCATGGCCGTGCGCGCCAAGGAGAAGGTGAGCGACGGCGTCGCCCACCTCGTCGCCCGCCGGGCCGACGCGATCACCTGCGTCTCCGAGGCGATCGCCGACGAGGCGCGCGGTTTCGAGCCGCAGGGCCGGGTCGCGACGATCTCGAACGGCTGCGACTTCGACGACTTCTCCGGGCTCCCGTACACGCCGGGCAGGCGCTTCCGGATCACCCACACCGGCAGCTTCTTCGGCAAGCGCGACCCGCGGCCGTTCCTGACCGCGCTCGCGCGAGTCGGGTCACGAGGACGTCGTCGTGCGCTTCCTCGGCGACTTTCGCGCTGCCGACTACGAGTGGGCCAAGGGCCTCGAGCTGGGCGACCGGCTGGAGCTGATCCCGTACGCGAGCCGCCAGACCGCCCTCGAGCTGCAGCGCGACTCGGACGCGCTCCTGCTCCTGATCCCCGAGGCGGACGGCCGCGGCAAGGGCGTCCTCTCCGGGAAGGTCTTCGAGTACCTCGCCGCGGAGCGGCCGATCCTCGCTGCGGTCCCGCCCGACGGCGCTGCGGCCGAGCTGATCCGCGAGACGGGCGCGGGGGTGGTCGCGCCGCCCGACGACGTTGCGGGCCTTCGCGAGGCGCTCGACGGCCTCGTCGCCCGCTTCCGGAACGGCGGCCTCCCAACGGTCGAGCTGCCCGCGGTGACGCGGCATCGGCTCTCGCGCCGCGCCAGAGCCGAGGAGCTCGCCGAGCTCCTGCACGCGCTGTGACGGACGCGGCCGTCGCCACTACGGCGCCCGCTCAGCCGGGCCGGATCGTGGACGTCCTCTTCTTCGCGACGATCTTCACCGTCACCTTCGCGAAGCTCCAGTGGGAGCTCGCCGGCACGCTCAGCCTCTCGGACGTCCTGACCGCGCTCTTCCTCGTCGCGTTCACGGGCGGACGCGTCGCCGCCGGCGACCGGCGCTTCGCCTACGGAGCGCTCGTCGCCGCCGGCTTCGTCGCGGCCTTCCTGCTCGTCTACCTGGTCGGCTTCTTCAACCTCGAGACCGAGCAGGCGCTGGCGCAGTGGGCGAAGGGCATGGTCAAGTTCCTCCTCCACTCCCTCTTCCTCGTCGCCGGGATCGCCTACCTCGCGAGGCGCGGCGAGCGCTTCTACTGGTGGACGCTCTCGACCTTCGTGCTCGGGATCGCCGCCAACGCGGTCTACGGGATCGTCCAGCTCACCGCGGCGGAGGTCGCGGGCCTCAACCTCGACCAGTCCCTGCTCTCGCCGCTCACCGGCGGGGCGAGCCAGATCAACGTCTACGGCGCGATCGAGGGGCAGGACGTCTACCGCCCGAACGCCCTCACCGGCGACCCGAACCACCTCGGGATCGAGCTGGTGGTGCCGCTCCTCGTCCTGACGCCGCTCTACCTGCGGCTGGAGCGAGGCCACCGGCTCCGGCTTCCGCTCGCGATCCTGCTCTCGTTCCTGCTCCTGGTCGAGCTTGCGACGCTCTCCCGCAGCGGCCTCCTCGGGCTCGCCGCCGGCCTCGCCGTGCTGGCGATCCCGTACCGGCACAAGCTCGGCTCGCGCGAGCTGCTGCTGCCGCTCGCCGCCGTCGGGGTGGTGCTGCTCGGGGTGCTGGCGGCGCGCTGGGACTTCTTCCGGACCGTGCTCCGGTCGCGCGTCGACACCTCCGGCAACGGCACGTCGACCCACTTCGCCGTCTACGACTTCATCCCGGACGTGCTCGGCTCGAACCCCCTCTTCGGGCTCGGGCTGAACAACTTCTCCGTCTACTACGAGTTCGTGACCGGCCGGACGAACTTCGGGCCGCACTCGTTCTACGTCGCCACGATCGTCGAGACGGGCCTCGTCGGGACGCTGCTCTTCGGCGCCTTCCTCTGGTACCTGTTCCGGCGGCTCGGACGCCTGCGGGAGCTCGGGCGGCTGCTCGCCTCGCCGCGGATCCGCCCGCTCGCCTGGGGATTGACCGCCGCGCTCGTCGGGACGATCGCCGCGAACGCCTTCTACCTGACGATGTCCTTCTACTACTTCTACGCGTTCGCGACGCTGGTGCTCGCAGCGCCGATCGTCTTTTCGCGGAGGCTTCGCTGACGGAGGCATTCCGGGCCGCGCTCGCGCTGACCGAGGACGAGTGGGTCGAGTTCCTCGCCGGCGAGCGCCTGCTCGACGGCCTCGCGGCCCCAACGCTCCCGCCTCCGGAAGTCCAGTGCGCCTTCGTGGGGTCGAGCGGGCTCGATGCGATGCGTGAAGCCGGTCTCTTCTACTCGCACGTGCTCCGAGCCCTGCGGGAACGGGACGTCTCCGCGGACGCGATCGGACGAGTGCTCGACTTCGGCTGCGGCTGGGGGCGGATCTACCGTCTCTTCCTCCGCAACTGTGACGCCGGCGACCTCGTCGGCGTCGACCTCGATCCGGGGTGTGTGGAGCTCTGTGCGACCGCCATGCCGTACGGGACCTTCGAGGTGTGCGAGCCGCTACCGCCTCTGGAGATCCGCGAGGACTCCTTCGACGTCGTGACCGCGTACTCCGTCTTCTCCCACCTCGCCGAGGCTCCTTTCCGGGCGTGGCTGGCCGAGTTCTCGCGTGTGCTTCGAGTTGGTGGGACGGTCTTCTTCACCACGCTCAAGGAAGCCCACATCGACGCCTGGGAGGCGCGCCGGGGCGAGGTCGCCCACGGAGCCGCTCTCGCCTCCGTCGGCTTCACCGCGGCCGAGTGGAGGGCTCGAGCAGAAGCGGGACAGCTTCTCTTCGTTCCGACGGGGGGCGGAGGCCCGCGCTCGCCCTCGTTCTACGGCGAGACCGTCGTCCCCCGAGCCTTCCTCGAGCGGGAAGCCCCACTGCTCGGCTTCGAGTTGCTCGAATTCAGGTCTGAAGACGACCTCCCGCAGGCATTCGTCGCGCTCGAGAAGCGGCCGCCGACCAGGGGCTAGACCAGCTCGCTCGCGGTCGTCACCGTCTGGATGCTGACGCAGACCCGCATCGGGAACTCGTGGTAGGGCGTCTCGCCGCGCCACCTGTTGTGGCTCTCGGCGGAGAGGTAGTAGGTCTCGGTGTCGGCGGTCAGTGCGGCCAGCGTGCGCTCGAGCTCGCCTGCCGGGATGCCGACCCCGGCGGTCAGGTGGCGGAGCCCTTCGAGATGCTCCTCGGCGCCGTTTCCCCGGTGGACGTGATCGACCGCGTGGATCGACACCCCCGCGGCGGAGAGGCAGCGCTTCATCCCCCGCACCACGGCGTCGATCCCCACCCGGTCGACGTGCTCGAGGACCGAGATCGAGTAGACGCCGTCGAAGCTCGCGGCCGGGATCTCGGTGAGCTCGTCGCTGAAGGCCGCGGGCACGAACTTGACCTGCGGGGAGCGGGCGCGGAAGCTCTCGAGCTCGACCGGCCCGTTTCCGGAGCCGTCGTAGGGATCGACGACCCAGACCTCGTAGCCGAGCCGGGCGAGCAGATCCGCGACGTACGGGTGGCCCGCGCCGATCTCGAGCAACCGGCCGCCGCGCGGCACCGAGCCGAGGATCGCCTTGAGCGCCCAGGGCCGCTGCACGTCCTTCAGATCCCCCTGCGCGCGCGCCAGCGGCGTGACGTGCTCGAAGCTGTCCACGTAGTCCCGCACCGTCGCGTAGCCGAGCCGCTCGACCGGATACGACGCGTAGCGCTCCGCGACGGCGCTCAGCGCGGCGTCGTCGAACCACGTGCCGGTCAGCGAGCCTTCCCCGCGTGGCGGCTTCGCCGGAGTGGGCGTCCGGGCGGCCGGCCGGCGGAGGTAGCGCCGGAGCCCCGTCACCTCGCGACCGCGTCCGGGGACTCGAGCGCCGGCAGGGTCGAGCGGAGGTGCTCCGCCGCCCCGTCCGGCAGGAGCACGCGCCCTCGGCTCGCGTGGAACTGGCGGAGGCCGTCGCGCAGGGCGGCGTGCGTGGCCTCGAGCCACGCGTGACCGTGCTCCTCGTCGGGCTCGAGGTGGGTGCCCTCGCCCCACTCGTTCCAGGCGTTCACGAAGACGAGCGGCTCGTCGACCGCCGACCGGCAGAGCGCCTGGAGGACGAGCTTCCGCAGCCACTGCCCGTACGCCTCGGGAGAGGAGCCGAGCAGGATGTGCGCCAGGTGCCCTCTGCGGGCGGTGTTGTCCCACGACGGCATCACCCCGCGGTACCAGCGGTAGTCCGGAAGCTCGAGCGCGAGCTGGTGGTGCATGACGGCGCGGTAGTCCTCGAAGTAGCCGGCGAACCTGGGATCGACCCCCGGCACGCGGTCGTGATCGACGAGGAAGCGCTTCGTGTGCGGTGGGAACTCGACGGCGGCGTCGAAGCCCGTCGGCCGCGGGTCTTCGAACCCGAAGCTCTGGACGGCCGCGAGGTGGAGGTCGAACCCGAGCTCGGCGGCGACGACCTCCCGCCACGTCTCGAGAGCCCGCTCGACGTCCGGGATCACGTCTGCGCGATAGACGAGCAGCAGCGGCTCGTCGCGAACCCGGATGTACCGGCGGTCGGCCAGCGCCGGGAGCAGCTCGCGGATGAAGCGCTCCGCCCACCCGGGGGAGTAGTCCTGGGCGAGCAGGATGTCGCGCTCGGCCCCGTCCCACCGTCGGGTCCAGTTCTCGTTGGCCCAGCAGTAGCAGAAGGGGAAGTCCGGCTCCTGCCGCTCGAGCATCGTCTCGAGCGGGTGCTCGAGGATGCGCCGGCCGTTGAACCAGTAGTAGTAGAAGCAGAAGCCGTAGATCCCGTGGGCCCGCGCGAGGCGCGCCTGGGCGTCCAGGACCTCGGCGTCGCGGAGGTCGTAGTAGCCGAGGTCGGTCGGCCTGTGCGGCTGCCGGTGACCGGCGAACTGCGGCTCGGCGGCGCGGACGTTCGTCCATTCCGTGAAGCCCTCGCCCCACCAGGCGTCGTTCTCGGGAATCGTGTGGAACTGGGAGAGGTAGAACGCGATCACCTTCGCCGGCGGCGCGAGCCCGCTTGCCGCGGGCGTGGTCTCGTCGGCTCGCGCCGGCCGCTGCGCAGCCCGGTTCTCGATCTCGAAGAAGAGCTCGGCGACCGGCTCGACGTTCCGGCTCCAGCGCAGCTCGCGGAGGGCGAACGCGCGGCCGTTCGAGCCCAGGCTCCGGCGGAGGTCGGGGTCGGCCAGCAACCGGCGCACGGCGGCGAAGATCTCGGTCGCGTCGCCCCGCTCCAGCACGAGGGCGTCGACGCCGTCTCGCAGGTGGCGGCCGATGTTCGACGCCGGGCAGGACGACCGGCTTCCCGGAGGCGAGGAAGTCCGGGAGCTTGGAGGGGAAGCGATAGTCGTTGAAGGCGTTCGGGCCGCCCGGCTGCACGAGGGCGTCCGCCAGCCCGAGCAGCTGCCAGAGCCGCTCGCGGGGGACGAACCCGAGCTCGCGAACGCCGTCCCCGAGCCCGTACTCGTCCACCCAGCTCATGTCGACGTGGTTCCAGCCCGTCTTCACGAGCGTCACGCGCTCGCCGGCGCTTCGAAGGGCGCCGACCGCGAGATAGAGGCTGCGCACCTCGGCGAGGTTCGAGTCGTGGATGTTGCCCGTGTAGACGAGCACGAACTCGTCCGGGTCGAGGCCGAGCTCCGTGCGGAGCGCGCCGGAGTCGCCCGGGGTGTCCAGCAAAGCCTCGTCGAGGCCGGGCCAGAAGACCGTCCCGGGAACGTGGTCGGGCTTGAACTCGAGCAGGGTGTCGAGCAGCGCGGTCATGCCTGCGGCGCCGTCGAGAAACGCCCTCCCGCGGACCGGATGCGTCCGGTGCGGCCTGACCATCGCGTCGCTGAGCGCGAGCGGCAGCGCTGCCAGCTCGGCGAAGGCCTCGGCTCCGAGCTCGTCGGCGAGGACGATCTCCTCGTTGTCCTCGAAGTGGACGACGTACGGACAGCGGTAGCGCGTCACGATCGCCTCGCTCAGCCTGCGCACGTTCTCGCGCGGCGTGAACGCGTGCACGAGGTCAGGCCCGTGGCCGTCCGGGAACACCACGCCCTCGCGGGCCGCGGCGTAGGAGAGGACGGGGAACGGCGGCCGGCCGAGGTCGTCCACCGTCTCCGGATGCACCGGCACCGCGATCGCCGGCGAGACGTCGTGCGCCTGGAGCGCCTTCGCGACCGCGAGCACGTGCAGCGCGCTGTTGCCCGTGAAGTCGCAGTGGCTGACGAAGAGGACGTTCACGGGGACGCGGGCTCCGTCCGGTAGCCGCCGGCGACGTCGGCGAAGTTCGGGTTGTGGAACGGGTCCTCCCTGCCGAACGACAGGCGCGACGCTTCCCGGAGCAGCTGCCGGTCGAGCACGGGGGCTGCGGCCGGTGGAGCCCCGAGCCGCCGGAGGACGGACTGGGGCGTCACGACGTTCCGCAGGCCCGCGGCGGCCGCACGGACCGAAAGGTCCACCCAAGCGAGCTCTCCGGTGGCGAACGCTCCGGAGAAGCCGCCGAGCTCGGTCAGCGTCGCGCAGGAGATCAGCGCGGCCGCGCCCGAGACCGCGGAGACGTCGCGGGCGCAGGAGAGCGAACCGGCATAGCCGTCCTCGCCCGGATCCCAGCCCCGCATCGCCGGCTCCCATTCGCCGTCCGCTCCGAGGATCAGACCGGCCTGCTCGACCCGTCCACTCCGGTCGACGATCAGCGGAGCGACGGCCGCGACGTCCGGCAGGTCGGCGTAGAGGAGCAGGTGGTCGAGCCAGTCGTCCGCTCCGGGCACGAGCCCCGAGTGCATCGACGCGAGGTAGTCGGTGCGCACGCTCGAGGCGACGGAATCGAGGCGCTCCCCCGCCTCGAGGACGACCACGTCGATCCGGCCGTCGCCCTGCGTCGACAGGGCGTCCAGCGAGAGCTCTTTCGAGCGGACGTCCTGTCCGTCGAGCGCGAGCGTGACCGTGGCTCCTTCTCGCCTCCGCGGCACGATCGTCGTGCGATGGGCGTGCCGGGCATGCGTGTGCGCGACCGCGGGGATCCCGGCCCGGTTGAAGTGCGCCGTCACGGCCGCGGCCTGCAACTCGTCGATCTCCGACTTCTCGTCGCCGTGGAAGGCGACGCTCCCGGGGATCCGGCGCCACTTGTAGAGGACCTGCGGGACATGGGCGATCCGGCCGGTCTGCTCGGAGAGCCGCAGCATGAACTCGAAGTCCTGGACGTTGTCGAACGCCGAATCGAAGCCGCCGAGCGCGAGCGCGACCGAACGGCGCACGACGAGGAGATGGCCCACGTACATCACGCCCCAGAAGAGCCTCGGCGACCAGTCCGGCTTGAGCAGCGCGTCGGACGCGCTCCCGTCCCGCTCGACGTACTCCTGGTCGGTGTAGACCGCGTCCAGCGACGGGTCGGCGTTCAGGGCCCGGACGATCTCGGCCAGGGCCGTGGGATGGAGCTCGTCGTCGTGGTCGAGCATCCCGACGAACTCGCCGGCCGCAAGCTCGAGCGCCGCGTTCGTCGCCGCGGAGACCCCGGAGTTGGCCGGACGCAGGGTGACTCCGATCCGGGGATCCCGTGCTGGGAGACGGCTCAGGTACTCGTGCAGCTCGGCCGACGAGGAGCCGTCGTCGACGATCACGAGCTCCCAGTGCTCGTACGTCTGGGCCAGCACGGATGCGACGGCGGGCTCGAGGACGTCGAGAGGCGTCTCGTAGGTCGGCATCAGGATCGAGACGAGCGGTCGGTACGTGAGGAGCTCGGCGCTCCGGACGTCGCCGATCCGCGCCGCCCAGAGCTCGGCCTCGTGGACGATCGACTCGTCCCGGAGCTTAGGCGGGAGGGCCGATTCGCCGGCGAACGGCAGCAGGGCGACTCTCGGCGGCTCCTTCGACGTGCCCTCGCCCTCGTCCCGCCGGCGGAGGGCCGCGAGGCGGGTTCGGACCCGGCCGACCCGGCGCGCGCTCTGGGCTCCGCGCTTCGCCGCTCGCAGCGGGGCCGTCAGCCGCCAGGACGCCGAGGCGTACGTCGCTTCGAGCTCCCGGCGCGCGCGGTCGCGGGCACGTTCGAGCTTCGCGTTTCGAGCCGCCGCCTCCCCCACCGCCCGCTCGAGCAGCTCCGCGCCCGCACGGGACTCCGCCGCCTCGGCTCGGAGCCTCGCCGCGTCGGCGCGGCCCTGCGCGACCGACGCTTCCAGCTGCGAGACGACCTCGTCGCGCCGCGCGACCTCGGCCCAGACGCGCGTCAACTCGTCGCGGTACGCGGTGTGCAGTGCCGGCAGATGCTGCCGATCGAGTAGCACGCTCGACCCGAGCGCCGGCAGCTCCGCGTTCGAGGCGAGCGCGATCAGGTAGACCGGTCCGAGCGGCTCGGGCGACGACTCGAAGCGGTTCCCGTCGAGCCGGTCGAAATAGGTCGGTGCCTCCTGCGCTCCGCCTCGCGGGACGATCGCCGAGCTGGAGCCGGCGGACTGGCCGCCGAGCCGGACGTTCGCGAAATGGCGCGCGAGCAGGTCGGCGAGCTCGGGCTCGTCCACCTCGCGCAAGTGGTAGGGGTTCGACGCCTCGCCGGGGAGATAGGCGTCGCGGTCGGGCGTGGAGAGCAGCAGGACGCCGTCGGGCCGGAGGACGCGGGCGAGCTCCTCGAGCAGACCGTCGTGGTCGCTCAGATGCTCGAGCGTCTCGAAGCAGACGACCGTGTCCACGGACGAGGGCTCGAGCGGGAGCGCCGTCGCGTCGGCCCGCACGAACGTGACGTGCTCGGATCCGTACTGGGTCTCGGCATGGGCGATCGCCTCCGGGGAGGAGTCGACGCCGACGACGGTTCGCGCCACCGCTCCGAGGAGCGCCGCGCCGTAACCCTCGCCGCAGGCCACGTCGAGCACGTCCTTGCCCTCGCAGAACCGGAGCGCGAAGAGATAGCGATGGAAGTGCTCGTGCTGGATCTGGTCGCCGATCTCGGGCGCGCAACGCTCACCGGAGGCGGGCAGAGGCTCCGCCGGTGAGCGGGAACTCGTGAATGGGCCCCCCGGGCTGGCGGGCGTTCATGCCGCCGGCCAGGGTAACGGACGCTCGCGTCCCATTGGATCGCGGGAGCCGGTCGCGGTCGAGGAGCAACGACGCGACGAGCTCGCGCAACGTCGGATCGCGCTCCAGCGGCACGTTCCGGCCGTCGGGTGCGGTGAGGACGCCCGCGAGGTGGCTGTTCAGCTCCCACTCCTCGTCGAGCCGGCCCTCGGCCGCCAGATGGGCGATCCGGCGCACGTGCCAGCCGTGCTGGAGCGGGTAGCCCGCCTCGGCCAGCCGTTCCCCGTGTCGCGCCTTCCAGTCGAGGACGGCGCGGGCACGGAGGGGGACGTGCAGGCAGCGAATCTGCTCGATCGAGGCGGTCGGCCCGTCCAGGCCATCGATCGTGTGGTTGCCCGGACCGATCGACAGCCGTGCGCCCGCGCGGCTGATCCACTTCGGCGGGTACGCCAGCTCCAGATAGCTGATCGATGCCTCGTCGATCAGATCCGGGTTTCGCGGCGGCCCGACCGGTTGTGCGATACGCCGGTCGACCTGAAGCAACGCGTCGACTGAGAGTCGACGCTGCTCTCGCCGCTGGACGTAGTTGACGACACTGACCTCGAGGCCCGCTTCCTCCCGGCCGGCAAGAGCTCGTTCGAGGCCGCCGGGTGCGTGCCAGAACTCGTCGGCGTCGAACGGGACGATCCAGCGCGCGCCCCGGCTGAAGGCTTCTCGGGCGAGACCCGTGACCGTCTGCGCCTGATGGAACGTGCCCGCTCCGTCCCGAGTCCAGTGAACGCGCGGATCGCGCGCTGCGCAGGAGCGGAGGACGTCGCGCGTACCGTCGTCGGAGTCGTTGTCGGCGATCAGCAAGAGCTCCAAGCCCTCGCGCAGATGGTGTCGGATGGTGAGCTCGAGGATGTCCGCCTCGTTCCGGACGATCGAGACGCCGGCGATCATCCGGCGACCTCGCTTTCGGAGAGCAGGCGTACGGGAAATCCCCGCAGCGAGTGCGACACGATCGCCGGGACCTTGTGGTAGCTCGAGGGCAAGGCCTCCACGCGCTTGCCGAGCATCGCGCCGGCGATCATCACGTGCGCGCGGTCGGTTCGCACGACCTCGGCCTGCCCAATTGCGGCCAGCCATGTGTCGAGCGAAGAGAGCTCAGAAGAGATGTCCCGGTTCCCGGCCGGCACTCCAATTCCTGATCCGGCCAGTCGAGACTCCGGGTCGGTTCGGAAGGCGTTGAGAACTCCGTTTCCGCGGCGGCGGTGCGGCGAGAAGTCGAAGTAGAAGGCACAGTCGTGGGCGAGCCGTGCGTCGCAGAGGCCCCGAATGGCTTCGTACGAGTCGCGCTCGCGCGCGAAGACCACGGCCTTGGTCTCCGACAGAGCCCGACGCACGGCGGTCACGTTCGCGTCGAACGAGGAAGGCAGGATGACGACACGCCGGAAGCGCGCCTCGAGCTCGGGCAACAGCTCGGGCATGAATTCGTGATACGGCTGGCACCAGGCGCCTCCGCCGGCGACGAAGGCGAGGTCGCCCTTGGCGTCCCCCAGAGCTGCACCCGATACCTCGTCGTACAGTCGCCGGCCCAGCAGGATCCGGATGCCTTCCTCGATCAGCTGATCACCGGTGTTCCCGTGTGAGCGGACGAAGGTGAGCCCAGCAGCGCCGTCCAATGCGTCCCCGATCGCGCGGCGGGACACGGCGAGCCGAAGCCGTAGTCGACCCAGTGCAACCCGCGTTCGTGCCCGCAAGGCGAGATCTCTTGCATCGCCCGGTTTATCTCGGATCAAGGGCGGCCGCACCGCCGGGAGTCCGAACAGCCGGGGAAGTGAGCGAGCGAGTCGACATGACGGTAGCTCGAAGCGTATGGGTCGATTCCGGAGATCGACGCGCTGGGTGGTGGGCGTCCTGGCATCGCTGGGGGTGGTGTTGAGGCGTGGGGGCTCCCTCATGCCGTCCGGCGCCGTCGAGAATGGATCGTGCGCCGAAGCAGAGACTTCGCCCGCCGCAGCGGCGACGTGAGACGCCAAGAAAGCGATCCGTAGACCGCCTTCCAGCGCCGTCTCGTAGTGAGCGAGCCGGGCCAGTTCGATCCGCTGGCGCTCATGGTGCGCGCGGACGTTGGCAAGCTCCTGCTCGCTTGCCGCCAGCTCGGATCGAGATCGCTCGAGCTCGCCGCTCAAGCCGGCTGCTGCCGCTTCGATCGCGGCCAAGCCGGCCCTCGCCGAGCTCAGCTCCGCGTCACGCCTCTGTTCACTTCCGACCAAGGCGATTCGCTCACCGAGCGCGGCGAAGAGCTCAGAGATCGTCGCTTCCTCCGCCGCCTCGGCCATGAAACCGAGGAATCGCTCGTCGACCTCCGAGCCGACGGCGAGCACTCCGAGGCCATGGCCGTAGGGAAACGAGAAGGCGGGATAGCGTGAAGCCACCTCCGCCCAGAGCCGCCAGACGCCGAAGTCGAGACCGCGCTCCTCGGTGTCGTGGAGCAGGACGACGCCCCGGTCGCTCAGCTTGGGAAGCCAGGCCTCGAAGTCGTGGCTGACGGCGTCGTAGGTGTGGTACCCGTCGATGTGGAGCAGGTCGACGCTGCCGTCCTCGAATTGGGCCAGGGCCTCGTCGAAGGGCATCTGGAGCAGAGGTCGAGAAGCCTCCCGTAGAGGACGTCGTGATGCTGGCGGAGCTCCTCGAGCACGGCCTCGTCGTAGCGGCCGGTGTGGTCGTCGCCCTCCCACGTGTCGACGGCGAAGCAGCGGGTGGCGAGGCCTAGCGTGGCGACGGCCTGGGCGAAGGCGCAGTACGAGTCGCCTTTCCACGTGCCGAGCTCGACGAAAACCCGGGGTGCAAGCAGCTCGGCGGCGACGAACGCGAACGGGATGTGCGAATGCCAGCTCGACACGTCGGTGAGCCGCGTCGGCAGCTCGAGTGCCTGCGGGTGGTCGGTGATGGTGAAGGAGCGCGACAACGGGTCCGGGCGAGGCGGCTCGTCGTCGGTCACAGGCGGGAGGCTAGCGGGGGGTTCGCTACCCTCGGCGGGTGCAGCCGGCCTGGTGGAGGGCGATGCTCGACCTCCCGCGCAGGCGGCGCAAGCGACGCGGGAAGATGCCTCGCGACTACGCCGAGTGGATTCGGCGCTACGACACGCTCACGCCGGCCGATCTCGACGCGATCGGCGCGAGCGGAGGCCCTCCTGCCCGAGCGGCCGCTTCTCTCGGTCGTCCTGCCCGTCGGCGGCGCCGGCCGTGAGGACACAGCCGCCTCGATCGAGTCCCTCCTGGATCAGGCGTACGAGAACTGGGAGCTGTGGGTAACGGTCGACGCTGCGCGGCCGGTCTGGCTGGGCGATCTCGTCGCCGACGCCGCTCGCCGCGGCGCACGCGTCGAGGCCGTCCCCGCCGGGCGAGGCGCTCGCTCGCGCCCGCGGCGAGTGGATCGTGCTCCTCGGCTCGGGCTGCAGCCTGCGCCCGCACGCCCTCTTCCTGATCGCGCGGACGATCGGCGAGCACCCCGATCTCAGCCTCGTCTATGCGGACGACGACCGGCTCGACGCCGGCGGGCGTGAGATGCGAGCCCCGCTTCAAGCCCGACTGGAACGAGGCCCTGCTCGACGGGCAGAACTACATCGGCCCGGGCGCCGCTTTCAGGCGGGAGCTCGCCTCGGCGACGGGCGGTCTTCCCGACGAGCTCTCCGAGGCGGCGACCTGGGCTCTCTACCGCCGGCTGACCGCATCGTCTCGTCCGAGACGATCCGGCATCTGCCGCATGTCCTGCTCCACCGCACCGGGGCCGACGAGACGGAACCTGCCGCGGCCAAGACCCCGCACCAGCGCCCCATGCCCCGCCGGCCGCCTGACGTCACCCTGATCGTGCCGTCGACCGGCAACCCCCGTCTGCTCGAGCCGTGTCTCGACGGGCTCCTCCACCGAACGGCGTATTCGAGGGTGGAGATCGTGCTCGCGCTGACGGAGGAGATCCCGGAAGGCCCCGCGTCGGCCCACCTCGAGCGCGTGTCTCAGGATCCCCGCGTGCGCCTGCTCCCGTGCGTGGCCGCGCCCTTCAACTACTCGTGGGTCTGCAACCGGGCGGCCGCGACGAGCGGGTCGGAGCTCCTCTGCTTCCTGAACGACGACGTCGACGTGATCGGCCCGGACTGGCTCGGGGCGATGGTCGGGCACGTGCTCCAGGAGAGGGTCGGCGCCGTGGGGGCGAAGCTCTACTACCCCGACGGGAGGATCCAGCACGCGGGCGTCGGCCTGGGTCTCGCCGGCGTGGCCGCCCCGCTCCACCGAGGCCTCCCCGGCGATGCCGAGGGGTATCTCGGGCGAGCCCGGCTCGCGCAGGATCTCTCCTGCGTCACCGCCGCCTGCCTCCTCGTGCGCCGGAGCGTCTTCGAGTCCGTCGGCGGCTTCGACGAGAGTCTCGCCGTGGCCTTCAACGACGTCGACCTCTGCCTTCGCATCCGCGAGGCCGGCTGGCGGATCGTCTGGACGCCGGCCGCCGAGCTTCACCACCACGAGTCCGTCTCGGTCGGTCGGCCCGACTCGCCCGCCCGCCGCGCCCAGTTCTCCGGGGAGATCGAGGCCTTCCGAAGCCGCTGGGGCCCCCTGCTTGACCACGACCCGCACTACAACCCGAACCTCTCGCTGGCGCGGCAGTGGGAGCCCGCGTTCCCCCCGAGGGTCGCCTACCCGTGGCGGGAGACGGCGGCGCCGTGAAGGTCGTCGTGCTGACCACCTCGTATCCGCGCCACGAGGACGACGTGGCCGGGAGCTTCGTCCGCGACGCCGTCGAGCACGTGCGCGCCGCCGGCGTGGAGGTCGAGGTCGTCTCGCCGGCACGCTTCCGCCACTTCGGGATCGCCTACGGCCACGGCGTCCTGGGCAACCTCCGCCGGCGCCCCTGGCTCGCGCTCGCGCTGCCGCTCTTCCTGGCGGGCTTCGTCCGCGAGGCGCGCCGGGCCGCGCGCGACGCGGATCTCGTGCACGCGCACTGGCTGCCGGCGGGGCTCGTGGCCCTCGCGACGCGCCGGCCGTTCGTCGTCCAGCTCTGGGGCAGCGACGTCGAGCTCGCGCGGCGCGCGCGGTGGCTCGCCCGTCCGATCCTCCGCCGGGCCTACACCGTGGTCTGCGCGTCGAACTCCCTGGCCGCCGCGGCCCGCGAGCTCGGCGCCGCGCGCGTCGAGGTGATCCCGAGCGGGATCGAGCTTCCGCTCGACGCCGGCGAGCCCGACGAGCCTCCGCACGTGCTCTTCGTCGGGCGGCTCTCGCCGGAGAAGGGAATCGAGGAGTTCCTCGCGGCCACGGAGGGCCTGCCGCGGGCGATCGTCGGCGCCGGGCCCGTTCGCGTGCCCGAGTCCGTGGGCTTCGTCCCGCCCAGGGAGCTCGCCGCCCACTACCGGAGTGCCGCGGTCGTCTGCGTTCCCTCGCGGCGCGAGGGCTACGGCGTCGTCGCGCGGGAGGCGATGGCCCACGGCCGTCCGGTCGTCGCGAGCGCGGTCGGCGGGCTTCCGGACGCGATCCGGGACGGCCAGACCGGAGTCCTGGTGCCCCCCGGCGATCCCGTCGCGCTGCGGCAGGCGATCGAGCGGCTGCTCGGCGACCGCGAGCTGCGCGACCGGCTCGGCGCGGCGGCGCGAGAGCACGCGGAGCGGGAGCTCTCGTGGCCGGCGGCGACGGCCGCCCTGGTCGCCCTCTACGCCCGTACCGCCGCGTCGTGACTCTGGTAGAACCGTCCTCGATGTCGGGAGGAGAGACGACGCGCAGGCTCGTGATCGACGGGACGGAGATCAGCGACGCGAGCGACTGCTACGTGATCGCCGAGATCGGCCACAACCACGGCGGCTCCGTCGAGACCGCGAAGAGGCTGTTCGAGGAGGCGCGGAACTGCGGCGCCCACGCGGTCAAGCTGCAGAAGCGCGACAACCGCGGCCTCTTCACCCGCGAGGCGTACGACAAGCCGTACGAGAACGAGAACAGCTTCGGCGCCACGTACGGGGAGCACCGGGAGGCGCTCGAGTTCGGGCGCGCCGAGTACGTCGAGCTGATCGCCTACGCGGCGGAGCTCGGCGTCACCTTCATCTCGGCCGCGTTCGACTTCAAGAGCGCCGACTTCCTGGCGGAGCTCGACATCCCGGCGTACAAGATCGCCTCCGGCGACCTGACCAACACGCCGCTTCTCCGGCACGTCGCCCGAATCGGCAAGCCGGTGATCTTCTCGACGGGCGGCGGCAGGATCGAGGACGTGCGCCGCGCCCACGAGACGCTCTCCGAGGAGAACGGCCAGGTCGCGGTGCTCCAGTGCACCGCCGGCTATCCGGCCGAGTGGGACGAGCTCGACCTGAACGTGATCGCGACCTACCGGACGATGTTCCCCGAGACGGTCGTCGGGTTCTCGAGCCACGACAACGGGATCGCGATGGCGGTCGCCGCCTTCGTGCTCGGCTCGCGGATCGTCGAGAAGCACTTCACGCTGAACCGGGCGTTGAAGGGCACCGATCACGTCTTCTCGCTCGAGCCCCAGGGCCTGCGGAAGATGGTGCGCGACCTGAAGCGGGCGCGGCTCGCGCTCGGCGACGGAACCAAGACGACCCATCCGAGCGAGGTCGCGCCGCTCACGAAGATGAGCAAGAAGCTCGTGGCCGCCCGCGACCTCCCCGCGGGGCACGTGCTCGCCGAGGAGGACGTGGCGCTCAAGTCGCCGGGCGACGGCCTGCCGCCCTACGAGCTCGAGCGCGTGCTCGGCCGGGCCCTGAGCGCGCCGCTCGCGGAGGACGCCGCGCTCTCGTTCGAGGTGCTCGAAGCGGCGCCCGACCCGGAGCCCACCGGGGTGCTCTCCGGGCATGACGGCTGACCTGGCCGACCTGGAAGGTCGCGTCGCCCTCGTCACGGGCGCGCTCGGCAAGCTCGGCCCCGTCTGGACTCGAGCGCTCGCCGACGCAGGAGCGCGCGTCGTCGGCGTCGACGTCCGCGCCGGCGACGCCGGTGAGCGCCGACCCGGTCGAGGTCGCCGACGTCACCGACCGCGCGTCGCTGCTCGCGCTCCGCGAGCGGATCGGCGCGGTCGACGTGCTCGTGAACAACGCGGGAATCGACCAGCCGCCCTCGGCGGAGGGAGGCGGGGTCGCGATCGAGGACGTCCCCTTCGACGACTTCCGGCGCGTGCTGGACGTCAACCTCGCGGGCACCTTCCTCGCGACGCAGGTCTTCGGCTCGGCGATGCGCGACGCCGGCCGTGGCTCGATCGTGAACATCGGCTCGCTCTACGCGGGGATCGCCCCCGATCCCGAGCTGTACGACCACATCGACCTCGACCCACCCTTCCTGAAGCCGCCGGCCTACGGCGCCTCGAAGGCCGGCGTCGTCAGCCTGACCCGCTACTTCGCCCGGCTCTGGGGGCCGTATGGAGTGCGGGTGAACACGCTCTCGCCGGGCGGCGTGCTCGGCGGCCAGGATCCGGTGTTCCTGGCCAAGTTCACGGCACGCACGCCGCTCCGCCGGCTCGCGGAGGGCGCCGACCTGACCGGACCGCTCCTCTTCCTCGCCTCCGACGCCTCGCGCTACGTGACCGGGCACGAGCTCCGCGTCGACGGCGGCTTCACCGCGTGAGGCTCGTTCCCAACGTGATCGCCGGCGAGGAGCGGCCGGCCGCGAGCGGGGCCACCTTCGAGAAGCTCGCGCCCGCAACCGGCGAGGTCCTCTCCACCGTCGCCCGCTCCGGCGCGGCCGACGTCGACGCGGCGGTCGCCGCCGCGGCCGAGGCGCAGCCCGCATGGGCCGCCCGCACCGTCGAGGAGCGCGGCCGGATCCTGCGCCGGCTCGCCCAGCTCCTCGAGCGCGACCGGGAGGAAGTCGCCACGCTCGTCTCGGCCGAGACCGGCAAGTCGCCGAAGGACGCGAAGGGCGAGACGGACGGGGCGATCGAGCTCGGCTACTTCGTCGCCGGCGAGGGACGGCGCTTCTACGGGAGGACGATCCCGAGCGCGACCCCGAACCGTCAGGCGATGACGCTGCGCCAGCCGCTCGGCGTCGCGGGCCTGATCATCGCCGCGAACACCCCGATCGCGAACGTCGCGTGGAAGGTCTTCCCCGCCCTGCTCTGCGGGAACGCGGCCGTGCTGAAGGCCTCCGAGGACACGCCCGAGACTCCGGTGCTCTTCGCCCGGCTCGCGGCGGAGGCGGGCCTGCCGCCGGGAGCGCTGAACGTCGTCCAGGGCTTCGGCGCCGAGGCGGGCCAGCCGCTCGTCGAGGATCCCCGCGTCGCCGTCGTCTCGTTCACCGGCTCGACCGCCGTCGGGCGGCTGATCGCGGAGACGGCCGGGAAGCGGCTCGCCAAGGTCTGCCTCGAGCTGGGCGGCAAGAACCCGCTCGTCGTCTGCGACGACGCTGACCTCGAGCAGGCGGCCGCGACCGCCGCCCTCTCGGCCTTCTCGAACGCCGGCCAGCGCTGCGCCGCCGGCTCGCGCCTGATCGTCCTCGACGCCGTCTACGACCGCTTCCGCGAGCTCCTGCTCGAGCGCGCCGGCGCCCAGCGGGTCGGCCCGGGAGACGAGCACGACTTCGGCCCGGTGATCAACGAGCGCCAGCTCGAGAACATGCTCGGCGCCGTCGAGCGGGCGCGCGCGGCGGGGGCGACCGTCGTCACGGGCGGCGAGCGGCTCACCGGCGCGGGCTACGACGGCGGCTTCTACATCGGGCCGACGATCGTGGAGGACGTCGACGCGGACGCGGAGATCTCCCGAACCGAGCTCTTCGGCCCGATCACGACGCTCCATCGCGTCGCCGACTTCGAGGAGGCGCTCGCGCTCGCGAACGCGAGCCCGTACGGCCTCACGGCGGCGATCTGGACGTCGAGCATCCACCGCGGCAACGAGTTCGTGCGCCGCGTCGTCGCGGGCGGGGTCCAGGTCAACGGGCCGACCTACGGCTTCGAGCCGCACGTCCCCTTCGGCGGCCAGCGGGACTCCGGAACCGGCTGGCGCGAGCCGGGAACCGAGGCGCTCGACGTCTACTCCGACTGGAAGACGGTGTACGTCACGCACGACCCGGGGGCGGTGTGAGCGCCCAGCGCGGTCGCCCTGATCCCGGCGCGCTCCGGCTCGCTGCGCGTGCCGGCGAAGAACGTCCGCGAGCTCGCCGGCCATCCGCTCCTCGCCTACTCGATCGCCGCGGCGCGGGAGAGCGGCCTCTTCGCCGCGATCCTCGTCTCGACGGACTCGGAGGAGATCGCCGAGGTCGCCCGCAGGTACGGGGCCGAGGTGCCCGGCCTGCGGCCCGTGGAGCTGGCCGGCCCGACCTCGCCGGACGTCGAGTGGGTGACGCTCGCGATGGCCGGCCGGGAGGAGGAGATCTTCGCGATCCTCCGGCCGACGAGCCCGTTCCGGAGCGCCGAGACGATCAGGCGCGCCTATGCGCGCCTCGTCGAGCTCGGCGACCGGGCCGACTCGATCCGGGCGGTCGAGCTCGTCCGGGAGCATCCCGGCAAGATGTGGGTCCTGGAGGGCGACCTGATGCGCCCGCTCCTCGACCAGCCCGCGCGAGGGGTGCCGCTGCACTCGATGCAGTACCAGGCGCTGCCGCAGATCCACGTCCAGAACTCGAGCCTGGAGCTCGCCTGGTCACGGGTCCTCGAGGGCGAGCCCTCGATCGCGGGGAGCCGGGTCGCCCCGTTCCTCACCGTGGGCGCGGAGGGCTTCTCGATCGACTACCCGGAGGACTTCGAGCGGGCCGAGGCGCTCGTCGCGAGCGGCGCGGCCGAGCTGCCGCTCGCCTTCGTCCCGACGTAGGCGTACTGCCCGCGCAGCGGCCCGCTCAGCCGCGTGAGCGGGGGGCGATAGAGCGCGCGCCGGAACCCGGAGGCGTGGAACCAGCGCACGCCGACGCTGCGCGCCTCGAACCCGGCCGCCGCGAGGAAGCCGACGTACTCCGCCCGTCGGTACTCGTGCTCGAAGTCGCCGTGCGCGGCTTCGATTCCGTGGTCGCGTCTCCTCTTCAGCACTGTCAGCGTCGGCTCGCGGAGCAGGAGCGCGACGCCGCCCGGCTTCGTCAGCTCGAGGACGACCTCGGCGAGTCGAAGCGGATCGGAGGCGTGGTGGAAGGCTGCGTCGAGGACGACGAGATCGGC
The DNA here is from genome assembly GCA_963810875.1 of uncultured Gaiellaceae bacterium. GTDB lineage: Bacteria > Actinomycetota > Thermoleophilia > Gaiellales > Gaiellaceae > Gaiellasilicea. The sequence continues at coordinate 99,493 of CAWEPD010000002.1, read as the reverse complement.
GCTGCCCGGCTCGAGGCCGTGATGGTAGAAGTCCGCGATCCGCCGCTCGACCTTCTCCGCGGGTGCATCGAGCATCGCCAGCGACACCGGGGCGAACGAGGCGAGCCGCCGCTCCGAGAACTCGACCGCGACGACTCGCTCGACGGCGTCGCAGCACGAGAGCGCGGCGCTCAGCCAGCACGAGCCCGCACCGAGCTCGACGACGAGCCCGAGCGGCTCGACTCTCGTCCGCGCGAGCGCGTAGTCCAGGTACTCGAGGACGCGCTTGCGGCGGAAGAAGATCTCGGCGACCTCGAGGCCGTCGTAGGGCTCGTGCTGCTCCCGGAACTCCAGCTCTGCGGCATCGGCATGCGGCGAGAACGCCGGGCCGCGAACGAGCGGGCTGCGCGCGGAGGCGGCCGCGATCCGCGGATCATCGAGGCTGCGGAGGTCGACGAGCGGACGTTCGGAGAGCCGCACCGGGCGAGCCTACCGCGCTGTACCCTCGCCCCCGGTGAGCCTCTCGTACGTGCCTCTGTCCGAGCTCGAGCGGATCCGCTCGCTCGCCGCCGGGCCGACCGAGCGGGCCGCGGCGTTCGCGGACGCCTGCCGGATCAACACGCTGACGATGATCGAGTACGCCGGCTCCGGCCACATCGGTTCGAGCTTCAGCTCCCTGGACATCGTCTCGTGGCTCCAGCTCGAGGTGCTCGGCGAGGGCGACCGCTACTTCTCCTCCAAGGGGCACGACGCGCCAGGTCTCTACTCGATCCTGATCGGGCTCGGGCGGCTGCCTTTCGAGCGGCTCTTCGCACTGCGCCGCCTCGGCGGCCTCCCCGGCCACCCGGACGTCCTGACGACGCCGGAGGTCGTGACGAACACCGGCTCGCTCGGGATGGGGATCTCGAAGGCGCGCGGCTTCGTGCTCGCCGACCGGCTCGCCGGCCGCCGCGGCTCGGTCTACGTGCTCACCGGCGACGGCGAGCTCCAGGAGGGCCAGTTCTGGGAGTCGCTCCAGCCGACGGCGAACCACGGGCTCGGCGAGCTCACGGTGATCGTCGACCACAACAAGCTCCAGTCCGACACCTGGGTCTCGCAGGTCAGCGACCTCGGAGACCTGGAGCAGAAGGTGGCGGCGTTCGGCTGGGCGGTCGGGCGCTGCGACGGCCACGACCTCGGCGCCTTCTCGGCGGCACTCGCGGGGCTGAGGGAGAGCGCTCCCGACCGGCCGAAGCTCCTCGTCGCGGACACGCTCAAGGGCGCGGGCGTCAGCTTCATGGAGCCGCACTCGCTCCCGCACGAGGCGGCGTCGCTCTACGACTACCACTCGGGGGCGCCAGGGCCGGAGGCCTACGGGCGTGCGCTCGACGAGCTCGTGGCGCGGCTGAACGGCCGGCTCGCGCAGATCGGCGTCGAGGACGTGCGGCTGGAGGAGCGGCCGGCGCCCGTCCGAACCGCGCCCGAGAGCCCGCAGCGCCTGATCCAGGCCTACGGCGCCGCGCTCGTGGCCGAGGCGGAGCGGGAGCCCGCGCTCGTGGCGCTCGACGGCGACCTGCGGCTCGACACCGGGCTCGTCGAGTTCCAGGAGCGCTTCCCGGAGCGGTTCTTCGAATGCGGGATCGCCGAGCAGGACCTCGTCTCGCAGGCGGGGGCGATGGCGCTCGCGGGGCTCCTCCCGGTCTGCCACTCGTTCGCGTGCTTCCTCACCCCGCGCGCGGCCGAGCAGGTCTTCAACAACGCGAGCGAGGGGACGAAGGTGCTCTACCACGGCTCGCTCGCCGGCATCGTCCCCGGCGGCCCGGGCCACTCGCACCAGTCCGTGCGCGACATCGCGCTGATGGGCTCGGTGCCGGGCCTCGCCGCGCTCGAGCCGTACTGCGAGGCGGAGGTCGGCCGCGCAGTCGCGTGGGCCGTGCGCGAGGCCGCCGGCCCGGTCTACCTGCGGCTCGTCTCCCCGCCCTGGCCGCTGGGCTTCGAGCCGCCGGCCGCGGAGCTCGTCGAGGGTCGCGGCACCGTCCTCCGCGAGGGCGAGGAGGGCACGTTCGTCTGCACCGGCCCGGTGCTCGTCTCCCAGGCGTGGGCCGCGTGCGAGGAGCTCGACGGCTGGGGTCTCGTCGCGCTCCCGTGGCTGCGCGGGATCGACGGCGCCTGGCTTGCAGAGCACGCCCCGGGCACGATCGTCTGCCTCGACAACCACGTTCTCCCCGGCGGCCAGGGCGAGGCGGTGCTGAGCGCCTTCGCGGCCGCCGCGCCCGACGCCGCGGCCCGCACGCGGCTCGTCGGCGTCGACCGCGTCCCCGAATGCGGCACGAACGACGAGGTGCTGCGCGCGCACGGGCTCGACGCCGCCAGTCTGGTCGAGCTCCTGCGGGCCTGAGCGTGGACGCGGGCGCGCTCGCCGGCGCACGGATCGCGATCGTCTCCGGCACCGGCGGAGGCTCTCGCCGGTACCGCTGCGAGCACCGGGCCGAGTCGCTCGAGCAGGTCGGGGCGGCGGTCGAGATCCTTCCCTTCCGGAAGGCCGAGCTCGAGGGCGTGGCCGCGCGCCACGAGCTCCTGATCGTCCACCGCGTCCCCGCCGGCGGGAAGCTCGACACGATCGCCCGGGAGGCACGAAACCGCGGGGTGCCCGTGCTCTACGACACCGACGACCTGGTCTTCGACCCCGCGCTCGCCGGGCGGATCCCGTGGATGACCAAGCTCCCTCAGCCGGAGCGGGAAGAGAAGCTCGAGCGCCGGCGGCGCGCGCTCGTCTCGAGCCACGCCGTCCTCGTCAGCACCGAGGCCCTGGCGCGCGCGGCAGGAGCGCTCAACCCGCGCGTCGCCGTGCTCCCGAACGTCGTCTCGAGCGGGATGGTGGCGGCGGCGGACGCGGCGCTCACGCGGCGGGAACCCGAGGCCGGCGCGGTCACGATCGGCTACTTCAGCGGCACGGCGAGCCACGACGCCGACTTCCTGGAGGCTGCGACGGCGGTTCTCGACGCACTCGCCGCCTTTCCGCAGGCGCGGCTGCTCGTCGTCGGTCCCCTCGAGCTCGACGAGCGCTTCGCCGGGCTCTCGAACCGGATCGAGCGACTCGAGCGCCGGCCGTTCGACGAGCTCCCGGAGCTGATTCGCCAGGCCGATGTCGCGCTGGCGCCGCTCGAGCTCGGGAACCGGTTCGCCGAGGCGAAGAGCTCGATCAAGTACCTCGAGGCCGGTCTCGTCGGCGTCCCGGTCGTCGCGAGCAGGACGGAGGAGTTCGCCCGTGTGATCGAGGACGGGCGGAACGGGCTCCTCGCAGCAGACCCGGCCGAGTGGCGCGAGAAGCTCTTCGCGCTCGTCGCCGACGCCGGGCTTCGACGCGCGCTGGGCGAGCGAGCGCACGCCGACGTTCGCGCCAGCCACACGACCTCGGCGACCGCGGAGGCCCAGGCCGCGGCGCTCGCCGCGCTCGCGGGCCCGCTGCCGCAGCGGCCTCGGCGCGGGTGGCCGCCGCTGCGCGCGATCGTCCGCCGCGGGACGAAGAGGCTACGGTAACGGGCGGGTGATCGAGTCGTCGGAACAGATCGAGGAGGCCGCAAGACCCGAGCGAGCGCCCCGCGAGACGACCGGACGAGCGCTGGAGATCGACCCCCGCCGCTCCGGCCTCCGCGCCGCCGTCCTCGAGTTCTGGCGCTATCGCCGCCTGATCCCGTTCTTCGGAGCCCGCTTCATCCAGAAGCGCTTCGCCCGGACCTGGCTCGGCCTGCTCTGGCTGCCGCTCCGGCCCGCGCTGATGCTCGGGACGCGGATCCTCGTCTTCGGCGGGCTGATCGGGATCGCGACCGGGGACATCCCCTACCCGCTCTTCTTCGTGGTCGCGACCGCGGCGTGGCAGCTCTTCTACGAGGCGGCCTACTGGTCGACCCGGAGCCTCGAGCTGAACCGGAAGCTCCTGCAGCGGGTCTACGTCCCCAAGCTGATCCCGATCGTCGCGGCGGCCATCCCGGCCCTGATCGAGTCCGCGATCATCGCGCTCTTCGCGGTCGGCGGCCTCGTCTACTACTACATCCGCGCCGACTACTGGTACGTCGAGATCGGGATCCACACCCTGCTCGTCCCGGCGGGGCTGCTCTTCATGCTGCTCTTCGGCCTCGGGGTCGGGATGCTCACCTCCGCGGCGGGCGCCCGGGCGAGAGACGTCCGGTTCGGGATCGGCTACGCGCTCGGCTTCCTCTACTTCCTGACGCCCGTGATCTATCCGCTCTCCGCGGTGCCGGAGAACTGGCGTCCCGTCGCCGAGCTGAACCCGCTCACCGGAGCCGTCGAGATGGTCAAGGACGGCCTCTTCGCCGGGCACGAGCTGAGCTCGGACGCCGTGCTCGTGACGCTCTTCTGGGTGCTCGTGGTCTGGATCCCGGGGCTCTGGCTCTTCGATCGCCGGGAGGTCGACGTCCTGAACGGCCGTAACCGGCGGTTGAGCCGGATGCTGCGGCCGCGGCGTCGTAGCGCCGCCACCCGCTGAGTCGACTCACTCCACAGCTGCTCCCAGCTGCCCTCGCGCGGCTGCCACCCGTCCGCGCCGTCGCGAGCCGTGACCTCGTCGCCCTCGCCGGCGATCGAGAACGCATTCAGGCGGCCGACGATCGACTCGGCGCCGTCGCTCATCAGCCGCGACTCGACGCGGCCCGTATAGGAGCCGGGCGGAGCCGAGCCCCGGAGCACGAACGCATACAGGCCGCTGTGGGCGCAGGCGATCGCGTCCGGCTGCTCGAACCAGAGCTTCGTCCCGTCGCCGCTCTCGAGCCCCACACCGACCTGCACCGTGAGCGGCCGCGCGAGCTCGAGCTGCACCGCGACCTCGAAGTCGCCGGCGGGCGTGCTCGCGCAGGAGACGTTCGCGATCGCGCCGCGCTCGTCGAACCCCCTCGTCCCCTCCGGCACGGCCGGCCCGGCGGCCCGCTCAGCGCGCACCGCCTCGTCCGAGCGCCTGAGGATCTCCTCGATCGGGCCCTGCGCCACGAGCGTGCCGCCCGCCAGCCACAGCGCCTGCGTGCAGAGCTCGCTCACGAGATCGCGGTCGTGCGACTCGAGGACGACCGTCGTTCCCTCGCGCGCTCGTCGGCGGATCGCCTCCGCGCAGCGATCCCGGAAGTCCCGGTTCTCGAACACGAACGGGTCCTCGAGGACGACGACCTCGGTGCCGAGGCAGAGGGCGGCTGAGAGGGCCAGCTCGAGCGGCCAGGGAGTCGCGTTCTTCCGCATCGCAGCCCCGGTGACCCCGAGCAGCTCGGTCACCTCGTCGACGCGCGCCAACGCCTGCCGTCCCCCGATCCCGGCGATCGCCCCCACCACGGCGAGGTTCCGCCGCGGCGTGTAGGTCGGCTGCAGGAACTGGGCCGAGACCTGCATCAGCGGCGGCACGACGCCCCGGACGAGCGCGCGGCCCGCGCTGGCGGGCGTCGCGCCGGTGAGCAGGCGGAGCAGCGTCGTCTTCCCCGATCCAGGCCCGCCGACGAGGCCGACGACCTCGCCGCGACCGAGCCGGAACGAGACGTCGCGCAGCGCCCAGGTCTCGTCGGGCGCCTCGGCCTCCCCGAGCCCCGCGAAGACGTCCTCGACCTCGTCCTCCTCGTCCTCGCTCTCCTCCTCGATCCCCGGGTCCCGCCTGCCCCTGAAGACGCGGGTCAGGAGCGGCGTCGGGGCGTCGAAGACCCGCTCGGTCAACCCGTGGAAGCACTTCGAGAGACCCTCGACGACGACGGGGTCGTCCTGGGCGGGGGCGGTCGTCACGCCCCAAGCATGCCTTGTGCTCGCCGGGCCTTCGCCGCACGGCGGCGCCGGCGCTGCCGGCTGAGGCGTCGCTGCCGAGCCACGGCCCGGTGCGCGGTCACGCCGTACGTGACGGCGGCGTGGATCCGGCCGGCCACTCCCTCGTCCGGGAGCGAGCGGAAGAACCAGAGGACGTGCCACGCCCACCACGGCCCGTAGGCGGCGGCGGTCCGGCCGGGGAAGAGCGTCCGACGCTGCCGCGCCAGCGTCGGCTTGACGCCCTCGCGGTAGCGCCGCGACCAGAGCACCCGATCGACCTGGACGAACTGTCCCTCGAGCGCCAGCCGCCCGAGCAGGAGCCGGTCGGGCAGGAGCGTCGGCGGAAAGCCGCCCGCCCGGTCGAGCGCTTCGACGCGATGGAGGCCGTAGATCATGTCCCCGGCCCTCATTCCCTGTGCCGTGAGCCGCAGCCGCCGGATCGGGTCGGTCACCCCGACCGTGTCGAACGGGCGCGCGGGCGTGCGGAGCGGCTCCCCCGACTCGCCGATCCGCTGCACGTGCGGGTAGGCCAGCACCGCGGCGGGATGCGCGTCGAGCTCCGCGGCGAGCGCCGCGAGCCAGCCCGGCTCCCAGCGGTCGTGGTCGCTCCCCCAGGCGAAGTACGGCGCCGAGGGGCCGTGCTGCCGCGCCTCCGCGTAGGCCCGTCGCCAGGCCTCCACGAGGCCGAGCCGCTCCTCGCTCCGGACCGAGACGATCCTGCCCTCGTCGACGTAGCGCCGGAGGATCGCGGGAGTGCCGTCGCTCGAGGCGTCGTCGACGACCACGACCGCCACGGGGGCCGGCGTCTGCGAGAGCAGCGAGTCGAGCGCCTCGGCGAGCCACCGCTCCCCGTTGCGGACGGGGATGCCGACGACGACTGACGTCACGGAAGTAGGGTAACGCCGCTCGTGCCGCGCCTGCGCATCCTCTTCTTCCTCCTCGCCGCCAACTTCGACCGGGTCTTCGGGAACTTCCTCGAGGAGCTCCTCGAGCACGGTCACGAGGTGCGCGTCGTCGTCGAGAAGCAGAAGCCGCACCTGCTGCCCGGCGGGGGAGCCCTGCTCGACTCGCTCGCGGAGCGGTACCCGTCGTTCTCCTACGGCTACGAGCCGCCGCGCGACGACGAGTGGCTGCGCGCCCGCACTGCGTGCCGCCACGCCCTCGACTACCTCCGCTATCTCGAGCCCGCGTTCGAGGACGCCACCGACCTGCGGGCTCGCGCTAGCGAGCGGGCGCCCGCGGCGGTGCTCCGGCTCGATCGGCTCCTCGTTGCCTCCCCCCAAGCGCGACGGCTCGCAACGGCGGTGCTGCGCCGGCTCGAGGCCGCCCTGCCGATCGACGGGGCGCTGCGGAAGCAGCTCGCCGCAGCCGAGCCGGACGTCGTGCTGGTCTCCCCGCTCGTCGGCCTCGGGTCGAAGCAGAGCGACTGGGTTCGCGTCGCGCGCGAGCTCGGGATCCCGTCCGTGCTGCCGGTCGCGAGCTGGGACAACCTGACGAACAAGGGCGTCCTGAAGGACGTGCCGACGCTGACCGTCGTCTGGAACGAGACCCAGGCCGAGGAGGCCGTCGCCCTCCACGGCGTTCCGCGGGAGCGAGTTCGCGTCAGCGGGGCGCACGCGTTCGACCACTGGTTCGGCCGAGTCTCCGACCGTCCGCGCGAGGCGTTCCTCGCCGAGGTTGGCCTCCCGGCCGGGCCGTACCTCGTCTACGCGGGGTCCTCCGCGTTCATCACCGGGGACGAGACGGCGTTCGCCAGTGAGTGGATCAGCCGTCTCCGCCGGAGCTCGCACGCGGCCGTGCGGGAGCTCGGAGTCCTGGTTCGACCCCATCCGCAGAACGCCGCGGGCTGGGCCGCCTTCGAGCCGCCGGACGCGCGGGTAGCGATCTGGCCGCGCGCCGGTGCGTCGCCGACCGACGAGGCAAAGCGCGCGGACTACTTCGACACGCTCCACCACGCGGAGGGCGTCTTCGGGATCAACACGAGCGCGCTCGTCGAGGCGAGCGTGCTGAGGCGACCGTCGTTCACGCTCGTCACCGATGCCTTCCGGGGCAGGCAGGAGGGAACGCTCCACTTCGCCCACCTCGCCGGCGCCGGTGGGCCCCTCGTCACCGCCCGCTCGTTCGAGGAACACCACGACCAGCTCGCCGCGGCGCTCGCGGAGCCGACGCTGCACGCCGAGCGGATCGAGCGCTTCCTCGAGCACTTCGTCAGGCCGCACGGGCTCGCGACTCCGGCCGCCCACCTCGCGGCGCTCGCCGTGGAGGAGGCCGCGGCGCTGCAGTCGGAGCCGGCCCGGCCCGACCTGCCCACGCAGCTCGCGCGCCGCGGGTTCGCGCGCCTCTCGCCGGACTGGAAGCGGCCCGGGCGGCGGCTGCGGCAGCGCCTCCGCTCGGTGGCGTGAGGATGCGCTCGTGACGGATCGAGCAGCGCGCATCCGCGCGGTCGGCTTCGACTACGGCGCGCGGGCGCGCGAGGTGGTGGCGGCGTGCAACCTCTGCGGGTCGACCCGGCTCGTGGAGGCGTCCCGGAGCGACCGCTACGGCTTTCCCGCCACCCTTCGGGTCTGCGCGCGCTGCGGCCTCGGCTTCCTCTCGCCGCGCCTGACAGTGGAGGAGTACGGCCGGTTCTACGAGTCCGTTTACCGGCCGCTCGTCAGCGCCTACCACGGCCGGCTGATCGACGCCGAGACCGTCCAGGACGACCAGCGCGCCTACGCCGAGGAGCTTGTCGAGTTCCTGCGGGTCTCCCTTCCCAAGCCCCCCTCGACCGTGCTGGACGTCGGCGGCTCGACGGGCCTCGTCGCAGGAGCCGTCCGGGCCGAGTTCGGCAGCGCGGCCACCGTGCTCGATCCGGCGCCCGAGGAGCTCGCGGTCGCGGCCTCGGAGGGCATGGAGACACTCGCCGGCTTCGCCGAGACGGCCGACTACGGCGGGCGCACGTTCGAGCTCGTGCTCCTCTGCCAGACGATCGACCACCTGCTCGACGTGGCGGCGACGCTGCGCGCGCTTCGCGGGACGCTCGCCCCGACCGGCCATCTCTTCGTGGACGTCCTGGACGTGGGCTTTCTGACCCGGCGCGTCGGCTCGATCGAGGGCGCGGTGAAGATCGACCACCCCTACTATCTCACGCGCGAGACGGCGCTCGCCTACTTCGAGCTCGTCGGCCTCGCGCCCGTCGCCGAGCGGATGTCCGACGACGGCCACTGGGGCTTCCTGCTCGCACCGGTCGCGGAGCACGAGCCCGACTGGACGGGGCTCGGCCGCGCCGCGGATGCGTTCCTGGCGGAGATCTGGCGCCTGCAGGCGAGCCGCTGATGCGGATCCTGGCCATCGTGCCCGCTCGCGGGGGCTCCCAGCGGATCCCGCGCAAGAACCTCGCCCTGCTCGGTGACCGGACGCTGGTCCGCCGCGCGCTCGACACCGCGCTCCAGGCGGGCTGCTTCGACGCGGTCGTGCTGAGCAGCGACGACGACGAGATCCTCCGCGAGGCCGACGGATCCGCGGCGGTCGCGATCCGGCGGCCTGCCGAGCTCGCCACGGCCGAGTCGAGGACGTTCGACGCCGTCCGCCACGTGCTCGCCCGGCTCGAGCAGGACGCGAGCCGCTTCGACGCCGTGGCCGTCGTCCAGGCGACCTCGCCCTTCACGGCCCCCGAGGACCTCGCCGGCGCCGTCGAGCTGCTCGCGCGAACGGGCGCCGAGTCGGTCGTCTCGATCGTCCGGGTCGAGGCCGTGCTGCACCCGCTGAAGCTGAAGACGCTCGAGCCCGACGGGCGGCTGGTCCCGTACCTCGCCGACGATGCCCTGGCGCCCTCGCAGAAGCTGCCGCCGCTCTGGATCCGGAACGGCTCGGTCTACCTGAGCCGGCGCGAGGTGATCGAGCGCGGGCTGATGCTCTCGGACAAGGACACGCGCGGCTACGAGATGCCCGCCGGGCGCTCGCTCGACATCGATACGCCCCGCGACCTCGCCTTCGCCCGGTTCCTCTTCGAGCAGCCCCCAGCCGACTAGCCCGGCCGAGTTTGGGCTAGTCCAGCAGGCGCCGAACGCGGCGGAGCACGCGCCGCGGGGTCGAGACCGGGAGCCGGCGCACGGGCTCGGGCAGCTGCGCCGCGTAGCCGCGGAGGGCCGCGAGCGCACAGTCGAGCGGCGCCTCGGGGAGCGGCACCTCGCCCTGCGCCCGGCGGCCGACCGCCGCGAGCCGCTTGACGCGCTGGGGCCGCTCGATCCGCTCCCGCCACGAGGGGTCGTTCGAGTGGGCGACGAGCTCGAACCCGGCCAGAGCGAGCAGCGCTCCGAGCGAGTCGTGCGTGAACGAGGAGATGTGCTTGTCGCTTGCGATGTAGTCGAAGTCGCCGTGCTCGGGCAGCCGCGGCAGGTTCGGGACCGAGACGTAGACGAGGCCGCCCCGGACGGTCGCGCCGGCGAGCCTGCGCAGCGTCTCGAGCGGGTCGTCCAGGTGCTCGAGCGCGTGCTGGACGACGACGAGCTCGAACGAGGGCTCTGCGGGAATCTGCTCGAGCAGCGTGTGCCGCGCCCCCACCGCGGCCGCGGCGCGCGCACCCGGCTCGATCCCGACGGTCTCCCAGCCGTCGGCGGCGAGGACGTCGAGCCAGCCGCCGATCCCGCAGCCGAAGTCGAGCGCGCGGCGGGGGGCCTGCGGGAGCTCCGCGTTCGCGGCGAGCAGCGCGTAGTCCAGCTCGTTGGTCGCCCGCTTGCGCTCCAGCCGCTCGGCCATCCGCTCGGGATCGACCTCGATCCGCTCGTCCCAGCCCTCGCCCTCGGAGCCGCCGTAGTACGCGTCGAGCTCCGCAGGCGTCGGCGTCGGAGTCGAGAAGACGAGCCCGCAGCGCTCGCACCCGAGGAGCGCGAGCGCGAGCTGATCGGTCACGCGCGGCTTGTTGTGGTTGACCGGGAAGACGTGCAGGGCGCGAACCGCCTCCGCCCCGCACGACACGCAGGCCCGCGGCGCGGCGAGCAGGGGCAGCTGGCGCTCCGGCCTCACGCGCAGAGGCTACCGCCGGGACGAAGGCCGAGGGCGAAGCTAGAGTGACTCGATGCTCGTCGGCTCGAGATCCGTGGGCCCCGGCTCGCCTGCGCTGATCATCGCCGAGATCGGCAACAACCACGACGGCAGCGTCCACCAGGCCGAGCGGCTGATCGACGCCGCGGCCGAGGCGGGAGCGGACGCGGTCAAGTTCCAGACGCACATCGCCGAGGCGGAGATGCATCCCTCCACGCCGACGCCGCCGCACTTCGGCGAGCCTCGCTGGGAGTTCACGAAGCGGATGGAGCTGACCGCCGAGGAGCACCGCCGGCTGAAGGCCCACGCCGAGGAGAAGCGAACTCCTCTTCTTCTCCTCGCCGTTCTCCGTCGAGGCCGTCGAGCTCCTGGAGGAGATCGGCAACCCGCTCTACAAGATCGCCTCGGGCGAGGTGACGAACCCGCCGCTGCTCGAGGCGGTGGCGGCCACCGGGAAGCCCGTCCTGCTCTCGACCGGGATGGCCGGGCTCGAGGACGTCGAGCGCGCCCTGGGCATCGCTCCGCGCGGGCGGCGGCGACGTGCTCGTCCTCCAGTGCACCTCGTCCTATCCCGCACCGCCGGAGAAGGTGCAACCTCCGCGCGATGGCGGCCATGGGCGAGCGCTTCGGAGTCCCCGTACGGCCTCTCGGACCACACGCCCGGACATCTTCACCTCGATCGCGGCGGTCGCGCTCGGCGCCTCGGCGATCGAGAAGCACTTCACCCTCTCGAAGCGGCTCTACGGGCCCGATCACCACGCCTCGCTGACGCCGGAGGAGCTGGCGCCGCCTCGTCCAGGGGATCCGCGAGGTCGAGGCCGCGCTCGGCAGCGCCGAGAAGGAGCGGGACGCCGACGCTCGACCCGGTCCGGGCGACCTTCGAGAAGAGCGTCGTCACGCGCCGCGCGATCGGCGCCGGCACCCGGCTCGACGCCCGACCTCCTGACCACGAAGCGGCCCGGCAACGGGATCCCGGCGCTGAGGCTCGGCGAGCTCGTCGGACGCGAGACCGCCCGGGACGTCGAGGCGAACGCGCTGCTCCAGGAGGCCGACCTTGCCTGAGCGCCGGAAGGTCTGCGTCGTCGTCGCGAGCCGCGCGAACTACGCGCGGATCAAGACGGTGCTCGCAGGCGTGGAGGCCCATCCCGAGCTCGAGCTCCAGATCGTCGCGGGCGCCTCGCTCGTGCTCGAGCGCTTCGGGAACGCGGTCGACGTGATGGCGATGGACGGCTTCACGCCCGATGCGACGATTCGCTTCATCATCGAGGGCGAGACGCCCGTCACGATGGCGAAGTCGACGGGCCTCGGCGCTGCTGGAGCTACCGACGGTGTTCGAGCTGCTCCGCGCCCGACGTCGTCGTCACGGTCGCCGATCGCTTCGAGACGATCGCGACCGCGATCGCTGCCGCGTACATGAACATCCCCGTCGCGCACACGCAGGGCGGCGAGGTCTCCGGCTCGATCGACGAGAGCGTCCGCCACGCCGTCACGAAGCTCGCCCACCTCCACTTCCCGGCCACCGAGCTCAGCGCCCAGCGGGTGATCGCGATGGGCGAGGATCCCGGCGCCGTCTTCAACGTCGGCTGCCCGTCGATCGACCTCGTCGCCGGCACGGAGCTCGGGCTCGCGCGGGAGGCGCTCGGCGACCTTCGGCGGCGCGGGCTCGCGCGATCGATCCCGAGCGGCCCTTCGTGCTGATGATGCAGCACCCGGTCACGACCGAGTACGGCGCAGGGGCTCGACGCAGATCAACGCCACGATCGAGGCCGTCGCGTCGCTCGGCGTCCAGGCGCTCGTCTTCTGGCCGAACGTCGACGCCGGCTCCGATCAGGTCGCGAAGGGGCTCCGGCTCTTCCGCGAGACGCGGCCGGGCGCACGGCTTCCACTTCTTCCGCAACCTGCCGCCCGAGGTCTTCGTCAGGCTGATGGCGCACTGCGCCGCGATGGTCGGCAACTCGTCGGCGGCGCTCCGCGAGGGTGCGTTCCTCGGCACGCCGGCGGTGACCGTCGGCACGCCGGCAGCAGAACCGCGAGCGCGGCGACGAACGTCGTCGCGGTGGGTCACGACCCGGAGGAGATCGCCGCCGCGCATCCGCGGCCAGATCGAGCACGGGCCGCTACGAGCGCGAGCCAGCTCTTCGGCGACGGCACGGCGGGCCGCCGGATCGCCGAGATCCTCGCGGGCGAGCTCCCGCCCGTCCAGAAGCAGCTGAACCTGTCCTCGCTGCTCGAGCGCGCGTAGCCGTCCCCGCGTAGCGTCTCGTGTCGACTCCACAGCCAGCGCTTCGCGTCGTCCTGCTCCTGCGGAGCCTCGGCTACGTCCGGCTCTTCGATCCGGTGATCCGGGCGCTGCTCGCGCGTGGCCACCACGTCCATCTGCTGCACGAGCGGGACGCCTACACCGAGCGCGAGCGCGACTGGCTGGCCGCCATGGAGCGGGAGCCCGGCTTCTCCTGGACGGTGACGGCGACGCTCTACCGCGATCCGTGGGCTCGCTTCGCGCGAGAGCTGCGCCGCTTCGCGGACCTGCTCTTCTTTCTCAGCCCCGACTTCGTCGGCCCGCGCGCGCAGATCGCGCGGGCCGAGAAGCGCACCGGCCCGCGGCTCCGCGGCCTCCTGCAGGTTCCCGGCCTGCGCGGTCAGCGTGCCCGGCGCATCCTCGGGCGGACGGTCGAGGCGATCGACGGGTCTGCTCCCGTGAGTCGCGAGCTCGCGCGGGAGCTCGCGGGTCTCTCCGGGGACGTGCTCGTGCTCGCGCCGCACCTGCTGCCGGGCGGGCGTCACTCCGAGTACGTCCGGGCGGCCCGCGCGGTGGGACTTCCGACCTGCATGTGCATCGCGAGCTGGGACAACCTCACGAGCAAGCAGCGGCTTCGCGTGGCGCCGGACCGGCTCGTCGTCTGGAACGGGATCCAGCAGGACGAGGCCATGCGGCTCCACGGCATCGATCCCGCCCGGATCGTGATCACCGGCGCGCCCTCCTTCGACCAGTGGTTCGAGCGTCGGCCCAGCCCGCGCGAGGAGTTCTGCGCCAGGGTCGGGCTCGCGGCAGAGCGCCCCTACCTCCTCTTCGTCGGCGGTGCGCTCTTCCCCGGCACGATGACGGAGGCCGAGTACGTCCGCGACCTCTGGATCCCGCGGCTTCGCGAGGACGCGCGCTTCGACGGCGTCCAGCTCCTGATCCGGCCGCATCCCCGCCGGCTCGAGCAATGGCGGGACGTCGCGCTCGACGAGCTCGACGGCGTCGCGGTGTGGCCGCGCGAGGAGGCGTCGATGCCCGTCGACGAGGAGACCCGCGCCGATTTCTTCGACTCGATGCACCACAGCGCCGCGGTCGTCGGGATCAACACGACCGCGATGATCGAGGCGGCCGTCGTCGGCCGCAGCGTCCACACCGTCCTCGATCCGGCCTTCGCGGGCTCCCAGCGCGGCGCCTTCCACTTCGACTACCTGCTCGACGTGGCCGGCGGCGTGGTTCAGGCAGCCGAGTCGTACGCCGACCATCGCGACGACCTGGCCGCCGCCCTCGCGGGCGACGAGGAGGCCTCGCGGCGCCGCGAGAGCTTCCTGCGCGAGTTCGTGCGGCCGCACGGGCTCGAGAGCTCGGCGCTGCCGCGGGTCGTCGCGGCGATCGAGGAGGTCGCTGCGGCAGGCCCCTCGCCCGCGGCCGTGCCTCCGGCGCGGCTCGCCCCGCTCCGGCTCTTCCTGCGCGGATTCGTCGCGACCGCCGGGGTGGCCCGGCGCGTCAAGCGCGCTCTGGCGTAGCGGGCGCCGGCGGCCGGACGCGGTGGAGGACGCGCCCGATCGCGGCCGAGACCGTCGCCAGCACGGTCGGAACGAGCAGCACGATCCTGAGCAGCCGGACCTCGACGTTCGCCCGCGGCGGGGCGGGCACGGGGGCGCGGGCGAGCTCGGCGATCGCGGCCGCGACGAGCGGCGCCGCCGGCACGTCGGCCCCGTGCGGGCGGACGAACGAGCCGATGAACGCGCGGACGCGCTCCTGCTCCGCCTCGCCGCCCGCGAGGGCGACGGCGAGCTGCTCGCGATGCTCGTCCAGCGAACGCGCGATCTCGAGGAAGCCGCCGTTCTCGCGGAGGAGGTAGTGGAAGTGGAGCGTGCCCTCCTGCGTGGCGGCGAAGGCCGGGTCGAGCAGGGTCAGCACGGTTCGGCCGACGATCGCCGCCTCGATCATCACACTGGTGTTCACGCCGACGACCGCCTCCGCGTGCGCCAGCGAGTCGAAGAAGTCGGCGCGCGCGTCGCCGGCGTCGGGCTGGGCGCCGCCGGCGGGCCAGACGACGACGTTCTCGAGCTCCGAGAGGTCGACGCCGAGCCACTGCGGCGTGTTCTGCGGATGCGGCCGGACGACGATTCCCAGGCGCTCGGCCGCGAACCGCGGGTCGGCTCGCAGCGCGGCGATCCAGCGGCGCACGAACGAGACCTCGTCGGGGGCGATGAAGAGGGACGAGCAGACGTAGAGCAGGAAGGGCGCGTCCGGGCGGAGGCCGACCCGCCGCTTCAACTCGTCCGGCGTCCGGGTCGGCGACCGCTGGAACCACTCGTCGAACTTCTGGGCGCCCGTGACGACGGCGCGCCCGCCGTCGACCCCGTGGAGTTCCTCGAGCTCCCGGCGCTGCACCTCGTTCCAGACGACGACGCGATCCGGGGTGAACCGGAGCAGCCCCTTGTTCGTGAGGTTGTCCCAGCTCGCGATGCAGGCCGCGGTCGCGACGCCGAGCCGGCGCGCGCTCTTCAGGTAGTCGACCTGGTTCGAGGCGTACTCGACAAGCGGCGTCGCGAGCACGACGTCCGGGTCGAACGAGCGGACGTAGGCGTCGATCCGGCCGCTCGTCGGGATCGCAGCCTCGCAGGCAGCGAGGAGGCGAAGCGCGCGGCGAGCGCTTGTCGCATCCGAGCGGCGAGCGAGTGAGTCGACGATCCGCGTGACCACGTAGCTCGACACCGGGTCACTCTTTCCGAACTGAACCTGGAGCCTGATCTTGGCGGCCATCCGGGCGCGCAGGGCCGGTGCCTCGGCGTAGCGCGGGTGCATGTAGCGCGCGAGATCCGTGAAGGCGCGGACCAGGGTGCTCGTCCGGCGCCACCCGTCGAAGTAGGCGCGGACGGGAGCAGGCCCGAACGTGATCGCAGGGAACTCGGCCGCGAGCCGCTCCGCGAGGACGGTGTCGCCCGCGTCCTTCTCGACGAGCGTGAAGGCGAGGTGGACGACCGCTCCCTCCCGCGCGAGCAGCCTGATCGGCTCCGCGTAGTGGCGGAGATAGCCGGCGTGGTAGAGGAAGAACAGGATCCGAAGTGGACGGCCTGAGACGGTGGCGGAAGGCACGCGCGGGAGGGTACCGGCGGGGTCAGTAGGCTCTGCCGATGGCGCGTGAACGGGGTCTCCTGCACCGGCTCGCGCGGCGCGTGCCGGGGTCGCAGGACGCCTACCGCCGGTTGAAGATCCGGCGGGCGCTCGCCCGGAAGGTCGTCCGCGTCGACCACCCCACGCTCGACGTGCGGATCCGCGTCACGAACGAGGCGACCGCACGCCTTCGCGTGGAGTCGGTCGCGAAGGAGCCGTGGACGGTGGCGTGGCTCGAGCGCACCGTCCGCCCCGGCGACACGGTCTGGGACGTCGGCGCCAACGTCGGCGTCTACTCCCTCCTGGCCGCACGCCTCCTCGACGGCTCGGGGACGGTCGTCGCCGTCGAGCCGGGCTATGCGAACTTCGCGGCGCTGTGCGACAACGTGCTCCTGAACGGGCTCGAGGACCGGGTCGTGCCGCTCCCGCTCGTCCTCGGCGAGTCGAGCCGCACCGCGACGCTCGACTACAGCGACCTCCGCGCCGGGAGCGCCCTCCATCTCTTCGACGGTGCCGGCGGCGGTGCCCCGGCGGCGTACCGTCAGCCCGTGCTCGTCCACACGCTCGACGAGGTCGTCGACAGGTTCGGCATGGCCGCGCCCACGCTCCTGAAGCTCGACGTCGACGGCGGGGAGGCGTCGGTGCTCGCGGGCGCCGCGGCCGTGCTCTCGCGGCCCGGCCTCCGCTCGGTGCTGGTCGAGATCGAGTCGGAGCTGACGGAGGACGTCGTCGCGGCGCTCTCTGTCGCCGAGCTCTTCCTCGTCGAGGAGGTGCATGAGCGTGACGGCGAGCCGCTGCCGGGGGTCTGGTACGGGATCTTCGAGCGGAGCTAGGCCCCTACAGGCCGAGCCCCTACAGCCCCAGCAGCGCGCGGAAGCGCGCAGGCTCGGGCAAGCGCTCGAGCAGGAGCCACGGCTCGTGCTCGGCGAGCGCCTCGAGCGAGTAGGAGCCCGTCGCGACGGCGATCGTCCGAGCCTCGATCGCGAGGCCGCACGCGATGTCCGCTGGGGTATCGCCGATCACGTAGGCCTCCGCGCCTTTCGCGAGCGGCAGCGCGCGACGGGCGATCTCGGCCCGTTCGCCAGGGCCGACGGAGAAGGCGCCGCCGTGCCCGAAGAAGCCGTCGAGGCCGTAGTGCGCGAGCTTGGCGGCCGCGCCGGCCTCGATGTTCCCGGTCAGGAGCAGGTTGACGACGTCGGCTCGGCCGTCGAGGTCCTCGAGCACCTCGCGCACGCCGGGCAGCACCTCGCCAACCCGCCGGTGGAGGTACTCCGGAAGCTGCTCGCCGTGGATCCGGAGGAACCGCTGCACCGTCGCCTCGTCGGTCGAGTGGCCGACCCGGAGGAGCGCGGCCTCGGCGATCGAGTAGTCGGTCAGGCCCGCCGTCGCCATCCCCTGGAGGCTGGTGCGCACGCCGCTGACCTCCTCGAGCGCCGCCTCGAGCGAGAAGACCCCGGCCCGAGCGGTCGTCAGCAGCGTCCCGTCGATGTCCCAGAAGAGCGCCTTCATGCGCGCGCGGCCCGATCCTCGCGCTCGGCGAGCGCGGCCGTCGCGGCCGCCTCGAGCGAGCCGGCGAGCCGCGCCGCGTTCTCGTCCGACCGGTCGACGAGGACGGGCGCGCCCGGAACGCACTGCCGCATCGCCGCGTGCAGGAAGCGCGCGATCGTCTCCCCGTCCGGCTGGAACCGCAGGAGCTCCGGCACCTTCGCCCGGAGTCTCGCGGAACGAGTCGACGTCGAGCGTGACGCCGTAGCCCGAGTAGAACGGCTGGCCGAGCGTCAGCACCGGCTTCTCGTAGAGCAGCGCCTCGAGCCCGACCGTCGAGCTGATCACGGCGATCGCCTCCGCCTTGCGGATCAGCTCGTGCGAGGAGGTCTGCGGCGCCACGAGCCGCACGTTCGGCCGCGTCCGGAGCCGCCGCAGGAGCGCGATCGAGTTGCGCCCCACCGACATCGGGTGCTCCTTGAGGACGAGATCGTGGCCGGGAGGAAGCGCGTCGGCGACCTGCTCGACCAGAGACGCCTGATCCTCGGTGTGCGGGATCACCTTCCGGATCTTGTAGTCGTCGGTGACGTGGAGCGGGAAGTAGACGAACGGGCGAACGCTCTCGAGGTCGTCGTAGAAGGGCCGCGCGGCGCGCGCCCGCAGCGTCTCCGCGAGGTTCGCGCCCAGCAGGTGCCACGGCCGCAGGTACTCGTTGTCCGTGTCCTCACCGCGCTTTCGCCGCACGTGGTCTGCGAAGAGGCTCGCGCGCCGCCGCTCCACCGGCCAGCGGCGGTACTCCCGGATCGGCTTCGCCCGCTCGGTGAAGGTGCGACGGAACGCCTCGACCTCGTCGCGCTCGGCCTCGCTCAGCTCCCGCACCTCCTCGGGCTGGACGATCGGAGCGTGCAGCGTGTCGACCGAGAGGCGAAGCGGGTTCGGGAAGATCGTGTAGAGGAGGAAGAGCACCGGGATCCCGCGCTGGAGGCCGACGAGATGCGCGACCACCCGGATCGTCTCGTTCCCGACCTCCGGGCACGAGCACGTCCGGGCCGGAGCTCGTCCACGAGCCGCTCCAGCGCCTGGAAGTGGCGGACGGTGCGGCGGATCGCCCACTCCTCCGGCCTGCCGGCGTTGACGCGGTCGGCGTAGTAGACGTCGCGGATGTGCGGGATCGGATAGGTCGACTCGATCCGGCGGACCTCGCTCTCGAGGTCGTCGGAGGCGAGGTCGCCGGGCTCGTCCATCGAGTCGAGCAGGCAGCGCGCCTCGAGCCCGCGCTCCCGCAGCCGTCGCGCCGCCTCGCGCGAGACGCTGATGTGCGCCGTCTCGTGCCCGCGGCGCTCGAGCTCGAGGCCGACGGTGCCGTAGAACTCGCTCTCGTAGGTCTGCAGCGTCGTGAAGAGGAAGCGCATCGTCAGGCCCGGTCGACGGCGTCGAGCGCATCCGCGAGCAGGAGGCGAAAGCGTTTCGGGGAGTGCGCGCGCGCGACGTACTCCCGGCCCGCGGCTCGCATCCGCTGGAGGATAGCGGCGTCCTCGAGCAGCTCTGCAACGGTGTCGGCGAGCTCCTCCGCCTCGAATCCCGCGAGCACGCGGCCGCCGCCCGAGTCGCGCACGAGCTGCTCCGGCCCGCCGGACGGCGTCGTCACGACGGGGACTCCGCACGCGAGCGCCTCCGCCGCGACGATCCCGAACCCCTCCTGCCACGAGGGCAGGACGAAGAGGGTGGACTCCCGCAGCGGGCCGGCGATCGAATCCACCGCGCCGAGCGCCTCGACGCCGTCGGGAACCGTGGCGGGCGGGCGGCCGATCAGGCGCAGCCTCGTTCCGGGAACCCGCGCCCGGATCAGGGGCAGCGCCTCGAGCAGGAGCGGCAGGTTCTTGCGCGGATCGTCGGCGCGGCCGACGAAGACGAGCGTCGGAGCCGTCGAGCCGGCCGAGCCAGGTCTCATCCGGCTCGGGCGCGAGAGCCCCGGTGTCGACCGGGATCGGCAGGATCCCGATCTCGGCCTCGTCACGCTCCGCGGCAGCTGCGATCGCCGCCCGCGAAGCGGGGCTGATCGTGTAGACGCGCGCCGCTTCGCGGATCACGCGCCGCTCCAGCCGTCGCAGGACGGGTGCGTTCAGGCGCTGCGCGAGCCGGCGCGCGCGATCGAGCCCGCGCGCCCGTGCGCTCCATTCCTCGTCGAGCGTCGTCGCGAGCCAGCAGCCGTAGGCGCGATCCGCGGGGGGCGCGGCGAGCCCGTTCGTCGCGAGCGGGCCGGCGATCCAGAGCGAGGTCGCCTCGCGCGCGACGGAGGCGAAGCGAAGTCCCGAGCGCAGCTGCCGGATCGCCTCGACCCGGTCGGGCGTCCACCGCCTTCCGTCGAAGGTCGGGTGGGGCGCGAAGAACAGCTCGGGGGAGCGGCCGAGCGCCCGAGCGCCGGCGAGAAAGGCATCGACCTGGGCGGCACCGCCGCCGCCGAAGCGCGGGTCGGGGCCGAGGACCGCCAGATCCGTCATCCGATCGCCTGGAGGTAGAGCCGTTCCTGCTCGGCTACCACCGACTCCCAGGAGACCTCGCCCGCGACCTCCCGGCCGCCGGCACCGAGCCGCGCCCGCAGGTCCGGGTCCGCGAGCACGCGCACGATCGCCTCGCGCAGCGGCTCCACCTCCGGCGGCACGATCACCGCCGCGCGCTCGCCGAGCAGCGCCGCGACTCCACAGCGATCGGTGAGCACCACCGGCGTCCCCGCCGCCGCGGCCTCGGCCGCGACCATCCCGAAGCTCTCGTTCCGCGAAGGCAGGACGAAGACGTCCGCCTCGCCGTACAGCGCGCGAGGCTGGCTCTCGTCGAAGGGCGGCAGCAGGTGGACGCGGCCGGCGAGCTCAGGGCGGCGCCGCAGCGCCTCCAGCCGGGCGACGCGTGCCGTCGCCGTCGTCCGGGCCGACGATCGCGACCTGAACCTCCGGGATCCCGCTCGCGGCTTCGAGCAGCAGGTCGAGGCCTTTCTTGAAGCTGATTCGCCCCACGTTCAGGACGAGCGGCACCTCCGGCCCGATCCCCAGCCGGCCGCGCAGCGCGCTCCCGCGCTCCCGATGAGGAGCGGGAAACCCGTTCGGCCGGACGACGACCCGGGCCGGATCGAGCCCCGCCCCGACCAGCTCGGCCCGCTCGAGCTCCGAGACCGCGAGCACGAGCGCCGCGCCGCGCGCGACCGGCTCGCCGAGCACCTGGTCGAAGACGCGCTTCAGCGGCACGTTCCGATAGCGCCGGACGTACATGTCGAGCGGCTCGAAGACGTACGGGATCGAGCGCGCCCGAGCCCACGCCAGCGGTGACGGTCGTGACGACGTCGCGGTAACCGAAGACGTGCACGACGTCCGGCCGTGGGAGCGACCGAAGCACGAGCGGCAGGGTCGGCGTGACCCCCATCCAGCGATAGCGAAGCGGCGTCGCGAGCTCGTGAACACGGACTCCGGCCTCCGTCCGCACGCGCGTCCGCAGCCTCCCGGCCGGCGGGGCGCCGATCGATCGCAACGACGTCGTGACCACGTCGACCCGGTGGCCGCGCGCCGCGAGACCCTCCGTCAGCTCCCGGGCGACCCAGGTCGGGCCGCCGAACGCGACGGCCGGCCAGTGGGCCGGCGCGGCAAAGAGGATGCGCAGGCCGCCCACATGCGAGAGGCTAGCCTGCCGGTCGATGACAGCCACCCGCCGCCCTTGCCTGCTCGTGCTCAATCAGTACTACTGGCCCGGCGTGGAGGCGACGGCGCACCTGCTCACCGAGCTCTGCGAGGCGCTCGCCGAGGACTACGACGTCCGGGTCGTCACCGGGGTTCTCCATGGACACGAGGACGAGCCGCGGCGGGAGATCCGGAACGGCGTCGAGATCGTGCGTGTTCCCTCGACGTCGTTCGAGCGCTCGAAGCTGGCCGCCAGGGCCGCCAACTACTTCACGTATCTCAGCCGTGGCCTCGTGCAGGCGCTGCGCGGGCCTCGAGCCGACGTGGTCATCTGCATGACCGACCCACCGATGGTCGGCGACATCGCGCTCGCCGCCGCCCGCCGCTTCGGCGCCCCGCTGCTCGTGATCAGCGAGGACGTCTTCCCCGAGATCGCGCTCGAGCTGAAGCGGCTCGAGAATCCCGCGCTGGTCGGCCTGCTCCGCGGGCTCGTCGGGCTCTACCTGAAGCGCGCGGATCGAATCGTGGCGATCGGCGAGACCATGCGCACCCGGCTCGAGGAGAAGGGGGCGCCTCCCGCTCGGCTGAGCGTGATCCCGAACTGGGTCGACACGAGCACGATCGTCCCGCAGCCTCGCGACAACGCGTGGGCCCGGAAGCGCCGGCTCGGCGACTCGTTCGTCGTCATGCACTCGGGCAACGTCGGCCACGCCCAGAATCTCGACAGCCTCGTCCGCTCCGCCACGTTCCTGCGCGACCTCGAGGACCTGAGGATCCTGATCGTCGGCTTCGGCGCCCGGCACGAGGAGCTCGTGGCGCTCGCGAAGCTGCTCGAGACGGACGCCGTGCAGTTCCTCCCGTATCAGCCGCGCGAGGCGCTCCCGCAGTCGCTCTCGAGCGCCGACGTCCACGTCGTCGGGCTGGGCAGCGGCCTCTCGGGCTACGTCGTCCCGAGCCGGCTCTACGGGATCCTCTCGGTGGGGCGGCCGGTGATCGTCGCCGCCGACCGCGAGAGCGAGACCGCCCAGGTCGTCGAGAGCGTCGGCTGTGGCGTCGTGATCCCGCCGGGTCGGCCCGAGCTCCTCGCCGACGCGATCCGCGACCTGCGGGCGAGGCGCGACGAGCTCGACGAGATGGGAGCACGGGGGCGCGCCTACGTCGTCCAGGAGGCCGACCGCTCGGTCGCGATCGGCCGCTACCGCGCGCTGCTCGAGGAGCTCGTCGCGTGATCGCCGTGGAGGTCGTGTTCTGGGTCGCGCTCGCGGCGCTGGTCTGGACGCACGCGCTCTATCCGCTTGCGGCGATCCTGCTCGCGCGCCTGCGCCCCCGTCCGGTCCGGATCGAGCCGATCGAGCCGACGGTCACGGTGATCGTCGCGGCGTACAACGAGGAGGCCGTGATCGAGCGCCGGCTCGAGAACCTGCTTGCGCTCGACTATCCGGCCGACAAGGTCGAGCTCGTCGTCAGCTCGGACGCCTCGAGCGACCGCACGCACGAGCTCGTCGCGGCCTTCGAACCGCGAGTCGAGCTGATCGCGAACGAGCGCGGCGGCAAGGTCGCCGCCCAGAACCGCGCCGTGCGGGAGGCGACGAGCGAGATCCTCGCGTTCTCCGACGCAAACGCCACCTGGGCTCCCGACGCCCTGCGGCTGCTCGTCCGCAACTTCGCGGATCCCCAGGTCGCCTACGCCTGCGGCCGGCTCGTGCTCGAGACCGCCGAGGGCTCGAACCGCGAGGGTCTCTACTGGCGCTACGAGCTCGCGCAGCGCGAGGCCGAGTCGCGCCTCGGCTCGATCACCGGCGGGAACGGCTCGATCTACGCGGTCCGGCGCTCGGACTACGTCGAGGTCGATCCGAAGTGGGGCCACGACCTCTCCTTTCCCTACCGGATGGTGCAGGCCGGCCGGCGCGCGATCTACGAGCCGGCCGCGCGCGCCTTCGAGAAGCCGACGCCGTCGAACGAGACGGAGTACCGGCGGAAGGTGCGGATGTTCGAGCACTGCTGGGAGATCACGCTGAAGGGCTCGATGCTGCGGCGACTCCCGCCCGGGTATCTCGTCCAGGTGCTCTCGCACCGCGTGCTCCGCTACGGGAGCGGCATCCTCCATCTGCTCCTCCTCGGCGCTTCGGTGGCGCTCGTCCGCGAGGGCTGGCTCTATCAGCTCGCTCTCGCCGGCCAGCTGCTCCTGCTCGGCGCCGCTGGGATCGGCGTCGGGATCGCCCGCTACTACGTCCTCATCACCTGGGCCACCGTCGTCGCGTTCTGGAACTACCTCCGCCGCGGGGTGCCCGCAACCTGGGACGTGGCGGAAGGGACGCGGTGAACAGGGCGCTCGACGTCGCGCTCGCGGGCGCCGGACTCGTGCTCGCGAGCCCGCTCCTCGCCGCTTCCGCGCTCGCCGTCAAGCTCGACGACCGTGGCCCGGTCCTCTACCGGCAGGCCCGCGTCGGGCGGGGCGGTCGCGACTTCGAGCTCTTGAAGCTCCGGACGATGATCGTCGGTGCCGAGCGCCAGGGGGCCGGCTACGCGGTGGCCGCGGGCGACTCGCGGATCACCCGGACCGGGCGCTTCCTCCGCCGCACGTCGCTCGACGAGCTGCCGCAGCTCTGGAACGTCGTTCGCGGCGAGATGAGCCTGATCGGCCCGCGGCCGACGTTGCGCTACCAGGTCGAGCAGTACGACGAGCGCCAGCGCCGCCGCCTCGAGGTGCGGCCCGGGATCACCGGCTGGGCGCAGATCCACGGCCGCGCCACGCTCCCCTGGGAGGAGCGGATCGAGCTCGACCTCTGGTACGTCGACCACCGGAGCTGGAAGACCGACCTCCTGATCCTCCTCCGCACGCCCCTCGCCCTCCTCGGCGGTACCTACAAGGGCGAGACCGGCGGCTGGCGCAGCCGCTGACAGCCTCAACCCGCGGACGTGTCGGATCCGGACACGGCCGGGGTCAAGCCCGGACGTGTCCCGGAACGACGCGACCCGGCCGGACACGTCCGGGGCCAGCCCCTGGACGTGTCCCGATCAGCCGCGACGCGGGCGGACAGTCCGGGGCCGTAATCCCGACGATTGCTGCGACCCCTCCCTGGGCGAAGACCGGCGGCTGACCCGTCGCTAACGCGGCTCATCCCGCGGACACGTCGGAAACGGACACGGCCGGGGTCAAAGCCCGGACGTGTCCGGACGAGCCCTGGCTGCTTCGGACGGTGCGGAGCGCGAGGGTCGGATCGCTACTCTCCCCGCCGTGACGGCAGTCCTCTTCACCTGCGCCGGCCAGCGGGTCGACATCGTCTCCGCCTTCGGGCGCGCGGGCGCGACGACGATCGCAACCGACCTCGACCCGCTCGCGCCCGCGCTCTGGCACGCGGATCACTACGAGCTCGTGCCGCGCGTCGACGACGCCGCCTACGTGCCCGCGCTCGCGGAGCTCGTCGAGGAGTACGACGTGAAGCTGATCGTCCCGCTCACCGACCTCGACCAGCTCCTGCTCGCGCGCTCGCGAGCCGAGCTCGCGCCCGCCCTCGCGCTCGTCCCCGAGCCGGAGGTCTGCGAGACGATGGGCGACAAGTACCTCGCCCACGCCTTCTTCGAGCAGCACGGGATCCCGAGCCCGCGCAGCTGGCTGCCGGAGGACGTTCCCGACGACGCGCGCTGGCCGCTGCTCGTCAAGGTGCGGGAGGGGTTCGGCTCCCGCCACATCTACCGCGCCCACGACCGGGCCGAGCTCGACTTCTTCCTCGGCTACACGACCGTCGCGTCGTTCGTCCAGGAGTGCTGCCGCGGCGAGGAGTTCTCGGTCGACCTCTTCTGCGACCTCGAGAGCCGCTGCCTGAACGCGATCCCGCGGACGATGATCCAGTCGAAGGGCGGCGAGTCGATCAAGGGCGCGACGATCCAGGACGCCGAGCTGATCGCGCATGCCGCGCACGTGGCCGAGACCGCCGGGATCGTCGGCCCGGCGAACGTGCAGTGCTTCCGGGAGCCGGACGGCTCGCTGCCGGTCACCGACGTCAACCCGCGCTTCGGCGGCGGCTTTCCGCTGCCTCTCGCGGCGGGCAGCCGCTACCCCGAGCTTGCGCTCCAGCTCGCGGAGGGCGAGCGACCGGAGCCCCGCCTCGGCGAGTTCCGCGCCGGAGTCGTGATGACGCGCTTCTTCTCCCATCTGTGTCTGACCTCCGGGCCCGCCGGTAGCCTGGAGCCGTTCGCCGAAGAGCTCCCAGAGCCGATCGCCAGCGAGCCCGGCGAGGCGTGACCCGCCTTCTCGCGGCATCCGCGGCCCTCGTGGCCCTCGTCTCGGCGTGCTCGGCGCTCCCCGACCGCGCGCTCGACCGCGAGCCCGCGTCGCCGCCTCCGCAGGCCGCGCAGAAGCCGAAGCCGCCGGCGCCCAAGCCGACCCGGACGAAGGTCCTCGTCACGGTCGTGGACGGCGACACCCACGAGCGGCTGCGAGGCGCCCGGATCGTGATCGGCAGGCGCGCCGACTACGCGAACCGCCGCGGCCTCGCCGCGGTCCGGATCGAGCACAGGACGGCGCTCGAGGTGCGGATCTCGATGCCCGGCTACGCGACGCGCACCGATCCGGATGCCGTTCAAGCAGCGCCGCCAGGTGACCGCGCGGCTCTACCGCAAGGCGCTCCAGTGGACGATGTTCGGCGCCGACGAGCAACGGACGAGCGCGCACGCCGCGATCTCGATCAGGCCGCCGTTCAAGGTGGTCTGGTCGCGCGGGCTCGGCTCGCTGATCGAGTTTCCCGCGGTCGTCTACGAGGGCGTCGCCTACATCGGGAACTACAAGGGGACGATCTACGCCGTCTCGATGCGGAACGGGAAGGTCGCCTGGACCTACGACCCGCCGGGCGGGAAGATGGCCTCCTCTCCGGCCGTCACCGACGACGACGTCGTCGTCCACGGGATGGACGGGATGGTGCGCGTCCTCGACCGCCGCAACGGACGTCTGCGGTGGTCGTACCGGATCGGCTCGCCGATCGAGTCCTCGCCGGTGCTCGCGAACGGGCTCGACTACTTCGGCGCCTGGGACGGGCGGGTCTACGCGCTCGACCTGAAGCGGCGGAAGCTCCGCTGGCGGCAGTCGCTCGGAGCCAAGATCACCTCCAGCGCGTCGCTCGCCGGCAAGACGCTCTACATCGGCAACTACGCCGGTCGGCTGATCGCACTTTCGGCCACGTCCGGAAAGGTCAGGTTCAGCCGCTCGGTGAACGGGCGGATCTACGGCACGCCCGCGGTGGCCGGCGGCCGCGTCTTCGTCCCCTCCTCGACCGGCGGCAGCCTGACCGCCTTCACGACGGGCGGGCGCTACCTCTGGCGCGTCTCGACCGGCGCCTACGTCTATTCGACCCCCGCCGTCTGGGCGGGCCGCGTCTTCTTCGGCTCCTACAACGGTCGCTTCTACAGCGTGGCCGCGAGCTCCGGCCGGGTGCTGTGGTCGGTCGGCGCCGGCGGGCCCGTCTCCGGAGCGGCGGTGGTGGTCGCCGGAGTCGCCTATGCGGGCAGCACCCACGGGCGGATCACCGGCGTGGACGCGAAGAGCGGCCGCGTCGTCCTCGAGTTCCCCCACGGTGAGTACGTCCCGGTCTCGGGGAACGGCAAGCGCCTCCTGCTCCACGGCTACTCGCGGATCTGGGCGGTCGAGGAGCGGTGAGGCGGGCCGTGGCGGCCCTCGTGGCGCTGCTGCTCGTCGCGCTCGGCATCGGCGGCGCGTACGTGCTCCAGAAGCGGCGGGCGGCCGAGGACGTCCGCGGCTCCTCGACAGAGGAGTTCGTCGTCACGGAGGAGCCCGCCGAGGAGCCGCCACCGCCCCCGCCGCCGCCAAAGCCCGGCAAGCCGAAGCTCGAGGTCGTCTGGCCGACGTACGGCTACGACGCCGAGCGGCAGCGCGTCGCCACCTTCGGCCTGCGGCCGCCCTTTCGGCGCGTGTGGACGTTCAAGGCGCGTCAGCTGCTCGAGTTCCCGCCGGCGATCGCCTACGGCCGGCTCTACTTCTCGAACAACTCCGGGATGATGTTCGCCGTCAGCGCGAAGACCGGCAAGCGGGCGTGGAAGCGCCCGATCGGCCGCTGCGTCGCAGCCTCGCCCGCGGTGCACGACGGCACCGTCTTCCAGTCGTTCCTGAACCGGCCGCCCTGCAACAGCGAGCGCAACGCCGGACGGCTGGAGGGAGAGGTGATCGCCTTCGCGGCCGGGTTCGGGCAGATTCGCTGGCGCACTCGCCTCGGCCCGACGGAGTCGTCGCCGCTCGTCGCGAACGGGCTCGTCTACGTCGGCGACTGGCGCGGCCGCGTCTACGCCCTCGACGAGCAGACGGGCCGCGTCCGTTGGACGTTCCAGGGCCACGGCCGCGTGAAGGGAGCGGTCTCGCTCTCCGGGGACCGGCTCTATGTCGGCACCTACAAGGGCTATCTCTATGCGCTGAATCCCCAGACCGGGAAGCAGATCTGGCGGACGAGCTCGCAGGACCGCCTCGGCGGCCGCGGCCAGTTCTACTCGACCCCCGCTCTTGCCTACGGCCGCGTCTACCTCGGCTCGACGGACGGCAAGGTCTACTCGTTCGGGGCGACCACCGGAAAGCTGATCTGGTCGCAGGGCACCGGCGGCTTCGTCTACTCCTCCCCCGCGACCTGGCGCAGGAAGGTCTACGCCGGCTCCTACAGCGGGCGCTTCGTCGCGCTCGACGCCGCCACGGGCGACATCGTCTGGAGCTTCAGCGCGGGCGGCGAGATCTCCGGCTCCCCCACCGTGCTCGACGGCGTCGTCTACTTCGCAACCTTGAAGCAGCGCACCTATGCGCTCGACGCCCGCAACGGGCGGCTGCTGTGGACGTTCGAGGACGGCAAGTACACGCCTGTCGTCGCCGATCGCGACCGGCTTTATCTCGTCGGCCTCGCGCGGGTCTATGGGATGGTTGAGCGATGAAGTACGCCGTCACCGGGGCCGCCGGTTTCATCGGGTCGCAGCTCGCCGAAGCGCTTCACGGGGCCGGCCACGAGGTCGTCGGGATCGACTCGTTCACCGACTACTACGACCCGGCGCTGAAGGAGCGGAACGCGCGCGGTCTCGACGTCCGCCGCCTCGACCTCGCGCGCGACGAGCTCGACTTCGCCGGCTGCGACGGCGTCTTCCACCTCGCCGGCCAGCCGGGCGTGCGCAGCTTCGGCGACGTCTTCCCCCTCTACCTCGAGCGGAACGTGCTCGCGAGCCAGCGCGTGTTCGAGGCGGCCGCCGCGGCCGGAGCGCGCGTCGTCTTCTCGTCGTCGTCCTCGATCTACGGCGAGGCCGAGCGCTATCCGACAGCCGAAGACGTGCCGCCGCGGCCGGTCTCGCCCTACGGGATCACGAAGCTCGCCTGCGAGCACCTGGCGCGCGCGTACCTGACGAGCTTTGGGCTCGACGCGGTCGTGCTCCGCTACTTCAACGCCTACGGGCCGCGGCAGCGCCCGGACATGGCGTTTCCGCGGATCCTCGACGCGCTCGCCTCCGGCGGGCCGTTCGCGCTCTTCGGCGACGGCGAGCAGAGCCGCAGCTTCACCTTCGTGGCCGACGTCGTCGCGGCGTCGCATCCTCGCGATGGAGCACGCCCCGTCCGGCTCGATCTACAACGTCGGCGGCGGCGAGGAGGCGACGATGAACCAGACGATCGCCCTGCTCGAGTCGATCGCCGGCCGGGAGCTCGACGTCCGCCGAGAGGAGGCGGTGGCCGGCGACCAGCGCCGCACGAAGGCCGACACCTCCCGGATTCGCGCCGAGCTCGGCTGGGAGCCGGAGACGCCGCTGGCCGCGGGCCTCCGGGCGCAGTGGGAGTGGGCTTCCACGGAACGCGAGATAGAGTCGCCCGCGTGAATGCCCCCGATCCCGACGCGGAACGCGAGGTCGACCTCCGCTCCGCCTGGAGCCGGCTCGCCGCGCGCTGGTGGCTGCCGCTCCTCGGCCTGCTGCTCGGGCTCGTCGTCGGCTACGTGCTCGCGCTCGGCGGCGGCAGCGTGCACGAGGGGAACGCGCTCGTCTACGTCGGCCAGCCGCTGACCCCCGGCGGCAGCCCGATCCAGAGCATCGCCACGACGCCCAAGCAGGTCGGCGAGATCGTGCGCTCCGAGGCGGCGCTGCGAGAGGCGTCGAGGAAGAGCGGCATCCCCGTCGGGAAGCTGCGCGGCCGGGTCGCGACGCAGGCGATCTCGCCCGGCGTCCAGGGCAGGCTCGCGTCCACCCTGCTCGTGCAGATCAAGGTGCAGGGGGACAGCGCACCCCGGAAGATCGCACTCGCGTCGAACGCGCTCGCCGCGCACGTCGTCAGCCAGGTCTCCGACTATCCGGATCTGAAGATCGCGAGCTTCCGGCAGCGGCTCGAGGGGATCAACGCGCGCCTCGAATCGGTCGCCGAGCGGATCGCGGCCCTGGAGGACGCGACCGAGCAGTCGCAGGATCTCCCACCGCTCGAGCGGCTCGAGCTGATCAGCCTGGCCGACAACGCCGAGCAGCGGCGGGGTCAGCTGCTCGACCAGCAGACCTCGGCGCAGCAGTTCCTCGCTCTGGCCGAGAGCGTCGAGCGGGCGCGGATCGTGGAGGAGGCGGTGGCCGTGGGCACGACCGCGCAGAGCGGCCGCAACGCGGCGCTCGTCGGCGGCCTGATCGGCCTGCTGCTCGGGTGCGTCGCTGCGCTCTTGGCCGACCCGTTCCTGGCCCGCAGGGCCGGCGCCGCTCGGGTCTAGATGGTCGACGGGCGGCGTGTCGCCGTGGTGGTGCCGGCCTTCGAGGAGGAGCAACTCGTCGGCGAGACCCTGCGCGGGATCCCCGAGCTCGTCGACCGGATCTACGTCGTCGACGACGCCTCCGGCGACGCCACGGCCGAGCGGGCCAGGGCGGTGGCAGACCCGCGCGTCGAGGTGATCGTCCACGAGCGGAACGGCGGCGTCGGCGCCGCGATCGTGACGGGCTACCGGCAGGCGCTCGCCGAGGAGATCGGCGTCACCTGCGTGATGGCGGCCGACAACCAGATGGACCCGGCCGAGCTGCTCACGCTCGTCGAACCGGTCGCGCGCGGCGAAGTCGACTACGCGAAGGCGAACCGGCTCGTCTCCGGCGAGGCGTGGCGGCTGATTCCGCGGTCACGCTATCTCGGGAACGCGGTCCTCTCGCTCCTGACGAAGATCGCGTCCGGCTACTGGCACGTGGCCGACTCCCAGGCGGGCTACACCGCTATCTCGCTCGCCACCCTGCGCACGCTCGACCTCGGCGCCCTCTACACCCGCTACGGCTTCCCGAACGACATGCTCGTGCACCTGAACGTCTCGAATGCGCGCGTCCGCGACGTCCCCTCGCGGCCGATCTACGGCGTCGGCGAGCGCTCCGGGATCAAGATCCGCCAGGTCGTGCCACGGATCTCCTGGCTCCTCGTCAAGGGCTTCTTCTGGCGGCTCCGGGAGAAGTACGTGATCCGCGACTTCCACCCGCTCGTCTTCTTCTACGGCGCTCGGGATCCTGATGACGCTGGCGGGGCTCCTCCTCGGCCTCGTCGAGGTCGTGCTCCGGTTCATGGGGAACGAGATCACGACCCCGACGATCGTCCTCGTCGCGCTCCTCCTCATCTCGGGCAGCCAGTTCACGCTCTTCGCGATGTGGTTCGACCTGGAGTCGAACAAGGACCTGCGCTGATTACTGGGCGGCCGCGAGCGCCGTCTCCAGCTTCTCGACCACCTGGTCGATCGTGAAGCTCGGCGCCTCCTGCCGCGGCGGGAACTCCTTGAACGTCTCGAGGAACTGGGTGACGATCGCCGTCGCGGCCAGCGCGATGTAGCAGTTGTCGATGAACCAGTCGTAGTACGTGTTCGAGGTCACGTCGGCGCGCTCGAACGGATCGGTGCGCAGGTTGAAGAGCTTCGGGACGCGCAGCGGCACGAACGGCTCGGCCCAGATCCCCATCGTCCCCGGCTTCCGCTGCTCCATGAAGACGATCTTCCAGTTGTCGAACCGGAGCGCGAGCACGTCGCCGTCGTCGGAGTAGTAGACGAGCCCCGGTCTCGGGCTCTTGTCGGCCTCGCCGGTCAGGTACGGCAGCAGGTTGTAGCCATCGATGTGCACCTTGAACGTCGTGCCACCGACGTCGTGCCCTGCCTTGAGCTTCTCGACGATGTCCGGCTCGCCCGCGGCTGCGAGAAAGGTGGGCAGCCAGTCGTGATGCTGGACGATCTCGTTCGAGACCACCCCGGCCGGGATCTGCCCGGGCCACCGGATCAGCTCCGGGACACGAAACGCGCCTTCCCAGTTCGTGTTCTTCTCGCTCCGGAACGGGGTCATGCCGCCGTCCGGCCACGTGTTCATGTGCGGGCCGTTGTCGGTCGAGTAGATGACGATCGTGTTCTCGGCGATCCCGAGCTCGTCGAGCTTGTCGAGGACCGTGCCGACCAGCTTGTCGTGGTCGATCATCGTGTCGTGGTAAGGGGACTGCCAGCGCCCCGCCTGCCCGAGGCTCTCCGGCTTCGTGTGCGTCCGCAAATGCATGTGGGTCGTGTTCAGCCAGACGAAGAACGGCGTGTCGTCGGCCACCTGCCGCTCGATGAAGTCGAGCCCGTGCTCGAGCACCTCGTCGTCGATCGTCTCCATCCGCTTCTTCGTGAGAGGGCCGGTGTCCTCGATCCGCTGTTTGCCGACGCGGCCGAAGCGCTCGTCCTCCGCGTCGTCGTCCTCGTCGGTCGCCCACGAGTGGATGCACTCCGCGCGGCCCGAACCGCTCCCGGAAGTGGGGGAAGTCGTCGGCGGGCGGATAGTTCGGCAGCTCCGGCTCCTCCTCGGCGTTCAGGTGGTAGAGGTTGCCGAAGAACTCGTCGAAGCCGTGCGCCGTCGGCAGGTACTTGTTCATGTCGCCCAGATGGTTCTTGCCGAACTGCCCGGTCGCGTAGCCGAGCGGCTTCAGCAGCTCGGCGATCGTCACGTCCTCGGCCTGGAGGCCGACGTCCATGCCCGGGATGCCGACCTTGGAGAGACCGGTGCGGTAGACGCTCTGGCCGGTGATGAACGAGGAGCGGCCGGCGGTGCAGCTCTGCTCCCCGTAGGAGTCCGTGAACCGCATCCCCTCGTCGGCGATCCGGTCGATGTTCGGGGTGCGATAGCCCATCAGGCCGTCGCTGTAGCAGCTGAGATTCGTGATCCCGATGTCGTCGCCCCAGATCACGAGGATGTTCGGCTGGTCCGGCACTAGCTCTCTCCTTCGGTTCGCGTGGTGGTCGTGCGGACGACGCAGCGGAAGCCGAGGTGCGCCATCGAGGTGTCGATCATCTGCGCCTGCCGCGCCGCCGGGCGGTAGCGCAGGCAGTAGTTGGGCGCGCACAGGTGCGAGCCGCCCTTGATCACCCGGCGCGGGATCCGCTCTCCCGGCTGCCCGAGCTGGTAGCTGCCCTCGGGCGAGGTGACGCGCGGGTTCGCGGGGACGCAGCAGGGGCTCGAGACCTCGTCGGGATGACGGGCGGTGTACCAGTCGGACGTCCACTCCCAGACGTTCCCGGTCATGTCGTGGAGCCCGTAGCCGTTGGGCGGGAAGTGCCCGACCGGCGAGGTGCCCTCGAACCCGTCGAGCTTCAGGTTCTGCCACGGGAACTCGCCCTGCCACGTGTTCGCCTGCGGTGTTCCTCCCGGCATGTGCTCGTCGCCCCAGGCGAAGGCGGCGCCGTCGAGACCGCCGCGAGCCGCGCGCTCCCACTCGGCCTCTGTCGGCAGCTCCTTGCCGGCCCAGGCCGCGTAGGCCTCCGCATCCTCGCAGGCGACCTGCACGACGGGATGGCGGTCGCGGCCGTTGATCGTCGTCCCCGGGCCGCCCGGGCGCTTCCAGCTCGCGCCCGGGACGTACTCCCACCAGTTGTGGAAGTCGTCGAGGCTCACCGGGCCGCGGGTCTTGCGGAAGACGAGCGAGCCCGGGACGAGCAGCTCGGGATCCGCGTCCGGATAGGCGGCCGGGTCGAGCGGGCGCTCGGCCACCGTCACGTAGCCGGTCTCGCGCACGAAGCGCCGGAACTCGGCGGCCGTGACGAGCAGCTCGTCCATCCAGAACCCGTCCACCGAGACCTCGTGGACCGGTCGCTCCTCGGGATAGAAGTCCTCGGACCCCATCGCGAAGCTGCCGCCGGGGACGAAGCGCATCCCGTCCGGCGGCGCCGGCTCGAGGGTCTCGTGCTCCGCGAGCTCGTTCCAGGTCGTCAACGTCGTCTCACCCTTCACGTCGTCAGTCTGCTCGATCCCGGCGAACGATCGCAACCGGATCGAGCCTGGACGAACCCTAGACGCTCAGCAACTCTTGCCGGCCGACACCAGGCCGCGCTCGGCGCCCGCGCGATCCGGGAAGAGGATCGCCTCGCGCACCGCCGTCCGCATCTGCGCCAGCCTCGGGAGCGGATAGTTGTCGAGCTTGCGCCGGCTCGCGATGTAGTCGGCGCCGAAGGTCTCGGTGAGCGTCTCCTGCGGGTCGATCCCGCCCACGAGCCGGACGAGCGCCGGCAACCGGCGGAGCGGCACGTCGGTGGAGACGTTCGCCTCGACCGTCCGCGCGAGCCCCGGGAAGTTGCGGAGCACGCGCACGGGGTCGAGCTGGTCGGCCATCGCGG
The DNA here is from genome assembly GCA_963810875.1 of uncultured Gaiellaceae bacterium. Lineage (GTDB taxonomy): Bacteria > Actinomycetota > Thermoleophilia > Gaiellales > Gaiellaceae > Gaiellasilicea. The sequence goes on along the minus strand of CAWEPD010000002.1, from coordinate 65,612 downwards.
AGAGGAAGCAGCGCTGCCGCGCCATCCGCGTGTAGTCGTTCGAGTCCTTGCGCGAGCGCACGTAGGCGAGCGCCTCGCGCCCGTAGAAGTGGTAGCGGCGGCCGGGGACGACATTGATCCGCGGCTTCGGCTCGCCCCAGGCGGGCCGCGTCACCTCGTCGACGAGCCGCTCCCGGACGAGGATCCGTACCCCGCCGAGCCCGTCCACGAGGTCGGCGAAGCCGCGCAGGTTGACGAGGGCGTAGTAGTCGACACGGACGCCGAGCAGGGTCGAGACCGCCTGCTTGAGCGCGGTCGCGCCCGGGTCGCGGCCCCCGGGGAAGAGCGCGGGCTGGGTTCGGGCGTAGCCGTAGAGCGCGTTCAACGGCTGCTCGAAGCGCGCCGGCTTCCCGGGGAGCTCGCCGCCGAGCGGGACGGCCACCAGGTTGCGTGGGATCCCGAACGCGACTGCCCGGCCGGTGCCGTGCTCGATCGCGGTCAGGATCATCGTGTCGGTTCGCGCGCCCGAGTTGCCCGGGCCCTCGTCGGTGCCGAGGAGCAGGATCGTCGTCCACGGCTTCCCCTGGAGCGGTTGCGCCCGGGCCAGCACCTGGCTCGAACCTCCGAGCGGCAGGTCGTAGCGAGGCCCGGCGACCGCCTGGGGACGAGGCGCGCTCGGCGGCGCGGCAATCCCGGGATAGCGCGGAGGCGGCGTGATCAGCGCGCCGAGGAAGAGCCCGCGGGATGGGAGCACGTCGCGTGGCTCCTCCTTCGCGAAGACGGTCTCGAGCACGTCGTAGCTCCGCACGGTCACGTAGCCGGCCGCCGCGTGGGGCAGCGCGGTGACCAGCACGAGCAGGACGAGGATCGCGCGGGCGGCTGCCGTCCGCGGGCCTCGGGTGGCGTCGACGACCGCGAAGAGCCGGAGGCCGAGGAGAGCAAGGTCGACCGCGAGCAGAGTCGCCACGAGCCTGCGATCGAGCACCGGCAGACCCGACCGCTCCTGCCGGGCGAGGAGGCCGAGCACGACGAGGAGGAGCAGCCCCGTCGCCGCCAGCAGGAGGATCCCGCGACGCCGCGCGCCGCGCAGGAGCTGGCCCGTGCCGGGAACCAGCATCGAGAGGAATCCCGCGAGGAGGGCGCGCCGACCCGGTTCGGCCATCCGCAAAGGATAGGAGCGGCCGCGGCCGCCGGGGAAGCTAAGAAATCGTAAGGGTCCGGTTGGGAGTCCGAGGCCGACGCTACGATCCCGCGCAATGCCGACTTCCGTGGTCACCGGCGGAGCCGGCTTCCTGGGCTCACACCTGTCCGACGCGCTGCTCGCGGCCGGGCATCGGGTGATCTGCGTCGACAACCTCGAGACCGGCTCGCTCGCGAACATCGAGCACATGCGGAGCGACAGCTTCGTCTTCGTCCCGCACGACCTGACCCACGCGATCCGGATCGAGGAGCCCGTCGACTTCGTCTACCACCTCGCGAGCCCGGCCAGCCCGATCGACTACCTGCGCCTGCCGCTGCAGACCCTGAAGGTCGGCTCGTACGGGACCCACAACGCGCTCGGCCTCGCCAAGTTCAAGCGTGCTCGCTTCCTGCTCGCCTCGACCTCCGAGGTCTACGGCGATCCCGAGGTGCACCCGCAGCCCGAGACCTACTGGGGGCACGTCAACCCGATCGGCCCGCGCGGGGTCTACGACGAGGCGAAGCGCTACGCCGAGGCGCTGACGATGGCCTACCACCGCCAGCAGGGCGTGGACACGTGCATCGTCCGGATCTTCAACACCTACGGGCCTCGGATGCGCCCCTACGACGGCCGCGCGATCCCGAACTTCGTCCGCCAGGCGATCGAGCAGAAGCCGATCACGGTCTACGGCGACGGCTCCCAGACGCGCAGCTTCTGCTACGTCGACGACCTGATCGGCGGGCTGATCAAGCTCCAGGAGAGCGGCGAGCACCTGCCCGTGAACATCGGCAACCCGAACGAGTTCACGCTGCTCGAGCTCGCCGAGAAGGTGATCGAGGTCTTCGAGACGACGAGCGAGATCGTCTTCGAGGCGCTGCCCGTGGACGACCCGAAGGTGCGCCAGCCCGACATCACCCGGGCCCGGCAGGTGCTCGGCTGGGAGCCGCAGGTCGAGCTCGACGAGGGTCTTCGCAAGCTCCGCGCCTCACTGCCCCGGGAAGCCGCAGTTGCGTAGCCGGCTCGCGCTCGCCGCGGCCACGCTCCTCGTGGCCGTCGGCGCCGCCGTGCCCTCGGCGGGCGCCTCGCGGTACCTCCAGCACGGGATCTTCGACGATTCCCAGATCCACTACGGCAACCCCGACACCGTCTTCCCGGTGCTCCGGACGCTGAGGACGCGGCTGATCCGGATCAACCTGGTCTGGGGCGGCGCGGGCGGAGTCTCCAAGCGCCGCCCGGCCAACGCCGCGAACCCCGCCGATCCCGCCTACGACTGGGCGTCGTACGACCGGACGGTCAACTACGCGGCCCAGTACGGGATCAAGGTCGTCTTCTCGATCGTCGGCACCCCCCCGTGGGCGAACGCCGCCGCGGGCGTGAACGTCGCCCCGGCCAACCCCCTCGACCTGCAGCGCTTCGCAGCCGCCGCGGCGCGGCGCTACAACGGCCGCTACCCCGGAGCCGACGGGCGGCTGCTCCCCGCGGTCCGCTCCTGGCTCGCCTGGAACGAGCCGAACAATCCCGCCTTCCTCCGCCCGCAGTATCGGCGCGTCGGGACCAGATCCGTCCCCCAGAGCCCGATCGACTACGCGAAGATCTGCAACGCGATCGTCAGAGGCGTCGGGGTCACGACCGTCGGCGCCTCGAAGGTCGCGTGCGGCGTGACGGCGCCGCGCGGCAACAACAACCCGTCCTCCGCTCGGCCGGCGCTCTCCCCGATCGCGTTTCTGCGGGGGATGAAGCTCGCAGGCGCGACGGGCTTCGACGCCTACGCGCACCACCCCTACTACGGCTCTCCGGCCGAGACCCCGTCCACGCCGCCTCCGACGCCGTCGCGCGGCCAGGCACCGACCGCGATCACGCTCGGCAACATCAACCTGCTGATCGCCGAGGTGACGAAGCTCTACGGCAACAAGCGGATCTGGATCACCGAATACGGCTACCAGACGAACCCGCCCGACCCGATCTTCGGCGTCACGCTCGCGCGACAGGCGCTGTACCTGACCCAGGCCTTCGGGATCGCGAGGCGCCATCCGCGGATCGACATGATGCTCTGGTTCCTGCTCCGGGACGAGACGCGCGCCCGGATCGAGGAGGGCTGGCAGTCGGGCCTCCTGACCACGGGTGGCACCCGCAAGCCGAGCTTCTCCGCGTTCCAGCGCCTCGGCGGCTAGCGCCGGCGCTCGTTCAGGCGCACGCGCCGAGGGTCGCCTCTAGGCCTTGAGGTACTGGTGCACGAAGGCGATGGCCATGCTGCCCTCGCCGACGGCGGCCGCGACGCGCTTGACCGGCCCGAGGCGGACGTCGCCGCACGCGAAGATCCCCGGAACGCTCGTCTCGAGGAGGTACGGGTCGCGCTCGAGCTCCCAGCGCCCGGCGGCGCGCACGTCGGAGCCGGTGAGCACGTAGCCGCGACGATCGAGCGCGATCTCGGGCGGCAGCCACCCCGTCTCGGCGTCCGCGCCGATGAAGATGAAGAGCCCACCCGACTCGAGCCGGGTCGTCTCGCCGGTCTCGGCGCTGCGGACGTCGATCGCCTCGAGGGACAGCTCTCCGTAGGCGGCGGCGACCTCGGAGCGAGGGAGCGCGCGGATGTTCGACCTCGTCGCGATCTGGTCGACGAGGTAGCGCGACATGCTCTGCTCGAGCCCCTCGCCGCGGCAGATGAGCGTCACGCTCCGCGCGTGGGTGGAGAAGAACATCGCCGCCTGCCCGGCCGAGTTGCCGGCGCCGACGATGTGGACGTCCAACCCATGCGTGCTGGCAGCCTCGCTCCGCGCGGCGCCGTAGGAGACGCCCTTTCCGGCGAGCCGCTCGAAGCCCTCGACGTCCAGCTGCCGCCACGTGACGCCGCAGGCGAGGATGATCGTCCTTCCCCGGAGGACGTCGCCGCCGTCGAGATACACCTGTCGGCTCGCGGGGTCGATTCGCGTGATCGAACGGGTGACGAGGATCTCCGCGCCGAGCCTCCGCGCCTGCTGCAGCGCCCGACTCGCCAGCTCGTCGCCGGATACGCCGGCCGGAAAGCCGAGGTAGTTCTCGATCTGCGACGAGGTGCCCGCCTGGCCGCCCGGAGCCTCCCGCTCGACCACAATCGTGCGCAGGCCCTCGGAGGCCCCGTACACAGCGGCCGCGAGCCCGGCCGGCCCGGCGCCCACGATCACGGCGTCGTAGTCCACGGTCTCGGCCTCGGTCGCGAGTCCGAGCAGCTCGGCCACCCGGCGGAGCTGTGGCCGGACCACCGTCTTCCCGTCGACGACGCGGATCGTTGGGCAGTCCTCGTCGGCCGGGACGGGACCGCCCCACCACAGCTCATCCGCATCCGGCGCGTCGGGGGAGATCCACCTGAACGTGATCTGGTTGCGGTCGAGGAACCGCCGCAGCTCGGTGGTGGCGGGATCCCAGCGGTACCCGACCACGATCGCGCGCCGCGGCGGCGGGTCGGCGGCGATGCCCTGGAGCCCGCCCGGGCCGCCGATCCGATGGCCCGCCAGCTTCCCGACCGCCTTCCCGACATCGGGCGCCACGGCGGCGACGGCGTGGTAGTCCTGCGGCTCGATCCGGAGCACGCGTGACGCCTCGGCCGCCCGGAACCCGACGGGAAAGACCGTTCCGAGCGTGAGCGGCACCTCGCCGAAGATGTCCCCCGGCTTGCGCTCGCCGACGACTCGCTCGATCCCGTCCACGTGCTTGATCGGCTCGATCCGCCCCTCGAGCACGGCGAAGAGCGCCCGCTCGCCTCCCTCGTGCACCGCGTACTCGCCGGCGTCGAGGCTGATGTCGGCTGCAGCCCTCGCGAGCCGCTCGCGATCGCTCGCGGCGAGGCCCGCGAAGATCGAGATTCCCGCGATTTCCTCGGCCGTCACCATCCCCGAGACGCTACTCGGTTCGCCCGAGCGACGGCTAGCTCGTCGCGAGAAACCCTCGGAGCGTCGGATAGAGCGCGGCGGACTCGAGCCAGAGGTAGTGGCCCGCGTTCGGCAGGACCCTCTTCGTGACCCGAGCCCCGCTGAGGGGAGCGGCGTTGTCGTCGGCCCACCGGGCACCGAACGGGTCGCGGGCGCCCATGACGACGAGCGCTGGCCCCCGGTAGCGGGCGAGTGCCAGCTCGAGCGCGTGGCGGCGCGGATCCGAGACGATCGCCTCGTTCGCGACGACCGCCACCGAGTCGTCGCACCGGAACGGTCCCAACGCAGCCGCAATCGCGCCGGCTCGTCTCGCGTCACCCAGGTAGACGGGCAGCAGTCCACGCGCGCGCTCGGTGCACAGGGCCGGCATGGATCCAGGAACGAGGCCCCGGCGCTGCAGCAGGCCGAGACGCTTCTCGAATCTCGCGTCGCCCTCGTACTGCGCCGTCACGGACATCGGCAGGCCCGAGTGCAAAATCAACGACCTCACGCGCTTCGGATGCGCCGCGGTGTAGGCGGAGGCGACGAGCGCGCCGAACGAATGGCCGAGGAGGTCGATCCGCTGGACGCCGAGCCGAACCCGGAGCGCCTCGAGATCGGCGACGAACGCATCGAGCGAGTAGTCGGCCGGGACCGAGCTCGGCGCCGGCGTCCGCCCGATCCCCCGCTGGTCGTACGCGATCACGCGCCGCGTCGGCGAGGCGAGCCGCTTGAAGGCGCGAAAGATCTGCTGGCTGTCGTACCCCGGCCCTCCGTTGACCAGCACGATCGTGCGGCGGGCCTCGTCCGGTCCGGCCGAGCGAACGAACGAGCGAACCGGCGATTCCGCGCTCGCCACAGACGCGAGCACGAGGGCAACGAGCAACGCCGCGACCAGCCGCATCCGCCGACCCTATACCCGTTCGTGCTCCCTGCCACGACTGCGAGACTGACCCCGGTGGGCGCAAGCGAGCAGATCGAGATCCGCCGGCTCGACGCGGGCGAGATGCGCGAGCAGCTCGACGCGCTCGCGACCGTCCTCCACGACTGCGTCGCGGGAGGAGCGTCCGTCAGCTACATGGCGCCGTTCTCGCTCGACGACGCGCGAGAGGCCTTCTCGGGGTTCGTGGCAGAGTCCGAGCAGGGGCGCCGGCTGATCCTGGCGGCCTTCGCCGGCGGTGAGCTCGTCGGCACCGTCCAGGTGATCCTGGCGCTGCCGCCGAATCAGCCGCACCGCGGCGAGATCGCGAAACTGCTCGTCCATCGCTCGGCCCGCCGGCGCGGGATCGCCGAGCTGCTGATGGCGGGCGCCGAAACGGAAGCGCGAGCGGAGGGCAAGACGCTGCTCGTGCTCGACGCCGTGAGCAGCGACGACGCGGCCCGCCTCTACGCCCGCCTCGGCTGGACGCGGGTCGGAGAGATCCCCGACTACGCGCTCTATCCGGACGGGCGGCCGTGCCCCACGACCTTCTTCTGGAAGCGGATCTAGCCTGGTGGGTCTACGCGGCGCGCGGCAAAGAGGGGCGACGTCGAGAACGCGAGCAGAACCGCGGCGACGAGCGGGAGCAAGAAGGGTAGAAGCGCCAGCCACTCACCGCCGAAGATCGACGAAGGAAGCTGCTTGCTCCGGAGGATGCCCAGCCAGAGCAGCGGCGTCTCGTCCGCCGGCAGGAGAGGTCTCGTCAACGTCGCGAGCACCATCCAGAAGGCCGAGAATCCGGCCAGGACCAGTGTCGACCTCGGTCGCTCCCGCAGGGCTAGGGCCAGCGGCAGCGCCAGGAACGGGAGGACCGGAATCAGGAAGCGAGGACCGGGGGTCGATCCCCCGAACGGGAGGTAGTACGCGGCGTTGTAGGCCAGGTAGGCGATGCCGATTCCGCCGACGAGGAATGCCTCGCGGCGATGACCTCGACGCGCAAGAGCCGGGAGCATGAGAATCGCGGCGGCGAGCGACCGGCGTCAACGTGATCAGACCACGCTCCGAGAACAACAACCTCGGCACGACCAGCGGATCCGGCGCCGTGAGCCCGAAAAAGCCGTCGTCGTTCGCCCCGATGACGTCGTGGCCGGATACGCCGAGGCGCTCGACGGCGGAGGAGTAGACCGTGCTGAACGGCGTCTCGACGGACCACCAGTTGTAGACCCCGAGGGGAAGGAGCCCGACGAGCAGGCCTGCGCCGTAGGAAAGCGCGCGTGCGAGCCGCGGGCGGTCGACGGCGGCGTACAGACCCAGGATCACGGCGACGATCGCAAGCGGAGCCTCCGTGAAGACGGCCAGCCCGGCGAGAACCCCCGCCGCAGCGGGGAACAACCAGGACGGCCGCCCCCGGGCATGCAGGAGCGTGACGAAGGCGGCGAAGCCGAGCATCGTCGAGACGACGTGCGAGAAGTACGAGGTGGCGAAGGGCAAGAGCATGGTGCTGACCACGAGGACGACTGCAGTGAGGGTGCCGAAGCCGGGGACGACGTGCTCCACGGCCAGACGCACGAGCAGCATCAGGGCGAGAAGGGCCCCGAGCACGACGAGATTCACCTGCCACAGCGCCCGTCGTTCGACGAACCGCGCTCCCGGCGGACCGGCCTCTGCCACCGCCTTCTCAGGGAGCGCGCTCGCGTGACTGAACAGGAGATAGACCGGCAGGCTCAGGAACGCGAGCCCCGGGGACTTGGCCGCGTAGAAGTGATCGTCGATCCAGGCGATGTCGCCGCTCTGGTTGAGATTGCCGTCGATCACCGGCGTGCCGTCGGCGAGTGACTCGACCAGCGCGTAGTGCGCCGTCGCATTCCAGCCGTTCGTCGGCAGCTCGACCGCGGCCGCGGCCGTCACGAGCGCAACGGCCGCGAGCTCCCGCCAGGCAGGCACACGAGGACTCTATGCCCGAGGCGCGGCTAGAGCAGCGAGCGGTACAGCTCGTCGATGTCGCCGACGAGCCGCTCGACCGCGTAGCGCTCGGTGACGCTCTCGCGGCCTGCTTCGCCCATCGTCTCCCGCAGCGCGGGATCGCCGGCGAGCCGGGCGAGCCGCTCCGCGAGCTGCTCGACGTCGCCGGCGGGCACGAGGAAGCCGTCGACGCCCTCGCGAACGACGTCGGGCACGCCGCCGACGCTCGTCGCGACGACGGGACAGCCGGCGGCGAGCGCCTCGATCACGACGACCGGCGTTCCCTCGTTCGCCGAGGGGAGGATCATCGCGTCGAACGCCTGGTACCAGTCCGAGACGTCCTCCTGGTAGCCGAGGAAGTAGCAGTGGCGGATGATCCCGAGCTCGCTCGCGCGGCGCTCGACGTGGTCGCGGTCGGGGCCGTCGCCGACCAGGAGCAGGACGGCGTCCACGCCGCGCTCGCGCAGGCGCGCGACGCTCTCGAGCACGTCGTCCGTGCGCTTGACGCCGGTCATCCGGCCGACCCAGCCGACCACGAACCGCTCGGGCGAGATCCCGAGCCGGGCGCGCGCCTCGCCGCCCTCGACCTGTGTCCGCACCCGCTCGCCGAGCTCGATCCCGAGCCGGACGACGCTGAACTTCTCGGCGGGGGCGACCCCGAGCGCGACGAGGTCGTCGCGTACCTGCGGGCTGACTGCCACGAGCCGCGTCGTCACCCGCGCGAGCAACTGCTCGAGCAGGCGAAACGCGGTCGACTTGACCGGGCCGAAGTAGCCGTGAAGGACGTGTCCGTGGAAGGTGTGGACGACGATCTGCGGTCGTGCGTCTCCCGCGAGCAGCGCCGCGAGGCGTCCGACGGTGCCGGCCTTCGCGGTGTGCGTGTGCAGGATCTGCGGGCGCCGCTCACGGATCAGGCGCGCGAGCCGGAGCACCGAGATGGCGTCGCGGACCGGCGAGATCTCGCGCGAGAGCGCGTCCAGCTGGACGATCCGGACGCCGAGATCCTCGGCCACGTACGCCATGGAACCCTCGCCGCGCGCGAGCGATCCCGCGACGAGCGTCGTCTCGTAGCCGCGCTCCGCGAGCCCGGCCGAGAGGTAGGCGACGTGCAGCGCCGGCCCGCCCATGTTCAGGCGCGCGATCACGCGCAGGACCCGGATCGCCGCCTCGGGAGGAGCCGGCTCAGGCAAGGTCGGCGGCGGTGCGGCGGAGGCCTTCCTCGAGGCTGACCTCCGGCTCCCAGCCGAGCACCTCGCGGGCGGCGGAGATATCGGCCCAAGAGTCGCGGATGTCGCCGGTGCGCGGCGGCAGGTGCCGCCGCTCGACCGGCCGCCCGACGATCTCGCCGATCAGCTCGGCGACCCTGTTCACGGTCGCGGGCGCGGCCGAGGCGATGTTGAACATCCTTCCGCTCGCCCCGGAGGCGTCGGCGGCTCTCGCCGTCGCGTCGACGACGTTGCCGACGTAGGTGAAGTCGCGGGACTGCTCGCCGTCCCCGAAGATCGTGATCGGCTCGCCGGCGGCGATCGCCGTCACGAAGAGCGGCACGACCGCCGCGTACTGGGAGGACGGGCTCTGCCGCGGCCCGAAGACGTTGAAGTAGCGGAGCACGACCGACTCCAGCGAGTCGTAGACGCGGCTGAAGCTGACGCAGTAGCGCTCGGCCGCGAGCTTCGCGACCCCGTAGGGCGAGATCGGGTCGGGCGGCGTCGCCTCGGTCGTCGGCAGCTCCCGGGTCGAGCCGTAGACCGAGGTGGACGACGAGAAGACGACTCGGCGGGCGCCCTCGTCGCGGGCCGCGAGCAGGACGTTGAGCGTGCCCTCGACGTTGACCGCGCTCGAGGTGAGCGGATCCTGGACCGAGCGCGGCACCGAGCCCATCGCGCCGAGGTGGAAGACGACCTCGATCCCGCGCATCGCGTTGTGGACGCGCTCGTAGCTGCGGAGCTCGCCCTCGACCACCTCGACGTCGACACCTTCGAGATTCGCCCGGTAGCCGGTCGAGAAGTTGTCGAGCACGCGCACGGTGTCGCCGCGCTCGAGCAGGCCGCGGACGAGGTGGGAGCCGATGAAGCCCGCGCCGCCCGTAACGAGGACCTTTCTGCTCACGGTGCCACCGCGACGACGTGGTAGTTGGCGAAGACCGTCCCGGGGATCGGCTCGCGCAGCGCCTCCACCCGGGCGTCGATCGCCTCGGCCGCGCGGTTCACGCCCCAGACGAGAGGCCGGACTGCCGGGCGCGCGTGGGCACGGCCGGCGAGGAGCTCGATGGTGTGAGTGAGCAGCATTCCGAGGCAGGCGGTCGTCCCGGCCCCGGGTCGCACCTCGAGCATCGCCCACTCCCCGTTCTCGCGGAAAAGCCGCTCGAGACCCGCATGCGTCCAACGCCAGAGGTCGTTCGGCGAGGGATGGTACACCTGCACCCCGTGGGTGGATGCGAGCACCCGCCCGCCAGGAGCGACCGTGCGCCGCAGCTCGCGGACGGCCTGCGCCGGGTCGTCGCAGTGCTCGAGAACCTGGTTGCAGAGGACGAGGTCGAAGGAGCCGTCCTCGACCGGGAGCGCCTCCACCGGCCCGAGCAGGTCGGCCGCGGGATTCTCGACCACGTCGACGCCGACGTAGCTCCCGGCGGCGGCGAAGTACGGGTAGTACGGCTTCACCCCGCAGCCGACGTCGAGCACGCGCTTGCCGGCCGCCGTGGCCCCCTCCCGCTCCAGCCAGCGGGCGAGCGGTGCCCGGACTGCGTAGGTGGCGGAGGCGCGCGAGGGGTTGCGCCGCGTCTCGCCGGGCCAATCGCGAGTCGCGAGCTCAGCCATCGGCGAGAGGGTAGGCCAGGGCGGCGCCCACGAGCCCGACGCCGAACCAGGTGAGCGCGTCGAGCGGCAACCCGGCGACGAGGCCTTGCGCTGTCCAGGCACCGGCACACGCGACCACGACGGCCGCCCCGGCCAGAGCGGGGCCGAGCGTCGCCGGCCGGCGCAGCGCGAGCCGCGCTCCGACGGCGATCGGGATCGCGAGCGCGGCGAGGAAGAGCGCGAGTCCGATCGCGCCCAGGTCGGCGAGCGCCTGGACGAAGGCGTTCTGGACGCCGAACGGCTCGGCGGGCGAGGGAAAGGCCTGCGCGGCGACATCCGGGAAGCGACGCCGCGCGTCCGCGAGGTACGGCTCGAGCGTCGCGAACTCCTGCGTCGCCTGCCAGCCGGCCCCGGCGAGGGGGCTGTCGGCGAAGACACGGAGGCCGAAGTAGCCGAGGAGCGTCCGGTGCGAGTAGGTCTGGACGTCCTCGCTCGTCGTCTCCTGCGCCTCGAGCAGGCCGGCGAAGCGGCCGAACTGGGCGAGGTCGCCGCCGCGCAGGGCGACGACGCCGACGACGCTCGCGACCGTGATCGCGGCGACCGCGGCGAGCCGCCGGGCGGTCAGCGAGCGAGCGAGAGCGGCCACGGCGACGATCAGCGCGGCCGCGGCCACGAGCCCCAGGGCACCGCCGACCGAGCCGGAGAGAACGAGGGCGAGCGCGCCGACGACGCAGGCGGCCTCGCGCAGCCTGCCGACGCGCCAGCGCTCGCCGACCGCGATCGCGACGAGCCCGACCGCGAGCGTCACGGCTCCGGCGGCCGCGAAGTCGTGGTAGCCGATCCACGAGGGCTGGCGCCCGCCGGCGGGTGTCGCGCCCCAGCCGGCGAACTGCGCGAGCCCGACGACGTCGAGGATCCCGACCCACGCGACGAGCGCCCAGAGCACGAGCCGGAGCGTCTCGGCCGAGCGCACGAGAGCGACCACGACCGGTGCGAGCAGCGCGTACTCGACGAATCCGGCCGCCGTGACGAGATGCGTGCCGGTCGCGTAGGCCTGGTCGGAGACCGCGCCGACGACGACGCCCACCGCGACCCAGGCGAGCAGCGCGAGGACCGGGACGAGCACGACGGCCGCCTTGCGCAGCGCACCCACGCCGTCCCTCGCGAGCGCAGCGGCGGCGATCCCCGCGAGCACGAGCACCGCGAGATCCGAGAGCTTGACCGTCGCCTCCGTGGCGCCGAGTTCGAGCGTGAGCTGCGGCTGGTAGTCCACGTGCAGGAGCAGCACGGGGACGGAGGCTGCGAGGAGGAGCGCGCCGAGCCGGGCGACGGCCGGTTGCTGGATGCGCGCAGCCGTGCGGGAAAACGCCGTCAACCGCGCCACTATACTGGCGCCCCTCCATGCGCTCGCGGCTTCTTTGGCGCCGTTTTGCGACCGCCGCCGGCCTCTATGGCTCCACCGCTCTCGGGGTGCTCGGAACGATCGTGGCGGCACGCTCGCTCTCGACCGATGACTTCGGGCTCTTCGCGACCGTCTTCGTCGCGGCCGGCTTCTTCCAGGTCCTCCTCGACCTCACCGTCGAGGAGTCGCTGACGAAGTACGGCTTCCGCTACGCCTCCGCGGAGCAGTGGGGCCGGCTGCGCGGGCTCTTCCGCTCGGCTCTCCGGCTGAAGCTGCTCGGCGGGCTCCTCGCCGGGCTGGCCCTGCTCGCGCTCGCGCCGTTCGCGGACGCGATCTTCGGGAGCGAGGGGCTCACGTGGGCGTTCGTCGCGGCCGCGCCGCTGCCGCTCCTGCAGGCTCCGGAGAACGTCTCGGCCACCGCCCTCCTTCTGCGCGGGCGCTACGACCTGCGCGGCCTCCTCCAGACGGTCTCGATGGGGCTGCGGCTCCTCGGAATCGCGATCGGCGTCCAGTACGGGGTCGTCGAGGCGGTGATCGGGATCGGGATCGCCCAGGCGCTCGCGACGTGCATCGTGGGCGCCGTCGGCCTGGCCGCGTTCCGCCGCTTCCCCCGCGTGCCGGCGGAACCGCTGGGCGAGGACCGGCGAGGCATCGTCTCCTTCGTCCTCCAGTCGAGCGCCGCCACGGGACTGCTCTCGCTGCGGGCGGCGCTGGCCCCGCTCCTCCTCGGCGTCGTCGCCGGCCCGACCCAGGTAGGCCTCTTCCGGATCGCGCAGGCGCCGCAATCGGGATTCGCGGCCGCGAGCTCGCCGGTGCGGCTGATCCTGCTCACCGAGCAGACCCGCGACTGGGAGCGGGGCGACCGCGAGAGCGTGCTCGCCGGGGTGCGGCGCTACACGCTGCTCGCGACCCCGCTGATGCTCGTCGCGGTGCCCATCTTCCTCTGGCTGATGCCGGGCCTGATCCGCATCGTCTTCGGGGAGCGCTACCTGGACGCGACCGACGCGGCGCGCCTGATCCTCGTCGCCGCCGGGATCCAGCTCGCGATCGGCTGGACGAAGTCGCTTCCGGTCGCGATCGGCCGGCCGAACCTGCGGCTCGTCACGCACGGGGTCGAGACCGCCGTTCTCCTGCCGCTCGTCGTCGTCCTCGGGCTCGAGTGGGGCGCGACCGGCGCGGCCGCGGCGACCCTCGTCGCGACGGTCGTCTTCGCGCTCGCCTGGGCGGTCGTCTACGCCGGCGTGCGGCGTGGGGCGCTGGCCCCGGCCGGCCTGGCATGAGGGTGCTGATCGTCTCCGGGATCTGGCCGCCCGACGTGGGCGGGCCGGCCAGCCACTCGCCCGAGCTGGCGGCGCGCCTGCACGAGCGCGGTCACCGCGTCGAGGTGCTGACGACCGCCGTCGCGGCCCCGACTCCCGAGCCCTATCCGGTGCACTGGGTCGGCCGGCGCCTGCCGCCCGGCCTGCGGCATGCACAGCTCACGCTGCGGCTGGCGCGGCTCGCGCGAAGCGCCGACGTCGTCTACGTCAACTCGGTGCTGACGCGCGGGAGCTTGGGGTCGCGCCTCGCGCGGCGACCCGTCGTCGTCAAGCTGACGGACGATCCGGCCTACGAGCGCGCGCGCCGCTTCGGCCTCTTCGACGGCGACCTCGACGGCTTCCAGCGCTTCGAGGGCGGCGCGCGCGTGCGGGCTCTGCGGGCGCTCCGCGACGCCGCTCTCAGACGTGCCGATCTCGTCGTCTGTCCGAGCGCCTACCTGCGCGAGCACGCGCTCCGCTGGGGGCTCGACTCGACGCGGGTCGTCGTCGTCGAGAACGCGACCCCGGAGCTGCCCGAGCTGCCGACGCGCGAGCAGGCGCGGGCCGACCTGGGTGTTGACGGCCCGCTCCTCGCCTTCGCGGGCCGGCTCGGCCCGGCGAAGGCGCTCGAGGTCGCGCTGGCGGCGCTCGCCGAGCTCGACGGCGTGACGCTCCTGCTCGCCGGGGACGGGCCGGAGCGCGCAGCGCTGGAGCGGCGGGCGGCCGAGCTCGGGCTCGGCGAGCGCGCGCGCTTCCTCGGCGCGCTCGGCCGCAACGAGGTGCTGCGGCTCTTCCGTGCCGCCGATGCCTCGGTGCTCTCCTCGGCGTGGGAGAACTTCCCGCACACGCTCGTGGAGGCGCTCGCCGTCGGCACGCCGGTCGTCGCCACGGCAGTCGGGGGCGTCCCCGAGATCGTGGCCGACGGCGAGAACGGACTGCTCGTGCCGGCCGACGATCCGGCTGCGCTCGCCGCCGCGCTGCGCCGCGTGCTCGGAGACGCCGAGCTCCGAGAGCGACTGCGCGCGGCCGCGGCGCCCTCGGTCGAGCACCTGCGGCCCGAGCGCGTCTACGGCCGGCTCGAAGAGCTCCTGGCGCAGGTAGCTTCGAGCGGATGAACGTCCTCGTCGTCAGCGGGATCTGGCCGCCGGACGTGGGCGGCCCGGCCAGCCACGCGCCCGAGCTCGCGACATTCCTTCGCTCGCGCGGTCACGGCGTCGAGATCGTGACGACCGCGGACGAGCCACCGCCCGCGCCCGATTATCCCGTCCACGCCGTTTCGCGCTCGACACCTGTCGGGGCTCGGCACGCCAAGGTGGCGGCGCTGATCGCGCGCCGGGCCCGACACGCAGACGTCGTCTACGCGACGAGCATGATCTCGCGCGCCGGCGCGGGCAGCGCGCTCGCACGGCGCCCGCTCGTCCTGAAGCTCGTGGCGGACGCGGCCTACGAGCGGGCGAAGCGACAGGGGATCTTCGACGGCTCCCTGGCCGAGTTTCAGAGCGAGCGCGGCCCGCGCATCGCCGCGCTGCGCCTGGCCCGCCACCTCGCACTGCGCCGCGCCGCGCACGTGGTCTGCCCGAGCGCGTTCCTGCGCGAGCTGGCGCTCGGCTGGGGGCTCGCGCCGAGCGACGTGACCGTGCTTCCGAACGCGATCCCGCCCCTGCCGGAGCTGCGCCCGGCGGACGAGGTGCGCGCCGAGCTCGGCCTCGACGGGCCCCTGCTCGCGTTCGCCGGGCGGATCAACGCCCAGAAGGCGCTCGACGTCCTGCTCGAGGCGCTGGCGCGGGTCGAGGGCCCGACGCTTGCTCTCGCGGGCGACGGCCCGGAGCTGGCGCGGCTCGAAGGCCGGGCCTCCGAGCTCGGTCTCGACGGGCGCGTCCGCTTCCTCGGCGCCCGCAGCCGCCCGAGGTGCTCGAGCTCTTTCGCGCGGCCGACGCCTCGGTGCTCACCTCGGCCTGGGAGAACTTCCCGCACACCGTGGTCGAGGCGCTCGCCGTCGGCACGCCCGTGATCGGAACCGCGGTCGGCGGCGTGGCCGAGGTCGTCCGAGACGGCGAGAACGGCCTGCTCGTGCCGCCGGGCGACCCCGCCGCGTTCGCAGAGTCGCTGCGGCGCTATCTCGGCGACGCAGAGCTGCGCGAGCGGCTGCGGGCTGCGGCGCCGGGCTCCGTCGAGCACCTGCAGCCCGAGCGGGTCTACGGCGACCTGGAGCGGATCCTGATGCGGGCCGCGCGCCGATGAGGCCGCGCGTGCTCATGGTCGGCCGGACGCGCTACCGCTTTCCGCTCTCCGAGGGGCTCGCGCGCAAGTTCGACGCGCTGGAGGAGCGGCTGGAGCTCCGCGTGCTCGCCACGGGCACGCGTGGCAGCCGCCGCGACCGGCGTGAGTTCCGCCTCCACCGGCCGCTGCCCTCGCGCGCGCTCGACGGGGTCGCGTTCTACGCCGCGCTGCCGTTCCGGATCGCGCGCGAGCTGAGGACGTTCCGGCCCGTCGCGGTGCTCGCGCAGAGTCCCTTCGAGGCGGCCGCCGCGTACGTGGGCCGCGGGCTCGCCCGGCGGCGGACGCCGGTCGTGGTCGAGCTGCACGGCGACTGGGCGAGCTTCGCCCGCCTCTACGGCTCGCGGCTGCGGCAGCCGCTCGCACCGGTGCTCGATCGCCTCGCGGCGTGGTCGCTGCGCCGGGCCGACGCCGTGCGGACGCTCTCACCCTTCACGACGGAGCTCGCGCGGCGCCACGGGGTCGAGCCCGCCGCCACCTTCACGACCTACACCGACCTGTCCGCCTTCGCCGATCCGCCGGCCGTCCCGCTGCCGGAGCGCCCGTCCGCGCTCTTCGTCGGCGTGCTCCAGCGCTACAAGAACGTGGACGGGATCGTCGCCGCGTGGCGCCTCGCCGCCCCCCGCGTCCCCGACGCCCGGCTCGTCCTCGTCGGCGACGGGCCGATGCGAGCGGACGTCGAGCGACTCGTCGCCGACCTGCCGGGGCAGACGACGTGGCACGCGGCCCTGCCGACGCCGGAAGTCGTTGCGGCCCTGGACGGCGCGTGGTGCCTGCTCCTGCCGTCGCGCTCCGAGGGAACGCCGCGGGTGATCCTCGAGGCGCTGTGCCGCGGCCGGGCCGTGCTCGGCGGGCGGGTCGGCGGGATCCCCGACGCCGTGCACGACGCGGAGAACGGCTTCCTCGTCGATCCAGAGGACGTCGCCGGGATCGCGGACGCGCTCGTGGGGCTGCTCTCGGATCGAGACCTGGCCGAGCGGCTGGGCGCACAGGCGCTCGAGGACTCCCATCCCTGGCGCTACACCGCGGCCGAGTACGCCGAGAACGTCGCCGCGCTCGTCGAGCGCGTCCGGTGAAGCTCCTCGTCGTCGGCCGGACGCGCTTCGCGTTCCCGCTCCCGGAGAGCCTGCAGCGGCGCTTCGACGCGCTCTCGGCCGAGCTCGAGTGGCGGCAGATGGGTACGGGAGCAGCTCGACGCGACGAGCGCTTCGCGCTGGCGCCGCCGTTCCCGATCGGACGCCTCGACGGGCTCGCCTTCTACCTCGCGCTGCCGTTCCGGGTCGCGCGGGAGCTCCGCCGCTTCCGGCCCGATGCGGTGCTCGCGCAGGGGCTGCAGGAGACCGCGCTCGTCCTGCTGGCGCGAGCGCTGGCGCGCGTGCCGACGAAGGTGATCGCGGACGTCCACGGCGACTGGCGCGCGCCGACGCGGCTCTACGGCTCGCGCGGCCGCCGCCTTCTCGATCCGCTCGCCGACGCGCTCGCGCACGTCGGGCTGCGGCGCGCCGACGGCGTCCGGACGATCTCGGCCTACACGAGCGGGCTCGTCCGCGCGAGCGGCCGCGAGCCCGACGCCGAGTTCCCCGCCTACATGGACCTGGAGCCGTTCCTCGGCCGGGCCGGCCGCCCTTTCCGGAGACGCCGACCGCGATCTTCGTGGGCGTCGCTCGAGCGCTCCAAGGGGATCGACGTGCTGGCGGACGCGTGGCCCGTCGGTACGCGCCCGCGTCCCCGGCGCGCAACTGCATGTCGTCGGCTCGGGCGCGCTACCCGCGCCGGCCGGCGAGGGGATCACGTGGACTCCCGCGCTGACGACGCCGGAGGTCGCCGCCGCGCTCGATGCGGCGACGCTGCTCGTCCTGCCGTCTCGCTCCGAGGGCCTGGGCCGAGTCGTCGTCGAGGCGTTCTGCCGGGGTCGCCCCGTGGTCGGCACGCGAGTCGGCGGGATCCCCGACCTCGTCCGCGACGGCGAGAACGGCCTCCTCGTCGAGCCGGACGACGCTGCGGAACTGGCCGAAGCGCTGGCCCGGCTGCTCTCCGACCGCGCGCTTGCAGCGCGTCTCGGCGAGGCGGCACATGGGTGTGCATGCACCTGGGTCGCCACGCCGGAGGAGTTCGCGCGCCGCCTCGGTGACCTCGTTCGAGGCGTCACTAGACTTCCCGCGTGAGAGCCGAGCGCGCCAAGCAGCTGCTGAAGAAC
Source organism: uncultured Gaiellaceae bacterium (assembly GCA_963810875.1). Lineage (GTDB taxonomy): Bacteria > Actinomycetota > Thermoleophilia > Gaiellales > Gaiellaceae > Gaiellasilicea. Next base: position 47,719 of record CAWEPD010000002.1, on the reverse strand, counting down.
GCCGTCTACCGCACGATCGGCGAGACGTCGACGACGCTGGCGCCGGCGAACGGGACCGACCGCACGCTCCGCGTGCTCATGTACCACAAGGTCAACGACCAGCTCGAGAACCCCGTCACCGTCCCCACGGGCAGGTTCGCCGAGCAGATGGCGCTCCTCGCCGAGCTCGGCTACACCGTCGTCGGGCTCGAGGAGGTGCTCGCCCACTACGTCGACGGGGCGGCGCTGCCGTCGCAGGCCGTGCTGATCACCTTCGACGACGGCTATCGCGACAACCTCGAGAACGCGCTCCCCGCGCTCCAAGAGCACGGCTACCCGGCCGTCCTCTTCGCCCCGCTCGGCTACGTCGGCGACCGGCGGCCGCTGCCGCACGACGAGCACCTCGTCCAGCGCGGGATCGTCAACCGCACGCTCGACTGGGGCGAGCTGCGGGAGCTCGAGCAGGCCGGCGTCCGGATCGAGTCGCACGGGATCTCGCACCGGCCGCTCGCGGAGCTCGAGATCGACGAGTCGGCGCGGGAGATCGCGATCTCGAAGCTGCGGCTCGAGGAGGCGCTCGGCCGGCCGGTGCGGGCGTTTGCCTACGTCAAGGGCTCCGAGGCGCACTACCGGCCCGTCCACCTGAGCCTGCTCCGCCAGGCCGGCTACGACCTCGGCTTCACGTCCGTCTCGGGCGCGAACGGCCCCGCGAGCGACCGCTTCCGGCTGCGGCGCTACAACGTCGAGCCGTACCCGCCGCGCACCTTCGAGCTCGTGCTCGCCGGCGCGTGCGACCTGATCTCGCTGAAGGACACCGTCGCCGGGACGCACGCGCGGCGGGCGCTGAACGCGGCGCTCGGCACGTCGTCCAAGTGAGCGCGGAAGCGGCCGACAGAGACGCGGTGCTCGACCTGCTCGAGCGGGTCTGGGGCGAGCGATCGGAGCGCGCGGAGCTCGAGTGGTGGTTCGACGACAGCCCGGCCGGCCCCGGCCTCCTGACCCTCGAGCGGGAGGGTGACCGTGCAGTCGGGCTCGCGTCGCTGAGCTTCCTCCGCGCGCGGGCCGCCGACCGCGAGCAGCTCGTCGCGATGCCGCTCCAGGTGGCGACCGATCCCGCGGAGCGCGGGAAGGGGATCTTCGGCCGGCTCGAGCGCGCGAACGAGGACGAGGCCGCCCGGCGCGGCTGCGAGCTCGGGGTCACGTTCCCGAACGACGCCTCGCGTCCGATCTTCCTCGAACGGCTCGGCTGGCGGGAGCTCTGGCGAGGCCGGATCTGGGCTCGGCCGCCGGCGATCCCGAGCGGTCGCGGCGCGCTCAGGATCGAGGAGCTGACCACGATTCCCGTCTCCGTGGAGGCGCTCGCCCCGGGGCGAAGCGGCCAGATCGCCGACGCCGCGTTCCTCGAGTGGCGCTATCTCCGCTCGCCGCGCGCGTACAGGGTGCTCGGAGCCTTTCGCGGGCCACGCCTCGACGGCCTCGTCGCGCTGAGGCCGAGCCGCGGCCGGGTCGCCGTCGTCTGTCACGCGCTCGGCGAGGTAGCCCAGCTTCTGCGCGCGACGGCCTCCGCCCGCCCGACGATCGCACTCGTCTCGCGCGAGCAGCGCGGCACCTTCCTCGCCGCCGGATTCCTCCCCACCCACAAGCCGATTCGCGTCCTCGGCAAGGAGCTGCGCCCGGAGGGCAGCCTGGACGGCGCCTGGCAGTTCCAGCTCGGCGACTTCGACGTCTTCTAGCCGCGTGAAGCTGATCTTCGTCACCCAGCAGGTCGACCCGGCCGACCCGGTGCTCGGCGCGACCGTCGCCAAGCTGCGCGCGCTCGCGGCGCAGGTGGACGAGCTCGTGGTGCTCTCGCTCGGCGCCGTGCCAGGCTCGCTGCCGGCCAACTGCCGCGTCAAGACGTTCGGCGGCGGCGGCAAGGCGATGCGCGGGCTCCGCTTCGCGCGCGCGCTCGCCCCCGAGCTCCGCGGCGCCGACGCCGTGCTCGCGCACATGTGCCCGATCTACGCGATGCTCGCGGCGCCGCTCGCCCGGCCGCTCGGAGTGCCGGTGCTGCTCTGGTTCGCGCACTGGCGCGCGAGCCCGCTCCTCCGCGCCGCGACGGCCGCCTCGACGAACGTGCTCAGCGTCGACCGCCGCTCGTTCCCGCTCGAGACCCCGAAGCTCGTCCCACTCGGGCACGGGATCGACCTCGCCGATCTCGAGTGCCGCGACGCGCGCCGAGAGCGAGGAGCTGCGCGTGGTCGTCCTCGGGCGCACCTCGCCGGCGAAGGGGATCGAGACGATCCTCCGCGCCGTCGCCCAGGTTCCGGGCGCCCGGCTCGACGTCTACGGCACGCTCGGGCACCCCCGAGGAGCGCGCCCACCGCGCCGAGCTCGAGCGCCTGATCGGTGAGCTCGGCCTCGACGGACGCGCCGCGATCCACGAGCCGGTGCCGCGCGACCGGATCGGCGAGCTCCACGGGAACGCCGACGTCGCTCGTCAACAACATGCGGGCCGGCGCCCCCGACAAGGTCGTCTTCGAGGCCTGCGGCAGCTGCCTGCCCGCACTCGCGTCGAATCCCGTCCTTCGACGAGCTCTTCGCCGGGATCGAGCCGCCGCTCCGCTTCGAGCGCGCGTCGGCGGCGGAGCTCGCGGAGCGGCTGCAGGCGCTCGCGGCGCTCGACTCGCAGGAGCGGGCCGCGATCGGACGAACCCTGCGCGAGCGCGCGGTCGCGGGCCACTCCGTCGACTCCTGGGCGGCGGGCGTGCTGGCGGTCGTGCGCAGGCCATGAAGAACGTCCGAGTCCTCCACCTCGCCAAGGTCGCCGGCATCTCCGGCTCCGAGGCGCACCTCCTCTCGCTGCTGCCCTCGCTCGTCGAGCGCGGCTGGGACGTCCGCTTCCTGATGCTCCACGAGCACGAGCCGGGCGCCTGGGACTTCGCCCGCGAGCTCGAGTCGCGCGGCGTGACGCTCGACGCGATCCCGCTCGGCGCCGACGTCGATCCGGCGGCCTTCCTCCGCCTCTGCGCCTACCTCGCGCGGCACGGCCGACGATCCTGCACACGCACCTCGTCCACGGCGACGTCTACGGCCAGCTCGCCGGCACGGCACGCGCGTCCCGGTTCGCGTGAGCACGAAGCACGGCTTCAACGAGTTCCGCGAGGGGCGCGGCTTCGCGCTCGCCGATCGCTCGATCGCCGCGCTCTCGCGCACCTCCACGTCGCGATCTCGCGCGGTCTCGCCCGCTATCTGAAGGAGACCGAGGGCTTCGCGGAGGAGACCTTCGAGATCGTCCACTACGGGATCCGCCCGCAGCCGGACGCGCGGCCGTACGACGGCGACGTGCCGCGCCTGCTCTGCGTCGGCCGGCTGATCCCGATCAAGGGCCACCTCGTCCTGCTCCGCGCCTTCCGGGACGCCCGCGCCGAGCTTCCGGAGCTCGAGCTCGAGATCGCCGGCCGCGGCCCGCTCGAGCCGGCGCTGCGGGCGCTACGCGCGCGAGCTCGGCATCGACGGCGCGGTGCGCTTTCTCGGCCAGGTGAATCCGATCCAGACGGCGATCGAGCGGACGGCGATCAGCGTCGTCCCCTCGCTCGGCGAGGGCTTCGGGATGGTCGCGCTCGAGGCGATGGAGCGCGCCCGGCCCGTGATCGCGGCCGCGATCGGCGGCCTCGGCGAGCTCGTCGAGGACGGCCGCACGGGATTGCTCGTCGCACCGGGCGAAGCCGAGCCGCTCGCGCAGGCGATCGTCGAGCTTGCCTCGAACCCGGAGCGCGCGCGGCGCGATGGGCCAGGCCGGCCGGGAGCGGGCCCTCGACCGCTTCCTCGAGGATCGCTGCACCGACCGGACCGAGCTGCTCTACCGCGCCGCGCTCGAGGCCTAGCACGCCGCCGCAGAGACGGCGGCGTGGTCTGGCTCCAACCCAGGCCGTGTCCGTTGGAGGCACGTCCGGGGTCTGACCCCGGCCGTGTCCGTCCGAGCCATGTCCGGGGTTTGACCCCCCGACATGTCCGTTCCGGCGCTTCGAGCATCGGCCGGGACGGATTCGGGAGTGAACGCGACCACCGGCCGACTACGTCCTTCCATGGGCATGTCCTCTCGGGCCTCGTCCGGGCTCTGACCCCAGGCATGTCCGTGGAGCCACTCGGAGGTTCCGAGACGCCGCCCGCGAAGCGGAGTCTCGAGAGGTCGCGCGTCACGAACGAGGTTGGCGCTTTCCGGCTGCTGCTGCGGCATCCGCGTAGGTCTCGAGCGTGCGGTCGGCCATCGCGGCGACGGAGAACTCGGTGCGAGCTCGGGCGAGGCCTCGGGCGCCGAGCGTCGCCCGGGTCGGCGAGGACGCGCTGCGAGCGCCGCCGCGAGCGCACGCGAATCGTCGGGCGGGACGAGCACGCCGGTCTCGCCGTCGAGGACGATCTCGGGGATCGAGCTGACGCGGGTCGCCACCACCGGCAGCCCGCAGAGCATCGCCTCGAGGAGTGCCAGGCCGAAGCCCTCCCAGCGAGCGGGGTGGACGAGGAGGTCGGCGCGGCGGAGGATCGCGGCCACGTCGCCGACGCGGCCCGGTAGGAGCAGCCGGACTCCGTGCTCGCGGGCCAGCGCCTCGAGCCGCTCGCGCTCCGGGCCCTCGCCGAGGACGACGAGCGTCGCGTCGATCCCGGCCATCGCCTCCACGGCGACGTCGAGGCCCTTCTGCGGCACGAGCCGCGAGACCGCGACGACGAGCTTCCCCTCCGGAAGCTCGAGCTCGTTCGGCCCCCACGCCACGGGCGGCTCGTCGAGGCCGTAGGGCACGACGACGAGCTTCTCCGGCGGCAGTCCGACCCGCTCGACGTTGAACCGGCGCAGCGCCTCCGTGATGCAGATCACCCGGGCCGCGCGCCGCGTGATCGCCCGCTCGACGAACCGGAACGGGCCGATGCGGAACGGATCGTCGTTGTGCTTCGTCGAGACGAGCGCGCGGCCGCCGCGGACGAGCGCGCCGAGCACGTCGGCGTGGACGAGGTGCGTGTGGACGACGTCCGCCGCGTCCGAGCGCGCGCGCGGCAAGTCGCGAGCCGAGCGCAGCGCGCGCGTACGGAACGCTCGTGCCGGTCGAGCTCGTCGTAGAACGGCTGCGGATCCCAGCCGTCGAGGTCGTCGAGCCCGACGAAGCCGCGCATCGACCTCGAGCGCCGCGCAGCGCCGGCAGCAGCGTCAGCAGGTGCCGCTCCGAGCCGCCGATCCCGCGCATCCGGTGCACGTGTACGACCTTCATCGCGTGCGAACCCGCGTCCACAGCGCGCTCGAGCGCGACGGCCGCGAGCAGCGCGAGCAGGAAGTCCCACGGCACCCGGTAGCGGACGTTGCCGACGAAGACCATCGCCGCGAGCGTGTTGTAGGCGAGCAGCGCGACGGCGAGCACGGCGAAGCTGCGCGCGACGAGAAAGAGCCCCGCCGCGGCGAGCACGTAGAGCGCGACCATGTAGAGCGGCTCGCCCCAGTCCTTCGCCACGCCGACGAGACCCTCGCTCCGCTCTTCGCGCTCGACCGAGAAGGTCGGGTTCCAGAGCATCCCGGCCGCCTGCACGGCGAGCCGCCCCTTCTCGCCGGGCTGCTCGCGCCAGAAGTCGGTCACGAGCCCGCGGTAGAAGCGCATCTGCGCGCACTCGTCGACGTCGATCAGCTCGCCGCGGTCGCGCGAAGATCGCCGCCTGGAACTCGGGCGAGAGCGGCGCGCCCGGGATGTTCGGGACGTCGTCGATCCACTTGCCGCGCGGCGAGGATCTCGTACGTCGCTGGGTTGTTCGCCTTCCAGAGCGCGCGCGTGTCGGTCGTGATCGCGTAGCAGCCGACCGAGACCTCGTTCCGCACCACCCACGGCGCCAGGACGAGCACGATGGCGCCCGCGCCGGCCGCGCCGAGCGCGAGGATCGCTCGCCCCGAGCGGAGCCGCCAGGCGAGATAGCCGAGGACGACGAGCGGCAGCAGGACGAGCCGCGAGTTGCCGAGGATCGCGAGCCCGAGCAGCGCCGCCGAGCCCGGCCCCCCAGAGCGACGAGCGGCGCTCGGCGACGACCAGCGTGACGAGGACGATCGCCGCGGCGAGCAGCGTGTCGAGGATCTCGCGGTTCACGTGGACGTCGTGCCAGACGAGGTACGGGGTGCAGCGTCGAGAGGACGGCGGCCACGAGCCCCACCCGCTGCGAGGCGATCTTCCGCCCGAGCTCGTAGACGATCAGCGCCGTCGCGACGGCGACGAGGGTCTGCGCGAGCCCGACCACGAGCCAGTGCCGGTCGAAGACCCAGTAGAGCGGCGCGAGGAAGAACGTGTACAGCGGCTGCGTGTACGCCGAGGGAACGCCCGGGATGAAGCCGAACGTGCCGCTCGCGACGAGCGTCCGCGCGAAGTCGTCGCTCTTCTCGGTGTAGGCCAGGAGGATCTCGCCGCGCTCGCTCGCGACGACGAGGAGCCGCGGCAGCGCGCAGACGGCCGCGACGAGCGCGTAGGCGCGACCGCGAGACACGGTCAGCGCGCGGCGAGCGAGTCGACGCGCGTGTCGAGCGCCGAGGCCGGCGGCACCTCCGACTCGACGTAGAAGCGCTGCCAGAGCTCGAGCATCAGCAGGCACCAGAGCCGGTGCCCGTGGTCGGCGCTGCCGGAGCCGTGCTCGTCGAGGAGCCGCTTCACCTCGGCCGGGCGGAACTGCCCGCGCTCGCGCGCCCGCCGGTCGAGCAGGAGATCCGCCGACGAGCTCGCGCAGGTCCTCGCGGAACCAGCGGCCGAGCGGGACGCCGAAGCCCGTCTTGCCGCGGCCGGCGACCCGCGCGGGCAGATCGGCCGCGAACGCCCGCCGCAGCGCGACCTTGCCTCGTGCCCCTTCGAGCGCAGCCGGTCGGGCAGCGAGAGCCCGAGCTCGAGCACCTCGTGGTCGAGGAACGGCGAGCGCAGCTCGAGCGAGTGCGCCATCGAGGCGAGGTCGGCCTTCACGAGCAGGTCGCCCGGGAGATACGTCTCGACGTCGAGGAGCTGGAGCGCGCCGAACGCCGTCGTCCCCGGGGAGCGGGCGGCACATAGCGCACGGGTCGCGCCTCGTCCGTCCAGAGCCGCCCGCGCAGCTCCGGCGGGAAGACCTCCATCAGCCGCGCGTAGCGCTCGTCGGCCGCGAGCCGACGCGACGTCGAGCGAGGCGCGCCGCGCGGAACGCCGGCGAGCGCGGCTCCGCCCGGCCCGAGGGCAGCGCCCGCAGGGCCCGCGCGCCGAGGCCGGGGAGCACCGGCACGCGACCGAGCGCTCCGCCAGCCCGAAGGCGCGGTAGCGCTCGTAGCCCGCGAAGCCCTCGTCGCCGCCGTCGCCGGCGAGCGCGACCGTGACGTGCTCGCCGCGCGAGCTCGGAGACGAGCAGCGACGGCAGCGCCGCCTCGTCGCCGAACGGCTCGTCGAAGGCCCAGGCGACGCGCGGCAGCAACGCCGCGGCATCGGGCTCGACCTCGAGCTCCTCGTGCCGCGTGCCGTAGCGCTCGGCGACGGCGCGGGCGTACTCGCGCTCGTCGTAGCGCGCGTCGGCGAAGCCGACCGTGAACGTGCGGACCGGCTCGCCGGACGCCTGCGCCATCAGCGCGACGACGATGCTCGAGTCGATCCCGCCCGAGAGCAGCGCGCCGAGCGGCACGTCGGCGACCAGCCGCCGCCGCACGGCCGCGCCGACCGTCTCGCGGACGAGCTCGAGCCACTCCTCGTCGGTGCGCTCCGCCTGACCTGGCTCGAGCCGCCAGTAGCGCTCGACGTGACGGCGCCGCGCTCCCAGACGAGCACGTGACCGGGCGGCACCTTCTTCGACCCCGCGCAGCGCCGTCGCAGGCCCCGGCACGTACTGGAGCGCGAGGTAGGCGTCGAGCTGGTCGAGGTCGAGCTCGCGCGGGAGCCCTGGCAGCCGGAGCAGCGCCTTCAGCTCGGAGGCGAACGCGAGCGTCCCGTCGGCAGCTCGGCGTAGAGCAGCGGCTTCTTGCCGACGCGGTCGCGCGCGAGCACGAGCCGGTCGCGCGAGGCGTCCCAGAGCGCGAGCGCGAACATGCCGTCGCAGGCGCTCGCGGAAAGCGCGGTCCGTGCTCCTCGTAGACATGCGGGAGCACCGGCGTGTCGCCTGTCCCGCGGAATCCGTGCCCCTGCGCCGTGAGCTCCTCGCGCAGCGCCTGGAAGTTGTAGAGCTCGCCGTTGAAGACGCAGGTGACGTCGCCGTGCTCGTTCGCGACGGGCTGCTAGCCGGTCTCGAGGTCGATCACCTTCAGCCGCCGGTGGCCGAGCACGCACGCGCCGAGTGCGGTCACGCCGCCGTCGTCGGGGCCGCGGTGGTGGAGCGCTTCGATCATCCGCTCGACGAGCGCCGGGTCGGGCGGCGCGTGCCGCGATACGAGGCCGGCGATGCCGCACATCTGGGCCACAAGGTACGCGGTGGTCTCCTGCCACGTCGAGCGTCCGCTCGACGACCGCGTGTGGACGCGGTTCGCGCGGCTCCAGGCCGCGCGGCCGGGCGGCTTCCGGATCGCCGCGCTTCTCCGGCCTCCCGATCCCGCCTTCGGCGAGGACGAGACGATCTGGCTCGAGCGGGCGCGATCGGCGGCCGCGCACGGGCCGCTCGGCCACCACACCCACTGGACGTCGCCGACCCACGCGCGGCCGAGCGGCGACGAGGCGGCCGGCGACCGCGTGCGCCGCGAGGGCGAGTGGCTGCGGGAGCAGGGTCTCCGCCCCACGCTCTTCTGCGGCGGCGGCTGGTACATGGACGAATCCGTCGCGATCGCCGTGGCCGCGCTCGGCTACGCCGACTGCACCGCGACGAGCTTCCGGCCGCCGTACCTCGAGGCGGAAGCGCCGCGGCTCGCGCTCGCCGCGCCCGGACGGCTCGCGCTGCCCGGCGGCGGCGAGCTCCTCGAGCTGCCGACCACGCACTCGCTCGGGATGGCCGCGCGGGCCGCGCTGAGCGTCGCCGGATCCACCGAGCCGATCGTCCACGTCTACTTCCACGACACCGACCTGCTCGACCGGCGCCGCGCGCTCGCGCTCCGGTTCGCGCTGGAGGTGCTCGGCCGCCGCCGCACCGCGACCGATCTCGACAGGCTCGCCGAGCTAGCGGACGGGGATGTGCCGGTCGAGGATCTCGTTGTAGCGCTCGGCCAGGACGCGCCAGTCGAGTGAGCGCCCGTAGGCGCCGGCCGTCTCGGCGAGCGAGCGCCGCTCGGCGTCGTTCTCCGCGAGCCCGACGACCGCGTCGACGAACTCGCGCGCCGAGTCGACGAGCACCCCGGCCGACGCCACGCGCACGACCTGCGTCACGTCGTAGTCGTAGGCGACCGTCGGCACGCCCGCGCCCATGTACTCGGCGATCTTGACCGACTGGATCCCCTGATCCTTCGTGCGCGGATAGAGCCCCACGTCGAAGTTCGCGACGTGGGCGAGCAGCTGCTCGCGCGGCACGCGCCCGAAGACGACGACGCCGCCGAGCGCGCGGGCCCGCTCCTCGATCTCGGCGCTCGCGCCGCCGAGCAGCCAGAGCCGTGCCTGCGGCACCCGGGCCCTGATCTCGCTCCAGAGCTCGAGCAGGTGCTCGGCGTTGTAGAGCGGGTTCTCGCCGCCGCGGTCCCCGGCGGCGAGGAGCCAGGCCGCCATGTAGCCGACGACGAAGTCACCCGGCTGCCGGTGACGCCGCGCGACAGCCTCGACGTCGCTCGCCCGGAACGACGAGAAGTCGACGCCCTGCGGGATCACGTAGTGCTGCTTCTCGACGCCGAGCGCCTCGAAGGCTCGCGCCGCGCGCTCCTCCGTGACGACGTAGGCCTGGACGTGCGGGCTGCCGAGCTGGGCCGCGTCGCGCTCGGTGAAAAGCGGGTCGTCCACGTCGGAGACGACCGGCCCGGGGAAGTGCGGGATCTGCTCGTTGTCGGTCGTGAAGAGCCCGTGGTAGCGCCGCGCCCCCAACCGCAGGAGGCGCGGCTCGAGCCGCGGGCGGAGCGGGCGCAGGAGCACCCGGTACTGGAGCCCGCGGAGCGCTCGCCGGTCGGAGATCAGCGCCAGGTAGGCGTCGACGCGATCCAGGCGAGGCAGGAGCTCGGCGTAGCGGGGGTTGTTGTGGCCGCGAAACCAGTGGCTGAGGAAGAAGATCCGGTCACCGGCCGGCGGAGAGCCCACGGCGAGGGCACGGAAGCTCCGTCTGCGCATGCCCACGGAGGCCAACCCTAGTCGGAGCCGGCAGGAATCGAACGCAGGGAACCCGCCGCGGTTCGCCGTACAATGGCCAGTCGTGGCGTTCGAGCCCCTCTCGCCCTCCCAGCTGTCGTCGACGGAGGCCGAGCCGCCGGCAGATGTGCGCTCCGGGCGTCCCTATGCGCTGCTCGCCTCACCGCTGCGCGCGCTCGCCCGCAGGCTGCTCAGCATCGCGATCCTCGCCGCGCTCGACATCGCCGGGCTCGCGCTCGGGATCTACGCCGCCCTCGTCCTGCGCGAGGTCGTCTATGGGAACACCGAGATCCTCTGGAGCCTGCTCTGGGAGGGGCCGTCGACCTGGCTGCCCTTCCTGGCGCCGATCACGGTGCTCGTCTTCTGGCAGGCGGGCCTCTACGCCTCGCGCGAGCGGCGCGCCGGCTTCGGCAAGGTGGTCTCCTCGCTCGTCCTGATCGCGCTCGTCGTGCTCGCGTTCGGGATCGGCACCGACTACGAGTTCACGACCTCGGGGCTGATCCCGGCGGCGACGGCGCTCAGCGCGGTGGCGATCGGGCTCTTCCGCGCGGCGTACGGGTCGGCGACGGCCGAGCTGCTCCGCGTCGCGGGCGTGCGCAGGCGCGTGATCCTCGTCGGCCACGGCGAGGCGCTCGCCGCGCTCCACCGGACGCTCGGCAGCGGCCGGGGCGACATCGACTACGAGTTCGTCGGGGCGATCGCGCACGCCGGCGAGCCGGGGCTGCGCGTCCTCGGCGAGCTCGAGGACCTTCCCGAGATCCTGACGCGAGAGCGAGCCGACGAGCTGATCCTCGCCGAGGAGGATCTGGACGAGCAGCGCGTGCTCGAGATCGTCGAGGCGGCGCACTCGAGCGGCGTCCGCGTTCGGCTGGCGCCGAAGACGACCGAGCTGCTGATCCAGCGAGGCGAGTACGTCCCCGGCCAGGGTGCGCCCCTCTTCGAGCTGCGCCCGCCGGTGCTCGCTGGGGCGGACTGGATCGTCAAACGGACCTTCGACACGATCGTCAGCCTGCTCGTCGTCACGCTCGGCCTTCCGCTCTGGTTGCTGATCGCCGTTGCGATCAAGCTCGACTCGCGGGGGCCGGTCTTCTACCTCGATCGCCGCGTCGGAGTGGGCGAGCACGAGTTCCCGATGTTCAAGTTCCGGACGATGGTCGAGGGCGCGGCGCGACAGCAGTCGCGGCTCGAGGCGCAGAACGAGGCCGGCGGCGCGCTCTTCAAGATCCGCGACGATCCTCGCGTGACGCGGGTCGGGGCGATCCTGCGCCGCCTCTCGGTCGACGAGCTGCCGCAGGTGCTGAACGTGCTCCGCGGCGAGATGAGCCTCGTCGGGCCGCGCCCGCTGCCGCTCCGCGACTACGACAAGCTCGCGAGCTGGCACCGCAAGCGCTATCTCGTCCTGCCGGGGATCACCGGCCTCTGGCAGATCTCGGGCCGCTCGAACCTCTCCTTCGACGACCTCGTCCGGCTCGACTTCTACTACCTCGAGAACTGGTCGATCTGGCTGGACATCTCGATCCTCGTCAAGACGATCCCGGCGGTGCTGCGCGCCCGGGGCGCCTACTGACGGGCTTACCGATCCTTCATCCCCGCTCCCTAGACTCACCCGTATGAAGCAGCCGAAGCTCCTCGCGGTCGCGTCCGCGGTCGACCTCGACTTCCGCTACGGCTGCACGCCCGCCTGGTGGCAGCTCTGGAAGGGGCTCTACGAGGTCGGCGTCGACCTCGTCGTGACGCCCTACCGCGGCCGGCCGGTCGAGTCGCCCTGGTGGCGGACGGCGCCGAACCCGACCTACTACGAGGGCGAGAGCTTCGCGAGCGCCCGCGCGGGGCTCGCGCGGCTGAAAGGGCGACCGCTACCTCCGCCGGGCCGAGGACCGGCCGGAGGAGACGGCGCTCGACCGCGCGACCCGCGAGACGATCTGGCGCTGGGTGACGCCCCGCTGGAAGCGGCACCTGACGAAGGTGCTCGAGCGAGAGCGCGACGTGGACGCCGTGGTCGTCTTCACCGTCCCGATGGCCACTTCCGGGGGATCCCCACCTACCTCCGCGAGCGCTTCGGCGTGCCCGGTGATCTTCTACGACGGCGACGTGCCGATGAGCCTGCCCGAGTTCGGCGGCATGGACACGGGCTTCAACTACTACCACGGCGCCGACCCGTCCGAGTACGACCTCGTGGTCTCGAACTCCGAAGGCGGGCTGCCGCGCCTGCTCGAGCTCGGCGCGCGCCGGGCGGAGGCCGTCTTCTGGGGCGCCGACGCGGAGTTCTTCGCGCCGCGCGCGGTCGAGAAGGTGCACGACGTCTTCTTCTACGGCTACGGGGACAAGTTCCGGCGCGAGTGGATGGCGGCGCTGGTCGGGGAGCCCAGCCGCGCGGCGCCGGAGCTCGAGTTCGCGCTCGGCGGCCGTGACTTCCAGGGCGACACCGGCCGCGCGTGGTCGCTGGGCGACGTCTCGTTCAACACGTTCGCGCGCACGATCTCGCAGGCCAGGATCAACCTCAACATCACGCGTCGCTCGCACGCGACGGTGAACGCCTCCTCCACCTGCCGTCCCTTCGAGCTGGCAGCGAGCGGCGCCGCGATCGTCTCGAACCCGCACGAGGGCATGGAGCGCTGGTTCGAGCCGGGCCAGGAGCTGCTGGTCGTCGAGAACGCGGACGAGGCGCTCGCGGCCTACCGCGAGCTGCTCGCCGATCCGGCTCAGGCCGAGGCGATGGGCGCGCGGGCCCGCGAGCGCGTCCTCGACGAGCACACCTACGCGCGGCGCGCCCAGCAGCTCCTCGACCTCGTCGGCGCCGGGACTACCGGCCGCGGCACGTGCCTGACGCCCGCCGGATCGCGATCGTCCCGGCGCGGGACGAGGAGAACGCGATCGGCGCGGTCGTCGCCGAGATCCGCGCCTTCGACCCCGGCCTCGACGTGCTCGTGGTCGACGACGGCTCCACCGACCGCACCGCCGAGCGCGCTGCCGCGGCCGGCGCCACCGTCGTCCGGCTGCCGTTCAACCTCGGGATCGGCGGCGCGGTCCAGACCGGCTTCATGTACGCGCTCGCCCACGGGTACGAGCTCGCGGTGCGCCTCGACGGCGACGGCCAGCACGACCCCTCGGAGCTGCCGAAGCTGATCGAGCCGGTGCTGCGAGGGGACGCCGACATCGTCGTCGGCTCCCGGTTCGCAGACGCGGGCGACTCCTACCGCCCGCCGCTCGCCCGACGGGCCGGGATCCGCTTCTTCGCGGGCCTCGTCTCCCTGCTCGTTCGGCAGAAGGTCACCGACACGACGTCCGGCTTCCAGGCGCTGAATCGCAAGGGGATCCGCCTCTTCGCCGACGACTATCCCGCACGACTACCCCGAGGTCGAGGCGACCGTGATGGTCGTCAAGCACCGGCTCCGGCTGCTCGAGGTGCCGGTCTCGATGCGCGAGCGCGAGCACGGCTCCTCCTCGATCACCGCGATCCGCTCCGCCTACTACGTGCTCAAGGTGACGCTGGCGCTCCTCGTCGGCATCTTCCGCCGCAAGGCCGTTCCCCTGGAGGACGCATGACTCCCGTGCGGGTCTCGATCGCTGCCTCGATCGCCTCGATCCTCCTGATCCTGATCGTCTTCGAGCTGATCCGGAGCCGGCGCCTCCGCGAGCGCTACGCGCTGCTCTGGCTCGCGACCGGCGTCGCCCTCCTGATCCTCTCCGCCTGGCGCGGCGGCCTGAACACGATCGCCGGCTGGGTCGGCGTCTCGACCTACCCGCCGGCCGTCCTCTTCGCGGTCGCGACGGTCTTCATCCTGGCCGTGCTGCTCCACTACTCGACGGTGATCTCCCGGCTCAGCGACCAGAGCACGATTCTGGCGCAGCGCGTCGCGCTGCTCGAGCAGCAAGCTCTCAGCGGGCCGGACGCGGTACCGCCGGACGGAGGAGCCGGGCTCCGCCCAGTTCTCAGCGAATCGGTTCCGACCGCATCGGCCAGGCGGAGCGAGCCCTAGAAGAAGAGGGCACGTGGGGGAAACATGGTTTCCCCCACGCTAAGAGCACGATCCTGGCGCAGCGCGTCGCGCTGCTCGAGCAGCAGCGGGAGAGCGCTCGAGGAGAGTGATCCCGGCGACCTCGCGCTGCTCGGGGAAGCGCGCCCGGAGCGCCGCGAGAATGCCCGGCTGGATGCGGAACGCCCGGCCGGCGACGACGAGCCGCACGCCCGCGGCGTCTGCCGCGCCGAGCACGCACGTCGTGTCGAGCGAGCCCGAGCGGAAGCGGACGACCGAGGTGTCGACGAGCTCGCCCGGCAGCGGCCGGTCGGCGAGGTAGGCGACGAGCGGGAGATCCGAGACGATCGCCTCGCCCGGCTCCGTGGCCGCAACCACCGCCGCGACGACGGGCGCGAGCCGGGGGTCGTCGCCCGGCAGCCGCTCGATCCGGCGCCACTGCTGCGCGTAGCCCGCCACAAGGACGAGCGCGAGCGCGCCCGCCGCCAACCGCCAGCGCCGACGCGGCAGGCCCTCCAGATGAAGCGAAGCCCCGGCGGGGACGGCGAAGGACGCAGCGATCAAGACGAAGTGGTGGTCGATCAGCGGCCGGTGCCAGAGGAGGAACGCCGCGGCGGTGAGGCCCCAGAGCCAGAGCGGGAGGAGTAGCCGAGGGCGGGCGCGACGAAGCGCCCAGACGAGGAGCCCGGCGGCGACGAGCCAGAAGTAGACGAGCCCGCTGCGCAGGAAGACCTCGGCCAACCGGTCGGCATTCGAGTCGACGCTGGTGAAGTCCCCGCGCGCCTCCTCGTGGAAGCGGACCGCGTCGTCCCAGATCGCTCCCAGGCTTCCCGCGTGGAGGAGGACCAATGCAAGCGCGACGCCGAGCCCGCCAGCGAGCCAGGCGAGCGCGAGCCGCCGGCCGGCGCGGAAGCCGACGAGGAGGCCGACCGCGGGGACGAGCGCCGTCGCGGCGAAGAGCTTGACCGAGATCGCCGAGGCCAGGATCGCGCCCGCGACAACGGCGAGGACGACGACCTCGCGCCGGAGCGCCCAGGCGAGGAGCGCGAGCCCGACGAGCGCCAGCGCTATAGAGGCCGTGTCCGCGGCGACCCGGACCGACTCGGCCGCGTACGCGGGCGCGGTGAGCAGGACGGCTCCCGCCAGGAACCCGCCCGTCGGGCCGGCGAGCGCCCGGCCGACCCCCCAGGCTCCGGCCACGCCGGCGACCGCCAGGCCGAGGAAGACCGCGCGCACCTCGTCGAGCGAGTCGCCGGGGAGGAGCAGCGCGAGTCGCAGCAGCAGGTAGAACCCCGGCGGCTGCGACGCGAAGACGTCCTCGCCGAGCGTCTCACCCCGGGCGAGAGCCTCGGCGCTCGCCAGGTAGACGCCCTCGTCGTAGCTCGCCCCGAGCGCGAGCGAGCGCGAGCAGAGCAAGGCCGCGGCGGCGAGGAGCCCGAGCAGCCCGCCTGCCTCGAGCGCGGCCGGGGCGCGCCTCACGGAGTAGCGGCGAGCGGCGGGCTCAGGGCAATCACGTCGCCACCCTCCGCGTCGTTCTGCCAGTTCGTCGCGACGCCGATCCGGTAGAGCGCGTTCGCCGGAGGAGAGCCGTCGCTGAAGACGGGCGCGCGCGTCGAGCCGAGCGGCAGCATCTGGAGCCGGCAGTCGGGCGAGCCCTCGGCCAGGCAATCGAAGTCGAGCCCGTCCGCGGCGGTGCGGAAGACGCGGTAGAAGACCTCCGTGGCGCCGAAGTCCCGATGCGTCCAGGTGAGGGTCCGGCGGGCTCCGTCGGCCCGGACGTCGACCTCGATCGACGGGTCGACCGGAGTCATGATCGAGCCGATCGTGATCGCCTCGGGCTGCTCGCGGGAGAGGGGCGAAACGAGGGAGATCACGAGCAGCGGCAGCAGGACGAAGACGACCCCAACGCCGGCGAGCACGCGCCGGGGGATCGCGGCCGGGCGACCGGGAAGCAGCCGCTTCGGGATTCGGCTCGCGGCCCTCGGGACGAGGAGCGGCAGCGAAGCCGCGAGCAGGAAGTACGCGGGATAGGCCGGCATCAGCAGGCGGAAGAAGCTGCCGCTCTCGACCGTCGACTGCGCCGGCGTGCCCTTGACGACGAGGAAGGCGGCGAACCAGCCCGCGAGCAGGCCGGCGAGCGGCACCGACCGCCGCCCGACCGCGAAGGCGCCCGCGAACGGCAGCCACTGGAGGACCCGGGCGCTCCAGAAGAACTCGCGCAGCTCGGCCATGTTGCTGCGGAAGTTCGCCCAGTCGAGATCGAGGTACCTGCCGACGTCGATGCTCACGCCGAGCGGCGGAGCGAGCGTCGACCCCGCCGCGAGCCGCGTCTGCTCGAGCGCGAGCACGGGGAGGTCGCCGAGCCCGCGAACCTTCCAGAGCAGGAGGAGCAGGAGCGGCGGGGCGAGACCGGCGGCGTACGGAAGCACGAGCCGGAAGCGCCGGGCCAGGAGGACGAGCAGGAGCGGCCCGGCGAGGAACAGCACGTTCGCCGGCTTGATCGCGATCGCAAAGCCGGCCGCGAGCCCCGCGGCAGTCGCGTTCGTCCAGTCGCCGGCGTCCAGCGCTCGGACGAGCAGCCACGCCGCGACGAGCAGGCAGACCATCGAGGGGAAGTCGGCGAGCGCGGTCAGGCCGAGCGCCTGGGGCAGGAACTGCTCGACGTAGCGGTCGTGGTAGTCGGGCCGGAAGAACGGGATCGCCAGGAACGGCGCGGCGACCCAGAGCGCCGCGGCCCAGAGCCCGAGCAGCCTCCCGCCGATCCGGGCGGCGAGCGCATAGACGCACCAGAGCGCGATCGGGCCGAGGACGAGCACGTCCAGCGCCATCGTCCAGGGCAGGAACGAGACGTAGTCGGCCTCGGCGAGCCACGCGAACGGGAGCAGCAGCATCGGCCAGCCGTAGCCGAGGATCGCCGGCGGGAGCTGCTGCGTTCCCGAGCAGCCAGGCGTTCGTCGTGTAGTTGATCTGGTCGCCGCCCTGGTAGAAGACGAGCCCGTTGTGGCGGACCGTGAGCGCGAAGGCGAGAACGGCGACCCATTGGACGGCGACGAGCGCGGCGAGGACGGGGAGCGGCCGCTCGGCGAGCTTGAGCGCCGCCCGCTTCAGCGATGCGCCGAGGTGTGAGAGCCCGCTCCACCCGCGTTCGAGCAGCTGCGCCTGCCCCGACGCGGCCTCAGGTGGCGACATGCGCGGGGGCGTTCTCGCGGTACCAGGCGATCGTCCGCTCGAGACCCTCGCGAAAGTCGGTGCGCGCGCGGAAGCCGAAGAGCTCCTCGGCGCGGCTGACGTCGAGCCGGCGGCGCGGCTGGCCGTTCGGCTTCGACGCGTCCCAGACGACCTCTCCGTCGAAGCCGGAGAGCTCGGCGACGAGCTCCACGAGGTCGCGGATCGCGATCTCGGTCCCGGAGCCGAGGTTCACGGGCTCGACGCCCTCGTAGCGCTCCGCCGCGGCCACGATCCCCTCGACGGCGTCGTCGACGTAGAGGAACTCGCGGGTCGGGGAGCCGTCGCCGAAGAGCACGACCCGCTCGGGCGACTCGTGCATCTTCCGGATCAGATCCGGGATCACGTGCGCCGTCGCGGGGTCGAAGTTGTCCCCCGGGCCGTAGAGGTTGACGGGCAGGAGATGGAGGACGTTCAGCCCGTACTGGTCGCGGTAGGCCTGGCCGCCGACGAGGAGCGCCTTCTTCGCGATCCCGTACGGCGCGTTCGTCTCCTCGGGATACCCGTTCCAGAGCTCGTCCTCGCTGAACGGCACCGGAGTCAGCTTCGGGTACTCGCAGATCGTGCCGAGCGCGACGACTTTCCCGGCCCCGTGCAGGCGGCTCTGCTCGAGCACGTGCGCGCCCATCAGCAGGTTCGCGTACCAGTACCGGCCGGGGTTGGCACGGTTGGCGCCGATCCCGCCGACCTCGGCTGCGAGGTGGAAGACGAGCTCCGGCTGCGCGTCGGCGAAGAGGCGAGCCGCGTCGTCCAGGACGGTCAGGTCGTAGTCGAGCCTGCGCGCCACGAAGACGTCGTGACCGTCGGCCTGCAGCCGCTCGACGAGGTGTGAGCCGAGGAAACCGCCGCCTCCTGTGACGAGCGCGCGCATCGGCGAGACCCTAACCCGCCCTTATGAGGAGAGTGTTGACGGCTTGGCGGCCTGCCAGTCGACCCGCCCGAGCCAGCGCTCCCGGTTCTCGGCGTACCAGGCGATCGTCCGGAGAACGCCTTCCTCCCAGGAGACCTGCGGCTCCCAGCCCGTCTCGCGGTTGAGCTTCTCGTACCCGACCTTGAGCGCGAGCACGTCGGTGACGCCCGGACGCAAGCGGGCCTCGTTCGTGACGACGTGCCGGTCGTCCGGCCAGTAGCCGTGCTCGACGCCGGTGCGGACGATCAGGTCGCACCAGTCGGCCATCGAGATGTTCGAGCCCTGGCCGTAGACGTAGACGTCGCCCGGGACGCCCTTCGCGGCGACCGTGAGGTGGCCCCGGACGCCGTCGGTGCAGAAGCAGAAGTCGCGGAGCGGCTCCAGCGCCCCGAGCTCGATCTCCGGGCGCTCCAGCGCCTGCGTGATGATCGTGCCGGTGACGTAGCGCGGGTTCTGCCGCGGGCCGTAGTTGTTGAACATCCGCGTGACGACGCCCGGAACGCCGAACGCGTCGTGGTAGTTCATCGTCAGGAAGTCCGCCGCGACCTTTGCGGTCGCGTAGATCGACTTCGGGTTGATCGGGGAGCGCTCGTGCAGGATCAGGCCGCCCGCCTCGTCGAAGTCGTGGTGGTGGGCCACCGCCTCGCGCACGTTGCCGTACTCCTCGGAGGTGCCCGCGGTGTCGAACTTCTCCAGCTCGAGCCCCCAGTCGACCACCGACTGGAGCAGGTTCAGCGTCCCGATCGTGTTCGCCATCACCGTCTCGTAGGGTCGGTGCCACGACTCGCCCACGTGCGCCTGCGCCCCCAGATGGAAGACGTACGGCCGGTCGGTGACGGTGTCGCGGAGCGACTTGACGAGGTAGTCGATCGAGGTCTTGTCGGTCAGGTCGGCGAAGTGCACCTTCATCCGCCCGCGCAGATGCCCGATGTTGTTCAGCGCCCCGCTCGAGGTGGCGCGCACGAACGCGTGCACGTCGGCGCCGAGCGCGACGAGCGCGTCGGTGAGATGCGAGCCCATGAAGCCGTCGGCTCCGGTGACGAGCGTCGTCCGGCCGCCGTAGACCTCGCCGAACTCCCGGCGGAGGCCGGCGAGCGCGTTCTCGGACCAGATGGAGTCGGTTGCCATGGTTTCGGGACGCGGGCGTAAGCTCTCGCGGCCGATGCAGCGTACCGACCCTTCCAGCCGGAGCGCTCTAGGCCGCCGGAGCGCGCTCGCAAGCGGCGCCCTCACAGCCGTCTCGCTCGCCGTCGTGACCGGTCTCTCGGCCGTCGTCGGCGTCGTGATCGCCCACGAGTTCGGGCGCGGCCCCGAGACCGACGGCTTCTTCGCCGCCTACTCGGTCTTCCTCGTCCTCGTCCTCGTCGGCACGTCGATGCGGGTCGCCGTGCTGCCGCCGCTCGCGCGCGCCCGCCTGGCCGGCACCTTCGAGCACGAGCTCGGCTCCTACGCGGCGGCGATCGCGGCGATCGCCGTGCCGGCGCTCGTGCTGACGCTACTGGCGAGCGACTGGCTGGCCGGGCTGCTCACGGGCGGGCTGCCCGAGATCGCGCAGGACACGGCTGCCGAGACGCTCCGCTACGTCGTCCCCGCAGCGATCGCGCAGGTCTACGCCGCGCTGGCGGCGAGCGGCCTCGGCGCGCACGACAGCTACGGGACCGCCGCGGCCGGCTACGCGCTCGGCAGCGCGGCAGGGATCGCGCTCATCCTCCTCCTCGTCGGCGAGCACGGGATCGCGGCGGTCGCGTGGGGGATGCTGCTGAACGGGGCGCTCGTGCTGGCGATTTCCGCCGTGGCGCTGGCGCGTCGGGCGTCGGTGACCCGGCTCCGGGCCTTCGGGATCGGCCGGAGGCTGCTCGAGCTCGCCCGGGCGGTCTCGCTGCCGCTCGTCCTCCAGGGGCTCTTCGTCGTCTGCCTCCGCTTCGTCTCGGAGCTCGGAACCGGTGCCGTCACCACCTTCACCTACGCCTATCTCGTCGCCGCCAGCCTGGTCGCAGTGACGGCCTCGTCGCTCGGGCTCGTCTCGAGCGTCCCGCTCGCGCGCGGCGAGCTCGGCGACCGGCGCGCGACCGATCACGTCGTCCGCACCTCCTGGCTTGCGTTCGCGGCGGTCGCGGCGGCGGCGGGCGTCTTCGCGCTGGTCGGCGACCGCGTCGTCGCGGCCGTGCTCGGCTCCGACTACGGGGGCGACACCGGGAGCGAGCTCGGCCGCCTGATCGCCCTGCTCGGGCTCTGGATGGCCGCTTCGGTCGGCGTCACGATCACCTTCCCCCTCCTCTTCGTGGCCGGTCGCGAGCGGAGGCTGCCGCTCGCCGCGGTCGCGACTCTGGCGCTCCACGTCGTCGTGGCCTGGCTCGCAATCGAGGCGTGGGAGCTCGAGGGCGCGGTTCTCGCGCTCACCGCGACGACGCTCGCAATCCTGGTCGTGCTCCTCGCGCTGCTCTCGCCGCAAGTCCTGGCCGGCGCCGCGCGGGGGCTCGCGCTCGCCGCCCTCGCGACGGGAGGCCTCGCGCTACTCGCCTTCGGCGCCGCCGAGATCGTGGCCGGCGCAGTCGTGGCCGCGCTCCTCGGGCTCGCGCTCTTCGCCGGCCTGCTCGTCGCGACGCGCTCGTTCGGCCTCCAGGAGGCGTGGGCCTACCTGCGGGCGCTCGACTAGAGTCGCGCCCGTGCTTCGCGAGCAGATCAAGCGCGCCCTCGCGCAGGCCGGCCGTACTTCGGCGGGCAAGAACCTGATCCACGCAGCCGTGCTCCAGGATCCGGGCCGGGCTCGCTACTCGAACGTCGAGCGCTGGCCGGAGCGGCTCGACGGGTTCGAGGATCTCGCCTTCCTCTTCTCCTCGAACCAGCTCAGCCACGGGATCGCCTCGCTGCAGCTCGACGAGGCCGCGCTCCTCTACCGCCTCGCCCGAAACGTCTCGCCGGGAGCCGCGGCCGCGGAGATCGGCCGCTTCAAGGGCGGCAGCACCCTGCTCCTCGCGAGCGCGCTCCCGGAGGGTGCCGAGCTCTGGTCGTACGACCTCCACGTCGCCCTGCGCGCGGACCTGAGCGGGCCGGAGCTCGACGCCGACCTCGGCGCCGCGCTCGAGCGCTTCGGCCTCGCCGAGCGCGTCCACCTGCTCGTGGCCGACTCCCGCACCGCCGACCCGCCGCCGCGCCCGTGCGAGCTCGTCTTCGTCGACGGCGACCACAGCTACGAAGGGGCGCGCGCCGACTACCGGCGCTGGCGCGAGCTCGTCGCGCCCGGCGGCAGCATCCTCTTCCACGACGCCGTCGACACCCAGGGCTACGGGAACCACTACCCGGGCGTCGTGCAGCTGATGGGCGAGGTCGGGGCCGATCCGGAGCTCGAGCGGCAGCCTGACGCCGGCTCGATCGCGCACTTCGTCCGCCGCTAGTGCAGATCACGGCCGTCGTCCTGTCGTGGAACGGCCGCGAGGACACGCTGCGCTGCCTGGAGTCGCTCGCGGGAGTGGAGACGGTCGTGGTCGACAACGGCTCGGCCGACGGCTCCGCGGAAGCGGTCGCGGAGCGCTTCCCGGGCGTCGAGCTGATCCGCACCGGGGTCAATCTCGGCTTCGCGGCCGGGAACAACGTCGGGATCCGGCGGGCGCTCGACCGCGGCGCCGACTGGGTCGTGCTCGTGAACAACGACGCGACCGCCGCGCCCGACCTCGTCGAGGCGCTCGTCGCCGCCGCAGGGCGACATCCGGACGCGGGCGCGCTCGCCGGCAAGGTCTACGTCGCCGAGCCGCCCGACGTCCTCTGGTACGCCGGCGGCAACTTCGAGCCGCGGCTCGGCTACAGCGGCCGCGTCCGCGGCACGGGCAAGCGCGACGACGGCAGCTTCGACGAGGAGCGGGACGTCGACTGGGGCACCGGCGCGCTCCTCGCCGTCTCGCGCGAGGCGATCGACCGCGTGGGGCTGCTGGACGAGGAGCTCTTCGCCTACCTGGAGGACGTGGACTGGTGCCTGCGGATCCGCGACGCCGGCCTGCGCGTCGTCTTCGTCCCGACACTGCGGGCGTGGCATCGCGTCTCGGCCTCCACGGGCGGGGCCGCCTCGACGACGAGCCTCTACTACCACTGCCGCAACATGCTCGCGGTCTGCGAGCGGCGCTATCCCATCGGCCGGGGCCACACCGCCGTGCGGCGGGCGGTGATCGTCGGCACCCATCTCGCGCAGGCGCTCCTGCACCCGAGGCGCCGTGCCGCGCTCTGGACCGTCCTCCGCGCCTGGCGCGACTACCGGCGAGGGAGGATGGGCCGCCGCTAGCGACCTAGAGCGAGCGGTAGACGGCCTCGTGCCGGCGCGCCGAGTCGGCCCAGGTGAACCGGGCGGCGCGAGCGAGCCCTGCGTCGACGAAGCGCTCCGGGCTCTCGAGCACTGCCGCGACGACCGCTGCGATGTCCTCGACGTCGGCTGGGTCGAAGATCGCCGCGGCGTCGCCGACGGCCTCGGCGAGCGAGCCCGCGTTCGAGGTGGCGACCGGACAGCCGCAGGCCATCGCCTCGAGCGGCGGATAGCCGAAGCCCTCGTAGAGGCTCGGGAAGACGAGGCAGGCGGCGCGACGGTAGAGCGAGACCAGCTCGTCCCCCGAGATCAGCCCTTTGACCACCACCCCGTCCGGGACCGGCCGGCCCGCGTGCCCGCCACCGGTGAGCACGAGCTCGAGCGCCGGCCGCTCCCGCCGCAGGAGCGCGAAGGCCTCGAAGAGCCGCTCGTGGTTCTTGTGCGCCCAGGGCCGCGCCGGATAGAGGAGGAACTCCTCCCGCGGCTCGCCGGTCGGGAAGAAGCGGTCGTGGTCGACGCCGTGCGGGATCGCGTGGATCCGCTCGGGCGGCACCCCCAGATGCTCGACGACACCACGACGCACGAACTGCGAGGGGACGATCACGGCGTCAGCGCTGCGCACCGAGGCCTCGTAGGCGTGCCGCCGGAAGCGGCGCTCCGCGCGGCTGAAGAGCTGCGGCAGATCGAGGTGCTGGAGATCCTGGATCGTGACCGCCTTCGGCAGCGCGAGGCGCGGGAGCTGGATCGTCAGCGCGTAGTGGACGGCGTCGACCCCCTCGAAGCGGCGCCGCAGCGGCCCGGGCCGGGCGGCCGCCAGGCCCATCGCGAGCATCCGCTCCCGCATCGTGCGCGCCGCGCGGTACTCGGTCACGACCGACTCCGGCAGGCCGTGCCCCGCACCCGCGGCGACCGGGGGCACGAGCGCGAGGTAGTCGAGCGTGCCGACCTCGGCGAGCCCGCGCGCAAGCCCGCGGGCATAGGTCTCCGAGCCCCCGATCTCGCCGGGCACGAGCGTGAGCAGGCTAAGGCCGATCATCGGGCGCCTAAGCTATCGGCCTTAAGCTACGCGCATGGCTTCGCGGCGCGCGCTCATCGTCGGGATCGGCGGTCAGGACGGCTCCTATCTGACCGAGTTCCTCCTCGCGCGGGAGTACGAGGTCTTCGGGCTCGTCCGCGGGGCGACGTCCGAGCCGCCCGAGCGGCTCTCGCACCTGACCGGCCGGGTCACCCTCCTGCGCGGCGACCTCCTCGACCAGCTCTCGCTGCTGCGCGCGCTCGAGCACGCTCGCCCGCACGAGATCTACAACTTCGCCGGCACGTCGTTCGTGCCCGAGTCCTGGCAGCAGCCGGCGCTCACGATCGAGTCGACCGGCATGGGGGTCGTCCGCCTCCTCGAGGCGATCCGCCTGACCGATCCCTCGATTCGCTTCTACCAGGCGTCGACGAGCGAGATCTTCGGCCGGCCGCAGTCGGCTCCCCAGGACGAGACCACCGCCCTCGACCCGCAGAACCCCTACGCGGTGGCAAAGCTGCTCGGCCATCTGATGACGGAGCGCTATCGCGACGGCTTCGGGATGTACGCCGTTTCCGGGATCCTCTACAACCACGAGTCGCCGCGGCGCGGGCTCGAGTTCGTGACGCGGAAGATCACTCACGCCGCCGCGGCGATCGCGCTGGGCCTGGAGCAGGAGCTCTCGCTCGGCGACCTGACCGCCCGGCGGGACTGGGGCTTCGCGGGCGACTACGTGCGGGCGATGTGGCAGATGCTGCAGCAGGACGAGCCCGACACGTACGTGGTGGCAACGGGGGTGCAGCACTCCGTGCAGGACGTCGTCGAGACGGCGTTCGGGCACGTCGGGCTGGACTGGCGGGCGTGCGTCCTGACCGACGATCGCTTCGTACGTCCCCAGGACGACCGCGCCGACCTCGTCGGCGACGCGAGCCGGGCGCGCACACGCCTGGGCTGGGCTCCGTCGATCACGTTCGAGGAGCTGATCCGGCTGATGGTCGATGCGGACCTGGCCCGCCTGGACGAGCGGCTGGAGCACGCGCCGCACCTCGACTGGCCCGCGGCCCAGCTGCCGACGGCGGCCGGCTAGGCACCGAGCGGGAGCGGCGTTTCGGCCTCGCTAAGATGCTGCCGTGCCCGAGCCGGACGGAAATCAGCCATATGCAGCCGGTTCTGGGAACACGATCGACGTCGCGGCGCTCTTCGAGCAGCTCAAGGACGAGGTGCGCCGCTCGGGCGCGGCCCCCGGGGACACGGGCGCCGGCGGCGACGAGGATCGGCTCGCGGCCCGGGCAGAGGCCGAGCGGCTCTGGCCGGTCTCGGCCGACCGGCCGCTGCAGCTCCGGCCCGGCCTCAGCGGCCGGCTCGCGAACCCGGCCAAGGCCGTGCTCCGCAAGCTGATGCGCTGGTACGTGGAGCCGCTCGCCTACGACCAGCGCTCGTTCAACGCCTCGGCGCTGCGGCTGATCGACGACCTCGAGGCCCGAGTAGCCGATCTCGAGTCCCAGCTGAAGTCGCGCTCGTGAGGATTGCGGTCTGCGCGCCGCAGGTGCCTTTTGTCAGAGGCGGGGCGGAGATCTTCACGGACCGGCTGGTCGAGGAGTTGCGGGCTCGCGGGCACGAGACCGCCCTCGTCACGATCCCCTTCAAGTGGTACCCCGGCACGAAAGTGCTGAGCCAGGCCTTCCTCTGGCGCCTCGCCGACCTCGAGGAGTCGAACGGCGCGCCGATCGACCTGGTCGTGACGACGAAGTTCCCTTCCTACTGCGTCCGCCACCGGAACAAGCGCGTCTGGGTGCTGCACCAGTTCCGGCAGGCCTACGAGCTGGACCGAACCGACCTCGGCCAGTTCGGCGAACAACCGCAGGACCGGGCCTTGCGGCGCTCGGTCCAAACCCTGGACCGGATCGCCCTCGGCGAGGCCAAGCGCCTCTTCGCCACCTCCCGCAACGTCGCCGAGCGGATCGAGCGCTCCACCGGCCTCGTCGCGGAGGTGATGGCGCATCCGCCTCAGGATCTCCCGTACCGCTGCGAGGAGTACGGCGACTTCGTCCTCTCCGTGAACCGGCTCGACCGGGCGAAGCGGATCGACCTCCTGATCGAGGCGGCGGCGCTCGACCCCGGCCTTCGGGTCGTGATCACCGGCGAGGGCCCCGACCGCGGCCGTCTCGAGGGCCTCGCGCGGGAGCGGGGGCTGAACGGCCGCGTCGAGTTCGCCGGGCTCGCCGACGAGGCGGAGCTCGCCTCGCTCTACGCCCGCTGCCTGGCGGTCTACTACGCGCCGGTCGACGAGGACTTCGGGATGGTGCCGTTCGAGGCGTTCCTCTCGCGCAAGCCTGTCCTGACGACGACCGACGCGGGCGGTCCGTTGGAGATCGTGAGCGACCGTCGCACCGGTCTCGTGACCGCGCCGGAGGCGCCCGCGCTCGCCGCTGCCACGGGCTGGCTGCGCGAGCATCGCGGCGACGCCGAGGCGTTCGGCTCCGCCGGCCACGAGCTCGCCTCGCGCGTCACCTGGGACAGCTGCATCGACCGCTTGCTCGCGTGAAAGTTTCGTACTTCAGCCCGATGCCGCCGGAGCGCTCGGGCATCGCCGACTACTCCGCCCTCCTCCTGCCCGCGCTCGGGCGGCGCCTCGACGTCCAGGTCGTCAAGCGCGGCCGCACCAGGCCGGCGCGCGGCACGGATCTCGCGCTCTACCACGTCGGTAACAACCCGGATGCGCACGGCTGGATCGTGGACGCGCTGCGGCGTCGCCCGGGCGTGGTCGTCCTCCACGACTTCGTCCTCCACCACCTCGTCGCCGGCCTGACGATCGGGCGCCGCGACGGCCACGGCTACCTCGACGCGATGGAGCGCGAAGGCGGGGTCGTCGGGCGGCTGCTCGGGCACGGCGTCCTCGACAAGCGGATCCCGCCGCTCTGGGAGAGCCGCCCGCAGGAGTTCCACCTGGCCGGTGAGGTGCTCGGCCTCGCGACCGGCCTCGTCGTCCACTCGCACCACGTCGAGGAACGCGCCCGTGCGGCCGGCTTCGATGGGCCGATCTGGCGCGTTCCCCATCCGGCCTGGCCGGTGCCCCCACTGACGCCCGAGCGCCACGCGGGCTCGCCGCTCGTCGGCTCCTTCGGCAACCTGAACTCGAGCAAGCGGATCCCGCAGCTCCTGGAGGCGTTCGCTCGGCTGCGGCGCGACCGGCCTGAGGCCCGGCTCCTGCTCGTCGGCGCCGTCTCGCCCGGCTTCGACCTCGACCGGCGCCTGCAGCGGCTCGGGCTCTCGAGCGACGGGATCCTGCGCGAGGACTACGTCGACGAGGCGCGGCTGTGGTCGCTGATGGCTGCCTGCGACGTCTGCGTCAACCTGCGCGCCCCGACGATGGGCGAGACCTCCGGCAGCGTGATCCGGCAGCTCTCGCTCGGCAAGCCGGTGGTCGTCAGCGACGTCGGCTGGTTCTCCGAGCTTCCGGACGAGGTCGCGCTGAAGGTTCCGGTCGGCGCCGGCGAGGTCGAGACCCTGCACGCCGCGCTCGAGCTGCTCGCCGGGAACGAGGGCGCGCGGACGGCGATGTCGGCCGCCGCGCTCGAGCTCGCCCGGCGCGAGCACGACCTCCAGCACGTCGCCGAGCTCTACGCAGCGGCGCTCGAGCAGGCGGCGGGCGGCGCAGCGGTCGCGACCGCCGTGCTCGGCGACGTCGCGGGAGCGGCAGCAGACGTCGGGATCGAGGCCGGTTCGGCCGAGGCGAGCGAGCTGGCGCGGCGCCTGGCCGAGGTCGAGCTTGGTCGATAGGCAGCGCCGCGTTCCGGCGTGGGCGTGGCTTGCAGGCATCGCCGCCGGGTCGATCGTCCTCCGCACCTGGCTCGGGAGCCGGCTGCCGGCGCCGTTCATCTTCACCGACGAGCTCCAGTACCAGGAAAACGCGCGCAGCCTCGCCGCGGGGCGGGGGATCGAGGTGCGCGACGAGCCCTACGGGATCGTCAGCGTCCTCTATCCGCTGCTGCTCGCCCCGGCCTACCTGCTCTTCGACTCGCTCCCGGACGCCTATGCCGCCGCGCGGACGATCAACGCGGTCGCGATGTCGCTCGCGGCGATCCCCGCCTACCTGCTCGCGCGGCGCGTGCTCTCGCCGGCCTACTCGCTCGGCGCGGCGCTGCTCGCGGTGGCGCTGCCCTCGCTCGCCTACACCGGGACGCTGATGTCCGAGAACGCCTTCTACCCGGCCTTCCTCCTCGCCGCGTGGACGCTCGTTCGCGCGCTCGAGACGCCGACACTCGCCCGGCAGGCCGTGCTGCTCGGAGCGTGCGGCGTGGCGGTGCTCGTCCGCGTCCAGGGGCTCGCGCTCGTGCTCGCGGCCCTGACGGCGCCCCTCCTCCTCTGGCTCGTCGCGCGCCGACCGCTGCGCCCGTTCCTGCCGCTCTACGCTGTCGTCGCCGGAGGTGCGGTGCTCGCGCTCGGGGCGCAGCTCGCCCGGGGCGCCTCGCTCCAGAGCCTCCTCGGCGCCTATGCCGTCGTGGGCGAAGAGGGCTACGACCTTGCCGAGGTGCTGCGCTTCCTCTTCTGGCACGTCGCCGAGCTCGACCTCTACGTCGGCATCTTCCCCGTCGCCGCGTTCATCCTCCTCGCCGTCCGCGCTCGCTCCCTCGATGCGCGGGCGCAAGAGCTCGTCGTCGCCACCCTCGCCCTCGGCAGCTGGACGCTCCTCGTCGTGGCCGCGTTCGCCTCTCGCTTCGCCGGCGCGATCGAGGAGCGGAACATGTTCGTGGTCGCCCCGCTTCTCCTGATCGCCCTGCTCGTCTGGATCGACCGGGGCGCCCGCCGGCCGACTATTCCTGCCGTGATCGCGGCGGCGGTCGCCGCCCTCCTCCCCGCGCTGATCCCGTTCGAACGCTTCCTCCAGCTCAAGGTGCGCTCGGACACGCTGGCGATGGTCCCGCTCTGGAACGTGCAGGACTCGGTCACGCTGCCGCGCCTAGACGACGTGCTGCTCGTCGCAGGGCTCGCCGCCGGCGCGCTCTTCCTCCTCGTGCCGGCGCGCTGGGCGCTCGTCCTCCCGGCTCTCGTGCTCGGCTACTTCGTGCTCGCGATCCAGCCGATCCAGGCCGGCCCGCACGGGATGGAGCGCGCGGCCGCGGACGCGCTCTTCGAGGGGATCCGGGTCCCGCAACGCGACTGGCTCGACGCCTCGGTTCCCGGCGGGGCCGAGGTTGCCGTCCTCTGGACCGGGAAGACGCACCGCTTCACGGTCAACCAGAACGAGTTCTTCAGCCGCCGTGTGGGTCCGGTCTACACGCTCGGTGGCCCGCTGCCCGGCGGCTTTCCGGAGACGATCGTGAGGATCGACGAGGCGACGGGCGAGGTGCAGCGGAGGGACGGGACGAGCGTCGAGGCCGAGTACGCGCTGACGGACGGCTCGGTCGCCCTGAACGGCGAGCCGGTCGCGCACGACGTCGGGCTAGGGCTGACGCTCTACCGGACTGAGGGCCCCCTGATCTCGACCACGCGCGTGAACGGCGTCTACGACGACCAATGGTCGGGCCCGGAGGTCACCTACCGGCGCCTGCGCTGCGACGGTGGGACGATCTCGGTGCTGCTCGACAGCGACCCGGGGCTCTTCGACGAACCGCAGACGATCGAAGGCTCGAGCGGCGGCAACACCCGATCCATCCGCCTCGAGCCGACCGAGTCCGGGACGTTGCGCGTACCGCTCGCCGCCCGCGACGGCGTCTGCTCGGCGCGGTTCACCGTCTCGCCGACGAAGATGGCGCCCGGCGACCCTCGCGAGCTCGGCGTCCACTTCCGCACGTTCGAGTACGCCCCGTGAGAGTCGTCTTCGACGTCAGCCCGCTCTCGCACCCGCTCACGGGCGTCGGGAACTACATCCGCGGCTCGCTCGGCGGCCTCGTGGAGGCTGCGGCGGGGCGGCACGACCTCGTCGCCTTCGCGCCCACGAGCCCCGATGGCCGCGGCTCGATCGCGCGCGCGCTCGCCGGGCTCGACGTCGAGCTCAGGCTCGTCCCGCTTCCGTTCTCCCAGCGCTGGCGGGACGCCTGGAGCCGCGTCGGCCGGCCCTCGCTGGAGCGCGTCGTCGGCCGGTTCGACGTCTTCCACTACTCCGACTGGATGTATCCCGCCGCAGGCGGGCGGCGTGCGCGCGACGACGATCCACGACCTCGTGCCGCTCCGCTTCCCCGAGTGGACGACCGCGAAGACGCAGTCGATGCACAACGCGAAGTACGCCGACACGGCCCGTACGTGCGACCTCGTGTTCGTCAACTCCGAGTACACGGGCGCGGATGTGATCGGGCGGCTGGGCGTGCAGCCCGAGCGGGTGCGCGTCGCCCGACCCGGCCTGAAGCCCGAGTTTCGTCCGGACGGCGAGCGCTCCGAGCTCGGACGGCCCTACGTGCTGACGGTCGCGACGCTCGAGCCGCGCAAGAACCTCGGGACGCTCGCGCAGGCGCACCGTTTGCTCGACGGCCGGCTCCTGCTCGCGGCGGCCGGAGGCTCCGGCTGGGGCGAGCAGCCGCTCCTCTCGGGCCCGGACGTCGTCCGGCTCGGCTTCGTCTCCGACGAGGAGCTGGCACGGCTCTACCGCGGTGCCGCCGTCGCGGTCTACCCCTCGCGGTTCGAGGGCTTCGGGATGCCGATCGTGGAGGCGATGGCGTGCGGCGTCCCGGTCGTCGCGTCGTCGCATCCCTCGATGGACGAGGCCGCGGGTGCCGCGGCCGTTCGCGCCGATCCGGACGACCCGGCCGCGATCGCCGCCGCGATCGAGAAGGCGCTCGAGCGCCGCGACGAGCTCGTCGAGCTCGGGCTGGCTCACGCGGCCGGGTTCTCCTGGCTCGCCGCCGGCACGACCTTCCTCGCCGGCTACGAGGAAGCGGCTGCATGAGGGTCGGCGTCGACGTCTCGCCCCTGCGCCAGACGGGAGCGGGAACAGCCCGGCACGTGAACGGCCTGCTCGCAGCCCTCGCCGGGCGCGACGGGATCGAGGTGAAGCGGCTTGCGTTCGGCGGTCCCGGGCGACTCGCCTCCGTCGCGCGCGACACCGCGTGGTACTTCGCCGGCCTGCCGCTCGCCGCCCGCGGGCTCGACGTCCTCCACTGCACGACGTTTCGCGGCCCGCTTCGCTCGCCCGCGCCGTTCACCGTCACGATCCACGACCTGGCACTCGTCCGCCATCCCGAGCTCTTCCCGCGCTGGCACCGCACGAGCGGCCGCCTCGCGATCGGCCCGGTCGCGCGAGCCGCGTCGCGCGTCCTCGCGGTCTCGGAGTTCACGAAGCGCGAGACCGTGGAGCTGCTCGGCGTGCCCGAGGAGCGCGTGCGCGTGATCGGAAACGCGGTCGACACGCTCTTCACGCCTGACGGCCCGTCTGCCGACGGCGAGTACGTCCTCGCGGTCGGAACGCTCGAGCCGCGCAAGAACCTGCGCCGTGTCGAGGAGGCCGCTCGACTAGCCGGCCTCGAGCTCCGCGTCGTCGGGGCGCCGGGCTGGGGCGACGTCGCGAGCCCGAGCTGGCTCGGCTGGGTGGGCGACGAGGAGCTCGCCCGCCTCTACCGCGGTGCGCTCTGCCTCGTCTTCCCCTCCGTCTACGAGGGCTTCGGGATCCCGGTGCTCGAGGCGATGGCCTGCGGCACCCCGGTCGTCACGAGTCGCGGCGGCGCGACCGCCGAGATCGCCGGCGACGCGGCCGTGCTCGTCGACCCCCTCGAGCCCGAGTCGATCGCCGCGGGCCTGCGCGAGGCGCTCGAGCGGCGTGACAAGCTGCGCGAGCTCGGGCTCGCGCGCGCCCGCGAGTACACCTGGGAGCGCGTCGCCGACGCGACCGTCGCCGCCTGGCGAGAGCTCGCGTGAGGCTCGTCGCGATCGACGCCGACGTGCTCGGACGCCGGCGCACCGGCGACGAGACCTACGTCCTGAACCTGCTCCGGGCGCTGGCATCGCTCGCTCCCGAGGCCGAGCTGCGGCTGGCAGCGATCACCCGGCACCCCGAGCTCGTTCCCGCCGGGATCGAGGCGGTCGTGCTTCTCGACGTCCTCCCAGGAGCTCCGGATGGCGTGGACGTTGCCGCGGCTCCTGCGCCGGCTCGGCGCCTCACTCGGCCACTTCCAGCACGCGCTCCCGCTCCGGCTTCCCTGTCCCGGCGGTCGTCACGATCCACGATCTCTCGTTCGAGCGCGACCCCTCGCTGATGGGCCGGAAGGATCGCCTCGTCTTCAGGACGATGGTGCCGCGCGCGGCGAGGCGGGCGGCGCGCGTGCTGACGGTCTCGGAGCGGACCCGCCGCGACCTGGGCGAGCTGTACCGGATCCCGGACGAGCGGATCGTGGTCACCCCGAACGGCGCCGACCCCGCGTTCTCGCCGGGAGAACCAAGTAACAGACTGTCACTCGGCTCGTACGCGCTCGTCGTCGGAGCGGTTCAGGAGCGGAAGAACCCGCTGGCCGCGCTCGCCGCCGCCGAGCAGGCCGGGCTTCCGCTCGTCGTCGCCGGGCCGGCGAAGGATGCCGAGCTCGCCCGCGAGCTCGAGCGCCGCGGCGCGCGCGTCACCGGCTACGTGCCGCAGACGGAGCTCGTCGACCTCTACCGCGGCGCGGCCTGCCTCCTCCAGACCTCGCGCTACGAGGGGTTCGGCCTCCCGGTGCTCGAGGCGATGGCGTGCGGGACGCCGGTCGTCGCGATCGACGAGCCGGCGCTGCGCGAGGTGGGCGGTGAGGCGGCGATCTACGCGCCGGAGGAAGGCCTCGCAGAGGCGATCAGGCAAGCGCTCGCCGAGCGCGAGGAGCGAAGCGCTGCGGGGATCGCGCGGGCGCGGCTCTTCTCCTGGGAAGCCACCGCCCGGAAGACGCTGGAGGTCTACAGGGAGGCGCTCCAGTGAAGGTCTCGGCCGTCGTCGTCTCGCACGGCCATGCCGCCGAGCTCGAGCGTCTACTGCCCGCGCTTCGACCCCAGGTCGACGAGCTGCTCGTGATCGCGAACCTGCCCGAGCCGGCACCGGACGGGGTGCGCGTACTTCCGAACGCCCGGCCGCTCCCGTTCGCGGCGAACGTGAACGCGGGAGTCGCGGCCAGCTCGGGCGACTACGTCCTGCTGGCGAACCCCGATGCCGTACCCGAGCCGGGTGCGGTCGCCGAGCTCGTCGCCTTCGCCGACGCCCACCCGCGCGCCGGCCTCGTCGGCCCGCTCGTCTTCTGGCCGGACGGGCGCTGGCAGCCGAGCCTGCGCCGCTTCCCGACCGTGCTCGGGACGCTCTGGCGCCGCACGCCGCTCCGGCTCCTGCGCCCTCCCTACCAACATCAGACCTCGCACTACGGGACCAGGCCGACCGAGCCGGTGCAAGGAGACTGGCTCCTCGGCGGCGCGTGTCTCCTGATGCGGCGGACGATGCTCGGCGAGCTCGGCGGCTGGGACGCGGGCTACCGCCACTACGTCGAGGACATCGACCTCGCCTACCGCGCCGCGCAAGCCGGCTGGGAGCGCTGGCTCGTGCCGACGGCGGTTGTCACGCACGACTATGCGGCCGTGATCGACAAGCGCTTCCTCTCCCGGCACACCCTCTGGCACCTGCGAGGGATGGCGCGCTTCCTGCGCAAGCACCCGGAGAGGCTCAGGGCGCTGTGACCCGCTGGAGCGACGACGACCAGTACGCGGACGCGCCCGCGTACTTCGCCCGCCGAGCAGAGCTCGTCGTGTCCGTGGGACCGCGGCTCGAGCGTGGCGACACCGTCCTCGACCTCGCCTGCGCCGACGGCCGCCTGGCCGAGTTCCTCGAGCCGTACGGGATCGGCTATCGCGGCGTCGACTCGAGCCCGGAGCTGGTCGAGCAGGCGCGCGCCCACGGAGTCGAGGCGGAGGTCGGCGACCTGAACGACTATGTCCCGCCCGCGCCCGTCACGGCGACGCTCTGCTTCCGCGCGATCTACTACTCCCGCGACCGCGCCGCCTTCTTCCGCCACGTCGCCGGCTACACGACGGGCAAGCTCGTCTTCGACCTGAACCCGCGCCAGTACCCGCTGGAGACGATCCGCGAGGAGCTGCTCTCAGCGGGCTTCGCGAAGGTCGAGGCGCGCCCACTCTTCGCCCCGCAGCGCGTGAAGCTGCCGCGAGTGGCGGCTTGGGCGTTGCGAGCCCTCGAACGCTCGGGCCCGCCGGCCCGGCTCGCCCTCCGCTACCGCTTCACGTACGTCGTCGCCGCGTCTCGGCAGATCGAAGAGCCAAGCTAAAGCCCATGGCGTCTAGGGCGCAATCGCCGCTCGTGAATGTCCGAGAACTTGCCACACTCTCGGCACTTCTTGAACCACATGCCTTCGTCATTTCGGATCTGCTGCCACGCGTGGAATCCGAGATAGCAGCGCACTCTCTTTCTCACCGCACCCCTCCTTGATCAGATCCGCGCCTCGTCTACAGCTCAGGAGCTGCCGTCGCCGCCCGTGAATGCCGTGTAGTTGGGGTCTCCTCCGACCTTTCCGAAGAACCGTTTGCCGCACCGGAGACACTCATACGCCTCCTCCGACCGGGTCTGGAGGCGAGCCCACTTGTGGCTGTTGAGAAGGCGGCAGATGAAGGTTCCGCGGCGACTCATGTTCTTGCTCCTTCGTCGGCCTTCGCGGTGCTCAACGCGGGCGTCCGTCTAACCGGCGCCGCCGCCGCCGTCGCCGCCACCGCTGGAAAGCGGCGGGTAATCGCCGCCGCCGCCGGTGCCCGGCGCGTCGCCCCATCGATCCCTGCGCTCCTCGCGCTCCTTGCCGCGGGTGTCGCAGACGCTGTAGCTCTCGCCCTCTTCGACGCGCTTCACCCATGTGTGTCGCCCGATCCAGCACGCAAGACGGCTCGGCATTTCACCCCGGATCATAGGAGCTTGTGACGTTCGCTGCAAGAGTCTGTCGGCCCAGACAGGGGCTCAAGTAGCCACTCCTCGGCGCCGAGCCAACCGCCGGAGCGCGACCTCGTGTCGTCTCAGGCCACGATCCGGTAGACCTGAAACACCTCGGCGTACTCCCGATTCACGTTGATCCCGTGGACGCGCGCGAGGTTCCACACGTACTCGGCGTTCGCGTAGCGGCGATGCTGCTGTGACGCATAACGCGACAACGCCGCGACCTTCCGCTCGACGTGAGGCTTCTCCAGCGCCAGGTAGGCCCCGTACGAGAAGTCGAAGTTGTTCCAGGGGATCTCGTAGCCGAGCACCGTCGTCCGCTTGAACGCGCGCAGGCCCTCCTGCGCGATCGTCTGGTGATCCTGGTGGACGTCGTGATGCGAGGGCTGGAAGACCGCGTCCGGTCGCAGCTCCTCCCAGAGTCCGACGAGCAACTCGAGGATGTCCTGCCGCCGCTCGGGAAACGTGCGCACGTCGAAGTCGTGCACCTGGAGCTGCGCCTCGGGGATCCCCAGCTCGGCGGTCGCCTCGGCCACCTCGCGCGCGAGCGTGTCGGGCGCGAAGCCGTCGGGGAGCGAGCGCGTCGCGATCGAGAACGCGACGTAGTGCACCTCGACCTCGGCCTCGACGAGCCGGGCCATCGTGCCGCCGCACCCGAACTCGCCGTCGTCGGTGTGCGGCGCGAGCACGAGCACGCGCTTCCAGCCCTCGATCACGCGGCGCCGGCCTCTTCCCGCCGGCGGACGGCCGTCAGCGCGACCAGGCCGAGCAATGCCCAGGTCATCGGATCCTCGAAGAGCGCGTTGTAGAAGAGGCTGTGCACGGCGATCGCGCCAAGCGTAAGCCCCACGGCGAGCGCCGCGCGACCGGCATCGTGTCGGTGAGCGCCGAGCAGCGTCGCCCCCAGCGCGGCCACGCCCAGCCAGACCAGGAGCAGGAGGCCGGGGATGCCGATCTCGGCCGCGACGGTCACGGGCGTCGAGTGGGAGGCCGCCTTCCGCGGCTCGCGCCCCTTCAACCCGGTTCGATCGGCGAAGGCGCGCTTGAAGCTGCCGACCCCCACTCCCGCGAGCGGATGATCGGCTGCGATCCGGATCCCGTTCGTGACGAGGTTCGCGCGGCCGCTCGTCGCGTTGTTCAGCCCCGCGCGTGACTCCTTCAGCAGCGTCGTCCGCACCTGGGGCGTCGCGAAGCCGACGCTGAGGAGAACGGCCGCGACGAATCCCGCCGCCGCCGCGGCCCGCCAGCGCCAGACGACCGTCGCCGCGACGAGGACGCCCGCGACCAGGGCGGCGAAGCTGGACTGGGAGAACGAGAAGAGCAGCCCGACCCAGAGCGTCGCCACCGCCACGAAGGCTCCCGCGACCAGCCGCCCGCGCAGGCCGAGCAGGACGAAGCCGAGCGTCGCCAGGATCGCGACGACGAGGTAGCGCCCGTAGATCGACGGGTCGTAGAAGACCGAGTTGACGCGGTAGAACGGCGCGTACGCGTTGCCCACGATCACGGTCGGGTTCCAGAAGACGTCGCGCGTCACCCACTGGAAGAGCCCCACCCCCGCGTAGACGAGCGCGGTCGCGAGCAGCGCGCCGTACAAGGTCCGCACGCCCGTCCGGCTCCACGGAAGCCGGGCGAAGCCGATCGCCAGCAACCCGAAGGGCAGTACGAAGGCGAGCAGGAAGATCGCGCCTTGCCTGAGATCGTCGGTCCAGAGCAGCGACAGCCCCGTCCACGCGACGAGCGCCGCGAGCGGAAGCGCCACGGGACCGAGCTCGCGAGAACGCTCCTCGCCGCGCGCGAGCTGCCAGGCGAGGCCGAGCGCGAGCGAGCCGACGACGCCGTAGAGGGGCAGGAGCAGGTTCGCCTCCTCGCCGCCGACCTCGACGGGGATCCGGATCGGCACGCACGCGAGCGTCGCGAGCGCGAGCACCCAGGGCCAGCGCAGGAGCACGGCGGCGCCGGCAACGGCGAGCACGCCGCCGACGGCCAGGGCCCCGAGCAACAGTCCCGTACGACCGTCCGGCGCGAGATAGGCGGCGAGCGCCGCGGCGCCGAGGGCCCAGCCGGCGAGCCCCGCGAGCCGCAGGTCGCGACGTGGAGCGACGAGCAGCAGCGACAGTCCGAGGCACGCGATCGGCCCGCCGACGCGGGCGAGCTCGCTCATTGCAGCGGCTCGCGGACGAAGACCGCTGCCTGAGCCGCGTGGCCGTTCGCCGAGACGCGCAGCGTGTAACGGCCCTTCTGGAGCGGCGCGCGAAGCCGCAGCGTCCCGGGTCGAGCGAGGCCGCTTCGCCGTCCGAGCGTCCACCGGACCCGCCGCGCATCCGACGAGACCCTGATCGCGAACCGGGCCCCTGCCGTCGCCTCGACCCGGTTGCGCCCGAGCGCGACGTAGCGCACCGCGAGCGTCGGAAGCTCCGAGACAGCGCTCAGGTTCCCGGCGGGATCGCGGGCCCGCAGGCCGAGCTCGTAGAGGCCGGCGGGGACGCCTTGCCCGTCCACGCGCCCGAACCAGGCCAGGGTGTCGCGCTCGCGCGGAAAGCGGGTCTCGACCCGCTTCGTGCCGTCGACGAAGAGGAGGCCACGAGCCGGCTCGCTCAGCGAGTAGGCGACGGTCAGCCGGTCGCCGCGGCGGTCGCCGTCGGGAGAGAGCACGCGGGGCATCATCCTCGAGGCGAGCACGGTCGGGGCGGTCAGGTCGATCTCGATCGGGTTCGGAAGCACGATCGTCCGCCGCCCCTCGCGCAGCCGCACTCGCGGCCGGTAGTCGCCCTCGGGGAGCGGGCCTCCGTCGGCGCCGCGCCCGTTCCAGCGGATCTCGACGCGCCCGGGCGGGAACCGCCGCCCTTGAATCGGGGTGGCCACGACCTCTCCTCCCGAGTCGACGAGCGCGACGTCGAGGCGGTCGGCCTTCCGCAGGCGGAACGAGATCCTCGCCCGCGCGCTCTCGCAATCACAGACCGGCGAGAAGACCTTGTCGACGTTCGTGCCCAGAATGGGACTCTGCTCGAGCTTCAGGCCCTCGGTCAGCGCGAACGCCGTCGCCGTGGCTGCGAGCAGCGCGACCACCAGTACGGCCGAAGCGAGACGAGCCACCGGCCTAGTCTAATCCTTCTTTCCGATCACGCTTTGTAGCGTTTTACTACATCTTATGTATTGCTCGGTGATGCGTTTGATGAAGCGCGACACTACTGTCGATGCAGTAAGATTCCCCATGGCCCGAGCCCAGAGCGCCGATCTCTTTCCCACCGACCTGCCCCTGCCGGCGAGCCTGCTGATCGGTCGCGGGGTCGATGTGCGCGAGATCGCGACGACGTTGATGGCGGGCGCGAATCTCGTCGTCGCGGGCCCGCGCCGAACCGGAAAGACGAGCGTCTGCGAGGCCGCGCTCGCCCGGGCCGCGGCGGGCGGTTACTACGTCGCGGCTCTCGACCTGTTCCGGATCGCGAATGCGGCGCAGCTCGCGGAGGCGCTCGTGGCGGCGACGATCGCGAACCGGCCACTCCTGCACCGGATCCTCCACCGAGCGAGGTCGGCCGGCAGGATCGTCGCGGACGCAGCTGGAACGACCGTCGTTCTCAAGGCTCAGGCCGAGCTCGGAGACGAGCTGGAGATCGCGTTCAAACCGGGGCTCGCCGAGCGCGATCCCGACCGCTACCTCGAGTACGCGCTGGCGTTGCCGCAGCGGATTGCCGAGAAGGACGGCAAGCACGTGATCCTGTTCATCGACGAGTTCCAGGAGATCGTCAACCCACGCAAGCCGTACGGCGACCCCGACTCGCTGACGAAGCGGATGCGGGCGATCTTCCAGCGCTCCGGCAACGTCAGCTTCCTCTTCGCGGGGAGCTACGAGCACATCCTCCGCGACCTTTTCGGAGAGGCGCGTCAAGCCTTCGGCCACTTCGGCTCCATGGTCGAGCTACGGCCGATCTCCCAGTCCGACTGGCGTCAAGGCCTGCTCGATCGCTTCACGGTCGACTCGTGCACCGTCGACGACGACGCACTCGAGAGGCTCGTCGAGCTCGGGGCCGGGCATCCGCGCGCGACGATGCTGATCGCGCAGAAGACGCACCTCCAGGCGATCCTCGCCGGCTCGCGCCACATCGATGCCACCCTCGTCGAGCAGGGGCTCCGCTCCGCACTCCTCGGCGACCGAGCGACGCTCGACCAGACGATCGACCAGATCAGGCTCGGACATCGTCACGCGCTCCTGATCGCGCGCCGGATCGCGCTCGGCGAGTCGCCCTATCGCGAGCTCAAGTCGGTCGAGGCCTTTCGGGCGCTGAAGGGGCTCCAGCAGACAGGGCTGGTCGTCCCGGACGGGCCGCGCCGTTGGCGGATCCTCGATCCGCTCCTCGCGCGCTACCTGCGCGACCTGGAGCCGTACGGCTAGCGAGCGTCGGGCGCGAGTGGCGGCCGGCGTCGCGCGACGCGGCGCACGGCTGCGCCGACCAGCAGCACCGCGGCGGCTCCGAGGACGACGAGGATCAGGAGCTCGGCGCCGGGAGCCTCGACCAGCTTCAGGCCGGCCAACGTCAGCGTCGTCGCGAGGCCCAGGCGGAGCGCCCGGTCCGGCAGCTTCACGGAGATGTTGCTGCCGAGCAGCACCCCCGGGATCGACCCGACGAGGAGCGAGCCGGTGGCAACGAGATCGACGTTGCCGGCGACGAGGTGGCCTGCACCCGCGACCCAGAGGAGCGCGGCGGCGTGGAAGATGTCCGTGCCGACCACCTTCGAGGCCGTGAGCGGGAAGACGAGCAGCATCACGAGCCCGAAGAACGTGCCGCTGCCGACCGAGGTGAGCCCGACGATGAAGCCGCCGCTCATCCCGAGCGCGAGCGCGACCTTCTTGTCGCCCCGAGTGAGCACGAACGGCAGATCGCTCTTCATGCGGCCTGTAACGAAGGTCTTGACCGCAAACCCGACGCCGCCGGCGATCAGCGCCACGCCGAGGATGATCGCGGCTGCGTCCTCGAATCCGTCTCCGTACTTGCGCGCGAGCCAGGTCGAGAGGGCGACGCCGACGAGCGAGAAGGGCGCCGAGCCGGCGAGCATCCAGAGCGTCAGCCGGGCGTGCACGGTGCCGAGCTGCCGGTGTCGCACGGCGCCGAAGGACTTGAAGATCGCGCCGTGGACGATGTCGGTGCCGATCGCGACGGTTGGCTTGAAGCCGAAGAGGAAGACGAGCATCGGCGTCATCAGCGAGCCGCCGCCCATTCCGGTCATCCCGACGAGAAGGCCGACGAAGAGGCCGGCGAGCGCGAGCTTCGGATCCACGGGAAGCCAGACTACCGCTTTCCTACTAATACTGTCGATTAGCTTGCTTTATGAAGTTCGCTAGTCTGCCGGGCATGGCCACGAACGTCGAATCGATCGAGGCGCTCGCCGCGCGCTCGGAGGACCTACCCGCGGAGGAGCTCCTCGCCGCGCTGGTCGAGCGCTTCCAGCCACGGCTCGCGCTCGCCTGCTCCTTCCAGAAGGAGGAGACCGTCCTCCTCGACATGCTGTTCCGGATCGAGCCGCAGGCGCGCGTCTTCGCGATCGACACCCACCACCTCTTCCCGGAGACGCACGAGCACTGGCGGGAGGTCGAGCGGCGGTACGACACGGAGGTCGAGGTGTTCGAGGGGCCGAGCGTCGAGGAGCTGACGGCCACGCACGGCGAGAAGCTCTGGGAGCGCAAGCCCGACCTCTACCTCGCGGTCGCCAAGGTCGAGCCGCTGGCCCGCGCGCTCGGAGACCTCGACTGCTGGATCACGGGCGTCCGCCGCGACCAGTCGCCGACCCGCGCGAGTGCGCCGAAGCTCGGCTGGGACGCGGCGCACGAGCTGTGGAAGGCGAGCCCGCTCGCCGACTGGAGCGATGACGACTGCTGGACGTACATCCGCGAGCGCGGGCTCCCCTACAACGCGCTGCACGACCGCGGCTACGCGTCCATCGGGGACACCCACTCGACACTCCCCGGCGACGGCCGCGAGGGCCGCTGGGCCGGCAGCGACCGGACCGAGTGCGGGCTGCATCCGTCGTGATCGCCGCGCCCGTCCACCTCTCTCACCTCGACGAGCTCGAGGCCGAGGCCGTCCACATCATGCGCGAGGTCGCCGCGGAGCTGGAGCGCCCGGTGTTGCTCTTCTCGGGCGGCAAGGACTCGATCGTGCTTCTGCGCCTCGCCGAGAAGGCCTTCCGCCCCGGCAAGTTCCCGTTCCCGGTCATGCACGTCGACACGGGCCACAACTTCCCCGAGGTGATCGAGTACCGCGACCGGCGGGTCGCGGAACTCGGCGAGACGCTGATCGTCGCCTCCGTCCAGGAGTCGATCGACAAGGGCCGCGTGGTCGAGGAGACCGGCCCACGCGCCTCGCGCAACCAGCTCCAGACGACGACGCTGCTCGACGCGATCGAGGAGCACCGCTTCGACGCCGCGATCGGCGGCGCCCGCCGCGACGAGGAGCGCGCCCGCGCCAAGGAGCGGATCTTCAGCTTCCGAGACGACTTCGGCCAGTGGAACCCGCGCGCTCAGCGGCCCGAGCTCTGGGATCTCTACAACGGCCGTCTCCGCCGCGGCGAACAGGTGCGGGTCTTCCCGATCTCGAACTGGACGGAGCTCGACGTCTGGCAGTACATCGCCCGCGAGAACCTGGAGCTGCCGCCGATCTACTTCGCGCACGAGCGCGAGGTCTTCCGGCGAGACGGGATGCTCTACGCGGTCAGCGAGTTCCTGGAGCGGCTGGACAGCGAGGAGCCGTTCACGGTCTCCGTGCGCTTCCGCACCGTCGGCGACATGAGCTGCACCGGTGCCGTCGCCTCCGAGGCAAGCTCGCTCGAGGACGTCGTCGCCGAGATCGCCGCGACCCGGGTGACCGAGCGCGGCGAGACACGCGCCGACGACCGGGCCAGCGAGGCCGCGATGGAAGACCGGAAGCGCGTTGGCTACTTCTGAGGCCCTGATGCAGACCGAGCTGCTCCGCCTCGTCACGGCGGGCTCGGTCGACGACGGCAAGTCGACGCTCATCGGGCGCCTGCTCTACGACACGAAGCAGATCCTGGCCGACCAGCTCGAGCACATCGAGGAGACCTCGCAGCGCCGGGGGGACGGCTACGTCAACCTCGCGCTCTTGACAGACGGGTTGCGGGCCGAGCGCGAGCAGGGGATCACGATCGACGTCGCCTACCGCTCGTTCGTCACCCCTCGTCGCCGCTTCCAGCTCGCCGACGCGCCCGGGCACGTCCAGTACACGCGGAACATGGTCACGGGCGCCTCCACGGCCGACCTCGCGATCATCCTCCTCGACGCCCGCAAGGGCGTGGTCGAGCAGACACGCCGGCACTCGTACATCGCAGCGATCCTCGGGATCCCGCACCTGGTCGTCGCCGTGAACAAGATGGATCTGGTTGGCTTCTCCGAGGAGCGCTATCGCGAGATCGAGCAGGAGCTGCGTGAGACGAGCGAACGGTTGGGGCTGCGCGACGTGCGCGTGATCCCGCTGAGCGCGCTCCGCGGTGACAACGTCGTCGAGCGGGGCGAGGGAATGCCTTGGTACGACGGGCCGACGCTGCTCGAGCACCTCGAGACGGTCGAGATCGCCGGCGACCGCGACCTCGCGCACCGCC
Source organism: uncultured Gaiellaceae bacterium (assembly GCA_963810875.1). GTDB lineage: Bacteria > Actinomycetota > Thermoleophilia > Gaiellales > Gaiellaceae > Gaiellasilicea. Next base: position 5,651 of record CAWEPD010000002.1, on the reverse strand, counting down.
GCTTCCCGGTTCAGTGGGTGATCCGGCCGATCTCCGACGAGCACCACGACTACCGCGGCTACGGCGGCCGCGTCGCGGGTGGGGTGTGGGCAGCTGGCGACGCCGTCGTCGTGCTCCCGTCCGGCCGCCGGACGACCGTGGCCGCGGTCGAGCCGGACCGCGGGGTTCCGGGAATGTCGGTGACGATTCGGCTCACGGACGATCTCGACGTGTCGCGCGGCGACATGCTCGCGGATCCGGAGGCGGCGCCCACGGTCGCGCGCGAGCTCGAGGCGACCGTGTGCTGGATGGCCGAGCGCCCGCTCGAGCCGCGCGCGCGCCTGGTGGTCAAGCACACGACCCGCACGGTGCGGGCGATCGCCGACGAGCTGATCTCCGTAGTCGACATTCACACGCTCGACGACCGGCCCTCGCCGGAGCGCCTGGAGCTGAACGAGATAGCCCGCGTCCGCTTCCGCCTCGCGGAGCCGCTCTCGGTCGATCCCTACGCCGAGAACCGCGCCACGGGCGCCTTCATCCTGATCGACGAGTCGACGAACGACACCGTCGGCGCCGGGATGATCCTCTCAGCTTCCGCCTAGCCGCCGTCAGGCGACAGCACGCTCGCGCATCCGAGGCTACAAGTGACTCTGGTCGGCGAAGCCGGCCTCCGTCGCGATGGCTGGCGAGCACGCAGCTGCGCGGTCTCCCGCCAGCCGCTAGCTACCGGGGCGCTCGCGCAGGAGCGCGAGGAACCGTTCGGCGCCGCGCGTGAGCGGGACACCACGCGCGTAGACGACGGAGATGGTTCTGGAGACGCGCCAGCCGGGAAAGTCGAGGATTACGAGGCGACCAGCCTCGAGCTCGAACCCGAGCGCGAGCCGACTTATCGCGGCGATTCCGGCACCGCTGGCGACTACCAGCTTGACCGCCTCCCACGACTGCAGCTCGAGCCTCGGGATGGCGTGGAGCCCGAGCTCCCAGCAGGCCGTCTCGACGGCGCCGCGCGTCGCGGATCCTTCCTCGCGCGAGATCCACGTCAGCCGCTCGATCTCCTTTCGGCGGAGCCGCCGCCCGGCGAGGTCGCGAGGCCCCACGAGTACGACTTCGTCGACGAGCAGAGGCTCGGCTTCGAGCTCGCGCGGGACGGTCATCCCGCCGACGACGCCGAGCTCGGTGCGGTGGGCGCGCACGTGCTCGAGCGCGGTGTGCGACGTGCTGACATCCAGCTCGACCTCGATTCCGGGGTAACGATCACGGAGCTCGACCACGAGCTGCGGGAGGAGGTATGTCCCAGGAACGCCTGACGCCGCGACAGAAACGGTTCCAGGGTCGGACTCCGCCTCTCCGACCGCGCGCCGCCCGTTTGCGAGCAGCGCTTCGGCCCGAAGCACGTAGTCGGCGAGGAGCTCACCCGCCGGCGTCAGTACTGCGCCGCGTCGTCCGCGGGTCACAAGCGCCGCGCCGACCTCCTTCTCCAGCAGGGCCAGGTGCTTCGAGACGGCGGGCTGGCTCACGTAGAGCTCCTCGGCCGCTGCCGAGAGCGACCCCTGGCGCACAATTGCGGCGAACGCCCGGAGTCGCGGCTCCAGTTCCATTACCTGAGGTTATACCCAGGCCACCGAACATGTATTTGAGTTCGACTAGCAGCGGAGTACGCTCTCGTTCGAGCTCGACGGCGGCGAATGACCAGCAGTCGCCGAGAGCGCCACCGCAGGAGGTATCAACATGCGTGGGAACGCGCTGCTGCATGCGCCTTTCGGGGCGGTGAGGGTAGTCGCCGCGGCTCTCATCGGCCTGATCGGCCTCGTCGCCGTCGGCATCGTGGCGTCTTTCGCGGCTGCCGACTCCAGCGATCGGCGCACGAGCGTCAAGGGGACGCTGTGGGTCGCCAACCGCGGCACACACACGATCCAGGCGTTCGATGCGTCGACGGGCGCCGTCGTCACGACCGTTCCGATGCGCGCTGGGTCGCAGCCAGGCGATCTCGCATATGCGCGGGGCAAGTTGTACGTCGCTGAGGAGTTCGGCACGCCGCCGGCAATCGCGATCCTCGACGCTCGAACCGGCGCCGACGTGAAGCGGATCGAGCTAGCGGCGGGGTCGCGCCCGCACCACGTCCATACCAGCCGCCGAGGCCGGCTCGTCGCAGTCGGGCTCTACGGAACCGACACGGTCGCGGTCGTCGACGCTCGTCGCGACGAGCTAGTCGGAATCTGGGACATCAACCCGCTGACGACGAACGGCCGCGTGCACGCCGGCGTCTTCTCGCCGAACGGCAAGATCCTCTACCTCACGAGCGACGCCTCCAACGAGGTCGTAGCCATCGGCCCGCGGACGGGCGAGATCCTCTGGCGCATCAGCGTCGGCGGTGCGCACGAGCTCGCGGTCACGCGCGACGGCAAGACGGCGTACGTCACGCGCCGGACCGCGAACCGGATGTGCGTGCTCGACCTCGAGACGCATTCCGCATGCGAGGACCGGCTCACGCTCGGGCTGCCGGACACGCTCCAGCTCGCTCGCGGGGACACGCTGCTGACGATCACTCTGCGGACAATGCCCGCTCAGATGGCGGTCATCGACACACGGACGTTCGACTACGAGCTCGTCCGGCTCGGGTCCCCGTTGGAGCCCACGACGCTCGCCGCACATCAGTGGACGTCGCCGAACGGCCGCTACACATTCGCGGCCTACGAAGGCGGCTCGAGCCCAGGCGTCGCGGTCCTCGAACACCGCGTCGGCAACCGCATAGTCGCGACACTGTCCTACCCGGGACGGCCACACGGCCTCGACCTCGCGCGTGGTGGCAACGACGACTAGAACGAGGACGACGAACACGACGACGACTAGCCGATGCTGCGGTGCAGCCGGTAGGGAGGGTGGCCTCTCCGCGGAGCCGCCCTCCCGCTCAGGGGACATTCCCGAACGCTGGCGCAGGTCGGCAGTCTGTCTGTTGATCGCATCGACGACTCCGGTCGGCCGCCGCGGTCTGGCGAACCAGCGAGATTACGAGCCGCGGTGTGTCAGCCTGCGCTGTCCGCTGCCGTCGGCGTTCATGACGTAGACCTCGTAGGTGCCGTCGCGGTCGCTGACGAAGGTGATCTTCCGCCCGTCGGGGGACCAGGCAGCACCCCAGCCTTGAGGGCCGTCGTTCCCCGGGTTGCGCGTCAGATTCCGCTTTCCGCTGCCGTCGGGGTTCATGACGTAGACCTCCCAGTTGCCGTCGCGCCGGGTCACGAAAGCGATCTTTCGCCCGTCTGGCGACCAGGTCGCAGAGCCGTCGCTCCTCGGGTTGCGCGTGAGGTTCCGCTGTCCGCTCCCGTCGGGGTTCATGACGTAGACCTCCCAGTTGCCGTCACGCCGGCTCGAGAACATGAGCTTCCGCCCGTCGGGCGACCAGTCCGGGCTGTGACCGCCGGCCGGCTGCGGTGTCAGCCTTCGGTTCGCGCTCCCGTCGGCGTTCATGACGAAGACCTCGGAGTTGCCGGCCCTGACGCTCGAGTAGGCGATCTTCCGCCCGTCGGGCGACCAGGCAGGCGTGTCACGCCCCGCGTGAGCCTCCGCTGCCCGCTTCCGTCGGCGTTCATGACGTAAATCCCGACCTTCGCGCGGCCCCAGACCGTAAGGGTGAGCTTCCGCCCGTCGGGCGACCAGGCCCCGACGTCCCAGCTCCCGGGTCTCGACGTCAGGCTCCGTGCTCCGCTCCCGTCGGCGTTCACGACGTAGACCTGGCCGTCGTGCCGTCTGAAAGCGATCATCCGCCCGTCGGGAGACCACGAGAAAGACCCGTCCCCCAGCTCGAGCAGCGCTCGCTTCCCGCTCCCGTCGGGGTTCATGACGTACCCCTGATACTGACCATTCTTCGGTGTCCCGATGCGGCCCCCGAACACGATCTTTCCGTCGAGCGACCAGTAGGAAGGTCCCCCGACCGCGGTCACGCGGTGCGGCGGCTCCCCCTGAAAGCCGCCCTTGAGGAGGTCAAGGAGGCTGGTGCCGATGCCGAGCGCCGGCGTGACGAGAAGCCCGCCGACCAGGATCGCGGCAGCGACGGCGACGACCCGCCAGCGCGGGAACGTCCAGCGGCGGGGTCGATGCTCTGCTCCCGCCGGGTGGAGCACGTCGTCCAAGTCTTCGGGGCGGGGCTCGGCGGCACGCCGGAGAACGTCATCCCAGCTTCCCATTTCATCCTCGAGCGGTCCGATGACGCGCTCGAGCACGGCCGTGACGTCCTGGTCATTCACCGATGTACCTCCGTCATCGCAGTTCTGACCTTCCCGTGAGCGGCGTGGAGCGTGGCCGCGACGGTGCCGCGCTCGATCCCCGCGACCTCTGCGATCGTGTGGTAGTCGAGGTCGGCGTAGTGGCGCAGGAAGAGCACGAGCCGCTGCCGCTCCGGGAGCCCTGCAATCACGGCTCGTACTTCGAGCCAGTCGCCGGGACGGCCGTTCGCCTCGAGCTCGTAGCTGTCGTCCAGCCCTACGACCGGATGTCGCTTCTCCACACGGCAGACGTTCACCATGATCCGCCAGAGCCAGGCGTTGAGGCTCTCGGCCTCCCGTAGATCGCCTCTGTGTCGCAATGCGTGGGCGAAGGCCTCTTGCACTGCGTCCCGCGCACGGTCGACGTCCCCGAGCATCCCGAGCGCGAGCGAGAGAAAGCGCCGGTACCCGTCTCGATACGCCTGTTCGATCGCGGCGACGAGGTCGACGTCCGAAATCGTGCTCACAACTCCTATTGATTCACGAGATACCGAGAACGTTTAGCGAGACCTTCAGCAAGAACGGTCCTCCCGCGCTGTGTTCAAGTTCGTCAAGGGACATTCCCGCACACTGGCGCACCCAAGCGGCGTGGCCTTCGAGCCGCTCGGCAGCGACCAACGAGGAGGACACGGACGGTCAACTTTGACGTCCGGCTAGTCCTACGCCGCGGCCAGCTCATCGAGGACCGCGGCCGTCCCGACTGGATCGCACAGCTGTGGGTCATGCGGAGCGACGAGTTCGCGGTAGAGCCAGCCCTCGCGCTGGGCCCGAGCGGCCATGGGTGCGATTGGGTCGCCGCCAAGGTCGTGGCCGAGGTTGCCGCCGGTGCAGCGGACAAACGCGCGGGGAAGGCGGTCGAGCGCGCCGGAGAGAGTGATCGGCTCGCTGAAAGACGCCAGCGGCTGGTCTCCCAGCCGGTTGACGTAACGTGCCCGGTCGTCCTCCGCAATCAAGCCCTCCGGTGGCAGCAACCCGGCTGGGATGGTCACTCGCCATCCGTCGCCGTGCTCGTCCGCTGCCGCACGCGCGAGGTCAACGAACTCATCGGGCAGAAGATCGAACGCCGACTGGCCGTCCGAGGGCACTAAGGCGTCAACGTAGACGACCAATCTGATCCGCGCGGAAACCCGGTCAGCAGCGCCGGTGACGGGCATGCCGCCGTAACTGTGGGCGCACAGGACCACTTCGTGGAGATCCTCCAGTTCGAGCACCGCGACGACGTCCTCCACATGGGTGGCCAAGCCCACCTCTGGCCCGCCCAGGTGCGCGCGCTCGCCCATCCCCGTCAGCGTGGGCGTGTAGACCTCATGACCCCGCTCGCGGAGCGCTCGGGCGACGGCCGTCCATTCCCAGCCACCACCCCAACCACCGTGCACGATCACGAAGTAAGCGATCTCCCGATTCTCACACGCT
>CAWEPD010000001.1:0-11589 GCA_963810875.1 uncultured Gaiellaceae bacterium | reverse complement strand
AGAGTCCTGGCGCAGGCTGACGACCCCGAGCACGAGGATGATCCCGCCCGCGATGAAGACGCACTCGATAATTCGAGCAGCGACGTAACCGATGGCGAAGAGCTCGTCCTGTCGCCTCACGATCGGGTACAGCACGACGGCCGTTCCGACGTTGGCGAGGATGAGCAGCAGCTCCAGGAAGGCGCCGAGGTAAATCTGGCTGTCCTTCCCGTCACCGGCGATGTACCCGGCGGGGTCGTCGAGAACCGATTGGAAGAGAGCCAGTGCGCCGATCGACGTGACGAACGTGATCAGGAAGAGCACGCCGAAGATTCGTGCCCTCTTCTGGTCAGAAGTCATTCCCTGCACCGCCTTCCCCGAGGTGTTCTACAGGCGAATCCCCCACCGTCCCAACCGGCGTAGACCGAGAAAACCTACGTCGTCCAAACACGAGTTTCAATCCCGATCAGGCTGGTGCGAGCCGCGTGTAGCTCCTAGGTTTGACGGCCGCGCCGCGAGATGGCTCGGGCGCGGCCGTGCGAGAGACGGGCGTTAGCTCGAGAAGGTGACCGCGACGAGTCGCCTAGTCGAAACGCCGGCGAGCGGGTCCTCGCCCGGCTTCGTCGCGCGGATGAACAGCGTGAGCTGCTGCTGTTTGCTGCTCGCGGGGAAGTTCGCGTCGCGGCGGAAGACCAGAGTCGCGGTGCCGTCGTCCCCGGTGAGCTCCTCCGCCGGGATGCTGAACTGGTTGTACGGCACTGCGGTCACGTAGACGCTCGCACCCTTGATGTTGACGCTGCAGGTGCTCCCGACGCGTACCTTCAGCGTGAAGGTCTGCGTCTGCTCGTTGATCGGTCCGGACAGCACGTCGAACGCCTCGATCTGGGTCCGCGCGGGCGGTGCGAGGTCAGCGATCGGCGCGGTCTTCAAGCTCTTGTTGGTCGGACAGCCGTTCGGGCCGGGTGCCGCCGTCGCGGCCATGCCCACCGCGGCGACGACCACCAGCGTGAAGCGCGGTGACGGCAGCGATCACGAGACGTCTTGCGATCCCGACGTGCCGCAACCGTGGATGCCAGGAAAACCGTTCCATGGTGTCCTCCTCCGTTGTGGGCATTGCTTTCGCCGCCGTGTGCCCTTCGCCGCTCGGCGAGCAACGCCTTCCCGAACCTCGTCAAGCGTTCGCCCCCGCGAGCAACGAGGTCAGCCGACTCACCGCCGCCGCACCCAAGGAGCGGAGCGCCGCGATTCGCGGCTTGCAGCGTTCCAGGACTTCGAATGAAAAGCCCCGCCTTAGCGGGGCTTTCGCATGATGGGCGGTACTGGGCTCGAACCAGTGACCCCCAGCTTGTCGAGCTGGTGCTCTCCCAACTGAGCTAACCGCCCTTGCGCGGCGATTCTAGCCGAGGATCGGCCCCAGGTCTGGCGCCGTTCAGCGCCGAGACTCGGCGAGCTCCTTCAGCCGCTCGAGCGAGCGATCGTTGCGGCCGCGGAGGACGAGGTCGCCGAGGCGGTGCAGGAGCCGCGCCGGCACGCCCTTCGAGGCGGACTCCGTCATCACGACCCGGCTGCCGCTGCCGCCGTCGTGAACGTCGAGCGTGATCAGCATCCCGCCGAGCCGGCCGAGCTGCGCCTCGAGCACGAGCTTCCTCGGCCGCGCGAGCTCGAGAACAACCGTCGAGTCCTTTAGCGTCAGCGGCCCGACTCCGGCCGAGTAGTGGAAGCGCGAGCCCGGCTCCGGGAACTCCGGGTCGGCGCCGCGGATCTCCTTCGTCCCGACCACCCAGTCGGCGTAGCAGCGGGCGTCGGCCAGCACGGCGAAGACCGCTTCGGGCGGCGCTGCGATCTCGATCTCGTTCACGGCCACGAGTGCGCATCTCTCCCCCGCTCGTTTGCCGGAAACGCCGCGGGGCTACGGTCCGGGCGTCATGCCCGACGCGATCGTGATCGGGGCGGGGCCGAACGGCCTCGTCGCCGCCAACCTCCTGGCCGACGCCGGCTGGTCGGTGGAGGTGCTCGAGGCGCAGGATCGACCCGGCGGCGCGGTCAAGAGCTCCGAGCACGTCGAGCCGGGATTCGTCAACGACGAGTTCAGCTCGTTCTACCCGCTCACCGCCGCCTCGCCGACGATGCGCGGGCTCGAGCTCGAGCGGTACGGCCTCCGCTGGTGCCACGGCCCGCTCGTCCTCGCCCATCCCGCCGAGGACGGCTCCTGTGTCGTGCTCTCGCGGAACCTCGACGAGACGGCCGCCTCGCTCGACTCCTTCGCGCCCGGCGACGGCGACGCCTGGCGCGAGCTCTTCGCGCGCTACCGGCGGATCGAGGAGCCGTTCCTCCAGGCGCTGACGACGCCGTTTCCGCCGGTTCGCGCCGGGCTGCGGCTGGCTGCTCGGTTGCGGAAGGATCTCCCGGACTTCGCGCGCTTCGCGGTCCTCTCGGCGCGGCGGCTGACGGACGAGCACTTCCAGGGCGCCGGCGGAGCCGCGCCTGCTCGCCGGCAACGCGCTCCACGCCGACCTGCTTCCCGAGTCGAGCGTCGGCGGCTTCTTCGGCTGGTTCCTCTGCTCGCCTCGGCCAGAGCGTCGGCTATCCCTGTCCCGAGGGTGGCGCGGGCAAGCTGACCGAGGCGCTCGTGCGGCGGCTCGAGTCGAAGGGCGGCCGCGTCACCTGCAACGCGCGCGTCCACGAGATCGTCGTCCGGAACGGTCGCGCCGAGGGCGTGCGCTCCGCGGCCGGGGACGTCACCGCCCGGCGGGCCGTGCTCGCCGACGTCCACGCCGTGGCGCTCTACCTCGACCTGCTCGCGCCGCGAGCACGTCCCCGCCCGCGTGCTGGCCGGGATCCGGAGGCTGGAGCTCGACCCGGCCACCTTCAAGGTCGACTGGGCGCTCGACGGTCCGATCCCCTGGACGGCACCCGAGGCGCGACGCGCGACCGTGATCCACGTGGCCGAGTCGGTCGACGAGCTGACCGTGACCGCCGGCGAGCTGGCGCGGAGGCTCGTCCCGAGCAACCCGTTCCTCGTCATGGGCCAGTACTCGATGGGCGATCCCAGCCGTCAGCCCGAGGGGAAGGAGACGGCCTGGGCGTACACCCACCTGCCGCAGGGCGCCGATCCGGGCGACCTCGCCGAGCGGATGGAGGCCCGCGTGGAGGCGCTCGCGCCCGGCTTCCGCGCGCTGATCCGCAACCGGCACGTCTGGACGCCCGCGCTGCTCGAGCAGGCGAACGAGAACCTGCGCGGCGGGGCGCTGAACGGCGGCACGGCGCAGCTCCACCAGCAGCTGATCTTCCGTCCCGTGCCGGGGCTCGGCCGCCCCGAGACGCCCGTCAAGCGGCTCTATCTCTGCTCGTCGTCGGCGCACCCCGGTGGCGGCGTGCACGGTGGGCCGGGCGCGATCGCCGCCCGAGCGGCGCTGCGGAAGCTGCGCTAGTCAGCCGGTGCCGGCGGCCGGCGGAACCGCCGCCACCCCGCCAGAAGCCCGACGAGGAGCACGACCACCAGGATCAGCGCGATCAGGGGTAGGACGAACGCCGTCACGACGAGCAGGAGCGAGCCGGCGTCCTCGCCCAGCGAGAGGACGGGATTGCCGGCACCGCCCGTCGTCGCCGTCGAGACCGGCCGCACCGCCGAACGGCCTGCGTGGATCGAGCCGGCCGTGGCGCCGCCCAGGAGGACCGCCGCGAACGTCGAGAGGTCGGTCTCGTTCCCCGTCTGGCCGACGAAGAGGATCGCCCCCGAGGCCGGGGCCACGATCGTCCCGGCGACGTGCAGGAGATGGTCGACGACCGGGATCTTGTCTCCGACGAAGTCCGCGACCATCAGCGCGCCCAGGAGGACGATCGCAAGGGTCGAGGTGAGCTCGTCGAACGGAGCCGCGAGCTCGACCACCCCCAGCCGGTCGAGCAGGGCACTCGCGAAGAGCGGCAGCCAGGCGTTCAGCCCGGCGGCGCCCGAGAGCCCGAACGCGGCGAGCAGGCTCCCGAGGGCGGTATCGAGCCCCACCTAGAAGATCTCGGGGCTCCACGGCTTCCGCGAGGTCGCGAAGAGCCTGTCGGCGTGCTGCGCGGCTCCCTCCCGCAGCTCGCGAACGAGCCCGGCGCGGACGAGCTCGGAGGCCGTGAACGCGCCGAGGTAGAGCGAGGCGACCTCGTTGACGTCGAGGGCGAGTTCGGCCTCGTCGTCGGTTCGCTCTGCGGCACCGCCGCCGATTCTCCATCGGCCGCTGTTCTCGGGCAGGAACGCATCCTCGACCTCGAGCACGAGCGGCTCGTCGCTCGCATAGGTGCGCGCGGCCAGCGCCACGCCCACGTCGACGAGGCGGACGAAGAGCGTGTCGTAGAGGCGGAGCACCGCCCGGCGCGGGTAGACGAGCGCGTGCAGGAGCGGGTGGTCGATCGGGAGGTGCGTCGCGCGGAAGGTGCCGACCCAGTCGAGCCCGAGGAGGAAGCGCCAGAGCTCGACCTCGGCCCCGTCGTCGCCCATCGCCTCGAGGATGCGCACGTGGCCTGCGTTGGCGGCCCCCTCCCACTTCGAGACCACGCGGTAGAGCGCGTAGGCGGCCGGAACGCCGCCGAGTTCGGCGATCGCGACGTTCTTGGCCGCGCCCTCCTCGCGCCGGTCGGGCGGGTCGTCGAGGATCCGCGTCTCCCACCAGTCCGAGGAGCGCGCGTACATCCCGGCCGTCCGCAGCCGCGTCCGCTCGTAGATCGGCGGCACGAGCGCCTTCGCCTCCTCGAGCGGGACGAGGCGGACGGTGACGTCCGGATTCGCGGCGGGCCGGAGGGAGTGGTAGCCGCGGGCGAGCGCCATCTCGGCTCCGAGAGCCGCCATCCCGTAGCCGAAGCGGCGGTAGATCGCCTCCTCGGAGGCCCAGAGCGCGGCCAGCGGCTCGCCGCGGTCGCGAATGTCCTCGAGCTGGGCGCGCATCATGCTCGTGAGCACCCCGCGCCTGCGATGGGTGGGCAGGACGCCGACCACGGTGACGCCGCCGCAACCGAGCTGTCCGCCGGGGATCGTCAGCTCGAACGGGAAGGCGCCCGCGCCGCCGACGATCGTCTCCCCGTCGAAGGCGGCGTGCATCCGCTCGAGCGGCAGGTTCCTGCCGAACCGCTCGGCCTGCTCGACGGTCGGCCAGCCGCCGAAGTAGTGGCCGATCGCGCCGATCGCGCCGGCCAGCTCCTCGACGTTTTGGACCGGGCGAATCTCCACGGTCAGGCGATCTTCTCAAGCGGCGCGTAGTCGAGCATCAGCTTCCGCTCGCTCCCGTCGTCGGCGAAGCGGATCGTGACGACGCCGCCCGCCTCCAGCCGCGTGACGACGCCCTCGCCGAGCGTGCCGTGGCGGACCGAGTCGCCCGTCGAGAGCGCGGGATGATCGGACTTCGGCTGGAGGTCGCGGGTCTGCGCGGGCGTGCCGTAGTTGCGCCAGGAGGAGGCGCGCAGCCGCTGCCGCTCGACCCGAGTCCCCGGGCAGCTCGTCGAGGAACCGCGAGGGGAGGTTGTGCGTCGTCCGGCCCCAGAGCAGGCGCGAGGACGCATGCGTGAGCACGAGCCGCTCCTCCGCTCGCGTCAGCCCGACGTAGAAGAGCCGCCGCTCCTCCTCGATCCCCTGCTCCTCGATCGAGCGCGAGGAGGGGAAGATCTCCTCCTCGACTCCCACGATGAAGACGGCCCGGAACTCGAGCCCCTTCGCGTTGTGGATCGTCATCAGGGTCACGTTCGAGACCTCGGCGCCGTCGAGCTCGTCCTGCGCCGAGAAGAGCGAGATCTCCTGGAGGTAGCTCCCGAGGGTCGGCTCCTGGGCCTGCTGCTGGTACTCGCGGGCGCCGTCGACGAACGCCTCCAGGTTCTCGATCCGCCCGCGCGCCTCGATCGTCCGCTCGGCCTCGTACGCCTCGATCGTGCCGGTGCGGTCGAGCACCTCCTGGATCAGCTCCGGCACCTCGAGCTCCTGCGCTGCGGCGCGCAGCGAGTCGAGCAGGTTCTTGAGCCCGGTGACGGCCTTCACCGCCGGTTTCCCGAGCCCCGCCTCCTCCGGATGGCCGAGCGCGTCGTGGAGCGAGATCCCGTGCGTCTCCGCGTAGGAGACGAGCCGCGAGAGCGTCGTGTCGCCGATCGCGCGCCGGGGCCGGTTCGCGATCCGGAGCAGCGAGATCGCATCGGTCGGGTTGTCGAGCACCTGGAGGTAGGCGATCGCGTCCTTCACCTCAGCGCGCTCGTAGAAGCGCGGGCCGCCGATCACCTGGTAGTCGATCTGCGAGAGCCGCAGCGTCTGCTCGATCTGGCGTGACTGCGCGTTCATCCGGTAGAAGATCGCGATCTCGCTGCCCGAGTAGCCCTCCTCCGAGAGCGCGGCGATCTGCGAGGCGACGTACCGCGCCTCGGCGTTCTCGTCCTCGACCTCGACCACGCGCACCGGGTCGCCGTCGCCGAGCTCCGACCAGAGCCGCTTCTCCTTGCGCTCGCTGTTGTTGGCGATCACCGCGTTCGCCGACTCGAGGATCGCGTTCGTCGAGCGGTAGTTCTGCTCGAGCGCGATCGTCCGCGTCTCCGGGAAGTCGCGCTCGAACTCGAGGATGTTGCGGATGTCGGCCCCGCGGAAGGCGTAGATCGAGTTGTGGGTGACAAGACCGTTCGCGACGAAGTTGTGCGTGCGCTCGACGTCGAGGTCGTAGACCGGCCGGTCGAGGACGACCTGTTCGACGCGCTCGACGAGATCGAACTCGCCGTCCTCGTCGACCATCACCATTCCGGGACGAACGGCTGATGCGGGCATGAACGGAAGCGAGTTCCGCTCCTTCCCGGTCTCGCCGCCAGGTGAGGCGAGCCGCGCCGTGAATCGCACGGAGACAGGCAGCGCCGATTGGATCTGCTCGACTGTCTGAGCGATGCGACGATAGTCGGCGTGACACGTCTCGTAGCGCCAGCCTGAGGAGCCCCGATACGCCGGTCGGAGGGATAGACCGAGCCCCTGCAGCGCCTTTCGCCCCTCATCGTCGTAACCGAAAAGCGAGACGCGGTGCAACGGCCCGGTTCCGCGCGGATCGCCGCAGAGCGCGACGGTCAGTCTGCGTCGGATACGAGCGCCGCTCGTCGTCGTGGCGGCGCTGAAGTGCGGGTGCTCAAAGCTCAACCCGAGGTCTTCGAGGAGATTGCGCCCCCCGGTCTCTGTGTCGAGCGCGCCGAAGATGCGGTCGAGCTGTACCTGGCTTCCCACCAGGCCGCGTGACTCGCTACCCGCGACCGGACGCGCGACGAACGGGAGCGTCGGCAGCGCGTACCTGAGCGAGAGCAGCGTCTCATCCGCGCGAGCGTCGGCATCAGAAGAGTGCACCGAGATCACCCAGGTTGCGTCGGCGTGCTCCTGGTTCATCCGCATCGCCGGTCCCGGAATCGGAGTCCGCTGACCCCGCGTGTACGTCCGCGAGACGCCGATCCGGAACCCCGTTCCGGCCTTCCACATCAGGTACGTCATGTGCAACTGCGGCGTTCTCCCGGCCTTGAAACCGGCAAAATGAACGTGCTCGGGAGTCGACACGATGCGGCGGCCCGCCGCGGTCGTGATCGCGATCCCAGCTCGCCTCGACGATTCGTGCACCCGTGTGACCGGCGAAGGCCCGAAGACGCCGCTCCCTCGGCACGAAAGCACCTCGTCCCCGACGCGCACGGTCTCGATCGCCTTCGCCGATCCATCGGCCATCGTCACCATCGTCCCGGCCACGAGGCACTGATCGGGATCGCCGACGGCGCAGACGTTCTGGTGGTGCTCGCCGAGGATCTGGAGGAAGCGGTACTGGGCGTGGTTCGTGTCCTGGTACTCGTCGACGAGCACGTAGCGGAACGCCTTCTGCCAGCGAGCGCGCGCCTCCGGGAAGCGCTCGAGCGCCTCGACGGTGAGCATCAGCATGTCGTCGAAGTCGACGGCATTCGAGGCGTGGAGCCGCTTCTGGTAGAGCGCGTAGACCTCGGCGACCGTCTGGTCGTAGAAGGACGCGACCCGCTCCGCGTAGAGCGCCGGGGTCAGCAGGAGGTTCTTCGCGTTCGAGATCTGGACGTGGATCCCGCGGGGGACGAAGCGCTTCGGATCCTTGTCGAGCTCCTCCAGGCACTGCTTGACGAGCCGCACCTGATCCGCCGAGTCGTAGATCGTGAAGTTGGAGCGATAGCCGAGCCGCTCGGCCTCGGCGCGGAGGATGCGGCCGCAGGCGGAGTGGAAGGTGAGGATCCAGATCGCCCGCGCGACCGGGCCGAGCATGCGTCGTCAGCCGCTCGCGCATCTCCCCCGCGGCCTTGTTCGTGAACGTGATCGCGAGGATCTCGTTCGGCTTCACCCCCTGCGTCGAGATCAGGTGCGCGACGCGGTGGGTGAGGACGCGCGTCTTCCCCGAGCCGGCGCCCGCGATCACGAGCAGCGGCCCCTCCGTGTGGAGAACGGCCTCGCGCTGGGCCGGATTCAGGTTCGCGAGGTAGGTCTCGGGCGAGGCGACGGGCATTCGTTCGATGCTAGCGTCGGCGCGCGATGGCAGTCTCGATCCGGGAAGGGGACGTCGACGACATCGCGGATGCGGTGCCGCTTCAGAACGAGGTCGACCGGACGCGCGTCGCCACCGTGGCGGGGTCGCGTCATCGGCTGCTGCAGGCGCCGACCGAGGCGCGCCGCAATTGGTGGGCGGCAAGGGAGGGCGAGAGGCTCGTCGGCTGGGGAAGCGCGGGCGTCGACTACGAGACCTCGGCGCGGAGCGGCTACCTGGGCGTCTGGATCCTCGAGTCGCACCGGTGTCGCGGAATCGGCACGGCGTTGGTCGAGCGGGCGTTGGCCTATCTCGGGGACTCGGCTCGGATCCAGACGAACGCCAACGAGGCCGGCCGCGGCTTCCCCGAGCGGTACGGCTTCCGGCACACGCACACGCGTCGGGTGTCGGGCGTCGATCCGCGCGTCGTCGACACCGGCGAGCTCGATTCTGCCGACGCGCGAATCGCGTCGCTGCTCGAGGTCGGCCCCGAGCAGACGTTCGTCGTCGATGCCGAGTCGGTGCTCGACGAGCCCGGCGACGACCCGATCGACGCCGTCGAGTACGAGCAGTGGGTGCGCGATTACTGGGAGCACCCCGATCTCGACCTCGAGCTGAGCCGTGCGGTCGTCGTGGACGGGCGGGCGGTTGCGGCCACCTACGTGATGGTCGACGTCGAGTCGCGCCGCGCGCTGAACGCCTATACCGGCTCGCTGCGCGCGTATCGCGGTCGCGGTTTCGCGCGGCTCGCGAAGCTGGGTGTCATGCGGCAGCTCGCGGAGCTCGGGATCGAGCTCGTGCTGACCGAGAACGACGAGACGAATGCGCCGATGCTCGCGATCAACAATCGGCTGGGATACACGCCGATCGAGAATCGCTACGCGTACATCCTCGACCGCTAGGAACCTAGTAACAGACCGTTACTAGGAACCCAGCGGCGAGTGTCGAGGAGAACCGGTCTAGCGGCGGGCGCGGAGCGTCGTCCGCTTCGTGACGGTGTTGCCGGCCGCGTCGCGGGCGGTGACGACGAGCGAGAGCGTCAGGTTGCGATTCCGGGCGTACTGCTTCTTCGCCGCCGTGGCGAAGCCCACGCGGAACGTCGTCGGGCCGGCGAGGTCGGTGGTGATCGTCTTGCCGCCGCCGATCTGGCGCGAGCCGAGGAGGATCCGCGCGGTGAGGGAGCAGCTCTCCGAGCAGGTCGCGCGGACGTTCAGCCCGCTCCGAAGCAGCGTGCCGAGCTTGGACGAGTAGGCGACGGCGAGCCCGAGCGCCGGCGTCGTCGGTGTCGGCGGGAGCGGTGCCGACCGCCGCGAGCGCGCGCAGCGCCGTGCCGCCGCCGATCCGGCCGGCGAGGGTGGCCGCGCCGGTCGTCAGGTTGATCCGGTAGAGGCCCGACGAGACGCTCGGCGAGACCTGGAGCGCGGCGTAGGCGACGCCGTCGACCGAGGAGATGTCGAAGCCGGCGTTGTCCCCCGCGTCGACGCCGAGCGCACCGACGCTGACGAGCGTGCCGGCGTTGGGCGGATTCTGGATCGTGAGGAAGTCACGGCCCGCGTCGAGGTCGAAGAGCGTCGTCGTCGTGGCGCCCGCGACGCTGTTCGTGTACGCGGAGCCGACGATCCGCGGCGTCGAGGCCGCGCCGGGATCGGCCGCCGCGTAGGTGAGGACGCCGTCGACGAACGCAACGGCACCGGTGTCGGGATGGGCACGCAGGTTCTGGCGCGCGTCGGTGGTGATGCGGATCCGGTCGACCGTCGGGTTGAAGTCGAAGCCGAACGAGGTGCCGGCGAGCGCCGTCGTGAACGGTGCGGTGCCGACGACGGTGGCGGCCCCGGTCGCGACGTCGATCCGGTAGAGGCGGCTCGCGCTCGAGAGCCCGAGCAGCTGCTTGTTCGCCGGCCGCTGGTCGAGCCCGACGATCTGCTCGCCGGCCGGCAGGCCCGTGAACGAGGTGCGGGTGATCGCGTTCGGCGTGTCGGAGTCGAAGCTGACGAGGCGATTCTCCGTATCGACGCCGTAGAAGAGCTCGGCGGCGCCGGCCGTGCCCGCGCGACCGAGGCCGGCCGCGCAGAGGAGCGCCGTGACGAGCAGGAGCAAGCGTGTGCGGTTCATGGGACCCTCCCGGTTGTGTGCCGAGCATTCGGCCCGGGACGCCGAGAGGTTCGGACCGGCGGATCGTCCTTACCGGCGGCTCACGAACGAAGCGGGAACGGCTTGCGGGCGAGCGCCGGGAGCACCTGCGAGGTCACCCAGAGGGGCGTCGTCGCGTAGCGCGCCGAGTAGCGGTAGCTCCCGTCGGGCCGGCGGAGGCGCGCGAGATAGCCGAACGCGGCAGGCCCGGGCGCCCGGCCGGCCGCGAGGAGGGCCTGAATCGCCCACGCGGTCGACTGGGCGTCCGAGCCGCGGCCGTCGGTCAGCTCGAAGCCGCCGTCACGGTTCTGGTGGCGGCGGAGGAAGGCGACGGCGCGGTCGATCGGGGCGCCGGTGACGCCGGCCGAGCGGAGGGCCTGAATCGCCGCCGCGGTGTCGTTCGTGTCGGGAGCGCCCGAGGAGTGCCACGACCAGCCGCCGGAGCGCCGCTGCGCGGCGAGGAGCGAACGGACGAGCGGCGGCGGTGCGGGCTCCCCGGCCTGGCGGAGCGCGAGAATGATCCAGATCGTGGCGTTCAGGAGCTTCCCGGGCCGATGGGCGCGCAGGCGGGGAAGGAGCGCGGTCGGCCGCTCTCCTGCGGCGCTTCTGGCCAGGGCGACGAGCGCCACCTCGGTGGGCTCCTGCGGCTCCTGCTGCGCGAGGTACGCAGCCGCGCGCTCGAGCACCTGCGGCTCCGCACCCGAGGCGGCGAGGCCGAGCGTCGCCCACGCCGTCAGTTGCGCGCCGCCGAAGCCGCCGTCGTCGCGTTGCTGGGAGGCGACGTAGCCGGCGGGCGTCGCGAGCGCCGTTGCGGCCGCGAGGATCGCGAGCAGCTTCACGCCCACACCACGTCGGTGCGACCGCGCCGCTCGAAGCGCTCGAGCACGCGCCGCAGCTCCGGGCCCGCGACGAGGGCGAGGACGACGTTGCCGGCCGCGTGCGCGACGTTGAACGGGATGCCGGCGCCGAG